>JAIMAG010000004.1 GCA_023512135.1 Terriglobia bacterium | reverse complement strand
CCTCCTCTCCGGGGGTAGCGGCATCGCCACCGTGGGCAAAGGTAACGGTGAATGGCGGGCTTTTCTGCGCGCGGGCCATCGGTTCCTGCGTGATGAGTAGGGTGGTGAGGACGAGAATACCGAGCAGGATGCGCGTGGATGGCAGGGTAAGCATGAGCACGCTTCACGGGGCAGATTGCCACAAGCTACACGGCCGAACGCCGTGGTTCAATGCTCCGGTTGGTGCAGAAATCAGGGCAGTGCCCGATGCGCGGCAAGGTTTCGCGCGCGGATGATTAAGCTGTCACGCACGGATTGGTGGGGCACATCTGCGCCAGGTGGGGGCGAGCGATGGCAGACGGCTCAGTGACGGCAAGCGGTGTGCCCGAGTGGTTGGCGATAGCCGCGAAGCACTTCGAGGCTGATTCCGGCTACATGGCCTTCACGCTCCGGCGGTATCAGGAGCGCCACGCGCTCAATCGCCGTCAGCTTGCCCGTGCGTTGCACTGTGACGAGGCCGCGCTGCTACGCCTGGCCGTGCGCCCACGCCCCCACCCCTCCTCGCCCACCTTTCCCGGAGAGGTGTGGGATCTGGCGGCTGCCACCGGCTGTGACGGCTTTGCCCTCTCACAACTCCTCATGGATGAGCATCAGCACGATGTGCGCGGCTACGGCGAAGACGCATCGTAGCCCCGCCGTGAGATAGGCGGATCGCCTTCCTTGCCTAGTGCTCGCCCGCGCCACGCGCCACCGGGCGGCTGAGGGGGTGTGCTTGCAACCGCCCTGTCTCCGGAGCAAAGCGCAGGAACAGCGTTGCGGTGGTGAGGAAAAGCAGGCCGGTGAGTAGCAGTGGCAGGGTGTATCCGGTCTCGCCCGCCATCCATCCCAGCACGATCGGGCCGACGATGTAGCCGGAATCGGCCACGGAGCGGTAGAGGCCGAAGGCGCGCCCGCGCAATTCTGGCGGAGCGATATCGGCAACGTAGGCGGCTGGGGCTGGGCCGGCGATGCCGGAGCCAAGCCCCCACACGCACGCCGCCAGTACGTACACCGCATAGCTCTCCCCCAGGGCGAACAGCACCATGGCTTCCAGGTGCGAGAGGGTCAGTGCGTTACCGCTGGCGGCGACTGGCAATTTCATGGGCGTCCAGAACAAACAGAAGATTCAGCACGCCGGCCGCAGCGAGGAATCTGGTGCCGTAGTCTCCTGCGGTGCGGGAGACGTCGGAGACCCACCCACCCCACATCCCGGAGAGAAAATAGAATGCCCCGGTACCGGCATTTGCGGTCACACCCAGCCACTCAAACACGCCACGCGCGGGAAGCCGGAAAATGTGACCGCCCAGGGCTAGGCCCAGCCCAATCATGCTGCCCACGCAGAGCAAGTAGATACATGCCCGTCCAGGCCGCCGCAACAGCAGGTGGCCCAGCCCGGGCACCAGCCAGCCGGCCAGCGCCACCAGAAACGGGGGCAGCCGCCAGGCGGAAGGTTCGGGCAGCGAAACAGGTTCGCTCACGGCTCAGCTCAACAAGGGCAGAATTTCCTGCTGCGCCGGACCGGTCAGCAGCGCGCGGCGGCCGTCCACATAGACGTTGACTTCGCTGCGGATGCCGAAACTCGGCAGGTAGATGCCCGGCTCGACCGAAAAACAGGTCCGCGGAACCAGGCGGCGTGTGTCGTGGGTTTCCAGGCTGTCCATATTTGCGCCGGCGCCATGGACTTCGGTGCCGATGTTGTGTCCGGTGCGGTGGACGAAGTAGCGGCCGTAGCCAGCCTGTTCGATCACGGTGCGCGCGGCGCGGTCCACTTCGAAGCCGCGCACGGCGCGCCCGGCAGCCACGCCCTGCTGGACCAGGGCGACCGCGGCATCCCGCGCTTCGCGGACGATGCGGAAAATCTTTGCGTAGCGTTCCGGGACCGTCGCATCGAGGTAGCCAGTCCAGGTGATGTCGTAGTAGACGCTGTCGGGTGCACGCGTCTTCGCCCAGATATCCAGCAACAGCAAATCGCCACGGCGGATAGGCCGGCTGCCTTGTGGCTGGGGCTCGTAGTGCGGGTTGCCGCTGTTCGGCCCTACGGCCACAATCGGCGGGTCGTCGCTGACCAGGCCGCTGCGTTCGAACTGCTCGACAATCCAGCGCTGCAGCTCGTATTCAGTCAACCGACGTCCTCGGCGGACAAATTCGGCGGCGCGGCGAAAAGCAGCCTGCATAATGGAATCCACTTTGCGACCGGCAGCACGATGGGAGGCCAACTGGCGGGAGGTCCAGCGGGCTTCGAACAACTGCACCAGGTCTGCCGAGCTGACCACCCGGGGACCGAAGCTGCGAACCAGCTCGACCAAACCGGCATCCGCCAGAGAAACATAAGGCACCGCCAGGCGCGGGGAATACTGCATCGCCAGCGTCCGAACCCCGCGCAGCAATTTTTCCAATCCGGCGTAAAGCTCCTCCAGGCCGGCGTAGAGCGTTTTCTGGCCCGGGAGCGCATCCAGAGCGCCCGCTTCGATGCGATGCACCAGCTTGCGCGGCGTTCCGCGTGCAGGAATCAGATAGAACCAGCGACGCTTGGCGAGCCCCGGCGGCAGACCGAGCACGCGATAGGAAATCGGGTCGCGGTGGTAGAAGTCAGTCAGCAGCCAGGCGTCGATCCGCGCCGCGCGCAGCTCCTTCTGGATTTCACGAATCGGGGCCATAAGTCCTCAGGGGCATCTGTGCGGCCAATCAGCCGCGAGTCGTGGCCAGGGCATGCATCTGCTCGCGGCTCACTCCCCGCACTTCGATGCGCTTGGTGCGGCTGCGTTCGCCGGCCAGAATTCTAACAGCCGAAGCCGGGATGTTCAAACGAGCGGCCAGCAAGCGCCGCAAGGCTTCGTTGGCGCGCCCTTCGACCGGGGGAGCAGTGAGCCGCACGCGCAGCGCGCCTTGCCATAGCCCTTCGATGGCGTCGCGCCGCGCACGCGCCTGCACCCGTACCGTGAACACTACCGCGCCGTTCTGCTCGCTGATTTCCAGCATTCGCTCGCCTCACTTGGAGACAGTCCACTCTGCAGCCGGGCAGCCTTTCAAATTACGAACCGGGGAAGCAGATTCTTGATTGTACTTGCGCAGCGGCAGCAACACTATACCCTGTCCACCATTGCACCAGGGCATCGCGGACGCCAAGCCGCTGCCGGACAGTCGTCTTGAGCCCCAACCGGCCAGCGACCTGCAAACGGACCCCGGTGTCCAAGCAGCAGAGACGGCCAGCTCGCGCACCTCGCATAGACAAGCTGCTTGGCAGATCCCGCGCACCCTCGAGGAAGTGTTCCCCAGCGTAGGCGCATACTCGGCGTCGGCGGCCGGCTGAATCCGTTTTTCGCGTTTCCTCGAGGGCTGGATTTCTCCAACCGCTGTGCAGGTAGCAGCGTGGCTTTGCGCGGCCTTTCCGCCAACTGCACGACCTGTTTCTCGCGCACGAAGCATTCCCGAAACATGCGCGAACATGCCGTGATTGCGGCCGCGGCCCGGGCTTCAGGAAGCGCGTGCGCCGAAAATGGCGGTGCCGAGCCGCACCTGCGTGGCTCCTTCCTGGATGGCAACTTCGAAATCATGGCTCATGCCCATGGAAAGTTCCGGCAGCGGGCGGCCGAGCCGCTGCTGCAAATCGTCGCGCAGTGTGCGCAGGCGGCGGAAATAAGGCCGCACCTGTTCTGGATCGACGAGCAGGGGTGGAATGCACATCAGACCGCGCAGCTCCAGATGGCGCAGCCCCAGCACGGCTTCGGCCAGTGCAGGCAGTTCTTCAGGCTCGACACCGTGCTTGGTTTCCTCGGGGGCGAGACGAACCTCGATCAATACCGGAAGCACGACCTCCCGCCGCGGGCCAGAGGCGGCGAGCTCTGCAACAGCGGCGTCCAGCTTTTGCGCGAGCTTCCAACTGTCGAGCGAGTCCACAGTATGGAACAGCCGTGCGGCACGCCGTGCTTTGTTCGTCTGCAGATGCCCGACCAGATGCCAGGTGGCAGCCAGATCAGCGACCAGCGGGTGCTTGGCCTCCCATTCCTGTACACGGTTCTCACCGAAATGGCGCACGCCGGCGGCATAGGCTTCGCGGATGGCTGCTGCGGGAAAGGTTTTGCTCACCGCGACGAGGGTGATTTCTGCAGGGTCGCGCCCGGCATGCTCGGCAGCGCGGGCGATGCGCTCGCGCACACGGGCCAGATTGACGGCAATCGCCGAGGTTTCGACCGCCATCTCTGCGATTCTAACACGGCCAATTTCCACGGGCCGAGGATTGCACACCGGCCTGCGCGGCGCTAGACTCGCCACGACAGTGGAAGAGTGGCCCAACCCGCCACTCCGAGCAGACGCAGATGCCACGCGGGACTTTCATCGCCATCGAAGGCATCGACGGCGCAGGCAAGCGCACGCAGTTCCAACTGCTCAGGGCAGCGCTCGCCCAGCGCGGCCTGTCTCTGTTCTGCATCAGCTTTCCGAGATACGATTCATTCTTCGGCCGACTGGTGGCGCGCTACCTGAACGGAGAATTCGGCTCGCTGGCGGAAGTGGATCCGCACTTCTCTGCCCTGCTCTATGCCGGTGACCGCCTGGAGGCCAAGGGCGAGCTGGAGGCGGCCCTGGCCGAGGGCCGGGTGGTGCTCGCAGACCGGTACATCGGCTCGAACCTAGCTCATCAGGGAGCGCGGGTGCCCGCTAGCCACCGCGAGGAGTTCCTGAGCTGGTTGCGGCAACTGGAATTCGCCATCTACGCATTGCCGAGCGAAGACCTGGTCCTCTATCTGCGCCTGCCCGCCGAGCAGGCGCAGCAACTCATCGCTCGAAAACAGCAGCGCGGATACACGCAGCTCCGCCGCGACCTCCACGAGGCCAATCTTGAACATCTGCGCACCGCCGCAGAAATCTACGATGCGCTCGCGCGTGAGCCCAACTGGGTCCAGGTGGAGTGTTTCGACCCGGTGCACCAGACGCTGCGTTCACCCGAGGCAATCCACCAGGACGTGCTGGCTGCGGTGGATGCGCGCCTGTTCCACGCCGCCCGGGCGCAAAAGCCGTAATCACAGGCCGGAGCCAGACGGAAACCACGATGGGATTCGCGGAGTTTGTGGGCAACGAGAGAATCGTCGCGGCGCTGCGTCGGATGCTGGCTTCGGGACGGATGCCCCACGCGCTGCTGTTCACCGGCCCGCGCGGCGTGGGCAAATACCTTCTGGCGCGGATGTTCGCTCAGGCAGCCAACTGCGAACAGTTGCCCGACGACTTCTGCGGCGAATGCACCCACTGCCGCAGCATCGCCGGGTTGGCCGACCTCGGCCCGCTGCTGGAAGCCGCCCTGGCCGAGCGCGGCGACGCACCAGATGCCGCCACGGTGGAGCGCATGCCGCTGATTCTCCAAACGCATCCGGACGTCTGGGTCCTCGTGCCCGACCCGGTGCGCCGGCACAATCCGGTGGCCTGGCCCGCGATTCGCATGGGACAGTTGCGCGCGGTGCAGCGCGCGGCCTATTTCCGTCCCCTGGCTCGCCGACGCGTGTTCATCATCGACGGCGCCGAAACGATGCGCTGGGACTATGCCAACATTTTTCTGAAGGTGCTCGAGGAACCGCCGGACACCGCCACACTCATCCTGCTGGCACCGACACCGGATACCCTGCTGCCCACGATCCAGTCGCGCTGCCTGAAGTTCCACTTCGCACCGCTGACGGTCGAACAGGTGGAGCAGTTGCTGAAGCAGAAGACCGGCCTGAAACCAGCCGAACGCAGGCTGGCCGCGCAGCTTGCTGCCGGCAGCCCGGGCGTGGCCATGACGCTGGACCTGGAGGAATCCGCGCGCGTGCGTCGGGAGTTGTTGCAACTGATCGAAGCCGCACTGGAGGGGAGAGCGGGGCCAGACACCTTTGCGCTCACCGAGCAGCTCAGTCGGCGCCAGAAGGAAGGATTGGAAAATCTGCTGGAATTGTTCTATAGTCTGCTGAGAGACCTGCTCGAGCTGTCCTGCGACCCGAACGGTGCCTCGGTACGCAATCCGGACCTGCGGGCGGAGCTGGAGCGGGTGGCTCCGCGCGTGACCGTGGAGTGGGTCGCGCGCGCCACTGGGGAGCTGGACAAGTTTCACGCCCGGCTGCGGCGCAATATCAACCGGCAATTGGGGTTGGATGCCTGGGTAGCAGCCAGTGCAGCCCGCTGAATCCTCAGGACAGCCCGCGGAGCTGACTTGCGAATTTTTTGTTACCGGCGCAGCTCCGGCTGCATCTAAACAGAGTAACTCCCGGGTGCAGACGCGACTTGCCAGCAGGAAAAGGAGTCGACCGTGAATCGAAAGTTGATTCGTCCCTCGCTCAATGACGTCAAAGAGCAGTATGGCCGTGGGACGGGTTTTGGCGCACCGCGCAAGAAGCCTGCGCCGCCCGAACAGACCCACGCCGAAGAGTTCTACTATGTCAAACAAATGCAGGCGCGCACGCCCATAGCCGTGGTGCTGACCGACGGCGAAATCGTCAGCGGAACCCTGGAATGGTACGACCGCGACTGCATCAAGCTCACCCGGCAGGGCCAGCCCAACCTGCTCATCTTCAAGCACTCGATAAAGTATCTCTACAAAGAAGGTGAGGAATTCGCCCGAGGGGGCTCGAACGGGCAGTAAGCCACACTCCGCGACGGCAGGGGCCGGGCCCCTGCCGTACTCGCGCCGGCAGGATTCCCTCGTTTGCTCCGGGTTAGGGTCGTGGGTGGTCAGCTGCGACGGGCACCGCTCGCCGACGGCAAGATGGAAAACGTCATCAAGGCCTTGGAGACCAGTCGGGCACCGGCATCTCGGATGTCGCTTTCCACGACGGCAAAATTCTTTCCGAGACGAATCACGCGCGCCTCGGCAGTGAGCGTACCCTGCTCGACCGCTTCCAGATAGTTGATTTTCATCTCCACAGTGGCCACGCGCGTGCCGCGCGGCACGCTCATGTAGACCGCCAAACCACCCGCGGTGTCTGCCAGCGCGGCAATCACACCCCCGTGCACCACGCCGTGCACCTGCTTGTGACGCCGGCGCACCGGCATGCGCAGCCGGGCACGGCCCGGCGCGGCCGCTTCGAGTTCCAAGCCGAACAGCCGCGCGGTGTTGGAAGCGCGCAGCCGCCGAGCCAGCTCCTGCTCCGCTCTGCGTGCCGGAGTTGTGCGCACCGTTCGCATCGCAAGGCACCTTAGGCGGCGGTGAAGCCGCCATCCACAGGAAGCAACGCACCGGTGACCCAGCGGGATTCGTCCGAAGCCAAAAAGAGCGCCATCTGGGCAATGTCCTCCGGGGTACCCATGCGTCCCATGGGGATTTCCGCGATCCGCTCCCGGCGGGCCTGCTCGGGGTCCGGATAGGAAGCCAGCAGCGCGCGCACCATTTCGGTATCCACAATAGCCGGGCAGATGCAGTTGATGCGAATGCCCTCTGCAGCGTGATCCAGAGCCATGGCCTTCGTCAGCAGGGCCACACCGCCCTTGGCCGCCACGTACGCCGCGCGGGCCTTGCGTCCCACCAAGCTGAAAATCGAGCCCATGTTGATAATCGAACCGCCGCCGGCAGCACGCAGATGGGGCAACGCCGCCCGCGAGACCAGGAAGGTGCCGGTCAGATTGACGGCCAAAATCTCCGCCCATTGCGCTTCCGTGGTCTGCTCGGCGGTGGCCACCAGAATTTTTCCCGCCGAGTTCACCACCACATCAAGCCGGCCAAAGCGTCGCACAGCGTTTTCGACAGCACGATTGACCTGGGTCGCCTCGGTCACGTCGCAACGCAGCGCGATGGCTTCCCCGCCGCGGCAATAGATGGCCGCAGCGACCTGCTCCAACGGTTCAGGACGGCGACCGGCCACCGCCACCCGTGCCCCGTGTTGCGCAAACAGCTCTGCACAGGCGCGGCCGATGCCGCTGCCTCCGCCGGTGATGAACGCCACTTTGCCCGAAAGTCGTGTCACCAGAAGCCTCTGCAGCGCGTCTAAGGATGTAGCGCGAAGCAGAGGCGCGAATCTAGCACCCGGACGCCAGCCACGCAAGCCAGCCAGTGTGCGTTTGCCCCGGGCCATCCAGACTGGTACAGTGAAGCGTGAAGATGCGCATCGGAATCACCTGCTATCCAACCTACGGCGGCTCTGGCGTGGTGGCCACGGAGCTGGGCATGGAGCTGGCGGCTCGCGGCCACGAAGTGCACTTCATCAGCTACGCCCCGCCCATCCGCCTGAATCCGGATTCCGACCGCATCGTCTTTCACGAAGTCGAGGTCACCACGTATCCGCTGTTCGATCATCCTCCCTACGCCCTGGCGCTGGCCACCAAGATGCTCGAGGTGGCCGAATCGGCCGGACTCGACCTGCTCCATGTGCACTATGCGATTCCGCACTCCATCTCAGCCTATCTGGCGCGGGCGATGAGCGCACCGCGGCGATTGCCCTTCATCACCACGCTGCACGGCACAGACATCACCCTCGTCGGACGCGACCGCAGCTACCTGCCCATCACACGGTTTTCCATCGAGCAGAGCGACGGCGTTACCGCCATCTCCCAGTATCTGAAGCAGCGGACCCTGCAGGAATTCGAGGTGCGCAAACCGATCGAAGTGATCCCGAATTTTGTCAACTGCGAGCTGTACTGCCGCGCCAGCGACGAGCTGCTGGCGCAGCAACGGGCCCAGTGGGCGCCCGGCGGCGAACCGATTCTGATGCATCTGTCGAACTTCCGACCGGTCAAGCGCGTGCCGGACGTGGTGGAAATTTTCGCGCGGGTGCGCCGGGCGATGCCCGCCAAACTCGTGCTCATCGGCGACGGCCCGGATCGCGGCATGGCCGAATACCTGGTGCGACAGAAGAAACTCACGGGGGACGTCTACTTCCTCGGCAAACAGGAGCGGGTGCACGACAAGCTGGGCGTCGCCGACCTGTTTCTGTTGCCCAGCGAGCTGGAATCGTTCGGCCTGGCGGCGCTGGAGGCGATGGCCTGCGAAGTGCCCGTGGTGGCCACCAACGTGGGCGGCGTGCCGGAGGTCGTCACTGATGGCGAAGACGGCTACCTGGTGGCGCCGGGCGACGTCGAAGCTGCTGCCGCCCGCGCGCTCCAGATTCTCGACCGACCCGACCGCGGCCGCGCCATGGGCCAGCAGGCGCGCAAAAACGCGATGAAGCGCTACTGCGCCAGCAAAATCATTCCCCAGTATGAAGCCTTCTACCACCGCGTGCTCGCCGCCTCTGCCCGCGCCTGAAACCGGTCGCCCAGTTCACCGACAGCCGCAACGAGGAGCACCCGCACCTCTCATGCGAGTTCGGTTCACAACGAGCGCTGACAGTTCGGGTCCCGCTCAGATAGAATGAGCCGGCAGCAAAATCTGACGACCATCCCGGAGACCCATGTCGTTCTACGAAAAAGAAACTGCAAACCGCGCCGCGCGCAGGTGGCTTCTTCTGCTGTGTGCAACCATCCTGGCAGCAGGGGGGTGTTCGAGGGCGGAACGTGCCACGGAAGCCGGCGCACCCCAGCGGCTGCCGCTGGAAAAAATCAAGCTGCCGGCAGGCTTCACGATCGCCGAGTACGCCCGGGTGCCGAATGCGCGTTCGCTGGCGCTGGGTGCGAAGGGCACCGTGTTCGTGGGCAATCGTTCGGGGCAGAACGTCTATGCGGTCCGTGATGAAGACGGCGATGGGCGCGCCGAGCGCCAGTGGATTCTTTTCCGCGGCGGCCGGATGCCGAATGGCGTGGCTTTCCGCGACGGCGCGCTGTACGTGGCGGAAGTCAGCCGCGTGCTCCGCTTTGACCAGATCGAAGATCGGCTGGACAATCCCCCTGCCCCGGTCGTCGTCTATGACAGATTCCCTACCGACCGGCACCACGGCTGGAAGTTCATCCGGTTCGGCCCGGACGGGATGCTCTATGTTCCGGTGGGCGCACCGTGCAACGTCTGCCTGCGCAGCGACGATGAACGCTATGCCTCCATCACCCGGATGCGTCCCGACGGCTCCGGGCTGGAAGTCTTTGCCCACGGGGTGCGCAACACGGTTGGTTTCGACTGGCACCCGGAAACCGGCGAGCTGTGGTTCACCGACAACGGCCGCGACTGGATGGGCGACGATCTGCCGCCCGACGAATTGAACCGCGCGCCGCGCCAGGGGCTGCACTTCGGCTTTCCCTTCTTCCATGGCCGCGGCATCCCCGACCCGGAATTCAGCCGCGGACGCCGCGCCGCCGATTACGTCGAGCCGGTGCAAAATCTGGGGCCCCACGTGGCGGCGCTGGGGATGCGTTTCTACACCGGCAAGATGTTCCCTGCCGAATATCGCAACCAGATTTTCATCGCCGAGCATGGCTCGTGGAACCGCAGCCGGAAAATCGGTTACCGGGTGATGCTGGTGCGGCTCGAGGGCCACCGCGCCACAAGCTACGAGGTGTTCGCCGAAGGGTGGTTGGAAGGCGAATCTGTATGGGGTCGTCCGGTGGATGTCGAGGTGCTGCCGGATGGCTCGCTGCTCGTCAGCGACGACCACGCCGGCGCCATCTATCGCATCACCTACCGCCGATAGAACACCTCCCGTCCCATCGCCTCAGAAAGGCCCGCGCACGCTATCGGCGAACAAGATCGTACTGGGAAAAGGGCGGCGCTAAGCTGCGTCTTGCGGCTGCAGTCGCCGTGCGAACCGAGTCCTGGCCGACGGGCAGACTGCCGTGCCTGTCACCAGCCCGGCACAAGATTTCTGCACACGGGCCGGCTATTCGGCAGTGGGGAGTGACGAGACCAGTTCGGGAACTTCGATGCGAATGCGAGTACCGCGGCCGGGATGCGATTCGATCTGCATGCGGAATTCATCGCCATAGAGCAGTTTCAGTCGCTCGTGCACGTTGCTGATGCCGATGCCCTGGGCTGCGAGCCGATCGAGCCGATCGGCCGGGATGCCCACGCCGTTGTCTTCGACTTCGATGATCAGGCGGTTCGCCTGCTGTCGTGTGCGAATGTGGATTTCGCCGCCTTCGAGCCGCGGCGCGAGTCCGTGCTTGATGGAATTTTCCACAATCGGCTGGAGCAGCATGCTGGGCACAAAGTGATCGAGGGTCTGTTCTTCAATTTCCTTGACGATGTGCAGGTTTTCGCGGCCGTAGCGAGCGACTTCGATGTCCAGGTAGTCGTCAATGAAAGACAGCTCTTCCCGCAGGGGCACGAACGTTTCGTGCTTGCGCAGCAGCCGCCGGAGGATGTTGGACAGCTTGACCAGCACCACGCGCGCCATGTCCGGGTCGTGGCGGATCAGCGAGGAGACCGTGTTCAGCGTGTTGAACAGGAAGTGCGGGTTGATCTGGCTGGTTAGCGCATCCATGCGGGCCTTGAGCAGCAGTTGCTGGTGTTCGGCCAGATTCATTTCGATGCGGGTGTTGTTCCAGATTTTGATCGGCACCGCCACGGTCATCACCGTCGCGAGCACCACCAGCAGCAGTGCCCAGGGGTCGCGCGGGTCGAGGAAAAACAACCAGTGGCCCTGCCCCACATACCCCAGCGTGATCCGACCCAGCTCCAGCACCGCGCAGGCCGTCAGCGGCAACAGCTCCCACTGCGGCTCGGCCCGGCGCACCAACTCCCAGATGCGCCTGGGAATGCTGAGGAACAGAAAAGGGCCGAACTTCCAGACGTCCTCTTTCACCGGAATCGCCTGGCGAATCAGACCGGCAAAGAGGCCCGCGGCGGCAGCAGCCGGCGTGGCCAGCCATTCGTGGTTGAACAACGCCGGCAAGCTGATGATCGCGCCGCCCAGCACGCCGACCACACGCCCGCCCAGCAGCCCGAGCAGAAAACTGCCCTCCAGCATCAGGTCCGCGAACGGATAGCCGACCAGCCGCAACATGACCGAGATGGCCAGCGGCAGAGTCAGAAACAACAACAGACGAACTTTCAGTTCGCCGGTTCGTCCCTCCGTGTAGAGCACACGGCGAAACGTGGCCGAGCGCACCAGCAGGGCCGCCAGCGAGGCGGCGACGCCGACCTTCAGCACAAGCAGGAAGACCAGTTCCTGGCCAAATCCGAGGGAAACCATCTGCGGGCCCATGGCGCGGCCTGCCGCGCCACGAGCGAGTATAGCGCACCGCGGGCCGCCGGGCGGCCTGTTATAATGCGGGGTTCGGATGCCGCCGAGGAAAAAATCCGTCTCACCGCCCGCCCGGCTGGTCGCGCGCAGCGAACTTCCGACACCGTATGGCACCTTCGCCCTTCTGGGATTCGAGGGCCGCCCTGAAACGGAAAACGCGGTCGCCCTGGTGTGCGGGAAGCTGGACAGGCGCACGGTGCCACTCGTGCGCATCCATTCGCAATGTCTGACGGGCGACGTGTTCAGCTCCAAGCGTTGCGATTGTCGCGCGCAGCTCGAGCTTTCCCTGCGCAAGATTGCCCGGTCGAAAGCAGGGGTGCTGCTCTATTTGCCGCAGGAGGGCCGTGGCATCGGTCTGATGAACAAACTGCGCGCCTACGAACTGCAGGACCGGGGCTACGACACAGTCGAGGCGAACGAACGGCTCGGTTTCGCCGGCGACGCCCGCGACTACACCTTTGCCGCACACGTGCTGCGGCGCCTGGGCATCCGTCGGCTGCGGCTGCTGTCCAACAATCCGGACAAGGTTCGCCAGCTCGAAGCCGCCGGTTTGAAAGTGGTCGAGCGGTTGCCCTGCCAGCCCCGGCACACGGGACAGCGTTCGCGTCGCTACCTGCAGGCGAAAATGCGCAAGCTGGGCCACCTGCTGCGTTCGCCCTAGCAACGCTCTGCCGACAGCCGGCCGCAAGCGGGCTTACCCGCCGCCGACAAAGTGAACGATTTCGTAGCGGTCGCCATCGGCCACGCGGGTTTCGGCCCAGCGGCTGCGCGGAAGAATTTCGCGGTTGCGCTCGATGGCGACGCGCTCGGGCTGCAGTCCCAGGTGTTCGAGCAGAGCGGCTACGGTGAGCCCTTCCGGCAGTTCCCGGTTTTCCCCATTGATGGTGACTTTCATGGACCCGTCGCAGGCGCAGGGCCGTCGTCAGCCGTCGAAGCCGGCTCCCTGGCTGCAGAGGCCCTGGCCTTCGGACGTACAGTGTAGCGGATTTCGTCGGTGCCGGCCGGAGCGCTGGCGCGGATGACCAGCTCGGCGTCCCCCGGCCCAAGATCGGGCAACGAAAACCGCAGGCTGGCGTGGCCGTGCGCGTCGGTGCGGGCGATGCATTCCGAACGATTGCCAGCATGCTCCATCACGGCACGTACCTCAGCTTCCGCCACAGGCGAGCCATCCGGGACTGCCGTCACCCGCAGCTCCAGCGTGACCATTCCCGCAGCAAGCCAGGAGGCAGGATTCAACAGTTCCACGGCTATGCTGGAAGAGGCACGCAGGGCCAGCGTGCCGTCTCGGAGGCCCTGCAGCACGGCCTGGTGCTGTGCCTCCAACCTGCCCCGCAGTTGTTCCTGCCAGCCCTCCTGCCCGACCAATCCCTGATAGCTCGAACGGCAGCGATAGACCACCCGCCCGACGGCGAACACTACGGTCTCGATGACCGCGCTCGGCAGGCCGCGGTCTTCCGTCTGCACGTGGAAAAGGGACTGGCCCACGCGGAGATTCGTGTTGTGGCCGAGAATCACGCTGGGCCGCATTCTGGCCGGAATCGGAAGAGAAAGCTACCGCAAGATGCAAGCCGCGTGCCCGGCCGTGCAATTGACCGGCAGGAACCGGGCCGTTATGATAGCAGCCTTGTGCCGATGACCGAGGGCCACCTACAAACCTACGTGCCGCTGCTCATCCACATGCTGGTGGCGATGGGATTGGCCGGCGCGTTGCTGCTGGCCTCCCGATGGGTGGGTCCCCGGCGGCCCAGCCGCGCCAAACTGCAGGCCTATGAGTGCGGCATTCCGCCGCTGGGCGATGCACGCGAGCCGTTTGCTGTGAAGTTCTATCTGGTCGCCATCGCCTTTATCCTGTTCGACGCCGAAACGATGTTCCTGTTCCCCTGGGCGTACGCCTTCCGGGACCTGGGCTGGTTCGGGTTCGGCGCCATAGGAATCTTTATCCTGTTCCTGGCGGCGGGAGATATCTACCTCTGGAAAAAGGGTGTGTTCGACTGGAACCGGTGACGCGCCCGCGGATGCCCGAATCATGACCATACCACAGGAGCTGGAAGCCCACCCAACTGTACGGAAGCTGCGGGAGTGGAACGCGGCCGCGGTGGCCGAAGCCTGGCAGGACCGCGGCGAGCTGACAGTGGTCGTGCCCCGGCAATGGCTCCGGCACGCGTGCGAATTCCTGTGCAACGACCCGGAGCTGCAGTTCAACCTGCTGTCGGACCTCTCCGCGGTGGACCGCTTTCCCTTGGAACCGCGCTTCGAGGTGAACTATCACCTGGTCTCCATCGCCCGACGCGACCGGCTCCGGCTGAAGGTTCGTGTGGACGGCAATGCCGCCACGCTCGAGACCGTGTCGACAGTCTGGCCCACCGCCAACTGGCACGAGCGCGAGGTCTTCGACCTGATGGGCATCCGCTTCGAAGGCCATCCCGACCTCCGGCGCATCCTGATGCCGGAAGACTGGGAAGGCCATCCGCTGCGGAAGGACTATCCGGTGACCGGTTACCGGTAGTCCGGTCCGCCACGCCGAGCGGACGAGCAGAAAGGCCAAGCAGAAGCATGGGCAGCACAATCAACACTCCGGTGGGGACGACAGAAACGCTGGTGCTGAACATGGGCCCGCAGCACCCTTCGACGCACGGGGTGCTCCGGCTGGTGCTCGAGCTCGACGGCGAAACGGTGGTGCGGGCGCGACCGGAAATCGGCTATCTGCACACCGGCATCGAAAAAAACTGCGAAGCGCTCACCTATTCGCAAGCCATCACCCTGACCGACCGGATCGATTATCTGGCGCCGCTGTCGAACAATCTGGGCTACTGCCTGGCAGTCGAAAAACTGCTCGGGCTCGAGGTGCCGAAACGGGCGCAATACATCCGCGTGCTGCTGACGGAGCTAACCCGCATCGCCTCGCACCTGGTCTGGCTGGGAACCCATGCGCATGAGCTCGGGGCGATGAGCGTGTTCCTGTACTGTTTCCGCGAACGGGAAGAAATCATGAAGATCTTCGAATACGTCAGCGGGCAGCGCATGATGACCAGCTATTTCCGCATCGGCGGGCTGGCGCTGGAGCCGCCGCCCGGCTGGCTCGAAATGGTCGACCGATTCGTGCGCATCTTCCCGGCCAGGATGCAGGAATACGAAGACCTGCTGACCGAGAACCGCATCTGGCAGATGCGCACGAAAGGTGTGGGACATCTGCGGGCGGACGATGCGATTGCGCTGGGAGTGACCGGGCCGACCCTGCGCGGCTCAGGGGTAGCCTATGACGTGCGCAAGGCGTTTCCCTACTCCAGCTACGAGGAGTTCGATTTCCGCGTCTGCACGCGTCCCGAAGGCGACTGCTACGCGCGCTACCTGGTGCGGCTCGACGAGATGCGCGAAAGCCTGAACATCATTCGCCAGGTCCTGGAGCGGAACCTGCACGAAGGTCCGTTCCGCGCCGAAGCCCCGGGCGTCATTCCGCCTTCGCGCGAAAAGATGAAGACGGAGATGGAAGCGCTCATCTATCACTTCAAAATTTTCACCGAAGGCTTCTCGCCGCCCCCGGGCGAGGTCTATCAAACGATCGAATCACCGCGCGGAGAGCTGGGCGTCTACGTTGCCAGCGACGGCTCGCCGCGGCCCTTCCGGGTGCATTTCCGTGCACCGTCATTTGTCAATCTGCAGGCGCTGCCCCGGCTCGTGGAAGGACGCCTGCTGGCCGACGTGGTGGCCTGCATCGGCACCATCGACATCGTGCTGGGCGAGGTGGACCGCTAACCCATGGAATTGCCGGCACAACTGGAAGCCCGATTCGCCGAACTGCTGCGACGCTACCCGCGCAAGCGCTCGGCGCTGGTGCCGATGCTGCTGTTTGCCCAGGATCAATTTGGCTACCTCAGCGATGCGCTGATCGAAGAAATCGCGCGGCGGCTCGATTTGAACGTCCTGCAGGTGACCGAGACGCTGGCCTACTACTCCATGCTGCGACGCGAACCCGCCGGCAAATATCACCTGCAAATCTGCACGAACGTCTCCTGCATGCTCCGCGGCGGCTACCGCATCCTGGAGCACTGCCAGCGGCGGCTCGGTATCGGCCACAAGCAGAAAACTCCGGACGGGCGATTTTCGCTCGAGGAAGTCGAATGCATCGGCGCCTGCACCGGTGCGCCGGCGCTGCAGGTCAACTACGACTACTATGAAAACATGACACCGGAGCGGCTGGACATCCTGCTCGAAACGCTGGCGCAGGGCGCACCACCACCGCCGCCGGTGCCCCACACCTCGGGCGCCGTGCACCCGCGCCATCCGGACGAAGTGCCCGTAATCAGCCGACGATTCGGCATCCCGGATTCCCGCACCCTGCGCGTCTACCGGGAGCACGACGGCTACCGGGCACTGGAAAAAGCGCTCGGCATGAAGCCGGAAGAAATCATCGAAGAAGTCAAGAAATCCAATCTGCGCGGGCGCGGCGGCGCCGGCTTTCCGGCCGGGGTGAAATGGAGCTTTGTCCCGAAGGATACGGACAAGCCGAAGTACGTCATCGCGAATGCCGACGAAAGCGAGCCGGGCACCTGCAAAGACCGTCCGCTGATGGAATTCGATCCGCACCAGCTCATCGAGGGGATGCTGATTGCCGGCTTCGCAGTGGGCGCTCATCAGGGCTACATCTACATCCGCGGCGAATATCGCTACGTGATGAACATCCTCGACGAGGCCATCGCCGAAGCCTACGCCGCCGGACTGCTGGGCAAGAACATCCTGGGCAGCGGGTTCGATTTCGACCTGTGCACCCACACCGGTGCCGGCGCGTACGAGTGCGGCGAAGAATCGGCCCTGATGGAATCGCTCGAAGGCAAGCGCGGCTACCCGCGCATCCGACCGCCCTTCCCTGCGCTGGTGGGGTTGTACGGTTGCCCGACCGTCATCAACAACGTCGAAACGCTCTCGAGTGTGCCGGCCGTGATTCTCCACGGCGGCGAATGGTACGCCAGCCTGGGAACGCCGAAAAACGGCGGCACGCGGCTGTTCGCCATCTCCGGACATGTGAATCGGCCCGGAATCTACGAACTGCCGATGGGCTACAACCTGTTGAAGATGATCGATGTCGCCGGCGGGGTCGCAAACGGCAAAAAACTGAAGGCTGTGATCCCGGGAGGCAGCTCGACACCCTTGCTGAAAGCCGAAGAGTGCGACCTAGCCATGGATTTCGATTCGCTGGCGCGGGCCGGCTCCATGCTCGGTTCCGGCGCGGTGATTGTGCTGGACGAAGAAACCTGCATGGTCGACGTGGCGCGGCGCATCATGCGCTTCTATGCGCACGAATCCTGCGGCTGGTGCATCCCCTGCCGCGAAGGCACGGCCTGGTTACGGCAGATGCTCGACCGCTTCCACGCCGGGGGCGGCCGCAGCGAAGATATCCCGCTGATCGGCGAGCTTTCCCAGAACATGCTGGGCAGGACGTTCTGTCCGCTCGGCGACGCCGCCGCCATGCCCACGATCAGCATCGTGCGGAAGTGGCGGCACGAGTTCGAAGAACATCTGAAAGGCCGCTGCCCGTACAAGCCGGCGGAGGTACTGGCCGGCGCAGACTAGTGTGCGTTCTGGCCGAGAGGGCCACACCAACATGGCAGAGCAAAAACAAATTCGGCTGAAAATCGACGACCGCGAGGTGACCGTACCCGCCGGCACCCTGGTCATCGAGGTGGCCAAGCGGCTGGGCATTGAGGTGCCTTCGTTCTGCTACTATCCGGGCCTGTCGCTGCAGGCGGCCTGCCGGATGTGCCTGGTCGAGGTGGAAAAAGCGCCAAAGCTGCAGACCGCCTGCACGCTGGTGGCCGTCGACGGGATGGTCGTGCACACAAACACCGAACCGGTGCGCAAGGCGCGCCGGGATATGCTGGAGTTCCTGCTCACCAACCATCCGCTCGACTGCCCCGTTTGCGACAAGGGCGGCGAATGCGAACTCCAGGACATGACGTTCCGCTACGGGGCGGACAGCAGCCGCTTCGTGGAACTCAAGGTGCACCAGCCGGAGGAAAAGTGGTCGGAGCTGGTCTATTTCGACATGCCCCGGTGCATCCTCTGCTTCCGCTGTGTGCGCATCTGCGACGAAGGCATGGATGTGAAGGCGCTCGGTGTGGGCAGCCGCGGAGTGTACTCGGCCATCATCCCGAACCGCGGCGATCACCTGGAATGCGAAGAATGCGGCATGTGCATCGACATCTGTCCGGTGGGCGCGCTGACCAGCGGAACCTACCGCTACAAAACCCGGCCCTGGGAGATGAAATATGTGGCCACGCCCTGCGCACACTGCTCGAACGGCTGCAAGACCACTCTGAGCGTGCGCAACAACCAGATTCTCCGCGCCAACAACCGCGATCTGTCCGGCTTCAACCGCGAATTCCTGTGCGCCAAGGGCCGTTTCGGATTCGACTTCGTCAGCCATGAAGCCCGGTTGAAATTTCCTCTGGTCCGCGAGAACGGCGCGCAGAAGCCGGCCAGTTGGGAGCAGGCCGTCCGCATCGTGGCCGAGCGCCTGAAGGCGATCCGGGATCGCTACGGCCCGGAGGCCATCGGCGTGCTCGGCTCAAACCGTACCACCAACGAAGAAAATTATCTGCTGAACCGGTTCGCGCGCGCCACCCTGGGCACGAACAACGTGGATCACCACCGCACCGCAGACTACGCCGGCCTGGCGGCCGCGCTCGGCGAGGAAGCGCCGCGGGCCATGCTCCGCATGGAAGAGCTGCGCGAGGCCAAGGCGATTCTCGTAATCGGCAACGAGCCCAGCTACCAGAACCCGCTGGTCGCCTGGCAGATTCGCTGGGCGGTGCGCAACGGCGGCGCACGGCTCTACATCATCAACGCACAGCCCATCAAGCTGCGGCGGCGTGCCACCTGCTTCGTGCAAGCTGACGAAGCTGAGGCTCTGCGGCATCTGGCCAGCGGGGGCGGCCAGCTCAGCGCCGAGACACGCCACGCCCTGCAAGAACTGGAAACGGAAATTCGGAAAGAGTCCGACGTCGCCATCGTTTTCGGAGCCGAGCTCTACGCCAAGGCCATCGGGGACCTGGTGGATTTCGGCCGCCAGCTCAACGGCCAGACGCGCTACATGGCCCTCGGCGACTACGCCAATTCCCGGGGCGCCTCCGACATGGGACTGCTGCCTGAGTTCCTGCCCGGCTACGAACGCGTCAGCGACGCGGCAGCTCGCGAGCGCTTCGGCCGGCTCTGGGGCACCGAGCTTTCTGTCGTGGCCGGGCTGGATGCGCGTGCCATGCTGAACGAAGCGGGTGAAAAAATCAAAGCCCTGTACGTCGTTGGCTCCAATCCGGTGAAAACCTTTGAGGTGCCGGCGGAAAAGCTGGCCCGGCTGGAGCTGCTCGTCGTGCAGGAAATTTTCCCGACCGAGACCACCGCGGTGGCCGACGTCGTGCTGCCGGCGGCGAGCGCCTACGAAAAAGAAGGGACCTTCACCAATACCGCCGGCGATCTCCAGATGCTGCGCAAAGCAGTGGACCTGCCCGGGGTGCGCAGCGACTTCGACATTCTGCGCATTCTTGCGCATCAGTTGGCGCGGTTGGGGCTTGGACAGCCCTTTGCGGCACGGACTCCGGAAGAGGTGCTGGAGGAAATCCGCCAGCACGTGCGCGGCTATGCCGTTTCGCTGGCCAACCTGCTGGCCGGCGGCGCCGAACCTGTCCATCCGGTGCTGGAAGCGGACCCGAAAGCGTACGACGTGCCGGTAGGCGCGATTTTCTCTTCGCGCGACACCCTGTTCAGCAGCGGCAGCCTGACGCGCTATCTGAAGATGGTTCGTTCCGTGAACGAAGCCCGACTCTCGTACGAAGAGCTGAGGAACGCAAAGTGACGCTGTTCGAAGCCTATCCCCTGCTGCTGGTGGCCCTGGTGAAGACGGGCATCCTGCTGTTCCTGGCGTTGACGGCGGTGGCTTATCTTTCCTGGTTCGAGCGCAAGGTGGTCGGACACATTCAGTCGCGCCTGGGGCCGTACCGCGTGGGGCCGCACGGGCTGCTGCAGCCGCTGGCCGACGGGCTGAAATTCCTGTTCAAAGAAGGCGTCGAGCCGCAGGGGGCCGACCGGCTGGTGTACTACCTGGCTCCGTTCCTGGCGCTTTCGCTGGCGCTGAGCGGGTTGGCGGTCATTCCTTTCGGGCCGGCGGAAATAGAAATCTTCGGCGTGCGCACGACGCTGGCGGTCGCCGAAGTCGAGCTGGGGCTGCTGTTTCTGTTTGCGATTACGGCGCTGGGCGTCTACGGCGTGGCGCTGGCGGGCTGGGCTTCGAACAGCAAGTATGCGCTGATGGGCGGACTGCGCAGCTCGGCGCAGATGATCAGCTACGAGATTTCCTTGACGCTTTCGGTCATCGGCGTGGTGCTGCTGGCGGGCTCGTTCAACCTCCGCGAGATCGTGGCTGCACAACAGGGCTACTGGTTCGGCGCCGTACCGCGCTGGTTTCTGCTTCCGCAGCTGGTCGGCTTCCTCTGCTATTTCACCTCGGCAATCGCGGAAACCAACCGTGCGCCGTTTGATCTGCCCGAAGCGGAAACGGAGCTGGTGGCCGGCTTCCACACCGAATACTCCAGTTTTCAGTTCGCCATGTTCTTCATGGCCGAGTACACGGCCATGGTGATCGCTTCCTGCCTGGCCACGCTGCTGTTTCTCGGCGGTTGGGAGTCGCCGCTGCCGACGACCGGCGCGTTTGCCTGGACGGTGTACCTGCCAACGGTGGTGCTGGGCGGTGGTGGTGCGTTGCTGCTGGTGGATGCGCTGCGGCATCACCGCGGGTTTGCACGCGGGGTGCTGGCGCTGCTCGGTGCGCTGCTGGGCGGTGCGGCCTGGGCGGTCGCACAGCCGATGATCCTTCCGCTGGTGCAGGGGCCGTTCTGGTTTCTGACGAAGGTGTTTCTGCTGCTGTTTGTCTACGTGTGGGTGCGCGGGACTCTGCCGCGGTTCCGCTATGACAAGCTGATGGCTTTCGGCTGGAAGGTTCTGCTGCCGGTGGCCACACTGAACGCACTGGTGACCGCACTGGTCGTACTGCTGCGCGAGTCCGGGGGTCTGGCGGGGGTGCTGCGGTGACGCTCGAGCTCGTTCTGTTTATCGTGCTGGCTGCGGTGGCGATTGCCGGCGCGCTCAGTCTGATCCTGGCGCGGCATCCGATTCGGAGCGCGCTGTCGCTGATCGTGGTCATGGTGGCGCTGGCCGGCCTGTACCTGCTGCAGGGGGCGGACTTCATTGCCGCAGTGCAGGTGATCGTCTATGCGGGCGCGATCATGGTGCTGTTCGTGTTTGTGATCATGCTGCTGAACGCCGGCGAAGAAGAGCGCACCTCGTGGAGCCGCATGGCGCGCTATGCCGGCCTGCCGCTGGCCATCTACCTGACTGTGCAGTTCGCCTGGTGGGTGGCCGACGGGGCCTCGGCGCTGGCGCTGCCGGCTGCCCCGGCCGAAAGCGAGCCCACCCGCCGGCTCGCTCAGCTGTTGTTCCGCGAGTTTGTTCTGCCGTTCGAACTGACGGCGATTCTGATTCTGGTGGCCATCCTGGGCACCGTGGTGCTCGGCCGGAGGGAATCCTGACGTGGTGTCGCCCAGCTACTATCTGACCCTGAGCGCAATCCTGTTCGGACTGGGCGTGATCGGCTTTCTCTTCAAGCGAAACATCATCACACTGTTCATGTCCATCGAGCTGATGTTGAACGCGGTGAATCTGGCGTTCGTCACGTTCAGCCGCCAGTGGGGCGAGCTGTCCGGCCAGGTGTACGTGTTCTTTGTGATTATTGTGGCTGCCGCCGAGGCGGCCGTGGGGCTGGCCATCATCCTTCTGCTGGCGCGAAACCGGCAGACGCTGAACGTCGAACGCATCAACTTGTTGAAGCTCTAGATGCTCTTGCTGGAACATCTCTGGATTCTGCTCGCGCTGCCGCTGGCCGGCGCCGCCGCGAACGGGCTGTTTGGACGCCACTGGTCGAAGCGCACCGTGGATGCCGTGGCGGTTGGAGCTTCCGGACTGGCGTTTGCGGCGGCGCTGGAGCTGTGGCGCGAATTTGCTCAGCTCACTGCCGCCGAGCTGCCCTGGGTACGCTCGTATTTTTCCTGGATTGTTGCCGGAGAATTCCGCGCCGACTTTGCGCTGCAGGTCGACCAGCTCACGCTGGTGATGGTGCTGGTGGTGACCGGGGTGAGCTGGCTGATTCACATCTACTCGACGGGCTACATGGCCGGCGACGCGGGCTACGCGCGATTCTTCGCCTACCTGAATCTGTTCCTGTTCTTCATGCTGCTGCTGGTGATGGCGGCCAACTATCCGCTGCTGTTCGTCGGCTGGGAGGGCGTGGGCCTGTCGAGCTATCTGCTGATTGGCTTCTGGTTTCTGCGAAAATCGGCGGCGGACGCCGGCAAGAAGGCGTTCATCGTCAACCGCATTGGCGATTTTGGGTTTCTGCTCGGCATCTTTCTCCTCTACTGGACATTTTCGGCCGCCGACTTCCGCAGTGTGTTCGCCGCTGTCCGCCAGATGCCGGTGGAAACCGAAGCCGGCGTACTGACAGCCATCGGACTGCTGCTGCTGGCCGGAGCCGTCGGCAAGTCGGCGCAGTTGCCGCTCTACGTCTGGCTGCCGGACGCGATGGAAGGCCCCACACCGGTCAGCGCGCTGATCCACGCCGCCACCATGGTGACCGCAGGGGTGTACGTGGTCGCACGGAGTGCCGTGATTTTCGTTCATGCCCCGCTGGCGCAGGACGCCGTGGCGGTGATTGGCTGTCTGACGGCCGTCTATGCGGCCACCATCGGCCTGGTGCAGACCGATATCAAGCGCGTGCTGGCCTATTCGACCATCAGCCAGCTCGGCTACATGTTCCTGGCCTGTGGTGTGGGCGCGTTTGCCGCCGGCATTTTCCACCTGATGACGCACGCCTTCTTCAAAGCGCTGCTGTTTCTGGCCGCCGGCAGCGTGATTCACGCTCTGGGCGGCGAGCAGGACATCCGGCGCATGGGCGGTCTGCGACGAAAAATCCCGTGGACCTACGGCACCATGCTCGTGGCCACGCTGGCCATTGCTGGCGCGCCCCTGTTCAGCGGCTTCTTCAGTAAAGACGCCATCCTGTTTGCCGCCTACGCCAGCGGACAGCAACTGCTGTGGGGGCTTGGGACGCTGGGCGCGGTGCTGACCGCGTTCTACATGTTCCGGCTGATTTTTCTGGTCTTTCACGGCCAGCCGCGGTTCGACGAACAGGCTGTGCACGTGCATGAATCGCCGCGCGTGATGACTGTGCCGCTGGTGGTGCTGGCGGTGCTCTCCGTGGTCGGCGGATGGCTGGCCGCACCAAAGCTGTGGGGTGGCGCCGACCTGCTGGAACGTTTCCTGACACCCGTGCTGGAAGCGCCAGCCTGGCTGGCGGCGTTCCCTGCCGAAGAGCTACACGCGCTGGAGCTGCGCCTGAGCGGAGCGGCCGTGCTGGCGGCCGCACTCGGGTTCTTGGCAGCCTGGTGGCTCTACCTGCAGCAGCCAGAAAAGCCAGCGATGCTGGCCGCGCGCTATGCCGCGCCCTACCGACTGCTGTGGAACAAATACTACGTCGACGAGCTGTACGCCGCGGCTGTCGTGCGTCCGCTGCTCTGGCTGTCGGAACGCGTGCTGTGGCAGAAGGTGGACGTCGCCGTGATCGACGGCGCGGCCAACGGCGCCGCCCACACCGCACGCCGGCTGGGCGACCAGCTCCGGCGGATGCAGTCCGGCAATGCGCGCAGCTACGCCGCTTGGGTGATCGTCGGCGCCGCCATCGTCACCGCGGCGCTGGTCTGGTGGGTGCAATAACGTGCCGGAGAATCTGTTGCTGACCATCGTCGTTTTCCTGCCCGCTGCCGGTGCGCTGGGCTTGCTGCTGTTGCGGGCCGAAGACCACCTGTGGATTCGGCGTGCGGCGCTGACCGTGGCGCTGGCCAATTTCGCACTTTCGCTGCTGCTGCTCGCTGGCTTTGATCGCACCTGGCCTGGCTATCAGTTCGAGGAGATGCGGCCGTGGATTGAATCTCCGCCCATCCACTACCACCTCGGTGTGGACGGCATCAGCCTGTTCCTGGTGCTGCTGACGACGTTTCTGGTACCGGTGGCCGTGCTGGCCTCCTGGCGCGGAATTACGGAACGCGTGCGCATGTTCCACATCCTGCTGCTGGTGCTGGAGACGGGGATGGTGGGCGTGTTCGTTGCGCTCGACCTGTTCCTGTTCTTTGTCTTCTGGGAAGTGATGCTGGTGCCGATGTATTTCCTGATCGGCATCTGGGGACATGAGCGGCGCATCTACGCGGCGATCAAGTTTGTGCTGTTCACGATGGCCGGCTCGGTGCTGATGCTGGTGGCCATTCTGTGGCTGTACGCGGTCACCGGCACCTTCGACCTGCCGCGAATTCAAGCGCTGCTGGTGAACGGCGTCCTGGTGCTGTCGCCAGTGACCGAGCTGCTGCTGTTCAGCGCGTTCTTCCTCGCCTTTGCCATCAAGGTGCCGCTCTTCCCGCTGCACACCTGGCTGCCCGACGCGCACGTCGAAGCCCCCACAGCGGGGTCGGTGATTCTGGCCGGCGTGCTGCTGAAGATGGGCACCTACGGTCTGTTGCGCTTCTGCCTGCCGCTGTTCCCGGAAGCCTCGCGCCTGCTGGCCCCCGGCATTGCTGTGCTGGCGATCGCAGGCATTCTCTACGGGGCGCTGGTGGCCATGGTGCAGCCAGACCTGAAGAAGCTGATCGCGTATTCCTCGGTGAGCCACCTGGGATTCGTGGTGCTCGGCATTTTTGCCTTCAATGCCATCGGGATCGAAGGCGCTATCTACCAGATGCTGAACCACGGCATCTCGACCGGCGGGCTCTTTCTGGTGGCAGGAATGCTCTACGACCGACGGCACACGCACCAGATCGACGCGTTCGGCGGACTGGCCACGCCGATGCCGGTGCTGGCGGCATTCTATCTGCTGCTCTGCCTGTCGTCGCTGGGACTGCCGATGCTGAACGGTTTCGTGGGCGAGTTCCTGATTCTGCTGGGCGTCTTCCGCGTCGAGAAATGGTGGGCTGCGCTGGCCGCCTGCGGGATCATCCTGTCGGCGGTCTATTTGCTGTGGTCTTACCAGCGGGTATTTTTCGGCGCGGTCACAGCGGAGCCGAACCGGCACCTGCCCGACGCCGACCGCCGCGAACGCATCCTGCTGGCCACGCTGGCCGGGCTCATCCTCTGGATGGGCATCGGTTCGCCGATGTTCATCACCCGGATGGAAGCGGCCACTGCGCGGGTGCTGCGTGAGATGGAACGGCCCGCGGTGCACAACGTTGGCCCAGTGGCGCCGGAGCGACCTGACCCGGCACAAATGCTCAGAGAACTCGAACGTCTGCGACAAGACATGCACCCGGTGGAGTGACAGGAAACGATGCTCCCTGCTGCGACCGACTATTACCGGCTGCTGCCGGAAATCCTCGCGGCGGTGTTCGGCACGATCGTGATGCTGCTCGAGCCGTTCCTGCGCCGCGAACACAAAGCTGCGCTTTCCTGGCTCGGGATGCTGGGAGCTGCCGCGGCACTGGGCGCCGCCGTGCTGGTGCGCAGCGATGCGGGCCCCGCTTTCTTCCACCTGATCCAGGCCGATCCGTTCACGTTTTTCCTGCGCCTGCTGATCTACGCGACGGCGCTGCTCGTGATGCTGGCGGCGCGCGCGTACCTGGACCGGGAAAACCTGCCGCACGGAGAATTCTACGCCCTCGTGCTGCTGGGCAGTGTGGGCATGGGCGTGATGGCGGCCGCAGCCGAGCTGGTCACGGTGTTCATCGGGCTCGAAATCAGCTCGCTGTCCACCTACATCCTGGCCAGCTACCGGCGCGAGGCGCTCCGCGCGAACGAATCGGCGCTGAAATACTTCCTGCTCGGCTCGTTCGCCACGGCGTTTTTCCTGTTCGGCGTGGCCCTCGTGTACGGCGCCACCGGAACGGCCCGGCTGGAGCAGGTGGCCGAAGGCGTGGCCAGCGTGCTGCTGCTGAAGCTGGGGCTGGCGCTGGTGTTCATCGGACTGGCCTTCAAAGTCGCCAGCGCACCCTTTCACGTGTGGACGCCCGACGTCTACGAAGGCGCTCCGGCACCCGTCACGGCGCTGCTGAGCACGGCGCCGAAAGCCGCCGCGTTTGCCGTACTGCTGCGCATCGCGGGGACGGTGCTGCCGGCGACGCTGCTCTGGTTCTGGGTGCTGTGGGGTTCCGCAGCGCTGACGATGTTCGTGGGCAACCTGGCGGCGCTGGTGCAGTCGAACGTGAAACGCATGCTGGCCTACAGCTCCATCGCCCATGCCGGCTACATCCTGGTGGCGCTAGCCGCGGGCACGGAAGCCGCCTACGCTGCCGCGCTCTATTACCTGGCTGCCTACGCGCTGATGAAGTTGGGGGCTTTCACACTGGTAGCGCACCTGGCCGGACGCGGCGAACGACGGCTCACCCTGGAAGACTACGCCGGCTTGGCCCGGCGCGAGCCGGTGGTGGCCGCCACGCTTTCGCTCTATTTGCTTTCGTTGCTCGGACTGCCCCTGACGGCGGGCTTCCTGGGCAAATTCTACGTCTTTGTGGCTGGCCTGCGCGCTGAACTGCTCGGTCTGGTCGTGCTGGCGGCCGTCAACACTCTGCTCGGCGCGTACTACTACCTGCGGGTGATTCTCTACATGTATTTCCGGGAGCCCGACCCAACCTATGAGCACGCCGCGCGCGAACCCGTGCCTGCAGGCACCGGTCTCGTACTGGCAGCTACGGCCGCCGGCACACTGCTGCTGGGTATTTTCCCGGGACACCTGATGCGCATCGCCGAGCTGGCTGCCGCGTCGTTCCGCTGACCACGCAGTACGAAGCACACTAAATCGTCTGCGGGATCCCCGCGCGCATCGTCCACAGAAAAACAAACGGCCCGGAGCACATCGCCCCGGGCCGCAAAGTTCTGGTTCGGTCTAGCTGACTTTCAGGAAGATGATGGCAAAGGTGTACAGCGCCATCGACTCGATCAGCACCAGCGCCAGAATGATGGCGAAGCGAATCGCCGGCGCAGCGCCCGGGTTGCGGGCGAAACCCTCGCAGGCCGCGGAAACGGCTTTGGCCTGGGCGTAACCGCAGGCTGCCGAAGCGATGGCCATTGAGAAGCCAGCTGTCAGTGCGACCCAGTTCACGCTGCTCGCGCCGCCGCCCTCTTGCGCCAGCGCCGCCGGCGCGAGCACGGTAGCGGCCAGAACTGCCATCAGCACTACGGAAATTTTTCTCATCAACGTCTCCTTTTGTATTAGAAGGCCGCAGGAGGTGGCTCCCGGTCATCCTCGTGCAGTCCGGGATCACACTGCACGGCCGTTATCATGCCAGACGAATCAATGCTCTTCGGCGACTGCCCCGCCAACGTAGATCACAGGCAGCAGCGTGAAGACGAATGCTTGCAGCACGCCGACGAACAGGTGCAGCAGAATAAAGACAATCGGAAAAATCAGAGGCACCGCGGCAAGAACATATCCGGCCGGGTTCCCTTCACCTGCAAACAGCATCAGGGACAGGGTCAGACCCAGAAAAATCAGGTACAGCATTTCACTGACCACCATGTTCACCCAGAGACGAACGGTGAGCGAGAGCAGCCGCGCCAGATGGCTGACCAACTCAATCAGCAGCATCAGAGGCGACATGAGCAGCACCGGCCCCAGAAAGTGCTGGCCGTACTTGAGCGGCCCGTGTTTCCGCAGTCCACAAAAATGGTAGTAGCCGAACACCAGCAATGCGCAGGCAAAGGGCACCGAAGGATGCGCGGTCGGTGAAGTGAAAATGGGAATCAGGCTGATCAGATTGCTGAGCAGGATGAAAATCCCGATGCTGCCCAGCACCGGCATGTAGCGGCGGGCGCCGTGGCCGACCATATCGTCGAGCAGGTCGCGCACGCCCACGCCCATCGGGTTGGTGAGCAACATCTCCACGCACTGCTGCACTGCCCCGGGCCGCTCCACCGACAGACGCCGTTTCAACCAGAGCACGAAGACCACGGCAAACAGGAAAACGAAGATTTCCATCACGATGTATTCCGGAATCGGGTGGGCAGGGTCGTGCGGTTGAATCCCGAGCGCATGCAGCAACGCCAGCACCGGGCCGCCAAACCAATGATTGAACCAGACGGTCAGGAAAGAGGGTTCGTGTTCCATAGGGCAGACGTTCGCAGTGTTTGACCCGGAGAGCTTCCTCCTGAAATCGCAGGACTGGGCGGGGCTAGCGGTCCGGGCGGCAAATCAGCGCCACGATCATAGCGCCCAGCACAGCCGCCACCAGCGCAAACAGGCCGGCAAAAACGGCACCGACCGGCAACCAAGAACGCGAAAAGATAACATAAAGCACTGCGAGCAGCAACACGTAGCGCCCGAAGAACTTCACGTATGTGCGACGCGGGATGCGGACAATGTCCCCGTGGGTCTGCGCCACCGAGACGTGTTCGAGTGCCGCCACGGCCTGCTTCAGCCAGCGGAAGTTGAGCCACGCCAGCGCCGCGCCCAACAGCACGCCGCCCGCCGCGGCCCAGCTCCAACCCAGGCCTGCGACGACGGCTGCGACGGCACCCACCCGCAGGGTCCAGAGTTCGATCTGTCGCTCCGCCACGCGATAGAACGCTTCAACCGTCCCCGTGTTCGGATCTTTTCTCGTCATTTTTGGGGATGCGTCGGAGAATCTCCCGCAAGCCCGCGATGAACCCGAGCAGACCCAGCATGATCGCCAACAGCGGCAGTGTACCCGCTTGCTGGTCGAGCCACCAGCCGATGCCTCCGCCGATGACCACTCCGCCCACCAGGATGAACGGCAGCTCCATGGCATAGGCCAGAGCGCGAAGAAAAGCGGTTGGACGTTTCCGCGGTGGCTCTTCGACGGGCATCGGACCTTCGGCTAGCGGACAACAGAGCCGAGCAGCGAGTAGGTGGCCAGGCGCACGAACGGTTCCGCGTAGAGCAGCGCGCCGAGCGTCACCAGAGTGCAGGCGGCCAGCGCGACGGCCTGCGCCGGGGAGATTGCCGGACGAGTTGCGTCGGTTGCCTCGCGCAGCCACATGTGCACGACAATGCGGAAATAATAGTACACCGCCGGAACAATGTAGAGCACCGCAAACACCGCCAGCAGGTAGTGTTGCGATTCGATCAGAGACAGGAAGATGAAATATTTGCCCAGAAAACCGGCGGTCGGCGGGATGCCGGCCAGCGAAATCAGAAAAATCACCATCAGCACGGCGGCGGTGGGGTTGCGGTAGATCAGGCCGTTCATGTCGTCCAGCTCGTCGCCGATCACGCCTTTGCGCCGCAGCAGAATGACGATAGCAAACGCGCCGGTGTTCATGAACGCGTAGGCAAACAGGTAAAACGCCATGCCTTTCAGGCCAGTTTCGTTGCCGGCTACCAGACCCAGCAGGATGTAACCGACGTGCGCAATCGAGCTGTAGGCCAGCAGGCGTTTCACGTTGGTCTGCGTGAGAGCGGCCAGGTTGCCCCAAGTCATCGTCGCCAGCGCGATACCGCCGAGCAGCAGCTCCCAGTTCGCGCGCATCGGTTCAAAGACCACCAGGAACAAACGCATGAGCACCGCGAAACTGGCTGCTTTCGAGGCCACACTCACATAGGCGGTCACCGGTGTGGGCGCGCCTTCGTACACATCGGGAGCCCACTGGTGGAAGGGTACAGCGGCCACCTTGAAAAACAGTCCGGCAGCGACGGCCACCAGCGCCACCACGGGGAAGATTTCATTGCTCGGGGTGCGAAATGCATAGCCGATTTCCGTCAGCCGCGTCGAGCCGGCCATTCCGTACAGCACCGAAAATCCATACGCCAGCAGCCCCGAGCTGAACGCGCCCAGCAGTAGATATTTCAGAGCGGCTTCATTGGAGCGCTTGTCCCGCCGCAGGTAGCCGGTGAGCACATAGAAGGAGGCGGCCATCGTCTCCAGCGCCACGAAAATCACCACCAGGTCGGTGCCGGCAGCCAGGAACATCATGCCGACGGTGGCGAACAGCATCAGCGCGTAGTATTCGCCGCGGTGCTCTTCTTCTACTTCGAGGTAGCGCACCGAAAGCAGAATGACCAGGGCGGTGGAGGCAAGAAACAGGAACCCGAAAAACACGAAAAACGGGTCCACGACAATCGCGCCTCCGAAGCCGGGCACACCGACGGCATGGACGCCTCGCAGCCGCCACAGCGCCACTCCGCTGGCCGCCACCCCGAGCAGCGCGCCAAACGCATTCACCCATTTCTGGCGCGGGCCCAGCAGAAAATCCAGCAGCAGGATGGCCAGACCGAACGCAGCCAGCCAGATCTGGGGCAGAATCAGCGCCAGTTCTTCGGGATTGGGGAACAGAGTCGGCATGCTCAGCGCTGCTCCTGGGGCGGCACCGCGGCCGAGCCGGGTGTCGCCGAAGTGGTTCCGGTTTCTGCCGAAGGTGCCGGAAGGGGCTTCACCGGGTCTACCAGGTAGTACCCCGGATTGACGCGGTTCACGATGCGATGCATCGGCGGATCGATGATTTCGAAAAACGGCTTCGGATAGATGCCGATCCAGAAGCAGAGCACCACGAGCGGCACCAGCGTGGCGTACTCGCGCAGGTTCAGGTCGGGCAGGTGTCTGTTTTCCTCGTGGGTTACGTGGCCGAACATCACGCGCTGATAGAGCCAGAGCAGATAGGCCGCACCGAGCACGATGCCCACCACGCCCCAGGCGGCCCAGTGCTTGTTCACTTCAAAGACGCCACGCAGGATCGTGAATTCTCCGATGAAGCCGTTCAGCAGCGGCATGCCGAGCGAAGCCAGGCTGACGATCAGATAGATGGCCGCGAAGCCGGGCATCGGCGTGGACAGCCCGCCGAAGTCAGCGATCATGCGGGTGTGGCGACGCTCGTAGAGCACGCCGACAATCAAAAACAGCGCACCGGTCGAAAGCCCGTGATTGATCTGCTGGAGCAGGCTGCCGGAAAGCCCGTGCGGAGTCAGCGCAAAAATGCCCAGCGTGCAGAAGCCCAGATGGCTCACCGACGAGTAGGCAATCAGCTTCTTCATGTCCTTCTGCATCATGCAGACCAGGGCGCCGTAGATGATGGCGACAATGGAAACCCAAACCATGATCTGCGAATACTCTTTCACGGCATCCGGCAGCATCGGCACGCTGAAGCGCAGAAAGCCGTAGGTGCCCATCTTCAGCAGCACGCCGGCCAGAATCACCGAGCCGGCCGTGGGCGCTTCGGTGTGGGCGTCGGGTAGCCAGGTGTGGAACGGGAACATGGGCACTTTGATGGCGAAGGCGAAGAACAACCCCCAGAACAACCACTGCTGGAGCGCGGGGCTGAAGCCGGGCACGGCTTCGAGCAGCGTGCGAATGTCGAAGGTGTACACGCCGGTCTGCTGGGCGTAGGTGAAGTACATGCCCAGAATCGCCAGCAGCATCAGCACCGAACCCGCCAACGTGTAGAGGAAAAACTTGATGGCCGCGTACAGCCGTCGATCGCTGCCCCAGACGCCAATCAGGAAATACATCGGCACCAGCATCACTTCCCAGAAGACGTAGAACAGGAAGAAATCCAGCGCCAGGAAGACTCCGAGCATGCCGGTCTGCAGCAACAGCATCAGGATGTAGTATTCCTTGACGCGCTGGGTGATTGCCGACCAGGAGGAAAGAATGGCGATGGCGCCGAGCAGCGTGGTCAGCAGCACCAGCAGCAGGCTGATGCCATCGACGCCCAGGGCGTAGCGAGCGCCGATCGAGGGAATCCACTCCACATCTTCGACGAACTGAAAATCGGTCAGCGCCGGATTGAACGTGTTCCAGTTCTCGCCCAGGCGAATCACCAGCGGCAGCGACACCAGAAAGCCCAGCATCCCGAACAGGTTGCCCATCCAGCGGTGCACATTTTCCCGGTCGCCGCGGATGAACAGCATCAGGATCGCGCCGACGGTCGGCGTGAACAGGATCACGCTCAGGATGTGATCTTGAAAGAATTGCATCCCAGCACCCTCACTTGCCCCTGGCCGACGGCTGCTTGCCGGCCAGCGGCATCACAGTATGCCGCGCAGGTAGTACGCCAGCAGGATCAGCACCCCCAGGGCGAACACCAGGGCGTAGTTTTGTACGCGGCCGGTCTGCAGCCAGCGGAACGGATAGCTGAAGACCCCGACCACCCAGGCGGTCAGGTTCACCAGGCCATCCACGATCCAGGTATCCCACCAGATCGAAACCCGCGATGTGAACCGCGTGAACCAGGCCGAACCGTCCACGCCCCAGCCGTCAATCACGCGCCGGTCAAACGCCGCCAGCGTCGTGCCCAGGTCTTTCGCGCGGTTGACGAACAGCGCGTCATAGAGCTCGTCCACGTAGTATTTGCGGAACAGCAGACGGTGCAATCCGCTCCAGCGAGCCGCAAGCTGTTCGGCCAGACCTTCGCGGCGAATGTAGACATACCGCGCCAGCCAGATGCCCAGCAGTGCTAACAGCACGGAAACAACCATGAGGACGTATTCGGTCGGATCGTGGTGCGCCCCGTCAGTCAAGGCAGCGGCGTGGTGCACGCCCGGCGGCTGGCTGATCACCGGCTCGAGCCAGTGTTCGAAATGATTGCTGCCGCCCAGCGCGGCCGGAATGCCCACCCAGCCGCCGACTACAGAAAGCACGGCCAGCACGACCAGCGGCACGGTCATCACCGCCGGCGATTCGTGCACGTGATGATCCACTTCTTTCGGCACGCGCGATTTGCCGAAAAATGTCAGGTTGATCAGCCGGAACATGTAGAAGGCGGTCAGCAGCGCCGTGACAGCGCCCAGCAGCCAGAGGATCTGCCCGATGTCTCCCGCCGACCACGTCTTCCACAGGATTTCGTCTTTGCTGAAGAAACCCGCCAGCGGCGGAATACCGGCAATCGCCAGCGCGGCGATGAACATGGTGCGCGCCGTCACCGGCACGCGATTCCACAGCGCGCCCATCTTCTGCATGTCCTGCTCACCCGAGAGCGCGTGAATCACGCTGCCCGCGGCCAGAAAGAGCAGCGCTTTGAAGAAGGCATGCGTCATCAGATGGAAGATGCCGGCGATGTAAGCGCCCACGCCACAGGCCAGGAACATGTAGCCGAGCTGGCTGATGGTCGAATAGGCCAGCACGCGTTTGATGTCGTTCTGTACCAGGCCCATCGTGGCCGCGTAGAAGGCGGTCAGTGCCCCGACGATGGCCACCACCGCAAGCGCTTCCGGCGCCATCTGATAGATGGCGTTGGTGCGCGTGACCATGTAGACGCCCGCAGTGACCATCGTGGCGGCGTGAATCAGAGCGCTGACCGGCGTGGGACCTTCCATGGCGTCCGGCAACCAGGTGTAGAGCGGGATCTGCGCCGATTTGCCGGTCGCACCGACAAACAGCAGCAAGCCAATGGCGGTCAGGGCCGGCGCGCCGACCGACAGACCCATCTGCTGGATCGCCGGGCCGAGCTCGGTGAACTTGATGGTACCCAGTGTGGCTGCCGTCAGAAAAATGCCCAGCAGGAAGCCGGCATCGCCCACGCGGTTGACGATGAACGCCTTCTTGCCCGCATCCGAGGCCGACTTGCGGAGAAAGTAGAAACCGATCAGCAGGTAACTGCACAGGCCCACGCCTTCCCAGCCGACGAACATCAGCAGCAGGTTGTTGGCCAGCACCAGCGTGAGCATGGAAAACATGAACAGGTTCATGTAGCCGAAGAAGCGGTAGTAGCCGCCTTCATGCCCCATGTACCCGATCGAGTAGATGTGGATCAGCAGCCCGACGCCGGTCACCACCAGAATCATCACGGCGGAAAGCGGGTCGAGCAGGAATCCCCACTCTGCGGTGAACTGCGCCAGTTGCCCGGCGTCGGTGTGGTAGGCGCCCAGCGGCACCCAGTCGAACAGAACCTTTTCGGGCCAGTAGCCCAGCGCCGCAAACGGCCAGGCCCGCAACTGCAGGAACGCCCCCACGGAATAGACAAACGACACCAAGACGCTGCCCACGCAGAGCACGCTGACGGCCGAGTTCGGCAGTCGCCGGCCGAAGAACAGCATCAGCGCCGCCGTCCCGAGCGGGAACAGCGGGATCAGCCAGATCGAGTCCAGAAAATAGGGCAACGGTGTCGTCACGGTTGCGCTACCACTTCAGCATGTCCATTTCGTCGGCCAGTACCGTTTCCCGGTTCCGGAAAAACGCAATGATGATTCCCAGGCCGATAGCCGCTTCGGCCGCTGCGGCGGTGACCACAAAAATCGCAAAAATCTGACCATCCACCGAGCCGAAGTGCCGGGCGAAGGCCACCAGGTTGATGTTCACCGCGTTGAGAATCAGCTCGATGGACATCAGAATGATGATCACGTTGCGCCGCGTGAGCACACCCAGCACGCCGATCGTAAACAGCGCCAGCGCCAGATAGAGATAGTGGCTCGTGGGAATCATGCTTCGCTCCTCGGCGGTTTCTGCCGCTTGCCCAGCAGGACGGCTCCGATCATCGCCACCAGCAGCAGGATCGAGGCGATCTCAAACGGCAGCATGTAACTCTCGAACAGCCGCAGGCCCACCGACTCGGTGTTCGGCTCGAGCGATTCCGGCGCGGCCGCAGGCAGCCCGAGCGCTTCGCTGCCGAGCGCAAGGGCAAAGACGAGCTGGCCGGCCACGGCCAGAACCACGAGCAGCGCCACCCACTTCTGCCGGTTGAACTGCACCTGCCGCAACGCGACATCCAGGTCCACCAGCATAACGACAAAGACAAACAGCACCATGATCCCGCCGACATACAGGATGATCTGTACGACGAACAGGAATTCGGCGCGCAGTTGCAGGAAAATTCCCGCGGTGGCCAGCAGCGTGGTGATCAGAAACACGGCGCTGTAGACGGCATTGCGCACGGTAACCACCAGCACCGCGGAAATCACCGCCAGAGCCGCAAAGAAATAAAACGTGAACTGCTCAACCATCGCGCCCTACACTTCCCCGCCCGCAGACGGCGCTGCCACGGGCCGGCGCTGGCGAACCAGGATCAGCCAGGCAGCGACGGCCAGCGTGACGACCGTGCCCAGCACCAGACCCTGCCAGAGCGGCCAACCCGCCTGCCGATGCAACACCAGCGCAGCGCCCACCCCCATCACGTTCACCAGCGAGACAGGAATCAGGAAATGCCATCCCAACCGCATCAACTGATCGAACCGGTAGCGGGGAAACGTGAACCGGAACCACATGAAGCTGTAGAGAAACAAAAACACCTTGGCCAAAAACCAGAACGCTCCCAGAATGCCCGCCCGCGCCACGGCTTCGGCCGGCAGCGTCACCGCCCAGCCGAGCGCGGCAGTGATACCCAAACACAGCACTCCGAACAGCCCCATCACTGCCTTCTGGATCGGCACCGGCTGCTTCGGGGCCCGGTAGAAGCAGTAGCCCGTCAGCGCCAGAAAAAGGACTGCAGGCAGGTAATCGAGAAAATCGAATGCCGCCACGTTGGGAAACGGCCGCAGCCATCCGCCCAGGAACAGCGTCGTGCCGATTCCGCTGACGACGATCATGGCCGTGTACTCTCCAAGGAAATAGAGCGCCCAGCGAAAGCCGCTGTACTCGGTCATGTAGCCGGCCACGAGCTCGGATTCGGCTTCGGGCAGGTCGAACGGCGCACGATTCAGCTCCGCGATGCCCGCGACCAGGTAGATGAAAAATCCGACGGGAACCAGAAACGCGAACCAGACGCCCTGCTCGGCCTGCGCTTCGACCATCTTCCGCATCGAGAGCGTGCCCGCCAGCAGCAGGCCGCTGACCAGGGCCATGCCCACGGCGACTTCGTAGCTGACCACCTGGGCTGCGCTGCGCAACGCGCCGAGCAGCGCGTAGTGGCTGTTCGACGACCAGCCGCCCAGCACGATGCCGAAAATTCCCAGCGAGCTGACCGCCACGATGAACAGCAGACCCACGTTCAGGTCGGCAATCTGAAACACGGGCCCGAAGGGCATGGCCGAAAGCGCCAGCATGGCTGCGGTCACCGAAATCAGCGGCGCGATCCAGAAAATCCATTTGTCGGCGTTGGCCGGGATGATGTCCTCTTTCAGGAGCAGTTTGAGCGCATCGGCGATCGGCTGCAGCAGTCCGTGCGGCCCCACGCGCATCGGGCCGAGCCGCGCCTGGATGTCGGCCATCACTTTGCGCTCGAGCAGCACGATGTAGCCCGCCACCAGCGGCAGCACCGCGACAATCACTACCGCCCAGAGCAGCGGCAGCAGGTGCGGCTTCAAAAATTCCACGACAGCGTCCATAGCGACCCGCCTAGCGGTCCACCTCGCCGAGTACGATGTCGATCGTACCGATAATCGCCACCACGTCGGCCACCAGATGCCCCCGCACCATGGTGTCGAACGCCTGCAGGTTGATGAACGACGGGGGACGGATGCGCACGCGATAGGGCTGCGTGGTGCCGTCGCTGACGATGTAGTAGCCCAGCTCGCCCTTGGGCGCTTCGATCGAATGATAGACTTCTCCCGGTGCCGGCTTCATCACCTTGCCCACCTTGCCCAGGATGGGCCCTGAAGGGATGTCTTCGATCGCCTGCAAGCAGATGCGACGCGACTGCCGCATCTCTTCCATGCGCACCAGGTAGCGGTCGTAGGTATCGCCGTTGCTGCCTACGGGGATTTCGAAGTCGTAGCGGTCATAGGCCGCGTACGGGAAGGCTTTGCGGATGTCCCACTTCACGCCACTGGCTCGCAGCACGGGGCCGGTGACGCCCAGCGCAATGGCGTCCTGCGCTGAAAGCACTCCGATGCCCTTCGTGCGCTCGACCCAGATGCGGTTCGTGGTGAGCAGGGCTTCGTATTCGTCAATTTTCCGGTCGAAGTCCGCCAGGAAGCGCTTGACGTCCTCCTCGAAGCCGTCATAAACCTCGTACTGGAGACCGCCGATGCGGAAGGCGTGCGTGGTGAGACGCGCGCCGCAGTATTTCTCAAAAATTTTCAGAATCTCTTCGCGTTCCCGGAAACAGTAAAAGATGGGCGTCAGTGCGCCGATGTCCAGGGCATGGGTGCCGAGCCAGAGCAGGTGGCTGGCAATGCGCTGCAGCTCGGTCAGGATCGTGCGGACGACTTTCGCGCGCGGCGGCACTTCGACTTCCAGCAGCTTTTCGACTGCCTCGCAGTAGCCGAGCCCGTTGGAAACCGCGGCCACGTAGTCCATGCGGTCCACATAGGGGGCGAACTGCTGGTAGCTGCGGTGCTCGGCGATTTTTTCGACGCCGCGGTGCAGATAGCCGATGATGCATTCCGAGCCGATGACTTTTTCGCCGTCCAGGTGCAGCTTCACGCGCAGCACGCCGTGCGTGGAGGGGTGCTGCGGGCCCATGTTGATGATGATTTCGTCGGCGCCGAGCACGGTCGTGTCCATGCCCGGGAAGTGCACGTGGCGAGTAGGCGTTTCGGCCATCGGTTACTGTCCGCTTTCGATGCCCAGGTTTTCGCGCACCCAGGCCGTATCCTGCTGCAGGATGTCGTAGTCCTTGCGCAGGGGATGCCCCACCCATTCGTCCGGCAGGAGAATCCGGCGCAGGTCCGGGTGCCCCTCGAAACGAATGCCGAACATATCGAAGCATTCGCGCTCGAGCCAATTCGCCGCTGCCCACACCGGAGCCAGGCTGGGCGGCTGGTCGTGTTCGCCGACGGCGGCTTTCAGGCGCAAACGTTCGTTGCGCGGAAAGCTGTACAGGTTCACCACCAGGTCGAACCGCTTCTCGCGCTTGGGCCAGTCCACGGCGGTCAGGTCAGTCAGCATATCGAACTGCTCTTCGTCGCGCGCGTACTCGGCAATTTCGCGGAGCCGTTCCGCCGCGACCACCAGGATGGCCTGTTTGCGGTCTTCGAGCGCATCCAGGATGGCGTCTCCGAAGCGCTGGCGGAAGCGGCGCACCATCTCGTTGTCCAGCGGCTTCGGCCAGGCCGGCGGAGCTTCTTTCTTCGGCGGAACAGGCTTTTCCCCGGCCGGCTTTTCGGCAGGCTTCTGCGCAGAAGTCTCCCGGGCCGGGGGCTGGCCCTCGGAGGTCTCCGGTCGCTTTTCGGGCTGCTTGGAGGTTGGTTCGTCGGCCATGATCAGGACTGGTCGAGACTTGGCTGCGCGCGAGGCCTCCACCCGCTCGTCGCAAAAACTGCTGAAATTAAGCGTTAGTTTCTAACATACCGACAAAAAAGGCGTCAACGCCCGCACTGCATCGTTCTTCGCACCGCAGCACGGCATAAAAAAAGCCCGGCCGAAGACGACCGGGAAGATATCCGTTGCGGGTCATTCGTAGATCCACTCCAGGGCGCCGCTGCGGTACAGCCACACGTACCCGATCAGCAAAATGCCGAGAAAAACGAACATTGTTACCAGCCCATACAATCCCAGCACCCCGTACTGCACCGCCCAGGGAAACAGGAAGATGACCTCCACATCGAAAATGACAAACAGAATGGCCACGATGTAGAAGCGCACCGAATACCGTCCGCGGGCATCGCCCTCGGGAGGGATGCCGCACTCGTACGGCTCGAGCTTCGCGCCCACGGCGCGCATCTCCGGCCGGATGTACTTGAAAATGATCAGCGTGACGGCCGGAAACGCCGCGGCCAGCGCAGCAAAAATGAAAATCGGAATGTAGTGCTCCGGCATCGTATCCGCAACTCCAAACCAGCCGCGCTATGCTACCACAACAATGCATTCGAGTCAGTACTCCGCACTTGTCCACAGCGGCGCGGCACTCATGCCCCTTTCGCCGGATTTTCCACGCAGGAAACCCGCGCAGAACGAGCCCAGGACCGCTCCGGCGTTTCACTTCCCCTGCGGCGATTGAACGAGCTCGCAGCAGTAGAGCAGAGCGTCTTCGCGCGGGTTCGAGTAATAGTCGCGCCGCAGTCCTCGCAGCCGGAATCCGTGGCGCTCGTAGAAGCGGATGGCCGCCGCATTCGAGGCGCGCACCTCCAGCCACACGCGGCGGGCGCCGGCCTGCCGGGCCTCTTCCAGAACCTGCACGAGCAGTCGGCTGCCGATGCCCTGCCGCCGGGCCTCAGGCAATACGGCCAGATTCAGAATTTCGGCTTCTTCCGCCGTTTTCCGGCTGACGACAAAGCCCAGCACTCGGGAATCCGCCGCAGCCACCCAGCCGGGATATTCGCCGCGCACGACCGGCGCATAGCTGGCGCGGCTCCAGGCAACGATCTCGGGGCACTGCGCCTGAATCTGCAACACCGCATCGAGGTCGTCCGCAGCCAGCGGGCGGATGGCAATCAGCCTTTCCACAGCAGTTCGGCGTCCGAGCGGCGGATGTAGTGAGCGTCGAGCGCAACCGCATCGACCAGTTCGCCCCGCTGGGCCCGCGCCAAGCCGAGCGCTCCCAGCACGGGCGCGAGTACATTGGAGACAACTTCCAGCGGGCGATGGCGGAACGGCGATTCCGCCAGCGGCCCGGCCAGCAGTTCCGGCGAAGTGGTCACGAAGGCGAAGGCGCGATCTTCGACGCGCGGCGGCAGCTCGGCCAGAAATTCGGCCAGCGTCATGACCACCTCATCGCCCACGCGGCTGAGCCCGTGGTCGGTGCGGCGATACACCCCGGCGTAGACCTGTCCGCGGCGAGCATCCACAACCGGCACCAGCAGTGGCTCTGGTGCGCGGGCCTGCGCGGCCACGACTTCCAGACCGCTGATCGCCGCCACCGGCTTCCGGTAGACCTCAGCCCAACCTTTGACCGCCGCCAGACCCACGCGCAAACCGGTGAAAGAACCCGGCCCCGCGGCCACGGAAAAAAGATCGAAACTGCCGAGTTCGAGTCCCGTCTCGCGCAGCAGAAAATCGAGTTGACGGAACATCCGCGAGGAGTAGGTCTCGTCGGTACAGGTAGAGACGACCCCGAGCACCCGCACCCACGGTTCAGTCCCGGCTGCGCCCTCCGGCCCGGCGACCGACTCCACCACCGCCAGGCTGCCCGACTGCGTGCTCGTATCCACCGCCAGCGTCCGCATGCCGGCATTCTATCGCAAGGGCCGTTCTGCGGCTGCATGCCGCCTCTGCTGGACGTGAACCGTACCCTCGTCGGCGCCAGCGGGTATCACGAACCAGCCGCAAGCGGCGGGGGGATTTTTCAAATGAATCCTTGACGCTGTCTAAGCCGCATGCCTACAATCAAATGGCATGCCTGCTTGGGGAGAGTCCTATGGATTTCAAGCATGGGGATAAAGTGGTCTACCCGAACCAGGGAGTCGGCGTCATCGAACAAATCAGTTACGGAATGCTGAACGGAAGAACGGTCAAGTACTACACCCTGCGCATCTTATCCACCGGCTCGCGCGTCATGGTACCGCAGACCAATGTCGAAGCCGTGGGCCTGCGACCCCTGATCCGACCGGCAGAGACCTCGAAAGTGCTCTCCTTCCTCGAAAAAGGCCGCTGCACCAACCATCACGACTGGAAACATCGCTACAAGGAAAACTCCGAACGGATGCGAACAGGCTCGCTGATGGATGTGGCCGCCGTGCTGAAAAGCCTGCTGGCGCTGAGCCGGACCAAACCGCTTTCGTTCCGAGAAAAGAAGATGCTGGAACGGGCCAAGCAACTGCTGGTCAGTGAGATGGCCGTGGCCAAGGGCACAACAGAAACGGCCATCGAATCCAGCCTGATGCGCGCGCTGGCCAAGGCCCGATTGCAATTGCCGACCGGAACCGAATCGCCTGAGTAAGTCTCGCCAGCTCCCAATATTCTTCGTCACTGCAGAGACGAGCTTCAGCCGCCTCTTCGGACAAGCCGGAGACTGCTCTTCACCGGGCACGGTTGAAAGAGCAGCGGGGCGGTTTTTGCCATTTTCCGGAAAGCGCTTTTCAGCCCGACCCAGCAGGACTAGCGGCCACCGATGCTATTTTTTTACAGGCTTGCCCCAGCCGCCGCCACCGGGCGTTTCGATGCGGAGGATGGCTCCTACAGGCGCATAGAAGCCGCATTTGCCGGCCAGCAGCCGACGCCGGCCCCCGACGATGAGCAGGTTTCGTCCGGGCTTGCCCGGCCGACCTCCAGCCAATCCATAAGGGCCAAAGCGGCGCCGGTCAGAAAGCAGGCCGACTTGCGTTTCATCCAGCAGTTCGATTTCGCGGACGAGGCCATCGCCGCCGCGCCATCTTCCCGCCCCGCCCGAGCCCCGCCGCAGCACATAGCGTCGCACACGCACCGGATAGGCGTGCTCGAGGACTTCGATGGGGGAGTTGAGCGAATTGGTCATGTGGGTGTGGATGCCGCTGATGCCGTCTTTGCCCGGCCGCGCGCCCATGCCCCCAGCAATCGTTTCGTAGTAGGCGAACGGCGCGCCGCCGCGGCGAGGGTCGCTGCCGCCCAGGGTCAGGTTGTTCATCGTGCCCTGGCTGGCCGCCGGGATGCGCGCAGGGACGGCCCGGGCCAGCGCACGCAGCAGCACATCCACGGTGCGCTGGGAAGTTTCTACGTTGCCTCCTGCAACGGCGGCCGGCGGCCGCGCCGCGACGATACTGCCTTCGGGCGCCACCACCCGAATCGGACGCATCAACCCGGCTGTAGCCGGCACCTGCTCGTCGAGCAGGCAGCGGAAAACGTAAAACACCGCCGACTCGGTTATCGCGCGCACGGCATTCACACTGCCGGCACATTGCGGCGCCGAACCGGTGAAGTCCACCACGGCGCGGCCGCCCCGGATGCGAATCGTCACGGCGATGCGCAGCGGACGGGGTTCGATGCCATCGTCATCGAGAAAATCTTCGGCGCGGTAGGTACCATCTGGAATCGTGCGGAGCACACCGGCCATCATCCGCGCTGAATACTCCAGCAGATGGCGCGCGTAGGCGAACACCTCCCGCCGCCCGTACTTCGCCACGATCTCCCGCAGCCGGCGCTCTCCGATCCGGCAGGCGGCAATCTGAGCCGCCAGGTCACCTCGACGTTCCTCGGGCGTGCGCACATTTCCCAGAATCATGGACAGCACGTCGCGCACCAGCCGTCCGCGCTGGTAGATTTTCACCGGGGGGATGCGCAGTCCCTCCTGATAGATCTCGCGTGCCAGTCCCATGGAACCGGCCTGGCTGCCGCCCACGTCGGCGTGATGCGCGCGATTGGCCACGTAGAACGCGGGCCTGCGGTCCCGCGGCAGATAGACCGGCATCACCATGGTCAGATCCGGCAGGTGCGTTCCCCCGGCGTAGGGATCGTTCAGCAACGCCACATCGCCCGGCGCAAGGGAAAGTGCCCGGATCGCCGCCGCCACCGAAGCCGGCATCGAGCCCAGGTGCACCGGCATGTGATCGCCCATGGCGAGCACCTGGCCGGCGGAGTCGAACACGGCGCAGGAGTAGTCGCGCCGCTCTTTGATGTTCGGCGAAAAGGCCACCCGACGCAGCGCTGCGCCCATCTCCTCGGCGACGGAGTGGAACAGGTTCTTGAAAATTTCCAGCCGTGTTGGATCCGGTGTTCTCACCCTTACCCCCTGCTCATCGGCGCACGAGCAGAAGATTTCCCCATTCGTCCACGCGGGCCTGCCAGGCCGGTGGCACGAAGGTTGTCGCGCTGTACTCGGTGACGATGGCCGGTCCGGCGAAGCGATGGCCGGCGCGGAGTTTCGAACGGTCGTAAATTGCAGCCGGAATCATACGCCCCCGGCAGTACGTCCGCTGCTCGCCAGTCAGAGCGGCCTTCGGCGAGCGCCCCGCGGGACGGGAACGCGGCAGCTCCGGTTTGGCCGTGCGTCCGGCTACACGCAGGCGCACGGTGACGATTTCCACCGGCCGTCCCGGTTCGGCGTAGCCGTAGCGACGCTGATGGGCGCGGTGAAACGCAGTCACGAAATCACCGCCTGCAGGCACGGCCAGTTCGTAAGCCTGACCGATGTACCGCATCTCCAGCAGACGCTCGATGCGCAGTGCGGCTGCAGGGAAACCCTCGCGGCGGAGGTCGGCGCGGCCGCGCCGCTCCAGCCCGGCAAAAACGCGCTGCAGCGCCGCGCGGGTCTCCGGCAGGGAGGTCACCGGCAGGCGGATGGTCTGCGAAAAATCCCGCACGACGTCTGCCCGCAGGATGCCCAGTGCCGAAAGCGCTCCCGGAAACTTCGGGATGAGCACGCGGGGCATCGACAGCGCCTCAGCCAGCTCGCAGGCGTGCAGTCCACCGGCGCCACCGAAGGCCACTAGGGTGTAGTCGCGCGGGTCGTATCCGCGCTCGATGCTGATGACGCGGATGGCTTTTTCCATCGTGGCGTTGGCGACATCGAGCACGCCCTGCGCAAACCGCTCCGGGTTGCGCAGCGCTGCCGGTGCGCGCCGCAGAAAACGCGCCAGATATTCCCGGGTGCGTCGCTCGTCCAGACGGAACTCTCCACCGAGAAATCCCTGCGGCGCGATGCGTCCGAGCACCAGGTGGGCATCGGTGACCGTCGGCTGCTCGCCGCGACCGTAACAGATGGGCCCCGGGTCGGCGCCGGCGCTTTCCGGCCCTACCCGCAGGGCGCCGCCGCGGTCGAACCGGGCGATCGAGCCGCCCCCGGCACCCACGGTGTGGATGTCGAGCATGGGTACCGCCACCGGCAGGCCCGCCACGGTCGCTTCGCAGGTGGTCTGCAGCGCGCGGCTGACCAGCGCTACGTCGGTCGAAGTGCCGCCCATATCCAGGCTGATGACTTCCCCGAAGCCAGCCAGCCCGGCCACGTACTGTGCGCCGAGCACCCCGCCCGCCGGGCCGGAAAGAATCGTGCGCACGGGCTCGCGTGCGGCGCGCCTTGCGCTGAGGATGCCGCCGTTCGACTGCATCACGCGCACCGCGCCGCCGGCGACGCGCTCGACTTCCGCCAGATAACGGCCCATCACCGGCAGCAAGTAGGCATTGACAACCGTGGTAGCCGTGCGCTCGTACTCCCGGAATTCCGGCAGAATCTCGTGCGAGGCCGAAACGGCAAATCCCGCGGCGCGCAACGCCCGCGCCACAGCCGCCTCGTGGGCCGGATGGGCGAACGAAAACAGAAAACAAACGGCGACGGCTTCTGCTCGCGCACGCGCGACGGCCCGCACGACGCGGGCCATCGCCGCTGCTGTCGGCCGCTCGAGCACGCGACCGTCCCACCCGACACGCTCGGCCAGGCCGAAGCGGCGCGCGGCGGGCACCAGCGGCGCGGGGCGTTCGACAAGAAAATCGTACAGTCGCGGCCGCGCCTGCCGACCGATCTCGAGCACATCTTCCAGTCCGGCCGTGGTGACCAGCGCGATGCGTCCGCCCCGACGCTCGAGCAGTGCGTTGGTGCCGACCGTTGTGCCCAGGGTGAGTTCGCACGAGGCTTCCCCGAGCACCGCAGCCAGCCGCCGCAACACCTCCGCGATGGCCTGTGCCGGCCGGCGCGGCGTCGAAGGCACCTTCAGGATTTCCAGGCGCCCATCGCGCACGAAGACGCAATCGGTGAACGTCCCGCCCGTGTCGATGGCGATGCGCATGTGTCGGTGCGATGCAGGATTTTTTCGCCAATGCACCGCGGCGCGACACGAACGACCGCGACACGGTGCCGCGCGATTCTACAGAATCGGGTGCACCGTGCCTAGCCCGTCCAAGGAATCGCCGAGCGGTGAGACAGAAACCAGGTCAACCCATCTGCACCCGCGAGGTCTGCAGGGAGTTCAGGCCAGGGGCAGGACGGCTTCGCCGTTCAGCTCGGCCGTGGCCAGGTCACCCGAAAGCAGACGCGGATACGCCGCAGCGGCAATCATCGCGGCGTTGTCGGTGGAAAGGTGCCGGCTGGGGAAGAAAACCTCCAGCCCGCGCATCGCTGCTTCGCGTTCGAACGTGCGCCGGAGCTCGCTGTTGGCGGCCACTCCGCCTGAAACCAGCACCGAGCGCGCCGCATATTGTTCGGCGGCAGCCAGCGTGCGATTGACCAAGTCGTCCACGACGCTGCGCTGAAAACTGGCCACCAGGTCGAGCACGGCCTGGCTGCAAAGCGGACGGAGTTCGTCAGCTTTGCGCAAGCCGTCCCGGAGCGCCTGTTCGCGGCGGGCGATTTCTGGCTTCAGTTCCGGGTGCTGTTCGAGCCAGCGCAGCACGGCCGTCTTGATTCCGCTGAAGCTGAAGTCATAGGGATTGCCGCGCGTCACCGGCGGGGTGAAGCGCACAGCTTCCGGGTCCCCGTGCGCCGCAAGCTGGTCCATGACCGGCCCGCCGGGATAGCCCAGCGCGAGCAGCTTGGCGACTTTGTCGTAGGCTTCGCCGGCGGCGTCGTCGCGGGTGGCACCGATGCGTGCATAGTGGAGCCGCACGGTCTCTGCCGCGCCGTTCAGTGCGCGGAATGGTTCGGCGCGAACTTCGTAGAGCAGCGTGTGCCCGCCGGAAACAATCAGGCACATCGCCGGAAACTCCGGGTGCCGATTCTGCCGGTGCGCTTCGAGCAACACGGCATAGACGTGCCCTTCCAGGTGATTCACGGCCACCAGCGGCTTGCCGAGCGACATCGCCAGCACCTTGCCGTACGTGACCCCCACCAGCAGCGAGCCAATCAGGCCCGGGCCGCGCGTGACGCCGATGGCATCCACATCGCGCAGCTCGAGCCCGGCCTGCTCCAGTGCCTCCCGGACCACCGGCACAATTCGTCGCAGGTGCTCGCGGGAAGCCAGTTCGGGCACCACTCCGCCGTATTTGCGGTGGATGTCAAACTGCGACGCCACGATCGAAGAGAGAATTTCGCGGCCGTCGGCCACCACCGCGGCCGCGGTTTCATCGCACGAGCTTTCGATGCCCAGAATGCGTACGGCCATTGCGCGCCCCCGTCTATGTTAGCATACGCGCGTGGATGCACAGCTCGAGCGCGCGCTGGCGGCGGTGGCGCGCGACCGGCAGTCCGGTGCCGCCGAGCTGGCCCGGCGTGCAGCGGATGCCCTGCTGGTCTGGCTGCGCCGTCCGCGCCGTCCCGCTGCAGAGGAGCTGCAGGCGGTCGCTCGCCGGCTGGCCACCGCACAGCCCACGATGGCGCCGCTGTTGCGCCTGGCCAACGAAGTCGCTCTGGTTGCCGAAACCGGTTCCCTGCACCGTCTGCCGATCGTGGTGGCCCGCTTCCGCCAGTTGCTGCGTGCCGCACCGACCCGAATTGCGCGACGCTTCGCCACCCGGCTGCGCACCCTGCATCCTCCGATTGTGGCCACGTACTCCTACAGCTCCACGGTGGCGGGCGCGCTGTCGAAGGCGCGCCGGCACATCGGTGTGGTGTGGTGCTCGGAAGCGCGTCCGGGGCTGGAGGGTCGGCGCCTCGCGCGCGAGCTGGCCGAAGGCGGCGGAAATGTCGTGCTGATGAGCGACGCTGCACTGCTCGAAGTGGCCCCCGCCGCCGACCTGCTCGTTCTCGGCGCCGACGCCGTGGAACGGAACGGCTTCCACAACAAAATCGGCACCGGCGCGCTGGTCGAACGCATGGCGGCCGCTGCCAAGCCGGTCTGGGTGCTCGCCGATACGACCAAATTCTGGCCTGACGACGCCTTCCATCCCCGACGCCGGCCGCCCACGCCACCCGTACCGGCTGCCGAACTCTGGCGCCGTCCACCGCGCGGGGTCCGGTTGTGGAATCCATATTTTGCGCCGTGCGCCTACCGCGCGAATCTTCGCGTACTCTGCGAGCGCGGCTGGCTGGATGCGCGCCAAATCCACCGCGTGCTCGCCCGGCTGCGCATCGCGCCCGGCCTGCATCGGCTTCTGCATTGACAATCCTGCCGGGGCCACGTAAGGTTTCGCCGCACTGCCGTTCTGCGATGAAAGGCGAGCCTCTGCAGCCATGACCGACCTGCGCACGCGCGTTCGCAAAGCCGTGCTGCCCGCTGCCGGACTCGGCACGCGTTTTCTGCCCGCCACGAAAGCGCAGCCCAAGGAGATGCTGCCCGTCGTGGACAAGCCGTTGATTCAGTACGCCGTCGAAGAATGCCTGGCCAGCGGCATCGAAAACATCATCATCGTCACCGGCCGCGGCAAAAATGCGATCGAGGATCACTTCGATGCCGCGCCGGAGCTGGAGCGCTTCCTGGAAGAAAAAGGCAAGCGGGAGCTGGCCGAACAGGTCCGCCGGATCAGCAACATGATCCAGTTCAGCTACACGCGGCAGAAAGAGCCGCTCGGGCTGGGCCATGCCGTGCTCTGCGCGCGCGAGCTGGTCGGCGACGAGCCGTTCGCGGTACTGCTCGGCGACGTGATCATCGACGGTGCAGTGCCCGCCACGCGGCAACTGGCGGAAGTGTTCGAGGCCACGGGCGCGGGGGTGATCGCGGTGCAAGAGGTGCCCCGCGAGCAGACGCGCCTGTACGGCATCGTAGACGCCGTGGCCGAGAAAAATTCCCGCTGGGGCGAACGGCTGTTGCGGATTCGCACGCTGGTGGAAAAACCGGCACCGGAACAAGCGCCTTCGACGCTCGGCGTCACCGGCCGCTACGTGCTGCCCCCGGAAATCTTCGACTGCATCGAACGCACCGGCCGCGGCGCGCTCGGGGAAATTCAGCTTACCGACGCACTGGTGCTGCTGGCACAGGAAAAGGGTCTGTACGCACTGGTCGTGGAAGGCACCACCTACGACGCCGGCGATAAGCTCGGCTTTCTGAAAGCCACCGTCGAGTTCGGTCTGAAAAATCCCGAGTTCGGGGAAGCCTTCCGGGACTATCTGCGCTCGCTGAAGCTGTAAGGGCTGCAGCCGCAGCTATCCAAGCGCCACGTCGAGAATCATCATCACAACGAAGCCGAGGATGGTTCCGCTGGTAGCCCAATCGGTATTGCCACTGCGGACCGCTTCCGGGATGGTTTCCTCGACTACGACAAAGATCATGGCACCTGCCGCGAAGGCCAGCGCATAGGGCAGGATCTGCTGTGCCGAGAGCACGGCTGCGGCTCCGAGAACGGCTGCGGCGGGCTCCACCAGCGCCGACATCTGCCCGTACCAGAAGCTGCGGCGGCGCGACATCCCATCGCGACGCAGCGGCGCGGCCACCGCCAGTCCTTCCGGGAAATTTTGCAGGCCGATGCCGATGGCCAGCGCCACCGCACCGCTCAGCTTGGCCGCCTCCATTCCTCCCGCCACACCGCCGAAGGCCACTCCCACCGCCAGGCCTTCGGGAATGTTGTGCAGCGTAATGGCCAGCACGAGCAGCGTACGGCTCGGCAGCGCCGTTTTCACTCCTTCAGCTTCCGCGCGAGGAAAGCCCACGTGCAGGTGCGGCAACACGCGGTCGGCCAGACGCAGTGCCACCGCTCCCAGCACAAACCCAACCGCGGGAGGCAGCCACGGGGGCAGGCCATGGGCAGCGGACAGTTCGATGGAAGGAGCCAGCAACGACCAGTAGCTGGCGGCCAGCATGACGCCACTGGCAAAGCCGAGCAGTGTGTCGAGTAGCTTCTGGCTGACGTCGCGGGCAAAAAACACGACTGCCGCACCGAGCGCCGTCACCCCCCAGGTGAACAACGTCGCGACAAATGCCTGCGTGACCGGGCCGGCGGCCAGAAACCACTCGCGCATCCCCACTTCGGACAGCATGCAGCCAACCTTATCGTGCGGCGCAGAAAAACTATTTCGACTTTCTGGACGATTCTCTGGCGGGCGCGGTGGCTTCTTTTTCTTTGCCGCCGGAATCCTTCTCTGCTTTGGATTCGGCGGCGCCCTTGCGGGCGTAGTCGGTGATGTACCAGCCGGTGCCCTTGAACTGGATGGCGGGTGGCGCCAGGGTCCGTTCCGCGCGGCCACCGCACAGCGGACATTTCTTCACCGGCTTGGCATGCACGGGCTCGATGCGTTCGAACGGGCGCTTGCACTTGATGCAGACGTATTCGTACAGGGGCATAGCTCCTTCCTCGAAAAGAAACGCACGCCATTTTAGCACGGCCGCCGTGTGCTAGACTGGCACCGGTCGGCCATGCCCCGCTCAGCACAGCCGTCCGGCCGCTGCGGCTGCCTCTACCTGGTGGCCACACCCATCGGCAATCTGGAGGACATCACCCTGCGCGCACTGCGCGTGCTGCGGGAAGCCGATCTCATTGCCTGCGAAGACACCCGGCAGACCCAGAAACTGCTCCGCCACTACGGCCTGCGCAAGCGCCTGGTCAGCTACCACGAGCACAACGAAATGCTCCGTGCTCCGGAACTGGTGATGGAACTCGAGCGGGGAGCGCGCGTCGCCCTGGTCAGCGATGCCGGCATGCCCGTGCTCAGCGATCCGGGCCACCGTCTGGTCGCGCTCTGCGTCCGTCATGGCATCCCGGTTGTGCCCGTGCCGGGCCCTTCGGCTGTGGTGGCGGCGCTGGTGGCTTCTGGCCTGCCGGTGGACGAGTTCGTCTTCGTCGGTTTCCTGCCTGCGCGCGCCGGAGAGCGCCGGCGGCGGCTGCAACAGCTCGCGGGCGAGCTCCGCACCCTGGTTCTCTTCGAGGCTCCGCACCGCATCCGGGAAACCGTAGCCGATGCGCTGGAACTGCTGGGTGACCGGCCGGCGGTGCTCGCCCGGGAGGTAACCAAGCTGCACGAAGAATTTCTGCGCGGCCGGTTGAGTGAACTCCGCACCCGGCTCGAGAGCAAACCGCCGAAAGGAGAAATCACCCTGCTCATCGGTCCCGCGGCAGACACGCCTGCCGAGGCGCGGAGCCCGGCTGCTCCTGCCGGCACGCTGGCCGAGCGCATCGAGCAATTGATGCGCGAACAGGGGCTGGACCGCAAGACCGCGCTGAAACAGGCGGCGCGCGAACGCGGCCTTTCCAGGCGCGAAGCCTACAAACAGTTGCTGCTCGACCGCATCCCGCAGCGCTGAGCCCGCTGCCGCCCCGGCTAGCCGGCTGGCTGCGTCAGCATCCGCCCGGCAAAGAAAGCGTCCACCTGCTCGAGCACTTCCGCAGGACTGCGCGCTTGGTGCACAGCATGGCGCAGTGCGCTGCCGTGGCGAATGCCGTGCGTGAACCAGCAGGCAAACTGCTTCATTTTGCCGAGCGCGTCCGGCATGCGGGAATCGGCCAGCCGGCGGAAGTACTCCGCGAGCAGCCGATGCCGGTCTGCTTCGGCAGGCACCGTATACTGGCCGCTCCGGACATACTGCTGAATCTGGGAGAAGATCCAGGGATTGGTGGCAGCGGCGCGGCCGATCATGACAGCATCGCAGCCGGTCTGGGCCACCATGCGTGCGGCGTCTTCCGGCGCGCGGATGTCGCCGTTGCCGATCACCGGGATGCGCACCGCCTGTTTCACCTGCCGGATGATGTTCCAGTCGGCACGTCCAGCCAGCCCCTGCATTCGCGTGCGGGGATGGACGGCGATAGCCTCTACACCCACCGCTTCGGCCATCTGGGCCACTTCGACTGCCACGATGGAGCGCTCGTCCCAGCCGGCGCGAATCTTGATCGTCAGCGGAATGGAAACGGCCTGCCGCACCGCTCGCAGAATCCGTTCGAGTAACGGCAGGTCCCGCAGCAACCCCGAGCCGCCGCACTTGACTACTTTCTTTGCCGGACAGCCCAGGTTGATGTCCACCAGGTCAAAACCCAGCGCTTCGACCGTGGCCGCGGCACGGGCCATGACCTCCGGGTTGGCGCCGAACAGTTGCGCGGTGATGGGATGTTCGTCCGGCTCGAAGTAGAGATAGCGCATCGAACGGGCCACGTGCCGCGTGACACACTCCGAGCTGGTGAACTCGGTCATGATCAGCCCGCACCCGCCCAGGCCGCGGATGATGCGTCGGAACACGGTGTCGGTGATGCCGGCCATCGGCGCCAGCACGGTGGCCGGGCTGATCACGACATTGCGAATTCGCAACTGCGCAGGAAACATGGCAGGGACAGTTTAGCCGAAGCGACCGCAAGGCAAAAAGCGGAAGCTTGCGTTTCCGTGCTCTCCCGCCGCTGAGCGGGAGATCGCTTGCCCGGTTGCGCAGAGGAAGGCTTACGCCGGAAATCGCTGCGCCGGCCGAATGTTCAAATCAATGACTTCCGACGCTTGTTGCGGAAACTTTTCCCCACAAGCGGGTTGGTTCACAGCAGGGTGGTGTCCATGGGAGGCTCGGGCGGCGCGACCGATCTGCGTTTTTGCGCAGCCGGCGGCTGCGGCTCACGACGCGGTGGCGCTTCGTGCACCACTTCAGGCGCAGCGTTCGAGGCGGCACGAACGGTTTCCCCGCGCAGGTGCCGCAGCAAGGCTTCGCGCGAACCGCCGAAAAAATGCAGGACGACCTGTTCGACGGCATCGGCGCGCGCCTGCTCGGCCGAAAGCAACGGCCGGTAGACCCACGCGCGACCCCGCTTGCGGCGCTCGACGTAACCCTTCCGGGCCAGCCGGTCGAGAATGGTCAGGATGGTCGTGTAGGCTCGGGGACGAACCGGCTGCAGCGCCGCATGCACCTGGCGCACGCTGGCTTCTCCCAGTGGCCACAGAGCCTGCAGGCACCCCAGCTCGAGGGGCGCCAGGTCGAGAATGGCCCGGCGGCGTCCGTTCGATTTTTCGGGCTTGGCGGCCGTACCCATCAGGCTTCCCCGCTGCGGGCTGCGTGCGGCTCGACTCGTTCCTGTTGAGGCGCCGCTTCTGTTTCACCGGCCTGAGCCGCTGCTTCCGCCGCGCCGCCCAGGTAGCGAGAGAGGTCGAGCAATCGTCGGCCCAGCGCGTCGTTCCGCGCTGTCCATCCTTCTTCGTCCGTGCCGGCTGCGAGCGAAGCACGCGCCGCCGCCATCTTGGAATCGAGATCATCCAGGTAATGCAGCAGCAGGGCTTCGGGAAACATGGGCAGCCGCGGCGAACCGAACTCATACTGTCCGTGATGGCTGACGATCATGTGTTCGAGGGCCACTCGCAGCGGCTCCGGAAAATTTTCCAGCGCCTCGATCCGGCGGCGCACCAGCGCCAATCCCTGCACGATGTGTCCGAGCAGCAGCCCTTCGGTCGTATAGCCGAATGAACCTTCACAGCGCAGCTCTTCCAGTTTGCCGATATCGTGCAGAATCGCACCGGCCAGCAACAGATCGGCGTTCACCTCCGGGTAGCGCAGCGCCACCGAGCGGCACAGCTCGCACAGGTTGACGATGTGTTCCAGAAGGCCTCCGGGATAGGCGTGATGCAGCGATTTGGCCGCGGGGGCCTGTTTCAGTCGCGAAGCAACGGCGGGGTCGGCGAGGAGCCCTTCGAGCAGGGCTCGCAGATGCGGGTCGCCGATGCCGGCGACCAGCTCGTTGAGCCGTGCGTAGAGCGCGTCCACATCCAGGTGCGCGAGCGGCTGAAAGTCAGCCGGCTCGTATTCCCCGGGGTCGGCCACGCGGATCCGCTCGAGGATGAGCTGGCGCCGGCCGCGGTAGGTCTCCACGCGACCTTGCACCTTGACCACCGTGTTCCGGCCGATGGTCTCAGCAGCCGCTTCAAAGCCTTCCCACATGCGCGCCTCGATGGTGCCGGTGCGATCGGCCAGTTCGAGGCGGAGATAGGGTTTGCCTTCGCGAGTCCACCGCGTCTCTTTTTCGGAAACCAGGAAGAAGGAGGTGATGGTTTGATTTGCCGCGAGGTCGTTGACGAACACCGGTTTCATGGCCGGTTGCGCTTGGCCGAATCGTCCCGGGGGCGCTCTTCGTTCTTTTTCTTCTTATCTTTTTTGTCGGACTCTTCGTCTTCCTTTTTCGGCTGCACTTCCTCGATGATCGTGTTGGCCACGGCCGCGGTGTCGCTGTAGCCCGGCTTCACGTAGATGTAGCTTTCCGAGCGCAGCCGTTCCACGTAACGCCGGAGCGCATCCGGGATGCGCTGGTTGTAGAGAATGTTGGTGATCTCGCCTTCCACCTTGTCGACGGGTTGCAGGCCGGCTTCGAACCGATCGTCCACGCGGAGAATCAGAAATCCGCCCTGCGTGCGAATCACGTCAGTCACCTGGCCGCGCCGGAGGTTGAAGACCCGGTCGGCAATTTCCTTGGAGAGCTGGCTGCGTTCGAAGCTGCCCAGCTCGCCGCCGCGCTGTGCCGTCGCGCCATTCGAGTGGCGCTTGGCCAGTTCGGCAAAGTCAGCGCCCTGGCGCACCTGCTCCAACAGCTCGTTGGCCTTTTTTTCCACTTCGGCCACTTCTTCGGCCGATTTCCCTTCCGTGGAAAGAAAAATCTCGCTCAGGAGGACCTGTTCGGGGCGAATGAAGTCGCTTTTGTGTTCCTGGTAATACTTTTCGACGTCCTCGCGGGTTACCTGCACCTCGCGGACCACTTCCTGCCGGATGACCATCTGCGTGAGGATCTGGTTGCGGATCTGTTCCTTGTAGTCTTCGAAGGCCATGCCGGTGGCCTGGGTGACGGCCCGTTCGAACTCTTCCATCGTCGCGATGTTGTTTCGCTGCCGGATGCTGTCCAGTTGATTGATCACCTGGGGCTCGACGTTGATTCCCAGGTCTTCGCCACGCTGAATCAGCAGTGCATTGTCGATCAGGTCGCGCAGCAGATTTTTCTCCTCTTGCTGGAAACGCTCCTCGATCTGTTGCGGGGTGCACCCCGGACAGGAGCGGGTGATCTCCTGCCGCAGGGCTTCGCGTGCCTGCTGCAGATCGCTCAGGGTGATGATCCGGTTGTTGACGCGCGCCACGATTTCTTCCACCACCCGCGCGCCGGTGGAAGGCTGCTGCTGCGCCACCGCGCTGATCGCGAGCAGTCCGGCCAAACAACCCGTCCACATCCAGCCTGGCTTCCGATTCATCTTCATCGCACGCCCTGACAGCGATTCTAGCGCTCCGGCTGAAGCTGCAGCAACAGGTTTGTCACCTGCCGCGCCAGGTTGCGGCCGTCGCGCTCTGCCACCAGCCAGAGCACGCCGGCGGGGTCCAGACGCATCCCGTTGCCTCGCCGCACCAGTTCCACGATGCGCTGCGGCTCGACTGGGGTTTGCTGGTGGAAACGAACCGCGATCCGATCGCCGCGCCGCTCCACTGCGGCCACCGCCAAACGTTCGGCCACAGCCTTGAGCACCGCGTAGTCCAGCAGGTTTTCGACCGGTCGCGGCAGCGGCCCGAAGCGATCTTCCAGTTCCCGTTGCAGCTCGTCGCGTTCAGCCGTCGAAGTCAGCGCCGCAATCCGCCGGTACGTGCGCAGGCGCAGCGCCTCGCCGGGGATGTACTCGGGCGGGATACGGATTTCCAGCCCCAGGTTGAGCGTGGTGCGCAGCTCCGGTGCCACCGGCTGGCCTTTCAGTTCGGCCACGGCGCGCTCCATCATCCGGCAGTAGAGATCGAACCCCACTGCATGGATGTGGCCATGCTGCTGCCGGCCGAGCAGGTTGCCCGCGCCGCGCAGCTCGAGGTCCAGGGCCGCGACGCGGAAGCCGGAACCCAGTTCGCTGAACTCGCGCAGCGCCGCCAGCCGTTTTCGCGCCGTCGGCGAAAGCGCCTCTCCGGGCGGCACGAGCAGGTAGGCGTAGGCGCGCACGTTCGAGCGACCCACCCGTCCGCGCAACTGGTACAGCTCGGCCAGCCCGAAGCGCTCGGCGTGGTTGATCAGGATCGTATTCACGCGCGGGATGTCCAGTCCGTTTTCGATGATCGTGGTGGAGACCAGCACATCCGCCTGCTGGCGCAGGAACGTGAGCATCACGCGCTCCAGCTCTCGCTCGCTCATCTGCCCGTGGCCGACCACGACGCGTGCCGCGGGTACCAACCGCCGGAGCAGCGCGGCGATCTCGTGAATGGTCTCCACGCGGTTGTGCAGGAAATAGACCTGTCCCTGGCGCGCCAGTTCCAGCTCAATGGCGGACTGGATCAGCGACTCGCGGAACGGAGCCACGATGGTCTGGATGGCCAGCCGGTCCTTCGGCGGGGTTTCGATTACGCTCATGTCGCGCAGCCCGACCAGGGCCATGTGCAGCGTGCGCGGGATGGGCGTGGCGGTCAGGGTGAGCACATCCACATTTCGCCGCAGCTCCTTCAGCCGTTCCTTGTGGGCCACGCCGAAGCGCTGCTCCTCGTCGATGATCAGCAGGCCGAGGTCGGCAAAGCGCACATCCCGGCTGAGCAACCGGTGCGTGCCGATGACAATGTCCACGCGGCCGGCGGCCAGGTCGTCGAGCACGCGCCGCGTTTCACGCGCATTGCGAAACCGGCTGAGCATCTCCACCCGCACCGGGAAAGCTGCGAAGCGGCGCCGGAAGGTCTCGTAGTGCTGAAAGACGAGCACGGTGGTGGGTGCCAGCACGGCCACCTGTTTGGAGTCGCAGACTGCCTTGAAGGCCGCGCGCATGGCTACTTCCGTCTTGCCGTAGCCGACGTCGCCGCAGATCAGCCGATCCATCGGCACCGGGCGCTCCATGTCGCGTTTGGTTTCTTCGATCGCGCGCCATTGATCCGGCGTTTCTTCGAACTCAAACGCCTCGTCGAATTCGCGCTGCCAGGCGGTGTCCGGAGAAAAAGCATGGCCGGGAACGGTGCTGCGCTCGGCGTACAGCCGCAGCAGCTTCTGCGCCATCTCGTTGACCGCTTTCTGAGCTCGCTGTTTGCGCGCGGCCCAGGCCGTGCCGCCCAGCCGATCCAACTGCGGCTGAACGTCCCCCACGGTGCGGTATTTCTGCACCAGATCAAGCCGAGCCAGCGGGACATAGAGCCGGGCACCTTCGGCGTAGCGCAGGAGCATGAACTCCCCCCGGCCGCCGTCCGTTTCGATCTGCCGCAGACCTTCGAACTGCCCGATGCCGTGATCCACGTGCACGACGAAGTCGCCCGGCTGCAGTTCGCCCAGATCGGCTTCGAACGCCGCCGCTGGTGCCCGCCGGCGGGCAGCGGGCGCGACCGGCTCGAACAGGTCGGCAGAACCGTGCACAGTGAGCTGCAGTTCGGGAAAGCTGACTCCGCGCACCAGCGGGGCCTTGATCAGCACAACGGCGGAAGCACTGCCGGCGGCTTCTGCGGCCAGTCGCGCCAGGGTGGCTTCGCCTTCGACTTCGCCGAGGCGGAAGGCCACTTCGTACTCGCGGCACAGATCCGCCAGCCGTTCCAGCTCGCCGGATGTGGCTGCGCTGATGCAGACCTGTTCGCCGCGGCTCAGGCGCCCGCGCACCTCCGTCATGAACGCGGCCACGTTGCCGTGGTAGCGTGGCGTCGGCTGGCTGAGCAGAGTCCATGGCTCCGCGCCGCCCTCCGCCAGGGCCAGTTCAGCCAGCTCAAGCCGCTGCATGCGCGCGAGTGCCTGCTCCCATTCTTCCGGGCGTAGATAAAAAATTTCCGGGGGTGCGGTCGGCACACCGGGCAGTTCGGCTGCCCGTTGCGGTTCGCGGGCGCGGGCAAACGATTCGCGCAGCCGGTTCTGGAAATTGCGGGAGGCCTCGGCCAGCGCATCCGGTTCATCGAGCACCACCACGGCGCCTTCGGCGAGCGCGAACAGGTCGTATGACGGCGGCTCCAGTTCCGTGGCCACGAACTCCCATCCGGGCAGTGCATCCGCCAGGTCCGCTTCGCCCGGGGTGGCCGCACCGCCGGCCGCAGCCCAGACGCGCTCCACGACGCGCGCCGTGTGAGGAAATTCGCTGAGCGGCAACAGCACCGCACGTTCCAGTCGTGCGACCGAGCGCTGCGTGGCGGGGTCGAATTCCCGCAGCGATTCGACTGTGTCGCCGAGCAGCTCGATGCGCACCGGCCGCACTGCTTCGGGCGAAAACACATCGACGATGCCGCCGCGCACGGCAAACTGGCCGGGGGCCTCGACCAGCTCCCGCCGCGCATATCCGGTGCCGTGCAGGTGTTCGAGCAGCATTTCCAGGGGAATTTCCATGTCCCGCGCGAGCACCAGCGCACGGCTGCGGAAATAGTCGGCCTCGCGCAACCGCATCTGGGCCGCCGCCACCGGCGCAAGGACAATGCGGGCAGCTCCACTGGCCAGCCGCCACAACGCCACCGCCCGCGCTTCGCAGATTTCTGCGTGGGGCGAGCGGCCCTCGTACGGCAGAACATCGAGCGCGGGCAGTATCTGGACTTCGTTCGTCGCCCGTCCGCTCAGCGCGCGGTAGAAGAAACGCAGTGGCTCGAGGGACATCTCGGCCACCGCATTCGAACCGACCAACCACAGCACCGGCCGCTCCAGCGCCAGCGCGACATGCGCCACCAGCAGGGCTCTGGCCGGTTCAGTCAGCCCGGCCAGATGCACCACCGGCTCGCCGCGCCGCAGCGCAGCCAGTGCACCTTCGGCGGCCGGATGGCGGCCCACCCGACCGAGCAGTTCAGCGACCACCGGAAGAATCATGACGGGTCAGGCAGTGTGCGGATGCGGGAAAGCAGCGCTGTGGTGGAATAGCCCGGCTCGAGCGGAACCCGCACCACGCGGCCGCCTGCGGCTTCCACTTCTTCGCGACCGACAATTTCCCCTTCGCCCCAGTCATCGCCCTTGACCAGCACATCGGGCAGGAGCCGGGCGATCAATGGTTGCGGGGTGGGCTCGTCAAAAATGGTGACGTAGTCCACCGCCGCCAGCGCCGCCAGCAGTTCGGCGCGTTCGGCTTCGGGAACGAGGGGCCGATCAGGGCCTTTCAATTCGCGGACGCTGCGATCGCTGTTGATGGCCACGACGAGCAAATCGCCAAGCGCGCGGGCGCGCTCCAGGGTCCGCACATGGCCCGGGTGCAGCAGATCGAAACAGCCGTTCGTGAACACCACGCGCTGACCATTGCGTTTCGCTTCCGCAACAGCGACAATCAGCGCATCTTGCGGCAGAACTTTTCCCAAAGACGACACCGCAGCGGCGCAACGCCACCGCAATTCTCATTTTACCACGCGTGCCGGAGTCGGCCGTGAATCGGAACGATCGCATCCTGGCGACTGGCGGTGTCCTTCTGCTGGCTGCTGGCGCGATCCTCAGCACGGGCGAGCCGGCCCCACAGCAAATCTGGATGCACACGGAAAGCTGCCACGTGCCCGCCACGTGGCTTCCGGCGCGTCAACCTTCCAATCGCATTCTCGTCTTTCATGGACTTTCGGCCAATCGCCGCCTGATGCTCACTTTGGGTGCCTGGCTGCATGCCGACAACACCAGTGTTTATCTGTTCGACCTGCCGGGCCACGGTGATCATCCCGCTCCGTTCAGTTTCCAGCGCGCCGAACAGTGCGCCGCGGAAGTGGTGGAAGCACTTGCCACCCGAGACGATCCCGCCGGCCATCACACTGCCCTGTTGGGTCATTCGATGGGTGGCGGCATCGTGGTTCGGCTTGCTGACCAGTTGCCTACCGCGGCCACGATCGCCATCTCCCCCGGCCTGGGAGGAACCCCGCGCCGAATGCCGGTCAATCTGCTGATCCTGACGGGCGATTTCGATATCCCGCAGCTACAGCGACAGGCGCGCAAACTGCTGGAAGCAGCCGGCGGCACGCGCACCGCTCCGGAAGACTTCGTCCAACGCCGCGCTGCGGAGCTTGTCCGCATACCCCGTGCTACGCACAGCAGCTATCTGCTGGACGCGGAGGCCGCGGCACTGATGCGTTCCTGGCTCGCCCGGAGCCTGCCCGACTACCGTCCCGCGTCCGATCTACCCTCGCGGCGCCGGTTGTGGGGATTGCTGAGCGGACTGTTCGGCTTGCTGTTCCTGTACACTGTGCTGGCCGCACGGTTCGCGCGATGGCTGCGCCGCACCAGCCCGGCGCAGCCCGTCTCCGTGCCTGTGGTGCCTGCACTGGTGGGCTGGGCTTTGGCCGCGCTGCTCGCCGTAGCCGCACTGCACGTGTGGCTGCCGCTCGGCTGGCTGCGTCTCTACGATGGCGACTATCTGGCTTCCTACCTGTTCGTGGTGGGTTCCATCCTGGTCGTTCTGCAGACGCGAGGGAAACGGATTCTCAGGGCCGCGACCGAAGGTCGCCCCGCTCCACTGCCCCGGCCATCGGCGTTGCGGCACGAGGCCCTTCCGGCGCTCGGCGGGGCACTGGCCGGTGTGACGGCCATGTTGGCTTTTGGCGCGTGGCTGAACTGGACCGGATGCGACCTCTGGCTGAACGCTCCGCGCTGGTGGCGCTTTGCTGCGCTGCTGCCCTTCCTGCTGCCCTATTTTGCCGCAGAGGAGCGCGTGCTCGGCGCCCCCTCGGCCGAGTGGCGGGGTGAACTTCGCCGCTACGCACAGTTCGCGCTGCTGCGCAGCATGCTTGCGGTCGCGCTGCTGGTGCCCATTTTTCTGCTGGGTCGCGGGCCGGTGCTGGCCCTGCTGCTGCTGCCCTATGCTGTGCTGCTTTCGCTGTTGCAGCGGCTCGCTGCCGACCAACTCCGCCGGCACGCCAATTCCGCTGCTGCGGCGTGCTGCTTCAGTGTTATCCTGATGGCCTGGTTGATGGCCGCCATACTGCCGATCACCTAGCCGGCTTCGGAAAGGATGGAGGAACGAAATGCAGTCCCCGGGTGGGAAGATGTCTGGAGGACGATCTGCCGTCCCTGATCAAATCTCGGGAGATGAGCCGCAACCTTGACCAGCGTGGTTGAAATTGCCGTTGTCGGTGGCGGTCCCAGTGGAGCCGTTTGTGCGGAGCGGCTGGCGCGCGCAGGCTGGCGTGTCACGGTGCTGGACGAACGGCTCGTCTGGGAGAAACCCTGCGGCGGTGGACTGACCTACAAAGCGATCGAGCGCTACCCCTTTCTGCTGGATGGCCCGGAGCCGAAAAAACTCATCCGCGATGTTGTGCTGATCGCCAGCAGCGGACATCGTGCGCACTTCGTGCTGGACCGTCCGATTGTGATTTACTCCCGCCGCGTGCTGAACCAGCTCCTGCTCGAACGCGCCGAGCGCGCCGGCGCGCAACTGGTGCAGGCACGCGTCTGCGAAGTGGACACTTCCGGCGCGCGCGTCGCGCTGCGGATGGTGCACGACGGCCGCTCCGCAGGCTACCGGACGGCTGATTTCGTCGTCCTGGCCACCGGGGCACGCAACACCCTGCTGCCGGAAACCACTCCGCTCCGTCCCACCGACCTGGAACAGACTCTCGGCTACTTCATTCCCGTTGTTTCCGACACTTTGGTGGTGAAATTTCTGCCGCAGTTCGAGGGCTATCTCTGGTCTTTTCCCCGCCCCGACCATCTCTCTGTCGGCATCTGCGGCAAGCTGACCCAGACCACCACGGCCGCGATGAAGCGCCATCTCCATGCCTTTCTGGAAGAACAAGGCATACCCTGCCAGGGTCGCTTTTACAGCCATGTGTTGCCGTCCCCGGCAGCGCAGACGCTACGCCACCGCCGCGTGGTCGGCCGCAACTGGGCTCTGGTCGGTGATGCCGCGGCCTGGGTTGACCCTCTGACCGGAGAAGGTCTGCATTACGCCATGCGCTCGGGCGAGTTGCTGGCGGAAGCCCTGCTGGCCGGCGCACCGAAAAGCTACCCGGAGCGCGTCCGTGCAGAATTCAGCGCCGATCTCGAGTTCGCCACGCGGATTGCCCGTCGCTTCTACCGCGGCCGATTCCTGGGCGGCGCGGTGACCGTGCGCATGATTCAATTCATCCAGCGCAGCCCGGCTTTCCGCCAACTGATGCGCGACCTGTTCGCCGGCGCACAGAACTACCGCAGCCTGAAGCGGCGACTGTGGGCTCAGCTCGGCATAACGTTCGCGGAGATGGCTGCCAGTTTGTTCCGCCAGCCACCACCCGACGTGGCAGAAACCCCCGCCGAATAACCCCGCAAGGCGGAAACCCGAGCGAGGCTCAGGTGCCGTCTTTTGTTTTTCTGTTTTCGTTTCGGAGAACGACTCTGCGGTACGCGGGATGGCGAAAGTGTCGCCCCGGGCAGAAACCCGCCGTGCACAGGAATACCCCCGGGCCAACTTTTCCTGCGGAAAACTGCCGACGGTCGTCCCCCCGTGCCCGCGCCGAGCGGCAGCCGTCAAAATCTAGAACAGGGCGCGGCGCGCAGAAGACGATCTCCGCTGCGGCGGAACCAGCGTGGCCATCTTGCGAATCATCGCCAGCACCAGGCGCTTATCGCCTTCGCTCAGGCCACTGCTGTACTTCTTGATTTCGGCGAGGAAACGAATTTCCTCTTCGGAGAGTTCACCGAGCAACCGCTTGTTTTCGCGGTCGCGCGGGGATTCCTCGCCCGGGAAGAAATCGGCGAGGTTGATTTCCATGGCTTCGGCAATTTTCGCCAGGGTCTCCAGCGAAGGCACCGTGTGGCCGTTTTCCACGCGCGAGAGGTAGCAGCGCAGCAGTCCGGTGCGTCGCTCGATGTCCCCCTGGGAGAGGCCACGGTCGCACCGGTAACGCCGGATGACCTCACCGATGTTGACCTTGGGTTTTTCTTTCGGCACAGCCCGACCCTCCTGCGGGGGCATGGTAGCGAAGGGGGGAGTACCTCGCAATATAAATCTGCAAGACGAGATGTTAACGAATTGTATACGCCAGTGGTGGCCGCCACCGGCACCGGTGGACAACAGCGGCTCCGCGCACCGTTCCGCCCGCAGGTGCAGCACAGCCGCCCGCCGCTGGCCGCGGGCTAGCGAGACGGGCGCACGGTGAACGGCTGTTCGAGGCGAAACTCCAGCAGCGTTTCGCTCGGTACGTGCACCTGCTGGCCCCGGGTCAACACTTGAATCGCAGTGCCGGCACCGGCGCCGACCCCCGCGCCGATAGCGGCTCCCTTGCCGCCACCGGCAACCGCACCGATGATGGCCCCGATGGCCGCCGCGCCGCCTACTTTCTTGGCGGTATCCTTGCCGCGCGATTCACCGGCGAGCTCGTAGTCGCTCGTGACGATCGGTTGCAACTGCTGTCCGATCAGAATGTCGGTCAGTTCGAGTTTCAGCTCCGAGCGGCCAGCAACCCGGCCCGCCTCCTTGACCTCGGTCAACCGGCCGTAGACGTCAGTGCCTTTCGGCACGACCACGACGCCGTCGACGACCAGGTCTGTTTCCAGACTGGCGCGGAAACGGTCCCCGATCTGATTCTTCTCGGAATCCACGGTGTCAATCATGCGGACCAGAATCGTTGTGCCGGCAGGAACGGTTACCGGGCCGGACAGGCGTCGACGTGGCTGAGCTGGCTGCGACGGCGAGTGGGCGGTGGCTGCCTGCGTCTGCGTGCCGCCGTCCGCGCCGAAGGTGATGGCCACCACCTCGCTCAGCGGGAACTCCTGGACTTCGCCGTTCACCCGGAAGCGAATGCTCTGCTGAGTCCCGTCGAGGAACTTGCCGTGCAACACGCGGCCATCCCGCAATTCGATCCGATCGGCAACAGCAACCGGGACCAGCAAAAGTGTGACCAGAAACGGAAGAAAAACCTTGAAGGCAGAAATTTTCATTGGATCCCCCCAGCGGAAATTCTCCGGGCAGCGCACTCGGCGCCCGCGCTTCCCGTCAGACTCAGAATACCTGAACGTCTGCCAGACACAAGCTTAGATTCGCCGCTGCGGTGTTCCGTTGTACATCGCTGCTGTCGCGGGCAACGTTCGCTTGCGGGAAAGACACAGGGGATGGGTCGAAAGACGAAGAAGCTATCCAGTAGCCAGAGATTCTGGCGGGTGGTGCTGGAGGAGGGGGTCGAACCCTCACGGCCTCTACAGGCCACGAGATTTTGAGTCTCGCGCGTCTGCCAGTTCCGCCACTCCAGCCGGGCTGATCTTCAGACTAGCACGCATGCGGACGCGGCTCAAGCAGCCGCGCAGGGCCTGCTTCTGCACACTCAGCCAAAACATCATATAATCGCGCGCAGCAAGAACCCGGCGGGGCGTGGCGATGAACGATTCCGGCGAGCCGGTCATTGTTTTCGAGCACGTGGCGCTGAGCTTCGCCGATGTCACCGTGCTGGAAGACGTCTCTTTCGTCGTGTACGAACGGGAATGCAAGGTGCTGGTCGGCGAATCGGGCTCGGGCAAAACGGTGCTGCTGAAGCTGGCCGCCGGCCTGCTCCAACCGGATGCCGGGCGCGTCGTGGTTCTCGGCCAGGACCTGAGCCGGTTGAGTGAAAAACAACTGCTCGACTTCCGGCGACGGATCGGTTTTGTCTTTCAGGAAGGGGCGCTGTTCGATTCCCTGACCGTGGCGCAGAACGTGGCCTACCGGCTGCTGGAAGAAGGCGTTCCCGAAGAGGAGACCGAAGAGCGGGTGCGCGAGGCGTTGCGCTTTGTGGAACTGGAAGACGCCATCTGGAAGCTGCCCGGCGAGCTTTCCGGCGGCATGCGCCGCCGTGTTTCGATTGCGCGGGCGCTGATGGGCAATCCGCCGATTGTGCTGTACGATTCGCCGACCGCCGGGCTCGACCCGGTAACTGCCCAAACGATCATCACGCTGATTTTGCGCCTGCGCGACCTCTACGGGGTGACTTCGCTGCTGGCCACGCACCGGCTGCAGGACGCCTTCGGCCTGGCCAATTTCCGGTTCGACTCTGTGCGCGGGCGCGTGGTGCCCATCTGGGAAACCAGCGAAACGGCAGCTGCGGCGGGCGCGCCGCCGTTCGACGGCCAGCCCCGCACATCCTTCCTGGTGCTGCGCGACGGCCGGGTCTATTTCGAAGGGGAACAGCACGATATCCTGAAGAGCGAAGATGGCTACATCCGGAGTTTCCTGGTCTGAGGCGTGTTCGGGCAGGCCAGCTCAGTTTTCGCGAATTCCGAAGGAGGAGCAATCATGGCGCAACGCAAGCAAGTGACCTGGGCAGACCTGCGGGTCGGCCTGTTCGTCCTGGTCGGGCTGTTCATTCTGGCCATCGGGGTGATCTACGTCACGGGAACCACCGTGCTCGGCGAACGGTACACGCTGCGCACCTACATGGAAAACATCGCCGGGATTTCGCGCGGAGCACCCGTGCGTCTGGACGGAATCGACATCGGCAACGTCGAGGACGTCCGCTTCGTGCCCGACGCCAAGGACCCCCGCCGCAACATTGAGCTGCGCCTGCGCGTGCACAAGGACTTTCAGCCGATGATCCGCACCGATTCGGTGGCCCGGCTCGTCACCGAAGGACTGCTCGGCAACCGCTATGTGAGCATCTCTCGCGGCTTCACCGGCGTGCCCGTGCCGGAAAACGGAGAGGTAACGGCGATCACGGTCGCGCCGATCGAAACCGTTTTCGACAAAACCGTCGAGTTGGCCGACCGCGTCAACGCCCTGCTCGCCGGACTGCAGGAAGGCAAGGGCACCCTGGGGCGCCTGCTCACCGACGATTCGCTTTTTCTTGCGCTGCGCAACACCACCACCGAAGCCCAGCACCTGCTGGCCGATGTCCGGGGCGGCCGTGGCTCGCTCGGCAAGCTGGTGGCCTCGGACGAGCTGTACACCCGGATGCAATCTGCCGTGGATCGGGTCGACGGCCTGCTCGCCGGAGTCGAGCGCGGCGAAGGCACGCTCGGCAAACTGGCCAAAGACCCGGCTTTCTACGACAACGCGCGGCTGTTTCTGGAACGCGGCAACAGCCTGCTGGGAGACATCCAGCAGGGCCGCGGCACGCTCGGCAAGCTGGTCGTCGACGACGCGCTCTACAACCGTCTGAACGCCGTCGCCGCGAACGTGGAATCCGCCACCGGCAAACTAAACCAGGCCGACAATTCGCTCGGCAAGTTCTTTTCGGACCCGCAGTTCTACGACAACGTTACCGGCCTGGCCGGCGACCTGCGTCTGCTGATCGGCGAATTCCGGCAGAACCCGAAGAAATTCCTGCGGGTGAAGTTCTCTATCTTCTGACGGGCCGAACGGGCCGGCTCAGAACAGCCAGAGCAGCAGGCGGGTCAGGAAGAAGTTCACCACGAGGATGAACACCGAGGAAAAGACTACCGCTTCGGTGGTGGCGCGACCCACGCCCTGGGTGCCGCCGCGCACGGTGAGGCCGAAATAGCAGCCGATCGTCGAAAGGATGTAGGCAAAGATTACCGGCTTGGTCAGCCCCTGCACGATGTCGCCCAGCTCGAGCGCGTCGATCGCGCGCGTCCAGTACTGCACCGGATTCAGCTGCAGCTCGAAGTGCGAGACCACAAACCCGCCAATCAGTCCGACGAAATCGGCAATCACGGTGAGCAGCGGGAGCACAATCAGCGTGGCCACCACGCGCGGGGTGACCAGCTTGCGCGTCGGGTCGGTGCCCATCGCCCGCATTGCATCCACCTGCTCGGTGACCACCATCGAGCCGAGCTCGGAGGCCATCCCGGAAGCATTGCGCCCGGCCACCAGCAGCGCTGTGATCGTCGGGCCCAGCTCGCGCACCAGGGCGATGGCCACCACGTCACCGGTCAGTGCCGTCTGCCCGAAGCGCTCGAACTGCGAGGCCGTCTGCAGAACGAGCACGGCTCCGATGAAGAAACCGGTCAGCACCACGATCGGCAGCGAGCCCACACCCACGATGTCCATCTGGATCAGCAAGTCGCCTACATAGCGCGGGCCGGTGAGCAAATTCGTCAGCGCCCGTGCCGACAGCAGCGCGTAGTTCTGCAGCTCCAGAACGCGGCGCTTCAGCGCTTCGTTGACTCCGGAGATGGAAAGACTCACCGTGCGGCTGCCCATGTTCCGCTTCGTGTGCTACCTGCAGTGCCAACGGGAGCACAACCTGCTGCTCGCCGCAAGCCTAGCGTTCGCTGCGCATCCCGTCAAGCTACCCGTCACACCTTTCCCCTGCAGGAACCCTTCGGTGTAGAATGCAGCGGCTTCGCGGTGAGGTTGAGGCGGAGTTCCATGCTTCGATTCTTCACGGCCGGCGAATCTCACGGACAGGCTCTGATGGCCTGGGTCTCGGGACTGCCGGCGGCCCTGCCGGTGGACTTTGAGTTCCTGAATCGTGAGCTGCAGCGGCGTCAGCTCGGCTACGGCCGCAGCGGCCGCCAGAAAATCGAACGCGATCGAGCCGAAGTCCTCAGCGGCATCCGCCACGGCCAGACGATCGGCGCTCCCATCGCCCTGCTGCTGGCCAACCGCGACTGGCCAAACTGGGAGCAGGCGCTGGCTGTCGAAGACGTCGCCGGGGCCGAACAGGCGCGTCGGCCGCTGACCGCTCCGCGCCCGGGGCACGCCGACCTGGCCGGCGCACTGAAGTTCTGTCTTCACGACGCGCGCTACGTGCTCGAGCGGGCCTCGGCACGGGAAACTGCCGCGCGGGTGGCCGCCGGGGCCCTGGCCAAACTGCTGCTCCGCGAATTCGGCATCGTCGTGCTCAGCCACACCCGCGCGGTCGGCCGGGTGCGGCTGGAGCGCGAAGTGAGCTGGGAGGAGATCGTCGCCGTCTGCGAAAATCTCCAGTCCCCGCTGCGCTGCGTGGACACAGAAACCGAAGCCCGCATGCAGGCCGAAGTGGATGCGGCGCTGCGCGCCGGAGACTCCGTCGGGGGCATCTTTGAAGTTGTCGCGCACGGCGTACCGCCCGGTCTGGGCAGCCACGCCCAGTGGGACGAAAAACTCGACGGGCGGCTGGCGCAGGCGGTCATGTCCATTCAGGCCGTCAAGGCGGTCGAAATCGGCTCTGGAGTCTCCAGCGCCATGGCGCCGGGCTCCGCGGTACAGGACGAAATCCACTACGACGCGGTGCGCCGGCGTTTCACGCGCAGCTCGAACCGTGCCGGCGGACTTGAGGGAGGCATCACGAATGGCGAAGACGTCGTCGTGCGCGGCTACCTGAAGCCGATTTCCACGCTGCGACGACCGCTGCGCACCGCTGACCTGCGCACCAAGCAGCCCGTCCAGGCCGCCTACGAACGCTCGGATGTGTGCGTGGTGCCGGCCGCAGGCGTGGTGGGCGAAGCGATGGTGGCCTTCGTGCTCGCGCAGGCGTTTCTGGAAAAGTTTGGCGGGGACCATCTGGCCGAAACGCGGCGGAATTTCGAAGCGTTTCAACGCCAGCTCGATGCGTATTGATTACCGGGCAGTGTCGCAAGGACGCCGCTCGGTCAGACCCGTGGTGCAGAACGACAGGCAGGCACGATGATCCATCCGATTGTCAAGTATGGCGACAAAGTGCTCGAAACACCCGCCCAGCCGGTCACTCAGTTCGACGAAGAGCTGGCCAAGCTGGCCGAAGACATGTTCGAGTCCATGTATGCAGCGCACGGCGTCGGGCTGGCCGCGCCGCAGATCGGGCGTTCGCTGCGGCTGGCGGTGATCGACGTCACCTCTGGCATGAACCCGGAAGCCCGGCTGGTGCTGGCGAATCCGGAGATCATCCATTCGGAAGGCGAGCAGCGCGAAGAGGAAGGTTGCCTGTCGCTGCCGGGTTTCCATGCTGCGGTGCTGCGGCCGAAGTTCGTCACCGTGCGCGCGCAGAATCTCCGCGGGGAGTGGTTCGAGATGCGCGGCGAAGGGCTGCTGGCGCGCGCGTTCTGTCACGAAATTGACCACCTGAACGGCGTGCTCTTCATCCAGCATCTCAGCCTGCTCAAGCGCGACCTGATTCGTCGCCGCGTACGCAAACTGCAGAAACGGGGCGAGTGGTAGCCACGCCGCCGGCTGAGCTGCGCGGCTCCGGGGTGCCGCGCGCCCAGCCTCAGAGCTTCTGATAGAATCCCGCCGTCATGCGCATCGTATTCTGCGGCACGCCGGAGTTTGCTGTTCCCGCACTGCAAGCCCTGCTGGCCGCACCGGACATCACCGTGGCCGCCGTCGTCACGCAGCCGGACCGTCCGGCGGGCCGGGACCAGCAATGGACGGCGCCTCCGGTCAAGCGGGTGGCGCTCGAAGCGGGCGTGCACGTCTACCAGCCGGAGAAGATCAACTCGGAATCCGCGCATGATTTTTTCCGCAGACAAGCTCCCGATGCGGTGGTCATCATCGCGTATGGAAAGATCATTCCGGCGTCGCTGCTGTCCATTCCGCCGCTCGGCTGGATCAACCTGCACGCCTCTCTGCTGCCGAAGTACCGCGGCGCGGCACCCATTCAATGGGCCATTATCCGCGGCGAGACCCGCACCGGCCTGACCACCATGAAAATCGACGCCGGACTCGACACCGGCCCGATTCTGCTCCAGAAAGAGATCATGATCGGCCCCGACGAAACGGCCGCGGAGCTCGCTGCGCGCATGGCCCGGGAAGGCGCACCCCTGGTGCTCGAAACTCTGCGCAAACTGGCCGCCGGCGAAATCGTTCCCGTGGAGCAGGATCACGAACAGGCCACGTTCGCTCCGATGCTGAAAAAAGAGCACGGCCGGATCGACTGGTCGCAGCCGGCCCCGCAGGTCTACAACCACATGCGCGGGGTACAGCCCTGGCCGGGCGCATTCAGCCGCTTTCGGGGCAAGTTGTGTCATCTGTGGGGCCGGCCGGCCCAGCTCGAACGCCCGGTGGTCGCGCCTCCCGGCACCCTGCTACCGCGGGGCGAACGGCTGTGGGTCGCCTGCGGAGAAGCCACGGCGCTCGAGCTGGAAACTCTGCACCTGGAAGGCCGTGCGCGCGTCTCGGCCGCAGAGTTCCTGCGCGGCGCTCGCCTGCGTCCCGGCGAAGCCTTCGAAAGCTGACCGTGCGCGCAGGCCGACGACGCATTCTCCGCTTGTGTTTGCGCGGGCAGCGCAGCCGCGTAAGCTAGCCTGGCAACGATGGGAATCAGTCCGGCACGCGAGATGGCCCTGGAGGTGTTGCTGCGGGTCGAGCGCGAAGCCGCCTTCGCCGCCGACCTGCTGCACGCCCGTCTCCGCAGCCCGGTGCGACGCGAAGACGCCGCGCTGGCCACGGAGCTCGTCTACGGGGTGCTCCGCTGGCAGCGTCTACTCGACGTTCTGCTGGCCCGGCATCTGCCGCGCCCACCGGAAGCACTGGATGTGCCCGTGCGCCTGGCTCTGCGCCTGGGTGCCTATCAGTTGCGGTTTCTGAACCGCATCCCTGCCCATGCGGCGGTGAACGAATCGGTCGAGTGGACCAAACGCGCCGGCGTGCGTTCGGCAGCCGCGCTCGTCAACGCCGTGCTGCGCCGCATGGCCGAAGAAGCTGACCGGCCGGCTGAAACGCTGCTGCCGGCCAACCTGTCCGGCATCGAGCGGTTGGCAGTGCTGCACTCCCATCCCACCTGGCTCGTGCAGCGCTGGTTGGCGGCGTTCGGCCCGGCACGCACGGAAGCTCTGCTGCAGGCCAATAACATGGCTGCCCCGCTGGCCTGCGCGGTCCATCCACCAAATAACCCGGAAACCATAGCGGAGGAGCTGCGCCGGGAAGGGCTCGAGGTGGCGCCCGGCCGCTGGCTGCAACGCGCGCTGCTGCTCCGCGGGGGCAGTCCGACGCAGACTTTGCCCTTCCGCACCGGTCGGATTTCTCTGCAAGACGAAGCCTCGCAGATGGTGCCGCTGCTGCTAGCGGTCGAGCCGGGTGCCCGCGTGCTCGATCTGTGCGCCGCACCGGGAGGAAAAACTGTGGCGCTGGCGCGCACGGCAGCTGCCGGCGCGTTCCTGGTAGCGGCGGACCGCTACGAACACCGGTTGCACGTGCTGCGGCAGCAGCTTGTTCGCACCGGCACCGGCGGCGTTGCGCTGGTGCTGCTGGACGCAACGGCGCCGCTGCCCTGGAAACCATGTTTTTCGCGGATTTTGCTCGATGCGCCGTGCAGCGGTACCGGCACGCTGGCTCGCAATCCGGAAATTCGCTGGCGGCTCCGTCCGCGGGATCTGGATGAGCTGCACGCGCGCCAAGTGGCCCTGCTGCGCAACGCGCTGGCAACGCTGGTTCCGGGCGGCCGGCTCGTCTATTCCACCTGCTCGCTCGAGCCGGAAGAAAACGAACAGGTCGTAGCGGAAGTGCTGGCTGGGCTGCCCCACGCCCGGCTGGTCGAACCGACGCGCATGGCGGCTGCCCTGTCCCCGCACCTGAGGGCCGGGGGCAGACCCGAAGCGCTTCTGGCTCCGGCCGCGGAAGTGGCCGCGCTGGCGGCGCCCCGTCTGGCGACGGGCGGCGTGTTCCGCACGTTTCCGCCGGAGCACGGCACCGACGGCTTCTTCGCGGTGGCTATCGAGCTGACCGAGTCGCATTGAAGCTGCCCGGGCGAGCATGCTAGCTTGTTTCTTCGATGGCAGAGGAACCGCGACACTGGCGTAGACACGCAGCCGCGGTCAGAAAAGCGGCCGCAGACGCTGCGCGCAAAGCCTGGTCCTATGGCAGGGTGGCCAGCGGGATGGGGGCCACCGAGCCGCCGCTCAGTCCCTGGCAACGGCGACTGCTCGCGCTGATCCGCTTTGGCGTCGCTGCATTCGTCCTCGGTGCCGCTGCCTTTCTCAGTTTCATCCTCACCATCCAGATTGCCGTCCGGCGCCAGGAAGTCGAAGTGCCACGGCTGGAAGAATTGACCACCTCGGAAGCGCAGACCCTGCTGGCGCGGCAGCAACTCGGTCTGCAGGTACTCGACCGAGTCTACAGTGCCCTGCCGGAAGACCGCGTGGTGCGGCAGAGTCCGCCGCCGGGAACTGTGGTGAAGGTGGGGCAACGCGTCTTTGTCGTGGTCAGCCGCGGTCCTCAGCAGGTGCCCACGCCGCTGCTCGAGGGGCGCAGCCTGCGCGTGGCGCGTCTCGAGCTGCCCAAGCTGGGATTGGAGCTGGGTCAGGTCTCTGCGGTCTATCTGCCCGACTACGAAGCGGACCGCATTGTCCGGCAGAACCCGCCGCCGCAGACCCGAAACACGGGTACGGCACGGGTCAACGTGCTCGTCTCACTCGGCGCGCGCGAGCCGGCCTATGTGATGCCGGACCTCGTCGGGCTGCCGCTGGCCCAGGCGCAGCGGCGACTCGCTGCTGCTGGCCTGCGGTCAGGAGCAATCGAAACCATAGCAGTCGAGAGTATGCCGGCGGGCGTGGTGGTCGGCCAGTCGCCCCGGAGCGGTGCCCGCGTGCCCGCCGGTGCCGTCATCGACCTGCAAATCTCCGTCCCAGTCGCCTCGCCCCGTATGCTAGAATGACCGGCAGCAAGACGCGTTTCCGGAAGGTTGGATGATCCAAATCGCGCCTTCCATTCTCGCCGCGAACTTTGCCGCTCTGGGCGAAGAAGTTCGCGCCGTCGAACAGGGCGGAGCTTCCCTGCTCCACGTGGACGTAATGGACGGGCACTTCGTGCCGAACCTTTCCATCGGTGTGCCCGTGGTGGCCTCGTTGCGCAAAGCAACCGCACTGCCGCTGGATGTGCATCTGATGGTGGAGAGGCCGGAGCGCTTCATTGCAGCGTTTGCCGAAGCGGGGGCAGACATGATTTCCGTCCACCAGGAAGCCACGCCACACCTGGACCGCGCCGTGGCCCTGATCCGCGAATGCGGTGCCAGTCCGGGCGTGGTGCTCAATCCGGCCACACCCGTCGCTACGCTCAGCGAGATCCTGGATCGGGTGGATTTCGTCCTGGTCATGTCGGTCAACCCGGGCTTCGGCGGACAGAAGTTCATCCCCGCGACGCTGGGCAAGATTCAGCAATTGCGGGAGTTGCGTGCACGCAATCCATTCGCGTATCGTATTGAGGTGGACGGCGGCGTCGGCCCGGAAAATGTCGGGGAGCTGGTGCGCGCGGGAGCAGAAATTCTGGTGGCGGGCACTTCGATCTTTCACGCGGGCGATCCGGCCGAAGCGGTCCGGCGCCTGAAACAGGCGGCCGAAACCGCACTGGCCCAGAAGGTGTGATGCTGCGGATTGGACAGAACACGCGGTGGATCGGAATGGCCGTCCTGCTGGCGGCGCTCACCTCGAGCTGTGGCCGTGCCCGGCGGGTCAATCCTGCCGACCTGCAAGGCAATGTCGCACCCGACCGCGTTCTGTATGAGCAGGCACTGGAAGACATCCGCAAGGGACGCCACGCGGCGGGCCGTCTGCTGCTGCAGACGCTGATCAGCACCTATCCCGACAGCGAGTATCTCGCCAAGGCCAAGCTCGGCATCGCGGATTCCTACTACAAGGAAGGCGGTACTTCGGGGCTCACACAGGCCATCGCCGAATATCGCGACTTCCGCGTTTTTTTCCCCTTTCTCCCCGAGGCAGCTTACGCTCAGATGCAGATCGCCATGGCCTACTACCAGCGCATGGAAAAGCCGGACCGCGACCGCACCAATGCGCGCATGGCCGAAGCCGAACTGCAAACCTTCCTGCTCGAATACCCCGAGCATGAACTGGCGCCGATCGCCGAACAGCGGCTGCGGGAAGTGCAAGAAGTGATCGCAGAAGGCGAATATCGCATCGCCCGTTTCTACTTCATCAAGGGAAATCTGCGTGCTGCGGCCGGGCGGCTGATCGAGCTGGTCGAGCGATACCCGCTCTACAGCAAAGCTGATGAAGCCAACTGGATGCTGGCAGACGCCTTCGAACGCGCCGAACAGATCGAAGTGGCCTCGAAATTCTACGAGCGGATTGTTCGCCTCTACCCGCTTTCTCCGCTGGCCGAGCGGGCCAAGGAAAAACTGCTCGCCTGGAACGTGCCAGTGCCCCAGCCAGACCCGGCAGCACTGGCCCGCGCCCAGCAGGAACGCGAAACTCCCGTGGATCGGCCTGGCTTCCTGGGGCGCACTTTGCTCGGCATCTTCAAGACCGGCCCGGACGTCTCCATGGCCGCCCGCACCGGCAAGCCCACCCTGACGCCGCCTTCGGAGCAACCGGGCACCACCCTGTTCGAGCCGCAGCCGGGCGGCAGCACGGCCAGCATCGTGGCCACCTCCCCCACCACCGGCGAGGTGGCGGCCACCAGCCAGCTCCCGACCGACGCCAAGCCCGGCCAGACCCCGTCGGCCAATCCCTCCGGCAGCTCCGACGGTGAATCTTCGTCGAAAAAGCCCGGCCAGAAGCCCGAAAACGACAAGAAGAAAAAAGAGAAAGAAAAAAAGAAGCCTGAAGAAGAATCCTCCAGCACCCGCAGACCCAACTGACCTCCCTGTACGAAAGGACGATTCCATTTCAGCACCAGCCCGACCTGTTTCCGTTGACTGCCCAGCAGGCGGATGCTACCAATACGAGAGGCAGGCGTGTGTGGGATAGAGAGGTTCCAGTAGAGGGGTGTTCTGTGTATTCGGTTCTGGTTGCAGACGATAACAGCAACATCCAGAAGATGGTTACGCTGGCGCTGAAGGACCACGATATCGAGGTCGTCGCTGTCGGCAACGGCGAAGCCGCCGTGCGTAAGCTGGCCGACTACCGCCCCCACCTGATCCTGGCCGACGTCTTCATGCCCGTGCGGAATGGGTACGAAGTGTGCGAGTTCGTCAAAAAGAACCCCAAACTGGCCAGCATCCCCGTCATTTTGCTGGTTGGAGCTTTCGACCCACTCGACGACGAAGAAGTGCGCCGGGTCGGCGCCGATGGTGTCCTGAAAAAACCGTTCGTGCCCCCGGATCCGTTGATCAACCTGGTGAAAGCAAAACTGGCTGGCGTCGCGCCGGAACCACAGCCCCCACGCACGCCATCGACTCCGCTCAGCCCGCCGTCGGCCACTGCTCCAGCACCACCCACCGAAGCAGTGGCCGAGCCGGAACCGGAAGTCGAAGAGTTCGCCGTCGGGCAGAGCCGGCTCGAGATCCGAAGTGAAGATTCCCCGCTGGCTTTCCAGGAGTTGCTCGAATCCGAGACGATTCGAACTGACGCCCCGGTCGTATCACCGCCGGCAGAAAAGAGCTCTGACGAACCTGGCGGAACGAACGAAGCCGCCGACGATTCCTTTCACCTGCCTGTTTGGCCTGGCTGGCGCTTTGACGAAGCGGAAAGCGAAACACCACAGCCTCCGCCACCTGCACCGCCCACCCAAGCCCAGCCGCTCGTTGAAGATTTCCCGGAACCGCTGGCTGAAAAACTGCGCGTGGAAGCTCCGCAGGATCCTGCGATCTTCGCGCCGAGTTCCCGCTGGAGTTTGGAGGAACCCGCTGCAGCAGCAGAACCTCCGGTGCCGGCAGAGACGGCTCCGTCGGTTTCGTCCGGGACGGCAGGAACGGAAGAAGTCGCGACCGTGCCCGAGGCTGCGGCCGAAACCGATGCAGTCCGCAGCGCTGTCGAAACATTCTCTGCACCGCCAGAGGAGCAACTGCCGACAATCGCTCCGATTTCTTCTATCCCCGAAGCAACATCCGATTTCGCCGTGCCTGACCTGGTCGGCGAAGATGCGCCGCTCCCCGCCGCATGGTCGGCTCCGGCCACCTCGCAGGCGTCCGAGCCAACCCAGGAAGCCTCTTCAGACGAGCTGGTAGAGTCAACCCCTGCGGCCGCACCCCCGGACCCAGCTTTGCTGGAATCGGTTGTGGACAAACTGGTCGAACGCCTGCTGCCGCAAATCGAACAGGCTGCCCGGGAAGCGCTGCGTCCGCTGGCCGAGCAGATCCTGCGCCGCGAACTGGAAAAATCTCAGTCGGGCGAGGCTTCGCTGACCGACCGGGAACGGGTGCGCGGCTGACTCCATCGTTCCCTCGCAATTTTCCGCAGAGCGTCCGGTCGAAATGAGCGGGGATTCCGGCCTGGGTTCCTCGGGCGGCGGTGTCCTATAATGGAAAGTTTACAGGAGGCAGGCCACGCCAGCCGAGGTGCGGCTGGCTGCGTCGTGGTGACGCACAGGGCTTTGGACCTGCCAGGGGAAAGTTTTCGTTCCATCCGGAGGAGAGATTGGCCACCCGACCGGAAGCGGTCACGAGTCGGCTCGTTGCCGGCGACGCCATCTGCGTGCGCGGCGCGCGGGTGCACAATCTGAAAAACATTGACCTGGACATTCCTCACAACGCCATCACGGTGATCACCGGAGTAAGCGGATCGGGGAAATCTTCGCTCGCGTTCGACACCCTCTATGCCGAGGGCCAGCGGCGGTATGTGGAATCACTGTCTGCCTACGCGCGGCAGTTTCTGGAGCGAATGGAAAAGCCCGACGTGGACGAAATCGAAGGCCTCGCGCCGGCCGTGGCCATCCGGCAGAAAAACACTACGCGGAATCCCCGTTCGACCGTAGCCACGGCCACGGAAATTTACGACTACCTGCGGCTGCTGTACGCGCGCATCGGCACCACCTGCTGCCCCCGCTGCGGCGAACCGGTACAGCGCGACACCGTAGATGAAATCGCCGCGCGCGTGCTCGCGTTTGCTGAAGGGCGCCGCTTCGTCGTGCTGTTCCCGCTGCACTTCCCTGCCCCGCCCGCGAGCCGACACAGCCGGAAGGCGCAGGCACCATCCGGTGAAGCCATCCGCCAGACCCTCGCTGCCCTGCAGCGCCGCGGCTTCAACCGCCTGTATCAGGACGGCCGCGTGTTCGAATTTGCGCACCCGGAATCGCTGCTCGAGCTGGATTTTGCACGGCCGGTCTTCGTGCTGGTCGACCGCCTGCAGGTGGCGCCGGACGTGCGTTCGCGGCTGGTGGATTCCATAGAAATCTGCTACCGGGAAGGCCGCGGCGAAGCCATTCTGGAGTTCGTCCCCGAGTCGGCCGGAGCGCCGGAGCGACTGAGGTTCAGCGAACGGTTCGCCTGCAAGCGCTGTGACCTGGCGCTCGAGGAACCCGAGCCGCGGCTGTTTTCCTTCAACAGTCCCTATGGGGCCTGTCCGCGTTGCCAGGGGTTCGGCAACACTGTTGATTTCGATCCCGACCTGGTGGTTCCCGACAAAAGCAGAACCCTGGCCCAGGGCGCGATCGATCCGTGGAACAAGCCGCGCTACCGACAGTTTCAGATCGAGCTGCGGCGCTATGCGCGCGCCGCCGGCATCCCGCTCGACGTGCCGTGGCACCGGCTCCCGGCACCGCAGCGCGAGCGCATCCTGGAAGGCGATGCCGATGCCGGTTTCGTCGGGGTGCGCGGCTTTTTCAACTGGCTGGAGCGGAAGAAGTACAAACTCCACATCCGGGTGTTCCTGAGCCGCTACCGCGGCTATACGACCTGTCCCGAGTGCAACGGAACGCGGCTCCGTGCCGAAGCACGGGCCGTGCGACTGGCCGGTCGGTCCATCACCGATGTCTGCGGGCTGACCGTTCGCCAGGCCCGCGAGTTCTTCTCCACACTGGAACTGAGCGAAACTCAGTTGCGCATCGCCGGAAAAATTCTGGACGAGGTCCGGCAGCGACTGCGCTTTCTGGACGAAGTGGGGCTGGACTACCTGACGCTGGACCGACTGACTTCGACGCTTTCCGGCGGCGAGGCGCAGCGGATCCAACTGGCCACTTCGCTGGGCTCGCAACTGGTGGGCACGCTGTACGTGCTGGACGAACCTTCGATCGGGCTGCATCCCCGCGACACGCACCAGCTCATCGCCATCCTGCGGAGCCTGCGCGACCTGGGAAACACGATCCTGGTGGTCGAGCACGACCCGGAAACGATCGCCGCCGCCGACTATGTGATCGACCTCGGCCCCGGCGCCGGCGAGCAGGGGGGTCGCGTGGTGTTCGCGGGTCCGCGCGCGGCACTGCTGGAGAACCGGAACACGAATTCGCTGACCGCACGCTATCTTGCCGGTGAGCTGCGCATTCCGCTGCCGGCGCAGCGACGCGCGCCACAGCCCGATCGCTTCCTGCGCATCCGCGGTGCGCGGGTCCACAACCTGCAGAACATCGATGTGCACATTCCGCTCGGGCTGCTGGTCGCTGTCACGGGCGTTTCCGGTTCGGGCAAATCCACGCTGGTCTACGAGGTACTGGAAAAAGCCTGGCGGGCCAAACGCAGCGGCGCCAACGTTCGCAACGTCTGCGACGGGCTCGAAGGCGATCATCTGCTGCGCGAGATTGTGCTGGTGGACCAATCGCCCATCGGACGCACCCCGCGCTCCAATCCGGCCACCTACCTGAAAGCCTTCGACGCGATTCGCGAGGTGTTTGCCGCGACTCCCGATGCGGAAAAGCGGCATCTGACGGCGGGCTCGTTTTCGTTCAACATTCCCGGCGGACGCTGCGAGGCTTGCCAGGGCGACGGCACCGTCACCGTGGAGATGCAGTTTCTGGCCGACGTCGAGCTGGTGTGCGAAGAATGCCGCGGCACCCGCTTCAAGAGCAGCGTGCTCGAGGTGCGCTACCGGGGCAAAAATATCCACGAAGTCCTGCAGATGACGGTGCGCGAAGCACTGGCCTTTTTCGCCGCGGTGCCCCGCGTGACGGCGCGGCTGAAAATTCTCGAAGAAGTCGGACTCGGCTACCTGCGGCTGGGCCAGTCGGCGACCACGCTTTCCGGCGGCGAAGCACAACGCCTGAAGCTCGCGGCGCATCTCACTCGGGAGGAGAACCAGGGTGTGCTGTTCATCCTGGACGAGCCGACGACCGGGCTGCACTTCGACGATATTCAAAAATTGCTCGGCTGCTTTCGTCGGCTGCTCGACGGCGGGGCTTCCCTGCTGGTGATCGAGCACAATCTGGACGTCATCAAATCCGCCGACTGGGTGATCGACCTCGGTCCGGAAGGCGGCGAGCGCGGCGGACGCGTGGTGGCCACGGGCACGCCGGAACAGGTGGCGCGGAATCCGCATTCGCACACCGGCCGGTTCCTGGCCCGCGTGCTCGACCCGGCGGCGACAGCAAATCCGGTGGCATGAAACGACGGCTGTCTGTTTTGCAGTGGATGCTGGCAGGCGTGCTGGCCGCGCACGTGCTCGCGCCGCTGTTTGCGCAGCAGTCCGCCCAGCGGCCCGCGACGCCGAAACCGCCTGCGCGACAAGCCCTGCTGGCCGAAGCCGAAGCCGCTCTCGCTCGAGAGGACTACGCCGGCGCCGTGCAGGCCCTGCGGCGGTTCCTGGCCGAAGAGCCTGACGATGCCCACGCGCAGTTCCAGCTCGGCTATGCGCTGACGGCACTGGGCGAGCGCGAGCCGGCCCGCGCCGCATACGAACGCGCCGTAGCGCTGAAAGACGATTTCGCCGAAGCCCATTTGCATCTCGGCCTACTGTTGCTCGACGCCGACCCGGCCGCCGCGGTGCCCCACCTGGCGCGCGCCAGTGCCCTGCTGACCGATGCGGCGCAACCCCGCTACCTCTGGGGCCTGGCGCTGGAACGTTCCGGCCAGATGGAACCGGCGGTTGCGCGCTACCGCGAAGCCATCCGGCTGGACGACAAAAATTTCGACGCGCACTTTGCGCTGGCCCGCGTGCTGCTCCGCACCAATCAGCCGGCCGCAGCCGAAGTGGCCTTTCGCGCTGCGCTTGAACGAAAGCCGGACGCGGCGGCGGCACGGCTCGGACTGGCCGAGAGCCTGATCACACAGGGAAAACTCGAGGCGGCCGTGCCGGAGCTGGAAGCCTATCTGGCCGCCCAGCCGGAGGACTACGACAGCCGGCTGCAGCTCGCGGCGGTGTACCTGGACCTGGAGCGCTGGGAAGCCGCCCTGGCCGAGCTGGATCGGGTGCGGGCAGCCGGTCCGTCTACGGCACGACTGCACCGGCTGCGTGCCGCGGCACAGATCGGGCTGCGCCAACACGCGGAAGCCGCCGCGAGTCTCGAACGAGCCGCGGCTCTCGAGCCCGACAACGCCCGCACCTACGCACAGCTCGGGCGGGTCTATCTGGAGCTGCGCAATTTTCCGGCCGCAGAACGGGCCCTGCGCCGCGCCTTGGAACTCGACTCGCAGGACACGACTGCGCTCGGCGATCTGGCCGCAACCCTGTTTCTGGCCGGGCACTACGAGGCGGCACTGGCCGCGCTTGATCAGCTCGGGGAACGCCGCAGGCTCGCGCCCGGTACCTGGTTTCTCCGAGCGGTCTGTTACGATAAACTGGGACGGAAGCCAGAAGCACTGCGCGCCTACGAGGAATTCCTTGCGCGCGACGACGGCTCCAATCCGCGAGAAACCTTTCAGGCACGGCAGCGCGCGCGCACCCTGAAACGGGAACTGGAGCGGAAACGGTGAGGCAGACAGGCCGACCCATCGCAAGGCTGGTTGCCGTTCTGACCCTGCTGCTCGTACCCGGCGAAGCTTCCGGCCTTCTGCAGGACCCGAAAAAAATCGCCGAGCGACGCGAACGGTTCGAGCGCGAAGTCAATCCGGTGGAAAAGGCGCGGCGCTTTCCGCCCCTCGGCGAGGAGCTGATGAGACTGGTGCACCAGCAGGTACGCGCGGAACAGTACGAAGCGGCGCTGCGCACCCTGGAGGAATACCACGAGCTCGCCCGGGTGGCCTTTACGGGCCTGGAGAACAGCGGCCGCAATGCGGAGCGGCAGTCGAGCGGCTTCCGCCACCTGCAAATTCATCTGCGACGCAGCCTTCGGGACCTCGAGCAGACGATCAGCGCACTTCCGGTGCAGCAACGAGAACCGTTCGAAGCCATCCACGAGCAGCTCGAACAGATCAACCAGAGACTGCTCGAGATGCTGTTCCCGCGGCGCCCCCGACCGCTGCCGCAAACCCAGCCGGCGCCGCCACCCCGCCGAGGAGGATCCTCATGAAACGCATCCTGCTGTGGAGCTTCCTCATCCTGTTCGGCGCCGCCAACCTGCAACCGGTGGCAACCCAGAAACGCGACTATCTGACCGCCCCGGAAGCGGACAAAATCCGGGATGCCGAAACCACGGACCTGCGCATCAAACTGTTCCTGGAATTTGCCGAAGACCGGCTCAAAAAATTCGACTACGAGCTGCACCGCGGCCACCACGACCGTCGCCGCGCCGAACGCCTGAACGCACTGCTGAATGCCTATGTCGGCTGCGTGGACGACGCCGCCGAGCTGATTGATCTGGGTCGCGAAAAGCAGGAGGAAATCCGCAGCGGCATCCAGCGGATGAAAACCAAAGCGACAGAATTTCTCGCCTATCTGAAGTCGCTGCTTGAAAAGGGTCCAGAACTGGAAAGCTACCGCGAAACGCTCGAAGACGCCATCCTGGGCACCGAAGACGCACTGGCCGAGGCCCGCAAGGCCGAAGAAGAATATGCGCCGCCGCCGGTGCGGCGTCGTCCTTCATGAAAGCGGCCACGGGTAGCATTCCGGTTCCGGGTGGTGCGCGGCTGTTCCTGCGCATGTTCACGCGGCTGGGCTGTCCGGGCCGCCCCCCAGCGTTTCGTGTGGAGTTCTATCCCTATGCGGGTCTGACGCACACGATCCGGCTTCGGGAACAGGTCGCCCAGGTGCGACTGAGCGATCTGCTGCGCGACGCGCCGTTGCGCGTGCAGGAAGCCGCGGCCGCCCTGCTGCTGGCACGGCTGTACCGTCGGCAGTTGCCGCCGGCTCTGCGGCAGCAGTACCGCGAATTTGCACTGGCGGAGCGCACCCGGCGGAAACTGCAGCGGCTGCGACGCGCACGGGGACGGCGCCCAGCGGACAATCCCCGGGGCCGTTGCTACGACCTGGAGCAGTTGTTCCGGCAGTTGAACCGGCGCTACTTCGGCGGGCGTCTGCGGCCGCCGCGGCTCGGCTGGAGTTGTCGCGCGTGGACGCGGCAGCTCGGCGTGTTCGACCCGGCGCTGAAACAGATTGTGCTGAACCGCCGGCTCGACCGGCCGAGTGTGCCCCGCTACGCGGTCGAGTACGTCCTCTTCCACGAAATGCTGCACGTCAAACATCCGGCGCGGCGTTCCCGCTGCGGCCTGCAGACCCATTCCGTCCACTTCCGGCGCGAAGAAAAACAGTTCGCCGAATGGGAGCGCGCCCAACGCTTCTTTGCGCGCTGGCGCTAGCCATCCCTTCGGGCGGGACGTCGCTGCTGCTCAAGCTCGCGTTTCAGTCGTGCGATGCGTTTGCGAATCTTGGCAGCGTCTTCGGCGGCGGGCAGAATTTCCAGGTAGCGCTCGTAGTGCCTGAGGGCTTCTTCCGGCTGCCGGATTTTTTCGTAGGCTTCCCCGAGCAATTTGTGCGGCAGGGCGTAGTTGGGTTTGTAGAGCAGGGCTTCCTGGAAGCGTGCGATGGCGGCGTGGTAGTTGCCTTTTTTCAGGTAGAAGCGGCCCACCTCGACGTTTTTTTCGGCCCGGAGCGGATCGAAAGGCGGCGGTTCGGGCTGCGGTTCCTGCGGGAACACACCGACCGCGCTCAGCAGGAACACGCCTGCCGCCAGGGCACAGACGGTACGCAGCGCACGCATGCCAGCCGTGTGGAGCGGTTCGCCACCGCTCTGCTATAGTGGAAGGCGGAGCCGCCCGAAGCGTTGCTTCGGCATCCATTCTACTGCCAACGATGGACCTGACCCAGAAGGTTTCCAGCCTGCCGGCGCAGCCCGGGGTATACCTGTTCAAGGATGTGCAGGGCGCCGTGATCTACGTGGGCAAGGCGCGCTCGCTGCGCCACCGGGTGCGGTCGTATTTCAGCGAGGGGCGGCTGGCCGACGCCAAGACCGGCTCACTGGTGCGGGAAATCGCCGATGTCGACTGCATCGTGGTGGACAACGAGCGCGAAGCCCTGGCGCTGGAAAATCAGCTCATCAAGCAGCACCGGCCGAAGTTCAACGTCCTGCTGCGGGACGACAAGACGTATCCCTACATTCGCATGACGGTGTTCGAAAACTATCCGCGGGTCTATGTGACGCGGCGGCTGAAGAAAGACGGCTCGCTCTACTTCGGTCCCTATTTTCCGCACAGCCTGGCGCACCGCATCGTGCATTTCATCCACCGCTGGTTCAAAGTGCCCTCCTGCACGGTAGACCTGACGCGACCGCATCCCCGGCCGTGCCTGCAGTACTTCATCCACCGCTGCTGGGGACCGTGCGTGCCCGGGTTGGTCTCCGAGGCCGCCTATGCGGAAGCGGTGCGCGACGTGCGCATGTTTCTGGAAGGCCGCCGCCAGGAGTTACGCGCCCGTCTGCTGGCGCGAATCGAGCAGGCGGCCAGCGAGCAGCGGTTCGAGCAGGCCGCGGCGCTGCGCGACCTGCTGCGTACGCTCGAGGAGATCGAAGAGCGCCAGAAAATTGCCGCGGCCGAAGGGGCCGATACCGACGTGCTCGCCTGGTACGCCGAGCCACCCCTGGTGGCTGCGAATCTGTTTCACATCCGCGGCGGCCGCGTGGTGGACCGTCGCGATTTCTACTGGGAAGATTTGGAAGAATTCGATCCTTCCGAATTCCTCACTTCCCTGCTGAAGCAGTTGTATCTGGAAGCCAGCTACCTGCCGCGGTACATCCACGTGCCGGCCGACTGCGAAGACCGTGCGCTGCTGGAAGAGATGTTCAGCGAACGGGCCGGCCATCGCGTGGAGATTCTGGTGCCGCAGCGAGGCACGAAGCGGGCGTTCGTCGAACTGGTCGAGCGCAACGCGCGACACTGCTTCGAGCAGCGGTTCCGCGTCCGCCAGCCTTCGACCGAAGCGATTCTCGAGGCTCTGGAATCCACCCTGAACCTGCCGGCGCCGCCCCGGCGGATCGAATGCTTCGATGTCTCCCACCTCCAGGGCGCCGACACGGTGGCTTCCATGGTCGTGTGGGAAAACGGACGGATGAAGAAATCGGACTACCGCAAATACATCGTGCGCGGCGCTGCTGCTGCCGCTCCGTCAGCCGAAGGGGGCAGCCCAACGCCTCTGCCGGTGCTCCGCGATGACTTCGCCAGTCTGCGCGAAGCCGTCGAGCGGCGCTACCGTCGCCTGCGGGCAGAGAAAAAGCCTCTGCCGGACCTGATCCTGATTGACGGCGGTATCGGCCAGTTGCACGCCGCCGCTCAGGCACTCGAAGCGCTGGAGATCATCAATCAGCCGGTAGCCAGCATCGCCAAGAAAGAAGAGATCCTCTACGTGCTGGGGCAAGAAGACGAGCCGATACGGCTGGAGCGGCATTCTCCCCTGCTGCACCTGATCCAGCAGATTCGGGACGAGGCGCATCGCTTCGCTGTTCGCTTCCACCGCGAGCGCCGCGGCCGCCGGCAGGTGCGCAGCGAGCTGCTCGACCTGCCGGGGATCGGCCCGGCCACCGCGCGAAAACTGTTGCGGCGGTTCGGCAGCGTGGCCCGCATCCGCCAGGCCAGCTTCGAAGAGCTGACCCAGGTCATTTCTGCGCGGCAGGCGCGCACGATTCTGGAACGCGCCCACACAACCTAGGAACCGTACCGGCGTGCATTCCTGCCTCGCACCGCAAAGAGGCCAACGGCCGGAACGGCTTGAATCGCGGCGGCGCGTGTGTTAGCGTGCAAGCAGGAGGTCAACATGAGCGAGAACACGGGGGCGAAAATCAGCTATTTCCTGGTGGGTCTCGGCATCGGCGCACTGCTGGGCATTCTGTTTGCGCCGAAGTCGGGTGAAGAGACCCGGGAGTATCTGGCGAAGAAAGCCGAGGAAGGTAAGGAATACGCACAGCGGAAGGCCCGCGAGCTGCGGGAACGCGCCGAGGAAGTGCTCGAGCGCGGCAAAGAAGCGGTGTCGCGGCAGCGGCAGCAGGTCAGTGCCGCCATCGAAGCCGGCCGCGAAGCGTACGAAAAAGCCAAAGCGCAATAATCGAGGGCTGTAGATGGAAATCTGGCTGCAGACATTTGTCCTTGTGGCGGCAGCAGCGATCATCTTGCAGATGGGGATTCTGATCGCCCTGTACCTGCAGTTCCGTCAGATGAACGAGCGCATCGCGCGCACGACGGCGGAGCTGCAGGCGCGGATTTTCCCCGTGCTTTCCCGGCTGCAAACCCTGATGGAAGATGTGCAGCCGCGCCTGTCCAGCGCCGCGGCCGACGTCGCTGAAATCACCCACCTGGCCCGGGCGCAGGCGGTCAAGGTGGATCGTTTGTTCACCGAAGCGGTCGATCGGCTGCGGTTGCAGATCATCCGCGCCGACCAATTGATCACCGGTGCGCTCGAAGCGGTGGAGAGCGCCGGCCAGGAATTGCGACGTTCGGTCTCCGGCCCGGCCCAGAAAATCGCAGCTCTGATCAAGGGCATTCAGGCCGGACTGGAAGTGCTGCGCGGCATCGAACGCTCGCCGCAGCGTTCCGCCGAGCACCCAGAAGAGAGCTTGTTCATCTAAATCCATCGAACCGGGAGCCCCACGCAACTCGGGGCCGAAGCATCTCCCGACGCAGTTGCCTGCCAGAAACCAGATCCTGGTCTTGACCAAACTGCCCCGTGCCGGACGCGTGAAAACGCGCCTGGTCGGCACCCTTTCGGCCAGCGAAGCGGCCCAGCTGCACCGGGCCTGCCTGCAGGACACCCTGCGCATGGTCGAAACCTGCGGCGATGCGGAGCGGTGGCTGCTGCTGGCCGCAGGCTCCGGGAACGCGCGGCAATTTGCGCACCGGCTCGGACTTGGGCGCCACTGGAGAGTCGGCACGCAAGGTCGCGGCTCGCTGGGCGACCGGCTGGCCCGGGCCTTCCGCCGGGGTTTCCGCGAAGGGGCAGAGCGCATCGTCGCCGTGGGCAGCGATTCGCCCTGGATGGGTGTCGAACGGTTGCGCGCGGCGTTCCGTGCTCTGGTGGATGCCGACGTCGTTCTGGGGCCTGCTGCAGACGGCGGGTATTACCTGGTCGGTACGCGCCGGTTCCTGCCCGAGCTGTTCGAAGGAATTCCCTGGGGCAGCGAACGCGTGCTGGCCGCGACCCTGCGCGCGCTGCGCAGATGCGGTGCGAGCTGGCTCCTGCTGCCGCGCGACTTCGATCTCGACCGGCCCGCAGACTTGCGGCGTGCGGAACGGTTGCTGCTCGCACGCCCGGAGCTCTGTCCGGCACTGCGCGACTGGTTTGCCAGGTGGCGGAGCGCCCGTTCGAGTTTGCGCTAACGAATCCAGCCGCCGCCCAGCACCAAATCGTCCTGATAGAACACGGCTGCCTGGCCCGGGGTGATGGCCCGCTGGGGTATGCGGAAACGAATCCGGGCCGTGCCATCCGGGCCCGGCTCGATGGTGGCCTCGGCGGGATCGTGCTGGTGGCGGATCTTGACCTGCGCCGAGACCGGACGCGCGGGTCGGGCCAAGGCAATCCAGTTGACGCCTTCGACTTCGCAGGTGTCGCGCCGCACCGCGTCGTTTTCGCCCACAATCAGTCGATTGGTGGCGCGATCGATGGCCACCACGTAGAGCGGGGCTCCGGTGGCCAACCCCAGACCGCGGCGCTGCCCAACCGTGTAACGATGCAGCCCCTGGTGTCTGCCGACGACGCGGCCGTCGGTGGTCACAATCTCGCCTTCTTCTCCAATCCGCTTCCCGTCCTGAGCGCCCAGATAGGTTTCAATAAACGCGACGTAATCTCCCGAAGGAACAAAGCAGATTTCCTGACTTTCCGGCTTGTGGGCCACAGGCAGCCGTAGCTGGGCGGCAAGCTCGCGGACTTCGGCCTTGGTGCGGTGCCCGAGCGGGAACAGCGTAGCCGCCATCTGCTCCTGGGTAAGGCCCCAGAGAAAGTACGACTGGTCCTTCGAGGCATCTACGGCACGCAGCAGTTCGTAGCGGCCGCTGGTGGGATTGAAGCGCAGCCGAGCGTAATGCCCGGTGGCCAGTCGTTCGGCGCCAATCTGTCGCGCGGTGCGCAGCAACTGGTCGAACTTCAGATGATTGTTGCACAGCGTGCACGGCACCGGTGTGCGCCCGTCCAGGTACGCGCGCACGAAGGGCTGGACGACCGCCTGCTCGAACTGGTCCTGATAGTTCACGACGTAGTAGGGAATGCCCAGGTGCTCGGCGACGCGCCGGGCATCGTAGACGTCGTCGAGCGAGCAGCAGCGACCGCTGCGGGCGTCGGCCGGCACCAGGTGCGGGAAGCGGCGCTGATTCCAGAGCTGCATGGTCAACCCGATGACCGGCTGCCCGGACTGGTGCAGCAGCGCCGCGACGGTCGAGCTATCCACCCCGCCGCTCATGGCTACGACAACGGGTCGAATCTTCTGTGCGACTTCACTCATCCTGCTATTCCTGCCCCTGCTCTGTGCGGAATCCGCCTCACAGCCTCCCGGGGCGCGCCGAACCCGAACACATCCGGTTCAGCGTGCCACCGGCTGCCTTTTGTACTGCGGGGAGAGCTGGCGCAGATGCTCGACGACATCCGGAATGACGTTCAGGGCGTAGTCGACATCCGCCTCGGTATTCGCGTGGCCCAGGCTGAAGCGCAAGCTGGCGCGGGCCTCTTCGGGAGGCAAGCCGATGGCCGTCAGCACATGGGAAGGCTCGACGGCGCCGGACGAGCAGGCGGCGCCGGTCGAGCAGGCCACGCCCTTCAGGTCGAGGGCAATCACCAGCGCCTCTCCTTCGATGAAGGAGAAGGTGATGTTGGTTGTATTCGGCGTGCGCGGTGCGCGGGCCCCGTTGACGCGCAGATGCGGAATGCGCTCGAGCAGGCCGCGCTCGAGCCGGTCGCGCAGGGCGGCCAGCCGCACTGCCTCTTCGCTCAGGCGCTGCCGGGCCAGCGCTGCCGCCTGGCCCAAGCCCACAATGCCGGGAACATTTTCGGTGCCCGGGCGGCGGTCCCGTTCGTGGTGACCGCCGTAGAGCAACGGCCGCAGATGCACTCCCCGGCGGATGTAGAGTGCGCCGACCCCCTTGGGGCCATAGAGCTTGTGCGCCGACAGCGACAGCAAATCCACGCCCAGCGATTCGACGTCGACCGGCAGCTTGCCGGCGGACTGCACGGCATCGGTGTGGAACGGGATGCCCGCTTCGGCAGCAATCCGGGCAATTTCGGCAATCGGCTGCACGGTGCCCAGTTCGTTGTTTGCATGCATGACCGTGATCAGCACGGTTTCCGGCCGCAGTGCGCGGCGGACGTCGTCCGGGTCGACCAGACCATCGGAGCTCACAGGCAGGAACGTTACGGCAACGCCCTGCTCCTGCAGAGCCTGACAGGCATTCAGTACCGCGTGATGCTCGATCTGCGTGGTGATCACGTGCTTGCGCGCACCGCCGGCGGCGTGCACGATGCCGAAAATCGCCAGGTTGTCCGCTTCGGTGCCCCCGCTGGTGAAGACGATCTCGGCCGGACGGGCGCCCAGCAGCGCCGCGACGGACTGACGTGCGCGTTCGACAGCCGCCCGCGCCTGCTGACCGAAGGAGTGAATCGAGCTGGCGTTGCCGAAGACCTCGCTGAGATAGGGCAGCATGGCCTCCCGCACCGCCGGATCCACAGGCGTGGTGGCGTTGTGATCGAAATAGATGCGACGCATCATGACGCGATGGGCAGCCGGCAAACTACGGCACGACCGCTTCCCAGCATAGGGTTCGCGGGCGGCGCCGTCAAGCAAGTCCGGGGCGCGCGCCGCTACAGATTCGCTCAGCGGTACAGATGAGCGACGAACTCTCCGTAGCCGTTGTAGGGCAGGGTGGGTATGCGGCGGTCGAGCGTCAGTTCGTGCTCGGTGGCTTGCGACCAGCGCGGATGGGGCACCCGGGGATTCACATTGGCGGCAAAGTCGTATTCCCGCGGCACCACGTCGCTCCAGAACGTGCGTGGCTGTTTTTCGGTGAATTCGAACCGGGTGATGGACTTGATGGATTTGAAGCCGTATTTCCACGGCACAATCAGCCGCAGCGGAGCGCCGTTCTGATTCGGCAAGATGTGGCCGTAGCTGCCCACGACCAGCAGGGCCAGCTCGTTGGTGGCTTCCTCGAGCCGCAGCGCCTCGTAGTAGGGCCAAGGATACCAGCGCATCTCGCTCTGCCCCGGAGCCTCCTGCGGACGATAGAAACTGACCATGCGCAGGTATTTTGCCCGGGCCGTGGGCCGGCACCATTCCACGAATTGTCGCAGCGGGAAGCCAACCCAGGGCACCACGATGGACCAGGCCTCCACACAGCGGTGGCGATAGACGCGTTCTTCCAGCGGGAAGCGCCGGAGCAGGTCGTCGACGTCGAAGCGAAACGGCTTCTCGACATGCCCCCTCACTTCCACCTGCCAGGGTCGCGAACGGAAGCGCGCGGCCAGGACCTGCACCCGCTCTTTTTCCAGTGTGAACTCATAAAAATTGTTGACGCCGGCGGCGATGGATTCCGGCGCAATGGGCCGCCCTTCGACTTTTTCAAAGCGGGGATTCCGCGGCGCGTTCAACGGCGCATAGGCCGGAGCGGCCTGGCTCGCGGCACGCAACAACAGCCCGGGCGCAGCCAGCCCCGCACCAATCAGCCGCGCGGCATCCTGCAGAAAGCGGCGCCGTGCGCGATAAACCGGCTCCGGCGTGACGAACCGTTCGGGCACTGTCCAGGGTTTGGGGACGCGAATCAGCACAGAGGAACCATGGTAGCACAGACTGTCTGCTGGAAGGACAACCTGACCTTGACAAGCTCGAGCGCGTCGGCTAGGTTGCGATGCGGCGCGCAAAAATCACCGAGACGGGGACCCGATTGCCCATTCCAGTCATCACACTGACCACCGACTACGGCCTGCGGGACCATCTGGTCGGTACGCTGAAAGGCGTGATCCTGAAAATCAATCCGGAAGCGCGCATCGTGGACATCAACCACCACGTCCTGCCGTTCGATATCCTGGACGGTGCGCTTTCCATCGGGCAGGCCTACCGTTACTTTCCGCCGCGGACGGTACACGTCGTGGTGGTGGACCCGGGCGTGGGCTCTCAGCGGCGTCCGATCCTGGTGACCGGCGAGCAGCACTACTTCGTCGCTCCCGACAACGGTGTGCTTTCGATGATCTACGAGCGCGAGGCCACGTTTTCGGTGCGCCACATCACGGCCGACCACTACTTTCTGCATCCGGTGAGCAACACCTTCCACGGACGCGACATCTTCGCCCCGGTGGCCGCCTGGCTGACGAAAACCTGGCAGCCCCAGAGTTTCGGAGAAGAGGTCCACGATTTCGTCCGGTTTGCGCTTCCGCGCGCCCGGCGCAGCGATGGAGCCGTGCGCGGCGTCGTGCTGCGCGTGGACAGCTTCGGCAATCTGGTGACCAGCGTGACCGCCGAAGATATCCCGGAAATTCTGCTGCAGGGGCGCCCGTTCCGTCTGCACATCGGCGGCAGGCAAATCACCACGCTGCGCGCCATCTACAGCGATGCACCGACCGGCGAACCCTTCGCCATCGTCGGCTCGAGCGGGTTTCTGGAGATTTCCCTCAACCGCGGCAGCGCGGCACGCCAGCTCGGTGTGACCCGCGGCGCCGAACTCACCATCGAAATCGGCTAGCCATCCTGACCGCCACGCCGCTCAGGACGGCGTTTTGCCCGCAGAGGGATCTGCGGCTCCGGCGTCGGTTTTCAGTTGCTGAATCTTGACGCGGGCCACCCGACGGCGATCCATTTCCAGCACGGTGAACCGCAGCCCGTCCCAGTCGAAGGTTTCGCCGCCGCGGGGGATGAAGCCGAGCTGGGCGAGCACGAAGCCGCCGATGGTTTCATACGCCGGGTCATCGGGCAGGTCGATTTCGTACTGCGTTTCGAGGTCGCGCAGTTTCGTAGAGCCGTCGAAGATCATCGCGCCGTCGGCGAGCCGTGCGGGCTGCTCGGGCACGTCGAATTCGTCGTGAATCTCGCCGACGATTTCTTCCAGGATGTCTTCCAGGGTGACCATGCCGAGGATGCTGCCGTGTTCGTCCACGACCATCGCCAGCCCCATTCGCCGGGAGCGCATCTCGAGCAGCAGTTCGCTGACCGGCTTGCCCTCCGGCACAATCAGCACATCGCGCAGGATGCGGCGCAGGTTGAACGGGGGCGGCGCGGCACCTTCCTCGATGCGGCGCTCGCGGTCCAGCAGAATCCAGAAAATGTCTTTGATGTGCACGAAGCCCAAGATGTGGTCAAGCGTGCCCTGATAGACGGGCAGGCGGGAACGCTGCGTGGTAGCAAAAACGCGCAGCGTTTCTTCCAGGCTGGCCTCGACCGGCAGAACATGCAGATCCGGACGCGGCACCATGATTTCGCGCACCTGAATCCGGCTGAGCTCCAGAGCACTTTCGATGAACCGTTGTTCGCGGGCCTGGACCAGGCCCCGTTCGCGCGCCTGCTCGACCAGCACGAGAAGTTCCTCGGGCGAGTGCACCAACGAATGGCTGTGGGGGTTGGCCACGCCCATCCAGCGAACCATCACGCGCGCGGCACCGTCGAAGGCGTCGATCGGCCAGCGGAAAACCGTGATGAACCAGTGCAGGGGTCGAGCCACCAGCAGCGCCAGCCGCTCCGTGGTCTGCAGCGCCAGACTTTTCGGCACCAGCTCACCCAGCACCACGTGCAGAAACGTGATCAGGGAAAACGCCAGCACCACGGCAGCCGTATTTGCCACCAGCAACGCCTGCGTGGAAGGCATCCAGGAGAGGGCGTTCTGGAAGAGCGCCGCGAACGTCGTCTGGCCCACGTAGCCGAGTCCCAGGCTGGCGAAGGTGATGCCCAACTGCACGCCCGAGAGCACGCGATCCAGGTCGGCCTGCAGCCACTGCACGACCCGCGCGGCGCTGTGACCTTCTTCGATCAGCTGACGCACGCGCGAGGCCCGCATGGCGACCAGCGAAAATTCAGCCGCGACGAAAAAGGCGTTGAGCCCGGTCAGCAACAGCACCGCAAACAGGCGTAAACCGATCATGGGCGCATCCGGCCGTCCGACACCCAGCGACGCCGTCGTTCCCCGGCTGCCGAGCCAGAGCTCAGAGCAGCCATGTGGCCTCGCGCAGCGACCGCTCGCCGCGCGCCGGTTCCTCGTGCGGGCCGAACGGCTCGCCCTGCGCTTCCGATGCGGCGGCCGGCAGGACCGGCCACCACAGCGACCAGACCTGCGCGTCGGGATTGGACAAGATGCCGGCGTTCACCATGTTACTCCTATTCTACCAAGCCAGCCGGAGGCAAGCAGGGCTTTCCCGTCGCCACGGCGAACCTCCAGTTCCAACTTGTCCGCGGGGGGATGCTGCTCTAGACTCGCACCGCCATGCGCAACGTCCTGCGAAAGATACTGTATCTGGCGGTAGGGCTGCTCGGGCTGGCGCTGCTCGTCGCTGGGTGGGTTGTGTACCGGGCCCTGCCGGAGTACGAGGGCACCGCTTCGCTGCCCGCGCTCGACGCCGAGGTCGTCATCGAACGCGACCCGCTCGGCGTAGCACGCATCCGCGCGGCGTCGTTGCTCGATGCTGCCACCGCCCAGGGCTTTCTGCTCGCGCAGGACCGTCTCTGGCAGATGGATCTGATTCGCCGCGCCGCCGCCGGCGAGCTTTCAGAAATCTTCGGCGCCGCCACCCTGGAGTCTGACCGCGAAGCGCGCACCCTGGGATTCCGCGCAGCCGCAGAGCGCGATGCGGCGCTGCTCGACGACGATTCGCGGCAGTTGCTGGAAGCCTATGCGGCCGGAGTCAACAGCTACCTCGAGCAGCAGCGCGGACGGCTGCCCTGGGAGTTCACCGTGCTGCGCTACGAACCGCGGCCGTGGACCCCGCGCGACACCCTGCTGGTGGCAGCGTACATGTATCGCGTGCTGGCCTCGTCGTGGCGCAGCGAGCTGAATCGGGCCAGAGTGACTGCGCGCCTGGGGGAGGCACGTGCCCGGGAACTCTACGTCGTGGATTCGCCGCTGGACCACTACGTCGTTGGCGGAAGCGTGCCGACCCCGCTGCGTCATCGGACTGAGTTCCTGCAGCGTCCGGTCGAAGACCACACCGCCACCTTTATGCCGTTCCTAGAGCCGGTCGAGGACCTGACCGTGGCGGTCGGCAGCAACAACTGGGTTGTTTCGGGAGCCTGGACGTACTCGGGCAAGCCTCTGCTGGCCAACGACACGCACCTGCGCCTCGAGCTGCCCTGCATCTGGTATCTGCTGCAAATCACCGCACCCGGCTGGAACGTGCGTGGTTTTGCCCTGCCCGGCGTGCCGCTGATCATCATCGGGCACAACGAACGCATCGCCTGGGGATTCACGAACAACGGCGCCGATGTGCAGGACCTCTACATAGAAACCTTTCGCGATGAGACCTCCCACGAGTATCTGCGGAATGGCCGCTGGGTAGCGGCAGAAGTGCGCCGCGAAGTCATTCGCGTGCGTGGCCAGGATGACGTTGTGCACGACGTGCTGGTAACCGCGCACGGGCCCGTGGTGGTGCGGGAGGGTTCGCGCGGCTACGCCATGCGCTGGGTCGCCACCGAACCGGGCGGGCTCGGCGCACGCTTCTTCTGGCTGGGGCGGGCGCGGAACTGGGAGGAATTCCTCGCCGTGAGCCAGGAAATCGTCGGCCCAGCGCAAAACACCGTTTACGCTGACGTGGACGGGAACATCGGCTACGTGCTGCCGGCGCGTGTACCCATCCGCCGCCAGGGCAACGGCGCGGTACCAATGGCCGGCGAAACCGACGACCATGACTGGATCGGCTACATTCCGTTTGCGGAATTGCCGCAGGTGCTGAACCCCCGCGAGGGCATACTCGTCACCGCGAATGCCCGCGTGGTTGGCCCGAGCTACCCGCACCACCTGACCGAAAACTGGGTGGCACCACATCGTACCGCGCGCATCCACCAGTTGCTCGAAGAGCAGATGCAGCGCGGAGAAAAATTCCGCCCGGAAGATTTTCTGCGCATCCAGACTGACGTGCTCAGCCTGCCGCACCTGACACTGGCACGGGCCTTGCTCAAGGCGGCCGAACACGTGCCTCCGCGCGACCCGCGCTTGCGCACGCTGCTCGACCGGCTGCAGAGCTGGGACGGGCTGGCGCGGGTCGACTCGGTAGAGACGGCATTTGCGGACGCGGTGCGGCGCGAGCTGCTCGAGCGGCTGCTCACACCGCACCTGGGCGAGCAGACGCAGCAATACAGCTGGTTCCGCAGCTCCGTTTTTCTGGAAAATATCCTGCAGGAGCGGCCCGCCCACTGGCTCCCCGAGGGAGTTGCCAGCTACGACGCGCTGCTGCTGGCCGCAGCCGAAGCCGCGCTGGAACAACTGGCGACGCAGACCGGCACGGCGAACCCGAATCACTGGGAGTGGGGCAAGCTCGTGCCGCTCGAGATTCTGCATCCGCTGGGACGGTCGGGCATGTTGCGCTCACTGCTCAGCATTGGCCCACTGCCGCAGCCAGGCACCCCGCACACCGTGAAACAAACCGGGCGGCGATTCGGGCCGGCGATGCGTTTCGTGGCCGACACGGCCGACTGGGACAACTCCATCCTGCTCATCCCCACCGGCCAGTCCGGACAGTGGCCCAGCCCACACTACCGGGATCAATTCCCGGCCTGGTTTGAGGGGCGTGCGCTGCGGCCTCCGTTTTCCGACGCAGCCTGGCAGCGGGTGCGCCGACACACCCTGCGGCTGCTGCCAGACTGATCGGCGGCGCCTGCCGTACCCCGCAGGAACAGGTATGCCCGAGCTGCCCGAAGTGGAAGCGCTGGTTCGCCTGCTGCGTCCGCAACTCTGCGGCCAGCAGATTCGTGCGGTCCATGTGCGGCACGCCATCGTGTTGCGGCCTCAGACCGCACGCCAGTTCCGCACTCGAGTGCTGGGACGGCGCATTGCAGCCGTGACACGGCGCGGCAAATACCTGCTGCTGCGGTTGGCGCCCCAGGACGCCGGCTGGATGGCCCTGCACTTCCGACTGAGCGGAGCCATCTTCTGGTTTGCCGACCACCGCCTGCGCGGACACGTGGACGTGGCCTGGGAACTCGAGCGGGGCACGCTGGCGTACGCCGACCCTCGACACCTGGGACGGGTGCACTGGCTGGAACATCCAGAGCAGTCGGCCGGGATTCGCACGCTGGGCGTGGAGCCGCTCACGCGCGCGTTCACAGTCGCGCGGCTGCAGGCCCTGCTGCGGCGCAGCCGCCGTCCACTGAAACCGTTCCTGATGGAACAGACGCAGATCGCCGGCCTCGGCAATATTTACGCGGCGGAGGCGCTCTGGCACGCCGGTTTGCACCCGAAGCGCCGGGCCAGCAGTCTAAAGGGTGTGCAGGTGCGACGGCTGCACAAAGCCATTGTTGAGGTTTTGCGGCGTGGGATAGAATGCTGCTTGAAGCCGGAGCCTGATCTGAGCAACCCGGAGTGGACGATGCCCGGGATCGAAGCGATGCTCGCCGTCTATCAACGGCAAGGGCGGGATTGCCCGCGCTGCGGCCGGCGTATCCGCCGCATCCGGCAGGGCCATCGTTCGACGTTTTACTGCCCGGGCTGCCAGCACTGAGAGCGTGCCGACGTGAATCCCGCATCCAGCAAGCGCGAGGCGGCAAAAAAACTGGATTTTGAGAAGTCGCTGGCGCGACTGGAAGAAGTCGTGCGCAAACTGGAAGCAGCGAATGTTTCGCTTGACGAAGCGATGAAGTTGTTCGAAGAAGGCGTGGAACTTTCCCGCGCCTGTCAGAAACAGCTCGAAGAAGCCGAAGCCCGCGTCGAAATTCTGCTGAAACAGGCCGATGGCACGCTGGCCGCAAAACCGTTCGAGGCTGGCAACGAGGAAGAAGAAAACTCCGGGTGAACGCTGCCCGCCCCTCCGGGAACTGCCTGGCATGAACTTTCCCGCATTCTTCGAAGCCGACCGCCGCGCGATTGAAGAGACCCTGGATCTGCTGCTTCCCGCTGCGGACACACCGCCGGCGTCGGTGCACCAGGCGATGCGCTATTCTGTGTTTGCGGGCGGCAAACGGATCCGGCCGATTCTCTGTCTGGAAACGGCGCACATCTTCGAGGCCAATGCGCAGGCGGCCCTGGCCGTAGGTTGCGCGATTGAATTTATCCACACCTACTCGCTGATCCACGACGATCTGCCCGCGCTCGACAACGATGACCTGCGCCGCGGCATGCCCACCTGCCACAAGGCGTTCGGCGAAGCGACGGCGATCCTGGCCGGCGATGCCCTGCTCACGCTGGCATTCGAGACACTGGCGGCCGCGCCGCTGGCCGCCGAGCGCCGCGTGGCCATCATCCACGAAGTGGCCCTGGCCGCAGGCACTCGCGGCGGGATGGTCGGCGGCCAGGTGGCCGACCTGGAAGCCGAGGGCAAGCCCATCGAGCCCGCCATGCTGGAGTTCATCCACCGCGCGAAAACTGCAGCGTTAATCCGCGCCGCTGTAACCGCCGGAGCGCTCAGCGGTGGCGCCACCGAAGCCGACCTGGCGCGGCTGCGGCGCTTCGGCGAAGATATCGGATGGGCCTTTCAGGTCGTGGACGATATTCTGGACGTGGAAGAATCCTCCGCAGCCCTGGGCAAAACAGCCGGCAAAGACCTCGCCCAGAAGAAAGCAACCTATCCGGCCCTGTATGGGCTGGAGCGCTCGCGGGCCTTTGCTCAGGAACTGCTGGAGCGGGCGGTCGCCGCGCTGGAGCCCTATGGCGAACGCGCCGACAACCTGCGGGCACTCGCCAGTTTTCTCGTGGCCCGACGGGCCTAGCTCAGCCGCCGGCTGAAAACCTCCATGGCCGGACGCTCTGCCGCGAAAACAATCCGACTGGATGCGCTGCTGGCGGAACGCGGCCTGGCCGAATCCCGCACCAAGGCACAGGCCATGATTCTGGCCGGCGAAGTGTGGGTGGACGGCAAACCGGTGACCAAGGCCGGCGCCCGGGTGGCCGCCGGCGCCCGGCTCGAGCTGCGCAGCACGCGGCTCCGCTTCGCCAGCCGCGGTGGCGAAAAGCTGGCCGGAGCGCTCGAAGACTTCCGCTTGCCCGTGGAGGGCAAAGTCTGTCTGGACATTGGCGCTTCGACAGGGGGATTCACCGACTGCCTGCTGCAGCGGGGAGCCGCGCGCGTCTATGCAGTGGACGTCACCACCAGCCAGCTCGCCTGGAAGCTGCGCCAGGACGCGCGGGTCATTCCGGTGGAGAAAAACGCCCGCTACCTGTCCGCGCAGGATATTCCCGAGCCGGTCGAGCTGGTGACGGTTGACGTCTCCTTTATCTCCGTGACGAAACTTCTGCCAGCGCTGGTATCACTGGCGCGCCCCGGAACGGAGTTTTTGATTCTGGTCAAGCCACAGTTCGAACTGGAGCGAGGGGCGGTGGGTCGCGGCGGAATCGTACGCGAGCCGGAGCTGCAGGCGCGAGCCATCGAGCGTGTGCGCCGTGCAGCGGAGGCGGCGGGGCTGGAGGTCTGCGGAGTAGTGCCCAGCCGGCTGGCTGGCGCCGAGGGCAACCAGGAGTTTTTCCTCCGTGCGCGCCGCAAACCTGCCGATTCGCGATAAGCGGCTGTCCCCTGCCGGCCGGCTGGAGTAGAATCGGCAGCCATGGCTGAGCCGATCCGCATCGTCGGCATCGTTTCGAAACCACGCAAAGAGGCGGTGAGCGCCGTGGTGCCCGCCCTGTTTGACTGGCTGCAGCGACACGGACTCGAGTACATCTACGACCAGGAAACGGCGTCCTGCATCGGGCAGCAGGAGCGTTGCGTGCCGCGGGAAGCGCTCTCGGCTCAGGCGGACATGCTGATCGTGCTCGGCGGCGATGGCACGCTGCTGGCCACCGCACGCAGCGTCGGCGAACGTCCGGTACCCATCCTGCCCGTCAACCTGGGCGGGCTGGGGTTTCTGACCAGCGTGACGCTCGAAGAGCTCTATCCGGTGCTCGAGCAGGTGCTGGCCGGCCGGCACCGCATCAGTGAACGGCCCTTGCTGCAAGCCGAAGTCGTCCGCGCAGGCCGCGTCGTGGAAAGTCACCGCGCACTGAATGATGCCGTGCTGAACAAAACTGCACTGGCGCGGATGATCGAGTTCGATCTGCGCATTGACGATATCTACGTGTGCAGCTTCCGCGCCGACGGCCTGATCCTGTCCACGCCGACGGGTTCGACGGCCTACTCGCTTTCGGCCGGGGGGCCGATCGTCTATCCGGTGCTGGACGCCTTCATCATCACGCCGATCTGCCCGCACATGCTGACAAACCGGCCGCTGGTGATCCCGGATCGGATGAGCATCGAAGTGACGTTCCGCGCCGGCGCGGAGAGCGTATTTCTGACGATTGACGGGCAGGTGGGCGTCGCCCTGCAGGAAGAAGACCGCGTCGTGGTGCGAAAATCGGCGCGGGTGCTGCGGCTGGTGCGTCCGGCGCGGCGAACGTATTTCGAGATTTTGCGCAACAAATTGAAGTGGGCAGAGCGATGAGGATGCTGTTTTTGCTGAGCTTTCTTTTCCTGTTTGTGGCCCTGGTGGTGACGCACGCTCCGCAGACGAGCCGACCAGCCGGTGCGACACTGGTCGTGCGAAACGGACGCGTGTGGACCGGCGACCGCGCCCACCCGCACGCCGAGGCAGTGGCCATCGTCGGAGACCGTATCACCGCCGTAGGCACCAACACAGAAATCGCCGCCTGGATCGGGCCGGAAACGCTGGTGCTGGACGCGCGCGGCAAAAGCGTTCTGCCCGGGCTGATTGACTCGCACGTGCACTTCTCGAGCGGCGGCCTGCAACTGACCCGCGTGGACCTGCGCGACGCGGCCACTCCAGAGGAATTCGCCCGCCGCATCGGCGAATTCGCCAACCGCCTGCCCAAGGGAGAATGGATTCTGGGTGGCACGTGGGATCATGAGCTGTGGGGCGGAGACCCGCTGCCGCATCGGAGCTGGATCGACCCGCTGACCACCGCCCATCCCGTTTTTGTTCGCCGCTACGATGGACACATGGGACTGGCGAACACGCTGGCTCTTGAACGCGCCGGCATCACGCGCCAGACGCCCGACCCGCCGGGCGGGGTCATCGTGCGCGACGCCGACGGCACACCGACCGGCGTGCTGAAAGATGCCGCCATGGAGCTGGTCGAGCGCGTCATCCCGGAACCCAGCGAGGAACAGCGCACCCGGGCAGTGCTGGCGGCGCTGGCGGAAGCGAACCGGTTCGGACTGACCGGTATTCACGACATCAGCAGCCCGGCTGACTTGCGCGTTTATCAGGCGCTGCGTCGGCAGGGGCGGTTGACCGCACGCATCTACAGCATCCTGCCGATTGCCCAGTGGAAATCGCTGGCGGATGCAGGCATTCGCGCCGGCCTCGGCGACGACTGGCTGAAGATCGGCGCGCTGAAGGCGTTTGCAGACGGCTCACTGGGCTCCAGCACAGCGCTTTTTTTTGCGCCTTATCTGGATGCACCGGAGACGTCCGGCCTGGCGATGTATCCGGAACCGGAAATCCGGCAGATGATCCTGGGCGCCGACCGGGCCGGGCTGCAACTGTGCATCCATGCCATCGGCGACCGCGCGAATCGGATGATCCTGGAAGCGTATGCGGAAGCGGCGCGGCAGAATCCGGCCTGGGATGGCTCCATGCCGGACGCGTCACCGGGTGTGGCGCGGCGCTGGCGCATCGAGCACGCCCAGCACATCCATCCGGACGACTTCGCCCGATTCGCCCAGCTCGGTGTCATCGCGTCCATGCAGCCGTACCACGCCATCGATGACGGTCGCTGGGCAGAAAAGCGGATCGGCGCCGAACGCTGCCGGACCACCTATGCGTTCCGAACCCTGCTCGACGCCGGCGTGGTGCTGGCGTTTGGCTCGGACTGGACGGTGGCGCCCCTGAATCCATTCACCGGCATCTATGCGGCTGTGACCCGGCGCACGCTGGACGGCAAACACCCGAACGGGTGGTTTCCCGAGCAGAAGATCACGCTGGAAGAAGCTTTGAGGGCCTACACGCTGGGCTCCGCCTACGCCGAGTTTGCCGAAGCCACCAAAGGCACCCTGACTCCGGGCAAACTGGCTGACCTGGTGGTGCTCGATGCCGACCTGTTTGCCATTCCGCCGGAGTCCATTGCCGATGTGCAGGTGCGATTCACTGTCGTGGGCGGGCGGGTGGTGTACCGCAGCGAACCGTGACGCAGCCCTGGCTCGGCGCGCTGCTCAGGGTCGTTCGCCGCGCCAGAGGTCGCTGCGGGCTTCGCGTCGGCGGATGATGCGGAAACGATTGCCTGAAACGAGCACCTCGGCCGGCCGCGGCCGCGAATTGTAGTTCGAGGCGAGCACCATCCCGTAGGCGCCCGCTCCCCAGAGCACCAGCAGGTCACCTGGGCGCACCGGCGGCAGCGGCCAGTCTTGCAGAAAACAGTCTCCGGTTTCGCAGACGGGTCCGACGAGGGTCACGCGTCGGCGCCGGCCCCGGGAATCCTGCCGCGCGGTGGTGATGGGATGCACGGCGCCGTAGAGCGTCGGTCGAAGAAAATCATTCATCGCGGCATCCACGATGACGAACGTTCGATGGCGCACCTGCTTGAGGTAGAGCACGCGGGTCAACAGCACTCCGGCATGCGCCACCAGGAACCGCCCCGGCTCCAGCAGCAGATGGCAGCCGAGCGGCGCAAAAGCTGCCGATACGGTGCGGGCGTAGTCCCGCAACGCGAACGGTCGCTCGCGCCAGTAGCGCACCCCGATGCCACCACCGAAATCCAGATAGCGCAGCCGAATCCCCATGCGGGCCAGGTCGCCCACGTAGCTCGCCAAACGTCGGGCGGCGCGACGGAACGGCTCGACGCGGAGAATCTGCGAGCCAATGTGTGCGCTGATGCCCCGCCAGAGCAACCAGCGGTGCCGGCGGTGACGCAGGTAGAGCCGGCGCGCCTCCGGCCAATCCAGGCCGAACTTGTGCGTGTGATGGCCGGTGCGGATGTGCGGATGATCGCCTGCGCGCACATCCGGGTTGACCCGCAAACTGACCGGAGCCGACCGCCGGAGCCGGGCGGCCTGTTCGGCCACCAGTTCCAGTTCGGCCTCGGACTCGACGTTCAACAGCAGGATGCCCGCACGGAGGGCTTCGCGGATTTCTTCCCGCGTCTTGCCCACCCCGGAGAACACGATGCGGCCGGGCGCACCGCCGGCGCGGCGCACGCGCTCGAGCTCTCCGCCGGAAACGACGTCGAACCCGCTGCCCAGCCGCACGAACAGCCGCAGGATGGCCAGATTCGAATTGGCCTTGACCGCGTAGCAAATCGTGTGCGGCAGGCCGCGGAAGACCGCTTCGAGCCGCGCGAAGGCACGCTCGATCGCCGACCGACTGTAGACATAAGCGGGCGTGCCGACAGCCGCCGCGATGCGCTCCAGCGCCACCCCCTCGGCACATAACTGCCCGCGCCGGTAGCCGAAGTCCACGGCAGCCGGAGTGTTCGGAGACGAATCGGGAAGCAGGCCGCGGTCAGGCATCGGCAGGGCGGAGTTCACTTCACCTTCAGCACCACCAGCGTGCGATCATCGGCCAGAGCAGCGCTGCCGGCGAAGTCTTCGACCGCGTCCATGATCCGATCGGCGATTTCCGCTGCGGAGGCCGCAGCGTGAGCCAGCAACAGGTCTCGCAACCGTTCCGTGCCGAACTGCTCGCCGGATTCGCTGGTCGCTTCGGTGATGCCGTCGGAGTAGAACAGCAGCACGTCGCCCGGGTCCAGCACGAAGGCCAATTCGTCGTAGGCAACGCCCGGTTCGATGCCCACAGGCAGACCCGTCAAGGGAATTTTCTCGCAGCGGCCACCATGCAGGAGCATCGGCTGCGCCTGGCCGGCATTGGCAATGCGCAGCTTGTGCTTGGCACGATTCCAGGTGGCATAGGTCAGGGTCATGAAGCGGCCATCCACGCGGCGCTCACAGATCAGGTCGTTCAGCCGTTGCAGCAACTCGGCCGGGGGGAGTTTCTGCTGGGCAGCACTGCGCAAAATCCCGATGGCTACGGCACCGTAGAGTGCGGCGGCCGTACCCTTGCCGCTGACGTCTCCGAGCATCACGGCCAACTGCTGCGGGGTGTAGCGGATGAAGTCGTAGAGATCGCCGCCCACCTCGCGTGCGGAAAGGTAGCGCGCGGCCAGCTCGACACCGAAGTCCTCAGCAGGCACCGCCGGCAGCAACGCGCCCTGGATGCGCCGCGCCGCCTGCAGCTCGCGTTCCATGCGCGCTTCTTCGCGCGCCAGCTTTTCGTAGAGACGGGCATTTTCGATCGAGACGGCCAGTTGGGCTGCAAGAATCGAAAGGGCCTGCTCGTGCTCTTCCGTGAAGTAGTTGAACTCGGGGCTTTCCAGGTCGAGCACGCCGATCACCCGGTCCTGGAAAATCATGGGCACGGCCAGCTCGGAACGCGTCTCCGGGTTCAACGGAATGTAGCGCGGGTCTTCGGTGACATCGGCCACCCGCACGGGCCGGCGCAGAGAAACGGCCGCGCCGATGATGCCCTCGCCGGCCACCGCCATGTGACGCTCCACGATGCTTTCCCCATACTTCACCGTGAGGCGGCGGCGATAGGCCTGCAGGCGCTCGTCGTACAGCAGAATGCTGAAAATCTGATAGTCGATCACCCGCTTGACCAGCTCCGCGGCGCGCCGGAGCAGCGCTTCGAGGTCGAGGATCGAGCTGCTTTCCCGGCCAATCTCGTTCAACAGCAGCAGGGATTCGGCCTGGCGGCGCGCGCGCTCGTACAGGCGCGCGTTTTCGATGGCAATGGAGATGCGACTGGCCAGCAGCGTCAGGATGTTCTGCTGGTCCCGCGTGAAATCGTCGGGCCGAGAGGACTGAATATCGAGCACGCCAATCACGCGCCCCTTGTACAGCAGAGGCACCGCGAGCTCGGAGCGCACGGTATCGAGCGCATTGATGTAGTTCGGCTCGCGCGAGACATCGGGCACGCGCAGCGGCTGCCGCGTCTGGGCCACCGTGCCTACGATGCCTTTGCCCAGCGGGATGCGCCAGTGCTCGACCACTTCGGGGCGGTGGCCGATGGCGAAGCGGAAGTACAGCTCGCCGGTGCGCTCGTCCAGCAGCAAGACGGCAAATACCTCGTAGTCGATCAGCCGCTTGATCAGGGCAGCCGCGCGAGAAAGCACTTCGTCGAGATCGAGCGAGGCGTTGATCTCTTCGCCGATCTCGACCAGGGTGGCCAGCACTTCCGCCGGCACATCCAGTTGCAGCTTGTTTTCCGCCGTTTCCATGGTTCTCTGCAGTCCGTGCCGGGCAACAACCGCACGGGCGAGGAAATCATGGCCTCCCCGGCGGCAGGGCGTTCCTCCAGCACGGTGCAAGGAACGTCATGCCGCGATGGCTTGCGCAGCCGGTTCGATGCCGCAGAACGATTCTGCAGCAGAACTACACACCAGTATACCCTATTCCCCGGTCGCTCATCGGGCCCATTCAAAAGCCTGTGGAGGATGCCGAGCACTGTTCGGTACAGTGGAAGCTGACTTTTTTTGCGGCTCAGTACGTCGTGCGGAAGGACGGCGGCGACGACGCAGTGGATAGCGCAGCGGAACGACCAGCCGTGCCCGCACGGGCTTCCTCGAGGATACGGACGGAGGCCGAGGCACCGATGCGGGTGGCGCCAGCCGTAACCATGCGGCGCAGCTCCTCGAGCGAGCGGATACCGCCGGCAGCCTTGACGCCCATCTCCGGACCCACCACACAGCGCATCAGGGCCACATCTTCGGCCGTAGCGCCACCCGGGCCGAAACCAGTCGAAGTCTTCACAAAATCGGCGCCGGCGCGCTTGCTGGCGAGGCAAGCCCGCACTTTTTCTTCCAGGGTCAACAAGGCCGTCTCCAGGATGACCTTGCAGATAGCGCCGGTGCGGTGGCAGGCTTCGACGACGCCGCGGATGTCGCTTTCGACGACCTCGTCCTGGCTGGACTTCAGCGCACCGATGTTCAGGACCATGTCCACTTCTTCGGCGCCGAGCTTGAGCACCTGTTCGGTTTCGTAGAGTTTCACCTGCGGCAGTGTGGCCCCGAGCGGAAATCCCACGACCGTGCAGACCCGCACACGGGAGCCGCGGAGCCGCTCAGCGGCCAGGGGAACGTACCAGGGGTTGACCACCACGGAAGCGAAACCGAATCGCAGCGCCTCCTGGCAGAGCCGCTCGATGTCGTCGCGGGTAGCTTCCGGACGCAGCAGAGTATGGTCGATCAGGGGAGCCAGGTCGGCATCCACGGTGCCGATGGGCGCGCTGGCCGAGAGGCGGTCGGCGCCGGCGGCAACCACCTGTTTGGCGCGGCGGGCGCAGCGTTCGATGCAGCGCTGATCGCAGTCCGTGCACGGGGCTTCGTCGGATTCAGTCTGCGCGGGGGGCGTTCCGCTGCCGCCGAGATAGTTCAAGACTTCCTCGGCGACAGCGCGGATGAGCTGTTCGAGCTCGTGTGGCTGCATGGCGTCGTCTCTGGCGAACTGCAATCTGCGATCTGCTCAACGGTGCTCGAGCGCGCGCAGCTCGATCGCGCGGATTTTTTCGACGCGGCGCTGATGCCGTCCGCCGGCGAACGGCGTTTCGAGCCAGACCGCCACGATCTCCCGGGCCAGTTCGCGGGAAATCAGGCGCGCGCCCAGCGCAAGGATGTTGGCATCGTTGTGCTCGCGGCTGTTCCGCGCGGTGATGCGATCATAGCAGAGTGCGGCGCGCGCACCGGGCAGTTTGTTGGCGGCGATCGAGCTGCCGATTCCGACGCCGTCGATCACGATGCCGCGCCACGCTTCGCCCCGCACGACAGCGCGGGCAACGGCTTCGGCCGTATCCGGGTAATCGACCGGCTCGGCGCTGTGCGTGCCCAAGTCCAGCACCGAGTATCCCGCATCGCGGAGCAGGCCGAGCAAATACTGCTTCAGTTCGAAGCCGGCGTGGTCGGCGCCGATCGCCACGACCCGCGCCTGCGGACCGGCCACACCTTCTGGTTCCGCGAGCCGGATGGAGATGCCGCGTCGTTCGGCTTCTTCGCGCGCCAGTGGAGTGACGAGCGTCCCCGGCGGGATGCAGACTTCGCCGCCGTTCGGAATCCCGTCCAGGTCGCTGGCCGTCAGCACGCTGCGCGGCATGGCTTACTCCGGGGGTTGCGACAGCACGCAGACGTCCCTCAGATTGCGATAGCGTTCGGCGTAATCCAGGCCGTAGCCGACGACAAATTCGTTCGGAATCTCGAACCCCAGATAGTGAGCCTGCACCTGCGGGATGATGCGGCGCGAGGGCTTGTCGAGCAGGGCGGCGATACGCAGCGTGCGCGGCTTGCGCTGTTCGAGAATTCGGCACAGGTAGTTCAGCGTCAGCCCCGTGTCCAGAATATCCTCGACCAGAATCACGTTCAGGCCCTCGATACTCGTGTCCAAATCCTTCAGCAGACGCACCTGGCCGGAAGACTGTTTCCCTTTGCCGTAGCTGGCTACGGCCATGAAGTCCAGCGAGACGTCCAGATGAATTTCGCGGATCAGATCGCTGAGGAAGATGCAGGCCCCTTTGAGCACGCCGATCAGATGCACGCGCTGACCCTGGAAGTCGCGCTCGATCTGCCGGGCGATGCGTCGAACGGCCCGCTGAATTTCGGCCTGACGAATCAGCACCTTCAGCTCTTTTCGGCGGCGGGTGGCCACGACGGCAGGACTCCTCAGCGATTCGCAGAAACAGGCGCGTACTCTAACGCACTGCACCAGCCTTGACAAGCCGGGCCCTGGACGCCACCGGCACAGAGCAGCGGGCGGCAAAAGGCACCCCACGGAGTCGGCTCCCGGGGACGGTAAAGCCCGTTGCAGCAGAGGCCGAGTTCGAAGGAGACTCGCAGACAGGGCCGGTTTTTTTCACAACCCTGTGATGACGCTTTCATCGGCCGGTAATCCACAGCCGGTAGCCTTGACAGGCTCACATCCCAACCCTAGAGTAACGCTGAATCGGATGTGAGCAGGGACGGAACGCGCTGCCCGGGCCTTCAGTCAAAAGCTCCTGCAAAACCCCAGAACCCGGACAGCAGCGTGCCGTGAAAAAAGTGCACATCTCGTGGATGGGGCAGGAGGAAAAATGCACGCACAGAAACGAAAGCGAAACGGGGTGTTGTGTCTGCTGGCCGCGCTGGGGTTGACGCTCGGTGTGGCAGCGACGGCATCGGGGCAGACCGCGGGTACCGGACAAATCAACGGCACGGTGACCGACCCCGGCGGCCTGGTGGTGCCGGAAGCCGAAGTGATCGTTCGGAACGTAGGCACCGGAGCCCAGATCCGGTTGACCACAACAGAAGCAGGACGATTTGCTGCACCGTTTCTGCAGCCCGGCCGCTACGAGGTGACCGTGCGCAAGGAAGGCTTTGCCGAGGTGAAGCGGGAGAACATCACCGTGGAGGTGGGCCAGACGGTCACGCTGGACCTGGAGCTGCCGCTGCGGGAAGCGCGGGAAACGGTGGTCGTCACCACGGAGCTGCCGCTGGTGGAAACCGAAAAGTTCGAAGTTAGCCAGATCATCGGCGAGCGGGCGCTCGAGAACATTCCGTTGAACGGCCGCCGCTGGGACAATCTGGTGCTGTTGACCCCGGGTGTGAGCGAAGACGGCGGTTTCGGCGGCATCAGTTTTCGCGGGATCAACTCTCTGTACAACAACAACATGGTGGACGGCGCGGACAACAACCAGGCGTTCTTCAGCGAGGCGCGCGGGCGCACCCGCATCGCCTACGGCTATAGCCTGAACGCAATCAAAGAATTTCAGGTCCAAACCGCGGCCTACAGTGCAGAATACGGCCGCGCGGCCGGCGGAATCGTGAACGCGGTCACTCGCTCGGGCAGCAATGTCCTGCACGGCGATTTCTTCTATTTCATCCGCGATGACCTCTGGCTGGCGCGCGACCCGATCGCCAATGCCAGCGGCCAGCCCAAACCGGATGAGCGCCGGCAGCAGTTCGGAGGTTCCTTGAGCGGTCCGCTGGTTGCTGACAAACTGTTCTTTTTCCTGAACTACGACCAGCAGAAGCGGAACTTCCCAGCGGTGATCATTCCCTTCAACGCCAACTTCTTCGACACATCGGATCCGAACTCGCAGGCGGCACGCTGCACCCATCCGCGCTGTCCGGAGGTGCTGGCTGCGTTGGCCGCGATAACCAATACCATCGCACCGCGCAAGGGCGATCAGTACCTGGGCCTGGCCAAGCTCGATTATCAGTTGGATCCGAGCAACCGCATCAGCGGTGTGTTCAACATCCTGCGCTGGAAATCCCCCAACGGCATTCTGACCTCGCCAGTGCTGACCTCGACGGCGCTGGCCAACGGCACCGACCTGGTGGACAACGAATTCCTGACGGTCACCTGGACCTACGTGATCACCCCCAATGTGGTCAACGAAGCCCGTTTCCAGTACGGACGGGATTTCGAACGGCAGACGCCGAACGCTTCGGGGCCTTCGTTCACCATCTCCGGCGCGGCAAGCTTCGGCATGCCCAACTTCCTGCCTCGCGGCGCCTTCCCGAACGAAAAGCGTTTCCAGTGGACCGATAATGTCAGCTACCTGCGGGGCCGCCATCAGTTCAAATTCGGGCTCGACATCAATCACGTCCGCGACAATCTCCAGAACCTGTTCCAGGGCGGCGGCGTGTACAACTACTCGGGGACCACCGCGCTGAACAACTTCGTCAGCGACATTTTCGACGGTACCCGCCGCTATTCCAGCTTCGTGCAGACCGTGGACCCGATTACGGGCAGCGGCAAGGGCTTCTTCACCACGAACGACTACAATTTCTACATCCAGGACAACATCAAGCTGCTGCCTTCGCTGACCATCAACCTCGGCCTCCGGTACGAGCTGCAGGACATGCCCAAGGTCGTGCAGGCCAACCCGGCAGTGCCGGAGACGGCCCGCCTGAATACCGACACGAACAACTGGGGCCCGCGCTTCGGCTTTGCCTGGGGCTTGGGTGGTGCGCAAAAAACAGTGTTGCGCGGTGGCTACGGCATCTACTACGGCCGCACGCAGAACAGCTCGATTTTCGTCCACCTGTTCCAGAACGGAGTCTTCCAGCAGCTGTTCAGCTTCACGCCGTCAACGCCGGGCGCCCCGATTGCACCGAACGTGGTCTTTCCGCTGCCCGACACCGCGCCGCCCTTCGGCCCGATTTTCGGTACAAGCGGGCCGGTGCCGCGGAACAACTTCAACAGTCTGGAAGAATTTCTGGCGGCGTTCCCCAGCGCACGGGGTAGCGCTGTGGTCGACGTGCTGGCACCGGATTTCGTCAACCCGATCGTGCACCAATACGACCTGGCGGTCGAGCGCGAACTGTTCTGGAACATGAGCGTATCGGTCAGCTATGTGGGTTCGCGCGGCCAGCGCCTGCCGGTGTTTGTGGATGCGAACCTGCCCCGGCCCGACTCGACTGCCACCTATGCCGTGCTGGATGCTTCCAACAGCCTGCAGCGCACCTTCCAGGTGCCGTTCTGGTCTGGCGCGGTGCCGCGACCGAACCCGCGCGTGGGCGTGATCCTGATGGGCAAGAGCGTGATCAACTCCTGGTATAACGGCATGTTGCTGCGCGTGCGGCGTCGCGGCGAACGCTTCTTCTTCGACGCGAACTTCACCTGGTCGCAGGCGCGGGACAACGGTCAGGTGGCCGGCGTGAACGGCACGTTTGCCGGCACGACCAACCCGTTGAACCCCTTCGACCTGCGCTCCGAGTATGGTTTGTCGGACATCGACATCCGACGCCGCTTCATCTTCCACGCCACCTGGGTGATGCCCTGGGGCGACTACACCGACAACGCCGGTTTGAAAGCCCTCATCGGTGGCTGGCGCGCCTCGGGAGTCATCCGCGTGCAGGATGGACGCCCGGTGGAAGCACAGATGGGCAGCCGTCCTTCCTGCGCCTTCAACGGCGGCTTGACCTGTGCCGTGATCAGCAGCACCGGCGGACCCGTCAACGGCCGCGTGCCGTTCATTCCGCGGAACACGCTGTTCACGACGCCGGCGTTGAAGGTCGTCGACCTGCGCATCACCCGCGAGTTCCGGTTGACGGAACGAACCACGTTCGAATTCCTCTGGGAAGCCTTCAATCTGTTCAACCATACGAACGGCTTCTCCGTGGACAATCGAATGTTCTTCTTTGCATCGTCGAGCTCGAATCCGGCTGCTCCCTGTAGCGCCACCCGGCTGGGCATCTCGGCGAGCGATTTCCGTGGCTGCCTGACGCCGAACAACTCCTTCCTTGCCGTGCGGAGCACCAGCAACACGCTGTACACGGCGCGTCAGATGCAGTTCGGCGCACGCATCCGCTTCTAGTTCACTTAGGCAAAACCACCCGGGGTGCCACAACTCCTTTCGGGGAGCGGTGGCACCCCGACGTTTTGTCTCTGCGGGCCCGCCGGGCATCTGACCGGTCTCTGCTATACTGGCGGGGATGCGGGCCCGAACACTCCGTGTGTTCTGTACAACTCTGTGCGTGCTGCTGGTCGCTGCGACTCCGGGCCGGTGGTCGGTGGTCTATCTCTCCTGGGAAGAAGCCCGCAGCGTGCTGGAGCATTTCCGCGAGCAGTTGCCCGCCGAGCTGCGCTCGTCCGAACCCGACGCGACATCCGCCTGGGACGCCTGGGTCCGGGCACGCGATGCCGAAATCCGCGCCCGGGTGACCGCCGGAGAGGAGGAGTCGCTGGTCAACCTGGTACTTTTCGGCACCAGTTTCACGAACCAGCGACGGGTCACTCCAGCGGACCTGCTGGCGGGGAATCCGGCAGGCGCAACCGACGAGGCCGCGCGCGAAGCGGGCCGGCAGTTCGGCCTGCTGCTGCGTGCTCGCATGGACGATTTCCTGCGGGCGCTCGCTCAGCCGGAGGGAAACGAACGGCTCGCGATCGCTCGCCGGCTGTTGCAGGCAAAAGGCTTCGACGTCACCGTCCCGGAAACGCACGACGCTATTCGCCGGTACCTGCTGGCGGTGTTTGTTCGCATCAGCCAGCAGCAGGCACACTATGCCGAGCTGCTGGCCACCGCCCGTGCGCTGGAAGAGCCCACGCAGCAGTTCATCGAACGCTCGCAACTTTTCCGCGACCGCGGCCTTTCGGTGGACACCTCGCTGGTGCCGAACTTTGCCGTTCAGGAATCGCTGGCGGAGCTGCGCGACCGCGGACTGCTGGCGCCGCACAGCGTGCAGCGCGTGACGGTGCTGGGACCGGGACTGGACTTTGCCGACAAGCAAACGGCGTACGATTTCTATCCGTTGCAGTCTCTGCAGCCGGTGGCCGTAGTGGATTCACTGCGCCGGCTCGGCCTGGCGGCGGCCGGCGGAGTGGACGTGGTGACGCTGGACATCAATCCGCAGGTCAACGCCCACCTGACACAAGCAAAACAGGCGGCCCGCCGAGGGCGCCCCTACACCATCCAGCTTCCACGCGACCCGCAGGTTCGCTGGAACCCCGATTTCATCGCGTACTGGCGGTCATTCGGGGATCAGGTTGGAGTACCGGCGACTCCTGCGCGTGTGCCGCCGGCGCTGGCCGGGTTGCAGATTCGCGCCGTGCGGGTGCAGCCGGAGGTCGTGGCACGGATCGAACCCGTGGATTTGAACATCGTCGTGCAGCGGCTGGCGCTGGATGCCAACCGGGAAGGTTTCGACCTGATTGTGGCCACGAATATCCTGGTGTATTACGACGCGTTCGAGCAGGGCCTGGCGCTGGCAAATCTGACCCGCATGCTGCGCCCGGGCGGGCTGCTGCTTTCCAACAACGCCGTGCCTGAGGTTCCCGGGATGGGCATTCGATCGGTAGGTTATCGCACCACAGTTTATTCGGACCGCCCGGACGACGGCGATCACATCGTCTGGTACCAGAAAATTGCATCCCGCAACGAACGCTGAGCGCGAAGCAGAAAAATCCTAGTTCCGACGGCGCAGGTCAGCGAGCGCTTTGTCTGCCTGGGCTGCGTACGGCCCCTGCGGCTCCAGTCGAAGATAGGTCTCCAGGGCCTCGATGGCTTTCTCGTTCTGTCCCAAGCCGGAGTAGAGATCGGCCAGCAGCAGGTGCACTTTCGGCGGCGCGTTGGATTTGGAACGGGCGAGTTCGGCATATTCGAGGGCCTGCACCCAGTTGTTCCGTCCGACCAGACAGCGAGCCATCTCAAATGGCCACTGCCAGCCATCGGGGTCCAGTTCCATGGCCCGGCGCAACAATTGTTCGGCTTCGTCGAACCGCCGTTGCGCGGTGAGCAATACCGCCAGCGGATAATACGGGTACAGGTAGTTTGGATTCAGCTCGAGTGCTTTTCGAAACGCGGTTTCGGCCTCGCTGTTCCGCCGCAGCTCCCAGTAAGCTGTCCCCAGCATGAAGTAGGCTTCGTAATACTCCGGCGCTTCGCGGATGGCCTGCCGGAAGTGTTCCAGGCTTTCCAGCGGCTTTTTCTTCGTCTGGAGCGATTCCAGGCCGCGGCGAAACGCTTTCACGGCACCATCGGGCAGGGAAAGCATGCGCAGGGAAATGGCCTGGCCCGAGGGTGTCGCGGGAAGCGGCTGAATGCGCGTCAGGGGAACGCTCACATCGCGGGAGTAGTCACCGCGGCGAATGTCCACATTGACCTCGACCCTGTGGTATCCCTCGGCTTGGACGCGCACCCAGTAGGAACTGGGCACCAGGCGCGGAAAACTGACGCGACCGGTTCCGTCGGTGAACGCCAGGGCGAGCACCCCGTCGGGGAAACGGAGCAATTCGACGCGGGCGCGGTCTACAGGCGATTCCGCCTGCTGATCATAGACCCGCACATGCAAATCTACGAACTGGCCCAGAGGGCGTTCCTGGGCAGACACCGGCGCCACGGTCATCACCCACAGGACAAAAAACGCCAACACCGGGCAGGCCAGCAAGGCTTGCGGAAGGCAGCGCAGGAAACGCATCACAGCCTCCGTGCAAGTGGCAAGGGATAAAGCGGTACCACACTACTCCGAGGCGCTCTGGAAATCAATCGTCAATTCGCAGAAAAAAAACCGGGGAGCCCGCAGGCTCCCCGGGAGGTCGGTTCTGGATTCGGCGATTAGAAGATGAGCTTCAACGCCATCTGGATGTTGCGACGCCCGTCCCTGCGCGCCGACACGAAGCCGTTGTTGACTTCGGCCGAGCTGCCGAGCACGAACAGGTTCGCGTGGTTGAAGGCGTTGAAGAACTCGGCCCGGTACTGGAGCGAGTAGCGCTCCGTGATCTGCGTGGTCTTCATGATGCCGATGTCGAAGTTCCACGAACCCGGACCCCGGAACCAGTTCCGCGGCGTCATGTTGGCCGGGAACGGCCCGAACTCGCCGTTCTGGGTAATCGGATGGACGTAGGTGCCCACCGATCCCGACGGGATGTCGATGTAGCGGAACTCCGCCGGTGTGCCCGAAGCCGGCGGGTTGTCCGGACCCTTGCGGGCAATCGGACCCACCAGCACCATCCGCGGGCAGACCGCGAAGAAGGCGAACGTGCAATCCCAGATGGAGAACGGCGAACCGGTGCTGGCCGTGAAGATCGGGCTCAACTGCCAGCCATGCAGCACGCGCCGCCACACGCCCGTGGTATTCCGTGCGAACGGAACCTCCCAGATGCCGCTGATGACGACGCGGTGCCGAATGTCGAATGCGGCGTTGCCGCGGTCCACCTTGGGATCGAACGGATCGAGCAGACCCAGGTTGAAGTCGTTGCTGCTCTCGCTGAACGTGGAGCTGGTGTTATCGAACGTGTGGGCCCAGGTGTAGTTCGTGCGCAGCGTGAGCCCGGTGTTCGCGAAGTTGTTCAGCTCCACGCGCAGGTTGAAGGCATTGTGCAGCGACTCACCCTGCTGCCCGCGCCGGTTCAGGTTCGTGTACTGGTTCAACCGGGTCTCCGGGATGCCGTCTCCGTTGCCGTCAATCAACTGCGTGGTCAGGCGGTCGCGGCATCCAACCGGGCTGCCCGGTGTCTGGCACGGAAGGCCCCGGAAGACGTTGCCGGAACCAGGCCGGTTCGGGTCAGTGAGCGAGTAGAGGTCGACGCCCTTCGAACCGGAGTACTCGAGCGCCACAAGGAAGTTCTTCCACCACTCGCGCTCCAGCGACAGGCTCCAGAAGTGGGCGTAGGCCGTCTGGATTTCTGCATCCACGTTCCGCAGGCTGACTGGCGGCAATGCCTTCGTGCCGCTCGACCCAGCCAGCGGGCCCAGAATGTCGGTCGAAATCGGGATATTCCCCGACACGTCTACGTTGGAGATGATCGAGACGACCGCATAGTTGGGCGGGTTCTGGATGACGTTGAAGGTGACGTTGCCGAAGTTCCGCTCGTAGGCGATGCCGTAGCCGCCGCGCAGGCTGGTGCGCCCGTCACCGAAAATGTCCCAGGCGAAACCAACGCGCGGGGCAAAGTTGTTCCAGTCTTTGCGCCACAGACCGCCGATCGGGCTGAGCGGAGCAATCGAAACGCTGCCGCCGGCGATGCGGTCAAAGATGGAACCGGTCACGGCATCGTAGTAGTTCGAATCGAGCCGCGGGTCTTTGTTGTGCTGCACGCCGAAGTACTCCCAGCGGAGCCCGAAGTTCAGCGTGAAGGTCCGCGACACGCGCCAGGAATCCTGCCCGTAGAAGGCGAATTCATGGTAGCGGTTGCTGCGGCTGAAGCTCGGCTGTCCGACGGGCAGCGTGAGCGTTCCCGTGGGATCGATTTCCGAACCGGTGATTAGGCCGTCCCCGTTCAGGTCACGCCCGCACGGCTGCCCCGCAATCAACGGGAACCGGCACGGGAATTTGCCCTGCGGGTCTACGGCCGACTGGAACGACAGCAACACACCGTTCAGGAAAGCATCCATCGCGTTCGGCAGGTTCGAACCGAGCGTCAGCGACGGGTTGGCGTACGCACCAAAGGTCCGATTGTCCTGAATGTACACATAGGAACCGCCGAACCGGAACTGGTGCGAGCCGCGGGTGTAGCTGACGTCTTCGTACACCTGGCCGAAATTCTGCGGGCCACCGAACGGAATGCCCACGCCCGGGTTGAAGGGCAGATAGCCGGGCAGGGCCGTCAGGGTGCCTTCCACGCGCGTCTGTACGGTACGGAAGAAAAGAGTCGGCACGTTCGGGAACTGTCCGAGCGGCTGCTCCTGATTCAGCCGGTTGAACACGATTTTCGACTGGCTGACCAGACGCGGGTTGAAGGTGTGAGTGACGGAAATCAGAACGTTGTTGTTGAAGGTTGTTGCTCCGGTATCGAACCCCTGATACGGGCTGTTCGCATTGCTGCCCTCCAGGAATTCCTGGTCTTCCAGAGCATACCGGCCGTAGACCTGTGTGTTCGGGCTCACGATCCAGTCAATGCGTCCCACCAGTGAGTAGGTGTTCTGCGGATCACCGCCACCGGCGTCAGACGGCACAGCATACTGGACGCGATCGAACATCGGAAACCCGACCGGCAGGGCTGCGCAGGGGCCCGTGGTGTTGCACACCGTTGTCCCGCCGATATTTGTCGCGCTGGTTTTGGTCAGAGTGTTGAGCACGGTCAGATTCGACTTGCGTGTACCCAGCGTGCTGAAGAAGTTCTGGGTGTTCGGATGGGCCACAGCAAGCAACTGGGGCGTCGGCACCAGCGCGATTACCCGGTCGAAACTGCGCACCCGAGTCCATTCCGTGCTCTGGAAGAAGAACAGCTTGTCGTGCACGATCCGCCCACCCACCGAATAGCCGAACTGGTTGCGGGTGAACCGGGTCTTCGGCAGACCAAACGCGTTGTTGACAAAACTGTTCGAGGTCAGCGCGGAATAGCGGCCGAACCAGTAGGCGGTACCGTGGTACTCATTGGAACCCGACTTGGTGGCCACGTTGACAATCCCGCCCGAGGCGCGGCCGAACTCCGCGGTAAAGTTGTTGGTCAGCAGGCTGAATTCCTGCACGGAATCGAGCGGAACTGCCTGGCCGACCGTGGCCGTAAATTCGTCGCTGTTGGTGGCACCATCGAGCAGGATGGCCGTCGAAGCTGCCCGCAGACCGTTGATGGCTACCCCAACGCCACGTCCGCTCGGGTCGGCCTCGGAAACGTTGCCGGCCGTGGCAGCCAAAGCGTAGGGATTGCGGGTCAGCGTGGGCAGCTCGGTGATTTTCTTCGAGTCGATCACCTGGCTCAGGGTCTGGTCCGCGGTGTTGACTACTACACCGGCTGCTGCCAGAACCTCGACGGTTTCCACTGCCCGTTCGACTTCGAGTTGCGCATTCACCGTCACGCGCGCACCGACCGTAACCTGTACGCGCTGCAGCCAGCTAGCAAAACCGGAAGCGTTGACTCGAATGTCGTAGATTCCAGGCAGCAGATTCGAGATCACATAGACCCCGCTCTCGTTGGTGCGGGTGGAGCGCTCTGCGCCGGTGGCTACCGACTTGGCCACCACTTGCGCGTCAGGCACCACCGCGCCAGAAGGGTCCGTAACGACGCCCGTTACCGTGCCCGTTTCCGTTTGCGCTTGCGCGCCCGGAACCAGCACGAACGTCAGCGCCGCTAAGGATAAAAATATCAGGAACTTACGCATAGGGGTTAGCTTTCCTCCTTGCCTGACATTGAATGCAACCTGATTTTAGGTGGAAGTCAAGTCCGCTGGTTTAGGCAAGAAACGACTCGACAGCAGACCAGAAAATACAATGTAAACTCCCACCCCAAAAGAAAATCTGCAAGTGCAAGACCATTCACACTAGGAAATTATTCTATTGAAAAAAAAAAACTTAAATTATCGAATTCGTGTTTTTAGCTAAAAATTTCGTGAATTCTATTCCGAAAAACATAATCTGCTACAATTTTTTGTATTTTTCCATTGTGGGATGATAGTTTCGCATGCTTAGCTCTGCCTCCGTTAGTCGAATCCGACAAGACGCGCAACTCAATGCGGACAATCCAGCGGCAGAAAAACACCTTCGATAGCAGCAGAATGCCATGCCAATGCCCAGCTCTCTCACGAGGCTGCCGAAGCTTGCGTGCTGATTCTATTCGAGCCTTGCGCTAGGATAGCCAGCGATGGCGAAAATTTTGCAAATGCCGGGCCCGCACGGCGGCGAAGAAAGCCTTCACCTGAACCCCGAGCAGCGCGCCGCAGTGTTGCACGACGAAGGTCCGCTGCTCGTGGTGGCCGGAGCCGGGACGGGCAAGACGCGGGTCATCACGGAACGGATTCGGCATCTTTTACTTTCGCAACCCGACTTACCCGGGGAAGCGATCCTGGGGCTGACGTTCACCGAAAAAGCGGCAGCCGAGATGAAGCATCGCGTGGTGCGCTCGGCCGGGGAACGGGGCGAGCGCGTCTGGCTGGGGACCTACCACGCGTTCTGTCACCATCTGCTGACGCAACTCAATCCCGCACTTCGCGTGCTCGACGAAGTAGACTACTGGATTCTGCTGCGGCGCAACCTGCCGCGCCTGCAGTTGAAGCACTATTTCAAGCTGGCCGAGCCGGGACGATTTCTGAGCGACTTCACTCAGTTTTTCTCGCGCTGCCAGGACGAACTGGTCACGCCGGAAGATTACCTGCAGTACGTGGACAACCTGGCCCGAGACTTCGCGCGAGAGCAAAGACGTCTGGACGCGGAAACTCGCGCAGCGCGCCAGGAGGAGCTGGCCCGCCAGCAAGAGGTCGCGCGCGCATTCCTCGAAAGCGAGCGGATGCTGCGGGAGCGGAATCTGGTGACCTTTGGCGGGCTGCTGTTGCGCGCGGTGATGGAGCTGCGCGCCAACCCGGATCTGCTCCACCTGCAGCAACAGCGCTACCGCTACATCCTGGTGGACGAATTCCAGGACAGCAACATTGCGCAGATCGAACTGCTCTGGTTGCTGGCGGGGGACCGGCGCAACATCGTCGCCGTCGGCGACGACGACCAAGCCATCTACCGATTTCGCGGCGCCTCTTTCGGGAGCTTCAAGCTGTTCGTGGAAAAATTCGCTGCCGGGAATCCACGGCCCGTGCAGCCTCACATTGCGCTGCGGCAGAACTACCGTTCGACGCAACGCATCCTGCGCGTGGCCGGAGCGGTGATCCGCCATAACCGCGATCGCTATCTACCCGACAAGGAGCTGTTCACCCGCAATCCGCCCGGGGTGCCGGTCCGCATCGTTGAATTCGAGGACGCGGAAAAAGAAGCCCTCTGGGTGGCCGACGAGCTAGAGCGGCTGCACGCTGAAGGACGTTCCTGGAGCGAGATGGCCGTGCTCTACCGGATGCACACGCACCGCGAGCGCCTGGTCGCCGAGCTGCGCCGTCGTGGCCTGCCATTTGTGATTCGCAATCTTTCCATTCTGGAAAATCCTCTGGTACGCGACGTGATCGCCTATCTGCGCCTGGTGGACAACCCGGCCGACGATGTCGCCTGCGCGCGGGTGCTGGCGGCGCCGGCCTGGGGACTGCAGCCGGCCGACCTGGTTCGTCTTGCGCAGCGTACCGACCGCAGCCGCGGACGCAGTCTGTGGGCGGTGCTGGCCGAAGCGCAAAACGAATTGCCGGAGCTCCGGCCCGGTGCGCGCCTCGGCGAGCTGCAACCGTGGATCGACGCCCTGCACAGACGTGCTTCGGTGGTTAACACAAGCGCCCTCGTCGAATTACTGCTGGACGGTCTGCAACTGAACCTTCTGCCTGCGGACCCGGATCGCCGCTACCTGGACCGGCTGCTGCGTTTCATCGCTGAGTGGGAACGCAAAAGCGAAACGAAAAAACTGGCCGAGCTGATCGAATACCTCGGATATTTCGAGGAAGCCAACGCCATCCTGGCTCTCGAAGAAGAATCCCCAGGCGATGCCGTGCAGTTGATGACCGTCCATGGGGCCAAGGGACTGGAGTTTCCGTACGTGTTTCTGCTGCGGCTCTCCAAGGACGCCTTCCCGGCCCGGGCGCGCCAGCCGGTGCTGGAGTTTCCGACCGCACTGATGAAGGAAGCCCTGCCGGAAGGCAACGTGCACATACAGGAGGAGCGCCGGCTGTTCTACGTGGCCCTGACGCGCGCACAGCGCGAGCTGACGCTGACGGCTGTGGTCAACCGGCGCACCAAGCCCTCGCCGTTTCTCGAAGACATCCTGATGAACGCGGAGCTGATGGCTCGGAACGACGTCGTGCGCCTGACGCCGAGTGTGGCGCCGGCGCCACCACGAAACACGCAGCTCTTCCCGCGCCGCGGCCCGGAGTCTCGCGTGGACTCGCGCATCGGAGAGTGGGCGCGGCAATTCCATCCACCCGCGCCGGAACCGCTGCAGTTGAGTGCTTCCGCAATCGACACATACGACCGCTGTCCGATGAAGTACCTGTTCGGCCATGTGTGGGGCCTGTCGGGCGGGCCCCAGGCTGCCGTGACGTTCGGCAACCTGATGCACACGACGATCAAAGAATTTGTGGCTCGAGTGCACAAAGGATTCCGTCCCGAATTTTCTGAGGTGCAGGAGATTTACGAACGGAACTGGTCGGACGCAGGCTTCCGCGACGCCTACCAGCGCGAGGAGTACAAAAAAGCCGGGCTCGACCAGTTGCGCGCCTTCTGCCAGAGCTACCTGGCGGCGCCGCCGCGCGTGGTAGCCCAGGAACGCCGCTTCGAACTGGCTCTGGAGCGCAACGTCGTCGTCACCGGACGCATTGACCAGATCAACCGCGCGGGCAGCCGCAACCAAGTGGAAATCGTCGACTACAAAACGGGCAATCCGCAGGACCAGAAGACGGCCGACCGGAGTTTACAACTCAGCCTGTACGCGCTCGGCGCCCGCGAGGTGCTGGGCTACGAGCCGGTGCGACTGACCTTCTACAATCTGACCACGAACGAAGCCGTCTCCACCACGCGCAGCGCTGCAGAGCTGGCCGAAGCCGAACAGCGCGTGCTGGAAGTTGCCGACGAAATTCGTGCCCAGCACTTTCCTGCACGGCCCGGCTTCGCCTGCCGCACCTGCGAGTTTCAGCCGATCTGCCCGGAACACGAGCAGCCGGAGCTGTCGGTGCCAGCACCCAACCGCCCAGAACCGGCTGAATAGGAACGACACCGCGAAACATCCGGCGAAGTCCCCAGCAAAAAAGAAAGCGGGGCGCACGGGGCGCCCCGCTGGCGGTGCACTCTCGAAGGCTGCTCAGCACTTGCTGCCCTTCTTCGCGGTCTTGGCAGCCTTCTTTGCTTTCTTAGCCATCGCGCATTGTCTCCTTTTTTTCTGTTCCCCTCGGAACGCGGACAGCTCGCTCGAAGCCCTGCGAGCGCGCGCTCCGGATTGTTCTATACGGTCAGCTCCGAGGGATGTCAAGAAGAAAGTGCGTGCGCGGCGGACCGAAACCACTTCAGGGCGCGCTGCTTCCAGCTGCGCCGCTGAGGAAGTAGCCTTCGCGCGCGAGCACAGTCAAATTCGGGCGGCGCACGCGGACTTCGATCGCGTGGTAGTCGCGGGTGCGATCGGTTTTGCGAGGCACATAGCCGAGCGTGTAGGCGTAGCGAGCCTGCTCGGTGATCCGGCCGTAGGCGCTTTCCAGCGCTGCCCGATTTTCGGCATAGAAAACTTCGCCACCGGTGCGCGCAGCATAGCGTTCCAGCACCTCTGCCCGGCCGCGCAAAAGGCCCGGGTTGGTGCCGACCGCGTACACCGTAATCCCCTGATGGAGCAGTTCGCGCAGCACGTGATCGAACGGCATCCGGCTCTCGCGCGAGACGGCTCCGTCGGTGATCACCAGAATGATTTTCCGTTGCTCGGCAGCGGGTTCCTGCAGCAGCCGTGCTGCTTCGTAGATGGCGTCATGAAGATTTTTTCCTTCGCCGCCCAGCAGGCCGATTCGCCGGGGCGGCGGCGCAGCGCCTGGGTTCGCATCGACCCGGGGTGGCCGGGTCTGCGAGCCGCCGCGTTCCGCAGCTTCCGCCGAAAGTTTCAGGGCGCGGAGCCGTTCGTACAGTCGATCGTTGTCGGAAAGGAAATCAGACTCCTGGCGAAAGGAAAACTCGAACGAGGCCAGCGCCACATGATCGAACGGGCCAAAGCCCCCCGCGATGGCCCCGAGCGACTGCTGCACCATTTCCGCCTGCCGCGGACGCAACGCGTTGTCGAGCAGCACCACTGCTTTCAGCGGCCGCGGCTCCGCGCTGAACAGGGCGATCTCCTGCTCGACATCGTCTTCCAGGATGCGGAAGTCTTCCCGGCGAAGTTCGTACAGGAATTCCCCGTCGGCGGTTTTCACGGTCACAGGGACCACCACCAGCGCCGGTTCTGCCGGAGGGGCGGGCAGGTTCTGAATGTCCGCGGGCGAGCCGGCCAGCAGCGCCGCCAGCACGAGCATTCCGAAATACGTCCGGCTCCGCATACAATCAGCCCCGCTGCTGCCGGAGAATTGGATGCGTGGTGGACACCGCACGGCTGGTCAGCCGCTCGCCGGTTCCGGGCATCCAATCCCGCAGGGACAGCATCGCGGTTGTTGCCGGAGAAAATTATACCGTGAGCGCCAGAAACTCTTCGCCGGCAGTGACGCAAACGATTCTAGTGGCCGCGGTGTGTGCTGCCCTGACCGGACTGACTCTCGTCACGCAGGCCGTGCCGGCAATCCGGCAGGAACCGCAGGAACCGATTCGCGCCGAAGCGCGTCTGGTCAATCTGTTCGTGACGGTTCGCGACCGGAACCAGCGGATCGTGACCGACCTCAGTGCGCAGGATTTCCGTGTCTTCGAGGACGGGCAGGAACAGAAGATCGAGTTCTTCTCGCGCGAGCTTTCCCTGCCGATCACTCTGGGTGTGTTACTGGACACCAGCATCAGCGTCGAACGCATTCTCGAGGAGGAAAAGCAGGCAGCCCTGCGGTTCCTCGCGCGAGTGCTGCGTCACGGCGACCTGGCGCTGGTGATCAGCTTTGATGTGAACGTGGACCTGCTGAGCGATTTCACGGACTCGCTCGCACAGCTCGAAGGCGGCATCCGGCGCGCGACGATCAACGCCCCGCTGCCCGACGGCCCGTTGCCGCGGGCAGGTCCGGTGGGCACGCGCCTGTACGACGCCATCTGGCTGGCTTGCCAGGAAAAACTGCGTCGCGAGGCCGGGCGCAAGGCGCTGCTCATCCTCTCCGACGCAGTGGACGCGGGCAGCCAGATGCGGCTCGAGCAGGCCCTCGAGGCAGCCCAGCGCAGCGACACCGTGATTCACTTCGTGGTCATCACCGACCCGGGCTTCTACGGCTTCGGGGGACCGAGCGGCGCGGGCGTGGCCCGCCGGCTGGCTGAGCAAACCGGTGGACGGGCCATCTTCCTGCGCGACGAGAAACGGCTCGACGAAGCCTTCGAGCAGATTGCCCAGGAGCTGCGCAGCCAGTACACGCTCGGCTACTATTCATCGAACAACCGGCGCGACGGAAAATTTCGCAAGGTGGAAGTGCGGGTCAACCGCAGCGGAGTGAAGGTGCTGTCCAGGAAAGGCTATTACGCACCGGCCGCAGCGAACTGAGTGCGCGCAGCGCTAATATCCCGAGGGGCTGCCGATCACGACGCGGTGTGGCTGCACCGGCCGCGGCGCGTAGTACCCTTTGCGGGAGCGCACCGTCAGATCTTTCCCCCGGACTTTAATCTGCACCGACCGGAAGCGGCCGTCGGCGATGCGGTTGGTGGGGACATAGGCGAGCGAGTACTGGCTGCGCAGCTCGTCGCCGATGTCGGCGAACGACTGGGCCAGGTCGTCGCGGCGATAGGGATAGAAGGCGCGACCGCCGGTTTCTTCGGCCAACTGGGCCAGCACCTTGTCGCCTTCGGTGAAGTGATATTTCTCCGGGGCCTTCTCCTTGTCACTGCCGCGAAAAGCCAGCCAGTCGGTGCTGGTGCTGATGGCGTAGATGGCGACTTCGGCGCGCTGGCAGGCTTCGAGGGCTTCGCGCAACGATTTGCCGTAAATCATGCTGTCTTTACCGTCGCTGAGCAAAACGAGCACGCGGCGCACTTCGGGATTGTCCCCGGCGGGCAGCGGCGGCTGCATCAGGCGCTGACTGCAGGCATAATGAATGGCATCGTAGAGCGCGGTGGCCCCGCCGGCGCGCTGGCGCAGAATGGCTTCCTGCAGCGTGCCGACGTCATCGGTGAATTCTTCGACGACCGCCGGCTCGTTATCGAAGGTCATCAGAAACGCCTGGTCTTTGCGGCGCCGGAGCACCAGGTGCAGAAAATCGATTGCAGCCTCCTGCTGGAACTGCAGGCGGTTGCGGATGCTGTTGGAAGTATCCAGCAACAACCCGATGCGCAGCGGGAGATCGGTTTCCTGGCTGAAGAATTCGATTTTCTGCTCCTGCCCTTCCTCGAACACCTGAAAGTCATCCCGGGTGAGGTTGGTGACAAACTGGCCGCGCCGGTCTGTGACGGTGAAGACCATGTTCACCAGGTCCACGGTGGTCACGATGGGCTGTTGCGGAGAGACCGGTTCCGGGGGTTGCGGGGCCGGGCGCTGCGCCGCCCCGCCGGCCGCCACCAGGGCTGCAACCATCAGCAGAATCGGCAGTGCCCAACGCTGTCTCATGACTTCAAAAAAATTATAGGAAGTCGGCAACCGCACGGTCAACGGAATCCGTCGGAACCCCACAGGCTGCGGCGAGCTGGGCCAGGAATTGCCGCAACTCCACCGGCAACGGTGCACGGACGCAGATGCGTTCATCTCGGCAGGGGTGCTGAAAGGTGATGCGCGCAGCATGCAAGAAAAATCGGCGGAGCAGGGGCAGCGTCTGCCGACCGACGCGTACCTGCCGCGGCGCGCCATACAGGGTATCGCCGACCACCGGGCGGCCGAGCGCAGCAAAATGGACGCGAATCTGATGCGTGCGCCCGGTGTGAGGGATGGCTTCCACCAGCGTGAACGCCGGAAAGCGGCAGCGCACGCGCCAGTCGGTGCGCGCCGCCCGACCTTCCTGGCGGCGAGTGGTCATGCGGATGCGGCGGCGCAAATCGCGGGCCACTGGCAGTTCGATGCAGCCCGCTGACCGGGGGAGGCTCCCGTGCAACAGCGCCAGGTAGAGCTTTTCCACTTCGCGGCGGCGGAACTGTTCTGCCAGGGCCCGGTGGGCGGCGTCGTGGCGGGCCACCAGAAGGACACCCGAGGTCAGCTTGTCAAGCCGATGCACAATGCCCGGTCGAAGCTCGCCGGCGGCTCCGGACAGTCGTCCGTAGCGATGCAGCAGCGCGTTGACCAGTGTGCCCCTGCTCAGACCGGCTCCGGCGTGCACAGCCATGCCGGCCGGTTTGTTCACCGCGACCACGTCGTCATCTTCATAGAGAATTTCTACCGGAATCGGCTCGGGAACGGCTCGCAGCGGAGGCCGGGGAATGACTTCGACCGTAATCTGCTGACCAGCACAAACCTTTGTCGAAGGGCGGGCAGGCGCACCGGAAAGCCGTACGTGGCCCTGCGCAATCAGTTCCTGGATGCGCGTACGACTGAGCTCGTGCAGACGCTCGGCCAGGTAGCGGTCGAGCCGTTGCCCGGCCGCTTCGGGTTCGACAGAAAACGTGCGCACCGATGGCGCCGACAAAGCAGCCGACGGTCCAGCGGAAGAAGAGGAATTCGCAACCACATCCTTACGGTAGCGCAACTGTCGGTGCCCCGCCAGCGCAACCGGGGCGCCCGCAGCCGTCAACGAGCCGGCTGCCGTTGTCCCCGCCGCCACAACCACATGCCCAGCAGGAATAGAGCGGCGCTGACAATCTGCATCAGCGAGAGTTGGCCATCGAACAGCAGCGTGCGATCCGGGTCTGCTCGGAAGAACTCGATTACACCGCGCGCCAACCCGTAGAGCATGGCGTACGCGGCAAACACCTGACCCGGGAACTGCCGGCGTCGCCCGAGCCGCCACAATCCGGCAAAAATCAGGAAATTGGCCAGCGCTTCGTAGAGCTGCGTCGGGTGCAGACTCTGGTGCAGAGGCACACCGACCAGCTCCTCGGCACGCGGATCAGTGAAGGTCACGGCCCAGGCCGCTGCGGTCGGCTTGCCCCAGCAGCAGCCGGCAGCGAAGCAGCCCAGCCGTCCTATGGCATGGCCCAGAGCGAGCGGCGCGGCGTAGACATCGGCCAGAGCCAGGAAGTCGAGCCGGGCCATGCGCACATAGAGCAGGGCCACGGCCAGCGCGGCAAGCAGTCCGCCATAGAACATGCCGGCGGCCTGCAGCGTGGCCAGGCTGAACAGTTGGCTCCAGTCTGCCGCGTAGTCTCCCCAGTGCACGGCAATCTGCCAGAGCTTGGCGCCGACCAGCGCCGCCAGCACCATGTAGATGCCTAGGTTCCAAACGCGTTCCGCATCGAGCCCGGCCGCAGCAGCCTGTCGTCGTGCCAGCCACAGCCCAGCCAGCACACCGAGAGCGACCAGCACACCATAGCTGTAGATGGTCACACCGCCAATTTGAAACAGCACCGGATACATGGCTGTCGTCCCAACGCTGCGGCTGCCGGGCAGCGAAACCAACCCGAGCCCGGGCCCGCGAAACTCTCCATCCATCGCAGGTGCTGGTGCGCCGCGGCTTTTTGCCGAGTCCGGCTACGGGGCGCTGCGCTCCGGTTCACGGCGCAAAAACAGTTCCACGGCGACCAGCACTGCGCCAACCGTGATGGCTGAATCGGCCAGATTGAACGCCGGCCAGTGAAAATCGCCGGCGTACAGGTCGATGAAATCTATCACGCTGCCCCGCACCAACCGATCCACCAAATTGCCGGCGGCACCGCCGAGCATCAAGGCCAGACCGACACGGCCCAGCCGGTAGCCAGCGCGGCCAGTCACGAGCAGCCAACCCAGAAAAACGATCGCGGCGAAGGAGAAAACCATCAGCGCCGCATTCAGCCAGGAGGCACTGACATCGGACAGCAATCCAAAGGCGATGCCACGATTCCGGATATGCACCAGATTGAAACATCCGCGGAGGACCTCCCGGCTGGCATGTTCCGGTATACGGGCCAGCACGGCTGCCTTGGCCAGTTGGTCCGCGAGCAGGACGCCTGCGGCCAACCAGAACCGGCCAGCGCGGGCAAACCCAGCCATCTCAGGAAGCCGTGCTGCGCTCGAGCGCGCTGACCACCGGCACACAGCGCTCGCACAGCGTTGGGAATTCTTTGTCCTGGCCGACGCGAGTCGAATAGTTCCAGCAACGTTCGCATTTGCTGCCTTCGGCACGCTGCACCGCGAGGTAGAGCTCCGGCATGCGCTCGGAACGCTGAGCCGGCGGGCCAGCCGCGACGAGCTCCACCTGCGAGACGATGAAGAGCGCCGGCAGAGCGGCGGCGTATTCGCGGAGCAGCCCGGCCAGCGCGCCTTCGGCGCCGAGCACGATGCGGGCCTCGAGCGAGGCGTTCAGCCGTTTCGCCTGCCGGGCCTGTTCGAGCGCGCGCAGCACCTCGTCGCGCACGCGCAGCAACTGCTCCCAGTTCGCTCGCTGCGCATCGGTGAGTGGCGGGCGAAGCGACGCGGCATCCGGGAAGAGCGCCATATGCACACTCTCCGGATCGTCGGCCTGGCGCGGCAGGTGCTTCCAGATTTCTTCGGCGGTGAACACCAGCATCGGCGCAATCAGCCGAACCAGCGCATGGGCGATGCGGTAGACAGCCGTCTGCGCCGAGCGCCGTCGCGGGTCTGCAGCGGCAAAGGTGTAGAGCCGGTCTTTCAGCACGTCGAAGTAGAACGCGCTCAATTCGGTGACGCAGAAGTCATGGACCGCGTGGAAGACACGATGGAATTCGTAGGCCTCGTACCACTGCCGGCAACGCGCCACCAGCTCGGCGGTGCGATGGAGCATCCAGCGATCCAGCTCTTCCATCGCAGGGTCGGGAACGGTGTGACGAGCTGGGTCGAAATCGTGCAGGTTGCCGAGAGCGAAACGGAACGTGTTGCGGATCTTCCGATAGGTCTCGGACAGTTGCGTGAGCACACGTTCGGACATGCGCAGGTCGGCGTGGTAGTCCTGCGAGGCCACCCAGACGCGAAGCAGATCCGCGCCCCATTTTTCGCAGATCTCGCGCGGCAGGATCACGTTGCCCAGCGATTTCGACATCGGCCGGCCCTGCTCATCGAGCGTCCAGCCGTGCGTCACCACGGCCCGGTACGGGGCCGCATCGCGCACCCCGATGGCCACCAGCAGCGAGCTGTGGAACCAGCCGCGGTACTGATCCGGTCCTTCCAGATAGAGATCGGCCGGCCATTCTTTCCGCGCCGGGTCGAGCACGGCCAGATGCGAGGAGCCGGACTCGAACCAGACGTCGAGGATGTCGCGCTCTTTGCGCCAGCGCGCGGCGCCGCACCGGCAGCGCGTGCCCGGGGGCAGCAATTCCTCGGCCGAGCGGGTGTACCAGGCATCGGCGCCTTCCCGTTCAAACCAGCGCACCACATTGGCCAGTGCTGGATAGTCCTGCAGCCGTGCGCCACACTGCTCGCACCAGAAAACCACCAGCGGCACGCCCCAGACGCGCTGGCGAGAGATGCACCAGTCCGGCCGGGTGGCTATCATCGCGTGAATGCGTTCTTCGCCCCACGCGGGGATCCAGCGAACTTTGCGGATTTCTTCCAGCGCACGCTCGCGCAGCCCGGCATGCTCCAGATTGATGAACCACTGCTCGGTCGCACGAAAAATGACCGGTCGGTGGCAGCGCCAGCAGTGGGGGTAGCTGTGGCGCAGGGTGCCTTCGGCCAGCAGCGCTCCGCGACGACGCAACAGTTCGATGATGGGCTGATTTGCTTCGAAGACGGTTTTGCCCACGTATTCGGGCAGCCCCTCGAGGAAGCGACCGTCGTCGTCCTGCGGGGCGTAGGTTTCCAGGCCATACTTCTGCCCGGTGTAGAAATCTTCGGCGCCATGGCCCGGAGCCGTGTGGACAATGCCGCTGCCCTGCTCGAGCGTGACGTAATCGGCCAGCACCGCCGGCACGCGCAGCTCGAGGAACGGGTGGCGGAATTCGATCCCTTCCAGTTCCCTGCCTTTCCAGCAACCGCGCGTGCCCTTGACCTGCAGGCCGAGTGTCGTAGCCACCTGGGCAGCGAGTGCGGCGGCCACCAACAGGGCTCCCTGGTCGGTTTCGAGAACCGTGTAGTCGAGTTCGGGGTGGAAGGCGAGGGCGCGGTTGGCCGGCAGGGTCCACGGGGTGGTCGTCCAGATCAGGGCACTGGTTTCGGGGCCGAACGGTGCAATCACTCCATCCCGAACCACCGGGAAGCGGACCCAGATCGAAGGACTGGTGTGGTCTTCGTATTCGACCTCGGCTTCTGCCAGCGCCGTGCGGTCGTAGATGCACCAGTAGACCGGCTTGCGACCGCGATAGACATAGCCCCGGGCGTCGAAGGTCAGGAATGCTTCTGCGATGCGCGCTTCGAAGTCGCTGCTCATCGTCAGATATGGTTCTTCCCAGCGGCCGAACACGCCCAGCCGTTTGAAATCGCGCCGGTGAAACTCCACGTAGCGGGCTGCGAACTCGCGACACAGCGCGCGAAACTCCTGCGGGGAGATGGAGGCCTTCCGCGGCCCCAACTCTTTCTCCACCTGGGTTTCGATGGGCAAGCCGTGGCAATCCCAGCCCGGCACGTAGGGCGCGCGAAAGCCCGCCATCGTTCGCGATTTGACGACCATATCTTTCAAGATTTTGTTCAGTGCCGTGCCCAGATGAATTTCTCCGGTGGGATAGGGGGGACCGTCGTGCAGCACAAACAGGGGCGCATCGCGACGCGCCTGCTGGATGCGGTCGTACAGACGCATCTGCTCCCAGGCAGCAAGCTGACGGGGCTCGGACTCCGGCAGATTGGCCTTCATCGGGAAACTGGTCTGAGGCAGATTCAGTGTGGACTTGAAGTCGCGCAGTTTGTTCATCGAATCGCTCTGTGGCACTTGACGGCGCCGTTGACCAGGCAGAAACTATCCTCGAACAGCAAGGCGGGTATGTTACAATGATTTGGCACCGCTGTCAGCCGGACGCCAGACATCCTTTTGGTCCGGAAGGAATCTAAATCTTACGGTGGCAGCCCAGCCCGTCCACGACGGGAGAGAACGAAGCGATGGCAGTCCAGGAGCCGAATCGGATACCGCAGCGCGATTGGATGCCTCGATTTCAGGTGCCGAGCGAACCATGGGTGAAGGGTTTCTTTTCCCGCCTGAAAGATTATCTGAGCGAGCGACCCGTCAAAGTTCCCCCCAATACGCCCAGCTCGCTGGGGGATATGAGCTTTGGGGCCGGCTTCTGGGAAAATCTGCGTGAGCTGTTCCGTCCCCTGCCGCCGCACCTGCGCCACGCCAAACCGGACGGGCGGCTGCTGGTTGCCTGGGAGTCGAGCACGCGCAGGTTCTGGCGGAACCTGCGCGACCTGATCGCACCGCCGAAGTTGCCGCCCCTCCAGGTAACTTCGAAGCCGGTTCGTGTGGAAGACATCTGGCCGCGACGCCAGAACTATCTCCAGAGTCAGGTCATCTCCGTGGCGCTGCATCTGCTGGCAATTGTGTTGCTCACCTTGCCCCTGGCCCGGCGAGCGGAAACGGTCGCACCCACCACAGTCAAAACCGTGGTACCCGTGGACATCGGCGACTACAAGCTGACACTGCCACCCGGTGGCGAAAAACCCCGCGGCGGTGGTAGCGGCGGTGAGCGCAACCCCATTCCTGCGACCAAGGGGCGTCTGCCTCGCTTCGACGTCAAGCAACTGGCCAAGCCGCTGGCAGTACCGAAAAACCCTGCACCCAAGATGGCTATCGAACCAACACTGATCGGTCCGCCGGAAGTCCTCGTCGCCAACAACAACCTGCCCAACTGGGGCGACCCACTGCAGAAACTCATCACCGGTTCCGGTGGGCCGGGGTCAGGCGGCGGGATTGGCACCGGCGAAGGCGGCGGGGTGGGCAGCGGCGAAGGTGGCGGCTTCGGCCCCGGCGAAGGTGGCGGATTCGGTGGAGGGGTCTATCGCCCCGGCCGCGGCGGCGTTGGCTACCCGACCTGCGATTACTGCCCGGACCCGAAATATTCCGAAGAAGCACGCAAGGCAAAATATCAAGGCACGGTACTGCTGGAAGCCATCATTACCCCGGACGGGCGGGCCACGAACATCCGGGTGATCAAAGGGGTCGGGCTCGGTCTGGATGAAAAAGCCATCGAAGCGGTGCGCGAGTGGATTTTCAAGCCCGCGATCGGCCCGAACGGCAGGCCCGTGGCCGTGCGCGTTCCCATCGAAGTGACCTTCCGTCTATTGTGAGCATGTTCGGAACGCTCCCCCGGGGAGAGAGTGTGTCCAGCCGGGGCTGACCCCAGCGGCGAGAAAAGCGGTCGTCGCCACCGGACAACCCTGAGGCAAGAATGGCTGCGACATGACCATGTGCAGCGGAAGCTGGATTTGTTAAGATGGGCGAAGGTATGAGCAGCAAATCACTTTGCCGCTGCGCCATTCTGCTGCTCGCTGCATTCCCGCTGAGCGCTCAGCCCGGCACACTCGAAATCGTCGTACGTGTCGCACCCACAGCCGGACGCCCCGAACCGGTGCGCAGCCTGCCCATTTTCCTGCTGACGAAAAGCTTTGCGGAGCTTCAGGCGGAAGCGGAGCGGGCTGAACCCCCGGCAGACTTCGCCGCCTTTGTCGAAAGCTTGAAAGTGTCGCCCGAGCTGAAACAATGGATGCTGCGCAAGCAATCCGCGCAACTCTCCGGCACGGAATTCACCCGGGAACTGAGCGCGGACGATATCCTGAACGTGCCCGAATTCCGGGAAGCGTATCTGGCCCGGAATGCCGGCGACGTCACCGTGGGGTTTCCTCGTGCCAGATACGATGAACGGGACCGGGAACGCAATCCCGAAAAGTACGAGCGGGAAAAGCGGCAATACCTGGAGCGAGTGCGGAAGACGATCGAAACCATGCCGCACACCAAAGACGGGATGGACCTCTACCTGACGCACCTGGATGCAGAACAGCGCTGGCGACGGGAACAAGCTGAACGCCGGCGTCGCGTTCGCCACCGCGCGCTGGAGCTGGCTCAAACCCGCTATCTGGCCGCACGGGCCGAAACCGATCTGGAGGGCCGGGCCGGGTTTGTGAACGTGCCCGCCGGCCAGTACTGGCTCAGCACGCTGGAGGGCGAAGCCCTGGTCGGCGACGTCCGTTTGCGCTGGGACGTGCCGGTAGCGGTTCGCCCGGGAGCCGTCACACGCATCGAACTCTCTAACCTGAACGGCAAACCACCCTCGGGATAGCCGCGCAATGAAAACTCCCAAAGACGATCCAGACACTTCCGAACCATGGGCACCCTGACGCTCTGGATTCTGTTCAACGTGTTTGTGCTGCTGATGCTGGCGCTCGATCTGGGTGTGTTTCACCGCAAGGCTCACGTCGTTTCGCTCCGCGAAGCGGCTGCCTGGAGCACCGTTTGGGTGGTGCTGGCACTGCTGTTCAATGCCGGTATTTGGTACTACAGCGGCCATCAGCGCGGCCTGGAATTTCTGACCGGTTATCTGATCGAAAAATCGCTCAGCGTGGACAACATTTTCGTGTTCGTGGCGCTCTTCCAGTATTTCGGTGTGGAGCCCCGTTATCAGCACCGTGTGCTTTTCTGGGGCATTCTGGGCGCGCTCATCATGCGCGGGCTGATGATCTGGCTCGGCGTGGAGCTGATCGAACGGTTCGAATGGATCCTCTATGTTTTCGGCGCGTTTGTCATTTTCACCGGCGTGAAGATGCTCCGCCACAAACCGGAAAATATCCGCCCGGAGCAGAATCCGGTTTTTCGTTGGGCACGCAAATATCTGCGGGTGACGGAAACCTACCAGGGGCAGAAATTTTTCATCCGCCGCGGGCAAGCGATTTATGCTACGCCGATGTTCCTGGTCCTGCTCGTGGTGGAAACCACCGATCTGGCCTTCGCCGTAGATTCCATCCCGGCCATCTTTGCCATCACGCGCGATCCGTTCATTGTGTACACCTCGAACGTGTTCGCCATCCTGGGGCTGCGCGCGCTTTATTTCCTGCTGGCGGGCATTCTGCCCTACTTCCGCTATCTGAGCCTCGGACTTTCCATCGTTCTGATCTTCATCGGCACGAAGATGCTCGCGGTGCAGTGGGTGCACGTGCCAATCGGTCTCTCGCTGGGGGTGGTGGCCGCGGTGCTGACGACCTCCGTGCTGGCATCTGTGGCCGCGTCCAAAGCCGAGCAGCGAGCCCTGGAGCGGTCCCGCAAGATGCAGCAGACCGTTCCGCCCCCGACGCAGGAGTTCCCCGAGGGTTCCGGTGAGTGAGCTGCAGCAGTGGATCGCGGAGCTGAGCGCAGCCGATGCTTCCACGCGCGAGCAGGCCGCAGGGAAACTCTACCGATGCGGGCGTGCACTGGGCGACTCGGTGGTGGAGGGCTGGCGCAAAGACCCGGAACTCGCGGTCTTGCTGACCCGCCCGCCCACCGTAGGCGTGGCGGTGCAGCGCGAGACTTTCCAGCGCATCCGCGCAGCCTGGGGCCATCCGCCGCTGGCTCAGGTGCCACCGGAACAGGACGCGGAAGAGTTCGAACTGCACACGGAAGCAGCTCAGCTCGACATCCTGACCACGCGCACCGGCCAGGGCGCCATCGCCCGTTTTCTGGAAAAATTCGGTGAAGGCATTCAGCAGGTGGAATACCCGGTCACGGATGTGGACCGGGCCACCCGTTTGCTCGACCATCTGGGCGTCCGTGCGGTCTACCCGGAACCGCGCGCCGGAGCCAACCAGACCCGCGTGAACTTTTTCCTGACCACGACGCCGGCAGGCCAGAAAGTGCTGATCGAACTGGTCGAGCTGCCGAGGGAAACATCCGGCTGAGCTCGGTTCTGCGGGTCTGCGTCCCGGAGTGGTCGGCGCAGCGCCGCAGCCTTCAGCGTGCCGCAGCCGCCGGAGAAGGTTTCGCGCGAACCCAGAGCGTCGAATCGTTCCAGCCGATACTTTGCAGAATGTCGCGAGCTTCCGCTGCGGTGGCGCGCCGTGGTTGCGAGAGCGGTTCGATAAAAACGGGAATCGCTTCGACTCGCTCGAGAGCGCGACCGACGAAAGTCAGCCGCGCCATCAGACCGGTGCGGGTTCCGGGTGCGCGCTGCTCGAAGACGAAATTGCCGAGCGAATAAAAGATCCAGCCTCCGCGGTAGGCCTCGATGCGCTGCGGTACGTGGGGATGGTGGCCGAAGACGGCCGTGGCGCCCGCTTCGATGGTGGCGCGGGCAAACTGTTCGGTTTCGCTGGCCACACGGCGTGTGTATTCGGCCCCGTCGTGCAGCGAAACCAGCACGACATCCGCCTGCTCGAGTGCAACCGTCACGTCGCGACGCACGTGCTCCAGATTGCGGCCGGCGATGACCGGGCCCTTCGTCCCGGGCACGTCGCGGTGACCGGCATAGGTGTAAGCCAGGAAAGCAAAACGGATGCCGTGTCGCTCGACCACGGCGGGCGCATGGGCTTCGTCAAAAGTTTCGCCGGCGCCGACCGCCAGGATGCCCGCCTGGCGCAGATGCCGGAGTGTGAAGCGCAGACAGGAATAGCCACCATCGAGCGCGTGATTGTTCGCCAGCGAGAGCACATCGAAGCCGGCCCTCTGCAGCCCGGCAATGGCCTCCGGATGCACGCGAAACACCATGCCGGCCTCCGGATACGGTGGCGCAGCACAAAACGGGCCTTCCAGATTGCCGAAGGTAATCCCCGCCGCGGCCAGTTCGGTGCCGAGTGCTCGAAACGGCAGCGTGAAATCGTTCGCTTCGGCCATGGCCCGGCCCAACCGACGTCCCAGCAGAATGTCACCCACCGCTACAACTGTGACTTCCGCGGGTTGCGGTGCCGAAGCCGCCGGAACGGGTTCGACCGGTGCGGGACGCGAGCAGGCAGCCAGCGCGACGAGCAGCACGGCTGCGCCAGCCAGCCGCTGTTGCGGGTGCCCGCTCAAACAGTTTCGGGGAAGCACGGGCCGGCAGGCCTCATTCGCGGCGGAGTGCGACCTGGCCGCGGCGCGCATTTTCGATCGACAGGGCTAGGATGCGCATGGCTTCCTGCGGGGCATGGAAGCCCATGGAATTTTCCGCTTCGACGAAGTCGAGCAGGAATTGTGCGCGACGCTGATAGTTGCGCGCGGCATCGAGTCGCTGCGGGGCGATGCCGGCGGTGCGGGCCCGCTGCAAATCATCGAGCAGAGCCATCAGGGCATCCATGGCCACATTGCGCATCTCGAAGGTGCGTTCCTGGATGGTGTAGGCGCGCTCGCGCAGGTCCTCTTCCGACCAGTGATGACAGCTCTGGCACGCCCGGTTGATGTTCAGCAGCGGACTGCGCACATGGTGATCGCTGATCTTGAAGCCGCCCACGCGGAGATACGGCATGTGGCAATCAGCGCAGGTGACGTTGGAGCGTGCATGGACGCCCTGATTCCACATCTCGAACTCCGGGTGCTGAGCTTTCAAGACAGGCGCGCCGGTTTCGGCGTGGACCCAGTCGCGGAAACCGATCTCATCGTAATACGCGAGAATCTGATCTGCCTTGAAACCTTTGCTCCACGGGTAGGTCAGGCGTTTTTCGGCTCCGCGGAAGTAGTACTCCACATGGCACTGCGCGCAGACAAAGGCACGCATCTCCTGCCGGCTGGCCATGCGATTCGGGTCGTAGTCGGGTACGCCCTGCGCGGCCTTGAAGGCGCGGATGCCTTCCAGAAAGCCGGGGCGAGTGATACGCAGCGCCATCGTCTGCGGGTCGTGACAGTCGATGCAGGCCACCGGATGCTCGACCAGTTTGCGCGCTTCCGGATACGGCATGGCGTTGACTTTTTCAAAGCCGCGAATCAGGTCCCCGGCGCCCACCGTCTTGTAGGCCACATAGACCGAGGCATGGCAGTGCAGGCAGGTGCCCGGCTGCGGAAATTCCAGCACGCGCCGGGTGAAGGTTTGATCTTCGAGCATGTAGGCGTGGCCGCGCTCTTCGCGGAAATCCACTGCGAACGGGTAGCCGGCCCACATGCGTTTCAGGCGCGGGTCTTCTTCCAGTCGCGATTGCGAAACAATTGAACGGGGATCGGCGGAGGTGGGCGTACGGGGCAGCGCTTCGCTGCCACCGAAGCGCGTGCGCACCTGATCCACGGTGCGCCGGTAGAGGTCATACTGCAGCGGAAAATTCTTGCCCCAGAGGGCCGGGTCGGTGGTGTTGTCGTCGAGCGCAACAACGCGGAAGAACGGGTTCTGGGCTTCCTGCTTGCGCTCGATGATGTTGACGAGCAGCGCCAGTCCGCCCACCGCCACCAGGGCGGCGAGCAGCGCGGTGACCACCATCCAGCGCAGCGATCGTCCGGTGAAGATGCGTTCCGCTTCAGCCATAGTTCACCTCGGGTGTCCCACCGACGCGTGGCAGGGAACACAGAGCAATGAACCCTGCACCGCGTGCGGCCCGTTCATGGCTTCCACCACGCTGGCATGACATTTCTCGCAGGCCTGCTGGGTGATCTGCCGGTTGTGCGGTTTGATCCGGAGCACATCGGGGAACCGGCCGGTGGTAAACGCCAGCGAGTGCCAGAAACCGTTGTACGCCTTCGTCGAATACTTCGAGAGCCATGCCGCCGGCGTGTGGCAATCGTTGCAGACGGCCACGGCGCGATGGCTCGATTTCAGCCAGCCGTCGTAATATTCGCGCATCACGTGACAGTTGGCGCAGGCAGCCGCGTCGTCGGTCAGGTACGAGGCGCCGCGCGCGTACACAAACGTATACCCGCCGACACCTACGGCCAGCCCCACCGAAACTCCCAGCAGAACCACCGGCACGATGGGCGAACGCAGGGTCATGGCGCCGTTCTAGCTAACACGCCCGTCTGCAAAAAAGCAATCCCTGAAGAAGCGGGAGCGGTTAGAAGCGCAGCGTGGTCTGTAGATAGCCGAAGTGATGGAGTTCGGAGCCGCGCGTGCTCCGGGCAAACGTTCCGGGGAAAAACACCGAGTAACCACCGAGCAGATGCAGATGCCGGGTGAGCGGCAGTCGCAGCGTCAGGTCCAGTTCTTGACCGATTTCGCGGCCGGAGCGCCCGGTGGGATCAAAACCGAGCACCCGGCCCGCAGCATCTTTCCACGGACCGCGAGCAGCAGCGAGCCAGAACGCGTGCAGGTCAAGTTCGGCAGTGAACTTCGCATGCGGTGTCACGGCGAAAGTACCGCGCAGTGCGTGCAGATTGCGCAGCCCGACCAGGTCCGCATAGCCGTACCAGAGATGATTGGTCGGGAAGAGATTGTGGAATTCGTGTGCCCGTCCATCGGCGGGCTGATCATCGCCACTGGCGAAGGCGTATTCCAACTGCCAGCGCGGCTTCCCGCGAGCTTCCCACGCGTGCCCTGTGGTCAGGATGAGCATGGCCGCGCGGTGCGCATCGGGGCCGCGCTCGCCGAATTGCCAGGCATTCTCTATCGAGTACCGCCAGCCCCGCGCCGGGCGATGCACGAACCGAAAGCCGGCAGTGAAGATGCGCGTGCTGCCGGGTTGCCGCAACAGTTCGCCGCGCGTGCGCATTCCGTCGCGAAGAAACAGGCCGTAGAGTTCCAGGCGCCGCGGGGAGTCGGCTGGGGCCCGCGTCAGGTAGGCTCCGGAAAGGTCCAGATGCCCGTCGCGACTGCGCGCGCCGCCGCGGCGCACACTCACCTGGCGTGCCCAGAACAGATCGCTGCTCCAGGCATGCGCACGCCCGCGCAGCCGTGCCCCGTCAAAGGCACGGCCGACGTTGTCCCAGCCGAAAGCACCGATCAATCGCTCCTCGCCGTAGATGAATTCCTGCCGACCGATCTGGAGCTCCCAACGCGCGCTGCCCGTCGGTCGCCATGCGAGCCAGGCCTGGTGCAGGTTGGTGTTCAGGTCGTGGACGACTTTGTCTCGATCGGCATCGGCGAGCCAGACGTCCTGCGGCTGAACAAACAACTCGAGCTGCTCGAGCAGACGGAATTTCAGATCCAGACGCAGGCGATAGCCGAGAAAATGCTCGAAGTCCTCTGCAGGTTGCAGGTCGGCGTTGTCGCGGAGCTCATCGCGCAGGCGCAGTTCCACACCAACCGTGATGCGCGGCGAAGCGGCGACCGAAGATTCCTTCGGCTGCTGGGGTACCGGCGGCCATGGAGCCGCTGCCGAGGGAAACCCCATCAGGCAAGAGACAGCCGCCCCGAGCACCTTCTCGATTGCACACTGGAATCTGCCCACGCCCATACGAATGAATCCTCAGCAACATTCACTACAGGCCGAGCGGGTTCCGCTGACTTTCGCGGGCAAAGCCGCGTGGGGCAAACGGCGCGCACACTGCGAGCTCTGGCGCAGCCCAACCGCAACCGATTCGACCGGTGGCCCGGCTTATTCTTTCTTCAAGGAGCGAATATACGCCACGACATCTGCAATGTCTTTTTCGGTCAGACCCTTGACGGGCCCCATTTTGCCGACGCCCTCGCTGCTTTCTTTGGCCAGCACTTCGTCACTTTTGGCCTGCACCTCTTTCGAGCCCAGGTGGCGGATTTCCACTTTTAAAGCTTTTGCCAGCGCCGGTTTGCCCTCGCCATTGGGGCCGTGGCAGGTGGCACATTTCTTGTCGTAGACCTCTTTGCCAGCCTTCGCATCTCCTTTGCTCTGCGGGCCAGCCACCAAAAGCACGGGAATCAAAAGAAAGGCGAGCAGGGCGGTGACGGTCGCTATGCGCTTCATATCTCCCTCCTCAGACAATGCGGTGCGGCATTCGTTCAGCATCGAAGGTGTAGCAATTTCTCTGCCAACCCGGCCAGCTCGGCAAACAAAGCCTCGGCGGACGACTACGAACCTTGCGGGTTGTCCTCTGCAGCCGGTGCTTCCGCAGTCGGTGCTTCTGCAGCCTTTGGTGGTGTAGTGTCGGCCGGCTCTGCGGCCGACTTTTCCACCGGCTCGGGCTTCGCCTGCTGTTCCAGCGCCACAATGTACTCGAAGCGGCGCGTGTGCCGGATATGCTCTGCAGCGGTGCGCCCGGTCAGCCAGGCCATGTCCATGGGATAGACATCCGGGTCGAAAATCGTCATGTAGAAGTGCCAGATGAGAATCGCCAGGGTGGCCAGGATGGCTTCGTAGTAATGAATGGCGGTCGCCGCATCGCTGACCCACTTCGGGAAATACCGAAGCGTGAAATTGTTGAACCAGAGCAGCAACCCGGAAACGGCCATCACCACCGTGCCCCACACAAAGGCCCAGTATTCGATTTTTTCGGCGTAGCTGAATTTGCCGAAGCGCGGCCGTTCCGGCGTCCGGCCGAGGTTGTAGCGGATCACGCCCCACAGATCACGAAGGTCTTCAAGACCAGGACGAAGGAACCGCAAGATGATCCGGTCGCGGCGCGAGAAGACCAGATGGGCGATGTGATAGAAGAACGACACCAGCAGCACAACACCCGCAATGCGATGCAAGGTGCCGCGCAACGCAAACTCGCTCTCCCAGCGGAGCAACGGCCGCGCCCACCACTGCTCGGGGAATTTCAACGCAAATCCCGTAACGACCAGAACCGGAAAACTCACTGCCGTGAGCCAGTGCGCGATGCGGAAATGCAGATTCATCCGCGGCAACGTCTCACCGGTGCGCGGCAAGAACCGGCCGCGTATCAGCTTGGCCAGGAAATCCAGCAGGTTGTGGACGAGCATGAAGCCGACCACAAGCGGGATCAGAATCCAGTAGGTGACGCGGATAAAGGCAACCACGGGATGCTCGGTCGCCGAAGCGGGGCGGACGTGCACCGGCCCGAGCGCAAAGCGCGTGCCGGCACCGGGATGGCATTTCCCGCAGGTGCTGGCGAGATTGGACGGATGGACGGTGGAACGCGGGTCGGAGGACGGCAGGATGTTGTGCACGCCGTGGCAGGAGGCACAGTTGGCGACCGTTTGCGAGCCGGCACGCAGGGCCAGGCCGTGGTAGCTGTCTTCGAACGCGGGCACTTTGTCGAGCGGCAGGTTGTAGCGTTCGGCGAGCCGCTCATCGGCGTGGCAGCGGCCGCAGGTGGCGCGGGAGACGCGCGCGGGGTTGACCAGCGACTCCGGCTCGGCCGGCGCCAGGATGGTGTGCTCGCCGTGGCAATCGGTGCAGACCGGCGCACCGCGCACCCCACGCGCGACGGCCTGCCCGTGAATGCTTTCCTTGTAGGTGTTCGCAATCTCCGTGTGGCAGACGCCACAGGTCTGCGGCACGTTCCAGTGATTGATGGTCGAGCGCGGATCGCGGGCGGGCAAAATGGCATGGCTCGAATGGCAGTCCGAGCAGGAAGGCGCCTGTTCGTTCCCGGCAGCGACGGCACGACCGTGCACACTCAGCCGGTACGATTCGATCGGCCGCGCAAACGGAATCGGGTGCTGCGCCAAGAAGTTCGGATTCGCATGACAGGCCCCGCAGGTGTCGGGCAGATTGCGTCGCGCGACCGGTGACGCAGGGTCTCGCGCGGGCAGAATCCGGTGCGACGGGCCATGGCAGGTCTGGCAGGTCGGGCTCTGGGCGTCACCGGCAGCCAGGAACTGAGCATGAATGCTGGACTGATACTGTTGCACGGCATCGGCATGACAGGTGGCGCAGGATTGCGGTGAGGTTTCTGCTGCGCGACCGATTTCATGCGGCGGCCCGTGGCAGCTCAGGCAGGCGGCCGCCCCCAGAACCCCATGGGCGCTGTGCGGCACATCGGCAGACGCTTCGGCATGGCAGGTCGAGCAATCCACACGGGGGATCCGTTTCGGATGCGGGAAGTCGCGAATGGTCATGTGGCAGGACGTGCACCCGAGCGCGCCATGAACGCTGCTCGCATGCCGGGCCGGGTCGACGAACATGCTCCGGCCGGATGCGGACTGCAGGCTGCGATCCCCGTGGCAGGCCAGACAGGCATCATCCTGCGCGAGCGCCGGCCAGGCTATGGTGGCGAACACGAGCCAGCCGAAGAACCAGCGTGGCGTCGAATTGCTCCTCGCGTGCATGTCGTACCGCGTGCCTCAGGGCGCACCGATTCCAAGCTGCTGCAGAATTTCCGGGTTTGGATCGTCCATCGCCAGGATGCTGTGACAGGCAGTGCAGTCGGGATTGATGACCCGCCCATCGGCGCTGCGATGACTGCCCCCATGGCAGCGGAAACAGCCGAGAAAATCGATATGGCCCAGATTGTTCGGATAGGTGCCCCAGGTGACCTTCATGTGCGGGAAGACGTTCCGGTCGTAGATCGCGCGCACCTGCTGTGCGGCCATCTCGACCCAGGCGCGGTGCTGGCTGTACACCTCCGGGTAGTTTTCGCGGTAGAACGCAGTCAGGCCGGCATAGATTTGCTCGAGCGCGGTGGGCTTGTCCGGGTATTCCGCGGTGAGCAGCTCCACCGCTTTTTTCTTCACAAAGGGTAACTGGCGGCTGATGCGGCCTTCGGTGATGGCCTCGTCGACGGCACGGTCGGGCAGCTGGAAGATGTGGGTGGGCCGGTTGTGACAATCCATGCAGTCCATCGTGCGGCGTTCGCCTCGGGCCAGCTCCTGCGCAGTCACCGTCACATCCTGCGCCGTGTATTCGACGATTTTGCCCTGGTCGTCCACATAACTCACCCAGGGAATCACCTGGCGGCGGTCGTCGGTGGCGATGTAGGTGACGCGCTCTTGCTCGTCGAAATGGCGTCCATGGATGCCCACCGAGCCCTGCCAGGTGCGACCGCCGATTTTCAGCACGAGTACGGTCGTCAGCGGGGTGTTCTGTTCATCCTCGGAATATTTCGTGCGAACCAGAAATTTGTCGCCGTGGAATTTCGTCGGCCAGTGGCACTGCTCGCAGGTTTCCCGCGCCGGCCGCAGTTCTCGCACCGGGGTGGGAATCGGCCGGTTGTAAGTATCGAAGGCGACCGCGAACACCTGGCGCACGCCGGAAAGCTTGGAACGCACAAACCAGGGCGCGCCCGGGCCGATGTGGCAATCCACGCAGGCTACCCGCGCATGGGGCGAGTTGCGGTATGCGGTGAACTCCGGTTCCATGACGCTGTGGCAGGTCTGCCCGCAAAACTGCACCGAGTCCATGTAGGTGACCCCGCGGTAGCTGGCCGTACCCAGGATGGCGATGTTCAACACGGTGGCCGTGGCCACCAGGCCGGCGGCCCGGCGCAACATCGGCTCGCGGAAATCCACTCTGGGATACACATCAGGCAGCAGGCCGGCCGCGCGCAGTTTGTAGCGTCGCCAGAATGCGCCCACGGGAATCAGAACCAGGCCGAGAACAAAAATCGCCGGCAAAATCAGAAAGACGATGATGCCCAGATAGGGATGGACGTGGCCGTGACCGAACAGCTCGAAGGCCCAGAAGCCGAGCATGGTCACTGCCGCGCTGGTGGTGAGGACAGCGCCGAGCAGACTGAGCGCGTTGTTGCCCAGATAGACGGCTGGGCGCAACCAGGAGATGAACCGCTCGGTTAGACCCATCGTGGCAGCGATCCCATGTTCGCGTCAGCGTGCTGGTTCGAGCGCAGCCGCGAGGAACTGCGGCTCGACCTGCACCGTGGCGCGCAGCGAATTGCTGACGAAGCAGTGCTTTTCCGCCTGTCGCAATGCCTTTTCCGCTTTCTCGCGGTCGGCACTGTGCACCGTAATCACGGGCGTCAGCACAATCTCCGTGAACCGGTATCCCTCGCCCGGCACCTTTTCCAACCGCGCGACGGCGTTCGCGCGGTAGGCTACCACGTCGAATCGAGAAAGCGAAGCGATCGCGAGAAACGTAGTCATCAGGCAACTGGCTACCGAGGCCACGAGCAGGTGCTCCGGGGTCCACTTCCCCGGCTCGCCAGAAAATTCCGGCGGCGCGGAAATTTCCAAAGCCGGAAAATCAGCCGCCGTGGCCCGGCCGGCCCGGCGGCCCGTCCACTGCAGGGCGACCTCATAGGAATAGGCATTCAACAGACTCATGCTGCGCTCCTCTTGGAACGATGGGGTTGCTGGGCGATTTTCGGAACGGTTTTCGGTGGAGGCCAACCCGGGTCCGCCGTAACGCGCATGCGGTTCCAGCAGTGACGGCACTGATAGCCGGGCGTGAAGCTGGCCATGACCTGTTCCACCTCGGTGAGCGGAACTCCACAGTAGTAACAGTAGGCTCTCCGCTGATCCATAGAAACCTCACTTGCATGCTGCGGAGCGCGAGCACAACTCACGGTGACCTCTCCGCGAGTCGGTGCACCAGCGCGCAGCAGTTTTTTTTCGAACCCGCCCTTCAGAAGCGGGCCCGTTTTGCGACCCGAAATCCGCCGACGAAAGTGCAGCTCGCCAGCGGCCGGCTCCCATTCTGACTATGCAGGCACAACACCAAGCCGGCATGTTCCCCGCGGGCGCCATAACTGTTTTGTGGTCAGGGCATTTCCTGCCTCATCGGCACAACCGAGGAGCCGAGAGCGACCATGAAATGCGGAGAATTCAACCCTAAAAAATTCTCCGTTGCGTCATATCCCACACAGGGATATCCCCCCAACCAGCAATCGTCTGACAATCAAAAGCAAACAAAGGACTTTCCCGTTTCCTGCACTGTGGAACACGAGTTGCGATTTTCAGCGTCGAGCGAGAACCGGGGTACACAGATGACCCTCGAAGAAAACCGCCGAATGTTGCAAGCAATCTACCGAACGTTGAGTTCGGTCCGTACGGGCATCGTTCTGCTGATCCTGCTGGGGCTGGCCTCGGCGGCGGGCACGTTCGTTTTGCAGCGCCCACTGACCGACCCGGAGCAACTCGAGCGCGCCTACGATCCCGAAACATTGGCCTGGTTGGACCGGTGGGGTCTGACCGACGTGTTCCATTCCTGGTGGTTTGTCGCGCTGATGACCCTGCTGGCCCTGAACATCATTCTGGCTTCGCTGGAGCGTTTCCCGACGGCCTGGCGGTTTTTTGCGCGACCCTATCTGCGTCCGGGTCCGCATTTTCAGGCCACCCTGCCGTTGCAAGAGGAAGTTTCCATTCGCAATGTCGAAATGGGACTCCAAGCCGCCGAGCGTGCATTTCGGAAACTCGGCTGGAAGCCCCAACGGGTTGGCAAGAATGGGGACTGCTCGCTGTACATTGAGCGGCATCGCGTGGCCCGGCTGGCGCCGTATGTGGTGCACGCGAGCCTGCTGTTGATTCTGGCAGGCGGCATTGTGGACGGGGTGTGGGGTTGGCGCGGGTTTGTCGCGCTGACGCAAAACGAGCAGACCGATCGAATCGAACGGCGCGATGGCACCGAGCAACGGCTGCCTTTCACGATCCGTTGTGAGGATGCCGGCCAGGAAAACTATCCGGACGGAACTCCGCGCCGCTGGTGGACGAACCTGACGGTACTGGAAGACGGCCGGGAAGTGCTGCGCAAAGAGATCGAGGTCAACGACCCGCTGGTCTACCGCGGCCTGCGTTTCTTCCAATCGAGCTACGGTTCGACGGGCACACTGGCCAAACTCACTGTGCTCGCCACCGCCGTGCAGACGCCCCAGCAGACACGGACCGTTGAGCTTTCTCCGAACCAAACTGTAGCCCTCGATGAGAACACGACGGTGCGCCTGGCCGCATTCGTGCCGGACTTCATGGTTGTGGGGAATCAGATCCGCACCCGTTCGCCGGAGCCGAACAATCCTGCCATTCAATTGCTGGTGGAATCCAAAGCGGGCGGCTCCTGGAAGGTTTGGCTGTTCCCGCGCTTCCCGGATTTTTCTCATCCGGGCGATGCGCCGTACACCTTCCGGGTCCGCGATCTGCAGATGGGTTACTACACCGGCCTCCAGGTGGCCTACGAACCCGGGCAATGGGCCGTGTGGGCCGGCTGCATTTTGATGGGCATCGGATTGTTCATGACTTTCTACATGGTGCATACCCGCTTCTGGGTTGTACCGGTGAGCGATCGCCTCGGCCGTCAGGCACTGTGGGTAGGGGCTTCGGCAAGCAAGAATCGCGACGAATTCCTGGAACGCTTCCGCCGGATCATGGAAACGATTCGCGCCGAGCTGGCCGAGCAGCAACCGCCGGCCGTCGTGACCAACGCAACCGTTGCCGCGCGGAGCTGAGCCGCACAAGGGGGGACCATGGGACGCACCACCACCGCAACTGCAACCACACCGACCAGCAACAGCTTGCTGGTGCTGGTGAGCCTGGCCGTTCTTCTGCTGCTGCTGACCCCGATGTTCGGCGTGCTGCGGAGCGGGGAGGTGTTTACCGAAGCGAACCTGCTCTACGGAGCGCTGGTCTTTTTTGGCGCGGCGATGGTGCTCTATCTGGGCTTTGCGTTGAGCGGGAACGAACGATACGTGCGGTTCGCCTCGGGCGCAACCTGGACGGGCTTCATCCTGAACACGCTGGCCGCCGGACACCGCTGGTACATTGCCGGCCGACCCCCGTTCTCGAATCTGTACGAGATGCTGTTGAGTGTCGTGTGGACCCTGGCCCTGCTGACGCTTTTCGTCGAGCGGCGCTACGGAGTGCGCGTGATCGGCACGGTGACGATGCCGCTGGCAGTGATCGGTGTGCTGCTGATGCAACTGATGCCTTCCGAAGTCCGCCCGCTGGTGCCGGCGCTGCAGTCCACCTGGCTGCACATTCACGTGACGCTCGCCATGCTCGGCTACGCGGCGTGTGCCGTCAGCTTTGCGCTGGCCCTGATGTTCCTGATTCAGGATCGAGTGCGCACGGAAACGTTCCTGGCCGGCACGAGTGTACTGCTGGCCGCCATTTATCTGGGCATCGCCAGCCGGTTCGACGCCAGCGGCGGACTGCAAGTGGCCGCGTGGGATGCTCAGGCCGCCCGCGAAATTTTCATTGCCCGTGGCGAGCCGCTGATGGTAATCCTACCCGGTCTCGGCTGGATGTTTTTCCTCGTGCTGGCGGCGGTGCTGGTGCCGCTGGGGCTTTACCTGTGGGCCGTGTGGAACCGGGAAGAGAGCTTTCTGCGCTGGGCGAACCGGGCGTTCGTCGTCGGGCTGCTGGTGCAGGGGCTCGGGCTGGTGGCGTTTGTGCTGCGCGCCCGCGGCGGGATGTACGCCTCGCCGCAGGCCGAAGGCCTGTTTCCCACGAGCCTGTCGGCCAGCCCCTTCCTGTTGACTGGCATGGTCAGCGGCATAGCGGCGTCGCTGCTGTACCTGCTGCTGTGGTGGCGGCGCGAAGGATTGGAGCGCATGCTACCCGACACCGAAACCCTCGACCGGCTGATCTATCGGTCGATCGGCATCGCCTTCCCGCTGCTGACGCTGATGATCGCAGCGGGGGCTTACTGGGCGAACCGCACCTGGGGCAGCTACTGGAGCTGGGATCCGAAAGAGACCTGGGCGCTGATTACCTGGCTGGTGTATGCCGGCTATCTCCACATGCGGATTACGCGCGGCTGGCGGGGTCGCCGCGCCGCGCTGTTCGCCATCGTCGGTTTTGCCGTGGTGCTGTTCACATTTTTGGGCGTAACTTATTTGCTACCCGGATTGCACGCATATGCCTGACGGCACGAAGGGAGCCGCACGATGGATCAGGTAGGAATTATGCACACGGGGAAATGTAGAATGAGATGCGGGTCCAGACATTGTGTTAGAATCGCCCACGCCGCGCTGCAACGAACGGACTGCCATTGCTACCCCGTCCCGAAGTTCGGGATCCCCAAAAGCTCTGGCTCGAGGAGCATGCCATGACTGCTCATCCCATACGAAAGCGGATTCTGCTGGCTGGAGTCGCACTGTGCGCTGTGCTGTTCGGAGCCGGACAACTGTTCGGCGGCGCCGGTGGCAAGAAATCGCCGGTAGCCGGGCCGCGCACGCAGCAGGCGGAGGCGACCAAGTACGCCGGTGCCGAAGCCTGCCAGGCCTGCCATGCCGAGGTGTACGAAAAGTTCGAGGCCACGCCGCACTGGAAAACCATGCTCGAAACCCGGCGCGGGCCCGAATGGCAAGGCTGCGAGGCCTGCCACGGTCCGGGCGCGGACCACATCGAAGCGGGCGGCGACAAAACCAAAATTTTCAACTTCAAAGGCGTTTCGACGAAAACGATCAGCGAACGCTGCCTGCAGTGCCACCTCTACGGCGAAGAACACAGCAATTTCGCCCGGTCCGCGCACAATGTGAACGACGTCAGCTGCGTGGATTGCCACTCCGTGCACGCAGCCAAGGAAAAGCAGTTTCTGCTGGTCCGGTCGCAGCCGGAGCTGTGCTACACCTGCCACCTGGAAGTGAAGCCGCAATTTGACCGACCCTTCCGCCACCGCGTCAATCAAGGACTGGTGGACTGCACGGATTGCCACAATCAGCACGGCGGGTTCGTCACGCGCCAGTTGCGCTCGACCGCCGCGCAGGATGCCGTCTGCTTCACCTGCCACACGGACAAAGCCGGGCCGTTCGTGTTCGAACACGCGCCGGTAAAGACCGAGGGCTGCATGGCGTGCCATGTGCCGCACGGTTCATCGAACCCGCGGCTGTTGCGGCGCAGCCAGATCAACCTGCTGTGTCTGGAGTGCCACACGCTCACGGTGGACTCCGATGTGCCGGGCATTCCGGCGTTCCACAACCAGAGCCAGAAATACCAGGCCTGCACGGTATGCCACGTGACCGTGCACGGCTCCAACGTCAGCAGCGTGTTCTTCAAGTAGGAGGCTTCCGATGCGCCGAGCGAAAATTCTGACTCATCCAGACCGTCAGGCGAGCGCTTCTGCCCCGTTCCCCGTTGCCGGTTTTCTGTCGCTGCCTCCGCGCAGCCTCGCGCGGGTGTGGGTCTGCGGGCTCGCCGTACTGCTGCTGGCGCTGACCCCGCCGGCTGCTGCCCAGCAGGAAGAAAAACCGTTGGAGGGCATCAACCGCGGCAATTACAACATCAAGCAGACATTCGAATTCGGGGGCCGGTGGACCGACTTTACGGGCAACCTGGATGTCTACCGCACCTTCGTGGACCTGGAAGCAGGGCCGCGTCTGCTCGAGCACACCCTGGAGATGCGCTCGCTCGACCACAAGGGCCTGTTGTTCGACGATTTCTTCCTGCACAGCTTCGGCTACGGGGGTGATCCGGAAAACGTCACGCGGCTGCGGGCGTACAAGAATCGGTGGTACAACTTCAGCGCGACCTTCCACCGCAACCGGAACTACTGGGACTTCAACCTGCTGGCGAACCCGCTGAATCCGCCGACGTCAAACCCGGCGGTCGCGATCACAGACTCGCCGCACCGGATGTTTCTGGTGCGGCGACGGTCCGACGTGAACCTGACCCTGCTCCCGCAGAGCGTTGTTCGCCTCCGCTTCGGCTACGGCCGCAATGTGATGGAAGGGCCTTCATTCAGCAGCTTCCACGAGGGCACCGACATTCTGGTCTTTCAAGGCTGGAAAACAACCCTGGACAACTACTCTGCGGGCATTGACCTGCGCGTCTTCCCCCGGACGAACATCAGCTACGACCAGTTCTTCACCAAGTACAAAGGGGACACGACCTGGGAAGACCGTTCCTTGAATTTCCGGCTTTCCGATGGCCGACCCGTAGACCTGGGATTGATTTTCAACACGGGTGCCGGGCAGCCCTGTGCGACGCCCCTGTTGCCGGATGGCACCGTCAACCCAACCTGCAACGCTTTTCTGGCCTATTCGCGGCAGGGCCGCGTGCGGACACTGTTTCCGACCGAACAGCTCAGCTTCCAATCCAGTTACTTCAAGAACGTAGACTTCTCGGGGAGGATTGCGTATAGCTCCGCCGATAACGAGCTGGTTGGATACGATGAGCTGTTCCAGGGCCGGGTTACACGTACGAACCAGAGCCAGTTCACCGTCCAAGCACCTGCGCAGGGCCGCCGCGTTTCGGTGACCGGAGACCTCGCCGCGACCTTCTACGCCACCGACAAATTCAAGGTCGTGGACACCTTCCACTGGCAACACTTCCGCATCCCGGGGCAGGTCCTGATTCAGGAGTGTTCGCAGTTCAGCACGTCCATGTTGATCACGGCGAACACGTTCCCGGCGATCAATCCCCTGCTCGACTGCCCGCGGACAAACACGCTGGGCACTCCGGTGCACACGAACAGCTCCCCGGCCGATATCCTGATCGAGGACATCAGCCACTTCCTCGGCCAGGACACGCGGACGAACACCTTCGAGCTGTTGTACGACTTCACGCGTCGCACGGGTGTGCGGCTGGGCTATCGGTACACGCACCGCGAAATCACTCAGAGGCTGGCCGAGCTCGCCGACCAGCATTTCTTCCCCGATCGCCCGAATCGCGGCGCCTGCGCGGGCCGGCCGCTGGAGCCGGACGGTTCCTGCCGCGTCACCACCGCCGACAGCCACGGAGAGCTGTTCGAAATCAACGAACACGTGCTGCTGTTCGGCTTCTGGGCACGGCCGGTGGACCAGTGGCGCGTAGCTTTTGACCTGGAGGCAGCTTCGGCCGACCGGGCCTTCACGCGGATCAGTCCGCGCCAGTTTCAAATCTACCGGCTGCGCACCAGCTATCGTGTCCGGGACTGGGCGAGCTTGAACGGCTCGATCATGATTCTGGAGCGACGGAACAACGTCGCCCAGATCGAGCACCTGCAGCACGACCGCAGCTACAGCTTCAATGCTCTGCTCCAGCCGAACGAAACGTTCATGCTCGACTTCGGTTACGACTTCAACGACGTGTTCAGCCAGACGAACATCTGCTTCACGGTGGGTTCAGCACCTCCGCCGCCGGGCTCGGTGCCCTGCCCGTTCGTGGGCGGGCTGCCGCTGCAGGGGCTTTCCTTCTACAACCATGACGTCCACTACGGACATTTCCAACTGATGTGGAAGCCGATCCGGCGCCTGACCACCCACCTGGGCTATGCGGTGACGAGCACCACCGGCAGCACGCTGATTCTGGCGCCCAACACTCCGCCGGGCCCGCTCAGCTACAACTATCACAAGCCGACCGCCGGGCTGTCGCTGGAGATGAACCGCAATGTGACCTGGAAGGTGCAGTGGGGCTACTACGGCTACAACGAAAAGCAACTGCCGGATGTGTTCAGTTCTCCCCGCGACTTCCGCGGTAACCTGGTGCTGGGAGCTGTGCGCTTCGCTTTCTGAAGGCCCGGGCCAGCCGGGCTGACACTCGGCCGGCCCGGAGGAATCGTGCCGGAACGCCCAGTGGATGGAGGCCCGGAAAATGGCCAAGACCGCATCCATGCCTCCCCAAGGGAATGAAACACGTCAGGGCCGACGCCGATTTGTGGAATGGCTGCTGGGGGGCAGCTTGCTGGCTTCGCTGGCCTCGTTTTTCTATCCCGTGTTGCGCTACCTGATTCCACCCGAGCGGGCGGACCTGGGCAGCGACACCGTGGTCGCGGCGAAAGTCGGCGAGCTGAAACCGAACAGCGGCAAGATTTTTCGGTTCGGCAATCGCCCGGGACTGCTGATTCGGACTGCCGATGGGGAGTACCGCGCGATGTCGGCCACCTGCACCCACCTGGACTGCACCGTGCAATACCGGAGCGACCTCCATCAGGTCTGGTGCGCCTGCCACAACGGGTTCTACGACCTGAACGGACGCAACATCGCCGGCCCGCCGCCACGGCCGCTGGACAGCTACCGGGTCCAGGTCCGCGGCGAGGAAATCGTCGTCACCCGCCACCGCGAGGTCTGACGTGCGTCTGTGGCGCCTGCTGCGTGACTGGCTGGATGAACGCTTCGGGTGGGCTGAGCTGACGGCATTTCTGCGCAAAAAAACCGTCCCCCGGCATCGGTATTCGGTCTGGTACTACCTGGGTGGGATCACGCTGTTTTTGTTTGTCGTCCAGGTGTGCACCGGTACCCTGCTGTTGCTCTACTACCGACCGTCGAGCAGTGAAGCGTTCCGCAGCGTGCAGTACATCATGACCGAGGTCGAGTTCGGCTGGCTGGTGCGTTCGATTCACTCCTGGGGCGCGAACCTGATGATCTTCGCGGCCTTCGCTCACATGTTCAGCGTGCTCTTCCTGAAGGCCTACCGCAAGCCGCGCGAACTGACCTGGGTCAGCGGGATGCTTCTGCTCCTGCTGGTGCTCGCGTTCGGCTTCAGCGGCTATCTGCTGCCGTGGAACACGCTGGCATTTTTTGCCACCAAGGTCGGCACCGACATCGTGGCGCAGGTGCCGCTGGTCGGGGATTGGTTGAAGGTGTTTCTGCGCGGGGGCGAGGAGGTCACCGGGGCCACCCTGACGCGCTTCTTCGGCTTTCACGTCGCGGTGCTGCCCGGATTGACCACCCTGCTGCTGATCGTGCATCTGCTGCTCGTGCAGCGATTCGGGATCAGTGTGCCTCCGTCGCTGGAAGCCGAATGGCAGGCGCTGCCGCCCGAGCAACGCGAAATGAAATTCTTCCCCAATTTTCTGCTCCGCGAACTGATGGCCTGGTACGTGGCCCTGGGCATACTGGGCGCGCTGGCCGCACTGGCGCCCTGGAAACTGGGCACCGAAGCCGATCCCTTTGCTCCTGCACCGGCCGGGATTCGTCCGGAGTGGTACTTCCTGTTCATGTTCGAGACACTGAAGTTGCTGCCGGCGCGCATCTGGATCTTCGAAGGGGAGCAGGTGGGCGTGGTGGCTTTTGGTTTGGCCGCAGTCGTCTGGCTGTTGCTGCCCTTCCTGGACGGAAACGCCGCCGGACGGCGTGCGCGCTGGATCACCGGCCTGGGCTTTTTTGCCCTGGCGTACATGGCGGGCATGACACTCTATGCGTTTCTGATGGGATGAAGGGATGGGAACAGCGCAGCGCGGGCCGTTAGCAGGCCGGACACGACCCATTTGGATGAGCACAACGGGAACACTCGTTCTCTGGCTGATTGTTGTCGGGTCCGCCGGGCCTGCACCGGCTCAGGCGCAGATGAAAAACAGTTGCCTGGAATGCCACACCCTGCTGCCCCCGCCGATGAACGTAGACCCGGAGCAAGCGAACCAGGACATTCACACGCAGAAAGGGTTGAGCTGCTCGAGTTGCCACGGGGGCGACCCCTCGCAGGACGACCCGCTGCGCGCCATGGACCCGGCGAAAGGTTTCCGCGGGAAAATCACGCGGCAACAGATTCCAAAACTCTGTGCCCAGTGCCACTCCGATGCTGCGTACATCCGCGGGTTCAATCCCTCGTTGCGGACCGACCAGTACAGCCAGTATCTGACCAGCCGGCACGGCCAGCGGCTTTCCCAGGGCGACACCAGAGTTGCCGTGTGCACCGACTGCCATGGAGTGCACGGCATCCGGCCGGCCACCGACACGCGCTCCACGGTGCATCCGCTGCATGTGGCGGAAACCTGTGCGCGCTGCCATGCGGACCCGGAGTACATGAAGGCCTACGGTCTGCCGACCAGCCAGTTCGACGACTACCGCAACAGCGTTCACCACCGCGCGCTCGCCGAACGCGGAGACCTGAGCGCGCCGACCTGCTCGACCTGCCACGGCAATCACGGCGCAGCTCCGCCGGGGGTGGCGGCGGTGGAATTCGTCTGCGCTACCTGCCATGTGTTCCAGGCGCAACTGTTCGACGGCAGTCCGCACAAAGCAGCGTTTGCCGTGATGGGCCTGCCGGCGTGCGTGACCTGTCATGGAAACCACCGCATCACCGAGCCGAACGACACCATGCTCGGCACCGGGCCGGAGTCGCTCTGCCTCCGCTGCCACACCGAGGGCGACGGGGGCTACCAGGCCGCCGAACAGATGCAGGAACAGTTGCTCGGCCTGGCGCGCGCCATCGAACAGGCGCAGCAGGTGCTCGACCGCGCCGAACAGACCGGGATGGAAGTCGGCCAACCCAAGCTGGAGCTGGGACAAGCGCGGGATGCGCTCACCAAGGCCCGCGTGGCCATCCACGGATTCCAGCCCGACCGGGTCCTGGCGGAAGTGCAGACTGGCCTGGAGGTGGCCCGCGCGGCGCAGCAGGCCGGCACAAAAGCACTCGAAGAATACGACTTCCGGCGCCTGGGCCTGGCCATTTCGCTGGTCCTGATCCTGAGCGTGGTGATCGGGTTGCGTCTGTATCTGAAGCAACTGGAGGCCAACAGCCAGAAAAGGTCGAATGCGTCGTAGCAGGCAGAACGTATTATTCTCATCAAAAAGGAGGAAATAGATGAAACGCTGGTTCACCTTGTTCCTGGGAATCGCCATCGCGATCGCGGTGCCGCTCGCTGCGGCCCAAAAGGGAGATGCCGCTGCGGGCAAAGCGGTGTACCAGAAAAAGTGCGCCACCTGCCACGAATTGTCCGGGGCGCCGAAAGCAGCGATTGCCAAGATGCTGAAGGTCGAGATGCGCGACTTGAGCAGCAAAGAAGTGCAAGCGAAAAGCGACGACGAGCTGGCCCGGATCATCACGCAGGGCACCGGCAAAATGGTGCCGGTGAAAGGGCTGAGCGATGCCGAGCTGCAGAACCTGATCGCTTATCTGCGCTCGTTGCAGAAACCCTAGCAAGCGGCTGGTTCAAGCGGTTTCGCCGGCACCCAGCAGCCGGCGAATCTTGCGCACCAGCAGCTCGGCGTCGTAGACGGGTTTCTCCAGATAATCGTCGGCGCCGGAGGCTGCGAGCAGCCGCTCACGGTCTCCCGCCATGGCGTGTGCGGTCGCAAGCAGGATGGGTAAGGTTCGACCGTTCGCTTTGGCCGCCTGCTGGATCAGGCGCGCCAGTTCGATTCCATCCACGGGGCGGCCCTGGCGGTGGGTTCCGCTGAGCGACACGTCCAGCAGAACCAGGTCCACACGACCTTCGGCCACAGCAGCGAGGATCGCCTCGACATCCTCGCAGACCCAGCAGGTGAAGCCGCCGGCGCGCTCGAGGGCCATGCAGTAAAACTTTGCCACCAGCGCGTGATCTTCGACGATCAGGATACGCTTGAGATCGCTCATTCTTCGATCGAAGCGCGGCCGGGCGGTTCGTGGTCGGCAGGTTTCGTCCGCGCGCCGGCAGTGCCCGCCAGCGGCACGGTAAGCCACACGCGGGTTCCGCGACCCTCGCTGCCATCTTCGATACCGATCCGGCCGCCCATCAACTCCACCAGCCGGCGGGAGATCGCCAGACCCAGGCCCGTGCCCCCGCTGCGCCGGGACTGGCTTCCGGAAAGCTGGATGTATTTGTGGAACACCACTTCGCGCAGCTCGGGCGGAATGCCGATCCCGGTGTCTTCGACCTCGATGCGGAGCATGCCGGCGGGCTCCTCGATGCGGGCGCGCAGCACGACGTGGCCGGCCGGGGTGTACTTGATGGCGTTGGTCAGCAGATTCAGCAGGACCTGGCGCAGGCGGACCTCGTCGGCCCGAATCAGCGGCAGAGCCACCTGCACGGTTTCATCGCGCAGCGTCAATCCCTTCTCGACGGCCTGAATCGCCACCAGGGGGAGCGTGGAATCGAACAGGGCCCGCGGCTGAATTTCTTCCAGATGCAGCGACATGCGGCCCGCCTCGATGCGGCCGATGTCCAGGATATCGTTGACCAGGCTGAGCAGGTGCTGAGCGCTGGCGAAGACATCGCGCAGCAGCTCGCGCTCTTCTTCGGGGGTCTGGCACAGGCCGTCGAGAATCAGTTTCGTAAATCCGAGAATGGAGTTCAGCGGCGTACGCAGTTCGTGGGAGATGTGCGCCAGGAACTCGTCTTTCGTGCGACTGGCTTCGGCCAGGTCCTGATTGGCGCGTTCGAGTTGCAAATTCAACGCACGCAGGCCCTGCATGGTCGCGTGCATGTAGGATTCGCACATCAGGTTCAAGTCGAGATCGAGAATTTTGCTGAGCGATCGGCTATAACGCAGCCGTTCGTCGCTGGCCGGAAACTCCAGCAGGAGACATTCGGAAAGGAACGTGCGCACAATGCCCATCGCACTGATCACATACTTCTGTTCCAGTCCGACGAGCACATGCCGGTAGCCGATCTGGTAGCGGTCTTCGGCGTAGGCTTCGTCGTAGGTGCCGGTGAACAATCCGCGGGCCCAGTGCTGCAGGGTCTGCTTCAACCGCGCGATCTGTGCTTCGCCTCCGGTGAAGACGCGATAGGCATTCGGGTGGTGCGGAATCTGGGAATAAAAGCGTTCCGCCAGTTCGGGCAGATATTTCTCCATCCGCGGGCCCAGTTGCCGCAGCAGGGCCACATCCTCGGGCCCGAACCCCAGGTAGCGCTTCATCTCCTCGATGAAGCTTTCCATTCGGGAAACTCCTTGCCGGCCCATCGCCGGGCAGGCATAATCAAGAGTAATAGTAGCACGAGGTGAGAACCGCACCCGGGCTCGACGTGCACATCAACTGGAGATTCAAAGCGATTCTTCCGGTCGCGGCAACGTTGCTGGCGGGCATCGCCCTGTTTTTCTGGGTGACGCTTTCGATTCCGCCTTCGGACCGGCGCACGGTCCTGCTCGTGGCTGCGGGCGGCGCCGTGGCCATCTGTGCCGTATTGCTGGTGGTGCTGGCGGTGCTGGTCCATCGGCCGCTGCTCGAGCTGCGCGAGAAAATCGCCCGGCTGGAGCAAGGCGACCTGAACGTCACGGTGGGCTTTGCCGGGCGACGGGATGAAATCGGCGAGCTGGGTCGCAGCTTCAACGCGATGGTGCGTCAGTTGCGCGAATCGCACGAGCAGATCCAGCAGTTGCATCGCACGCAGATGAGCCGCGCCGAACACCTGGCCACACTCGGCGAACTGGCCGCCGGCCTGGCGCACGAAATTCGCAACCCGCTGGCGGGCATCGCCGGTGTGATCCAGATCATCGGGCGCGACCTGCCCCCGGGAAGCCCGACGCGGGAAATCCTGAAAGAGGTCGAACAGGAAGTCCACCATATCCAGAAAATTCTGAACGAACTGCTCGACTATGCCCGGCCGAAGCCGCTGCAGTTGCGCCCGGCGGACCTGAACGCGACCGCGGAACGCGCCGTTTCCCTGGCCCGGCAGCAGATCGCTTCCCGCCCGATCGAAATCGAATTTCGTCCGGCGGCGGAAGTCGGCATGGTCGAACACGACCCGGACGGGATCCAGCAGGTTCTGCTCAATTTGCTGCTGAACGCCCTGCAGGCCATTCCCCGCGAGGGACGCATTGTCGTCGAGGTGCACAACGAAGACCGCTACGCCACCGTGGCCGTGACCGATTCGGGTTGCGGGATCGCTCCCGAGCACCTGCCCAACATCTTCAAGCCTTTCTACACGACGAAAGGCAAGGGGACAGGCCTGGGACTTTCCCTGGCGCGGCGGATCGTGGAGTTCCACGGGGGCCGCATCCAGGTGGAAACCGAAGTGGGCCGGGGGAGCACATTTCGCGTCTGGCTGCCCAAGCGAAAGATCGCCTCTGCCGCCCAATCATAGTAAAGTAGGGATAGCATGCCACAGCCGAAAGTTCTGATTGTCGATGACGAAAAGCTGGTGCGCTGGTCGCTCCGGCAGAAGTGCGAAGAGTGGGGCTACCAGGCTCTGGAAGCTCCGGACGCCAGCACGGCGCTCAGTCTGGTGCGCGACGAGCAGCCGGACGTGGTGCTGCTCGATGTGCGCCTGCCCGACCAGAGCGGCCTGGACGTGCTGGAAAAACTGAAGCAAACCGGCGACGCCCGCGCCGTGATCATGATCACGGCCGATCCGCAGCTCGACGACGTCAAAGCCGCCATCAAGATGGGCGCCTACGACTTCATCGGCAAGCCGCTCGATTTCGACGAGCTGCAGGTCACGCTGCAGAACGCGATCGAAGCGACGCGGCTGCGGAGCGAAGTGGAATCGCTGCGCGGCGAAGTGCGCAAGCGCGCCGGCTATCACGACATCATCGGCGTCTCCCGGAAGATGACGGAGCTGATGCACTTCGTCCGCAAGGTCGCGGCCAGCGAAGCCACGACCATCCTGATCCAGGGCGAAAGCGGCACCGGAAAAGACCTGATCGCCAAAGCCATCCACTACCAGAGCGCGCGGCAGGATCGTCCGTTCGTGCCCATCAATGTCTCCGCGATTCCGGAAACGCTGCTCGAATCCGAACTGTTCGGCCACGAACGTGGCGCCTTCACCGACGCCAAGGCGATGAAGAAAGGGCTGTTTGAAATTGCCGATGGCGGCACGCTGTTTCTGGACGAAATCGGCGAGCTGACGCCGTTCCTCCAGGCGAAACTGCTGCGCGTACTCGAGGATCAGGTCATCCGCCGGGTCGGCGGGGTGCGCGATATTCAGGTGGATGTCCGCGTGATTGCCGCATCGAACCGCGACCTGGAACGCGCTGTCCGCGAAGGCCATTTTCGGCAGGACCTCTACTACCGCCTGGCCATCATCTCCATCTTCATTCCCCCGCTGCGGGAACGCCGGGAAGACATCCTCCCGCTGGTGGACTTTTTCATCGAACACTACAACCGCAAATTCCGGAAATCGGTGCGCGGGATCACGGCGGAGACGCGACGACTGCTGCTGAACTACGACTGGCCCGGGAATGTGCGCGAACTGAAGAATGCCATCGAACGCGCCATGATTCTGGAAGACGAGCCGGTACTGCGTCCCGACTACCTGCCCTTTTCCGTCCGGCAACCGCATACCGGTGTCACGGCATTCGAACACACCGCCTCCCCGCCCTCCGGCGGCCAGCCACTGCCGAACGGTCGCTGGCTGCCGCCGCTTTCGATTCCCGAGGGCGGTACTTCCCTCGAAGAAATCGAACGGGCCATGGTCGAGCTGGCCTTGCGCCAGTCCGGCGGCAACCAGACCCATGCAGCACGACTGCTCGACATCAGCCGGGACGCCCTGCGCTACAAGATGAAAAAATTCGGGCTGATGCACAGCGAAGAGGAAAAAGAAGAACAGCCATCTCCGCAACCCGGCCCTTAGCCGGGCGCCGAGCCAACCAGAAGGCAATGGGCGATTGCGGAAAGTGCCACGGCGTTTTCCAGCACCCTGGAATCGCGGCAACCCGTGCCGGACCGGAGATGCGAAACCGCCGCGGGCTGCGAAGAACTGCTCGGCGACCGAGCCACTAGCCGCCGGCAGCCGCTTCAGCTTCCAGCCGCGCCACCGTGGTCTTCAACCACTGCAGCACTGCATCCTGCAAACGGTCGCGATCTCCCGCAGCGCTGAGGGAAGCTACCGTGTCGCCCTGCTCGTTCAGCGGGATGTAATGGCAGGGCTCTTCTTTGTCGCGGTGCTCCGGGGGCACGAATTCCATCAGGAAACAGTGCAGGCAGGGTTCCCGCTTCACTTCCAGACCGACGTTCAGGCAACTGACCGAATCGCGAAAGATGCGCGGGAGCTGACGCGGCTGGCGCACCGACGGATAGTAACCGCCTTTTTCGATGACTTCGATTTCCAGTTTCAGTTTGTCGATCAGTTCTTGTCGATCGAAGGGCATGGGCGAGCTCCTTCCGGACAGCGCGGCGTTGGCTCCGTGGAGCTGCGGGCGCTGCCCATGGTGTGGTCTTTGAGCGTTTCGGGGGCAACGGATTCGGCGGAGGCGTGCAGGGCCTGCATCTGCTGCAGCAGGTGCGCATCCCGCTCGGGTTCCAGGAAACGCGCAATCATCGGATACAACACGCGGTCCTCTTTGTAAAGATGATCGTAGACGAGTTGCCGGAGGGCGTGTCCGGCCCGGGCAAAGCTGGCTGCAGCGTGGCGGCTTTCCGGCTCGCGGCACAGAACGACAATCGCTTCCTGCAGCCGGCGGAATTGAGCGCGGATGTCGCTGTGTTCACCGCGGAGCACGGCCAGCGGGCCGATGTCGCGGGGCAAATAGGCTTCCAGAACAGGGAAAAGTACCTGTTCTTCCTTGCTGATGTGCAAGGTCACGTCCCGGATAAACGACTCCAGCATTGTCCGGGCCTGCTGCCACTGCGCTGCTTCGGCCGGCATAGCCGACTCTGCCTTCTGCACCCAACCTTCCAGCGTTGCGAGCATCTGCGCAAACCGAGTGTGATCTTCCTGCAGATGGGCAACGCACGCTCGGCTCATTCGGTGGCCTCAGTTCGTACCTTCCCTCAACGCTCACCGCTGCGCGCCTGGGCAATCAGCGTTTCGATGCGCGCGCGATCAGGATGCTGAGGATGCAACTGCAGCAGTTTGTTCCAGGCGGCGACGGCACCCGCGGCATCCCCGAAGCCGTGCAAGCGGACGACTCCCAAATTGAACAAGGTATTGGCATGGTCGGGTTGGAAGCTCAGGGAACGCTCGTAGTCCTCCACCGCCTTGTCCGGAAATCCGGAATACCAATAGGCGGTGCCGCGGTCAGTGCGCACGTTGACGTCTTCCGGGCGCAACTCCAGCGCACGGCTGTAATACTCGATGGCCTCCGCCCAGGCCTGATTGTCGAAGTAGAAGTTCCCCAGTCGGATGAGTGCTTCCACATTTCTGGGGTTGGCCTGAACCGCGGCATGCAACGGCGCGGCCAGTTGCGCCAGGGCCTGTGGGGAGGCCGGTGCCGGTTTGCCCGCTGGCGCACTGGAGGGTGCGGCAGCCGAGGTCACCGACGCTGCTGGCGTGGAGCCGCGAAAGATGTAACCGACGATCAGTCCCACAGCCAGGCAGACCAGCGCCAGCAGATACGCTTCCCGGCTGGTCCAGCTCGGCGCGGGGCCAACCGGAGCGGGTTGGCCGGGTCGCACGGTTTGGCTGTCCTTGCGGTTCACCGGCTTCCCTCCAACGGGGCGTGCCCGGCTGGCTGAGCCGCCAGGGCGGTGGACCGGGGCAACCGGAACAGGTGGCGCACGGCTTCGGCCAGCACATCGGCACGACGCTGCTGCGCTGCCACCTTCAGCTCGCGCGCAAGCTGGTTGGCAATGCGCTCGACCAACTGCTCGGCGAATGCTTCGATCGCCTGCTCGTGCTCGATCGCTAACGGCCCGTTCTCGGTGCGGTAGCGGTGCAGCTCCGCCGCTTTGATTTCATCCAGACGCTGACGCACGGCGACAATCGTGGGCACCACGTGTACGGCGCGGAGTTTTTCCATGAAACGTTCCACTTCCCTGGCGATGAACGTTTCCGCCTGGGCCGCCGCAGCCAGTCGCTCCGACCGGTTGCGTGCGACGACCTGCTCGAGATCATCCATATCGTAGAGAAAGACTCCGGGCAGCCGGCGCACGTCCGGGTGAATATCGCGTGGCACCGCGATGTCGATCAGAAAGATCGGGCGACCGCGGCGCATCTGTTGAACGCGCTGCAAATCTTCGACGCCGAGCACAAAGTGGGGGCATCCGGTCGAGCTGATGACAATGTCGGCTTCGGCCAGGTGCGCCCAGCGCTGCTCGAAGGGCACCGCGGTTCCGCCCAGATCGGTGGCGAGGGCTACAGCGTGCTCGTAGGTGCGGTTCGTCACGCGGACAGCCCGCGCCCCGCTGGCAACCAAATAGCGCACGGCCAGCTCGCTCATCTTGCCGGCTCCCAGAATGAGCACCGTGCGTGCCGTCAGGTCGCCAAAGATCTGTCGGGCCAGTTGCACCGCAGCATACGGAACCGAGACCGCGGCCTGACCGATGGCGGTTTCCGACCGCACCCGCTTGGCCACACTCAGCGCTTTCTGAAACACTGCATCCAAAAAATTCCGACTCGTGCCCGCCTGGCGGGCCTTCGTCCAGGCCGCTTTGACTTGGCCGGTAATCTCCGGCTCGCCCACCACCATGGAATCCAGTCCGGAAGCAACGCGGAAGATGTGCCGGACGGCATCGGCAGCGACCAGGCTGTAGAAAAATGCCCGCTCTTTTTCCTGCAAGCCGAACTGCTGGCTCAGGTAGTCGAACACTGAAGTACTCGCAAGTTCCAAATCTTCCGCCCAGACGATGAATTCCGTTCGATTGCAGGTGCTCAGAATGACGATTTCTGCGATGCCAGCCGCCTGCACCAGATGCTGCAAGGCCGGGAAGAGGCGACTGTCTGGCATGCTGAAGCGTTCGCGAAAGCTGACCGACGCGTGACGGTGATTCGTGCCTATGACTGCCAGAGTCCGAGTCAATTTTTCAGTCCCACCGCATGAAGTTCACAGTGAATTGGGCATGCCTGATGCCAAATCCCAACAGAAAGAGAAGGCTACAGCATGCTTTTAATATATTGATTTTAAATGAGTTATCATGAGTTCCCGTCCAAATGGTGCTCCGCTTCGAACGGGCTTGCGAGAAATGACGGTCGGTGTGGGGCATTTACCCCGTCGGAAGGCTTTCTACTTCCAGAGCAAAGTGAACGCTTCGAACTAGGGTATGTTTTGTTACGGAAGGCGGTGGAAAAACTGAGCCTTCATGTCTCGATTCGGTCAGTTTCAGGCGATGTGAGACCCATTTCCCACCTTCTGTGGCAATTCGCCCAGCAAAAACTCCCCTCGACTGGCAACGATCTCGAGGGGAAATGCAAACCACACAAAATGAGCATGTTTTGCATACGGCTGGTTCTTGTTGATTGGCATGGCGCTTGCCCATGCAAATGATGCAGTCAACAGAGACGAGATAAGCGTGGAGGAATGGTTTAGGAGCCGGGCAGCCGTGACGCCAGTAACCCCAACCCGATGGATGAGCGAAGTTGACCCGCAAACGATGGGCAATGGTGAACCGGCCCGTTGGACCCCGCTCATCGGACCGCGAACGATCGCGGCAGGCGCCCCTGCCCGGCTCCTGAAAACTGCTGTTTGCATGGGGCCAAACCCAACTAGCACCTGGATAGGAGCGCAGCGACCGATGTCCGTTGCGAGCTCGGTCCACACCGCCGCCGCTCAGGGGCCCTCGATAAATCCCACCTTCGTTAAAACGCCCAAAAACCTGAGCGCGATGAGCAAACGCCACAGGCAAGACCAACCATGTCTGCCCCTGAGCGGCGGCCGCTCCTCACGGATTTTCTTCAGGCTTGCGCTGGCTGCGGATACTACCCCCTCACCTGGGCAACCAGATGTGCTCCGCAGCAGCGCATTCACTCTCCGGGGGACAGTCGACTTGGATAAATGAAAGTCGGGCGCGGCGATCCAATTGTCGGCTGTCCCCGGAGGGTTGAAAGCGGGCTCCAAACCCACTCCCAATCGTGGAAGCGGTATTTGAACCAATGAGATACCCGTTGCGCATGCCTGCAGAACACGGAGCGTGGGGGATTCTACTGGTGCCGTATCTGACGGCGGTGTTCATGGTCGGCACGACGAATCTTTCCATACTGCTCGTACTGTTGGCTGCGGTGTCGCTTTTTCTGGTGCGGGGCTCCGCCGATGCCCACGGCACCTGGCGCGTGCTGGCGGACCCACGGCACCTGCTGCTGTTCGGCATTGGAATACTGACCGGCGGCTGGCTGATTTTCGTCGAGCGACGCCATACTTTGCTGGTTCTGCTCGCGGCAGTTTGTGTGCTTTATGTGCTGCAGAAGACGCTGGCCAGGCACCCGAACCGGGAAATACATGAAAAACGGAGTCTGGCGGCCGAGCTCGTTGGAGTGGTCCTGCTCACGCTGGTGGTGCCGGCCACCTGGATTGCCGCACGCGGGAACCTGGACCGGCTGGGTCTGCAACTGTGGCTGTTGAATCTGCTGTTTTTCGCCGGCGGAGTGATTTACGTGAAGTACCGCGTGCGCGGGCTGCTGGCGCATCGTCCTTTCCCGAGCTGGTTCGAGCGGATGCGGTTCGCCTGGCCGGTGATCGCATATCACCTGCTGCTGGTCGCCTTCCTGGTTGCTGCCATCGCCCGCGAGGCATTGCCCACCCTGACCGTGCTTGCGTTCACACCGGGGATGCTGCGTGCATTCGGGCTCGTCTGGCAACTGGGCAAGCGCTTCCCCATCCGCCGGCTGGGTTGGAGCGAAGTCGCGCAAGCGATCGTGTTCGCAGCGCTGCTGGTGCTGAGTTTGAAGTTTACTCCGTAGCCCAAGACTTCCCTTCGAAATTTCGCCCCGTGCAGGCGTGTGCTCCAGATGTCTGCCAGACAGAGCCGATGAGTGTTCGGAACAGGAAGGAAAAACGCTAGGCGGCAGGCCGCTCGCCGCTCTCATTGCCTTGCGCATCGTCCAGGTCCAGGTAGAACTGACGCGGGTCATCAGCGGAGACGAATCCAAGCGAACGCGCCAGGCGCAGCATCGGCACGTTGTCCAGTTCGGTCATCCCCCAGAGTCGGCGCAGACCCATCCGCCGCGCCTGCTGCACCAGCTCGCTCAGCAGCAGCGTGCCCAGCCCACGGCCGCGGTATTCCTGGTGGATGAACACTGCGACTTCGGCAGAATCGTCCTGCGGACAGAGAATGCCGTGGCCAACAACCCGTTCTCTGTCCCAAAGCAACAGATTCGGGAATGACTGGATGCGGTCGAGCCACTGCTCGAGTCCGTAGCGTGGAGGGAGCCCCAGGCTGCCGGGCCGCGGCTCAAACGTCGCGTACATTGCCAGAAGCGCGGGCCGGTCGGCTGGCGTCGCGGCGCGAAGCTCGAATATCTCAGCTCGCGCCACGGGAGCGGATTCGGTTGTCTTCACGCTCAGCATACTGGTTTTTCGGCCTCGCTGCAGTTGCCGCGATTCGGCCCCTCTCTACCTGAATACAGCAGCTCGAATTCCATCCAGACTGCCAGCACGGCAGCGGTAAATCTTTTGTGGTGTATGAGCTGTGCGACCCTGAAAGGCTTCGGACAGGCTGGCAGCGGAGTGCATGAGACCACTGGCGCAGACAGTGTGGAAACTGGCGCACACGGCCCGCAGCCGCCTGCGGGGCAATCGAATAACTCTTTTCGATTGTTTTAGTTAGTGCAAAGGCTGTTGGTACCACTTGTGCTGTTTTCCTTGCGGGAGGGGGATCGTGCCCGTACAACCCGAAGTTCGACAATTCACTCAAGCAAACGAACCTGCAAGCCCGCCATACCCGGGACTGCGCGCCACGGTGGATGGTTCGGGGGCGGTTGTCTGGGTGGAATCGCATATCTCGCAAGGTGCGTGCGCCTATCCGATTACTCCGTCCACGCCGATGGGAGACGATTTCGCCACCGAGTACGCCAACGGCAAGCGCAACCTGTGGGGCGAACCACTGCAGTTCCTCGAACCGGAATCCGAGCACAGCTCGGCGTCTGCCTGTGAAGGTTTCGCGCTCGCCGGCGGTCGTGTGACGAATTTCACTTCCGGGCAAGGTCTCATCCTGATGAAGGAAGTGTTGTACGTGATAGCCGGCAAGCGTCTGCCCGTCGTATTTCACATTGGCGCCCGGGCGCTCACTTCACAGGCGCTGAATGTGCACTGCGGTCACGACGACGTGATGGGTGTCGCAGACACCGGCTGGGGAATCCTGTTTGCGCGCAATGCTCAGGAAGCGGCGGACCTGGCGTTGATTGCCCGGCGGGCAGCGGAAGAATCCGAAACACCTTTCATGAATGTGCAGGACGGCTTTCTTACCACGCACACGCTGGAAACCGTGCACCTGCCGGAACCGGAGCTGATGAAGCAATTCGTCGGCCCGCCCGCGGAACGCATCCGGCGGTTGTTCGACCCCCAGCGACCGCTGCTCAGTGGTCCGGTGCAAAACCAGGACAGCTACATGAAGGGCAAGATCGCCCAGCGGTACTTCTACGAGCGGGTGGCACCCGCACTGGACCGCGCCATGCGCGAATACGGCGAGCTGACGGGGCGCCGTTACGATTTCGTCCGCGCCTACCGGATGGAGGACGCCGAATACGCCCTGGTGGGCCTCGGCTCGATGATGGAAACCGCCGAAGCGGTGGCGGACTGGCTCCGAGAACAGGGCGTGAAGGTCGGCGTCGTCCACCTGACGAGCTTCCGGCCATTTCCGGGCCGGCAACTGGCCCGAGTGCTGCGGGATTGCCGTGCGGTAGCCGTGATCGAGCGGGCCGACGTGCCGCTGGCGCAGTCGAACCCGCTTGCGCTGGAGGTCAAAGCCGCGCTCGCCGATGCCTGGACGAGCGGCGAACTCGCGCGCCAGCATCTACCGCGGATCTATTCCGGAGTTGCCGGGCTCGGCGGACGCGACGTTCGACCCGGCCATTTTGTTGCAGCCGTGGAGCATCTGCAACGTCTCGACGGGAAGCAGTATTTTGTGCTCGGGGTCAAGCATCCGGACGCATTGGAACCCACCACCGACCCGGACGTCCGCCCGGCAAACGCGTTCTCCTTGCGCGGTCATTCCGTCGGCGGCTTCGGTTCGGTCACGACGAACAAGGTGATTGCTTCGATCGCCTCCGATCTGTTCGGACTCTACGCGCAGGCCTTCCCGAAGTACGGCTCTGAGAAAAAAGGCCTGCCTACAAATTACTACCTGACTTTGGCTCCGGAGCCGGTGCGGCTGCATGCGGAGCTGGCGGTGGTGGATTTCGTGGCCATTCAGGATCAAAACGCATTCCTCACCGGCAATCCGCTGGAAGGTCTGCTACCCGGCGGAATCATCTACCTGCAATCCCCGCTGCCCCCCGAGCAGGTGTGGGCCAGCCTGCCCCCGCAAGCCCGCCGGCTGATCCGAGAAAAACGCTACCGGCTCTATGCGCTCGATGCCCTGCGGATTGCACGCGAATCGGCCAGCCGCGCCGACCTGCAGATTCGCATGCAGGGCATCGTACTGCTGGGTGCGTTTTTGCGGCTGACGCCGTTCCGCGAACGCGCCGGGCTCAGCGAATCCCAACTGTTCGAAGCCCTGGAGCAAACGCTGCGCAAGTACTTCGGCAAGCGCGGCGAACAGGTGGTGGCCGATAACATGACCGCTGCGCTGCGGGGCTTTCATGAGGTCACCGAGGTCCTGCCGCAGGAGGAAGCCGCACCGGCAGAAACAAAACTGGAGAGCCGCCCCTTTCAGCTCCCCTGCCGCTCTTCGGACGACCTGGTGCCCGCAGATTTCTGCGAGCGCATCATCGGCAGCTACGCACGCGGAGCCGAGCCGGAACTGGAAGCCGACGTGTTCCTGGCGCGCAGCCTGATGCCCCCGGCCAGCGCGATGCGGCGCAGTTTTCGCCATCTGGCGCCGGAGATTCCGAGCTTCCTCGCCGAGCGCTGCGTCGGCTGCATGGAGTGCGTCAACGAATGTCCGGACACGGCCATCCTGGCAAAAGTCGTGGAGCCGGCAACGCTGGAAGCGTACCTGGGCCGCATCGAGCGCGCCGACCGGCGCGAGGCGCTGCGCCGTCAGTTCACAAAGACACAGAAGTACTACGACCTGTTCGAAAAAAAGGGCGAAGCCGGCGGCCTGTTCGGCATTTTCATCGACCCGGACAAGTGCAAGGGCTGCGGCGAATGTGTGACCGTGTGCGGCACGCACGCGGCGCTCCGGATGGTGCCGAAGACGAACCTCGACCTCGGCGAATACGACCTGGCCATGGACCTCTTCCACCATCTGCCGCCGACACCGGAGAAATTCCTCAACGAGCGCTCACTCGGCGACATGATGCTGAGCGACCGCGCCCTGCTCTACGCCGGCGGCGCAGGCTCGTGCATGGGCTGTGGCGAAGCCACGGCCGTGCGCCTGATGCTGGCCGCGACCGGATTTGTCTATGGCGCAGAAAACATCGGCCTCGTGGCGGCGACGGGGTGCAACACGGTGTTCGGCTCGACATATCCCTTCAACCCGTTCCATGTGCCGTGGACCAACTCGCTGTTCGAAAATGCTCCGGCCGACGCCATGGGCATCCGGTTGCGGTGGGACCAAGCAGGTCATTCCCGGCGACGGCTGTGGGTGCTCGGCGGGGACGGTGCCCTGTACGACATCGGCTTCCAGTCGCTTTCCCGCATGCTGATGTCCGGGATGGACATCAAGGTGCTCGTGCTGGACACGCAGGTCTACTCCAATACCGGCGGCCAGAGCTCCACGGCCACGTTCACCGCCCAGGAAGCCAAGATGGCTGCCTATGGCAAAGCACAGCCCGGAAAGCGGGAACGGCGCAAGGAACTGGCAGAAATCGCCATGATGCACCCGGGAGTCTTCGTGGCGCAGACAACCCCGGCGCACCTGAACCACTTCTACAAGTCCGTTCTCGCGGCGAATGAATATCCGGGGCCAGCCGTGGTGATTGCCTATGCCGCCTGCATGCCCGAGCACGGCATCGGCGATGACCGCGCCGCGCTGCAGGCGCGACTGGCCGTGGAATCCCGGGCCTTCCCGCTGCTGATCTACGACCCGCGCCGGGGTGAACGGATTCGCGAACGACTCAGCCTGCAGGGCAACCCGGCGATGAAAGAAGACTGGTACATTTCGCCGAAGACCGGGAAGCCCTTTGACTTCATCGAGTTTGCCCGCACAGAAGGCCGGTTTGCGCACCACTTCGATGAACAGGGCAATCCAGACGAATTTCTCCAGCAGGCACAAGCCGACCGACTGCAGAACTGGCGCACACTGCAGGAGCTGGCTGGACTGCGCTAGTCACATGCATCAGGCGATGACGGTAACCGAACCGAAATCGGACGTTGCGCTGCGCCGCATTCTGCTCGCGACCGACTTTTCCTCGTGCTCGGAACGCGCGCTGCAGTATGCGGTGTCGGTCGCCCGGCACTACGACGCGACGTTGTATCTGGCCCACGTCGTGTCCGCAGAAACGCCGACGGCTGCGCCGACAACTGCGAGCCGGCCGGCGCTGCGTCGCGCCGAACAGGAGATGGCCAATCTGCTGACCTCCGGCGTGCTGCGCGGCGTGCCCCATCAAGTGCTGCTCAGCACGGGTGTGCTGTGGGATTGCCTGCAGAAGATTATCACGGAAAACAGCGTCGACTTGGTTGTCGTGGGCACGCACGGGCGGACGGGCGTGCGCAAGCTGATGCTGGGCTCCGCGGCCGAGGAAATCTTCCGCAAGTCGCCCTGTCCCGTCCTGACCGTCGGGCCGCAGGTGCACCACGAGGCCCCGTCCAGCATCCGGTTCCAGCAGATTCTCTACGCCTGCGACCTCACGCCAGCAGCCGAACGAGCTACGGCCTATGCTCTGTCGCTGGCACGGGAGTTCCGAGCACAATTGACAATTCTGCACGCCATCAGCGACACCGAAACGACCCGCTCCGGGCGGCGCGAAGCCATGCGTCGCAACGTAGTGGCGCAACTGCAGGCGTTGCTGCCAGCTGAACCGCGGGCGGAATACTCTACCCAGTTGCTCGCCGCGTTCGGCCCAGCGCCAACTGTTATCCTGGACCGCGCACGAGCGCTGGGTGCCGACCTGATTGTTATGGGGGTTAGAAGGACGGCAAGTTTTCCCGGGCACCTGCCTCCGGCGACGACCTACCAGGTGGTTTGCGAAGCGCCCTGCCCGGTGTTCACTGTGCGCACGGAAGAAACACAAGCCTGAACGCCGCCCCGGCTAAGAACTGCAGCGCAGGCAAGAATCACCCGCGGACATCTGCCTGCCCGGGGAGGCAAAACGTCTCGAGCAGGAAAAAATCTGCAACAAGCAAAACTCCGGAAGAGCGCTCAGCGCGCCTCGAGAGGAAGTTGCCGCACATAGTCGCGGCCGGCGTGGAGCGCCTGCAGATCGAGAGCCAGCAGGTCGGAATTTTTGACCGTGCCCTGCAGGACAGTCTCTGCAGTTGCCGAACTGAGGGCACCGGTCAATTCCAGCAGGGCACCCAGCATGACAATGTTGCCGACTTTTGCTGCACCGAGCTGATCGGCCAGTTCCGAGGCAGGAATCGCAAACACACGCACATTCGGGATCTCGACGTCAGCAGGCACCGTGCGCCGGTTGTACAGAATCATGCCCCCGGGGACGACACTCGGAGCGAACTTGCGCAGCGAAATTTCGTTCATCGCCACGAGCACGTTGGGATGCTCGATCAGGGGCGAGCCGATGCGCTTGCTCGACAGGCAGACGTGGCAGTGAGCGCTGCCGCTGCGCATCTCCGGACCGTAGGAGGGCAGCCAGCTCACTTCCTTTCCTTCGCGCATGCCCATTTCGGCCAGAATCTGGCCCAGGAGCAGAACACCCTGACCGCCGAAGCCGGCAATTTTGATTTTCCATTCGCGGGCATCGGCGGATCGAGTGGCGGGCGTTTCGGCTTCTGCCGGCGCATCGGCCAGGCCCAGCACTTCGGCCACGGTGCGCCGGGGCGGTCGGCTGCTTTCCGGCATTTTCACTTTGCGATCGCGGAAGACACCGAGCGGGAAGTTCCGGATCATGTGCTCCGCCACCCAGTCGCGGGCTTCCGTGGGAGTCATTTTCCAGATGGTCGGGCAGGGAGAGAGAATTTCAACCAGAGAAAAGCCGGCACCATCGCGCTGCAGTTCGAGTGCTTTGCGGATCGCCTTGCGCGCTTTCATGATGTTTTTGTTGTCGGAAAGCGCCACGCGCTCGATATAGACCGGCGCTTCGAGCGTAGCCAGCAGCTCACAGACCCGCAGCGGGAAACCTTCGTTTTCCGGTCGGCGTCCCCACGGCGTGGTCGTGGTCGTTTGCCCCACCAGCGTGGTCGGTGCCATCTGACCGCCCGTCATACCGTAAATTGCATTGTTGATGAAAAAAACGGTGATAGGTTCCCCGCGGTTGGCGGCGTGAACGATCTCCGCCGTGCCGATGGCGGCCAGGTCTCCATCTCCCTGGTAGGCAATGACGATGCTCTCCGGGCAGGCGCGTTTCAATGCCGTCGCCACCGCCGAGGCGCGACCGTGCGCGGCCTGCACATTGCCGACGTCGAAGTAGTAGTAGGCGAACACCGAACACCCAACCGGGCTGACAAAGATCGTGCGGTCCTGCAGGTCGAGATCGGCGATCGTTTCGGCAATCAGTTTGTGCACGACGCCGTGTCCGCAGCCCGGGCAGTAGTGCGTCTGGTGCTGCAGGTCTGCCTTGCGCTCATAGACCGGATAGAAGACCGGCGATTTGCTGTGCACAACCTCGTATTCCGCCACTGTGTCCTCCAGAATTCCTGTTCAGTGCACCGCGGTTTCCACCAGCTCGAACATTTTGGCATTCACTTCTTCGACCAGCGGCACGTTGCCGCCGACGCGGCTGTAGAAGTGCACCGGGACTTGTTCGCGCAACGCCAGCCGAACATCCTCGACCATCTGGCCGGTGCTCATCTCAACGACCAGCACCGCGCGGACGTCTCGGGCGGCTTCGCGCAGGGCCTGTGCCGGGAACGGCCACAGCGTAATCGGCCGGAACAGGCCCACCCGCAGCCCCTGCTCCCGGGCCTGCTCGGCGGCCGACCGCAGCACCCGGGAAACGATGCCATATCCGACGAGCAAGACCTCGGCATCCTCGGCCAGATAGAGCTCGTGCCGGGGCTCGCGCTGCTGCGCCTCACGGTATTTTGCTTCCAGCTTGCGGATGTGGGCTTCCAGCGCATCGGGCTCGAGGTGAATGGAAGTGATCAAATTCTTCCGGGTGGCTGCGGTGCCCCGCACCGCCCAGGGCTTTTCCGGAGGCGGAGTGATGCGGGCACGTAGTTCCAGCGGCTCCATCATCTGGCCGATGAAACCGTCGGTGAGCAAGACGGCCGGGTTGCGGTATCGGTCGGCCAGCTCGAAGGCCAGCATGGTCAAATCGGCCATTTCCTGAACCGAAGCGGGTGCGAGCACGAGGTTGCGATAGTTGCCGTGGCCGCCGCCTTTGACCAGCGCGAAGTAGTCACTCTGTTCCGGAGCGATGTTGCCCAGACCCGGTCCGCCCCGCACAACGTCCACGACGACGCAGGGCAACTCTGCGCCGGCCAGGTAGGACAACCCTTCCTGCATCAGGCTGATGCCCGGCCCGGAAGACGCGGTCATGACGCGCTGTCCGGCCGACGCTGCACCGTACACCATGTTGATGGCGGCCACTTCGCTCTCCGCCTGGAGAAACACTCCGCCGACCTGGGGAAGATAGAAGGCTGCCGCCTCGGCAATTTCACTGGCCGGCGTGATGGGATAGCCATAGTAGGCCTGACAGCCCGCCAGCAAAGCTCCCTGAATGACTGCGACATTGCCTTTACAAAGTTGCCGCACGGCCTGCCTCCGTAGCCGAGATGACTTTCGGGGGTGGAGAAACCCGGTAGACGGTAATCGCACCGGGCTCGGGACAGACGTAGAAGCAGATCCCGCAGCCGGTGCACCCGCTGCCGACGTAGCGCGCCGGATGCACCCCGTAGGGGCTCAGCTCAGCTTCGAACACCAGGCAACGCGGCGGGCAGGCGTCGATGCACAGGCCGCAACCCTTGCATTCGTTCGGGTCAATCTGGACTCGGCCGCGAGGTTCTATGGCCATGACTCACTCCGGTTGGGGGCTCGCCGGCACGGCATCGAGCGGCTGCGGTCCGGCTTCCTGGTGCGCCACGGAAAAGTCCGTGCGAGCCGGCCGGCGGAGCCAGTTCGTTTTTTCGCAGTAGTCGTACAGCTCGTCGCGGAATTTCGGATGGGCGATCTGGATCAGGGCTTCCGCGCGTTCGCGAATCGATTTGCCGTGCAGATAAGCGATGCCGAATTCGGTCACTACATAGTGGATCGAGCCACGCGAAGCCACCACCCCCGAGCCCGGGCTGAGGATGGGCACGATGCGCGAAATCGTACCGTTCTTTGCGGTCGAGGGCATCGCGATGATCGGTTTTCCGCCTTTCGAGTGGCGGGCACCGCGGATAAAGTCCACCTGCCCGCCAAAACCACTGTAGAGATACGTGCCAATCGAATCCGAGCAGACCTGTCCGGTGAGATCCACCTGGAGGGTGGAGTTCACGGCAACCATCCGCTCGTTTTGCGCAATCACGAACGGGTTGTTGGTGTACGCCACCGGATGAAACTCGAAGATCGGATTGTGGTGGACGAAATCAAACAGCCGCTTGGTGCCCAGAACGAAGCTCAGCACCGCTTTGCGGGGATGCAGGGTTTTGCGATGCCCATTGATGACCCCGGATTCAATCAGCGGGATCACGTTGTCAGAAAGCATCTCGGTGTGGATGCCCAGGTCTTTTCGATCTTCCAGCTCCAGCAGAACGGCGTCGGGGATCCCGCCGATGCCGAGCTGAAGTGTGGCGCCGTCTTCGATCAAACTGGCCACGTTGCGGGCAATCGCCCGGTGCAGTTCCGTGACCGGCTCGCGGGGCAGCTCGCACAGCGGTCGCGAGACTTCGACCACCGCATCCAGTTGATCCACGTGCAGGAAGCTGTCTCCGTAGGTTCGGGGCATCTGATCGTTCACCTGCGCGATCACATACCGCGCACAGCGAGCTGCGGTCATCGTCGTATCCACCCCCACGCCGAAGCTGCAGAAGCCGTGTGCATCCGGCGGGGAAACCTGGATCAGGGCCACATCCAGGGGCATCTGTCCGCTTTCGAACAGACCTTCGACCTCGCTCAAATAGATCGGCGTGTAGTCCGCGCGGCCGCTGTTGACGGCTTCGCGCACGTTGGCACCGATGAACATGGCGTTGTGGCGGAAGTGCCCGGCCATCTCGGGCTGAACATAAGGAGCCTTGCCCAGCGTGAGCAAGTGAACGATTTCGACATCCCGGACAAACGGGGCTCGCTCGATCAAGGCTTCCGCCAACACTTCCGGTTCCGCGCAACCCGGATGGATGTACACACGGCTGCCGGATTCGACGCAGCGCAGCGCCTGCGCTGCCGTCATGCGCTTGCTGGCGTAGCGTTCTCTCCAGGACATGACGAGACGCGCTCCTGCATTACTGCAGCCGGAATTTCACCACGACTTCCAGCCGCACCGGCACCGGCTCATCGTTCAGAATGGTCGGCTGATACTTCCATTTGGCAACTGCCGACAGCGCGGCTGGGACCAGCAACGGATGGCCGCTGAGCACACGCAATTCGACGACGCTGCCGTCGGTATCGATGACAGCTTCCAGGACCACGTCGCCTTCCACACGCGATTGCCGGGCCAGCATTGGGTAGTCCGGCTGTGGCCCGTAGATGAGCCTCGGCGCTTGCACCCGGCCGCCCACCCGCACGGGTTCGCGCCGCTGGGGAGGCGGCGGTGGCAGGGGCACCTGCACACGAGGGGCGCTGCTCACAATGCCCCCGATGACCCCGCCCAGTTGACCGCCCGGAACCCCTCCCGGCACGCCACCTTCGACCCCAATCCCCAATCCGATGTCCGGAGGCAGCGCTTCTTCTTTGAGTATCTTGACTTCTTTGGGAATCGCCGCTGGTGCAATGAGCTTCCCGCCTGCAGTGAAAATTCTCTGCGGAACCCGGGCCGCTCGTGCGACTGCGGCAACAGCCGGCGGGGGCGGCGGAGGTGGCGGGGGCGGCGGGGCTACCAGAAACGTCTTCGTGAAGGCGCGCAAGTCAATCGTTTCGGTGTACATCAGAGGAATCAGCACCAGCAGAACCACGACGAGGGTGTGCATCATGAGCGAAAACAGGAAATCTGCCGTTCGACTCTTAGTGTAAATTTCGCTCACCTCGAGCAGAGTCTGACGGAAAAGCTCCCGGTTGTGCGTTGGCGCGTGCTCACGAACCGGGCCAGTGCGTGCCTCGTCCCGCTCGCGCTGCCCATTCTTGGAAGGACTCGAAGGTGTCTCCAGCTTGGGCGGCGGAGCTTCCAGAGTAGCGTGCCTTGGCATGGCTGATTCCTCCACCTTGAACCGGGCAATAGCAGGGCCATCGGCCAGGAGTCTGTTGTTGCTCTAACCATTTCAATTTTCAGCGGTTATCGGCAGTCGAAGTTTTCCGAGTTGCCCCAGATGCGCCGGTTCACACATCCGCTCTGCTTCGCTGCGGAACCTGCCACACTCTTTTTTGCTTTTCGTCAACGAGCTAGCCCTGATCCCCGTTGGTCGAACAGCCCCTGCCAGCAACTCTCTGTAATCATTGCCTCTGCTGCCTAGCACCGCTCGACGGACTGCATAGAAACAACATGCAGAAGGAACGTTGCGGCATTTCGCACCAAGATGCAGTCCCAGCCTAGTCTACTGCCGGGGCATACTCGCTAAGTCCTTTTTTATAAATGGATTGCGACAGCTCCGCTCAAGATTTCTCACGGTTAGCAATCTGCACTGCTTTTTATGTGGGGACAATTGCAGCCAGTTGGGCTGCGCGGGTGTCAACTCGAGGAGGCAGTATGGCCATCAACAGACAGGATGCGCTAGATTACCATTTTGGCAAGCGTCCGGGAAAAATCGAAGTCGTTCCGACCAAACCCTGTCGCACACAACGCGATCTCAGTCTGGCCTATACCCCTGGAGTGGCTGAACCCTGCCTAGAAATCCGCAAGAACCCGCGGGAAGCGTTCAAGTACACCGCGCGGGGGAATCTGGTTGCAGTGGTGACGAATGGCACAGCGGTTCTGGGACTTGGGAATATAGGCGCGCTGGCGGGCAAGCCGGTCATGGAAGGCAAGGGGGTACTGTTCAAGCGCTTTGCCGATATCGACGTGTTCGACATCGAAATTGACTCCACGGATCCGCAGGATGTGATTCGCGTCTGCCAACTGCTCGAGCCTACCTTCGGCGGGATCAATCTCGAAGACATCAAAGCGCCGGAATGCTTTCTGATCGAGGAGACGTTGCGCCGAACCATGAAGATACCCGTCTTCCACGACGATCAGCACGGCACGGCGATCATCTCCGGCGCAGCGCTGCTGAACGCACTGGAAATCGTGGGCAAGGAGATCGACCGCGTTCGCGTCGTATTCAACGGGGCGGGCGCTTCCGGCATCGCCTGCGCCGAGCACTACGTTCGGCTGGGAGTGAAACGGGAAAACATTCTGATGGTGGACACCCAGGGGGTGATCTACAAAGGCCGGAAGGAGGGCATGAATCCCTATAAGGAACGGTTCGCCGCGGAGACGAAACTGCGGACGCTGGCCGAAGCTATCGAAGGCGCCGATGTGTTCGTTGGCCTGTCGGTCAAAGGCGCACTCACGCCCCAGATGCTGCGCACGATGGCCGACCGACCGATTGTCTTCGCCATGGCCAACCCGGACCCGGAAATCACCTACGAAGACGCTCTGGCCACGCGCAGCGACGTTCTGATGGCCACCGGGCGCTCCGATTATCCCAACCAAGTCAACAATGTGCTCGGTTTCCCGTTTATCTTCCGCGGTGCGCTGGACGTGCGCGCTACGGCCATCAACGAAGAAATGAAGCTGGCCGCGACGCGTGCCCTGGCGGCTCTGGCAAAAGAAGATGTGCCGGATTCGGTCTGCCGCGCCTACGGACTCGAGCACATCCGTTTTGGTCCGGAATACATTATCCCGAAGCCCTTCGACCCGCGCGTGCTGGTCTGGGAAGCGACCGCCGTTGCCCGCGCGGCCATGGAAAGCGGCGTCGCCCAAGAGCCCGTGGACCTGGAAGAATACCGCGAGCGGCTGGAACGTCGTCTGGGCAAGACGCGCGAGATCAGTCGCATGCTGATCCACAAGGCGCAAGCGCAGCCCAAACGTGTCGTCTTCCCCGAGGGCGAAAACGACAAAATCCTGCGCGCCTGCCACATCCTCGTGGAGGAGAACATTGCTCGACCGGTCCTGCTCGGCCACGCCGAGAAAATCCAGGCTCGCGCTGCCGAGCTCGGGATTTCTCTGGCGGGCATGGAAATCGTGGATCCGGCCCGTTCGCCGAAACGACAGAGCTACGCGGAAGAGCTCTACCGGCTGCGCCAGCGCCGCGGCGTGACCCTTTCCGAGGCCAACGAACTCATTCTGAACCGCAATCTGTTCGCCTCCATGATGGTGCATCTGGGAGACGCCGATGCGCTGGTCAGCGGCGTCACGCAACATTACCCGGACACCATTCGCCCCGCGCTGCAGGTCATCAAAATGCGGGAAGACCTGCACAAGGTTTCGGCCTGCTACGCGCTGATCACCCGCCAGGGCGAGGTCTACTTTCTGGCGGATTGCGCAGTCAACATCGACTCGACCGCGGAAGAGCTGGCGGAAATCGCACTGTGTGTGGCGGAAACCGCCCGCCGGTTCGACATCACGCCGCGCGTGGCCATGCTTTCCTTTTCCAACTTCGGCAGCGTGAAGCATCCGCTGGCGGAAAAGATGCGGCGGGCCGCGGAACTCGTGCAGCAGGCGGATCCGAATTTGATGGTGGACGGCGAAATGCAGGCCGATACCGCCGTGGTGCCCGAAATTATCGAGCAGACCTATCCCTTCAGCCGACTCCGCGGCGGGGCCAACGTGCTGATCTTTCCCGACCTGACTTCCGCGAACATTGCCTACAAGTTACTGATTCGACTCGGGGGAGCGGAAGCCATCGGGCCCATTCTGATGGGTATGTCGAAACCCGTGCATGTCTTGCAGCGCGGTGCCGAGGTCGAAGAAATTGTCAATATTGCGGCACTGGCCGTGGTGGATGCGCAAGAGCTGGTTGCTCCTACCCGCCGCCCGGTGGCCCACCGGCAAGTGAGCCAACCGACTGCGGCGGATTGACCGAAAATGCCATGGCGTGGCAGCAGCCGGGCAAAATCGCGCACCGCGACCCAACCGATGCGGGAATTTGCTCTGCCACAGCGAGCCCTTGTACACAATCCCGCCGGCCAGCGCAACAAATGCCTCTGAATGAAAGAGTTAGAAGAAAATCGGAGCTGGCATCAGAACTGCGATTTCTACGTTCGGAGCTTGGCAGACTCTCAGAATTTCCTGCCAAAGACGGACGGGCACCATGCGCGTAGCTGTGAAACGAAAAGACAATCGGCTCCCGAACGGGGCGATCAAGATCGGGACGGTGGCCAAACACTTCGGGGTCTCTGTGGATCTGCTGCGGCTGTACGAGCGGGAAGGGTTGTTAATCCCGCTGAAATCACCGCGGGGGACGCGCTACTTCACCGAGCTCGACTATCCCTGGATCGCAACCATACTCCGGCTCGTTCGCGAAGCTCACCTGAATCTGGCGAGCATTCGTCACCTGCTGACTCTGTTGCCCTGCTGGCAGTTGCGCAACTGTCCGTACGACCGCCGGAGCGATTGTCCATTGCTGGTCGATGCGTGGCAACCGTGCTGGCGAAACCGTGCTCGATGCCCGGGAATGGATGCGCGCGATTGCTACTTCTGTGCCGTTTATCGCGCAGCGCCGAATGCGCCGAGCGTGAAGGCTCTGCTGGCCACGCCCAACGAGTTTTGTCGTCGCGAACGAGAAGCGACTGACTCATAGCCCGCCCCGGAGTCGCCGGCCCGGACCACCATGCTGAAAAAGCAGAAGAGATTGCCTTTGCCGCAGCCCGGACTACGTCGTCGGTAAGAAGGAGGAAACCGACTCATGCATCGCACTGGGAAAATCATCTTTGTCGTAACCTTGCTGGCCCTGATTCCTTGCGCCCAGGGGGCATATGGTGTCCCACAGCGCGACAGACCTAAATACGACCCCAGCACGGAAACAACCATCGAAGGAGTCGTGACGGAAAAAATTTCTGTTCCCTGGGGGAGTTCCGACTGCTGGGGCGGAGAACACCTGATCGTCAAAACCGATGCGGAGACCATCGAGGTACACGTAGGCCCAACCTGGTTTCTGGCCCGCGAGGGCTTTCTTGTCGAAATCGGCGAGCGGGTTTCCGTGACCGGATCGCGCATTCGCGTCAACGGCCGGGATGTGCTGATCACACAGACTTTGCGCAAGGGTGGCCGCGAGCTGAAAGTGCGCAACGAGCGCGGGCAGCCGAATTGGAAGGGCAAGCCCACCCGGGGCCGGTGACCCGTCAGAGCGACAACCTGCATACAAGCTGGCTGGTGCGTGTTCGGTAGCGGAGCTTCTCCAGGCGAGCAGGCAGGCTGAGCCTGGGGCGATTGGCGCACTACTGCGGCGGATGACCTGTTCCAGCGGGCTGCGCGTCGGGGATGAAACGCTACTTGCTTGTGGGGGCGGCATTTAGTCTTTTTTGCAATGGCAACTTAGTTGCAAGAACGTTTCGGGGGAATTCCTGATGCTTCTCGACAGGCTGAAAGGGCGTGTTTTCTCGGTGACCTCGGAAGATTCCTTCGGTGAGGACAGCCGTTCGCTCGATCATGCTCCGAAGGGAAAACAGGTTGAGGTTGTGCAGATCGAGGAGAATCGGGACACCCGACGTCAGCTTGCCCAACTGGGGATCCAACCGGGAACCGTTCTTTGCGTACGGCAGAGTGCGCCTCTGGGCGGGCCACTGCTGATCGAAACCCAGGGTGCGGTTCTCGCTCTGGGGCGAGCCCTGTCGCGCAAAATTCAGGTTCGGCTACTTCCGTGACGCTGCTCCGCAGCAGCTCCGTCCTTTGCGAAAAAGACCCACCGGCGAGCTGCTCGTGCGCCCATGCCCGCTGTGCGCCAAAGTCCCGTGTCCCGGGCATGTTGCGCGTGGTGTTGATTGGCCAGCCGAATTGCGGAAAAAGCACGCTGTTCAACGCAGTGGCCGGTTACCGTTCGACGACCGGCAATTTTTCGGGCACCACGGTGCGGTTGACGTGGAGCCGGGTGCGCATCAATGGCACTCAGTTGGAACTGGTGGATTTGCCGGGCGTCTACTCACTCACCGCCAACAATCCCACCGAATCAACGGCTAAAAAATTTTTGCTGAGCGGCACCGTAGATGTGATCGTCAATGTGCTCGATACTTCCCTGCTCAGCCGCAGCCTAGAGCTAACGCTGGAGTTGTGCGAACTCGGGCTGCCCATGGTGGTCTGTCTGAACATGATGGACGAGGCGCAGCGCAAAGGGATGTCCATTGCTGCAAGCAAACTCTCCGAGCTGCTCGCGCTGCCCGTGGTGGAAACGATCGCGTATCGCGGTCTCGGCGTGCCGGAACTATTTCGCCAGGTGCTCCAGGCGGCCCGGCACTCCACGCCGCCTGCACCGGTGCTGCACTGGCACCGGGACGTCGCTACGGTGATCCAGCAAATGGAACTCTGCCTGGGCAACGGCCAGCCGGAACCTTTCCCGCCACGGTCGTTTCTGGCGATCAAACTTCTCGAAGCCGACAAAGAAATTTCACCCGCCATCGACCCGCAAATTCGTGCCGTCGCTGATGCGCTGCGGAAGGAACTGGAGCAAACACACGGACGGGCTGCCGAAGAGGTCATCATGGCTGAGCGACACAACTGCGCGATGCAGTTGTTCGAACAGGTGGCCACCGTGGGGCACCCGCAGCGAGACATCCGCATGGCCATCGACCGCCTGCTCACCCATCCGGTCTGGGGCTACGCGATGCTGGTTCTGGTCCTGGCGGGATTCTTCTGGGGCGTGTTCGGCCTGGGAGCGACCATCGAGCAGATGGTACAGAACAGGCTGGAAGCCCTTTTCACGCAATGGGGTCGCACTCTGGTTCCGGGCTCGCTGAGTTACGCACTGGCGCGAAGCTTCTGGGACGGCGTTGCGGGTGGTGCGGCCGTGTTGCTGCCCTATCTGGTGCCGTTTCTGTTCGGGCTGGCACTGCTCGAGGACGTCGGCTACTTGCCCCGGGTGGCCTATCTTCTCGACGGCCTGCTGCATCGCATTGGTCTGCATGGCACCTCCGTAGTGCCGATTGTGCTGGGCTACGGCTGCAGCGTACCGGCCTGTCTGGCGACGCGGGTGCTGCCCTCGCGCCGCGACCGTTTCCTGGCCACCGTCCTGGCCACCCTGGTGCCGTGTTCGGCACGCTCGACGGTGATCTTTGCTCTGGTCGCTTTCTATCTGGGTCCCGGCTGGGCGCTCGGGATTTTCGCCTTCAATGGCCTGGTAGTGTTCTTCTCGGGGTGGTGGCTGGCGCGGCTGTGGCCGGAAGTCAGCCCGGGCATGCTCTTGGAAGTGCCCCGCTATCAGTGGCCGTCGTTGCGCGTGATGAGCAAGAAAGTTTGGTTGCGGCTGCGCGAGTTCATCATGGTCAGCTGGCCGATTCTGGTAGCCGGCAGCGTCGTGCTCGGCCTAGCCGAATTCTGGCACCTGGATCGCGGAGTGAACGCAGCGCTCGCCCCGTTGACCGGCTTGCTCGGGCTGCCTGCCGCCGTGGGCACGACGTTGATTTTCGGCATCCTGCGCAAAGAGCTGTCGCTGTTGATGCTGATGCAGGCGCTGGGCACCTCGGCCGTGAACACCGTGATGACAACCACGCAGATCCTGGTCTTCACGATCTTCGTAACGTTCTACATCCCATGCCTGGCGACCATCGTGGCCATGAGTCGGGAGCTCGGCCGCCGGCTGACCGCTGCGGCAATTGGCTACAGTTTCGTGCTGGCCACCCTGCTGGCTACCGCAGCACGGTTTCTGCTCGAATATTTACTCCGCTAGTCGGAATCCTGGTGTTACAGTCGCGGAATGTGGCCCACCGGGGGTGTGTCGGACGGCGCAGCCGCCTGCTGCAGAACCCCGCAGGTGCTGCTAACTCTAGCTGAAGCAAGCCATTAGCCACGGCCCGTCGTGGTTTTCCGATTGCACTCGCCCCGAAGGGGGTGAACTTGCACTCTGAGGCAAAACCGGCCGAGGGTGCAGCCGAAGCGACCACCTCGACACGGTCGCGGCGGCCGCGGGGCACGATTGTGCTGAAGCCCGAGCGGTGCAAAGGCTGCGGCTTCTGCATCGCCTTCTGCCCGCCCAAGGTGCTGGCGTTTTCAGCCGAATTCAATGCGTTGGGCTACCACCCGCCGGAACTGATTCGTCCAGAGGGATGCACCGGGTGTGACCTCTGTGGACTGTACTGTCCCGACTTTGCCATCTACGGGGTCATGCTGAAGGACTCGACGACACCGCCCGCAGACGCGGCCCGTGCGGAGGAAACGACATGAAAGCCGATCCCCGCGGCGTGCTGGCCGGCGTACATTTTCTCGACGGGGATCAGGCCTGCGCCGAAGGCGCATTGGCTGCCGGCTGCCGCTTTGCCGCGGGCTATCCGATCACACCTTCGACAGAAATCGTGGAACGTTTTGCGCAACGCGTTCCGCTGCTGGGCGGCATGTTCCTGCAAATGGAAGACGAGCTGGCGGCTTCGATCGCCATTCAAGGTGCGGTCTGGGCCGGCGCGAAGGCGTTCACGGTGACCTCGGGCCCGGGCTTTTCCCTGATGATGGAACATATCGGCTACGCCGCCATGACGGAGACACCCTGTGTGATCGTGGATGTCCAGCGCGGGGGGCCTTCGACCGGCTTGCCCACTCTGCCCGCGCAGGGCGACATGCAGCAGGCGCGCTGGGGTTCCCATGGCGACTACGAAATCATTGCCCTGGCTCCGAACTCCCCGCAGGAGTGCTTCGACCTGACCATCGAGGCCTTCAATCTGGCCGAGCAGTACCGCACACCCGTGCTGGTCATGATGGATGAAATTGTGGGACACATGACGGAGCGGGTGGTCATTCCTCCGGCCGACCAGATCGAGATTGTGCCGCGCCGCTACACGACGAAGCCACCCGCAGACTATCGGCCCTTCGCACCCGAAGCGGACCTGGTGCCGGCCATGGCCCGCGCCGGACAGGGCTACCGGTTTCACATCACCGGGCTGACCCACGACGAACGCGGCTATCCGACAACGAATGTGGCCGCACACGACCGGCTGGTCCGACGGCTGGTGGCGAAGATTCGCAACGACGCGACACGGCTCACACGCGTCGAAGAGCATTTCCTGGAAGATGCGGAGGTGATTGTTCTGGCCTACGGAATCACCTCACGGGTAGCTCTGCGTGCGGTACAGATGGCGCGGGCAAGGGGCATTGCAGCCGGACTGCTGCGCCCGATTTTGATCTGGCCGTTTCCGGAAGCACGTCTGCGTCAGCTCGCCAGCCGAGCGGGGCTGAGCGGTATCCTGGTGGCCGAAATCAATCTGGGACAGATTGTGCGCGAGGTGGAACGCTGCGTCGGCGGGAGAGTCCCGGTGCGGTTGGCCGGGCACGCCGGCGGCAGCGTGCACCATCCGCAGGAACTTTTCGAAACCATCGTAGAGATGGCCCAAGCGGTGGAGATCGAACGATGAGTACGGAAGTGTACCTGCCTCCCAATCCGGTGGAGGCACTGCTGCGCACCGACCGAATGCCGCACATCTGGTGCCCGGGCTGTGGCATCGGCACCACCATGAACTGCTTCGCGCGGGCTCTGCAGCAGGCGCGGCTCGATCTGGACAAGGTGGTCATCGTTTCCGGCATTGGCTGCAGTGGTCGGGTCGCCGGCTACGCAAACCTGGATTCGTTCCACACCACGCACGGCCGCGCGATTCCCTTCGCTACGGGTTTGAAGCTGGCCAATCCGGAGCTCACGGTAGTGGTCTACAGCGGCGACGGCGATCTAATCGCGATCGGCGGGAACCACTTCATCCATGCGGCACGACGCAACGTAGATCTGAAGGTCATCTGCGTGAACAACTTCATCTATGGCATGACCGGCGGGCAGGTGGGCCCGACCACCCCGGCCACGGCGCTGACCAGCACCACGCCGTACGGATGCCCGGAACAACCGTTCAATCTGCCCTACCTGGCGGAATCGGCTGGAGCGGTCTATGTGGCGCGGTGGACCGCCTATCACGTCCGACAGATCACCCACTCGATGGTGGAGATGTTCCGCAAGCGCGGCTTCTGCTTTCTGGAAATCCTGAGTCCCTGCCCGACCCTGTACCAGCGACGAAACCGGCTCGGCGACGGACTGGAAGCGATGAAGTATTACAAAGAGGCCAGCGTCACGCGCCACGGTGCCCCGACCAAAGAGGTCGCGATTTCGTTCCAAGGGCCTATCCTCGTGGGCAAGTTCGTAGACATCGAGCGGCCGACGTATCTTGAGCTGCTCAACCAGCAGCTCGCCCGCACTCTGGAAGCGCAATACACCGGATGCATCGAAGACCATGTCCGCAGTTGAAATCCAGATCGGTGGGTTGGGCGGTCAGGGCGTCATCCTGGCCGGCATGGTGATCGGCCGGGGCCTGGTGCTCTATGACGGCTACCATGTTTCGTTGACGCAGAGCTTTGGCCCCGAGGCGCGCGGCAGCGCCTGCAGCGCACAACTGGTGGTCTCGCGCGAGCCGGTGCTCTATCCCTATGTAACGAACCCGCACATTCTCGTGACGCTCTCGCAAGAAGCCTATCGGCGATTCGTTCCCTCGCTGCGTCCGGGCGGCACACTGATTGTCGAAGAGGACCTGGTGCGCACGTCCCCGCTGCCCGATGCCGTTGTGCTGTACCGAGTGCCCGCCACCCGGCTGGCCGAGGCCCTGGGGCGTCGCCTGGTGATGAACATGGTGCTGGTAGGATTCTTCGCCGCCGTTGTCGGCCTGCCCCATCCGGATTCGGCTCGCCGCGCCATCCGCGATTCGGTGCCGGCAGGCACGGAAACTTTGAACCTGGCAGCTTTCGAACAGGGCTACGATTTCGGTCTGAAGCAGTTGGCGGGCAGCCCGGTACACGCGTCGCCCTGAGCGATGGACTGGCGGGCAGCGCCTTCGGCGGGCCGAGCGCGCAGGAACAGAAAAGGTTGCGCTAACGGACTCATTCGGCGGCCTGGGTGTACCGGAGCAGAATCCGCTCCTCGGCTTCTGCGCTATTTTGAATCTGTTCGAGCAGCCGCTCTTCCAGGGCGATGTGCCGGCGCAAGTGTTCGATCAAGCTCTGCCCGAGCGTCACCAGTTGCTGGGCCGGAGGCGGTGTGGTGAGCTGAGCCACAGCATCCAGATAGGCCTGGACAAACTCCTGCAGTCGAGCGTGCTCGCGGCGGAGCTCGTCGAACAGGGTTTCATCCAGATAAAGCCGAAAAACGGATTCGCTGCTTCGTTCTTCTTCGCTGCAGTGCTGCTGGATCTGGTGAATCCGTTCGCGCAGGTCCCGCAACCGTTGCAGTGCGCGGCAGCGCACATCGGGATCCTCGCTGGCGGCCCGGGCGAGCACCTGTTCCCATTCCTGCAGGAAACTCAGGATGTCCCGGTGTTCGCGGTGAAAACGTTCGAGTGGCTCGCGCAGGTCCATGTTTCCCTCCTGAGCGCAGCGGCTCAGCGCGGCACATTCGTTCTGGCTTCCCGGTAGACACCCAGTCGCCAGTGGGCGTTGCGCACCGAACGACCCCGCGCCACATCGGCGTAGGCTTGCTGGAGACGGCGGGTCAGCGGCCCCACGGCGCCAGTTCCCACTGGTCGGCGGTCCACTTCCACCACGGGCGCGATTTCAAAAGCGGTGCCGGTAAAGAAGATTTCTTCGGCCACGTACAGTTCGGTGCGGTCGACGCGCCGTTCGACCGTATCCACCCACATCTCCCGGGCCAGCTCCATCACGGTGGCGCGCGTAATTCCCTCCAGGATGTCATCGGTGACCGGCGGGGTGATCAACTGGCCGTTACGCACCAGGAAGATGTTCGCGGCCGAGCCTTCGGCGACGTGGCCGTCTTCGGTGAGCACGATGGCCTCGTCGAAGCCATGGCTGCGCGCCTCCTCGCCCGCCAGCGCACTGTTCACGTACGCTCCGCAGATTTTGCCGCGCGCCGGAATGGAATTGTCGGGCACGCGGCGCCACGAGGAGACGCAAACACGAAGCCCACGGCTGCTGTCGATGTATTTCCCGAACGGCAGCGCGATGAGGGCGAACTCCGTTTCCGGCCCCAGGTGCACGCCGATGCCTTCGCGCGATTTGAACATCAGCGGGCGAATGTAGAGGTCACAGCGGAACTGGTTGCGCACGATCAGCTCGCACACGAGTTCGCACAGTTCGGCAGGGGTGTGCGGGATGTCCATTTTCAGCAGATGCCCGTTCTGCTTCCACCGCTCGAAATGTTCCCGTGGACGGAACAGAAACAGCTCCGCTTCTTCTTCCGACCAGTAGCCGCGAATCCCCTCAAACACCCCGGTGCCGTAGTGCAGGGCGTGGGTGAGCAGTCCGACTCTGGCTTCCTGCAGCGGAACAAATTGACCACGAAAATAAACCGTGAGATTCGACGTCAGCTCAGTTTCCATGTTCCGTTCTCCGTGGCGCGGCAGAGCGAAGTGCACTCGGGACGGCCAGGTGGCCCTAGGCGACCTGTGCTGCGCGGGCCTGTTCGTAACCGAGCGCGGTGTAAAACACGGCCCGATCGAAAAACCGATTCACGAGGTGCAGCAACTCCATTTCCTGAAACAGCTCCACGTGGCGATCGACCAAGCCCTCCTGCTCCAGGAATTCCCACAGATGCTCCTTGACGAGCAGGATGGCATAGACCACCTGACTGAGCGGGACACCCTGCATGGCCCGGCGGGCGCCGATGGCGCGATAGCGCCGTTCGATGTCAGCCACCGAGCGCGAACTGATCCACTCGCTCAGATTCCGGTACACTTCGAACACGCGCTGTCGCAGCTCTTCCGCGGGGACTTTGCTCAGATCCGCCAGTTCGCGGTGAGTTTTCAACCGCTGCATGAGACTGCTTGCCAGCGCCTCGGAATTGGCCTCGATCAGACGGACCAAACGCGCAGCAATCATGGCTCCGTCCTCCTTCGCAGACCCGCCCTGTGCGCACCCCGGCCATCCACTCCAAAAGCCATAGGGCACGCCGGATGCCAGTTCTCCCTAGGCGCGCTCAGGATAGGTGCGGTGCCACAACGGGTTGGCCCATCGTTTTCTGGAGGAACGAATCGAGAAAGCACGCCCGCCGCCCGTCGCTGTGGCAGTTCCCCCACTTGAGTCGCGGCATGCATCGTCATCCCCGGTTTCAAGCTGCCGACCAGCGCGGCTGTGCCGCACGAAGCGGCTGGAGGATTTCGGTGCCCGCCTGCCCGCGCACCGCCCGGATGATGTTCTCCGGCGAGGTAATCAACACGCGTTGCCCGCCGGCAGCCAGAAATTCCAATGCCGCCTCGATTTTCGGGCCCATGCTGCCGGGCGGGAATTGTCCCTGTTGCAGGTATTGCTGAGCCTCTTCCCAGGTCAATCGGTCCAGGAAACGCTGCTCGGGCCGGCCGAAGTGCAGAGCGACCCGGTCCACACCGGTGGAAAACAGCAGCAGCTCCGCGTGCAGTTGTCGCGCGAGCAAGCCAGAGGTGCGATCCTTATCCACGACGGCTTCGACACCCTGCAGCCGATTCTGCCGACGCACCACCGGGATGCCTCCCCCGCCACCGGCAATGACGATGTGCCCCGCGCGCAGGCAGGTACGCACGGCACCGATCTCGACCAATTCGATCGGTCGCGGTGAAGGCACGACCCTGCGCCAGCCGCGTCCGGCGTCTTCGACCATCACCCAGCCGAGTTCGCGCTGGCGCCGCTCGGCCTCCGCCGAGGAGTAAAACGGCCCGACAGGCTTCGACGGCTGGGCGAAGGCCGGGTCGTTTGCATCCACGACGACCTGCGTGACCAGGCTGACGGCCGACTGCCACAGGCCGCGTTCGCGCAGCACATTCGTCAGCTCCTGCTGAAGCAGGTAGCCAATCAAGCCCTGTGTTTCCGCATCGCAGGCATCCAGCGGAACCGGCGGCACCGCCGAAGCAGCCAGCTCGCTCCGCAACAAGGCCTGGCCGACCTGGGGACCGTTGCCGTGGGTCACCACCACGCGGTAGCCGGCGCGCAACACGTCCACAATGCCCTCGCAGGCCAGCCGCGCAACCTGCTGCTGTTCTGCAAAGCTCGCCGGGCGACCGGGCGTTTCGAGCGAATTGCCGCCAATGGCGATGACCGCAATCGGCCTCATGGGGATACCTCACTGAGCAGAGCCAGCAGAACTGCTTTGGCGACATAGAGCCGATTTTCGGCCTGATCAAGCACGACGGAACGAGGCCCGTCGAGAACATCGTCGGTGACTTCCTCGCCGCGGTGGGCCGGCAGGCAATGCAGGAACAAAGCGTCGGGCTTGGCCAGTTTCATCAAATCGGCGTTCACCTGATAGGGAGCGAACACCCGGCGGCGCAGCTCGGACTCGGCCTCCTGCCCCATGCTGGTCCAGACGTCTGTGTAGACCGCGTCGGCATCCCGAACGGCCTCGGCGGGATCATGAACCACGCGGAGAATGGCTCCGGTGGCCGGAGCCACCTCGAGCGCCTGAGCAAGAATCACCGAGTCTGGCTGGTAGCCCGGCGGGCAGGCCAGAGTAAGGTGCATTCCCGCCCGGGCGGCAGCATGCAAAAGGGAGTGAGCGACGTTGTTGCCGTCCCCGACATAAGCCAGCCGCAAACCCCGCAGCCGTCCCCGGTGCTGCTGCAGCGTGAGCAGGTCCGCGAGCGCCTGACAGGGATGCAGCAGATCCGTCAGGGCATTGATCACCGGAACCGGAGCTGCGGCAGCCATCTCTTCGAGAATCTTCTGCCCGAAGGTGCGCACGACGATCCCCTGAACCCAGCGCCCCAGATTGCGTGCTACGTCGCGCACCGATTCGCGCCGGCCCAGACCGACATCGGCCGGCGCCAAATAGACCGCATGGCCTCCCAGTTGGGTCATGGCCACTTCGAACGTGACTCGTGTTCGCAGAGAAGGCTTCTCGAACACCAAGGCCAGCGATTGCCCCTGCAGCGCGTGGCTGAATGCCGTTGGCTGGGCCTTAACCGCAGCGGCCAGGCGGAGGAGGTTTTCCATTTCCTCGATGGTGAGTTCGTGCAGCGAGAGCAGGTCGCGTTTGGCCCCCTGCCGCGGACGCAGCCGCCACTGCTCCCGCACCGCAGGAACCGTGCCCGGCATCGTTCCCTCCACGAGTTCAGGCGCCCACGGGTTCATGGAACGCCACAAACTGGCGCACGACATCGGCCAGAGTCAGTTCGCCCCGTTCGACCACCTCATAGCGCACCCGCACCACCGGCTGCGGGATTTCGATCAACCGGGACAGATCCACCGGCGTGGCGACGAGGACCACATCACAGGGCGTCTGCCGGATCGTAGCCTGCAGGTCGTTCAGTTGCTGCGCGCTGTAGCCCATGGCCGGCAGCAACGCACCCAGGTGCGGGTAGGCCTGAAACGTGGTTTTCAAACTGCCGACGAGATAGGGCCTGGGATCCACCAACTGAGCGGCGTGCCCCTGACGCGCGGCAACCACACCGGCTCCGTACGGCATTTCGCCGTGGGTGACTGTAGGACCATCTTCGATGACCAGCACGCGGGCACCGCGGACCAGCTCCGGGCGGTCCATCTCGACTCGCGAAGCTGTTTCCAGGATGGTGGCGTTGGGGTTCACCCGGCTGATGTTGCGGCGCACGGTCTCGACATCTTCCGGCCGTGCTGTATCCACTTTGTTCAGGACCACGACGTGAGCCCGCCGCAGGTTGACCGCGCCCGGGTAGTAGGTCAGCTCGTGGCCCGGACGGTGCGGGTCGGCCACAACGATCTCCAGATCCGAGCGGAAAAATGGAGTATCGTTGTTGCCTCCGTCCCACAGCAGGATCTCCGCTTCCTGCTCGGCGGCCGCCAGGATGGCTTCGTAATCCACGCCGGCGTAGACGACGGTGCCGTTGCGCAGGTGCGGTTCGTACTCTTCGCGCTCTTCGATGGTGCAGCGATATCGGTCGAGATCGGCCATCGTGGCGAACCGCTGCAGCCGCTGTTGCGTCAGGTCGCCATAGGGCATCGGGTGTCGCACCACAACGACCTGCTTGCCCAGATCACGCAGCGCCTGCACCACGCGCCGGGAAACGGGGCTCTTGCCGCAACCGGTGCGCACCGCACACACCGAGATAACCGGCAGGCGCGAAGGCAACATCGTCCGTTCAGGGCTCAAAAGCAGAAAATCGGCACCTGCGGCATTGGCCCGGGCAGCCAGTTGCATGACGTGGTGGTTCGACACATCGCTGTAAGCAAACACCACCAGGTCCACGCGCTGGGCAGCGATCAGCTCTTCGAGCTGCTCTTCGGGAACAATCGGGATGCCGTCGGGATACAGACGTCCAGCCAGCTCGGGCGGGTAGCGACGACCGGCAATCTCGGGAATCTGCGTGGCGGTGAAGGCGACGACGTGGTAGCGCGGGTCATCGCGAAAGCAAACGTTGAAATTGTGAAAATCGCGTCCGGCAGCACCCAGAATCACCACGCGGTGCGTCATGGAGTCCCCCGAACGTTCCGGCTGGCTCACACGCCCCATTCCTCACCCGCAGGAAGATGGGCCGGCGTCAGCGGCACGAGAATTGCGCAACTCAGCTCCAGAAAAGCCCGCGTCGGGATGCGGAAGCATTCCCCCGGCTGACCCCAGAACATGCGCGGACAAAACACAATTTCCGGCCAGGCGAGCAGCGCTTCGTCGAAAAAAATCGTAGGAAGGTCAACCGCCTCCGACGCTGCTGTACCCGCGCTGGCCAAGCCGGCAAACAGAGGTTCCAGTTCCTCGGTTTGCAACCGCTCGACCTGTGGCGAGCCCAGAGCAGCCCGCAACTCTTCGACGCCGATGGTGGCCCCTTCAGGAATCACGGCCACGGCGCGCTGGCCGTGCACCCGAATCGGAATCAGTCGCGCATGGTACGGTGCGCCACAGGTGCATTCGACCTCAGTGCGGACAGCACGGGGCAGCTCCCGCTCGATATACCTTCGCAAGGCGACGAGTGAGCTTCTCGTTGCGGAACGTTCTTCCGGTGTGCGGCTCAACGACATCGTGCCCTCGCACGACACAGTGCAGCAATCGGCAAGCCAGGGAAGCGACATTCCGCAGCGCACACAACTCACCAGAGTTCATGATGTTACGGGTGGCAGCTCTGCATTGCCCAGGCCGGAGCCGCACGCATGGGCCAACTAACCCAGCCAGGCCGACGCATCCTGCGCGATCGGGCGCATAAGGGATTTGAAAAAGTTTCGAAATTAAGAAACATTGTGGAGAATCACCCACCCGCTGTTGAAAAACACACCACCTCAGCAACCCGGAAAACAGTCAACTTTCAGAACAACTCTCTATCCCTTTCCAAATCAATACAATTGCCCACGGTTCGCACAAAACAGCCATGGTTGAACAATTGCTGAACTCGCGAACGAGGCAAACATGGAATCGGGGCCGCTGCAGGGACGGTCTGGTGAGGTCGAGGCCATTTTTAAGTTGCAGGCCCAAATTTGTCGTGTGCTCGGGCATCCACGACGGCTGCAGATTCTCGACCTGCTCGCACAGGGTGAACGGTCCAACGCTGAGCTGCTGCAAATCCTGGGCACGAGCAAGGTGAACCTTTCGCAACATCTTGCGCTGTTGCGGCGGGTTGGCCTGGTCGAATCGCGCCAGCAGGGCCGCCAGATTTTTCATCGGCTCGCCATAGAGGAAGTGGAGCATGCCTGCCGCGTCATTCGCGAGGTAGTTGCCCAGCAATTAAGCCAGAACTCGCGCCTGGCGCGCGCACTGCGACACGATCCGGGAAATCGCGGAAAAACGAGGGTGGACCAACCATGAAGCATCGCCTTGCTGTCGCCACCTTTCTGGTTGTGCTGCTGGATGCCGGAGCCCCGGCCGTTGCCCAGCAGCCGATCACTTTGCGGGAAGCGGTCGCGACGGCCCTGGGAAATAATCCCGCGCTGCAAGCCGCTGACCAGCAGCGCACGATCGCCGCGGCTCATGTGGATATGGCCCGTGCGGTCTGGTATCCCCGACTGGATTTTTCGCAGAGCTTTACGCGGGGCAACAATCCGGTCTACGTGTTCGGGACTCTGCTCACGCAACGGCAGTTCACTGCGGCGAATTTCGCCTTGCCCGGCTTGAACGCTCCCCGGCCGCTGGACAACTGGCAAACACGACTGGACGGACAGTGGCGGCTATTCGACTCCTTTCAGTCCAGATACCGTGTGCAGGCCGCGCAGCGGATGAAGACGGCGGCGGAGTTTCGGACGGAACAGGAACGGCAGAACCTGATTCTGCGTGTCGTGCGTGCCTACTACGGCGTCGTGGTCGCCCGGGAGAACCTGGCGGCAGCGGAGGAGGCTCTCCGCACCGCTCAGGCCAACGAAAAGCGCGTGCGTGACCGGGTCGAAGCCGGGCTGGCGGTTCCCTCGGACCTGCTCAGTGCGCAAGTGTTCCGCGCGCAGATGGAAGAACGCCACATCCGCGCCGAAAATCAGCTTCAGCTTGCGCGCATGACCCTGGCACACGAAATGGGACTTCCTCCGGACGCCTGGCCGGAACCGTCCGAGTCTCTGCACGAGCTCGCCCCGCTGGACCGCGACGTAGAACTGTGGGAACGCGCAGCGCTTGCTGAGCGACCGGACCTGCGCGCTGTCGAACTCCAGTATCAGGCCGCAGCGAGCCACTCTCGTGTCGCACGGGCGGACTTGGGACCGAAACTTCACCTGACGGCGAGCATCGAACGGGACGCGGAAACCCTGGGAGGCCCTTCCGGGACGAACTGGATGGCCGGCGTGCGTCTGGATTTCAATCTGTTCGCGGGCGGTGCGGACCGTGCGCGCCTGGCCGAAGCCGAAGCGCGCCAGCGGCAGGCGGAACGGCAACTGGAAGCATTCCGGTCGGCTGTCCGACTGGAACTCCGGCAGGCGTATCTCGAGGTCAAAGCGGCGGAAAAGCGGGCCGCTGCCGCCAGCGGTGCAGTCGAGCAAGCCCGCGAGAGCCTGCGCATCATTCAGAACCGCTACGAAGCGGGCCTGGCCGACATCACCGAGCTGCTCCGGGCGCAGACTGCGCAACTGGAGGCACAGACGGCCTGGCTGGCCGCCCTGCACGACTGGCATGTGGCGCGTGCGGCACTGGAGCGCGCGGCGGGGCGGCTGACTGCAGAGTCGAGCATCGTGCATCCGACGGAGGCACCATGAGAGAAAAGCTTTCTCGTCCGGCCGCCCTGGCAGCCGTGGCCCTTCTCGCAGCGAGTTCGTTCGCCTGCCGAGACTCCGCTGCGCCCCGGCCGCAAACACCGGCGGCCCTCCACGACGTGCACATCACGACGGTCGCAGCGACCGAAATCCCCGACGAGCTGGAAGTGCCCGGCACCGTCGTGTCGGCGAAAACGGCTGTCATTTCGGCACGCGTGATGGCTACGGTGACCGAGGTGGCCGTGCGCGAAGGCGACCCGGTTCGCCAGGGCCAGATCCTGGTAAGGCTGGACGATACCGAGCTGGCGTCGCGGCGGGATGCCGCTCGCGCTGCCCTGGCCGAAGCGGCGGCCGCACGGAGTCAGGCAGCCCAGGGACTGACTGCGGCGCAGGCTCAGGCGGAAGTCGCGCAGAAAACCTATCAGCGCTTCCAGTATCTCCGCGAGCAGAAGTCGGTCTCTCTGCAGGAATTCGATGAAGTCGAAGCCCGGTATCGTGCCGCACAGGCGCAACTGGAAGCTGCACGCGCACAGCAGCAGCAAACCGAAGCCCTGTTCGAGCGCGCACAGTCCGAAGCGCGTGCAGCCGAGACCGTGGCCGGCTACGCGCGCATCACGGCGCCGTTCGACGGACTGGTCGTGCGTCGCTACGCAGACCCGGGTGCGCTGGCGGCTCCGGGTGTTCCGCTGCTGCTGCTGGAACAGTCGGGAGCCTACCAACTGGAAGTCACCCTGCCCGTTCGAGAAGCAGCCGTGCTGCAACGGGGGATGCGAGCCCGCGTCCAGCTCGACGAATTACCCGGGCGGCGACTGGAAGGCACTGTGGTGGAGTTCGAAGCCGGAGCCGAACCCGCTTCGCACACCGTGAAAGCAAAACTCCAGCTTCCCCGGGATGCAGAGATTCGTTCCGGAATGTTCGGGCGGGCCTGGTTCACCCGCGGGATGCGGCGCGCCCTCGCGGTGCCGCGCGAAGCGATCGTCGTCCGCGGTCAATTGCACGGAGTGTATGTGGTCGATGCAGAACAGATCGCTCGTTTGCGTCTGGTCACGCTGGGGTCCGCCCTGGCTGCCACGGAAACCGCCGGGGAACGCGTAGAAATCCTTTCGGGCTTGAGCGAAGGCGAGCGCATCGTGACGAACCCGGGCGCACGGGAACTGGAGGGCCGCAAGGTGGAGGCGGAGCCATGAACCGCGGGCTTGCGGGCCGAATGGCGGCTGCGTTCATCGACTCGCGGCTGACACCGCTGCTGATTCTCGCTTCGCTTCTCCTCGGGCTTTTCGCTGTTCTGCAAACTCCGCGAGAAGAAGAGCCTCAGATTGTCGTGCCGGTGCTGGACCTGTTCGTCACCATGCCGGGAGCCTCGCCCCAGGAGGTCGAGCAACGCGTCACGATTCCCATGGAAAAGCTGCTCCGCGAAATTCCCGGCGTGGAATACATCTACTCGATCAGCCAGCCGGGCGGCGCTCTGGTGATCGTGCGGTTTTACGTGGGGGTGAAGGAAGAAGACGCCATCATCCGCACCTACAACAAGATGTATTCGAATTTTGACCGCATCCCCCCGGGCGTGTCCCAGCCGCTCATCAAGGTGCGCTCGATCGATGACGTTCCGATCCTGGCGCTGACGCTGTGGGGCAAGGGGTACGATCACTTCCAGTTGCGACGGATTGCGGCCGAGCTCGACCAGCATGTCAAGCAGGTGGAAGACGTCTCCGAAACCAATCTGATCGGCGGCCTGCGGCGGCAACTGCGCATAACCCTGGATCCGCAGCGACTGGCAGCATTTCGTCTGAGCCCCGGCGCCATCCTGCGCGCCTTCCAGGTTTCCAATCAACGCACGGCCGTCGGCTCCTTTGCGCAGTCCAACCAGGAGATTGCGGTGGAAGCCGGCCGCTTCCTCGGCGATGTCGAAGATGCCCGCCGGCTGGTGGTCGGAGTGTTCGAAGGCCGTCCGGTGTACCTGCGCGACGTGGCCCAGGTGGAAGACGGGCCGGAGGAGCCCCGCGACTACGTTCTGTTCGGACACGGTGGCGCTGCACAAGAACCGCTTGGCGAAGACCTGCCCGCGGTCACCCTGACGGTGGCCAAACGCAAGGGCACCAACGCCACGATCGTCGCCGAGCGCGTACTGCGCAAAGTGGAAGCGCTCCGCGGCTATACCCTGCCCGCGGACCTGCAGGTGACGGTGACGCGCAACTACGGCGAAACCGCCAAGCACAAATCCGACGAGCTGCTCAAGCACCTGCTGATCGCCACGTTTTCCGTCACACTGCTGATTGCGCTGGCGCTGGGCTGGCGGGAATCGGGAGTGGTGCTGCTCGCGGTGCCGGTGACGCTGGCCCTGACGCTGGTGATTTTCTACCTCTACGGGTACACGCTGAACCGCGTCACCCTGTTCGCTCTGATTTTCTCCATTGGCATCCTGGTGGACGATGCCATTGTCGTGGTGGAGAACGTCGTGCGCCACTTCCGTCTGCCGCAGAATCGGGGCCGGCCGTGGCGGGAAGTGGCTATCGAAGCGGTGGACGAGGTCGGCAATCCCACGATTCTGGCCACCTTCACGGTGATCGCCGCGATCTTGCCCATGGCGTTCGTCAGCGGGCTGATGGGTCCCTACATGCGGCCGATCCCGGTGGGCGCATCGGCGGCCATGCTGTTTTCGTTGATCATCGCGTTCGTCGTGTCACCGTGGGCGGCGCTGCGCCTGCTGGGCAGACACGCCGGCAACCACGGCGAAGCCGCACACGCCGGGGAAGCCGAAGGCTGGACGACGCGGCTGTACCGCCGGGCCATGACGCCCTTGATTGCGGACGCGCGACGCCGCTGGATTTTTCTGGCCGGCGTCGTGGTGCTGTTGCTGCTGGCCTGCCTGCTGGTGCCGCTGAAGGCGGTGCGCGTGAAAATGCTGCCCTTCGACAACAAGAGCGAATTTCAGGTGATTCTCGACATGCCCGAAGGCACGCCGCTCGAAAAAACAGCCGCAGCGGCACGCGATATCGCGGCGTATCTGCGCACGCACCCGGAAGTCGTCCACTACCAGATTTACGCCGGCACCGCCGGCCCGCACAATTTCAACGGTCTGGTGCGGCACTACTTTCTGCGCCGGGCGCCGCACGAAGGCGACATCCAGGTGAATCTGCGTCCGGTGGACGAACGCGATCTGCAAAGCCACGAGATCGCCAAGCAGATGCGCGGACCCATTCAGGAAATCGCGGCCCGCTGGGGTGCCCGGGTGAAAATTGCGGAAGTCCCGCCCGGCCCTCCCGTGCTTTCGACGCTGGTCGCGGAGGTCTACGGACCGGACTACGCCAGGCAGATCGAGCTGGCGCGGCAGGTCCGCGATCTGTTCGAGCAGGCCCCGGGCGTTGTGGACGTGGACTGGTATGTGGAGGACGACCAGCGCAAGCTGGACTTCGTGGTCGAACAGGACAAGGCGGCCCTGCGCGGGATTTCGGCAGCCGAGGTTGCGCAATCGCTCGCGGTCGCGCTGGGCGGCGCGGACGCCGGCCTGCTGCACCGGCCCAGTGAGCGCGAAGACGTGCCGATCCGCGTGCGGCTTTCCCGGGCCAGCCGTTCGAGTGCTGAAGCGCTGCGCGGGCTGTATCTGGCTTCGCCGCACGGACCGATGGTGCCGCTCGGCGAGCTGGCGCGCCTGCGCGACACGACGGTGGAGAAGAGCATCTACCGCAAAAATTTGCGGCGCGTCGTGTACGTAATCGGCGACGTGGCGGGAGAAGAAGAAAGTCCGGTGTATGCCATCCGCGCGCTTTCGGAAAAAATCCGCGCGCTGGAACTCCCCGAAGGATACGAAATCGAGCAATTCACTTTCACCACCGCACTGCCCCAGCAAACCAGCCGGCTCGCGCTGAAGTGGGACGGGGAATGGCACATCACGGTGGAAGTGTTCCGCGACCTGGGCCTGGCGTTCGCAGCGGTGCTGATTCTCATCTACGTGCTGGTGGTCGGCTGGTTTCAATCGTTCAAGACTCCCCTGGTCATCATGGCCCCGATTCCGCTGACGCTGGTGGGCATCCTGCCGGCGCACTGGGCGATGGATGCGTTTTTCACGGCCACTTCGATGATTGGCTTCATCGCCGGCGCGGGCATCATCGTCCGGAATTCCATCATCCTGGTGGATTTCATCCAGCTGCGCCGGGCGCAGGGCCTGCCGCTCGAAGAAGCCGTGGTGGACGCTGGCGCGGTGCGTTTTCGGCCGATGCTGCTGACGGCAGCGGCCGTGGTCGTCGGAGCCGGCGTGATTCTGTTCGATCCCATCTTCCAGGGTCTGGCGATTTCGCTGATGGCGGGCGAGGTCGCCTCTACGCTGCTTTCGCGCATGGCCGTTCCGGTACTGTATTACATGAGCGAACGGAGGTGAGCAGGCATCCGTCGCATGCTTCGAACGAGGAGCAGAAAATGAGCGATCTGATTTATACCGCCGAGACCGGCAAATCCGTGGACGACACAGTGCAAGCCGTCGAACGAGCTGCGGCCCAGCACGGCTTCCGGGTGCTGCACACGCACGACGTCGCCGCGACGCTGGCCGAAAAAGGCTTCCAGCGCGAGCCGCTCAAAATCGTGGAAATTTGCAACGCCAGGGCGGCCAACGAAGTGCTGCTGCGCGATCCGCGGATCGCCGTGATGCTGCCCTGCCCGATCGCGGTGTATCGCGAATCCGGCAAAACGATGATCAGCACCATGCGGCCCACGGCGATGGCCGCGATGTTCCCTCACAAAGGCCTGGAACCGATCGCTGAAGAAGTCGAGCGGGCGGTCCTGGAAATCATCCAGGAAGCCAGAAAATGAGCGGCCCGGCGAGCCGCGGGAGGAGAAGACCGGTGAAGCTGTTCCAGCCCCGAAACATTCTCTGCGCAATCGATTTCAGTTCCGGAGCCGAACTCATTCTGCGCTGGGCGGCCCTGTTTGCAGCAGCCTTTCGCGCCCACCTAGAAATTTTTCACGCGGACTGGTGGGAGCCTCCGCGCTACTTCACCGCAGCACAACTGGAAGCGCTTGCGAACCAGGCACAGCAGCATCGCCACGAGGCGGAAGCCGAGATTCGGAGAATCGCACGAGAAGTCCTGGGCCCAGAGCAGAAATACGAAATACGGGTGGATTCCGGCCATCCGGCCGCACTCATCCTGCAACGGGCGCAGGCGCTACCTGCGGACTTGATCGTGGTCGGGAGTCATGGGCGAACGGGTCTGGCGCGCTGGCGGCTGGGTTCGGTGGCGGAGGATGTGGTGCGGCAGGCAGCGCAGCCCGTGCTGGTGGTGAAAGGCCTCCAGCGGGCGGTGGCCCGGCCGGAAGTGAAGCATCTGCTCTGTCCGGTGAATTTCACCCTCCTGGCCCGGGAATGTCTGGAGGTTTCCTCTGCGGTTGCGGAAGCGCTGCACGCCCGGCTCACCGTGCTGCACGCGGCGGAGGATGCCGGGGAGAGTCTCGAGCAAAAGCATCGGGACCTGTGTGCCTGGGTGCCTGCTTCCGTGCGCGGCCAGTGCGAAATCGCCGAGGCCGTCCGACGCGGCAACGCGGCGGAACAGATCCTGGCACTGGCGCGCGAAGAAGCGGCAGACCTGATTGTCCTCGGGGCCGAGCACCGGACGCTGCTCGAAGCGCTCACCTGGGGAACCACAACCGAACGCGTGCTGCGGCACAGCGAGACTTCGATTCTGGTCGTGCCCCGCAAGCGTGCGTAAGCATGCTCGGGGAAACACGCTTGCGGAGCAAAATCCTCACAGGAAGGAGGTCGAAACCGTGACTCTCGAACACATGATCCGAATCATCGCGGGGACATTCATTCTGGTGTCCCTGGCGCTGGGCATCTGGGTAAACCCGAACTGGTTCTGGTTTACCGCATTCGTCGGCGCCAACCTGTTCCAGTCCGGCTTCACCAAATGGTGTCTGATGGAAAAAATCCTGCTGCGGCTCGGTTTCG
>JAIMAG010000028.1 GCA_023512135.1 Terriglobia bacterium | reverse complement strand
CGGCGTCTTCCAGAACCTTCATCAGGATGGCGAACAGTCCCAGGATACCGCCGGCTGCAATCAACCCGCTGGCGTACAGCGACCCGGGACTGACTTCGCTTTCCGCATGGCCTCCGGCGGTTTTCGCAGTGCCGCGTTCGGCAAGCCAGCGCACCACACCCCCCGCGAAGATGGCCATGCTCGTGGAGATGGAAAGATACGAACCGACGGCAAACGCGAGCGAACGGATGCCCAGCAGCTCAACGACCAGCACCAAGAAAACGCCCAACGCCACAAGCCGCCAGGGGAGCTCCTGCTTGAGAATGCCGTTGATGACCGTCGCCATCAGCCGGGCCTGTGGCGCTGCGGCGCGGTCGCTGCCGATGCCCGGCTGCCACTGAATTTCGATCTGGCCGGTCGCGGGGTCGTAGAGATACTTTCCGTCCGGAACAGTGCGGGAACCGATGGCGTTCAACAAAATGTAGGAGCGGCCTTCGTGCTCGTAGCGCTCCTGCTCGATCCGCACGCCGCGGAGCTCGCCCGCCCGCACCGCATCCAGATCCAGCGAAATCTGCACCGGTTTGTACTCCTCCAGCCCCTTGTTCATCAGGATGAGCGTGGCGCCGATAACAAACACCGAGGCGAGCACGCCAATCACCAGACCAATCTGCTGCCGCGAAGGCGTGGCCCCGACCAGATAACCGGTCTTCAGGTCCTGCGAGGTGGCTCCGGCATTGGCCGCGGCGATGCAGACGACTCCGCCGATCATCAGCGCCAGCACAGCATAGGCATCGCCGGTCCATCCCAGCAGCAAGAACACGGCGCAGGTGGCCATCAGCGTGGCAATCGTCATCCCGCTGACCGGATTCGCCGAAGTGCCGATCAGGCCGCAGATGCGCGAAGAAACCGTCACGAACAGAAAGCCGAAGATGACCACGAAAATGGCGGCCACCAGATTGGCGAACCAGCCGGTCTGCGCACCGGGCACCGGCCGGAAGGTGAGCAGCGCCCACATCATGGCCACGATCAGAATCGAGCCGCCCACCACGATGCGCATGGAAAGATCGCGCTCGACGCGGCTGGTCAGCGCCACCGCATCGGCATTCTCCGCGCGAAAATCTTTCAGGCCGCTGCGCAGCGCTCCCAGAATGGTGGGCATCGTCTTCAGCAGCGTGATCAGACCGGCGGCGGCGACGGCACCGGCTCCCATCGGGCGGATGTAGCTGGCCCACAACTGATCCGGAGTCATCCGCGGGATCGGAATTGTACTGGGATAGAGCGCCAGCTCGGGCTGCAGCGATCCGAAGAACTTGATCGCCGGCATCAGCACGAGCCAGGAAAACACTCCGCCCGCGAAAATCACGCCAGCCACCCGCGGGCCGATGATGTACCCCACACCCAGATATTCCGGTGTGACATCGGCACGAAACGAGGCCCCGGGCAACCAGGAGGGCTGATACTCCGGCCGCACCTTCCAGACGCCGACCGAATGCATCAGGAAGGCATAGACGCCACCGAGACCCAGTCCCCAGAAAACGCGTCCGGCAAACGATCCGCCCCGATCGCCGGCGACCAGCACATCGGCGCAGGCGGTGCCTTCGGGATAGAGCAGGTTGCCGTGTTCTTTGACGATCAACTGACGGCGCAGCGGAATCATGAACAGGATGCCCAGGATTCCGCCAATCAGCGCGAGAAGAAATACGAGCCAGTACTCCAGCGGATAGCCAAGAAAGATCAACGCGGGAAGGGTGAACAGCACGCCCGCCGCTACCGATTCACCGGCCGAACCGGTCGTCTGCACGATGTTGTTTTCCAGGATCGTGGCACGCCCGAACGCACGCAGCAGGCTGATCGAAAGTACGGCAATCGGAATCGAGGCAGAAACGGTCAGCCCGGCCCGCAGCCCCACGTACACCGTTACGGCACCGAACACGATTCCAAAGAAGGCGCCAAACAACACGGCGCGCAGGGTGAATTCCGCCTGGGTCTGTTCCGGGGGAACATAGGGACGAAATTCGCCGGGAGGCGCCGTCGAACTCCAGGTTCGTGTGGCCACGCGTCACCTCCAAAGAAAACCGGCCCAAGCCGGGGGTCGGCAATCGCCGGGCAAAGTAGCACTAGAGCCGGCAAACAGGCAACCGCTATTCGCAGGGCTCCCAGTCAGAATCGGCCGGGGAACGAGCCTGTGCCCGACACACCGAAGCAGGGGAACGGGCTGAACGGCTCGAAGGAAGCGTTGCGCAGCCGCGACCGGCCGGCGGGCTCAGCCGGTTCTGCTCGGACGCCGCGGACAAAGGAACACGAGGCGGTGACAGGTGGCCAGGGCCCGCACTTGCCGGTGCAGGTCGCGCGGAGCCAGCCGGACGGCTTGGGCAGACAGAAAAGCCTTCCGGGCAGACTCCATGGGCAGCGCGAACAGGTCAGCGCGATGGGCATACGAATAGCTCTGATAGACGGGCGACGACCGCTCGGCCAACTCCATCAGCGCATCCCAGAAACTGCTGCGGCGGAACCAGCGCTTGCGGCTGGCCAGTTCCCGCGGCAGCAGAAGCGACGAGGCACCGGCGCCTTCGCTTTCGATGAGCACGGCACTGCACTCCCCGGCACGGAACGGACGGCCGGGGTCGTCTTCGGGAAACCGCGCCAGCAGTGCGCGCAGCGCTTCGGTGTCGGCTTCGAAGCCTTCCCACCAGTACCGGTAGAAGTGATAGACAACGCTGCCCGCGCGCAGAATCTGCGCTACGCGGACCGGATCCTTGCCCGTCACCGAAAGAATCAGGTCCACGAGCTGTTCGATGCGCAGCAGCTGGCGCCGCACCGGACGCACGCTCAGGTATTCGGCTTCTTCCTCGGTGAAGCGCACCGGGATGGTTTCTGGCAGCGGCATGTTTCCAGCATACCGCCGGGCAGACGGAAGCGGAAGGCAAGGCCCACAAGTACAACTCAATAGTTCGGCAGCGTTCGCCGGAACGGAAACAGCACCACGGCTTCGTTGATGTACCGCGTCAGCCAGCCGTCTACACCCCACCAGACCCCGGCGCCGACCACCCCCAAAAAGATGAACACGCCCGTCAGAACCCCGTGCAGCAGCAGCGTAGCCGGATCGCCCGCTCCCGTGGCCAGGGCAAAATTCAACATCAAAAAGCAGCCACCCAGCACACCCAGGCTGACCAGTGCCCCAGACACCAGACTGACTCCCACCAGAATTTCGCCGATCGAAACGGCGTACGCGAACAGTTCCTCATGCAGATTGACGTAGCGGCTCAAGATGTAGTGGTCATAGAATCCGAACGGGCGGCCCAGTTCACTCAACCGGTGCAGCAGACCGCCATAGAGGAAGCCGGGATCGAGCAGCTTGGCCAGCCCGGCGTAGAGCATCCACCCACCCAGCAGGATGCGCAAGCCGGCAACTGTGATGCGTTTCCAGAGCATCTGCAGTTCACTCCGACCGGGCAAGCAACGCGCGCACGCGGTCGGCCAGCATTTTGCCGTCCACGGCCTTCCCCGCAAGCCGCTCCCGGGCGGCCTTGATGACGGCCCCCATCTGCTTCGGCGAAGTGGCGCCGGTTTCCTGGATGGCAGCCCGGATGGCTGCGTCGAGCTCTTCCTGGGACGGCGGGGCCGGCAGGTAGCTTTCCAGGATGGCGAGCTCTTGCGTTTCCTTCGCGACCAGATCCGCACGGCCCCCTTTCGCGAACTGCTCGATGGCTTCGCGGCGCTGCTTGACGAGCGTCTGCAGCACCTGCACCGCTTCGGCCTCCTCGAGCGGACGCATCTTCTCCACCTGCCGGTTGTGCAGGGCCGTTTTCATCATGCGCAGGACGCTCACGCGCAGCTCGTCCCGGGCCTTGATGGCTTCGGTCAGCTCTTTCTGAATGCGTTCGGAAAGGCTCATGCGCGAAGAACCCCTACTATAGCGGGAGGCTGCTGTGAGTTTCCACAGTGAAATTTACCTGATTTGACAGGACAGCATACGGCAGCTACAAGGGAGAGTTTCTCCAGGCCTGGCTATGACGAGGAGCACAAAAATCGTTGTTGCCGATCCCATCAGCGACCGCGGACTGGACCTGCTCCGTGCGGCCGGCTGGCAGGTGGTGACCCCTGAGGCGGGCCATCTGGCCGGCGAGCTGCGCGATGCCGAAGCCTTGATTGTGCGCAGCGCCACGCGCGTCACCGCAGAGCTGCTGGCCGGCGCTCCGCGGCTTCGGGTGGTGGCCCGTGCCGGCGTGGGCGTGGACAACATCGACGTCGAGGCAGCCACGGAGCGCGGCATCCTGGTCATGAACACTCCGGGATCGAATGCGGTCAGCGTGGCCGAGCACACGCTCGCACTGCTGCTGGCGCTGGCGCGACGAATCCCGCAACTGAATGCCGCGCTGCACGCAGGGCGCTGGGAAAAATCGGCGGCGGCCGGCATCGAACTGCGCGGCAAGACGCTCGGGCTGATCGGCTTCGGACGCGTGGGCACCGAAGTGGCCCGGCGAGCACGGGCGCTCGAGATGCGCGTGCTGGTCAGCGACCCGTACATCAGTCCGGAAGCGGCCGCAGAGTCCGACGTGGCGCTGGTGCCGCTGCCGACGCTGCTCGCGCAGTCCGACTTTGTCTCGCTGCATGCTTCGCTTTCCCCCACCACGGAAAACCTGATCAACCGGAGCACCCTGGCACAAATGCGGCGCGGAGCCTATCTGATTAACACCGCGCGAGGCGAGCTGGTGGACGAATCGGCCCTGGCCGAGGCGTTGCGCTCCGGGCACCTGGCCGGAGCGGCGGTGGACGTGTTCGCAGAAGAGCCGCCGCGGAACTCGCCGCTGCTCGGGCTGCCGAACCTGATCGCCACACCGCACGTAGCCGGCTCCACGGCGGAAGCCCAGGAAGAAGTCGGCTACCGCATCGCCCAGCAGGTGCACGATTATCTGGCCGAAGGTTCGATTCGCAACGCCGTCAATCTGCCGGCGCTTTCCCCTGAGCAGTATCGCCGGCTGCGACCCTATCTGGACCTGGCGGACCGGCTCGGGCGGTTCGTCGCCCAGGCGTTCCCGGGACGCCTGGCCCGTATCCGCATTACCTGCGCGGGCGAACCGGCGGAACTGGGCACCCATCTGCTGCGCAGCGCGGTACTGAGCGGCGTGCTGAACACGGTGCTCGAGGAAAACGTCAACGTGGTCAACGCTCCGCACCTGGCCGCCGCTCGCGGCATCCTCGTCGAGGAGCGGACGCGACGGCGCGAGCTCGGCTTCCCGAACACGCTGGAAGTGTCTCTGGAATCCGATGACCCGGGCACAGGCCGGACACTTTCCGTCGAAGGCACGGTGCTGGCCGGCACCACGCCGCGCATCCTGGCTGTGGACGGCATCGAGCTGGAAGCCCCGCTGGCCGGCACGCTGCTTTTCACGCGGAATCGAGACGTGCCCGGCGTGATCGGAAAGATGGGCACACTGCTCGGCAGCCGCGGGATCAATATTGCCACCTTTGCGCTCGGCCGTCGGGAAGCAGTGCGTGGTGCGGACGCCCTGGCCATCGTGCGGCTGGATGGCGACGTGCCCGAAGCCATCCTGGAACCGATCCGCAACATCGAAGCGGTTCTCGAAGCTCGCCTGATCCGCCTGCCGGAATGAACCTAGAGCAACGGCTTCGAAGGGAGCCGTGAGCACTTCCCATTTCCACCCGGTGGCGAGATAATTCCAGCAACGCACCCGCGCCCTGTTCAAGGAGGCCTGCCATGAGCGTTTCCGCGCGTCTGAAAGAACTGCTCGATAAGAACAAAGTCCGCTACACCACCATGACGCATTCACCGGCCTATACCGCACAGGCCGCTGCGGCCACCCTGCACGTACCGGGCAAGGAACTGGCCAAAACCGTGGTCGTCAAGGCCGGCGAGGAGATGGTTCTGGCGGTGCTGCCTGCTTCCTACCACGTGAACCTGAAAAAACTGGGAGAGATACTGGGCAAGCCGGTGCGTCTGGCCACGGAAGACGAGTTCGCCGGTCTGTTCCCCGATTGCGAGCTGGGGGCGATGCCGCCGTTCGGCGTGCTCTATGGCCTGCCTGTAGTGGCAGACAAAGTGCTCGCTGAAGATGAAGAAATCGTCTTCAATGCCGGCACGCACCGGGACGCCATTCGCATGCGCTTCGAGGATTTCGAAAAACTCGCCAAACCGCAGCTCGCCTCCTTCGCCGAAAAAGGTTGACCGGGCTGCGAGACTAGGTTCGGACGGATGAGCGCAGCCGCTCGAGCAGCGATTTCACGACCGCCTGGCGGCGTTTGAGCTGTTCGCGGTAGTCGAAATTTTCCGTCTTGTAGATCTCTTCGCTCAGATCCCGCAGGACGTCATCGAGGATTTCCAGCAGCGCCTGCCGTTCCTCTTCCTCCAGATGGATCTGCATGGCAGCCTCCCGGGGAGCAGGGCGCAGCGAAAATTTGCTCGTGGAGCTTCTGCGGGCCGCGGCGAAGTTCTCTTTAACCCTTGATGACGCCGATCGGCCGCAGCCGTGCGACTTTGCGGGCCAGGCCGGCGTTGTGGACGACGTCGACGACCGCGTCGATGTCCTTGTAGGCTTCGGGCACTTCTTCGAGGATGCCGTCCCGCGTTTCAGCGCGCAGGATGATGCCCATTTCCTCGAGGCGCTTGGTTTCCGCGCGGGCATCGCGGCCCTTCTTCGCTGCCGAACGCGACAGCGCCCGGCCGGCACCGTGGCAGACGGTGCCGAAGGTCTCCTCCATGGCTTTTTCCGTGCCGACCAGCACGTAGCTCGCCGTGCCCATCGAGCCGGGAATCAGAACCGGCTGGCCCACATCCCGGTAGCCGGCGGGAAGCTCCGGCGCGCCGGCCGGGAAGGAGCGGGTTGCGCCCTTGCGGTGCACCAGAACTTCTTTTTCTTCGCCATCCACGCGGTGCCGTTCCCGCTTGGCGATGTTGTGGGCGACGTCGTAGACAACCCGTAACTTCGCTCCCGGCCCGAAAATTTTCTCGAACGCCTTCCGGGTGAAATGCGTAATCGCCTGCCGATTCGCCCAGGCAAAGTTGGCGGAAGCGGCCATGGCCGCCAGATAGTCCTGTCCCTCGGGAGTTTGAATCGGCACGCAGGCCAGTTGCCGGTCCGGCAGCGAGATTCCATAGCGGGCCATCGCCTCGTTCATGGTCTTCAGGTAGTCGGTACAAACCTGATGGCCCAGTCCCCGCGAGCCGCAGTGGATCAGCACGACCACCTGATCTTCTTCCAGGCCGAACCGGCGGGCGATTTCCGGCTCGAACACTTTTTGCACGTACTGCACTTCGAGAAAATGGTTGCCGCTGCCCAGCGTGCCGAGCTGCGTGTGTCCACGCTGTTTGGCGCGCTGGCTGACCTTGGACGGGTCGGCGCCCGCCATGCAGCCCGACTCTTCGCAATATTCGACGTCACTGGCTTCGCCCAAGCCGCGCTCGACGACCCAGGTAGCGCCTTCGGTGAGCACGCGATCCAGCTCCGGCAGGCTGCATTTGAGAAAACCTTCCGAGCCGGTTCCGGAAGGCACGTCGCGGAACAACTGGTTGACCAGCTCGCGCAGCCGCGGCACCACGTCGTCTTTTTGCAAGGTCGAAGCCAGCAGGCGAACGCCGCAGTTGATGTCGAATCCGACGCCCCCGGGAGAAATCACACCGGTGCGGAAATCGGTGGCGGCCACACCCCCGATCGGAAATCCGTAGCCCTGGTGGATATCCGGCATGGCCAGCGACCGCCCCACGATGCCCGGCAGAAACGCTACGTTCATCGCCTGGTCCACCGAGAGGTCTTTCAGAATGGCCTCCAGTAAACGTTCGTCGGCGTAGATGAGCGCATCGGTCCGCATGCCGGGCTTGGTCCCTCGGGGCACCAGCCACCGGTATTCGTCGATTTTCTGAAGCTGGTTCCGATCCACGGCCATCGTCGTACGGTGCTGCACTCGAGAATATAATAACCGACAGCTTGAACACGACTCAAACCGCAGCGGGAACAGGCTGCTCAGGCGTCGCACATGCCCGGGAAAACCGGCCGCAAAAGTAAACTCGCCGCAACCATCGCCTTTCTGCTCGCGCTGGCCATCTGGCTCGTTCGCGAGAGTCGGCACGAACCTGCGCTGCTACCGGAGGGCGAGTGGCGGATGGTGCTCCGCGTTGTAGATGGCGACACCTTGATTCTGGACGGAGAAGAACGTGTTCGCCTGATCGGTGTGGACACGCCGGAGAGTGTAGACCCGCGCCGCCCGGTCGAAGCGTTCGGGAAGGAAGCTGCGGCGTTCACCCGGCGACTGGCCGAAGGCAAACGCGTGCACCTGGCCTACGACCAGCAGCGCACCGACCGCTACGGGCGCACCCTGGCCTACGTGTACCTCGAGGACGGAACGTTCCTCAACGCCGAAATCATCCGCCAGGGCTACGGACATGCCTACACGCGCTTCCCGTTTGCCTATGCTGAACAGTTCCTCCAGCTCGAACGCGAAGCGCGAGCGGCCCGTCGCGGCCTGTGGGCGGAGCAGTGAAGCTCTGCTTCGAACCGTGCGGGCTCTGCGGACGTCCGCCACAGGCGGCGCTTCATCCCGCCCGGAGTTTTCTCAAGCGGTTTTGGCGGCCGGCGGGGGTGGCGGGGTGGCCTGCGCTTTTCGGGGCGTGCCCGAGCGCATCGACAGAGGAACGGGCCGCGGGCGCACAATCACCGATTCGGGCACGCCCGTCCGGGCCGCACGCTGCGGTTGTGGTTCGGTTTTCTCTGCGGCGATTTCGCGCAAGACTTCCCCGAGTACACGGACAAACTCGCTGGGTCGCATCGCCGGCGAACCCCAGCAATAGTGGCCGCGTCGCAAAGCAGGCAGCCACCAGCATCCCTCATGGACCGGCTGGAAGAAAAATAGCGTCACCGAAGAACCCGCCAGATAGGCCATCAGGGGAAATGCGCTGCCATCCTGCAGCCGGACCTGACTCAACACCAGGTCGCACGCGTGCCGGGAAATGATCTGCTGCGCTTCGGCCAGCGAAGTCACCACGCGGGCTTCGCAGCCCCAGTTGTGCAGAAATTCCGCCACCGAGAGGGTATCCGCAATGCTCTCGCCCGCCAGCAGGACCTGGACTTTGCGGTTTTCCATCGCACGCTCGATTCCGTTGGGAACCGAAAGGTTCCGGCGCGGCTGGGTTAACTGGCAGCGGCCATCGAACGGTGCAGGGCGTTGCCGACGACCCATTCCAAGTCGCGCAGTTGGATGGGGTACGGGAGAAAGTCGAAGGCCCCGGCCTGCATGGCCGCCAGGTATTCTTGCGTTTCGCTCTTCGGCGACGTCACGACTACAGGGATTCGTCGTCCACGACGCGCCACCGCCTCGAGCACATCGCGGAAGTTTCCATCGGACAGTTGCGCTTCGCACAGCACAAGCACCACCGAGCGTTGCTTCAGCAGTTCGCGCAGTTCACCGACCGTGGCAAATGGAATCGGCTCCAGAGAATGTTCGCCGAGCCATTGCACGAGCGTCTGACGACTCTGAGGATCAAAACAGGCAATCAGGACGGCTGCTTGGCGACCCATGGCCGCCTCCCAGGGGACGTAGAAAAATCGGGACGCGGGCAGCTCGGCAAATCCGGTGGAGGAAAATCCCTCAGATGCCCCACGCCCATGCTACGCCCCGGGCGGGGTCACGTCAACAGGATTCGGAACCCTCGCTGTGCATTTTCGAGAGGCCGCGAGAGGGCAACCGCAGGAAACGCCAGAATGTCACTTCTCGCCAGGCCGCGCATTCCGTGGAACGGGAACCGACGCCTGCCGAATTCTGCCCGGGCTGCTGAACAACCTGCGGCAGAACGCGGTTCCGACAAGCTGCCCTCACAAACTTCAGCGCGCGAAAAAGCAAGCGATTATCCCCGGCAGTCCTGCGACAGCCGCATCGCGGCTCGCGTTGGCTGTCGGCTGCGGCTTGTGATAATCTTTTTGCCGCAGAGTCGACGTTGACAGGCTTTGCGCGTCGGGGCGTGGCTCAGCCTGGCTAGAGCGCCTGGTTCGGGACCAGGAGGTCGGTGGTTCAAATCCACTCGCCCCGACCATTTCACTCCAGACAAACTCCGCCTGCCGTTCCCCGATGGAGAACGTTGCCGCTCTGCTCGTACTGTTTCCGCTGCGCCAGCCGCTGGCGGCGGGAACGGGAAACAGCAGACCCGACGGCCTGCCGGCCGCGGCTAGCGTGCGGCCTTGGCTGCGCGGCGGCGGAAGACAATCGGTTCCCCGCCGGACTCCAGCGGAACGCTGACCGTTTCCACTTCGCCGCGCAGGTTGCTCGCAAAGCTGATCTGCAGCTCGGAAAGCGGATTCCGCTCGAGCTGCGGCGTCTGGAAAACATCGTAGTGGAAATGCTCGAGCGTCGCGCGGAACCGGTTATAGGTGAGCGTGAGCTGGTTGTCTTCGACGGCGATAGCGACCACCCCGTAACCCGGGTGTTCGTACTCCCCGGCAAACTCAGCCAGCGGACGCGAAGGCTGCGTGCCGGTTTTGCGCTGTGCCGCCCTCTCCTCGCGCCGCTTGCGCTGCGCCTCTTCCTGTTGCTTCTGCTGTTGCTGCGTGCGCGCGACCCAGTCTACCGGCGGCAGGCCCAGCAGGCGGTCGTATACGTTGTAGGTGACAATCTGCGGCACCGGGTTGTTGCCGGAAAGATTCGTCAGCACGATCATGCCGATCTTGTCGCGCGGCATGAAGCTGAGCAGGGCGACGAACCCATCGATCCCGCCGCCGTGGGAAACCAGCTTGTGACCGCGGTATGCGGTAATCACGAACCCGAGCCCGTAGCTGGAATGGAACACTTCGTCATACTGCATCGGTCCCGGCATAACCATCTGCGGCGTCTGCATCTGCTGTGCATTCGCTTCCGAGAGCAGTTGCCGGTCGCCGTACTTGCCCTGGCCGATGTGGAACTCCACATAGCGAATCATCTGGTCCACGCTGGAATTGATCGAGCCGGCCGGGCCGATTTCGTCGATGTTGCGGAACGGGATGCGGATGACGGTTTCCCGCTCCCCCGCGCGCGTCGTGCCGTGCGGGTAGGAAAAATCCGCAGCCTTCTGCGAATCGTTCACGGAAAAATTGGAGTTCGTCATCCCCAGCGGCTGGAAGATCCGCTGGCGGACGAATTCCTCCCAGCGCATTCCGGACAACCGTTCCACCAGGATGCCTGCCGTCATGTACATCAGGTTCTGGTATTGATAGGCGGCGCGGAAATCGCGGCTGGGCGGCAGGAAGCGGAGCCGGCGGTACATCTCCGCGCGGGTCAGGTCGGAGCCGTACCAGACCAGGTCATGACGGGGCAAACCGGAACGGTGCGTGACCAGGTCCCGAGGCGTGAAGCGTTCGCTGGCCACCGGGTCGTAGAGCTGGAAATCCGGCAGGTAGTTGCGCAGTGGCTTGTCCCAATCGAGCTTGCCTTCGTCCACCAGCATGCCCAGGGCGGTCACGGTAAACGACTTTGAAATCGAGCCGATTGCGAACAGCGTGCTCGGCGTCACGGGGGCACCGGATTCGATGTCCCGCGTGCCATAGCCCTTGGCGAGCAGAACCTTACCGTCCCGGATCACGGCGATGGCCAGCCCGGGGACGTTCCACTGCTTCATGGTGGCCGCGACAAACTCGTCGAAACCCGCAAAGGGGTCCTGCCGCTGCTGCGCGGCGGTGGCCGGAGCGACCGGCGCTGACGCCGAAGTCGAAACGGCTCCCCATTGGGACACCGAGGCAACCCCGGTCGCCACGACCAGCAGCCAACCCAGCACAAAAAAGAACCGCAAACGTTCCCGCATCATCCCTCCCTGTGTCCTCCCGCGCGTCGAAGGCGCAGAGGACTCCCGCATCGGCGCGCAAGCCTACAGCGAGGGCGCACCTTCGTCAACGGCCTGTGCGGAGACGGGTGAATATGCGGAAGCAGATTTTCTGGAGGCGGAATCTGCAGGGAAGCTCACGGAACACACGCAGACTCGCGTGTGCATTCGAAACTTCGGGACCCGAGGATGAACAGGAAACGAATCGAGCCGACCGTCAGCCTTTTTTCTTCTTCACGTTGACCTTGGTGCTGATGCCCACACCGATGGCTTCCAGTTCGGCCAGCGCCTGCCGCGCCTGCGCCGCAAATGGGCCATTCGGGTCCACTTCGATGCACTTCTGGTAGGCTTCCACGGTGCCGGGGCGGAGGATGGGAATGCTCTTGTCCCCTTCCTGTTTGAACTCGATCAGACCGACCAGCGATGCACCCAGCACGTACCAGGCCTGCGCATTCCGTGGGTTCAGCTCGAGCGATTTTTGCAGCGGCTCGATGGCTTCTTCGTAGCGGTAATTCTGCCAGAGCACGATGCCGAGGTTCATCCAGACATTGGCGGCCCCGGCGGGATTCAGCTCCGCGCTTTTCTGATAGGCGGCGCGGGCTTCTTCGATTTTGCCCACTTTGGCCAGCGTGTTGCCCAGATTGTTGTAGTAGCTGGGCTCCTCGGGTCGCAGCTCAACGGCTTTCTGGTAGGCGGCAATCGCTTCTTCATAACGGCCGGCCACTTCGTAGGATTCGCCCAGCTTGGCATAAATCAGGTGCAGATTGCGATCGTTCTCGCCGGCCGTCTGCCGGGCCTGCTCGAAGCTGCTGATCGCGCTTTGCGCGAACTGGTTCAGTTGCGACTGCAGCTCGGCTCGTTCCGCGCTCGGTGCGTTCGCCGCACGATTGCGGAACTGCTTGGCCTGCTCCAGCGCGGCGGCACCGGCATCGAACGCCGCCTTCATCGCCTCGAATTTTTTCTGCTCGGCTTCCCGTTTTTTGATGTTCTCCAATTCGGCGCCCAGCAGCTCTTTGAAGTTGGCGTCGAATTTGAATTCTCCGCTGCCGCCGATGCGGAGCGGCTGCGTGAACAGATCCTGTTCGTTGACCCGGAACACGAGGGTGTAGTTACCGCCCCGCAGGCCGGACTGCAGGTACTCCCCTTTGGCATCGGTCGTAACCTCGTGCACGGTACCGGTGTCGGTGTTCCGGATGATTACCTTGACGCCCGGATACGGTTTGCCCTCGAGGTCGTACACGGTGCCCCGCAGGGTGGCCTGGGCCGATGCACTGCTCGCGCCCAAGATCAGCAGGATCAGAATGGCCAACGTCGTTTTCCACAGATTCATGATGCAGTCTCCTTCGCCGTCCACCGGCCGGCTCCGTTTTCTATTATCGCGCAACTGGCACACGATAGGTAAGCGGATCTCGAACGCCCGCCTCGGCAAAGGCGCGCAAGCGCAACCGGCAACTGTCGCAGACACCGCAGGCCACTTCCTCCTCCTGGTAGCACGACCAGGTAAGATGCAACGGGGCGCCCAACTCGATGCCCCGCCGCACGATTTCACTTTTGCGCAGGGCAATCACCGGAGTCAGTAGCGCAATGTGGGTTTCCGGTTTCGTGCCTTCGCGCACGGCCTGCTGAAACGCCTGGTAGAACGCCGGCCGACAATCCGGATACCCGGAGCTGTCTTCCGCTACGGCTCCAATGTAGACGGCAGTGGCGCCGAGCACCTCCGCCCAGCTCACCGCAACCGCGAGCAGATGGGCATTCCGAAACGGTACATAGGTCACCGGAATCCGTGCTGCGGCTGCTGACTCCGTTTCTCGCCGTGCATGCAGAAGCGCTGCACCATCTTCGGGTACCGGGATGCTCGGATCCGTGAGGGCGGAACCGCCGATCTGCGCCAGGTGATCGAACCGCACCACCAGCCGTTCGCGCACCCCGTAGAAATCAGCGATGGCTTCGAACGCCTGCCGTTCGCGGCGTTCGGTGCGCTGGCCGTAGCTGACGTGCAAAAACGCCGGCGTGTGAGTGGTGCGTGCCATCGCCGCCGTGACGCAGGAATCCATGCCGCCACTGACGAGCACAACCGCTTTGGACATGGGCCCGTTCTCCGCTGCTGAGGACTGCGACCAGCTCCAGGATGCATCCCGGCCGCCAGCCACGCTGACGCGTCCTCTTCCAAGGTTATACTTGTGCCCTCAAAATGTCATCTCTGGTCGGACGGGCCGCGCGGAGGACTGCTGGGCGCGCATGAAGCACGAAACGGATTCGCGTCGCTGGCGCATGCTGGTGCTGCTGTCTGCGGCGGAGCTGCTCGGGATGTCGCTGTGGTTCACCGCCAGCGCGGCCGCTCCCCAACTGCAGGCGCTGTGGAGCCTCAGCCCCTCGGAGACCGCGCTGCTGGCCACAGCGGTGCAGATGGGATTTGTCGCGGGCACCGCGCTGGCCGCTGTGCTGAATCTGGCGGACCTGCTGCCCGCGCGCGCCTACTTCGCAGTCTGCGCACTGCTCGGAGCGGCAGCCAACGCAGCGCTGGCCTGGGCGCCGAGCTACTCCGCGGCCCTGGGGCTGCGATTCCTGACGGGAATGTTCCTGGCCGGCGTCTACCCGCCGGCGATGAAAATGATGGCTACGTGGTTTCGCACCGCCCGCGGGATGGCGATTGGCGTCCTGGTCGGAGCCCTGACCGTGGGCAAGGCAGCACCCTATCTGTTCCGCGTCCTGGAGCCCGCCGACTACCAGAGCGTGTTGTTCGCCGCATCCGGCTGTGCCGCAGCGGGCGCGTTGCTGGTGGCCTGGGGCTATCGCGAAGGACCGTTCTCGTTTGAGCAGCGGCCTTTTTCCTGGAGACTGGCAGGAGAAGTACTGCGGCACCGCGAAACACGGCTGGCCACGGCAGGCTACCTGGGACATATGTGGGAACTGTATGCCATGTGGACCTGGGTGCCCGCGTTTCTGCTGGCCAGCTTGCACGAACACACGGCTCACCACAGCAATGCCCATCTCCATCTTTCTGGGCTGGCCGACGGACTGGCCTTCGGCGCCATCGCAGCCGGAGGTCTGGGCTGCGTGTGGGGCGGACTGGTAGCGGACCGGATCGGGCGCGAGCGCACGGTCAACGTGGCCATGGCTGCCAGCGGGCTGTGCGCGCTGCTCATCGGGCTGACCTTCGGTGGGAATCCCTGGCTGGTGGGTGCACTGACCTGGTTGTGGGGATTTTTCGTGGTCGCCGATTCGGCGCAGTTCAGCGCACTGGTCACCGAAGTAGCGCCACGCCATGCTGTGGGCACGGCACTGACCCTGCAAACCTCGCTGGGATTTCTGCTGACCACTGTGACGATCCAGCTCATCCCGGCGCTGGTGCAGCAGGTGGGATGGCGGTGGGCTTTTGCTGTCCTCGCGTTCGGGCCGATGGCAGGTATTGCAGCGATAGTTCGGCTCGCGGCCCTGCGCCGCAGGCCGCACTGAAAGCCATCCGAGACCCTCAGCAACTTTTCTCCCGTTGTGGGGTTCTAGCGAATGGCACACCGGAACCCACGCCGGCTGCCAGGCCGGGTGGGTGGTGTCTCCGGACACCCGAAAGAGGCGGTTAGACCTGGGCCGCCTCTTTTCGTTTTTTAACAACGGGGGATGCGTTTACCGGGGACGGCAGTCCTCATGGGGGGATATGGTGCCCAAGAGAGGACTCGAACCTCCACGCCCGTAAAGGGCACTAGCTCCTGAAGCTAGCGCGTCTGCCAGTTCCGCCACTTGGGCACAGCCGTCAACAACTGCAATTCTATTCTGCCGAGCAGCATGGCCGATGTCAACGCAGCACCGGCAGCGCCCAGCCGTCGGGAAAGAGCCTGCACCGGTGTTTCAAGGCGCGCGGCCCAAGCGGCCCTGTAGGAGGTGCATTCCGGCCCGTGACGCGTCCGGCGCCGGTCGCCTCACTGCTTCAGTTTCAGCAAGCCGGCCCGCACGCCCGCATCGAGCAGCTCGGATACCTGCCGGGCCGTGACCCGGCCGTAGTACCACTCGCCGGCGAGCTGCGCTTCGGCGCGAACGGCCCGGTAGATATCCAGGTAGCTGCGTCGGCCATCCACAAAGCACCAGACCTCGAAAGCCATCAGAGAATGCAAGCCTTGGTTGCCAATCGAACTGCGTTTGTCGAGGAATTCTGCCGGCGTGCCTGCGATCTCCGGCACCTTCGCCGCCATCGCCTGTTCTTCCGGGCTGAGCGAAGCGACCGGTGGAGCTTCGCCGGCGAGGCGCCGGTACTGCACCGCCAACCGCTCGCGCAGATAGGTGGCTTCGTTCGTCACCTCGCGGGCCTCTTCGGCGAGTTGTTCCGCCAGGGCCGGGGCGGCAAACACGCGCACCGACTCCAGCAGACGGGCGGCCCGCAGACCGGCCTGCTCGATCAGGTTGTCCCCGTCCTGATAGGCCTGCGGCCGCGCTGCGGGGGC
>JAIMAG010000051.1 GCA_023512135.1 Terriglobia bacterium | reverse complement strand
AAAGAACTGAAAGGCTTCGCACGGATTTCGCTGCAGCCTGCCGAGAGTGCCACGGTGACCTTCCGCCTGCATGCCCATCACCTGGCCTTCTACGACCGCGAGCTGAGGTGTGTGGTGGAGCCGGGCACCATCCAGGTGATGGTGGGCAGTTCTTCCGAAGACATACGGCTCGAGGGAGGGTTTCAGATCACTGGCGAAGTGGCGGAGGTGGAGCAGGAGAAGGTGTACTTCGCGGACGTGAAAATTCACCGTCAGCGGTGAGATGCCTGTCAGGCGGGTCTCTCGCCTGGCCGAGTCTCATAGATGTCCCGAATTTTCTGTGTGTATTCGAACACCCTGGAGGCGTTTTCCTACGGGCAGGGCATCAACTCGTATGAAAGCCTGTTCCACCTCGACGGCACGCCCATCAGTCAGAATCAACATTCACCAGGATTGGTGGCGATGAATGCGTCCAGTGCGATTGCCGCCACTCAGCCCTACCGTTTGGATTTTGTCAAGGCACTGTGGAACGCCAGGATCCCGTCAGGGCACTGGCGGTACTACGACGGCATGGTGTACATGCTTGGCCCGCTCTACGACAGCGGCAACTTCCGCATCTGGTGGCCGCCGTACGATACGTCCGGTGCAGTGCACACGCATGCAGCGGACGGCTGGTTCCACCGCTGGCAGGTGCGGATGTGACACCACCAGTCCGCTGTTCCTGCCAGGAAGGTTGGCCCTTCACCGCGAACCCTAGTGTGGAGCACGTTGTAATCTGTCGGCCGCGGGCACAGCGGCAAAGGAGGATTGGTTCACCATGACCCTGCGCTGGGGTATTCTCGGTACGGCGCGGATCGCAGAGGAACAGGTCATCCCGGCCATCCGCGCCGAGGAGGGGCACGAACTGGTGGCGGTGGCGAGCCGCGATGAGGCGAAGGCCCAGGCTTGGGCGAGGACAGTTGGGGCATCGCGTGCCTACGGTTCCTACGAAGCATTGCTGGCTGATCCGGACGTCGACGCGGTGTACATCCCCCTGCCCAACCATCTGCACGCCGAGTGGACGCGGAGAGCAGCCGAGGCAGGGAAGCACGTGCTGTGCGAGAAACCTGCGGCCCTCACTGCTCCGGAACTCGACGGGATGATCTGCACCTGCGAGAAGCACGGCGTCGTCTTCATGGAGGCGTTTATGTACGCGTTTCACCCGCAGTGGGCGCGCGTGCGGGAATGGCTGGCTTCCGGCAAGCTGGGTGACGTGATCGAGGTGCGCAGCCGTCATGGGTTCATTCTGGATCGGCCGGAGGATATCCGTTGGGACCCGGCGATGGGCGGGGGTGCGCTGTACGATGTGGGCTGCTACTGCGTGCATGCGATGGTGTCGACGTTCGGCGAGGACCTGCCGCAGTCCATCGCGGCCATTGCTCATCGCTCGCCGTCGGGCGTGGACGCGACGCTGCGCGCGCTGTTCCGCATGAATGGGGGCGTGATCGGCACCTTCCAGTGTTCGTTCGAGCAGCCGCGTGCGCAGGGGTTTACCATCCTGGGCAGCGGCGGGGTGTTACATCTCAACCTCCCGTTTCGGCCTGATCGGGGACTGCCGCAGCTCACGGTGGAAGTGCGGGGCAGCACCATCACCGAGTTGTTCTTTGAAGACTTCCCCATCTATCAGGCGGAGATCCGCTACTTTGCGGAATGCATTGCGCAAGGCCGACAGCCGGAGCGGGAGCACCGGTGGTCGCTGGCTACGGCGCGGTGGCTGGATGCGATTCATGCTGCCGCGCGGGCCGAAAGCTAGCACCAGGCAGGCCCCTGGGCAGCCGCATGGCCCAAGCCATCATCATCCCCGTCCCAGCAAGGCGGAGCAAGTCCACTCTGAAATGCGGCGAGGCTCGTGGATTCGCACGGGCCTTTTGCATGCTCTGGGCGATGCGGGAGGATTTTGGAAGCCCTGTGGCGAAGGATTGGCATGCAAGTTTCGACAGGATTGTCCGATATGAAACATGGAGGATGGACGGATCAGAGGTGAGATCCGCATGCGGATTAACGATATGACGTCGTGGTTGGCGCCCGTTGTCGGTCCAGCAGGCGGCGGTGGTAACGATGTGAGACTGCCGCGCGCACCTGGCGACGTCCAGACGGGCCGCACGGACGCTGCACAGCCGAATGT
>JAIMAG010000027.1 GCA_023512135.1 Terriglobia bacterium | reverse complement strand
CCGCCGGCGGCGCCGGAGCTGGCCTATTCGCTGCCGGTGACCAACGGCAGCTACCGCGTGAATCTGTACTTTGCTGAAATCTACAACGGCTGTTTTTCCGTGGGCTGCCGCGTTTTCGATGTGCTGATCGAGGGTGTGTTGGTTCTGAACGATTTGGACATTTTCCGTGAAGTAGGCTCGCTGACGGCACTGGTGAAGACGTTCGACGTCACCGTATCGGACGGCGTGCTGAACATCGAGTTCCGACATGTTGTGGAAAATCCAAAAATCAGCGCCATTGAGGTTATTGCGCTGAACAACCCGTAGCTGTTGCGTGAGGGAAATGCCTCGTGGCCCGAGTTCTGGTGGAACCGATGCCGGCGCTTGGCTCCGCGTTTGGCTTACCGGGCAGAACTCGCGACGAGCGCATTCGGCTTGCGCACCGAAACGAACTACAAGCTCCGTCCTGTGTGCGACGTGAAGTGGAGGTAGCCGGGCCCCGGCGAGCTGGCGGAGAGGGTGGGATTCGAACCCACGAGGCCGGTTTTAGCCAGCCTACCCGCTTTCGAGGCGGGCTCTTTCAACCGCTCAGACACCTCTCCGCGTCAGTTTCCTAAACTAGCAGACCGCAACTTCTCCGACAACCCGGGGCCTGTGTATGTTCGGCGGCCAGACCGAACATCGCCAGAACGTTTGCTGATCTCACCGGCGTGAGGCAAAAAAAGCCTGCAACAGCGCGGCACATTCCTCGGCCAGAACGCCGCTGGTGATTTCGATGCGATGGTTCAACTGCGGGTGGTCAGCAATGCGGAACAGCGTGCGCACCGCTCCCGCGCGGGGATCATCGGCGCCGTAGACCAGTCGGGCAATGCGTGCCTGAACCAGGGCGCCGGCGCACATCGCGCAGGGTTCGATGGTTACATAGAGCGTTGTACCCACAAGCCGATGGTTGCCCAGAACCCGCGCCGCTTCGCGCAGCACGACGATTTCGGCATGCGCCGTCGGGTCGCAGTCGCGGAGGGTGCGGTTGCCGGCGCGCGCGACGATCCTTCCTCCCTGCACCAGGAGTGCGCCCACCGGGACTTCGCCGGCCCGTTCGGCGGCACGCGCTTCTTCCAGGGCCGCGTACATCAGCCGTGCGTCTTCGCTCGTTGCGTGCACAGGCGTATTCTAGGGTTTCTGCGGTGCCGAAGTCGAGCGAGCGGCCGGCTGCTTGAGCGCTCGCCGCCCGCCGTGCTTGACATTGCTGTGCTTCGCCCGCAAACTATTCGCATGCGAAAACTTTTGCGGCGCATCTTCCTGGTGGATCTGCTTCAAGGTCTGTGGGTGACGTTTCGCTATCAGCACCCGCGGAACATCTACACCGAGCAGTACCCTCTGGAGCGCCCGCCGGTGGCAGAGCGGTACCGCGGGGCACCGCGGCTGAACACGAATCCGGCTACCGGCGAGACCCTCTGCATCGCCTGCAATCTGTGTGCGCTGGCCTGCCCGGAAAACCTGATTGTCGTCGGCTGGCAGCGGGACGACGTCACCCGCCGCAAGGTGCTCACGACCTTCACCTACGACCTTTCGCGCTGCATGTTCTGCGGTCTGTGCGAAGATGCCTGTCCGACCGATGCGCTCGAGCTGACCCAGGATTTCGAGCTGGCCGCTTACTCCCGCGAAGGTGCCATCTGGGATCGGAATCGGCTCGAGCAGGGACCGACCCCGGCCCACTACACGCATTAGATTTGCTCCAGCCCCGGACGTAACCGTTTGCCGTGGCAGGTGGCCGCACGGCTTGCGCGGGTGCACGCGCTGCGCTATACATCGGCGCGTCACGGCACGAGGGCCCGAGAGGAGCCACCAAGTTCCGTTCATGGAGCTCCGCAAAGACCCCATCACGCGCAGTTGGGTGGTCGTCGGCCATCGCGAGCGCCCGACGGTGGCAGCTGAGCCCTGCCCGCTCTGCCCGGGACAGGAATCCCTGTCCAAGACGGTCTTCGCGCTGCCCGAAACGGGTGAATGGCAGGTGCGGGTGATCCCGCATTTCGATCCCCTCTATCGCATCGAGAGCGAAGCCGCACGGCAGGCGGAAGGCATCTACGACCGCATGTTGACACTGGGCGCCCATGAAATTCTGATCGAAACGCGCGATCATCACCTCCGCACCTCGCAGATGTCGGACGAAGCGATCGAACGCATCCTCGAAGCCTATGCGCACCGCATCCGTGATCTCAAGCTCGATCTCCGCTTCAAATATGTCACCGTATTCAAGAACTTCGGCCCGCTGGCCGGGGAGGAATGGACGCACTCCCACTCGCAGATTACCGCCACCACGTTTGTGCCCCGGCGCATCCTGTATGAATTGCGTGCCGCACGCGACTACTTCCAGCAGAAAGAGCGCTGCGTCTTCTGCGACATCCTGCGTCAGGAAGAGCGCCAGGGGAAAAGGCTTGTGGATACGGAGGGAGATTACCTGGCGTTTTGTCCCTATGCTTCCCGCGTGCCGTATGAAGTCTGGCTGATTGGACGCAAGCACAACCATCAGTTTGAAACGCCCCGCCCGGGTGCCCGGCGTCGTGATCTGGCTGCGTTGCTCGGGCGCACACTGCGTCGGCTGAGCCAGGTGGCCGCCGATTACCACCTGGTCGTGCACACCGCACCCAACACGCAGCAGGCCAAGGCTGAACTCAGCGAATACTGGAAGACCATCGCCGAGGATTATCACTGGCACATCGAAATCCTTCCGATCGTGGAGCAGCGCAGCAAGTCGTACAGCATCAAGGAGGTCTATTTCAACGCCCTGCCGCCCGAACAGGCTGCCGAGCAGCTCCGGCAGATGGATCCGGGCGCGACGTAGTGCGGTGCAGCATGCGCAATCCGGTTGCCCACCCCCGTCGTCGCTCTCCGGTTGGTTTGCGGGCCAATCAGCGCGGCGGCATATTCGCCAAGCTGCTCGTACTGTTTCTCGTCGTTGCTCTGCTCGCCGGCATCTATCTTTTTCGCCGGCCGATTCTGCGCGGGATGGGCGAGTTCTGGGTAGTGGATGAACCGCCGCAACCCGCTGACGCCATTCTGCTGCTGGGCGACGACAACTATTTCGCCGAACGCGCGGCGCGGGCCGCGGAGCTCTATCGCGCCGGCTGGGCCCCGCGGATTGTCGCCAGCGGCCGCTGGCTCCGGCCGTATTTCTCCATCGCAGACCTGATGGAGCGCGATTTGGTCGAACGCGGCATCCCCGCCGCCGCCATCGTGCGCCATCCGAACCGGGCGGCGAACACCCTGGAAGAAGCGCATTCGCTGCATGAGCTGGTGCGCGCCCAGCGCTGGCGGCGTCTGCTCGTGGTCACTTCGAATTCCCATACCCGCCGGGCCCGATACATCTTCCGAAACGTTTTTGGGACAGAGGCCGAGGTCCGCGTCGTGGCTGCCCCGGATTCTGCTTATGACCCGCGGGTTTGGTGGCATACGCGCGCGGGCGTGAAAACCTTTTTCTACGAGACGGTCGGTATGCTGGTCGCCCTCTGGGAAGTGAATCGCAACGAAACGGCGCCGGCTTCCCCTTAGCTGTGCCCGCCCCGCAGGTTGCTTTGTCCGGTTTGCCGTCTTGCAGACCGAGTTACTTTTCCCGTGGTGTAGTGGACGACAGCAGGCGTGCAAAGAAGGCGTTTACAGCGCCCCCCTGCTGTACTATAGTGCCACTGCCCGACCGGCTCTTCGCACGCTGATTTCCGGCGGGGTAGGCATTGCCTTCCTGGGGGTCATCATGTGGCGCCGACAGGACGAGAAGCCTGCCGCACACCCGGAGGAGCGGGTGCCCGCGCCGACGGCGACTACCGCCGAGGCGTCACCTGCGCGCACCCCTGTCGCGGCCCGCAGTGCCACCACGTTGCTCAGTCCGGGCACCACCGTGCGCGGCGAAATTTCCGGAAACGAGGATTTGTACCTGGACGGCGTGGTGCGAGGCACGGTGCGGCTGGACGGTGCTCAGGTGACCATCGGGCCGCGCGGTCGCATCTATGCCGACGTGGAGGCCGATCAGATCGTCGTACAGGGTCAGGTCGAAGGGAATCTGCGTGCGCGGCGTCGTGTCGAGGTCGGCAGCGCGGGCGTGGTTCGTGGCGATATCTACTCGGTGCGACTGCATGTGCAGGAAGGCGCAGTCGTTTGCGGCAGGGTGAGCCTCGAAGGAGGCGAACGGCCGGGCCCTTCTGCGCGTCCGCATTCAGCGCCGGAGCCGGTGCGGGCAGCCGAGCCCGCTGTTTCCCGCAGCACCGGAGAACCGCAGGACCGTGTACACTGAGCCATGAGCTTGCTCGATAAATTTCGTTCTCATGCGGAGCCGCATGCGGCTTCGGTGCCTCGTCGCGCCGCTGAACCTGCTGCGGCACCGCGGAACATTCGCAACTCGAACGGATTGAAAGATTTTCTCTGGTTGCTGGGCGAAGTGCAGCACGGCCAGTTGCTCGATTTCGGCACCGTCTGGCAATCCACGGTCAGTTTCTTCACCGAGCGGCGCTTCAAGGTCTACACCGCCGACCTGCTGCGCACCTGGCGCGATTTTCTCGCGGAAGATGAACGCCGGCGCATCGCCGCCGCCCGCCGCCCGGGTGGCGAAGTCCAGCCGCCCGACTACGCCGGGCTGGCCGAAGCTTTCATCGCCGCCAACCTGGCGTACGAGCCGGGGACGTTCCGGGCTGTGCTCGCCTGGGACCTGTTCGATTACCTGCCCGAAGTCGTTTCCCGCCGCATCGTGGACCAGCTCTTTGAGCTGTTGCAGCCGGGAGGCGTGGTCCTGGCGATGTTCCACAGCCGGTTGCCGGACACCTTCCATCGCTACCGCGTGCTCGATGAGCAGCACATTGAAGTGCTCAACGCGCCCCCGTTGTTGCCCCCTTTGCGAGTCTTTCAGAATCGCGAAATCCTTTCTCTGTTCGAACGCTTCCGTTCCTCGAAAACCTACGTGGGCCGCGACCAGCTCCGCGAAGGCCTGTTTGCCAAGTAACCTGCGTATGGAGTGCCCGGGCGCGTTGCGGGCAGAAGCGCGCCTTCGGGTCAGGCGTGTTTCTTCACGCGCTGAATCGGGAGCGCTGGCTCCACATTTCTTTCCACAGGATTCGGAACGAATTTGCTTGCCTGTGGCGATGGAAGGGAGTAGAAAGAAAATGATGCTTCGGGAGGAGGTATGACTCCACCGGGCATAGAAGTTTACTGAGTTCGTTCGCACACCGCTCACGCGGTGCGAAACCGCCGGCGGTCACTCCACAAAACGCGGAGTGGTCGCGACGGCCTTCCACAAAGTGGCAGAACGGGGAACCGCCCGGTTCCCCGTTCTGTTTTTCTCGCCTTCTTCAGCGTCATCGCTCGAGCGGCGCAGCAGGCGGTCGCGCCGCCGGAGGGGGCGGAGCCATCGGTGGCGGAGGACCGCCATGCCATCCCCGCGGCCTACGCCTCGGGCCGGGCCGGTCACGGAACCGTCGAGCCAGCCGCTCCCGTTGGAGCTGCCGGAGCCGTTCCCGCTGTTCTGCGGTCAGCAGATTGCGCACCGCCAGACCGTGATCAAGCCACGCCAGCCGGGTTTGCAGCTCGAGTTCGTTGACCTCCCGCAACTTCCGTTCGATGGCTCCACGATCCAGGTTTTCGGCGCGCAGCAGCGCGGCCAGCTCCAGCCGTTTGGCACGCAGAGCAGCGCGTCGTTGAATCTCCTGCTTGGCAAATTCAAGCTGCGCCGATTCGATTTTGGCAACCTGATCATCGGAGAGACCCAATTGCTGGCGCAGCATCGGGTCGCGCCCAATCCCCAACGGGCCCAGGCCGAGGCCCCGACCCCGACCGAGTCGGGGCCCGCATCCTGGACACCAGGCAGGCGTGTCGTCAGGCCCGGTGCCGGGCGCGAAGACCGGCCGGTCGTTTGCTCCGGATTGGTTTCCCACCCCGGGTGGTGCAGGCGCGGCTGTCTGAGCCTGCGCAAGGCACGACAACAGCAGCAGAATCAGAATGACGTTCCCCACACGCATGGTTTCACTCCTTTTCTCGACCCCGGATCATTAAACCCGCGCAGGACAGAGAAGTTGCGCGGAGCAGGCTCTGCCCGATCTGGTTGTCTTCGGGCGGATTTGTTATATTTGTGCCACGAGTGTTTTCGTGCGACTCCTTGTCGAACAGGAGTTGAACGATGCGCGTCCTGCTCGTGCACCCCAGCCCCCTGATGTATTCGGAAATCTACCTGCGATTGGAGCCGCTGGGGCTCGAGCTGGTGGCGCAGGCGGCGCGTCGTGCCGGCCATGTGGTGCGCTTGCTGGACCTGCAGGTCTTTCGCCACCGAGACTTCTTCGCCCTGCTTGAGGACTGGCAGCCCCAGGCCATCGGATTCTCTCTGAACTACCTGGCCAACATTCCGGAAGTGATCGACCTGGCCCGTGCAGCCCGACAGCGGCTGCCCGAAGCATTTTTGTTTGCCGGTGGACACAGCGCGTCGTTCACCGCGCGGGAAATCCTTGAGCACGCGCAAGGCGCGCTCGACTGTGTGGTGCGCGGCGAAGGCGAAGGCATCGTCGCAGAATTGTTGGAAGCCGCCGCCCACGACCGTGCCAGCCTGCTGCGCATTCCCGGTGTGGTTTCGCTGGACGGCGAAGGGCCGCCGCCGAAGCTGCTGCCTTCGCTCGATGCGGTGCAGCCGGCGCGCGACCTGTTGCCCAGGCGTCGAAAGTACTTCATTGGCGTGCTCGACCCGTGCGCTTCGATCGAGTTCACCCGCGGCTGCCCGTGGGACTGTGTGTTCTGCAGCGCCTGGACGTTCTACGGTCGCAGCTATCGCCAGGTCAGCCCGGAAGTCGCCGCGGAAGACCTGGCTTCGATTCGCGAGCCCGGCGTGTTCATCGTGGACGACGTCGCCTTCATCCAGGCCGAGCACGGCTTCGCCATCGGACGCGAAATCGAGCGGCGCAACATCCGCAAGCAGTATTATCTGGAAACGCGCGGCGACGTGCTGTTGCGCAACCGGGAAGTCTTTGAGTACTGGAAGCGGCTCGGACTGGCCTACATGTTTCTGGGACTGGAAGCCATTGACGAAGAAGGTCTGCGCCGGCATCGCAAGCGGGTCAGCCTGGGCAAAAACTTCGAAGCGCTGGAAGTGGCCCGCCAGCTCGGCATCGTCGTGGCCGTCAACATCATCGCTGATCCGGACTGGGATGAGCAGCGCTTCCGCATCATCCGGGAATGGGCGCTGAGCGTGCCCGAAATCGTTCACCTGACCGTCAACACGCCGTATCCGGGCACCGAAACCTGGCGCACCGAATCCCGCCAGCTCACCACCCGCGACTATCGCCTGTTCGATGTTCAGCACGCCGTGCTTCCCACCCGGCTGCCGCTCGAACGCTTCTACGCCGAGCTGGTCGCCACCCAGCAGGTGCTGAACCGCAAGCATCTCGGCTGGGCCGCGCTCCGCCGCACCCTGGGCATCGTGGCGCGACACCTGGCGCACGGGCAGACAAATTTCCTCCGCATGCTCTGGAAGTTTTCTTCGGTCTACAACCCGCAACGCCAGCTCGCCGATCACCGCCGGCCGGTGCGCTACGAAATGCGCCTGCCTGAGCCGCTTGGGCAGCGCCTGCTGCGACCCGAAGAGCTGTTCGTGCACATCCCGTCATCGGCTGCAGGTGCGGCCCGCGCACACTGACCCGGCGATGTTTCACCGGCTCGCCTTGTGCGTTCCCAGCAGACGCAGCACAACGACATTCCATCCCCGCGGGCCGGGCGCAGGCGCCTGTTCGATCTGCGGCAGCTTGCGCAGCACTTCCGGGTCGTAGCGGCCGTCCGGTCTGGGAAGCAGCACGGGGTGGGAGGCGGCCGTCAGCATGGGCAGGTCATTGGCGGCATCGCCCAGCGCGATGGTGCGGAGACCCCGGCGACGCAATCGACCGGGGCTGTGAAAGAGTTCGAGCAGGGTGCGCACGGCCCGACCTTTGTCGCTGCCCGCGTGCAGATGCCAGAAGCGTCCGCCGCGCGTCACCTCCAGACCACGAGCGCGCGCCAGCGCCACGAATTTCGCGGCCGCAGCCTCGTCCTCGCCGGCGAGAAAAAACGGTTCGTCAAAGTCGCGCTGGCGCGCCAATGCAGCCAGCCGCAGTGGGAGTCCGGTGTTCTGGGCAATCTCCCGGGCACTCATCTGATGGAATCCGACCGCTTGCGCGCCGGAAGCGGCGGCGACTTCCTCGAACGCGCTCACGATTTCCCGGTAGGGCCGGCCGAGCGCGATGCAGTGGTATTTCCCGATGCGAATCGCGCCACCGATGTGCTGGGGAAAATATCTGTGAGGAATAAAAATTCCACCGCCATTCTCGGTGATGAACGGATCGGAATTGCCGATTTTGCGCCGCAGATATTCGACCTCGGCGCGAGTCTTGCTGGTGCAGAAGATCAACGGTATGCGCAGCCGGGCGATTTCGGCGAGCGCCGGGGCAGCCGCTGCCCAGGAGTAGCTGTGTGCGTCGAGCAGGGTGCCATCGAGGTCGGTCAGAATGACAGTGTCGGTCGGCAGCACGTCGCTTACAGGTGGTGGAAGGTCTCTTCGGTTTCCTGTTCCCGGGACCGCAGTTTGGTCTGCAGCCATTCGCGGGCCAGGTCGCGAGCGCCGTAGCCGAAGGCGATGGCAGCGGCCAGCACAATGCCCCCGAACAGAATCGCGAAGGTGAGCAGCAGTGCCGACTGGCCGATGCGCAACTGCTCGAGCGCCATCACAACGGCCAGCAGCATGACCAGAACCCGCACCGTTCCGGCAATCAACCGCGCGGCCGGCCACTGCGCATTCACCGCGGCCAGCAGCGTGCTGCGGGCCAGGAATTTGCTGATGATGGTGCCCAGCAGCAACACCAGTGCAGCGGCCAGCAGATCGGGAATATAGTTGACGAAACGAACCACCAGACTCTGCGTCATCTCCGACGGCATGGCCATCAGCGCAAACAGGATCACAAAGACCCAGACGGCGCCCTGCGCCAGGCGCGCGCCAAAATCGCTCGGAGAGCGAAACAGCCGTGCCCGCTCTATGGTCCCGGCCAGCCCCGACTCTGCGACGAACTGGTCAAAGCGAACCATCTGCAGCAGCCGCTGCACCAGCCGGCGCGTCGCATAGGCGAGTGCGCCGCCCACCAGCAGGATCACCACCAGCGAGACCAGCGCAGGCACCACGGCAGCCAGTTGCTCGGCCAACCGCTGGAACGGTTCGACGAACGCTTTTTCAAGCAGGGTTTGCATGGCTGCTCTCCTTTCCGGCTTCTACACCCCAGTGTTTCCTCAGATAGGGCTTCTCGGCTTCGAACACAGCGCACAACTGCTCAATGCGCTCTTCCACCTGGGCGGCATCGGCTTCCTGCACTTCGAGAACGAACGACGCCGTGCGTCCCAGATAGAGCGGTACCAGGGATTCCATCAGGTGTTGCCGGTCCAGCTTGCGTCGGTGATAGGCGGCCGCAAATTCGTAGACCACATGCACCCACAACTCATCCGGCATGCGGAATTCGGTTGGGCTCAGACGGCTGCAGGCGAGCAGGCCTTCCCGGGTTTCTTGCTCCAAGACCTGCGCGTAGATCTCCTGCAGGTCACGAACGCCCTGACAGTACGCCTTGATCATACGTTCGACATTGACGTGGATGGGCTCCACGCCTACGTCAAAAGGGAGTCCGAACATGGGAACCGGCTCCGAGCTGTGCACGTTCTTCCAGATTTCTTCATAGGTTTCCAGCAAACCGAACATCGAACCCACCACCTGGCGGAACATGCTGGTCAGATCGGCACCGGGGTCTTTGGCGTCATGCAGTTTGGCGCCCAGATAGGACTGGCCGATTCGGAATCCTTCAGCAATCGCGGTCAGCGTCATCCAGATGTCAATTCCGAAACGAGCCACGTCCGTTTCCCAGACATTTTTCTCCAGGTAACGCGCGGCCAGGCGGCCCGAAAAGCCGAAGTCGCCGCCGATGGGCTGGCGCACCCGCTTGCCGAACAAAGCCCGGGTCATCGGATAGATGATACCGTTCGTGATCGTGCCATCGTATTTGTGTCGCAGATAGTACGGCGCGATGAAGTCGAACTCGCGGTCCAGGATCGGACTGGCCAGCAGGTCCATCCAGTGCGGAGCGATGCTGCGCAGGTCCGCGTCCACCACAATGCACGCCTTGGCGTTGAGCTGCCGGGCCACGGCAAAGATCGTTCGGAAAGCGCTGCCTTTGCCCGGAACGCCGTGGTAGGCGGTGCTGATGCGCTGAATCGGATGCAGCCGCTGAGGCGCAACCAGGAGCAGCGATTCGGCTTCCAGCTCGGTCCGCAGGACCACCTCGGGCGTGCCGTCCTTGGACCCGCCATCCGAATTGATCAGGACGGACCTGCGATGGGGAAAGTATTTGGCCAGGCCGGCTGAGCAGGCACGCACGACGTGCCCGATCGTCCGGGCATTGTTGTAGCTGGGAATGCCTACCACGATATCGGCTTCCCCGATCTGCGCAAGCCGCTCGATCAAGTGGCTGGGGAGGAAGTTCTCCACGGTTTCTTTTCCTGGTGACGCGCGCAGCCGCTGCGGCAATCAGCCTGCTGCCACATGCCGGTCGTTTCGCGCGGCGGCGAATTCTGCGTTGTCGGCTTCCACCGCTTCCCGCAGTGCACCCAGAAATCCGGGCAACGCAGAGCTGATGCGATTCCAGTTCGGAATCAGCGGCCGACCCAGCGGATCGGCAAAGAACTCGTTCGCAGCATGCTGGATTGCTTGGGCAAAGGTTTCGACGGCCGTCTCCTCCTCGTGGCGGTCGAAAATCAGGTTGTTGATCATCGCATCGGCATGGTAGCGGGTGATCGTGTCTTCGGCCGTGCGCACATAGGCGGACAGCAGCGTCTGCACGACGCCGGCATCGAACCGGACGCCTTCCGCCGCCAGCATCCGGAACAGGGTCTTGGCAATGTCCACGGCCATCTTCATCAGACCCTTGTTGGGGTCGCCCGGAGAAAGGTCCTGGTGTTTGTGTTCGTAGTTGTCAGCGATGTCCACCTGGCAGACGCGTTTCAATGAGCAGTTGCGGTAGATTTCCGCCAGCACGCCGACTTCCAGGCCCCAGTCAGCGGGAATGCGATTCACGCGGGCCAGATCCGCCTTCATCGCAAATTCGCCGGCCAGCGGATAGCGAAAGCTGTCCAGATAGATCAGCAGAGGCAGGTGGCCGAACAACTGCTGCATGGCGCGCAGCAAAGGCGTCATAAACAGGCGGGTCACGCGTCCGTGCATGCGATCACTCACCCGCGCATAGAAACCCTTGCAGAACTCAAAGTTGATATTCGGATTCACGACCGGGAAACAAAGCCGCGTGAGCAGGTCGCGCGAATAATTGACGATGTCGCAGTCGTGCAGCGCAATCACTTCGGCTTGCCGGCTGGCCAGCACATAGCCATAGGCCATCCAGCACGACCGGCCCTTTCCGTCCGGTCCAACGGTGAGCCCGTTCTCTTCGAGGGTTTTGTAGAGGGCTTGAATCCGCGGTCCGTCATTCCACACAATGCGCACTTCGCCGGGCAGCCCGGCCAGTCTTCGCTGCGCTTCCCGAAATTGCTTCTCGGTTGTCTTGGCCATCGTCACAACGAACTGTCGGACATAACGCACCTGGGCGAGTTCCCGCAGAATTCCCTCCATGGCGGGCTTTTCGAATTCGCTGAACAGAGCTGGCAACACCAGCGCAATCGGCTGCTGTTCGGCATAGCGTTCGAGCTGCTGTTCGAGCACCTCCGGACGATGCGCTCCCAGGCGATGCAGCGTGGCGACCACGCCAGTCTGATAGAAATCGGCCATGACTTGTCTCCTTCCAATGCGACTGACTTCCGAGCTGCTGAACGACTGCGGTGTGTGTTCTTTGGTTTCGGGCGGCGCACCCGAATCGAAGATCGTGGCCTGCGCCAGACGCAGAAACAGACAATCACATTCTATCAATCGAAAGCAGCACGCTCAACAAAAACCGGAAGAAATTTGTGCACGGACTGCACCAGCCAGAACACCGCGAACAGCGAGCTCTGCGCACAGAGAAACAGTATCGTGGTGCAACCCAGCGCCTTCCAGTTTGTATCCAGTACGAACGGACTATTTCCGCAGAGCCTTTGTACCATTGCGAGACACCACCCCTGCCGTCACAATTCTGCAGTGTCACAGCACAGAGGAGAGCACCCCTCATGACGAGCGTTTACGCTCCTTGGTTGCACCAGACAGTTCGGTTGCAGGTCGCGAGCGGTGACCTGCGAGTCGCGCTGCGCGGCACGATCGTGGGCGAAACGGCCGACGCCATTCGCTTCCGCCTCGAGCAGAACTGGGATGTGGACATCTTCAAAAACATGATCCTCGCGATCGAAGAAGACGACAGCTCCTGCGTGCCCGCGTGAGGACACATGAAAACGGTTCCCCAACTCGAGCCAGATGCCGGCGTCGATGAGCAGCGTGCCGCCGTACTGACCGGGCTCTCTCTCGTCCGGCTGCGCGAGCTGGCCCGGCAGACCCGGCTCGGCCGCCGAGCCGACGACCGCGCCGGGGGCCGACTCCGATTCACCTATCAGGAACTGCATCTGCTTTGCCGCCTGGCGACTGGTGCAGACCCTCAACGCTAGTTCGGATTTTTTCCGGCCCGCACCTGTCCGTCCCCCTGCCCCCGGTTCACACCTGGAGGCCGGGGGCTTTTGTATCCGCTGCCGCAGACGTGCTGCATCCGCACATGGTCGCCGGAAAGGCTTTGACTTTGCCGGCTTTCCTGCGCAGACTATCGCCGGTATCCGTCCTGTCCGTTCGGGCCGCGCAATCCGATGTCGCTTTCCGTTCTCGACTGGCTGGTGTTGATTGCTTATCTGGTCGGCATGCTGTGGTTAGGGGTGTGGTTTCGCCGACGCTCCACCGGCTCGACCGAAGAATACTTTGCCAGCGGAAGACGCGCGACGTGGTGGCTGGCCGGCACATCCATGGTGGCCACGACGTTTGCGGCCGATACGCCGCTGTGGGTCAACGGGACGGTCTACACGCAGGGCGTGGCCGGCAACTGGCTTTGGTGGAGTTTTCTGCCTTCGGGCATGATGACGGTTTTCCTGTTTGCCCGCCTCTGGCGCCGCTCCGGTTTGCTGACCGACGTTGCCTTTGCCGAGCTGCGCTATGCCGGCCGTCCCGCCGCGTTCCTGCGAGGATTTCGCGCCCTTTATCTCGGCTTGCTCATGAACTGCCTGATTCTTGGCTGGGTGACCAAGGCCATGAGCGGCATCCTGGCGGTCGCCCTCGGGGTCAGCCCGGGGCAGGCACTGGCCCTCTGCATCTTCTTCCTGATTCCGTTCACAGGCCTTTATGTATCGCTGGGTGGTTTGTGGGGCGTGCTCTGGACCGATCTGGTGCAATTCGTGCTGATGATGGTCGTCGTTGTCGGTGTGGCCTGGGCGGCGGTGGACGCCACGGGCGGGCTGTCTGCGCTGCTGGCAAAACTCCAGCAGATGCGCTCTGCCCAGGGCGATGCCGCCGGCGACGTGGTGGCCTTCTTTCCGGATTTTTCTGCTGGCTGGACTGCAGAGATGCTCTGGACGCTGCCTGCCCTCACCTTCTTGATGCACATCGCGGTGCAGTGGTGGGCGGCCTGGTATCCGGGCGCCGAGCCGGGCGGCGGCGGGTACATCGCCCAGCGCATCTTTGCCACCCGCGATGAGCGACACGGCCTGCTCAGCGTGCTCTGGTTCAACATCGCCCATTATGCCCTGCGTCCCTGGCCCTGGATTTTGACCGCACTGGCTACCGTGGTCCTCTACCCCGGGCTGTCGCGCGCCGAAGCGGAAGTTGCCTACATGCGCGTGGCCATGGACCATCTGCCTGCGGCAGCCCGCGGGTTGCTGCTGGCTGGCTTCGTGGCGGCTTTCAGCTCGACCGTCTCGACGCATCTGAACTGGGGCAGTTCCTACATTGTCTCGGACTTCTACCGGCGCTTTCTGCGTCGCGAGGCCAGCGAGGCGCACTATGTGCGTGTGTCCCAGCTCGTCACCGTGCTCCTGGTGATTGTGACAGGTGGCGTGGCTGCGCAGTTGGCCTCGGTCGGTGCGGGTTGGCAGTTTGTGTTGGAGATCGGCGCAGGCACCGGTGCTGTCTACCTGTTACGCTGGTACTGGTGGCGGATCAACGCCTGGAGCGAAATCGTCGCCATGGTGACCGCCCTGTTGGTCGCCCTGCTGCTGAAATTTGTTTCCCCGTTTCAAGGTACTGGAGCGCTGCTGTTCGCCAAACACGTGCTGGCTACCGTGGCTGTGACAACCGTTGCCTGGCTCGCCGCCACCCTGTTGACTCGGCCTGAGCCGCAGCCGGTCCTGCTGCAGTTCTATCGCCGTGTCCGGCCTGATGTGCGCGGGTGGCAGCCCATCGCCGCCTTGGCCGGCGATGTCTCTCCCACTTGTGACCTCGGCCACAATCTGTTGTCCTGGCTGCTCGGCACGGCGATGGTCTATGCCACTCTGTTCGGGGTCGGGAAGCTGTGCCTTGGCCAGCCCGCCGAAGGTGGCCTGCTGCTGTTGAGCGCCGCAGTCTTTGCCGCGCTCCTCTATCGCCACCTTTCCATTCGCCTTCAGGACATGCCTCCCCGGAACTTCACGCCTGGGTAAAACAAGACCGCTGCTGCATGGGTTCCCATCGTCGGCCTCGCGGCTGCATTCACAGCTCGAGTCAAGATGTGCTACACTGCTTCTGCCCGGCGCGCCCGTAGCTCAGTTGGATAGAGCGTCTGGCTACGAACCAGAAGGCCGGGGGTTCGAGTCCCTCCGGGCGCGCCACTGTCTTGTGTAATTCATCGCCGTGTACGGCCAAGTCAAAAGAAACTGCGTCCTCTACAAGGACGAGCCGCAGCCGGGCCATCGCTACAGACAGATAGCTGTAGTAGAAAAAGAAGGGCAGTTCGAAGTGCGCATCTTTGAAGGGGTAGTTCAAACCGACCCGAAAATCAAAACAGAGTGCTCAAATGCTGAAATAGTCCGTCACCGAACCTTGAACGATGCGTTGCGTGAAGCTGAACGAAAGTATCAGCGCAGCGTGGCTGCTGGCTGGATTCCTTACAATCCTTACTCTACTTAAGCACTGCCTCAAATCTGCCAGCCAATCGGTGCTGCGTGTGCTGTTCGAGCGCGGCTGTGACGAGGGCCGGGAACTCGGTGCTACTTTTGTGCGACCCCTGGTTTCCGTTGGACCGCAGATGGTTGAACTCCACGAGCACCGCATCTCGCAGCCGCAGGCGTTCTGCGGCAATCTTGTCTGGCGCGCCAGGGCTGACCGCTGCTAGGCCCATCAGCGCGCGGCACTGTTCCAGCGAAACAGCGGTGGCGTCGAGGACTTCTCCCACGGTTAGCCTGCCTTTCGACGCTTCCCACACCTCCACCAGCGGCAAAGGCAACCGCACCGCCAACTCCCGCCCTTCCACCACTCCGCAACTCCGCCCGGAGTCTACGACCTCAAACTTCCTGGACTTCCTCGCCTGGCTCTGGTGTCTGTTCTTCATCAGCGGCTCTCCTTTCGAAAGAAAGATTTTGCACCCCGAACTCTAACCGAGTTCGGGCCGAGAGCCGCTGCTTTCTGTTTCAGGTTTCAACTAAAGGCGGGTCATGCTCCTAGGGAGCGTAGATGACCTATTGCTACTTGGTGCTGGGCCTCTTGAAGAGTTGTCGCAGATGGTATGCAAAATTGGGCCACACTAGGAAGGCCAGACCCAGAACTCCTCCGGCGACTCTTACATAAGCAAATTCGGATCCAGGGAGCAACACTGAGCTGAAGCCTAAGAGAACGACTGACCACCGAAGAACATGCCCGGCACGATCTAATTCATAGTCTAGCGCGTAATGGCTGCGATATGCCCAAAAAACAATCCAGATGCCAACAACATACTCCGACAGACCACCCAGATAGGCCAATGATTCTTTCACTCCCCCTCCGAGAAGCATGCGGCTTTTCACCTCCCGATACTGCACACAACGGCTGAGAATGCCAAGACGGTCAAGTCTATTGGAGTCTTAACTAAGCTCAGCCCTCGAAGTGCAGCCTGAGCAACTCTGCCCGCAAGCTGTGCGAGCGCGCCAGTTGGGAGTCTGCGGGTCACTGTTTGGATTGTTCGCTCTCGGACTGACGTCGCTGACGTGGGCACCGCTACGGTTACCGATACAGTGATGTCCGGTGTCTTCGATGCAACCAGCTTTGCGGCCGATCCTGCTCCTTGGCTCACAGCTACACCTGCACCGATATCCGCTGCAGTTTTCAATCTGCCAGCAAAGAGGGATTGAATGAATTCGATTCCACTGGAAACGTTGTTGCTTAGAAGCGCCCTCGATACCCAACCATTTCCGAGACGACCGCCACTGATGTATCTGAGTCCATTTTGCAGACTGAAGGAATTTCCGTCATTCTTTATGCAATCTGCGAGGGATTCGCGATGCTGCGCTGACTGCAGGCCGCCGCTGCGGCGAATACCTCCACCTCCACCTCCACCACCTCCTCCTCCCCCGAAGGAGCCATCCTGCACAATACCATCTCCACCTCCACCTCCACAGAAATATCCTTCGATATGGCAATGGACCTCCACGCGAGAGGTCGGATTCCCTTG
>JAIMAG010000050.1 GCA_023512135.1 Terriglobia bacterium | reverse complement strand
CGGAGGCGTTCGCCGCAGAGCGCCCCGCACTGCAGCCGCTGCCGGCGCTCTCTGAGCCGTTCGACATCGTGGTGGCTGCGCATAGGAATTTTAAACGGCCTCGTGGCCGGCGATCCACAGCCGGTTTGGAGGGCTTGGAACTGGCGGAACTGACGCCTGGGCTGTTGCTTTGGCCTGATTCAACGGGCTCCCGACGTTTCGCCCGCGGTCCTCGTTCGGCATCGTTATCAGGGTTAGCCCTTGGTTCGTGGGCATCGAGCTGACATGCGGCGCAGCGCCACCCTGGCTGCGCTGGCAGCGCAGCCAGGTGCAAGATTCTTCTGACGGCCGGCGCGGCCCAGGCGGCTTCAGTCCTGCCCCACCGCGCGTGCCCGCCCTCTGGGTGGCGGCTGCGGATCCAGGCCGAGGTGAGTCAAGATCTTCTCGATCACCGGCCGCTCGAGGATGGCCGCAATGATCTTGAGCTCGCCGGCGCCGCAGTTCGGGCAGTGCTGCATGTCGATGTCGAAGACACGCTTGAGCAACCTCGCCCAGCCGATGCGCTGCGGCCGTGCCTGGACGGTCTGGACCACGCACTCGGCGGCCGCAGCGGCTTCGGTGGTCGGTTCCTCGAGCGCGAGCGGCCCCTGCGGTACCACCAGCGGGCGCAGCTTGGCGTTCGGTGCCAGCACCCCATGAAAGCGGATCAGGTGCAGCCGCGGCCGCGGCACCAGCGCTGCCAGCCGCTGCATGAACTGCAGCGGGCTCATCACCAGGTGCGTCGTTCCATCGCGCCACGGCGTCTTGAGCTTCAACTCCACCTGCCCGGCGGCGCTGAGCTGGATCCTCTCGTCCGACAGCGCCGGCCGCGTGATGTAGCGGCACAACTGCTCCAGCCGCTTGCGGTCGTCCGCCTCGACCCGCACTGCTGCGTGCAGGCTGAAACCGTCGATGTCGGCGCACAGGGGCTGGCGTGCCGCGTCCTCGCGTGGCATCGCGCCGCGCAGGGTCAGCACCTTCTGCCCGGCGCGCGGGCCGAAAGCGATGCGATACGTGACAGCTGCCGCCTGCAGCGGCCGCAGCGTGCGCGACTCCTCGCCGTCGGCATCCGGCTCGGCCAGGTAGCTCTGGCCCATGTCCTCGACCAGCACGCCGCGGCGCGTGAGCATCTTCATCAGCCGAGTGATGACGGTCTGCAGCAGCGCATGCAGCTCGTCGTCGGTGGGCGAGCCCGCCTCGACGAAGGTCGGCGCGCCATCGGCGCCGCAGCGATACACGCCGTCCAGCACCAGGCAGTGCAGGTGAATGTTGAGGTTGGCCGCGGAGCCGAAGCGCTGGATCAGCGTGACCGCGCCGCCATGGCCTTCGTCGGGCTTGAACCCGGCAGCCTCGAGCAGATGGCGCGTGAGCACGCGCTGTACCACCTGCAGCACCGGCGTGACCAGCTCGGGTTGCGCGGCCAGCAGCACGCGCAGCGGAATCGGTAGCGACAGCACCCACTGCCGCACCGGCACGTGCGGGATGACGTGGTCCACCAGGTGCGCCGCGGTCTGCGACATCCGGCGCGCGCCGCACGACGGGCAGAAGCCGCGGCGCTTGCAGCTGAACGCGAGCAGCCTGTCGTGGCCGCACTCGCCGCAGCGCAGCCTGAGGAAGCCGTGCGCCAGGATGCCGCACTCGAGGAAGGCGTCGAACTCGTCCTTGATGAATCGAGGCAGTTCGGCGCCGGTGCTGGCCTCGGCGTGGGCGATGAAGCTGGCCGCATGCTGCTGCACCAGGCGGTACAGCGTGGCCTGCTCGGGCCGATGGCGTTCGTAACGGAGCGCGCCGTTGGCGGCTTCGCCAAGTCTCGGCAGCGCGAGAGCGGACATGGGGCCGCATCGAAGGACTGTGTATATATACAGTACTCCGGTGCGGCCAAGGCGCTCGCCATAGCGCCGCCAGCCACCACTGTGCCACCGCCTGTACCTCGTCACTCATGCGAGATGCAGGACCCCCCTACTCCCACTCGATCGTCGCCGGTGGCTTGCCGCTGACGTCGTACACCACGCGGTTGATGCCGCGCACCTCGTTGATGATGCGATTGGACACGCGGCCGAGCAGGTCGTGCGGCAGGTGCGCCCACTGCGCGGTCATGAAGTCGCTCGTCTGCACCGCGCGCAGCGCCACGACCCATTCGTAGGTGCGGCCGTCACCCATCACG
>JAIMAG010000003.1 GCA_023512135.1 Terriglobia bacterium | reverse complement strand
GGTCGAGGGAGGCCGCACCCGAGTCGGGGATGTGGGGCTGGCGCCACGCCTCCACCGGGAACGACACCATGACCAGCGAGTAGAGGAGCTGCAGCAGGTGCTGCGCGTCCGGGGGCATGTCGTCGAGCGGGAACCGGTCGCAGTACTCGATCGCCTCGGGCGCCCGCGGGAAGAAGGCGTCGTAGAACGCCTGCATCTCGTCCATCGTGCTGGCGAGACGCCGCGCGTACCGCTCGCGCTCGGTCGCGAGGCACCACGTGCGCGCGAAGGGCTCCAGGTCCGAGAACTCGGGCGGGAGCAGGGCGGCGCCGTCCCCGCTCATCGCGCTTCCCCCACACCGCTGCGGGCGTACCGCTCGACCCATTCGCCCGCGACCTTGTGCAGGTGCCGGCACAGCACCTCCTGGTCGTTGAGCGGGAACTCGGTGACGACGCGTGACTCCAGCATCGTCTGTGTCGCCTCGAGGGTGTTGGCGTCCTGCAACGCGTACTCCTTGAACGTGACCGCCGCCATCTCGTGCGCCAGTCGCTCGCGCGCGGTCGTCGCGGGCACGAAGTAGAGGTTTCCCTCGAACACGTGCGTGTTGTAGGAGGTCGGCCAGTAGTGGTACGTGAGGTACCAGCCGCGCTCCCAGATCAGGATGACGAAGTTCGGCCAGATCTGGAACGAGTCGAGCCCCCACGGCGACTTGTTCGCGGGGTTGACACCGGACGGCAGGGAGTCCACGCCGAGGTCGGGCGGGTCCCACGGCCCGAACAGCCCGCTGCGCGTCACGATCTCCATCGGCTTGAGCATCTCCGGCGGCAGCCGCCATCCCTGACCCCCGTAGGTCGTGATCATGCGGTGGGGGCCGTCGATCTCGTAGTGCAGACCCTCGAACCCCGCCGCCTGCACCTCGGGTCGCGCCGCGAACGGCGACTGGCGCGCGTGCAGGACGGGCGCGTGGTAGAACTCCTGGAAGGCGTCGAGGAAGAGCTTCCAGTTCGCCCCGACCTCGGCCCGGTACGCGAAGCGTTCCGTCATCCGGTCGAACGGGTACCCCTCGATCGCGGTGATCATCGGGCCGAGGAACTCTCGCAGCGGTTCCGGATCGTCACCCAGGTGGACGAACACGAAGCCCGACCAGACGTCGCAGTGGACGGGCACCAGGCCGTAGTCGGCCTTGTCGAGCCCGAAGAACTCGTCCTCCTGCTGCACGTACGAGCACCCGCCGTCGAGCTCGTACTTCCACCCGTGGTACTTGCAGACGAACTGGCGGCAGGTGCCGCTGGTCTCCTCGCGCGGGAAGTCGGTCCACACGAGCTTGTTGCCGCGGTGCCGGCAGATGTTGTGGAACGCACGGATCCGGTCGTCCATCCCCCGCACGACCACGACCGACGTCCTCGCGACGGCGAGCTCCTTGGTGAAGTAGCTGCCGCGGCGCGGGAGCTGCTCGACCCGCCCGACGTTGAGCCACGACCGCTTGAAGATCGCCTCCCGCTCGAGCTCGAAGAACTCGGGGGAGATCGAGTCCTCGTAGGAGATCGGTCCGGTGCCGAGCTCCGGGTAGTGCGCCGTCCAACTCCCCTCGGGGGGCTTCTCGAATCGGGCCATCGTCACTCCTGCGATGATGGGAGCCTCGTCGTCGCCACGACGGGCTCGAGGTCGGGATCGAGCTGGAGGCCGAAGCTGTTGAAGGCCATCGCCAGGCCGCTGTAGGTACCGACGACGAACACGAGCTCGACGAGCTGGGGCGGGTCGAGGTGCGCGGCGAGGCGCGCCCAGGTCGCGTCGTCGACGCGGTGCCGGTCGAGGAGCTGGTCGGTCGCCGCGAGCACGTCCGACTCGGGGGGCAATCACTTCGCCTTCCTGCGGCTTTTCCTTAGCCGTGTCGGGGATGATGATGCCCCCCCGCACGGTTTCCTTCTCCTCGATCCGCTTGACCAGCACACGGTCATGCAGGGGAGTGATGTTGACGGGCATAGGTATTCGGACCTCCCATCCTGAAATCGAGTTGTTTGCTGATGAACTGCCAGCCAGTGCCGCCTGCGCTATCCTGCCGAGCAGCCCTGGCGTGTGTTTTTTAAGGACAGAACCGCTCGGAGTCTGATTTAGCACTCCTCGCAGTCGAGTGCTAATATAGCAAGAAATCTTTTCTTGTCAAGCTGTTAGCCGACATATGGCAAGTTGAACTCATGATTTAATAAATCGAATATTTTCAAATATTTAGGAAATATCCAAAGCGCTTCGTCTCTAGGGGCGTTCGGAAGGGGCCGAAGGTCGGAACGCTTTTGAAATGGCCAGTGGCCGTGGGAATCACCTCAAGGATGTGGTTCGGACAGCTCCGCTCCCACTCCAAAATCCCGCATTTTCGAATGGGCCCGTATCCGGGTTCGTTTTCCGGCGGCTTTTCGTTTTGTGCTTTCCGGCGGCCGGCATCGTAAAAGGAGGATTTCTGGGTTAGGATTCGCAGGAAGGGACACAGGTAAATGAGCGGCAATTTTCTGGCCTACGCCTCCGGATTTGTGCTGGCCGGCGGTGCGAGCTCGCGGATGGGTACCGACAAGGCTCTGCTGGAGCTGGGCGGGGAGCCATTGTTGGTGCGCGCTGCCCGGTTGGTGGAGTCTCTGTTGGGCTCGGCCACGGTAATCGGGCCGCCGGAGAAGTACGCACGGTTTTGGCCGCGAGTCGTGGCGGATCAGACGGCCGGGTTGGGGCCGGTGGGCGGCATAGTCAAGGCGTTGGAGATAAGCACGACCCGGTGGAACCTGGTCATCGCCTGCGATCTGCCTTATCTGACGCCGGCATGGCTCCGCTACCTGCTGGGCCGCGCCGAGCATTCGGCCGCCGACGTCGTTCTGCCGTTCAGTACTGATTCGGCCGGCCGAGCGCATCCGGAGCCGCTCTGTGCCGTGTATCATCGCCGCTGTCTGCTGCCCATGCGGCGGGCGATTCAGGCGGGCGTGCGCAAGATCACCGACACCCTGCAAGGCTGCACGGTCGAGGCTGTCGAAGCGGCCGCGTGGAAACCGTTTGATTCACACGGCTGCCTGTTCAAGAATATCAACTCGCCAGACGATTACGCCGAGGCGCGGGCCCGGTGGCAACGGTCGGCGGCGCAGTGAGCGAACACTACATCGAATTCCGGAACGTCAGCAAAGCCTTCGACGACAACCTGGTGCTCGACCGCGTCAGCTTCTGGGTTGACCGGGGCGAAACGGCCGTCATCCTGGGCCGCAGCGGCGTGGGCAAATCGGTGTCCCTCAAACATATCCTGGGCTTCTTGAAGCCGGACGAGGGCCGGGTGATTGTCGCCGGTCAGGACATCACCGACTGGTCCGAAGATCAACTGCTCGAAATCCGGCGCAAAGTCACGATGGTCTTTCAGTCGGGCGCGCTGTTTGATTCTTTGACCGTGCGCGAGAATGTCGCCTTTCCGTTGGAAACGCGCGACGACCTTTCCCCCGAAGAGATCGATCGCCGTGTCGAAGAGCTGCTCGACATGCTCGAGGCCAGCGAATACGCGGACCGCCTGCCTTCCGAGCTGAATACCGGGGCCAAGCGCGCTGTCGCGATTGCGCGCGCACTGGCGCAGGAACCCGAAGCGATTCTCTATGACGAGCCCACCACCATGGTCGACAATCTGATGGCCGCGCATATCGGCGACCTGATTCTGAAGTTGAAGCATCGGTTCCACAAGACCTCCGTGGTCGTCACCCACGACACGCATCTGGCACGCAAACTGGCGGACCGCGTGATTTTTCTGCATGAAGGGCGGGTGGCCTTTTTCGGCCCCTGGGAAGCGTTCGAACGGGCCGAAGATCCGTTTTTGCGCAACTTCCGGCTGCAGGACAACCTGATTCCGGCGCTGGATGTGACGGTTTGAATCGGAGTCGCAACGACTGCGGCGCGCGCCGCCGCATCCGAGAGGAGCCATGAGCAAAGTCTTTCGTCCTTATGTGCCTGCCGAATCGCGCGAACCGGAAATGACGCTGCGCGCCGTCCTGCTCGGCGTGGCGCTGTCGGCGTTGTTCGGTGCGGCGAATGCTTATCTCGCTCTGAAAGCCGGGCAGACCATCGCCGCCACGATTCCTGCTGCCGTCATCGCCATCGCCGTGTTTCGCATGCCTTTTCTCCGTGGCGGCGTGCTCGAGCAGAACATCACCCGCACCGCCGCGTCGGTCGGCGAAGCGCTGGTGGCCGGCGTGGCTTTCACCATCCCGGCGTTTTTCCTGGCTGGGCTGTGGCCCGATCTGGCCGGCCATTTCTGGGACGTGGTCTGGATCATGCTGGCCGGAGGGCTGCTCGGCGTATTTTTCATCATCGTGTTGCGCCGGCCGCTGTGCGTGGAATCCGACCTGCCGTTCCCAGAGGCCACCGCCTGCGCTGAAGTCGTCAAGGCCGGTCAGCACGGGGCGACCGAAGCTCCGCGGTATGTGTTCGGTGCGATGGGCATCGGCGCCTTGCTGCACTTGTTCACGAACAGTCGCGGCCTGCAGTTGTTCCGCGAAATGACCAGCGGCTTCATCGAGTTCCCGCGGGCCCTGATCCGCCATTTCGATTTCGACAAAAGCCCGATAGGAGAAGTGGCCCACGGCGGCGGGATGCCGTGGACCACGCCGCTGGCCTCGCCGGCGCTGATGGGCGTCGGCTACATCATCGGGCCGCGCTATGCCGCCATCAACTTCTCGGGCACGGCGCTGGCCTGGTGGGTGCTGATCCCGCTGCTGCTGTTCTTCGACCCCGACTTGCCGCAGCGTTTGCCCGGTGTGGCGTCCGGCGGAGATGCCTGGGAAGTGATCAGCAATTCGGTCTGGTACAACATCGTGAGGCCAGTGGCCGTGGGCACGATGCTCGTGGCGGCGGTCTACACGCTCTACACGATGCGCGGCTCGCTGGTGGCTTCGGTTCGCGGTGCGCTGCAGGCGCGCACGAGAAGCGGCGCAGAAGCCTCCGGCAGCCGGCTGGAGCAAGACATCCCCATCAAAGTGATCGGAGCTTCGATTGCCGCGCTCGTTGTGCCCATCGTCATCATCTACTATCGCTTCACCGAAGGCTGGGGTTCGGCGCTGCTGGCCGGTGCAGTGATGACGGTGGTCGGGTTTGTGCTCGCGGCGATCGGAGGCTATCTGGTCGGATTGATTGGCAGCAGCAACCAGCCGGTTTCGGGCTTGACACTGACGGCGCTGGTCGTCGCCGCACTGCTCATGGTGACGATCGGCGTCCGCGGCACGCCGGGCGTGCTGGCCGTGCTGGGCGTGGCTTCGGTTGTTTGCATCTCCTGTTCGGTAGCGGGCAGCCTGATTCAGGACCTGAAAGCCGGTTATCTGCTCGGCGGCACTCCGTGGAAGATGCAGGTGGCCGAGGTGATCAGCGTCACGGTGCTGGCGTTCTTTCTGATGTGGCCGTTCGTGGCGCTGCATGGCGCCTACGGCATCGGTAGCCGGGAACTGCCCGCGCCGCAGGCCGGCCTGATGGCGACCCTGGCCAAGGGCATCGTCGCCGGCGAGATGGCCTGGGGACTCGTGCTGGCCGGCTGTGTGCTCGGCTTCGTGCTGATTCTGATTGACGCGCCGGCGCCGATGCTCATCGCGGTCGGCATGTACTTGCCGTTTGAGACGACCTCGGCGATTTTCGTCGGAGGCATCTTCCGCTGGGTAGCCGATCGCATCGCCGCGCGGAAACGACTTTCTCCGGCCGCGCAGGAAAAGTACGAACAGCGCGGCACGCTGCTCGCTTCGGGCTTTATTGCCGGCGAAGCCTTGCTGGCGATTCTGTTTTCGGTGGCCTTCATCGCAGCCGACCGCATGGGCTATGCGAGCTTTTCGCTGACGCAGCTCCTGACAGGGCATCCCGAGCTGGCGCTGTATCAGCGCTGGGGCGGCTGGCTCTCCCTGCTGGTGTTCGCCGTTGTCGCCTATGTGCTCGTTCGCATCCCCTTCCGCACTGCGCTGGATGGAAGTCCGAGCGCGAATGTGAGGCAGAGCTGATGCGCCGCAAAAAACCAGCACGAAAGAAGACGCGCCGCCAGCCGCAGAAGACAAAACGCCGGCACAGCAAACGCGCTGCTGTGGAGGTACTCGAGTTTCGCCATCCGGGCCTGAAGGGCTTGTTTCGGGTCGAGCTGCCCGCCGGATGGAAACAGCGCCGACTTCCTGTGCTGGAGTCCGAACCAGATAGCTGAGCGCTGACCTCGTCCTCTGTTCGTCCTTCGATAAGTTTTGGCGAAATCCTGGTGGGGGCACGCCCCGCTGCGCGTGGTGCGCCTGGTGCTGGGTGTGCGCTTAGAAACCTTCTTCGAGCAGGCGCTCTAGCGTGAGCCGCGACGCGACGTTCTGTGGACGCGACTCCAGCAATCGCTCCACGTACTTCGCCAGAATGTCGCATTCCAGATTCACAGGATCGCCCGGGGCGAGACCGCAGACGTTGGTGTGCGTGTAGGTGTACGGGATGATGGCGATTTCGACGATCCCGTCGCGCCAATCCGCGACGGTCAGGCTGATGCCGTCGATGGCGAGCGAGCCTTTGCGGGCTATGTAGCGTCCCAGCGGGTCGGGCACCTGGACGGCCAGCCACCAGTTCTCGCCTTCGGGCACCAGCCGGCAGACGCGTCCGACGCCGTCCACGTGCCCCTGGACAAAATGGCCGCCCAGCTCAGCACCGGCTTTCAGGGGCAGCTCCAGATTCAGCCGCGTGCTCGGTTTGAGTTCCCCGAAGGAGGTGCGGCGCAGTGTTTCCCCGGAGAGGTCGAACGCCAGCACTTCCCCGGTGCATTCCACGACTGTCAGGCAGCAGCCATTGACGGCCAGGCTGGAGCCCGGGTGCACGAGCGGCGCCACGCTGGGGGCGTGAATCCGCAGCCGGCCGCCTTCCGGGCTGGCCGTCAGGGTATCGAGGGTGCCCAGATGCTCAATGATTCCGGTAAACATCGCGGAAGTATCCCTCCAGCACAAAGTCCGGTCCGAGCGTCCGCAGCGTAACCTGGCGCAGGGGCGGCAACCTGCGGAGCTGTCGTGCCGGCAAGACTACCCAGGGCACTGCTTCGGCACCCAGCAGCTTCTGAGCGTAGTACAGCACCAGCCGGTCCACAATGCCGGCAGCCAGTGCAGCACTGCCCAGCTCCGCGCCGGCTTCCAGCAGCACAGAAAGAATCTGTCGCCGGCCCAGTTCTTCCAGCACCGCATTCAGGTCCACGCGACCACCGCGGCTGCGCACCCGGACCAGCTCGACCCCGGCGCGCACCAGCGCGCGGGCGCGGCGGGTGTCGGCGTCCGCGGTGGTGAAGACGAGCAGGTCGCTGCCGGTTCCGGTCGCGTCCGAGCGGACACTGCGCACCAGCCGGGAATCAAGCGGCAGACGCAGCCGGCTGTCCAGCACCACGCGGAGCAGCCGGCGTCGACGCGGCTGGCCCGTGCGGTCGGTGAGCAGTGGATCGTCGGCGAGCACGGTACCGATACCGGTCAGCACGGCGTCGGCCGCGTGGCGCAACTGCTGCACTTCGGCGCGAGCCGCTGCGCCGGTGATCCAGCGGCGCCTGCGGCGATGCGCACGCGAGTGCGCGATGCGTGCATCGAGCGAAAGTGCGGACTTCATCGTCACCAGCGGCCGGCCGGTGCGAATCCAGCAGGCGAAGGCTTCGTTCAGCTTCCGTGCCTCCGCGGCGCGTGGGCCGGTGGTGACCGCCAGCCCGGCGCGGCGCAGTTGGCGCAGTCCGCGTCCGTGGACGGCGGGATTGGGGTCAGCCATGGCCGCCACCACGCGGGCGATGCCGGCGCGCAGAAGCGCTTCGGTGCAGGGTGGGGTGCGGCCTGTGTGGCAGCACGGCTCCAGGTTCACATAGAGCGTTGCGCCGCGGGCCGCCGCACCGGCGGCTTCCAGGGCCAGCACTTCCGCGTGCCGGACGCCGTCGTAGGTGTGAAACGCTTCGCCGACCACGCGGCCGTCGGCCACAATCACCGCGCCCACCATCGGATTGGGACTGGCGAGCGCCTCGCCACGACGGGCCAGCTCCAGAGCACGGTCCATCCAGCGCGCATCGTCGTCGCTGACGGCGGGCGGATTCGCGGACGCAGGGGGCATGCGCTTCAATCGAACAGGGAGTGGACAAAGGTTTGCGGGTCGAAGGGCACCAGGTCGTCGGCCTGCTCGCCGGTGCCCACGAAGCGGATCGGCAAACCCAGCTCGCGGACAATTGCCACCACGATGCCGCCTTTCGCTGTGCCGTCCAGCTTGGTCAATACCAATCCGGTGACGCCCAGATGGGCGGTGAATTCCCGCGCTTGCACCAATCCGTTCTGGCCGGTCGTGGCGTCGAGCACGAGCAGAATCTCATGCGGTGCGCCCGGAACCAGCCGTCCGGCAACGCGCTTCATCTTTTCCAGTTCCGCCATCAGGTTGGATTTCGTGTGCAGCCGGCCGGCGGTGTCCACGATCACGACGTCGCTGCCCCGCGCCCGTGCGGCCGTCAGCGCGTCGAAAACGACCGCGGCAGGATCGGCACCCGGTTTCTGCCGAATGATTTCTGCCTGCGTCCGCTGCGCCCAGATCTCCAGTTGTTCGATGGCGGCAGCGCGGAAGGTGTCGGCGGCAGCCAGCAGCACGGTGCGTCCCTGCTGGCGGAGCCGGTGCGCCAGCTTGCCGATCGTCGTGGTTTTGCCGGTACCGTTGACTCCGACCACAAAGACGACCTGCGGCGGCTGCGGCTGACCGTCCGGAGATGCCTCGAGCGCTTCGAAAATGCTCAGCAGTTGCGCCTGCAGCTCTGCCTTGAGCTGCTCCGGACTGTTCAGTGCTTGCCGGTCGGCCTTTTCCCGCACACGGTCCAGAATTTCGCGCGTCGTGCGCACGCCCAGGTCTGCACTGAGCAGCGCTTTTTCCAGCTCCGCCAGCCACTGCGGGTCCAGCTTTCGGCCGCCGGCCAGCAGGCTGCCGACACGCTCGGAAAGCTCCGAGCGGGTGCGCCGCACCGACTCCTTCAGTCGCTCGAGCAAGGATGCATCGGGTTTGCCGAACAGGCTCAGCATGGTGCGCTACAATCCATCCCCAGAACGCCATTCTAGCAAAGGAGCGCTTCCGCAGCAGAGGACAGGAATGGCTGCAGCGAACAGTTCGCTCTTCCGTCCGTTGCCGGAGCCGCCGGCACGCAATGCGTGGCTCGCCTGGGGCGGGGGGATGGCGGCGGTCTATTTGGTGTGTACCTTCGCCAGCTGGGGCCGCACGCTGCTGGAAGACGAAATCTGGAGCCTGTCTCACGGCGAGCGCTCCCTGCTCTGGCTTCTCCGCTACATCCGCGGTGACCTGGTGCACCCGCCCTTGTGGTACGTGCTGGCCAGTTGGTGGACCAAGCTGTTCGGCCTGACCGATGCCGCGGCCAAGGCGCTGCCGCTGGTTTTCAACCTCCCCGCGCTGCTGCTGTTTCCGCGGCTGGCCCAGCGTTGCACCGAGCACTGGCGGCTGGCGTCGCTGCTGTTTGCCGCTGTGTACTGGCGTATCGGCAGTGTGATGGGACTGGCGCGCATGTACGGCCTGCTCGTGCTGCTGGTGATTGTTGCATTGTTGCTGTGGGAACGTTGGCGGCGCAGGCCCAGCGCCGGTGTGCTGGTGGCTTGGGGCGGCGTGATGCTGCTGATGGTCTTCACGCACTACTCAGGAGTATTGCTGCTCGGCGCATTTGTGGTGGTGGAATGGCTGTTCGGCGCGCGCCCGGCCAGTGCGCGCTGGAGCCTGCTACTCGTGGCCGGGCTGGTAGGACTGGCTCTGGTGCCCTGGCTGCTCTATGTGTGGCCGGTCTATCAGGTACGCGGGCTCGAACACAACCTCGGCTGGGTGCGTTCTCCTCATCAGGTGCTGGGCCAGTTGCCATTTTTCTTTCTCAGCTACATCCATCCCGGTTTCAATCCCTTCGACGACCTGCGCGAGCTGCCCCCGCTGCGGGTTCGGATTGCGGCCTATGCCTTCGCCATCGGCCTCCACCTCGTGCTCGGAGTGTTCGCCTGGCGTGGGCGGCGGCTGGGCGAAGCGCACACCGCGCGCAGTTGGCTCGGACCGCTCGTTGTGCTGGTGCTGTTGCCGATTGTCCTGGTCTATCTGTTTTCGTTGATCGTGCATCCGGCACTCGACGCGCGCTTTCTGCTGGGGTTGCTGCCGGCGTACTGGTTGCTGATGGCGGTGGCAGGGGAATCGGCCGGCGAAGCCGGGCGCTGGTTGCTGTTCGGTGTGATTCTGCCCTGGGTGCTGCTCAGTGTGGCGGTCACACTGCCCGCGGCAGGCCCCGCACCGGTGCGGGCTGCGGTGGACGCTGTGGCCGCCGAATATCGTCCTGGTGACCTGCTGCTGGTGGAGTGCCGTGTGGGCGTCTCTGTCTGGTGGGAGTGGACGCACCGGCTGGGCCGCCTGGAAGAGCTGCGCGCAATAGGCTGCGAGCGATGGCGCTGGTGGGTGCCGGGGGTAGCCACGCCGCGCGATGCCGAGCTCGCCGCTCTCCGTGCGCGCCGCATCTGGTTGATCTATGTCCAGCAAGCCGAACGCCAGCGCCTGGAAGTGTTGCTGGCCGGGCAGGGATTTCGGTCGGTGCAGCGCTCCGGGCCGCGGTGGGTTGCGCTTTACGCGAGCACAGAGGCTTCTGTTTCCACTTCCTGGACGGTGGGTCGCAGGCGCAGCCGGCCCGATTGAATCGCAGCTTCCAGCGCATCCACTACGGTGCGGTCGAATTTCGTGTCCACGCTTTGACGAATGCGGTGCAGCGCGTACTCCAGGCTCATGGCCGACTGGTAAGGGCGGTTCGTGGTGATGGCATCCAGGGTATCGGCCACGGCGATGATGCGCGCCATCAGCGGAATCTGTTCGCCCCGCAGGCCGTAGGGGTAGCCGTGGCCGTCTACGTGTTCGTGGTGCAGCTCGATGCCCGGCAGCATGTCCTTCAGTTGGGCCACCGGCCGCATGATGTTGGCGCCTTTGACCGGATGCTGCTTCATCAGCTCGAACTCATCCGGGGTGAGGGCACCCGGTTTTTTCAGCACGCGGTCGTCCACGCCAATTTTGCCGACGTCGTGCAGCAGGGCCGAGATGCGCAGCTTGTCGAGCTGTTCGGCGTCCAGCCCGAGCTGCTCTCCGATGATCACCGAGTACCGTGCCACCCGGTCGGAATGGCCGCGCGTATAGGGATCTTTTTCGTCGATCGCGGCGGCCAGCATGCGGATCGAGCCCAGGAACAGTTCGCGGTTTTCCTCCGCGGCGCGTTTCAGACGGGCCACGTAATCTTCGATGTCGTCGGCCATCTTGTTGAACGTTTCGGCCAGCTCGCTGATTTCGCGTGCTCCGCGCACACGGGTGCGTTCGTGGAATTCGCCCCGGCTGATGGCGCGGGTCGAAGCCGCCAGACTGTAGATGGGCGCGGTGATGGCCACCGCGAACAGATAGCCGAGCATCAGCGTCACCAGCGTCACGGCAACCACCAGGGTGAGCGCCTGACGGTTCAGCTCCTCGACACCGGCGTCTGCGCGCGCATCCTCCAGCCGCCGCTGCGCCACGACGGCCCATTGCAACTCGGGAATCGTGCTGTAGCTGCCGATCATCTCCACGTGGCGGCCGTTTTCTTCCAGCAGGAAGCTGGTGGTCTGTGTGGAGCGCAGCTCGGGGGGCAGTTCCTCCAGCAGTTGGACCACGCGGAATGCGGAGCTGACATTGGCGCCCGGAACGAAGTTGCGTACGTCCGGATGCGCCACGACGTTGCCGTTGCGGTCCACCACATACACGGTGCGCCCGCGCACGCTGGTCGTCAGCAACCTTTGAAAGACCTGGTCAAGCGACACCAGCGCCGCCAGCATCCCGCGGAATTCCTCATCGACCCGCAGCGGGATGGCGATGACGAAGGCCGGACGGTTCTCCTGGCCCAGCGCCAGCGGATCCCCCCGGTAACGCTGTCCGAGAAACGTTGCTGCAAAGGCACGCTGCAGGGCTTTGCTGACGAACGGGTCGGTGTCCGCCTGGTAGTTGCCCGCCCAGGGCCCCTTCGCATTCCGGCCCAGCGCCGTCAGATACAGAATGTTCGGGTTGCTCGCGGCGTAGTTTTCCAGCAGCGCAGCCACCTGAGGGGCGTGCACCGGATCGTCCACGTTCTGGATCATGCCGGTCAGCGCCAGAATCTGCCGCAGACTGACCAGTTGCTGGTACACGCCGGTGTGGAACTGGTTAATTTCCTCGGCCAGCGAACGAGTGACCTCGGTCTGCTGCAACCGTTCGGTGGCAGCCAGCTTTTCCTGACTGAGTTCCAGCACTTGCCGATGGTAGAGCACAATCGGCATCAGGCTGACCAGCAGCAGCGCTCCGAGCACGATCCAGAGGATGCGCGGCCGCGGTAGCCGGCCTGTCCAGGCGCGCACAGATTCCCACGCGGGTCGAAGGGGCAGACGCCACACCGTGATGCTCCGTGTACTCGTTTCATTGTAGGGAGGGGCCCCGAGGGGGACAAAGCTGTCCGAAGTACAGGTGTAGCGGATCAGCCAAGGGCGTCCTGCGGACTATTCGTGGGTCAGCCGGCGCTCCATCAGCTCGCGGATGGCTTCGCGGGGCGGGCGGCCTTCGTAGAGCACTGCATGGACCTGTTCGGTGATGGGCATTTCGACTCCACAGCGTCGCGCCAGCGCCAGCGTGGCTGCCGTGGTGCCCACGCCTTCGGCAACCATGCGTGTCGCTGCCAGAATTTCTTCCAGCCGCCGTCCGCGCCCGAGCTCTACGCCCAGCGTGCGGTTGCGGCTGAGGGCGCCGGTGCAGGTCAGCACCAGGTCGCCGAGTCCCGCCAGACCGGCCAGTGTGGAGGCCCGGCCGCCCAGGGCTACCGCGAGCCGCGTCATCTCGGCCAGCCCGCGCGTGATCAGTGCTGCCGTGGTGTTCCAGCCCAACCCGATGCCTTCGCAGATGCCGGCGGCAATGGCGATCACGTTTTTTACCGCGCCGCCCAGCTCGACTCCGACGACGTCGTCGTTGGCGTAGAGCCGGAAGGTGGGTCCGGAAAACTCCTGCTGGATGAGGGTGCACAGGGTTTTGTCCGGGGCGGCGATGGTCACCGCTGTGGGGTCGCCTCGCGCGACTTCGCGTGCAAACGATGGCCCGGAAAGCACCGCGACCTGCGGCGGGAATTTCTGGCCGACCACCTGCGTGATCACCTCGCTCATGCGCAACAGCGAGCCGTGCTCCAGACCTTTGGTGGCGCTGACGAAGATCATGTTCGACTGCAGATAGGGCAGCATCTGCTGGTAGGTGGCGCGCGCGTGTGCCGAAGGCATCACCCCGAGCACGAAGTCAGCTCCCTCGAGTACGGCCGCGAAGTCGTTGCTCACCTCCACGTCGGTCGGCACCGGGAAGCCGGGCAGGAACAGCTCGTTCGTGCGGCTGCGGCGCAGCGCTTCGCACACCTCCGGTTCGTAGGCCCACAGCGCCAGCCGGTGCCGGGTCCGACTGCGCGTCAGCACGATGGCCAGTGCCGTGCCCCAGCTCCCAGCGCCGATAATCGCGATTTTTTTCATCGTGGCGTTTCTGCGTGCGGACTACGGCCGCCGCCGCAGTGAAAATTTGGGCTCGGTGCCGGCGGCCAGGCGACGCAGATTCGGCCGGTGCTGCCAGATGATCAGCACTGCTGCGGCAGTTGCCGCCAGCGAAATCGCCGTCGGGGGTGCATGGCCGGGTGCGTAGAGTGCGTAGATGAGCACAGGCAGCGCGCCGGCAGCCACAATCGAGCCCAGCGAAATGTAGCGCCAGAACATCACCACGACGAAAAACACCACCAGCGCAGCTGCCGTCGCTGCCGGACTCACGGCCAGAAAGGCACCGGCACCGGTGGCCACGCCCCGGCCACCGCGAAAGCCGAGGAACACGGGGAAGCAGTGGCCCACGACCGCGGCCAACGCTGCTGCCGCCATCCATCCGGAATGCTGCTCGGTCCATTGCGCGGCCAGCCACACCGCCAGATAGCCTTTGCCGGCGTCGAGCAGCAGCACGAGCACGCCCGCCAGCAGACCGGCCTGCCGCGTGACGTTCGCGGCGCCGATGTTGCCGCTGCCCATCCGGCGGATGTCGCGCCCCTGCCCCACGCGCACGATCAGGTAGCCGAAGGGGATGGCACCCAGCAGATAGGCCACCGCTGGCAGCAGCCAGACCTTCATCGCGTGTCCTCCTGCGGAAACGTGGCCAGCCGCGTGTATACCGCCCCAGAGGGCCGCAGCCGGCTTTCGTAGAGATGAAACGCGGTCGCCACCACGCGACCGAATTCCACCTGGCCGCGGCGCGCCAGCGCCTGCTGCAACTGTGCCAATCCCGCCTCGTGCTTGAAGCGGGCCAGCGTCAGATGCGGATGGAACGTGCGTGATTCACGCGGCACACCGAGCGGCTCCAGCCGTGCTTCCACGGCGGCGGCCAGCGCGGCCAGCGCCGGCGGTGCTTCGATGCCCGCCCAGAGCACCCGCGGATGCTTCGCATTCGGGAAAAAACCGGTGTTGCGAATGACCATCTCGATGGGACCCGGCCAGGCGATTGTAGCCAGTGCGGCGCGGATGCGCTCGGTTTTTTCTGCGGTCACCTCGCCGATAAATTTCAGCGTCACGTGCATGCCTTCCGGACGCACCCAGCGCGCTCCCGGGCACAGCGGCGCCAGTTCGCGAATCAGGGCGCCGAGTCGTTCCCGTACCGCTTCCCCCACGTCCACGGCGACGAACAGTCGCATCACGGCTGTCCTGTCGGAAACTGGAAATAGTGGCGAATCAGGTCCAGCGCCAGTTGAGCCGCCTGCCAGCGGATTCGTTCCCGGTCGCCCGGGAAGTGCGCGTTGCGTTCGATGGTGCGCCGGCCATCGGCCAGGGCCACAAAAACAGTGCCCACCGGTTTTTCTGCTGTGCCCCCGCCGGGTCCGGCGATGCCCGTGATGCCCAGGCCCAGCGTGGCGCCGGAGCGTTCCCGAATCTGCTGGGCGAGTGCCAGAGCCACTTCAGCACTGACGGCGCCTTTCTGCCGAATCAGCTCGGCGGGCACACCGACCCAGGCCGTTTTCACCTCGTTGCTGTAGCAGACGATGCCGCCGACCAGGTAGGAGGAGCTGCCCGGAATCGAGGTGAGCCGCTGAGCAATCAGTCCGCCGGTGATGCTTTCGGCCAGAGCCAGTGTGGCGCCATGCGTGTTCAGCAGCCGTGCGACAACTTCTTCGAGCGATTCTCCGCGCGTGGTGAACAGATGCGTGCCCAGTGCCACTGCCAGCCGGTCGGTCAGCTCGTCGAGAGTCTTGTTTGCGTGTTCCGGGTCGCGCGTCCAGGCGCGGAGATGGATTTGAATCTCTCCTGGCGATGCGAGCAGGGTCGTCTGCACGCCTTCGTACCGCGTGTAGATGGGGGCAATTCGCTGTTCCACATCGGATTCCGCCATCCCCGCCACGCGCAGTTCCCGGGTCAGCAAGAGCACGTCCCCGGCGCGCTCGCGCAGCCGGGGCTCCACGTGCTCAAGAAACATGGGCATCAGCTCGCGCGGCGGTCCGGGCAGCAGCACGACCAGGCGGCCATCCGTTTCGATCCACAGGCCCGGCGCGGTGCCGTTGGGGTTCGGCAGCGGCTCGGCGCCTTCGGGCACCATGGCCTGACGCTCGTTGACCGGTGCCATCTTGCGACCGTAGCGCCGGAAGCGCTCCTGAATTTCGCGCAGGACCGCTTCGTCGCGGCGCAGGCGCCGACCGAGCACTTCGGCCGCAGCTTCGCGCGTCTGATCATCTTCGGTCGGCCCGAGTCCGCCGATGGAAATCACCAGCTCGGCCCGGCGCAGCGCTTCGGCAAATGCGCCCGCAATCTGTTTGCGGTCGTCGCCCACGATGGTCTTGCGGATGACTTCGATGCCCAGTCGGTTGAGCCGGTCGGTGAGGAACAGCGAGTTGGTGTCCTGGCGGTAGGGCGTCAGCAGCTCAGACCCCACGGCGATGATTTCTGCCTGCATGGCCCGTTCTTTGTAACCGACCTGCGGGGTGGGCTGCAACCGGAGCCGGTTTAGCCGGGCAGGGGCAGACCCTCGACGTCCCAGTCGAGGTGGTAGAGCGCGTCGTTGGTGGCGATGATGGCGCGGCGGGTGGGCAGCAGCACCAACCCTACGATCCCAATACCGCTCAGCACCAGCTCGGCGTGTTGCCCGTCGGGCGTGATGCGCACCACGCCGCGACGTCCGCCGAGGGAAGCTGCGACGTAGAGATTGCCCTGGCGGTCGAACGCCAGTCCCTGCGGCCGGCCCAGTCCGCGGTAGAACACCTGGACGTCACCGTCGTGCCGGATGCGATAGACGCAGTCGTAGCTGGAGGTGGTCGGTCCGGTCACGTAGAGCTCGCCCTCCGGGCTGAAGGCCAGGTGGTAGGCGGCGATGGAAGGCTCCAGCGTGGCGAAGACGAGTATGCCGCCATCGGGTGTGATCTTGAAAATCGTGCCGCTGCGGTCGCCGACGAAAAGGTTTTCTTCTCGATCGAAGGCGATGCCTGTGGCGATGCCCATCCCCTCGACCCACTGTTCGGCGCGGCCATCGGGGGTGATGCGGTGGATGGTGCCGTCGTGCCGGCAGGACACATAGAGCACGCCGTTGCGGTCCAGCGCCAGCCCGGTGGGATTCATCAGCTCGGTGACGAAGGGCTTGACGGTGTAGTTCGCGGTGATTTTGTAGAGCGAAACCGGCACCTTCTCTCCGCGCGGCCCGCTGAAGGTCACGTAGATGTTCCCCTCGGCGTCCACGGCGGGGTTGGCGACCGGATGCAGGTTGTCGGCAATCTGCGTGCCGAGCGCCATCGGATACGGATCGCTTTCCACGTTCCGCCCCGGTAGCGCTACCCGCACACTGCCGCCGGCTGCTCCTTCGGGAACGCGCGCGACCAGAAAATTTTCGGCTGAAACGAGCACCGCACCTTCAGCGTCCCCGAATCGCACGTGCGGGCGCACATTGTTGCGCGACTCGAACCCGCTGCCCAGAATTTCCACGTCGCCGCCGGGAATGGCCGCGGCTGGCCGCACGCTCTCGATTTTGGGAAGACTGTTCCTGCTCAAGCCTGGCCTCGGAATTCGGATGGCGCCGTATGCACGGCGCGCAGGCTTCCTTCTGCCGCGCTCCAGTATAAATCCCAGTTCGGCGGAATTCCAATCGGGTGCCAGCGGGGGAAAGGGTTCGCTAGCGGCGCGGGCGATTCTCTTTCCGTTTGCCGGGTTCGGTCTGGGCAGTTGGCTGGGATTTGTTCGGCTCGACGAGCGGTTCGCTGATCACATATTCCTCGCTGGCCCACCGGCCCAGATCGATCAGCCGGCAGCGCTCGGAACAGAACGGGAAATCGGCGTTCTGTTCGGAACGCGTCGGTTTCCGGCAGATGGGGCAGCGGGCTCGCATGGCGGCCTCAGGGAAGCACGCGCAACGGGTTCGGTGCCGGGGTGCGCGCGGGGCTCGGCAATGGGACAAAGCCGTCTGCGCCCGGCCGGCTCGTCGCCTCGATGGCGACCACGCGTCCGATCAAATCGTAGTCGCTGGCGCGCACGACTTCCACTTCGGCCAGCGCGCCCGGCTGAACCTGCTCGGCCGGAATGGCTTCGGCGAACGCGGTGATGTAGAGCTTGCCGTCAATTTCCGGAGCCATCTGCTCGGTGCGGGCTTCCCAGAGGAATTCGCTTTCTGCCGAAGGCCCATCCAGCAGCACGCGCAGGCGACGGCCCACCAGGCGCCGCAATCGCGCGGCCGAGAGGCGCCGCTGCACGGCCATCAGTTCGTGCCGGCGCCGCGCAATGGTTTCCGCGTCGAGCTTTCCATCGAGCGCATGGCTTTCGCTGGTTTCGTCGTCCGAGTAGGCGAATACGCCGAGCCAGTCGAACTCCGCGGCGCGGACAAAATCGAGCAGCTCCCGGAAATCTTCTTCGGTTTCCCCGGGGAAGCCGACGATGAACGAGCTGCGAATGGCCACGCCGGGGATCGTGCGCCGGATGCGTTCGAGCAGCCGCAGGAAGGCTTCGCCGCTTGCTCCGCGCTTCATTCGCGCCAGTACCCGCCGGCTGGCGTGCTGCAGCGGCACGTCCAGATACCGGGCCAGCCGCGGGAAGGCCGCCAGGGTATCCAGCAGCCGCTGGGAGATGCGGTTCGGGTATGCGTAGAGGAAGCGCACCCAAACCAGCGGCTCGACAGCGGCCAGCCGCTCGAGCAGCACCGGCAGCCCGTCGCGCAGCCCGAGGTCCTCACCGTACGAGGTCGTATCCTGTCCGACCAGCAAAATCTCTCGCACGCCGGAGCGGGCCAGCGTTTCGGCTTCCCGGAGGACGGATTCGAGCCGGCGGCTGCGGAACCGCCCGCGCAGTTGCGGGATGATGCAAAAGCTGCAGGGATGATCGCAGCCCTCGGCAATTTTGATGTAGGCGTAGTGCCGCGGCGTGGTCTGGATGCGCGGCATCGCTTCGTGGTAGAGAAATGTCGGCGGCTCGTTCGGCGCTGCGCTCAGCTCACCCCGCACGGCCTGCAGGATGCGCTCGACTTCGCCGGTGCCGAGCACCGCATCCACTTCGGGAATCTGCCGCTGGATTTCCTCGCGGAACCGTTCCACCAGGCAGCCGGCCACGATCAGCTTTTTGGCACGGCCGAAGCGCTTGTACTCGGCCAGCTCCAGGATCGTTTCCACCGATTCCTGCTGTGCCGGCTCGATGAAGCTGCAGGTGTTCACGACCAGCACGTCGGCCTGGTCGGCGCGCGGAGTCAGCTCGTAGCCCGCCTGCGCCAGCAGCCCCATCATCACTTCGCTGTCCACCAGATTCTTGGGACAGCCCAGACTGACGAATCCGACTTTCGGCATCAGGAAAAATCCCGGTCCAGGTGCAGGAAGCCATTCTAGCACACTGCCTCGGTTGGACCCCTCCGGTCAGGCCGGCTTTCCGCCGGTGTGCTGTTCGCGGCTTGTGTCGAGCGTGCGGCGGAACTCAGTCAGCAGCGTGCCCATGGCCTCCAGTGCGGCCGGCTGGGCACCGTAGCGTGCTGCTTCGTACAGCTTGGTCAGCGTTGTCGCCGCCGGCCAGGGAAGCTGCTGAGCGAATTCACGCGGAGTCTGCGCGGGCGATTTGCGGTACCCGCGGCGTTCGAGCAGTCGAAGCAGTTCCCGGTAGCGCAGCGTGGCCACGCGGGCCGCCGACCGCTCGTTGCGGCGCAACGACCAGCCCCAGCGAACGGCCAGCCAGTCCCGCAGGACGCGGCGGCGGATGAACAGCAGCACCAGCCCCAGCCCGGCCAGCAAGGCAAACAGCAGATGGGGAGAGCGGGCCAGCACCGCCTGTCCGGACTTGACCGCCTCGACAGCCGCGCGGCGCTGCTCCCGCCAGAATCGCTGCGCCGCGGCCAGCCAGGCGCGTGCCTCCTGTGCCAGCTCCTGCAGCAGAGTTTGTTGATGCACGACGTCGTAGTTGATCACCCACTCCTGCCAGCGCAGCTCGAACCAGTCCCAGTAAAGCGCCAGCCACCCGAGCCAGCCACGCGCGACCGGGTCGGCCGGCGGCGTCGGGTCAAAGCTGATCCAGCCATACTCCGGAAAATAGGCTTCCACCCAGCTATGGGCATCGCTGGCGCGCACGATGAAGTCTCCGCCGATTTCGTTGTACTCTCCGGCCAGGAATCCGTTCACGTAGCGCGCCGGGATGCCCAGCGTGCGGAGCATCACGGTCATCGCCGTGGCGAAATATTCGCAGTGGCCGGTGCGCCGCTCGAACAGGAAATGCGCCAGCGGGTCAGCGGGCGGCGGGTCGGGTTGTTCGAGCGTATAGCCGTAGCGCGTGCGCAGATACCGCTCGATCACCTCGGCTTTGCGGAACGGGTTGTCGGCGTTCCGCGCGATCTCTTCTGCCAGTGCCGCGACGCGCGGATCGAGCGCCGGCAACTGCAAGTAGGCTTCGCGGATCGGCTCCGGGTAGTCGGTGCCGGCCGCCTCCAGCACACGGCGGTCTACTGCGGGCAGCAGCGAGATGCCTTCGTAGAGCCGCCGCGTAAAATTCTGGTAGGGGTTGGAAAGCGATTCGGTGGCGTCCATCAGGAGGTAGGAGCGTCGCAGCCGTCCCAGGCGCTCCGGCTCCGGTGCGAACACCCCGCGCAGGGCCACGGCGCGATAAGGAACAAACAGGGCATCGCTGGCCAGCGGCTCGAGCAGAATCGAATAACGCAGTTCTACTGCATTCCCGTACAGCCCGGCCGGGGCGCCCCCGAGCGGGTACCAGCCGCCTGCATTCGGCTCAATCACCCGCGGTGCCGAAGGAGGGTTGAACCAGCGGCGGCCGTCGAAGCTGGCCAGCGCAATCCCGCGCCAGCGCAGCGTGCCGGCCTGCGCGGCACCCTGGGTGAGGCGCGCGCGCAGCACGACTTCGGTGTTCTTTTTGATCTCGCCGATCTGACCCAGCGTGACGTCGTCGTCGAAGCCGCTGATCAGTTGTGGCTGCAGTGTGTAGCCGCCCAGGTAGCCGGCGCGGTAGCGCGGAATCAGAAAAAACAGCGCCGTGCCGACCAGCAGGGCGCCGGCGGCCATAACCGCCGAAGTGCTCCGCAGCGCGCGATAGAGCCGCGCTGCGGCCGGCGATCCCGGCGCGACCCGTTCCCCCACGGCTCCTTCCGCACTGCGCCGCATCTCCAACCCGATGAACGTCGAAATCGCCAGTACCAGGAACAGGACAAAGAAAGCCAGGTAGGTGGTATCCACGGTAAGCACAGCGGCCGCCAGCATCATCGCGAAGCCGAGCAGGCCGAGGAAGGCGTAGTCCCGCAGGGTGCGCGCCGAATACAGCCGCACGAGCATGGTGAACAGCATCAGGTGAATGGTGGCCAGCAGAATCGCATACAGCAGCGGCACCGGCGCGCCCTGGGCCATCTCGCCGGAGAACCACCACAGGTCCACCGGCAAGAATGCCAGATAGGCCGCCACCAGCCGATTCGCCGTGCGCGCGGAAAGCTCGGGGCCGCAGCCGTGGCGGTAGCGCCAGGCTTTCACGCCGAGCAGAACCACCGGCAACACAGTGGAAGGCAGGTCGAGCTTGCCGGTCGTCACCAGCGCCAGCGTGCTCACCAGCAGGAGCAGAAACAACGACACCTCGAGATACCGCTCGAGGGCGGCCGCGGCCGGCTGTGTTGTCGTGGCTGCAGGCATCGCTGCCTCTCATTCTAGCAGTCGCACAGCGCCGGCCCACGGCCTGCTGCGAAAGGGCCAACGCTCAGCGCTCGGCGGCGAGGGCGCGGCGGGCGGCGGCAGCGATCTTCCGCGTGGCGTTGGAGATCGCCCGCCGCTCCAGCCCCGACAGTGGAGCTGCCGCACTGTGTCGGACGCGGGGCAGCACCGCCACCCGCAGCAGAAATGGCAGCAACGTGATCCCGTGGTGAGTGACGGCGTGTCGCACGGGCGGCAGCGGATGCAGCCGCGCCACCGCATCGCTCTCGGGCAGAATCCGCCGCAGATGCCGACGCAGCTCCGCCTGCGGTTCGTGGTGGACTTCGACGGCGGGAAATTGCCACAGGCCGGCGAAAAACCGGCAGGCCTGCGGGTGTTCCGGGTGCAGCAGCAGGGTGCGTCCGCGCGAATCCACAACCACGGCAGCGGCAAGCGTCACCCGGTGCAGGGAAGGCCGCGGGCGTTTTTCCGGCAGCCGTTCGACCAGGCCCAGACGGCGCGCCCGGCACCAGCGCGCCACCGGACACTCCGCGCAGCGCGGCGCGCGTGGCGTGCACACCGTCGCGCCCAGCTCCATCATCGCCTGGTTCCACTCACCCGGTGCGGCTCGCGCAAGCAACTCCTGTGCGGCTTGTTCGAGCTGTCGCCAGCGTGCCGGAGCCCGTAGCTCACCCCGCACGGCGCCCAGCCGTGCCAGCACCCGCGCCACGTTGCCGTCGAGCACGGCCAGCGGTTCCCCGTAGGCGATGCTCAGCACGGCCGCGGCCGTGTAGCGGCCCACTCCGGGCAGTGCTCGTGCGCTCTGCAGCTCGCGCGGAAATTTTCCGTCATGTCGGCGGAGAATTTCCCCGGCCGCGCGATGCAGATTCCGTGCCCGGCTGTAGTAGCCCAGCCCCGACCAGGCTCGCAGCACGGCTTCCCGCGGTGCCCGTGCCAGCGCCCGCACACTGGGAAAGCGCTGCAAAAACCGCCGGTAGTAGGGCAGCACCGTGGCCACGCGCGTCTGCTGCAGCATCACTTCGGCGAGCCAGATGCGGTACGGGTCCTTTGTCCGTCGCCAGGGCAGGTTGCGCTGGCGCCGGCGAAACCAGGCCAGCAGCCGGCGGCGAAACCATTGGCGCTGCGCGTCGGCAAGCAAATGCACGGCACATTCTCGCACAGGCGCAGCTCCAGCGGCTCAGCAGTTGCCGCCGGACAGCCCCGCAGCCTCACAGCGCGTCGAAGAAGACCAGATAGGATGACGTCCACAGCCGCGTGGGAATCGTGCCGCGCGGCTGGCTGGTGAGGATGATTTTGTAAAGCTCGTGCGCTTCCGGCAGCTCCTCGAGCACCGAAGCCGCGGCGGTGGCGGGCAGCGGCTCGATCAGCGCCAGCGCGCGCAGCACCGGATAGATGATTTCACCGGCACGGGCCAGCGGCGTCGAAAAGCCCGCTGTGTGAAACGCCAGCTCCGCGTCGATTTCATAGAAGTGCCAGGCCAGGCCGGCGGCGAGCTGCACGGCGCGTTCGAACCGTTCGCGCAGCACCGCATCGCTTGCCTCGCCGTGCAGGCGCGGGTCGAGCACCAGCAGCACCCGGCGCTCGTCTTCGCGCGTGAACTCCCGCACCTTCAGCGCGCCGGTGCGCGCCGAAGCCTTCCAGTCCACGAAGCGGGCGCTGTCACTCGGCTGAGAGTCGCGGATGCCGTACAGGTCGTGGCCGCGGCCGCGCGTGTAGCTTTCCAGCTCCCCGCTGAGCAGCGGCAGCACCTCGTAGAACTCCTCGGTTGGCTCGACGCGCGGATAGACCAGAAGCTCTTCCGCCATCTCCACGCGCAGTGTTTTTTCCAGAAAGCCGAACGGGAAGCGCGTCTGAAGCGCCAGGGCGTCCTGCCGGTAGCGGCCTCTGCGGGCAAACCGCAGCTCCACGGCCTGCCGCGCCGCCTGCCCCCGCGCCAGATAGGGAAAATAGACCGGGCGCGTCAGAATGGCGTTGCCGGCGCTGCGCGTTTCCCCCACCACCCGCAGCGAAAACGAAGGCAGCATCGGCTTGTTGTTCCGCAGCACCACCACGGCTTGCACCGGCTGGCCGGCGAAGATGTGCTCGGGCAGCTCCAGCCGCAGCTCCACTCCGGCGAGCACGGCCCGCGAAACCACGCCGGAAATCAGCAGCCCGGCCAGCATCGCCGCCAGAATCAGAAACAGCAGATTGTTTGCCGTGTTCAGTGCGGCCAGCAGCACCACCACGAGCAGCGCCAGATAGAGCGTCCCTTCGCGCGTCAGCCGATACCGCAGCCGAAGCGTCAGCCAGCGCAGTGCCGTGCGTCGCGCCAGCCCCGGCACAATGCGTGCCGCCACCCAGCCGGCCAGCCCCAGCGCGGCCAGCGCCGCAGCCCATGCCCGCCACTTCTGCCCGCCCTCCGCCGCTGCGGAAGAATACAGCGCCAGCAGCAGCGCCACTCCCAGAGCCGCCAGCGCGCCCGCAAAACTGCGCCAGCCCGCTCGATCCGCGCTTGCCCACCACTGCTGGACAGCAGACCTCATCGGCCAGGATTATCTCAGCCCGGCCCCGAGACGAAAATCACACAGTTGCTGTCTGTTGGCGTATCTGTGCTGACTCTGTTTCCTGCACACCAGCCGAACACTGGACTCGCACAGCGGAGTCTTCATGCGCGGGCCGGCTGGATCCACACGCCCGGCTTGCGCTTCTCGCCGCTTTTTGCGTCTGGATGAACTTCTTCACTGCGCTGCACGCGAGCCTCTGGGGAGCCGATCCCCCTGCATTTTCTGCCGGGACGAATTTCTCCTGTTCGCGGGAGTGTGCCCGTGGTCAGTGCGGCTGCGTCCGCCAGCGAAAGGACGGCCTGGAGTAGCCCCGGCAGGTTTGGTTCGTCGTGGTGTGCGTAGCTGAGAGGCCGGCTTTTGCTCGCGTGTTTCGGTGTCAGAGCCGGTAAATCTCCGGCCCTTTCCACCACGTCTTCCCACGTCGTAATCGAGCAAGAGGTGTCAGAGCCGGTAAATCTCCGGCCCTTTCCACCTCCGCGCGGCCACGGAAAGACGAGCCTGAGGTGTCAGAGCCGGTAAATCTCCGGCCCTTTCCACCCTGCCACGCTCCCGACTGGTACCGCTCACGGGTGTCAGAGCCGGTAAATCTCCGGCCCTTTCCACCTCCAGGGGGCCAAGGGGTGATCTATGGCGAGGTGTCAGAGCCGGTAAATCTCCGGCCCTTTCCACCGGGCGGGTCACGTGGGTCGCGCAGAAGATGGGTGTCAGAGCCGGTAAATCTCCGGCCCTTTCCACCAGGCGTCGCGTGGCGACTCAGGTCAAGCCGGGTGTCAGAGCCGGTAAATCTCCGGCCCTTTCCACCTCCGCTCGTTCTCGCTCGCGGTGCAGTTCAGGTGTCAGAGCCGGTAAATCTCCGGCCCTTTCCACCTGCTGGCTGGCAACTGGGACAGGCTCGAATGGTGTCAGAGCCGGTAAATCTCCGGCCCTTTCCACCCGAGGCGCTGCGGGAATCGCTGGCTGATGCGGTGTCAGAGCCGGTAAATCTCCGGCCCTTTCCACCCGATGAGAGGCACCTCTGGCCGCACTGGTTGGTGTCAGAGCCGGTAAATCTCCGGCCCTTTCCACCCGACAGGGTGATACCGGGCGAGGTGGCCAGGGTGTCAGAGCCGGTAAATCTCCGGCCCTTTCCACCTGAATGCGTGGCATGCCAATTATACGACTCGGTGTCAGAGCCGGTAAATCTCCGGCCCTTTCCACCTGACCGGCTCCAAGGGCCTGAGTTTGAAGAAGTTAGCTTCTCCTGACTCAAAAATTTCCGGCATTTACCGGCTCGATGCTTCTCGGCTGGGTTCCTCTCCATTGGTCCCGAAGGTCCGCGGAGGTTTGCCAACCAGATGACTAAGTAAGCATCAAAAATATTTTAGCAAATCGGCCAGTTCCGTCAAGGGTCGTCAGGGGATTGCGGTCGGCAGCTCGATTTCGCCCCAGAATACCCGGCCGAGCACGCGAGCCGCATTTTCATCTACCTGGGCTTGGGACCCACACCCCTCACATTTGAAAAGACCTCTTTTTTTATTCTTTTCCCATTGTTTGTTGTCTTTCTGTTTCTTCCGGCACTCGGCACACACTTTAGAGGAAGCTAGATACGGTACGGTGACCACGCGCATGCCGCGTTCGACGGCTTTTTCGGTAACTTTTCGCCGGATGCGTCCGTGGGCGAAGAAGGCGACGCGGCGCTTCTTCTCCTGATCCAGATTTTCGTAGCCGGGTGGTCTGAAGCCCCGCAGGCTTTCCAGCACGATCAGGTCTACCTGGTTTTCTTCCGCCAGTTGGATGATTTGTCGCGCGTTCAGCCGTGCCCAGTCCCGAATCATCCGCGCCGTGTGCACCGTCAGTCCCCGGAGGTCAAACGGCTGCAGGGTAGCTTTCTTTGCTGCCTGGTCGGTTGTGGTTTCCGGAGCCGGTGTGCCGGTCAGTTCTTGCCGCTTCTGTGCGATTTCTGAGGCTTGCGCGCGCATTTTCTGCAGGTGGCGCCCAACGTGATCCCTGGAGAGCCCGGGTCGGGGTTGTTTGCTGGAGGCATCGCGCCTGTCCCCAGCCTGTTTCTGGTTGGGCCACTGCTCGTAGAGCTTTTCGATTTTCACAATTTTCAGCGGAAAGGCCTGCTGAAATGTTTTGCCGATGAAGAACGCCGCCCGGGCCGAATCGGTGCCGAGGTCCACGGCCAGCAGCCGCAGCTCCTGCTCGGCGTTGCCCGGGAACGTTTCGAGGAGCCGCTTGCGTGCTGCCTCAAGGAACTTCTGATCCTGGGCCTTGCGCGGGAATGTACGGCTGCGCAGCTCGTCGAGTTCTTCCTGTGTGCAGTCGAATCTCGAGCGTTTGTGGGGGACGCGGAAACGGAAACCGATGCGCGGGCGGGTGCCCACGAAATGCAGGTGCACGCTGGAGATTTCGGTTTCCCCCGGCTGGGGCCGGTAGTTCCGCGGCCAGGGGGCGAAAGCGAATTCCAGGTACTGGCCTGCGGGCATGCTGTCCAGCCGCAGACCAACGACGGAGTTTTTGAAATCTGCCTGGAAATAGTTCTCGCCGAAAATTTTCGCTATCGAGTGCCGCTTTACCGAAGGATAGCGGAAGACGGGTTTGCGCGGCTCGCGCCAGTATTCGCGGCGCCATTTCCGGTAGAGCTCATCGTGCTGCACCAGGTCCGGCCTGCTGCTGAGCTGCTGTTGGTATTGTTTGCACAGTGCGGTGTGGGGATTGAACTCGCACTCCTGCCCGAGATTTTTGCAGTGGGGAAGCCGACCGCCGTTTTTTCCGCGAAGAGTCTCTTCCTTGAGGTTCATGTACCTCAGGTACTTGTTCCAGTCTTCCCGAAACGGCCCTTGTACGTTCGGCTTCAGCGATTGCAATCCGCAACGAAGGTACTTCTCAGCGTCTTTGTAGAAAAATTTTATTGCTTTCCCCTGGAGATGGTTTTTCTTGAATTCGTTAAATTGGTTGCACAGTACGGAGTGTTTGTTCTTGCCGGCGTATTGGCAGTTGTCTTTGTTCTGAAGCAAACGCGCGGCCGGGCAGATGCGTACGCGTTTTTCTTTCACTTCCAGCTGCTGGAAGATTTGGTTGAAGGCTTCGCGGATTTCCGGGGTGAGTTCGGGATGATTTTGCTCCCATTCCTGTTTTTCTTTTTTCCATTCTTCGTAATTTCGTTCCCAGTTTTGATGGGCGCGGCGGTAGCGGGACTCGATCCATTCGGCCGCGACTTTCGCGAGGATCATGCGGTGGGCCGGCTGATAGTCTTTCAACCGCGAGAAGAGCCTTTGCGCTTCCTTGGTTTTCGGCCTGCTGGCAACAGCAAGGATGGAGTCGCGCAGCTCGTTGGTAAACGCCGGATCATCCAGCGCAGCGGCGCCATTGATGCCCGCGGCGGCCTCGAAAGCCTGCAGGCGGCGAAATTCGGGTGAGCGAGAGTCGTTCGGGGGCAGGGAAGTTTCTGGTTCGAGGAAAAATTTCCAGAATGTTTCGGTTGGCTCCGCCGGCTTTCCGTATCGCGGGCGGAACTGTATGGCCCACTGGCAGACGCCGGAAACATCGGCATTGAACTGCAGAAATGCCTTGCGCAGCTTCTTTACGTTTTCGCGGAACTCCTGCTTCGACTGGCCCGGGCGGGGCAGCAGCTTGCGGACCAGGGTGCGCTCCTCGCGGTAGCGCGGCCGTGGCCGGGGAGAAACTGCAGGTGTGGACGATGCCTGGGCCATGACTGTTACTGTTGTGAGCAATATACCACAAAGGACTTCAGGGCCTACAGGGGCACGGGGGTGGAGTCGAGAATTTCGCGCAGGATGGCTTCCGCCTGTTCGGATTTTTTCTGTGTGGAAACGTAGCGGGTATTCACCACGATGCGGTGAGCGAACACGGGCAGCACCAGGCGTTTGAAATCGTCCGGGATGCAGTAGTCGCGGCCTTCGAGAAACGCCAGCGCCTGGGCGGCGCGGTAGAGCATCACCGAGCCGCGCGGGCTGACCCCCAGCGAGAGCTGCTCGCGCTGCCGGGTGCGTTCGACGATGTCCAGCGCGTAGTCCACCAGGCTGTCCTCGACGCCCACCTGCCGGACCTGCTCCTGCAAAGCCAGCACCTCGTCGGCATCCATCACCGGCTCGAGGGCTTCGAGCGGCGATGTGCCGGCCTGCTGGCGCAGGATGGCGCGTTCGCTCTCGCGCGCCGGATAGCCCATGCGGATGCGGAGCAGGAAGCGGTCGAGCTGCGATTCCGGCAGCGGATAGGTGCCGTGGTGCTCGATGGGATTTTGCGTGGCCAGCACCAGAAAAGGCTGCGGCAGCGGATAGGTGTGGTTGTCCACGGTCACCTGAGCTTCGTTCATCGCTTCGAGCAGGGCCGACTGCGTTTTCGGTGTGGTGCGATTGATTTCGTCGGCCAGCACAACGTTGGCGAAGATCGGGCCGGGTTTGAACTCGAACTGTTGCGTGGTCTGGTCGAAAACGCTGGTGCCGATCACATCGCTCGGCAGCAGGTCGGAGGTGAACTGGATGCGGTGGAAGCTGCAGTGGAACGAGCGCGCCAGCGCCTGCGCCAGCGTAGTTTTGCCCACGCCCGGGACGTCTTCGATCAGCAGATGCCCGCGGGCCAGCAGCGCCACCAGCGCCAGTTGGATGGCTTCGTCTTTGCCGCGTACAACAGTGGCGATCGCCTGCTGCAGGTGCGCGAGTCGGCTGGCCGTGGAAGTTGCCATCGGTTGCGGAATCAGGCCCGTTCTGCTACAAAAGATTTGCCGTGGGCGATTAGCTCAGTGGTTAGAGCGCTCCCCTCACACGGGAGAGGTCCAAGGTTCAAGTCCTTGATCGCCCACCATTTTTTTCTGCCCTGGCGGCACTGCCGCCGGAGGACTCCCGCCCGGCACCCTGCGCCGGTCAGAGGTGACGCCGGGCCGGAAAAGTCAGTGTAGCGGACTCCTGCTGTGGCCACCATACTTCGCTTCGTGCAGGTTTTCGCACTAGGCACCTGGGTCGGCGCCGGGCTGTTTCTGAGTTTTGCGGTGGCGCCGGGCGCGTTTGCCGTGCTGGCGACGCGGGAACAGGCCGGCGCCGTGGTCGGCATGTCGCTCGGACGGCTGCACCTGCTGGGCTTGGTGGCCGGGGTGCTGTACGTTGCGGCCACCCTGGCACTCGAGCCGCGGCCGGGCACGCTGCTCCGCGCGCCGGTGCTGCTGGTTTTCTTCATGCTGGTGCTCACGCTGGTTTCGCAATACGGCATCTCGATGCACCTGGCTGAGCTCCGTGCACAGATGGCCACCGCGCACGGTTCGCTGGACGCCGCACCGGAAGACGATGCCCTGCGCGTCCAGTTCAACCGTCTGCACCGCGTCTCGGTCTGGCTGGAATCGGCCGTGTTGCTGGCTGGCTTAGCCGCACTTTATCTGACCGTTCACCAAAACAGAATTCCGTAGTGTGTGGTTGGTGGGAACGAGGGTTTCCGCTTGGGTGTAAACGTGCGCCGGCGGAGGACCCTGGCCATCAGGCAGCGCCGCGGTGTCGCGGTGGGCGGCTGTGCTAGACTGCGCTGGGATGCGCACCGCCATCATCGGCCTGCCCCGTAGCGGCAAGACGACTCTTTTCCGCATCCTGACGCGCGCCCACCTGGATGCCCGTGCCGCACACGCTCCGGTGCACATCGGTGTGGCCACCGTGCCGGACGAGCGACTGGACCGGCTGGCGGAAATCTTTCGTCCGCGGAAGACCACGCATGCGCAGGTCGAATATGTGGACGTGGCCGGTCTGACCGGCCCCGGCGCTCTGGCCAGCGAGCGCAGCAAGCAGGCCGCCTACCTGGCCGAGCTGCGGACGGTGGACGCCCTGCTGCATGTGGTGCGCGGTTTCGAAGACCCGACCCTGCCGCATCCGCGCGGCTCGCTGGATATGCTGCGCGATGTCCAGGAGATTGAACTCGAACTGATGGTGAGCGACCTCGACCAGATTCTCCGCCGCCGCGAACGCCTCGAAAAAGATCTGAAAAAACGCAAAGACCCGGCGCTCGAACACGAACAGGCGCTGCTGGCGCGTTGCCAGCAGGCGCTCGAAGCCGAGCGGCCGCTGCGCGAGCTGGAATTCACCGCTGAGGAGGAGAAGCTGCTGAGCAGCTTTCAATTTCTTTCGCGCAAGCCGATGCTCTGCGTGCTGAATCTCGGCGATGAGCAGGCGCCGGAGCTGGGTCGCGCGGTGGCGCAAAGCGGGCTGGCGACACTGGCCACGAAACCCGGTATCGCGGTGGTGCCGGTCGCCGGGCGGATCGAAGCGGAATTGGCTGAGCTGGAAGGTGCCGACGCGGACGAACTGATGCGTTCCTACGGCCTGGAAGAGCCCGGGCGCACGCGTGTGATTCGGGCCACCTACGCGTTGCTCGGGCTGATTTCTTTTTTCACGGTGAGTGAGGTAGAGTGTCGCGCCTGGACGGCCCGGCGCGGCACCACCGCCCTGCAGGCCGCCGGCATCGTCCACAGCGACCTGGAGCGCGGATTTATTCGCGCTGAAGTGGCCCGCTGGAACGACCTGGTGGCCGGCGGCGGCTGGGCCGGCGCACGGGAGCAGGGAAAGGTCAAGCTGGAAGGCAAAGAATACGTCGTCGAAGATGGCGACGTGCTGCACATCCGCCACAGCGGCTGACGAACGATGCCCGTCGAATCCATCCCGGCTTCCGATGTTCCCCTGGCGGCGGTGCTGGGCCTGTTCGCCGCCGGTGCCAATGTGCTCGGCGGCTACCTGATCGTTCGGCGGGAGTGGTCCGGGCAGTGGCTGAAGTACTTCGTCGCGCTGGCCAGCGGATTCATGCTTGCGGTGGCGTTTCTGGAGATGCTGCCGGAATCGCTGGCGCTGCTGGGGGAGCCGGCGCTCGCGTTTGCTCTGCTGGGCTATCTGTTCGTGCATTTCTTCGAGCACACGCTGGCGCCGCATTTCCATTTCGGCGAAGAGACCCATCGCGAAGAGCTCGCCTCCGCGCATGCCAGCTATGCGGCGCTGCTGGGCCTGACGGTGCACGCGTTTTTTGACGGCGTGGCCATCGGCGCGGGCTTTGTGCGCTCTGCCTGGCTGGGCAGCATCGTGTTTCTGGCTGTATTTCTGCACAAACTGCCGGAAGGGTTCACGGTGGCGTCGCTGATGCTGGCCAGCGGCCGCAGCCGGCGCGCGGCGCTCAGTGCGTCCCTGGTGCTGGCTGCGGCAACGCTGGTCGGCATGCTGCTCATTGCGGTGCTGGCCTCGCAGGTGCGATACGCGCTGCCGCTTTCGGCCGGCGTGACGATCTACGTCGCCGCCTCGGACCTGATGCCGGAAGTCAACCGCGAGCCGGGCACGCGCCTGGCCCTGGTGGTGTTTCTCGGTGTGGCCATCATGGCCGCACTGCATTTTCTGTTTCGCGCCCATGTGCACTAATCGGCCGCGAGCGAAGGCGGGATTTGCGCTGCACCGGTTCGGCGGACGTGGATTCCTCGCCGTTGCGTTCTTCCTGTGCGTGCTTGCACCTGCTGCACACGCCGAACGCTGGCAAGATCTGCCGCGGGGCGGCTGCGTTAATGACTTCGCGGGGGTCCTCTCCCCGGAGTCGGAGCAGCGCTTGGCTGCGCTCTGCCAGGAGGTGTGGAGCCGCACGGAAGCCGCCCTGGTGCTGGTCACCGTGCGCACGCTCGAAGGCGTTCCGGTCGAAGAATTCGCCAATCGTCTTTATGAACGCTGGGGCGTCGGCAAGCCGCCGGAAAACCGCGGCGTGTTGCTGCTGTATGCCATCGAGGACCGCCAGTACCGCATCGAAGTCGGCTACGGTCTGGAGCCGATTCTCCCCGATGGCCGTGTGGGCAGTCTGGCGCGTCAGGCGGTACCGCGGCTGCGCGCAGGGGACTACGATGGCGCTATCTGGCAAGTAGCCGCAAGCATCGCCGAAGTGATTGCCGCGGACCGCGGCCTCACGCTCGAGACGCTGGCTCAAGCGCCACTCAGCGGTGACCGTGTAGCTCCACAGCCGCTCAACGGAATTTCTCTTCTGCTGCCTTTGCTGTTTTTCTTCGGAATCAGTGGATTCTGGATCTGGATGCTAGCTCGCAGTCGTCGCGGTCGTTTTCGAGGTCGTCAGTACCACACGCGCGGCCGTCGTGGGTGGGGTGGCTGGTACGTGGGCCCGGCTGGCTGGGGTGGCGGGGGCGGTTTTGGCGGCTCGGGCGGGTTCGGGGGCTTCGGCGGAGGCATTTCGGGCGGCGGTGGCGCCAGCGGTGGTTGGTGAGCAGGAGTGAAGGCCATGGAAAAACTACTGCGCGAACTGGTGGAACGATTGCAGCAGGCGGTCGGGCCCAACCTGCAGTCGGTCATCCTGTACGGCTCGGCCGCTGCGGGCGAGTATCAGCCCGGATTTTCCGATCTGAACATTCTGTGCGTGGTCGAAAACCTGGACTTGGAAGCACTGGAGCAGCTCAGCCCGGTCATAGCCTGGTGGACGAAGACGGGCCAGCCGGCACCGCTGGTGTTCCCGCGCGAGGAGCTGCTGCGCTCGGCCGACGTGTTTGCCATCGAGATGCTCGATATCCGCGCTGCGCATCGCGTGCTGCACGGCGAAAACCTTTTCGCCACACTGCAGGTTCCGATGCATCTGCATCGCATCGAAGTCGAACGCGAACTCCGGCTGCAACTGCTGCGGCTGCGCCAGCGCTATCTGGCCACCCCGCAGAACAAAAAAGCTCTGCTCGATCTGTTGGCGGCATCCATCTCCAGCACGCTGACACTGTTCCGTCATGCGCTGCTGGCGCTCGGTGAGCCGTCAGCCGCGAGTCGCCGCGCAGCGCTCGAGCAGCTTTCCCGCCTGCTGGGGTTTGATCCCGCTGCATTTCATGCGCTGCTCGATTTGCGCGAGGGCAAGCGACGCGTGGCGGAACTCGATCCGGTGGCGCTGCTGCGTGGTTACCTGGGCGGCCTGGCGCGCGTGGCTGACGAAGTGGATCGCCGGCTGGGCTGAACGGCTCGCGGAAGCAGCGCAGCTTGGGCGGCTAGCAGCACAGGATCATTTGGACGTGTCGGCATCCGTGCGGGTAAACTTTTCCAGCGCAATCGATCCACCTCGGGAGGCGAAGTATGAAAAAACTGGGACTGGTTCTGGTGCTTCTGGTTGTGCTGGCGCTGACCTTGGGCGGCCTGTTCATCAGCCGGCGCAATGAAATGGTGCGCAAACAGGAAGCGGTGCGCGCGGCATGGTCGCAGGTGGATGTGGTGCTGCAGCGCCGCGCCGACCTGATTCCTAATTTAGTGGAAACGGTGAAGGGCATCGTGGCGCAGGAACAGGCCGTCTTTGGCGAAATCGCCCGCGCTCGTGCTGCGCTGCTCGCCGCGCGTTCGCCCGCCGAGCGCATCGCCGCCAATCAGCAGCTCGACTCGGCCCTGGGCCGCCTGCTCGCCCTGGTCGAAAACTATCCCCAGTTGCGCTCCAGCGAAAATTTTCTCCGACTGCAGGATGAGCTGGCCGGCACCGAAAACCGCATCGCCGTCGAGCGCCGCCGCTACAACGAGGTGCTGCGCGACTACAACACCTACATCGCCCTGTTTCCCAACAACCTGATTGCTTCGCTGGCTGGTTTTTCGCGCGACGACGCCTATTTCGAAGCCGCCGAGCCGGCCCGCCAGCCACCCGAAGTCGAATTTCCGGGCCCACCCGTGCGTGAATAGTCGTAGTCCCCTGTCTGAGCGTGCCGCGGCATCCGCAGGATGCACATGCGTGACATCTTGAACTTCCCGTGATTTTCCCCGTGCGCGGGTTTGGCCGGGGTGTTTTCTTTTCCGGGCGAAGAGTTTCCGTTGACCGTTTCGCAGGCTGCGCGGGTGCGCAACTTTCGGCTCTGGTTGGGGTTGGATAGAATGTGGAAGCAATGGCCAGGTCCGACGTCCAACTCATGCTGGACGTGAAGGCCGGGGACGAGGCGTCCTTCGAGCTGCTGCTCCAGCGTTACCGGACTCCCCTGGTCAATTTTCTCCACCGGATGGTGCGCGACGCGGCTTTGGCCGAAGATCTGGCGCAGGAGGTTTTTCTTCGGGTCTATTGCGCGCGTAGGCGGTATGAACCGGGAGCCAAGTTCACCACTTGGCTGTTCCGCATCGCGACGAACCTGGCGTTGAACGCGATTCGGGATGGACGCCACCGCAAAGCAGAGCTCTCGCTGGATGAGCCGGCCGAAGACAGCGAACGCGCCCTGGAACTGCCCGACGGCCACCCGACCGCCGAACAGCAACTGCTCGAGCAGCACCGCCAGGCGGTGATCCGGCGCGCCATCTTCCGGTTGCCGGAAAAGCAGCGTGCCGCGGTGCTTCTGCACAAATATCAGGAGATGGACTACGATCAGATTGCCAAAATCCTGGGCTGCTCGGAAAGCGCGCTGAAATCGCTGCTGTTCCGTGCCTACGAGGCGCTGCGCGTCGAGCTGGCTCCATTGGTGGGGCTGGCTGCGGAAGCAGAGCAGGGCAGGGCACCAGCGGCTGCGGGTGAGGGGAGGAAAGCATGATGGGCTGCAAATACACGGCAGACTCGATCCTGGCGTATCTGGACGGGCGGGCTTCGGCCGCTGAGCGCCGCGAACTCGAAGCGCATCTGCACCACTGTGCCGACTGCCGCGCCCGCGTGGAAGAGTTCCGCCGGCTGTGGTCTGTGCTCGACGAGCTGCCGGCCATCGAACCTTCGCCGGCTTTCGATGCGCGTCTGCGCGAGCGTATCGCGGCTGCGCCGCAACCGTCTCCCTGGAGCTGGCTGGCTCCGGCGCCGCGCGTGCTCGCGGCATTTGCGGCAATGTTGCTGGTGGCCGTGTGGCTTTCCTGGCAATCGCCCGCGCCGGCACCGGAGACACGCAGCCTCGAGCCGGGCCGCAGCGAACTGGAATTCACCATGATCCGCGACCTGCAGGTGCTCGAAGATTACGATGTGCTGGCCAACTTCGAAGCACTCGAGGCCCTGCCCGTGGCCACCGAACCCGACGAGCGTAGAATGTGATGCGCAACCGGACGATCCAACTCGCAACGATTCTCGCACTGGCCCTGCTGGCCACTCCGGCGGCCTCCTCTCTGCCGGAGCAGTTCGGATCAGCCGCGGAGCACCAGCAACCCCAGCAGCGCGGCAAAGGACCGGCGCGGAAAGGGCCGCAGGCGCAGCAGCCCGGGAAACATCCGGCGCGCGGTCCGCAAGCCTTGCCTGAGCTGCCGCCCCGGTGGCTGGAGCGGTTGCGCGAGCTGCCCCCGGCCCAGCAGGAGCACTTCCTGCAAAATAACTGGCGCTTTCGCAACCTCCCGCCGGACGTCCAGGAACGCGTGCGCGCGAACCTGCGGCACTGGAACAGCCTGAGCCCCGAAGAACGTGAAGAAATCCGCCACCGGGAAAGGGTCTGGCGACAGTTGACGCCCGAACAGCGCCGGCATGTGCGCGAATCTATCCTGCCGCGCTGGCAGCAGCTTGCCCCGGAACGCCGGCAGGCTCTGCTGCGCCGGCTGCGCGCACTGCGAGCCCTGCAGGAACAAGAGCGGGCACAGTTGCTGACCAGCAAGGAATTCCTCGGCGATTTGTCCGAAACGGAGCGCAACCTGTTGCTGGAGCTGGCCCGGCTCCGCATCCCACCGCCCGAACCCGTCCCCTGAAGCCGTTCTCACTCGACGGCTCTGTGCCTCTGCCGGCGGCCGTGCGTCCCCAACATGCTGGTTGTCGTGGACAGTTGCCTGGTGCGCATGAGATTTTTTCCAGAGATTTTTTCAAACCAGCAGGCACAACGGTCCATAGTTCGGCGTGACTTCTTTCTGCCTGGTCCTCGACTGTTTTTTTCGTGCAGGCGCGTTGCACATCCCCGCCCGCAAACTATCAGCCTCCAACTTCATGAGATTGGTCCGCACACAATCGTCTCGAACCGGCTCGCTGTGCCGATTTGGTCCTGCGAGTTAACTCTTTGGCAACACTCTCGGACAGCCTCTATTCGTCCAGCACCTGTCAACAAATAAGCAAGCATGAAAGGAACAACGCAACCTGTAGTGGTTTCGCCGGCGAAAGTGTGCCATGCACGGTTTTCCACAATAATTTTCTTTCCCGAGTTGAAAACCGCTTGACAACAATCCCGTCACGCCTAGAATCGGGGGCCAAAGTGGGTGAAAGTGGTAGTCAGTGTTAGAAAGTGGTGATCGAGATACGAAATTTGGCTTTGAGTGGCACAAAGCAAAATGCTTCGCGGCAGTCACCCAGCGACGGTGGACGAGAAGGGGCGTCTGAAGATTCCGGCTGCTTTTCTGGCCGAGCTGCGGAGCTCGGGCGATGAGTTTTATGTGACCAGCGACACGGGAGACCATGTGTGGATCTATCCCATGAAGGCCTGGAGTGAGATCGAAGAGCGGCTGGCGCGGATTCCCTCAAACAATCCTGCGCGCCAGAAATTTCTGACTCGCACGAACTACTACGGCCAGGTGGTCACGATCGATCGGCAGGGCCGGGTTTTGATTCCGGCGCTGTTGCGCGAAGCGGCCCAGATGAAGGGTGAGGTGGTGGTGCTCGGCTACCAGAATCATCTGCGCGTTTGGAATCACGGCCGGCTGCAGGACCAGATGCAGTCTGCGCCGATCACCGGGGAAGACCGAAAGATTCTGGAAGAGCTGGGAATTTAGTTGAAGGCGCTGCATACGCCCGTCCTGGTCGAGCAGGTGTTGCGGTGGCTGCGGATTCGCCCCGAGGGCACCTACATTGATGCCACCGTGGGCACCGGGGGACACGCCGTCGAGATTGCGCGGCGGTTGACGACGGGCAGGCTGGTGGGCATTGACCGCGACTCACGGGCGCTCGACATTGCCCGCGAGCGACTGCGGGACTACGAGAGGCAGGTGATTCTGGTGCATTCGAATTTCTCACGGATCGAAGAGATCGCGCGCGGCCTGAAACTCCCGCCGGCCGACGGTGTGCTGGCCGACCTGGGGGTTTCCACGCTGCAGCTGGAAAGTCCCGAGCGCGGCTTTTCGTTCCGCTGGCCGGGGCCGCTGGACATGCGCATGGATCCGGATGAGCTGCGCACGGCGGCGGAGATTGTCAATTACTGGTCGGAACGGGATCTGGCTGACCTGCTCTTTCGCTACGGCGAGGAGCGGGCGGCACGCAAGATCGCCAGGGCCATTGTTCGGGCGCGTCCCATCCGGGATACCGAACACCTGGCAACGGTTGTGGCAGGGGCCCGTAAATCCAGGGGAAGGCAGAAACTGCATCCCGCGACAAAAACGTTTCTGGCGCTGCGGATTGCGGTGAATCGAGAGTTGGAGGAACTCGAGCAGTTTCTAGCGCGGACCCCTGCCACTTTGGCTTCTGGGGGCCGGTGGGTGATTCTCAGCTATCACTCGCTGGAAGACCGTCTGGTCAAGCAGGCGTTCCAGCGTCTGGCCCGGGAAAGTACGCTGAAACTGTTGACGAAAAAAGTTGTGCGGCCGACGGCACAGGAAGTGCGGGCGAATCCGCGCGCACGCAGTGCCAAGCTGCGTGCGGCCGAGCGAAAACCGCCCAAACCCGTCGAGCAGGAATCGGTGGCGGCTGCGCCATGGCTCTAGCCGAGTTCCATACGGTCAAACGGATTGACAATTCGCGGCTGGTCCGTCCGGCCGATCCCGAACGGTTGCGTCACTGCCTGCGCTGGGCCGGGCTTTCGTTGTTGCTGGCGGCGGGCGTGTTTCTCTACACCTGGCAGCACTTCCGCTGCCTCCAGCTCGGCTATCGCATCGAAGAACTGAAGTCCGAACGGGAGCAGGCCGCGCAGTTGAATCTGCAATTGAAATTGGAGGCCGCCGCGCTGCGCTCCCCGATGCGCATTGATGCAATTGCCCGGCGCGAGCTGGGACTGACGGTACCTTTGCCGGGCCAGGTCGCACCGGTGGCCGTGCCCGCCGGTGCGGAGCTGGCACAAGCTCGCACCGCGGCCGGAGCGCCTCCACGGGCGGAGGGTGCCGGGCAGCCACAATGAGATCGCCGGCGGGCGGCGTCCCGGGCATGACCTGGCCCCCGATGTCTCGGGGGCTTTTTTGTTCGTCCCGCCGGGACAGGCCGCGGGTGAGGGTCTGAGGGCATGAAGTACGACGCTGGCTCTGCAGAGCGTGTTCGGTCGCATCTCCGGATTGCGTCGGTGGCGGTGCTGGCGCTCGTCTGGATGCTGGTGGTGGCGGGCCAGTTGGCGCGGCTGCAACTGTTCGAATACCGCACCTACCTGGAGCGCGCCCGGCGTCAGCAGCAGCGCATCGTGGAAGTCAGTCCGCCGCGCGGGATTATCTACGATCGCAACGGCCGCGAGCTGGCCGTCAGCATCCAGGTGGATTCCGCCTTTGCGGTGCCCGCGGAAATTCCCAACCCGCACATCGCCGCCCGGCTGCTGGCGCCGATCCTCGGGCTTGCGCCGGAAGAAATCGAAACCCGGCTCAGCCGGTCTCGCAGCTTTGTCTGGTTGAAGCGGAAACTCGATGCGGCCGCGGTCGAACAGATCAAGGCGTTGAACTTGGCCGGCATCTATTTCCAGAAGGAGCATCGCCGTTTCTACCCGAATCGCGAGCTGGCCGCCCACGTGCTCGGTTTCGTGGATGTGGACGAGAGGGGATTGGCTGGCGTGGAGTACTCGCTCGATCGACAGCTCCGCGGACAGCCCGTGCGCATGCTCGTGCTGGCCGACGCGCGCCGCCGCTGGTATGACCGCGATGGCCGTGAACCCCAGCGCGGCTCCCATCTCGTGCTCACGCTCGACGACCGCATCCAGTACATCGCGGAAAAAGAGCTGCGCGAAGCCATTCGAGCGACCCGGGCCCAGGCCGGCACCATCCTGGTGCAAAACCCGGTCAGTGGCGAAATCCTCGCGCTGGCCAACTGGCCTTCGTTCAACCCGAACACACCTCAGGAAGCCCGCGAAGCAGCGCGGATGAATCGCGCGGTTTCCGCGGTGTATGAGCCCGGCTCGATCTTCAAGATCGTCACGCTCGCGGCGGCGCTGGAAGAAAAGCGGACCCATCCCGGCGAGGTCATTGACTGCCAGAACGGAGCCATCTACATCGCCGGCCATCGCATCCGCGACCACAAACCGTTCGGCCTGCTGAACGTGGCCCAGGTGCTGGCCCAGTCGAGCGACGTCGGCACGATCAAGCTGGGCCTGCGGCTGGGCCCGCGCACGCTCTACCGCTACATCCGCGCTTTCGGCTTCGGCGAGCTGACCGGCATCGAGCTGTCCGGCGAGAGCCGCGGACTGCTGCGTGCGGCTGAGAATTGGACGCCGGTTTCGGTCGGCTCGATCTCCATGGGGCAGGAGATCGGCGTCACTTCCGTGCAGATGGTCACAGCCATGTCGTCCATCGCCAATGGCGGACTGCTGGTCGCCCCCCGGCTGGTGCGCGAGCTGCACCAGAACGGCCAGCGCGTCGCCCCGGAACGTCCTGCGCCGGTGCGGGTGATCAGCGCGACCACCGCCGCTACGCTGCGCCGGCTGCTGGAGGGAGTGGTGCTCGAAGGCACCGGAAAAGCGGCGCAACTGGACGGTTGGACCGCTGCCGGAAAAACAGGCACGGCACAGAAAATTGACCCGCTCACGGGCCGTTACTCGCTCACCGATCACATCGCCAGTTTTGTCGGCTTCGCCCCGCTGAACGAACCGGCCATCACCGTGCTGGTCACACTGGACTCGCCACCGGAGAACTACCACGGCGGACGCGTGGCTGCGCCGGTTTTCAAAAAAGTGGCTGAGCAGGTGCTGACCTATCTGGGTGTGCCTCACGACGTCGTGCCGCCGGCGCCGCGGCTGCGCGCTCGCCGCAGCCAGCCCGAGGCCACCGAGCTGAGCGATTTTCACCCATCGCAGCGGATTTCTGCGGCTGCGGCCGAAGCCGCTGGGTCGGCTGCGTCCGACGCCGGCCACACCCCAACGCTGGCCCTGGCCAGCACCGAATCCGTAGAGGTGCCCGCGCTGCGGGGCAAATCCGTGCGTGCCGTTACCGAACAGTGTCTGCAAATCGGTCTGCAGCCGGTGCTGATCGGCACCGGTGTTGCCTGGGACCAGGTCCCGGCAGCAGGCCAGCGCGTGCCGCGCGGCAGCCGGGTCACGGTGCGGTTCCTCCGGGCGGCCGCAGAGTCGACTCCGGCGACCGAGGCGGAGCCGCGAGGAAGAGATTGACGTGGCTGGAAGCGGCCGGATGACGGGAAGTTTGAGGGCCGAATACAGCCAGCCTATACTGGTGAGAAAGGGAATGAAGCTGAACGACCTGCTTCGCGGTGTGGACGCTTGCACCGTGTCGGGGGACGGCACGGTTCAGGTTGCTTCCGTTGTCTGTGACAGCCGTCAGGTGAAGCCCGGAGCACTGTTCGCTGCGCTGCGCGGGGTCCGCGCCGATGGCAACCAGTTCGTCCGCGAAGCCACGCGGGCCGGCGCCACGGTCATTCTGAGCGAGCTGCCCGTACCGGCTGACTGGCCGGCTTCGGTGGTCTGGGTGCAGGTGCCCCAGGCCCGACGGGCTCTGGCTACCGTGGCGGCGAATTTCTACGGCCGACCGGCAGAGCGGCTGAAACTGGTTGGCATCACCGGCACGAACGGGAAAACCACGACCACCTATCTGGTGGACTCCATCTTTCGCGCCGCTGGCCTTCCTGCCGGCATGATGGGCACGATTGAATACCGGCTGCCCGACGGCGTCGAGCTGGCCACGCACACCACGCCGGAATCGCTCGACCTGCAGCGCTTTCTGGCCCGTGTGTGTGCGGCTGGCGGCACGCACGCGGTCTTTGAGGTCAGCTCCCACGCGCTGGCCCAGGATCGTGTCTGGGGCTGTCGGTTTGCCGCTGCCGTCTTCACCAATCTGACGCAGGATCACCTCGATTACCACGGCACCATCGACGACTACTTTGCCGCCAAACGCCGCTTGTTCGAAGGCACCGGGGCCGGCGCGCCCGCCGTTGGCGTGCTGAACGCTGATGATCCGCGCAGCCGGGAGCTGGTCGCGCTGCCCGCGCGGGTGCTCACCTACGGGCTCGAGAAAAAGGCCGATATCACTGCCCGGAAACCAACACTGAGTTTTTCCGGCATCCGATTCATCGCCGAGACGCCGGCAGGCAGCTTTGCCGTGCACTCCCCGCTGGTGGCCCGCATCAATCTCTACAATCTGCTGGCGGCGATCGGGGTGGGCCTGGCACTGGAGCTGGACCGCGAAGCCATCGCCGAGGGCATCGCTCGGCTGGAGCGCGTGCCGGGCCGCTTCGAGCGGGTGGATGCGGGCCAGCCGTTTCTGGTCGTGGTGGACTACGCGCACACACACGACGCGATTCGAAACGTCATCGCCACGGCGCGCGAGCTGAACCCGCAGGGCCGCGTGATTGTTGTGTTCGGCTGCGGGGGTGAACGCGACCGCACCAAGCGCCCTTTGATGGGCGAAGTCGCCGGCCGCAGCGCGGACCTGGTCGTGCTCACCAATGACAACCCGCGCGGCGAAGACCCGCGGCTGATCATCAACGACGTTCTCGTCGGCCTGCGGCGCGCCGAAGGCCAGTACCTGGTCGAACCGGATCGTGCCCGGGCGATCGGTCTTGCGTTCGACGCGGCGCGGGCAGGCGACATCGTGCTGCTGCTCGGCAAGGGGCACGAACGCTACCAGATCCTGGGAGATCAGAAACTGCCGTGGAATGAAATCGATGTGGCGCGAGAAAAGCTCGCCGAGCTCGGCTACCAGAAGCCCTCGAGCGAGGCCACCGGTGTGCCCTTCTGAAGGAGCTGCCCGTGGACGGCGCAGACAGATTCGCGCGCGACGCGAAGGGCCGCCGCGGTCGAAAACAACGGATTGCTGGCGGAGACCGGTGAAACCCGATCCGCCGAACGCTGCATGCACTGGACCCTGGCACAAATCGCTGCTGCTCTGGGCAGCACGCTCCCGACCGGCCCCGCTGCGCTGGCCGCCGACGCAGTCTGCGCGGGCGTTTCGATTGATTCTCGAACGGTGCGTGCCGGCGAACTGTTTTTTGCCATCCGCGGGCCACGGCACGACGGACACGACTATGTGGCTGCGGCCCTGGCGGCCGGTGCGGTGGCCGCCGTTGTCGCGCACGCTCGTCTGGGGGCATTCCCGGCGGAGCTCCGCGGACGGTTGCTGGTCGTGGAGGACACGCTGGACGCCCTGCAGCATCTGGCGCGGGAAGTCCGCCGGAGCTGGGCGCAGGCCGGACGCGGCCGCCGCGTGGCCGCGATTACAGGTTCGACGGGCAAGACCACCACAAAGGAAATCTTGGCGGCACTGGTGGCCACGCGGCGCCGCGTGCTGAAGTCGGAGGGAAACCTGAACAACGCCTACGGCCTGCCCCTGACGCTGTGTCGGCTGGAGCCCGACCACGAAGCCGTTGTGGTCGAGGTGGGCATGTCGCGCCGCGGGGAGTTGGCCCGACTGGCCGCCATCGCCGAGCCGGAAATCGGCGTGGTGACCAACGTCGGACCGGTGCATCTGGAGTTTTTTTCCTCGGTGGACGAAATCGCGCTGGCCAAGCGGGAGCTGATCGAAGGTTTGGCTTCCGGTGAACCCGTCGCCGTGCTGAATGCCGACGATTCACGCGTCTCCCGTTTCGCGGAAGTTTTCCGCGGACGGGTGGTCACCTTCGGCTTCGGTCCCGCGGCGCAGTATCGCGCGCGGGGTGTGGAGAACCGCGGCGCCGAAGGCATCGCCTTCACGCTTGTCTCGCCGCAGGGAGAGGCGCGGCTGGCGCTCTCGCTGAGCGGGCGGCACAACCTGGCCAACGCGCTGGCCGCGCTGGCGGCAGCAGCGGAGTTTGGCGTCGGGGCCGAAGAGGCCCGGCCGGTGCTGCGCGCACTGAAGCCGCCGGCGATGCGCGGCGAGCTCGTGCGTTTTGCGGATGGCTTTGCGGTGATCAACGACAGCTACAACTCCAATCCCGTGGCGCTGACCGCGGCCGCCGAACTGCTGGCCACCACGCCCGGCTACCGGCGCCGGATTCTCGCCGCCGGCGAAATGCTGGAGCTGGGTCCTGCTTCGGCAGAACTGCATCGCGAAGCGGGTCGTCAGCTCGCCAGGCTGCGCGGCATAGACTGGATTTTTGGTGTGCAGGGCAATGCCGCTGAAATTCCCCGCGGCGCGGTCGAAGCCGGCTTCAGCGAAGCCCGCACGCAGTTTTTCGAAGATGCCGAGCAGGCCGCTCGGTTTCTGGTCGAGTTTCTCGGCCGGGGCGACCTGCTGCTGGTGAAAGGTTCGCGCGGGGTGCACATGGAACGGATTGTCGAGCGGCTGGCCGGTCGCTACGCCCGCGCCGAGGAGGATTCCGCGCCGGCGTCGAACGCGAAGGCACCCGGGACCCATCCGTAACGGTGCCGGGGAAACTGCGCCGCACAGGGCCGCGGCAACGGAACAGACGATGCTCTACTATTTGCTCTACCATGTGCTGGAGCCGTACTTCAGTCCGCTGAACGTCTTCCGGTACATCACCGTGCGGACGGCGATGGCCAGCCTGACCGCGCTGCTGCTGTGCTTGCTGCTCGGTCCCTGGATGATTCGTCGGCTGCGCGCGCTGCAAATCGGTCAGTTCATCCGCGAAGAAGGCCCGCGGAATCACCTGAAAAAAGCCGGCACACCGACGATGGGCGGGATCCTGATCGTGCTGGCGATTGTGCTGCCCACGCTGCTCTGGGCTGATCTGCGCAATCCGTTCGTGTTGCTGGCGCTGTTTGCCACCGTGGCGTTTTCCGCGATTGGCTTTGCCGATGATTACCGCAAGGTCGTACGCCGGCACAATCTGGGTCTGACGGCGCGCACCAAGCTGTTTCTGCAGATTACGGTCGCGCTGGCGATCGGGGTCACCCTGGTGGCCTACAAAGCCCTGGGCCTCTACTCCACCGAGTTGCTGATGCCGTTCTTCAAAAACGTGCGCCCCGACCTGGTGATCGACGCGCTGCTCGCCAATCCCTACTGGTGGCCGCTGGCCTATCTGCCGTTTCTGGTCTTTCTGATCCTGGTGATTGTGGGTTCGTCGAACGCCGTGAATCTGACCGACGGACTGGACGGGTTGGCGATTGGCTGTGTGATGATTGCCGCGGCGGCCTGGACGGCGCTCACCTACGTCTCCAGCCATTCCCGCTTTGCCGAGTACCTCGACCTGGCCAAGATGCCGCAGGTAGGCGAGCTGACGATTTTCTGCGGAGCGATCACGGGTGCGGCCCTGGGCTTCCTCTGGTACAACGCCCATCCGGCCGAAATTTTCATGGGCGATGTAGGTTCCCTGGCGCTGGGCGGGGCGATCGGCACCGTCGCGGTGATAATCAAGCAAGAGATTCTGCTGTTCTTCGTGGGCGGTGTGTTTGTGATCGAAGCGCTCTCGGTGATTTTGCAGGTGGGCTACTACCGGCTGACCGGTCGGCGTATCTTCCGCATGGCCCCGCTGCACCATCACTTCGAGCTGATGGGGTGGAGCGAATCGAAGATTATCGTGCGCTTCTGGATCGCCGCCCTGGTCTTCGCGCTGTTTTCGTTGACCACGCTGAAGCTGCGCTGAGGCAGGGATGCAGGCTATGAAACCTACCGTGGAACTGAGCGGCAAGCGCGTGCTGGTCGTCGGACTGGCCCGCACCGGCATTGCCACCGCGCTGTTCTGCGCAGCCCGCGGCGCACAGGTTACCGCCAGCGAAGAGCGCAGCGCAGAGCAGGTGGCGGAAGCCGCCGCCAAGCTGCATGCTGCCGGCGTTGCGCTCGAGCTCGGCGGCCATCGCCGGGAAACTTTTCTGAACCAGGACCTGATCGTCCCCAGCCCGGGCGTGCCGGCCGATGCGCCGTACCTGAATGCCGCGCGGGCCGCCGGCATCCCGGTGTGGAGCGAAATCGAGCTGGCCTGGCGGTTCCTGCGCGGGCGCCTGATTGCCATCACCGGATCGAACGGCAAAACCACCACGACCGCGCTGACGGGCCACATTCTGGAAGCAGCCGGCATCCCGACGCTGGTCGGCGGCAACATCGGCATTCCCCTGATCTCGCGCGTCGAAACCTCCAGCGAGGCCACCGTCACGGTCGCCGAGGTGAGCAGTTTTCAACTGGAAACGATCCACGCGTTTCGTCCCGACGTCGGCGTGCTGCTGAACCTGACCCCGGATCATCTGGACCGCCATCCGTCTTTTGCCGCCTATGCGGCTGCTAAGGCGCGGATGTTCGAAAACCAGACCGAGCGCGATGCTGCCGTGCTGAATGCGGACGACCCGCACGTCACCGAACAGATGCCGGTGCGGCCCCGTGTCTACTGGTTCAGTCGCACCCGGCGGGTGGCCGCCGGCACCTGTCTGCGTGCCTCGGCGACGCTTTCAGACAACGGCGAGGAGATCGTTTTCCGGGAGGACGGCCGCGAAACGGTCCTGCTCCATTGCAGCGAAATCGGCTTGCGCGGCGCCCACAACGTAGAAAATGTGCTTGCGGCGGCCGCGGCGGCTTATCTGGCGGGCGCCTCGCCGGCGGCGATTGCGGCCGGGGTGCGCAGTTTTGCCGGTGTCGAACACCGGCTGGAGTTTGTCGCCGAGCTGGGCGGGGTGAGTTTTTACAACGATTCGAAAGCCACCAATGTCGACGCCACCTTGAAGGCCCTCGACGCCTTCTCGGGCTCGCTGCTGGTGATTCTGGGCGGCAAGGACAAAGGCGGCGATTTCACTTTGCTTGCGCCCGCCCTGAAACGTCGCGCTAGGCTCGTTCTGCTGATCGGCTCGGCCGCGGAAAAAATTGCCGCGCAGTTGCAGGGTGTCGTGCCGGTGGAACAGGCCGGCACGCTCGATCGTGCTGTGCATCTGGCGTACGCGAACGCTCAGCCGGGCGACACCGTGCTGCTCGCCCCGGCCTGTGCCAGCTTCGACCAGTTCGAAAACTTCGAACACCGCGGCCGCGTCTTCAAACAGCTCGTGCGCCAGCTCGTCCAGCAACACGCGGCGGAGGTGCGCTGATGCCCCGCGCGGTGCAGTTCGATCGCTGGCTGTACGGGGCCACGCTGGCGCTGTGTCTGGTGGGTGCGGTCATGGTGTTCAGTGCCTCGGCGGTGACCGCCGAGGAAGAGCTGGGCAGCCCCTACGGCTTCATCGGGCGGCAGGCCCTCTGGCTGCTGTTGGGGCTGGGCGGCATGTTTGCGCTCATGCAGGTCGACTACCGCAGGCTTCGCCAGCCTGTGGTGATCTATACGAGCCTGTGCGGCATCCTGCTGCTGCTCACCGCCGTGTTTTTCTTTCCTCCCATCAACGCCGCACACCGCTGGATACATTTTGGCCCGCTGCGGCTGCAGCCTTCCGAGCTTGCCAAACTGGTCGTGATTTTCTATCTGGCGGCGCTGCTGGAAGCGCGGCTGCGTCCGCAGAGCTTCGGCGTCAACGACTTTCGCCGCACGCTGCTGCCGGCCCTGGGTCCGGTGCTGATTGTGGTCGCCCTGGTGGTGCTGGAGCCGGACCTGGGCACCGCTTTCGAGATTTTTCTGATTGCCCTGGCCATGCTGTTTGTTGCCGGCTTGGACTGGCGCTATCTGGTCGGCGCCGCCGGCGTAACGGTGCCCGCTCTGGCTGCTCTGATCCTCGCCGAACCCTACCGGCTGAGGCGTGTGCTGGTGTTCCTGAATCCGGAAGCGGATCCGCAGGGCAGTGGCTTCCAGTTGCTCCAGTCGCTGATTGCGGTAGGCAGCGGAGGGCTGACCGGTGTGGGACTGATGGAGTCGCGCCAGAAGCTGTTCTATCTGCCGGAAGCGCACACGGACTTCATCTTCGCCGTGCTTTGCGAAGAGCTGGGATTTCTCGGCGCGCTGGCGGTGATGGCCCTGTTTGGAATCTATGGCTGGCGAGGTTTTCGTGCGGCGCTGGCGGCACCGGATGCGTTCGGGCGGCTGGCCGCTGTGGGCATCACGGTGATGGTTCTCGGGCAGGCCCTGATCAATCTGAGCGTCGTGCTGGGTCTGATGCCCACCAAGGGAATCCCGCTGCCGTTTATCAGCTATGGCGGTTCCAGCCTGCTGGTGATGCTGCTGGCCACCGGCGTGCTGTTGAACATCGCTCAGCATGCCGACTGAAGCGAGACGCACAGTGCCGATGGTGCTATGAAGCTCGCAATCGCTGGCGGGGGAACCGGGGGCCATATCTTCCCGGCGCTCGCGGTCGCCCGGGAGTGGTTGAAGCGCGGCCGAGATCGCGAGGTGGTCATGGTCGGAACCGAACGCGGCCTGGAAACGAAGCTGGTGCCCGCAGCCGGCCTGCCCCTGGAGACGATTCGGGTCGCCGGACTAAAGGGTATCGGCGGAATTCGTCTGCTGCGCAACCTGGCGCTGCTCCCCGTGGCTCTGGCGGATGCTGCGCGCGTGCTGCGCCGCCATCGTCCTGCGGCGGCCCTGGGCGTGGGTGGCTACGCCTCCGGGCCGGTGCTGTTGCAGGCGCGGATGCTGGGCATCCCGACCGTGATTTTTGAGCCCAACGCGAAGCCGGGCTTCACCAACCGGCTGCTCGGCCCGCTGGCCGACGGCGTAGCCACCGCATTCCCGCAGGGCGACTACTGGGGCGCGCGTGCCCGCCAGACCGGCTGCCCGGTGCGCGAGGAGTTCTTCCGCGTCCCGCCGCGCCAGCATCGCGAACCGTTCACGGTGCTGATCACCGGCGGCAGTCAAGGAGCGCAGGTTCTGAATCGCACCGTGGTCGAAGCGCTCCCGCTGCTCGAGCGCTTTCGGCAGCAGCTCTTCTTCATTCACCAGACCGGAGAACGCGACTATAATGCGGTGCGCGAGGCCTATGCCGCGCGGAAGCTGGCAGCGGAGGTGGTGCCCTTCATCGAGGACATGGCGCAGTGCATGGCCCGCGCCGACGTGCTCGTCTCGCGCGCGGGCGCGGTGACCCTGGCTGAGATTGCTGCTGCCGGGCGCGCCGCTATTCTCGTTCCCTTCGGTGCGGCAGCCGAAGGACATCAATTGCACAACGCCCAGTGGTTCGCTGCCGCGGGCGCCGCCCGCATGATTCCTCAGGAGGAGCTCACCGCCGGACGGCTGGCCGACGCGATTGCCGCTCTGCTTACCCAGCCCCAGCAGATTGCCGCGATCGAGCAGCGGGTGCGCGCGCTGGCGCGTCCGCACGCTGCCGAGGCGATCGTGGACTTCCTGGAAGAGAAGGTGCGCCGATGATGGTTCGCTTCCGCAATTTTCAACGCATTCACCTGGTGGGCATCGGCGGCATCGGCATGAGCGGGATTGCAGAAGTGCTGCTGACGCTCGGCTATTCGGTCTCCGGTTCCGACCTGAAAGCCTCGGCCATCACCGAGCGACTGCGGAAGCTGGGCGCCACCATCTGCGAAGGGCACCGTGCCGAACATGTGGCCGGCGCACACGTTGTGGTGGTCTCCTCGGCGGTGCGGCCGGACAACCCGGAAGTCGTCGAAGCGCGGCGACAGAAAATTCCGGTCATCCCGCGCGCGGAAATGCTGGCGGAGCTGATGCGGCTGAAATACGGCATCGCGGTGGCCGGCGCGCATGGCAAAACAACGACGACGTCGATGGTCGCCGCGGTGCTTGCCGCTGCAGGCCTGGACCCCACGTTCGTCGTCGGCGGCCGCGTCAATCAGGCGGGCACAACGGCGCGGCTCGGCAAGGGCGAATACATGGTGGTCGAAGCCGATGAAAGCGATCGCACCTTTCTGCTGCTGGCTCCGGTCGTGGCCGTGGTGACCAACATTGACCGCGAACATCTGGATCAATACGACTCGCTCGAAGACATCCAGTCGGCCTTCTTGCAGTTTGTTAACCGTGTGCCCTTTTACGGCGCAGCGGTGCTCTGCCTGGACGACACCAACGTGCAGGCCATCCTGCCTCAGGTGAAGCGGCCCGTGATCAGCTACGGCACCTCGCAGCAGGCGGACCTGCAGATCCGCAACGTGAAGCTGCTGGGATTGGAAAGCGAGTTCGATCTCGTCTATCGCGGGGCCGAGCTCGGCCGGTTCTTTCTGCCGCATCCACCCGGGCTGCACAATGTGCGCAACGCGGCCGCGGCCGCGGCTGTTGGCTTGTATCTGGGCCTGACGCCGGAGCAGATCCGCACCGGGCTGGGCTCGTTCACCGGCGTAGGTCGCCGCTTTGAGATTCGCGGCACTGCCAACGGCGTCACGTTGATTGATGACTACGGACATCATCCAGCCGAAATCCGCGCCACGCTGGACGCGGCACGGCTCTGCGGTTTCGAACGCATCCTGGTGCTGTTCCAGCCGCACCGCTACACGCGCACCAAGCATCTGTGGGACGAATTCCTGGGTGCGTTCCATCAGGCGGATCTGCTCGTGCTGACCGATATCTATGCGGCCAGCGAAGACCCGATTGCCGGCGTCACCGGCGAAGCGCTGGCCGAAGCCATCCGGGCCGCCGGGCACAAGCGGGTGCTCTATCGCAGCACGTTGCAGGAAGGTATCGAAGTGCTGCTGGCAGAAGCCCGGCCGGGCGATGCCATCATGACGATTGGTGCCGGCAGCGTCGGCCGAGCTGTCGAAGAGCTGGCGATGCTGCTCGGTGCAAAGGTGACAACTCGCGATGCGGATTGAGAACCCGGAACTGCTGGCCGCCCTGCCGCGGCTCGGCGTGCAACGGCTGCCCGGTGCCGCTCTGGCCGAGCGCACCTACTTCGGCATCGGCGGCACCACAGACCTGCTGCGCATCGGCGACCGCCAGGCGCTGCCGGAACTGGTGCGGCTGCTGCGCGACCACGACATTCCGTTCCGGCTGCTCGGCGGGGGCAGCAACCTGCTGGTCGCCGATGGCGAGCTGCCCTGGGTGGTGCTGCAACTGGCTCCGCTCGAGCCGGCGGTGCGGATCGAAGGTCGGACGGCCTGGGTAGACGCTGCCGCGGACCTGGGCGCCACCGTCACCCAGTGTGCACGCGCCGACCTGGGTGGTATGGAAGGATTGATCGGCGTGCCCGGGTCGGTCGGCGGAGCGCTGCGCATGAACGCGGGCGCCTATGGAACCCAGATCGGCAGTTTCGTCCGCGAAGTCGTCGTCTACCGTGCCGCCGGCGGCGCCATCGAAACGCTGCGCGGCGAGCAGATCCGGTTCGAATACCGGCACACTTCATTTGACGCCGATGATATGATGCTGGCAGTGAAGCTGGAACTTGTCTCCAAGCCGTTCGCGGAAATCCTGCAAACGATCCGCATCTGCAATGAAAAGCGCCGTGCCAGTCAACCTTTGAACCAGAAGTCGGCCGGGTGCATCTTCAAGAATCCTCCGGGCGCTTCCGCTGGGCGGTTGATCGACGAGCTGGGATTGAAAGGTTTTCGCGTGGGGGACGCCATGGTCAGCGACCGGCACGCCAATTTTTTCATTAACGCCGGAGCGGCCACCTGCGCCGATATGCTGCGGCTGATTGACCTGGTGCGGGAACGAGTGCGCCGCGCCTATGGAGTCGAGCTCGAAGAGGAGGTCATCATCTGGAGGGCGTGAAGGATATGGTGGACGAGCAGCTCTATCCCTCCGACGCGGTCCTCGCGCCCGAACGCGAGGAGCCGCGCTATCTGCGGCGACAGCGGCCGGTGGAAATTCGCCGGCGCCGCTTCAGCCGCGAAGCGCGCCGCGTCTATCTGCGCCGGACCCTGCTCGCCTTGGCGGGGGTGGCGGCGACCGGGGCGGGCTACCTGGGTGTGGAGTTTCTGCTCCACGCCCCGCAAATGGCGCTGGCCTCGCCGGCACAGGTCGTGGTCACAGGCAACCGCTATGTGAGCCGCGCCACGATCCTGGAGAAGTTCTATCCGGACCGCTATCGCAGTGTTCTGCAGGTGCCGCTGGCCGAGCGTCGTGCCGCTGTGGAAGCGATTCCCTGGGTCGAACGCGCCACCGTACGCCGGGTGCTCCCGAATCGGATCGAGGTGGAACTGGTCGAGCGCACGCCGGTGGCGTTTCTGCGGCTTGGTCCGACGCTGGCCCTGGTCGATGCCCACGGCGTGATTCTCGACCCGCCGGTGGAAGGCGGTGCCGACTTCCGTTTTCCGGTGGTCAGCGGTTTGCATGCAGGCATGGTTGCCAGCGAGCGGCAGCGACGCATGCAGCTCTACGTGCAGTTTCTGGCGCAGATCGAAGCGGTGCGCGCGGGCGCCTCGCAGTACGTCAGCGAGGTGGACCTCGCCGAGGCCAGCAACCTGAAGGCCGTGCTCGTCGAGCTGCCCGAGCTCGGCCGTGGCGCTGGCCAGTCGGCCTCCGTGCTGGTCCATTTCGGCGACCGCGACTTTGCGCGCCGCTTCTCTCTGTTTCTGGAGAACATAGGCCAGTGGCGGGCCACGGCCGGTCACGTCGAAGCGGTCGATTTGCGGTTTGAGCGGCAGGTGGTCGTCAATCCGGAAGAACGGCCATGAGGAAAGAAAGTCGTCACATCGTCGCGCTGGACGTGGGCAGCACGAAAACCTGCGTGCTGATTTGCGAGCCGCAGGACGAACACGTCCGATTCCTCGGCATGGGCGCCGCGGAATCGCGTGGCCTGCGCCGCGGCGTCATCGTCAATCTGGATGCGGCCGTCGGCTCGATCCACCGCGCGCTCGAAGCGGCTGAATCGGCCGCCGGCGTGCCGGTCGAATCGGCCTGGATCGGTGTTTCCGGCGGGCATGTGCGCGGAGTGAACAGTCGGGGCGGGATTTCCCTGGGCAGCCGCCCGCGGGAAGTGCAGAAGGAAGATGTCCGCCGGGCCGTCGAAGCCGCGCGCAGTGTCAGCCTGCCCGAAGACCGCGAGATTCTGCACGTGCTGCCGCAGCAGTTCTTCCTCGACGGCCAGGACAACATCCGCGACCCCATCGGGATGGTCGGGCAGAAGCTGGAAGCCGATGTGCACCTGGTCACGGCCTCGATTTCGGCCACGCAGAACATCGTCACCGCGGTGAACCGTGCCGGCGTGCACGTCACCGACACGGTGCTCGAGCCGCTGGCTTCAGCCGATGCCTGCCTGACCGACGATGAGCGCGAGCTCGGCTGCTGCCTGCTCGACATCGGGGGTGGCACCACCGACCTGGTGGTCTTCACCGGCGGTGTGGTGCGGTACACGGCGGCGATCCCGGTCGGCGGCGACCACTTCACGAACGACCTGGCGGTCGGCCTGCGCACGCCCCTGCCGGAAGCAGAACGCGTCAAGCGCGAGTGCGCGGTGGCCTGGCGGCCGCTGCTGCGGGAAGACGTGGCCATCGAGATTGCCACGGTCGGCGATCGTCCCCCGCGCACGATCTTTGCGCGCATGCTGTGCGAAATCGTCGAGCCGCGCGCCCAGGAACTGCTCGCGCTGGTTCGGGAAGAGCTGCAACGAGCCGGACTGGAATCGCAAATTCCGGCCGGGTTGGTGCTCACCGGCGGTGCCGCAAAGCTCGCCGGCCTGGCCGAGCTGGCGGAAAATTTCTTCGAACTGCCTGCGCGTGTGGCGGTGCCGCGCGGGTTGGAGGGCATGACCGAGGAAGTCACCCAGCCCGAATACGCTACCGCCATCGGGCTGCTGCTCTACGGGATTCGCGCGCGTCGCCTGGCCGCGCAGCGTCCCACGGGACTGGCCGCCAAACTCAAGGCCCTGTTCGCAGGGTCGGCGAGGTGAATTCATGCCAAAATTCATGCTCCGTGGTCGCAAGATCGCGGCAGAAGAAACGGGAGAACGCACGATGACGCAGAAAGAACCGGCTATCCGGTTTGCCCTGAACGAAGAGCTCCAGCAGGGTGCTCGCATCAAGGTCATTGGAGTCGGCGGTGGGGGCACCAACGCGGTCAACCGCATGATTCGCGCCCGGGTCGAAGGGGTCGAATTCATCGCCGCGAATACCGACATGCAGGCGCTGAAAATGTCCCAGGCGCCGGTGAAATTGCAACTGGGCGCCAAGCTCACCAAAGGACTCGGCGCCGGCGCCAATCCGGAGATCGGCCGCAAAGCGGCGCTCGAGGACACCGAAAAAATCATCGAGGCGCTGGAAGGGGCCGACATGGTGTTCATCACCGCGGGCCTGGGCGGCGGCACCGGCAGCGGCGCGGCGCCGGTCGTGGCCAGTCTGGCCAGCGAGCTCGGCGCACTGACCGTGGCCGTGGTCACCAAACCGTTTGCCTTCGAAGGCAAGCGGCGCATGGCGCAGGCCGAGCAGGCGCTCAGCGAACTGGTCGGCTGCGTGGACACCGTGATCGTCATTCCCAACGAGCGCCTGATGGATACGGTCGAGCGCGGCACCAGTTTCTTCGAAGCTTTTCGCATCGCCGACGACATCCTGCGCCAGGGCGTCCAGGGCATCAGCGACATCATCACCATCCCCGGCATCATCAACCGCGACTTCGCCGACGTGCGCACGATCATGCACGGCATGGGCTACGCGGTGATGGGCACGGCGGTGGCTTCGGGCCCGAACCGCGCCGTGGACGCCGCCAATCGCGCCATCAGCAGCCCGCTGCTCGAAGACAACTCGATCAACGGCGCCCAGGCGATCCTGATCAACGTCACTGGATCCTCTTCGCTCACCCTGCATGAAGTGCATGAAGCCTCGTCCATCATTCAGAAAGCGGCCCACGAAAATGCCAACATCATCTTCGGTGCCGTCCAGGACGAAGCGATGAAGGAGCAGGTGAAAATCACCGTCATCGCCACCGGATTCAAAGAAGCGGCGGCGCGGCGTTCCCACCAGCGTCCCAGCTATCTGCCGAAGAGCTGGAAGGCAGCCCGCGCCGAGCGCACAGACGGGGTTGCTCCCGATGTGGTGCGCAGTGTCAACGAAATCGTCCAGGAGGGTGCGCTGGACGACCTGGACGTGCCCACCTTTCTCCGCCGCCAGGCGCAGAAGGCCGGCGCGTGAGCTGCAAGGGCCGGGGATGCGCGGCTCGGGACGCCTGCACCAGCAAGTCACGGCTGCGCTCAGACGAGCACACGGGCGATGCGTTCGAGCGCCCAGTCGATTTCTTCGCGGCGGATAACCAGTGGCGGCGCCAGTCGTATGACCTGCTGATGCGTTTCCTTGCAGAGCACGCCCTGTTCCATCAGCCGCTCGCAGAACGGTCGGGCTGGGCCGGACTCGGCCTTGATTTCCAGGCCAATCAGCAGCCCGCGCCCGCGGATTTCCTTCACGTGCGGTGAGGAAAGCTTGCGCAGGCCGTCCAGAAAATAGGCGCCCATCTCCGCGGCCCGCTCGGGCAGTTTTTCTTCGACCAGCACGCGCAGTGCTTCCCGCGCAATGGCACAGGCCAGTGGATTGCCACCGAAGGTCGAGCCGTGGTCGCCCGGCTCGAACACCCCGAGCACCGCACGCGACGCCACCACCGCCGAGACCGGATAGAATCCGCCGCCCAGCGCCTTGCCCAGCACATAGACGTCCGGCTGTATGCCTTCATGCTCGCAGGCGAACAGTTTCCCCGTGCGGCCCAATCCAGTCTGGATTTCGTCGGCGATCAGCAGGAGATTTTCCGCAGTACAGAGCTCGCGCAGTTCGCGCAGGAAACCCTCGGGCGGCACAATCACACCCGCTTCGCCCTGAATCGGTTCGACCAGGATGGCCACGGTGTTGCGGTGCACGGCACGCCGTGCCGCTGCCGCATCGCCGTACGGCACGATGCGAAAGCCGGGTGTGAACGGGCCGAAGCCGCGCCGGTACTGCGGCTCGGTCGAAAAACTGATGATGGTGACGGTTCGTCCGTGAAAATTGTTTTCGAAAACGATGATCTCCGCGCGGTCTTCTTCCACGCCTTTGCTCCGGTAGCCCCACTTTCGCGCGGCCTTGATGGCGGTTTCCACCGCTTCGGCGCCGGAGTTCATCGGCAGCACCATTTCCATCCCGCACAGTTCCGCCAACTGCTGCAGCAGCGGGCCCAGCTCGGTGTTGTGAAATGCGCGCGAGGTCAGCGTGACTTTTTCCATTTGCCGCCGCGCCGCCTCGGCAATCCTCGGATGGCAGTGTCCCTGGTTGAGCGCGGAGTAGCAGGAAAGGCAGTCCAGGTATCGGCGGCCCTCGACGTCCCACACCCACACCCCGCTGCCGCGTTCGATGACGACCGGTAGCGGGTGATAGTTGTGCGCGCCGTAGGTTTCCGCCAGATGAATGAGCTCCTCGGCCGAGCTGGAGAGTCGCGGAATGGATGATTTCTGCATGTCTGCCTCAGATGTGTATTCTACCCCGCCTGCAGTCAAAGCAATTCGTGCGCCATCGAAGTGGTCATGTGCCGCCCGCATTTCCTTGAAGAACTGGTATTTGCATGGGACGGGCCGGGCGAAACCTGACTGCAGGCGGAATAACGCACAGTCGTGTCGTTATCCCGCGCAGCCGTCTGCTCCGGTTGCCGCGCCCTGCGCGGCAGGCTAGTTCTCGCGGTGCTCCGCCGGGTTGGCTTCGCAGGCTTTCGGGTGTAGCTGTGTCAACCGCGGCGCAATCGCCTGCAGACCCGCTTCGCCGAGCAGGGCTTCTGCGCGAGGGAAGACCTGCTCTTCTTCCAGCCGGACGTGGTCGTGCAGCATCCGGCCCAGCTCGATGATCAGCTCCTGCGCCGGCTGATGATCAGCGAGGGCCTGTTCCAGGTCCTGCAAGCCGGCGCGGATGGCGGCGTGCTCGGCCAGCATGCGGACGAAGGCCGGCTCCTCCGCGATGTTCACATGACGGGCGCAGGCGGGCAGCAGCACTTCTTCCTCTTCGCGGAAGTGGACGCTGCCGTTGTGCTTCCAGAACTCGACCAGCGCCCGGCCGGCCCGATGCAGCGCCGCTGTGCGTTCCGGCTCGGGCTGTTCGGCAGCGCGACGGATTTCCAGCGCGCGCACCAGCGCGTGATGGTGATGATGGCTGAGCGGATAGAGCGACTTGTGCCGTTTGATCATGCCACCATTCTACCCCCGCAGCCTTTCCCCGGTACGGGAAACGAGCAGGACCGACGTCAGAACTGGAACAGGTAGGAAAACTTCAGGAAGAATTCGTTGCCCAGATCCGCCGGTGTGCCGGGTGAGCGGCGCTGATAGTTGTAGCCCAGCACGAAGTTCGACCGCGCGGTGAAATCGTAGACGATCACCGAATTGATGTTGAATTCCTGTCCGCGGCGGTCGTTGGCCACCTGAGCGAGAATGCGGTACCGCAGCCGGGGCGTAAACTGATAGTTCAAGCGTGTCAGGAACAGGCGCCGCACCTGAAACGGAGTGCCATCGTCGAGAAATTCGCGCACCAACCGTCCGCTGGCCTGCAGCTTGATGCGCCGCAGCAATCGCGCCGTCAGCGCCAGATTGTGTTCCTGCGCGCGACCGGCAAAGTTTTCGCGAAATTGTACGATGCGGCGCCACTGGAAACTGTAGTCCAGCAGCACCGGACGAGATTCGTTCGTTCGCACGAAAAAACCCACGTTCGGCGTGGCGTACAGCCGGGTGGCGGGCAGGCGCCGGAAGTCGTCTGTGAATTCGAAGAAACGGACGCGCTCGTACTCGTAGCTGACCTCCGCGAACCAGAAATTCTGGAACTCGAAGCCGAGTTCGGCGCCGTGGCTGTCGTCTTCGACGGCGCCGGCGGTGTTGCGGTTGCCGTCGTGAGACAGTTCCAGGAAGATCTGGCGGATGCCGCCCCGGTCGAGAAACGGTTTCCATTCGACGGCCGCGTGGGTCTGGTGCCGGTCGGTTTCCGGCTCGAATCCGATCGCGCTCACGTCGAAGGCGCGCCCGACGAACTTGTAGCGCAGCCGGAACTCCAGTTCATCGGAGTCGAAATTGAAGTGGGAGCGGAAGGCCGCGCGCTGCAGGCCACCTTCCGGGGCGGTCTGGTTTTGATTGTAGGCGGCCTGCGTGGTCCACAGGATGCTGGAACCGCGCACGATGCTCAGGTCCACGGCATGGGCGCGCTGGGTCGAGCCGATGTCGCCCGCAGCCTGGTCGCGGTTCACCGTCAGGAAGCCGATCGAGGAGTTTGCCAGGATGTCGCGCCGCACGCGCAACACAAAAAAATTTGCTGCCGGAGCGACGCGCACCTCGCGCGTTCTCGGGTCGGTGAATTCCGTCCGCAGGGTGCGCGATTCGAGCAGGCCGAGCGTCCACGGCCCCACACGCCCCGTCAGTTTTGCGCCCAGCAGGATGCGCTGCGGACGCCCGTCGGGCAGCCGGGCGCCGACGCGGCGGGTGAAAAACAGGTTCAGCGGCGTGGTGAAAAACGTCGAGCCTTCGTTGAAAAAGGCGCGCTTTTCAGGAAAGAACAGTTCGAAGCGGGAGATGGAGATGTTGATCTCGTCCGCTTCGGTTTCCGCAAAGTCCGGATTCAGCGTGAGATTGGCGGTCAGATTGGGCAGCAAGCCCCAGCGCACGTCCAAGCCGCCTTCGTAGCGGTTTTCGTCGTCGAGCGGATTGCCGGCCCCGCGGCGCCACCGGCCGGCCAGATAGGGAATGAGTTCGAGATTCAGGCCGGGCTCCACCCCGGCGATGCCCTCCAGATAGCCGGCGCGGGAAGGTCGCGGACGGCCTTCGAAACGGGCGATGAACTGCCAGGCGGCATTTTCGTTCTTGCGGGCAATGTCGCGGCTCAGGTTCAGACCCCACGGCTGGCCGGTGCGAAAACGAATCGAGCGGAAAGGGATGGCGATTTCCACCGACCAACCCTGTTCGTCCCGGTGCACACCGCTGTACCAGATGCCGTCCCAGGTCGAATCGAAACTGCCATCGGCCGAAACCAGTGCATCGAACTGGCCGTTGGCCGCGTTCACGCTGAAGTAGTAGCCGTTGCGGCGGTCTCCGAACGGGTCCAGGAAGACATTTACGCTGTCGGAGTTGGTGCGGGCGTCGCGCGCGTCGTACCGGACGATGATTTTCTCCGGTTCGGAATCGTAGCAGAGGAAGCCGATGTAGAGGTATTCGTCGTCATAGAACAGGTAGGCCCGGGTAGGCTCGCTGACCGGAGCGCCTTCGTCCGGTTCGCTCTGCAGGAATCCCTCGGCAGGGGCGAGCTGGCTCCAGACAGGTTCGTCGAGCCGGCCGTCCACGCGCACCGCAGCCGGAATCCGTTCGATGCGCAGCGTGCGCGGGGCCAGCAGGTCTTGCGGTGGGGGATCGCCTGCCGTCGCTTCCGCCAGCAGGACGGAGGCCATCAGGGCGTACAGGAGTGGAGCACAGCGGTGCATCATTTCAGCGATGTGCGGTCCGAAGCGGCGCCGGGCAATTTCGACGCATCGCCGGAGACAGCGGTTTCAGGGAAGCCGAAGAAATTTTCCCGTCCCCGCTGGTCCCTGCGGTATAGAAGGAGCCGTGGAGAATACCGTCCGCATCCGGCGCGAGATTCTGGAGCGGTTGCAGGCCGAAGCACAGCGCCATCCGGCGGTGGAATGCTGCGGGTTGCTGGCGGGCCGCGACGGCGTGATCACCGCGCTCTATCCGGCCGAGAATGCGCTGGCCAGCGCCACGCGCTACGAGATTGCCCCCGAGGAGCTGTTTCGCCTGTTTCGCCAGATACGCGCGGAAGGCCTCGAGCTGCTCGGCATCTATCACTCCCATCCCTCGGGAGAGAATTTTCCCTCGGCGCTGGACATCGAGCGCGCCTACTATCCCGACGCCGCTTATTTCATTCTTTCCCCGGCGCCCGAAGCAGCCCGGCCCGTGCGCGCCTTCCGCATCCGCGACGGGCAGGTGCAGGAGCTGAGCATCGCAGCCGTGTAGGCGGCTCACGATGCGGCCGCCGCCGGCGGTGCCTCCGCGCTGCCGCCCAGCGCAGCCTGGTAGACGGCGCGGATTCGTTCCGTCGAGCGCTCCCAGGAATACCGCTGCACCTGCTGGTAGCCGCGCCGGATCAGCTCTTCCCGCAACCGGGCATCGGTCAGCACCAGGCGGATGCCGCGAACAATGTCGAATACGTTTTCCGGATTCACCAGCACCGCGGCATCGCCCACTACCTCCGGCAGCGAGGAAATGTTGGAGGTGACCACCGGCGTGCCGTGCGCCATGGCTTCCAGCGGCGGCAGGCCGAAGCCCTCGTAGAGCGAGGGAAAAACGAAGGCGCGCGCGCGGGCGTAGAAAACGCGCAGAGTCTGGTACGGCACGAAGCCCATGAAACGCACATCTTCGCGGACACGGCTGCGCACCACCGCGCGGCGCAGGTCGGGATGTTTGGCCAGTTCGTCGCCGATGACGAGCAGCTTGAGCTGGTGCAGTTCCGGATGGTTGCCGAGCTCGGCCTTGACCACCGCAAAGGCCTCGATCAGCCGCACCAGATTTTTGTGCGGCTTGATGTTGCCCGCATAGAGCAGAAAAGGGAAGTGCACGGCGTGGCGTTCCAGAATGCGGTCGGCATCGGCGGGGAACGGCTCGCGCACCAGTCGCTCGTCCAGCGCGTTGTAGATCACCTCGATCTTGGTCTCGGCGATGCCGAACACGCGCGCCAGCTCTCGCCGCCCGGCCTGAGAAACCGTCATGATGCGACGCGCTTTCTCCAGGGCCCGCCGCGCGAAGAACAGCCGCCCCGTCTGGATCAGACGTGTGCCGTCGGGAAGCGTCAGCAAATCGGTCAGGTCGTGCACGGTGATCACCATCGGGCAGGGCACCCAGACCGGTGCATAGAACCAGGGCATGTGCAGCAGATCGGCGCGCTGTTCCTGCAGGACCAGCGGCAAGTGGAAGTGCGTGTGCAAGCTGGCCGGCGAATAGCGGTAGTCGATCAACTGGAAGGTGGCTGGCAGCGGATCGAACTCCGCTAGGTGTTCGGGGCGGCCGATCAACAGGTATTCGTTGGTGCGGTCCTGGCGGGCCAGATGGTTGATGACGTTGCGCAGGTAGGTGCCGATCCCGAAATCACCGGCGCGGCGGATGTCGATCGCAATGCGCATCGTGCCGTCCCCGGTCTGCCGGTCAGGAGCGCGCTGGGGTCGTCTGCACGCGGTAGGGGAGGCCATCGGCGGCCCGCAGCCGCTTCTCATAGAGGGGGAACTGCTGGGCCAGCGCCGCCACCTCTTCGCGGACGCGGCGCTCGCGCGCGGGGTCGCCCAGGTGTTCTACGATCTCGGCGATCCAGGCGGCGATCTGACGCATCTCCGGCTCGCCCATCCCCCGCGTGGTCACGGCCGGAGTCCCGATGCGAATGCCACCGGCTTTCAGCGGCGGCAGCGGGTCGAAGGGAACGGCGTTCTTGTTCACGGTGATGCCGGCGCGCTCCAGGGCCAGTTCCACGTCACGACCGGTCAACCCGCGCGTGTGCACGTTGACCAGGAACAGATGCGTATCGGTGCCTCCGGTGACGATGTGGAAGCCGCGTTCGGCCAGCGCGGCAGCGAGCGCCCGGGCATTCGCCACCACCTGTTGCTGGTAGGCGCGGAACGATGGCTCCATGGCTTCCTTCAGGCAGACGGCCTTGGCTGCAATGATGTGCACCAGCGGGCCGCCCTGCGTGCCCGGAAACGTGATGCGATCGAGTTCCTTGGCGTATTTTTCCCTGCACATCACCATGCCGCCGCGCGGCCCGCGCAGCGTTTTGTGGGTCGTGGTGGAAACAAAATCCGCGTAGGGCACCGGGCTGGGATGCAGCCCGGCCGCCACTAGCCCGGCAATGTGGGCCATGTCCACGAACAGCAGCGCGCCCACCGACTGCGCGATTGCCGCCAACCGTTCGAAATCGATCACCCGTGCATAGGCACTGGCGCCGGCCACGATCATCTTCGGGCGGTGCTCGCGGGCCAGTCGCTCGACCTCGTCGTAGTCGAGCTGCTCGGTTTCCGGATGCACTCCATAGGCCACGAACTTGTACATTCGGCCGGAGAAATTCAGCGGGTGACCGTGTGTCAGGTGGCCTCCGTGGGCCAGGTTCATGCCCAGCACCGTATCGCCCGGCTGCAGCGCGGTCATGTAGACCGCGATGTTGGCCTGTGTGCCGGAGTGCGCCTGTACGTTGACGTGCTCGGCGCCGAACAGTTGCTTGGCGCGGTCGATGGCCAGCTGTTCGGCGCGGTCTACGAATTCGCACCCGCCGTAGTAGCGCCGGCCCGGGTAGCCTTCGGCGTATTTGTTCGTGAAGACCGACCCCATCGCTTCGAGCACGGCTTCCGAGACGAAATTTTCCGAAGCGATCAGCTCGAGCCCGGTGGCCTGCCGGCGGACTTCGGCGGCCAGAATTTCCGCGATTTCCGGGTCCACTTCCGCCAGGGGGCGCTCGATGCGTTTCAGGGCTTCCGTTTCGTGTGTCATGCTCCGTGATTGCCGCTGCGAGCGGCCTGCTCCGTTTCCTGCAGGGTGTTTTCCAGAGCCGCGATTTTTTCCAGGCGGCGCTGGTGGCGCCCGCCTTCGAACTGGGCATTCAGAAATTCGCGAACGATGGCGAGCGCTGTCGGCTCATCCAGGACGCGGCCACCCAAGGCGAGCACATTGGCGTTGTTATGCTGGCGCGCCAGGCGTGCGGTGAAGGCATCGTGTGCCACCGCAGCGCGAATGCCGGGCACTTTGTTCGCGGTCATGGCCATGCCAATGCCGGTGCCGCAGGCCAGCAGACCCAGGTCGGCTTCGCCGCGGGCCACCTTTTCCGCCACCAGCCGGGCAAAGTCCGGATAATCCACCGAAGCTTCCGAATCGGTGCCCACATCCTGGACCTCATAGCCCTGCTCGCGCAGGAACCGCTTCACCGCTTCTTTCAGATGAAATCCGGCGTGATCGGCGCCGATGGCGATGCGGGGCTTCTGTGTGGGGTCGGGCATGTGTGCTCACCTGCGATTCTAGCGGAGTTGTCCGGGGTTTTTCAACGCCGCAGCGCCATTGACAGGGCAGGGGCCTTTCGCTAGTCTGCTTCGTTTACGCGCGTTCTGCCTCACGTTTCAGGCAGCGTCCCTGCCGGTGGCGAGTTTCCGATGCGCTGGTCGCAACTGTTTATTCCTACCCTGCGCGAAGACCCGGCCGATGCCGAAGTCGCCAGCCATCGCCTGTTGCTCCGCGCGGGCTACATCCGTCAGCTCGCCGCGGGCATCTATTCTTATCTTTACCTCGGTCAGCGCAGCGCGCTGAAAATCCAGCAGATCATCCGTGAAGAGATGAACGCCATCGGCGCGCAGGAATTCTTTCTGCCCGCACTGAACCCGGGAGAGCTCTGGCAGCAGACCGGCCGCTGGCAGCAGATGGCGGACATCATCTTCGAATTCAAAGATCATTCCGGTCGCGACGTTTGCCTGGCACCCACGCACGAAGAGGTCATGACCGAAATTGCCCGGGGCGAGCTGCGCAGCTACAAGCAATTGCCCCAGATCTGGTATCAGATCCAGACCAAGTTCCGTGACGAAGCCCGCCCCAAGAGCGGCCTGATGCGCCTGCGCCAGTTCCTCATGAAAGACTCCTATTCGTTTGACCTGGACGAAGCCGGTCTGCATGAAAGCTACATGAAGCATCACCGCGCCTACTGTCGAATCTTCGATCGCTGCGGGTTGAAGTACGTCATCGTCGAAGCCCACTCCGGCGCCATGGGCGGTTCGCAATCGCACGAATTCATGGTGCTCAGCGAAGCCGGAGAAGACCAGGTGGCCACCTGCTCCCGGTGCGGCTATGCCGCGAACCTGGAAAAAGCGCGTTCCCGCCCCGCGCCGGTGCCCGACGCTGCGGACGACCGCAGCCCGGAGCCGTTCGATACGCCCGGCGTGCGCACCATCGAAGAACTGATGCGCTTCACCGGCATCGGTGCGGCCTACTTCATCAAGACGCTGGCGTATGTGGTCGAAGGTCAGTTGGTGCTGGCCCTGCTGCGCGGCGACCATGAACTGAACGAGACGAAGTTCGCCGATGCGCTCGGCGGCAGGCCGTTCCGTCCAGCACATCCCGACGAAATTCGCCAGCAGCTGGGAGCGCAGGCCGGCTTCATCGGTCCGGTTGGCGTGCGGGGCGTGCGGCTGCTGGCCGACGAAGCCTTGCGAGGCCGACGGAACCTGATCACCGGCGCCAACCAGGACGATCGCCATCTCCGCAACGTCACCCCGGATCGCGATTTCCAGGCCGAGTATGCCGATTTGCGCACCGTGCGCACCGGTGAAGGCTGTCCGGCCTGCGAGGGGGAGCTGATCGTTTCCAAGGCCATCGAGATCGGCCACATCTTCAAACTCGGTCGGCGGTATGCCGAGGCGCTGGGCGCGCGCGTGCTGGATGCGCAGGGCCGCGAAGTCACGCTGATCATGGGCTCCTACGGCATCGGTGTGGAACGCATTCTGACGGCGGCCATCGAGCAGAACCACGATGCCGATGGCATGTTCCTGCCGGTTTCCATCGCCCCCTTCCAGGTGCTGCTTACTCCGACGAACCTGAACGAAACCCCGATCCGGGAAGTGGCCGAGCGGCTCTACGCCGAGCTGCAGGCCGCGGGCATCGAAGTGCTCTACGACGACCGCGATGAGCGCCCCGGAGTCAAGTTCAAAGACGCCGACCTGATCGGCATCCCCTACCGGATCACCGTCGGCCGGAAGGTGCAGGATGGGAACGTTGAATTGCTGACCCGCTCGACACGCTCCAGCCGCGATGCTAGCATCAGCCAGGTGGTGCCAGAGCTCCGCAAACTGCTCGGCTAAGCTCAGCCCCTGCACCGGAATGGAGTCAGAGCGAGGGTAGCAATGGGCCGCAGAAAAGAAAGTGGACGCGGCTTGTGGAAGGCCGTGTTCTGGCTGCTCCTGCTGGCCGCGTTCGTCTATGGGTGCATTCAGATCGTTCCCCACTACGTGAACAACTACGAGCTCGAAGATTACATGAAAACCGAGGCCCGGTTCGCCGCCGTGAACCGGCGCACGCCGGAAGAAATTCGGCAGAACGTCTGGGAGAAAATTCAGGAGCTGGAGATCCCCGCCACGCGGGAGAGCATCCAGGTCACCACCGCACGCGGCAATGTGACCATCACGGTTCGCTACACCGTTGTGGTGGATCTGCTCGGCTACCAGCTCACGTTGAATTTCCAGCCCACGGCGAACAACCGCAGCATCTAGCCGGCTGTCGTTTCGCAGGGGCAGCCAGTCGCCCGCGCCGACGCGCGGGCACCCCGGCGTACCCCCCGGGACGTTTTGCCCGGCCCACGGAGAATCATTTTTCGGCAACCCGCCAGGCCCTCATCTGTGTCAGTATGATGGGGAGCCGAGGCAGGGAAGCAGGTCGCGGCAGCGGAGCGGTGAGTTCGCTGGTGCCTCACCCTGTGAACCGACGTGCGGATCAAAGTTCATCGCGGATTCTGGGGCTCGCGCTTCGGACTGGCCCTACTGGGCAGTGTCGTGCTGGCGCTGCTGGTGGGCGCCAGTGTCTTCACCTACTACTACATCCGCTACGCAGAAATGATCGAGCAGCGGCTGGCCCACGGCCGCATCTACCAGAACAGCTCGAGCGTTTTCACCGCGCCGCGGAAAATTGTCGTGGGCCAGCCGCTCACCCCCGACGAGCTGGTGGCGTACCTGCGGCGCGTCGGCTATGCGGAATCGGAAATTCCGGGTGCGCGCGGCCGCTTTGCCGTCGAAGATGCGGCCGTGCAAATCTGGCCTTCGGCGGATTCGTACTTTCGCGGTCGGAATGCGCTGCGCGTCGAGTTTGCCGACCGCCGCGTGGCCCGCATCCGCGCCCTGGAGCGCGGCGGCGCGCTCGAAGCGGCCGAGATCGAGCCGGAGTTGCTGACCAACCTGTTCGATGCCACCCGCGCACGCCGCCGGCTGGTCCGTTTTGCCGACCTGCCGAAAGTGCTCGTGGATGCCGTGCTCGCCGCCGAAGACAAGCGTTTCTTTGAACATCCCGGGTTTGATCCCGTTCGCGTGCTGGGCGCTGCCTGGGTGGACTTGCGGCGCGGGGAGAAGGCGCAGGGAGCCAGCACCATCACCATGCAGGTGGCGCGCAGTTTCTTTTTCTCCACGGAGCGCACCTGGCAGCGCAAGCTGGCGGAAACCATGGTGGCGCTGCAACTGGAGCAGCGGTTCTCGAAGGAACAGATTTTCGAGCTCTACGCCAATCAGATCTACCTCGGCAACCGGGGCAGTTTTGCGATTCACGGTTTTGGCGAAGCTGCCCAGGCCTACTTCGGCAAGGATGTACGGGAACTGACGCTGGCGGAAGCGGCCTTCCTGGCCGGGATCATCCGGGCGCCTAACCGTTACTCCTCGGCCGATCGCCGCCCGGAACGAGCCGCCGAAGCGCGCGATCGCGTGCTCGATCTGATGGTCGAAAATCGCATGATCCATGTGGAAGCGGCTGCCGCGGCACGAAAGGCGCCGTTGCGACTGACCAGCGCCGCGATCGAATACAGTTCGGCCCCGTATTTCGTGGACATGGTGAAAGACGATCTGCTCGAACGCTACCCGGAGACGGAACTGGCTTCGCGCAGCTACCGCATCTACACCACGCTGGATGCCGCCCTGCAGCGGGCCGCCGCCGAAGCGGTCGAACAGGGATTGAAGCATCTGGATAGCCTGCTGGCGCGTCGCTACCAGAGCTGGCGCCGGCGGGGGGAAGCGGTGCCGCTGGTGCAGGTGGCTCTGGTGGCGCTCGACCCGACCACCGGAGAAATCAAAGCCCTGATCGGCGGCCGGCATTACGGTCAGAGCCAGTTGAACCGCGTACTCGCGCGCCGTCCCCCCGGCTCGGTGTTCAAACCTTTCGTCTATGCTGCGGCGCTGTCCAACGCAGTCGATGGCTACGAGCCAGTCTTGCACACCACCACGACCGTCGTGGATGAGCCCACCACGTTCTTCTTTGACGGCCAGGAATATGCCCCGGACAACTACGGACAGACCTACTACGGCACCGTGACCCTGCGCGAGGCCCTGGTGCGTTCGTTGAACGTGGCCACCGTCAAGGTAGCGGAACTGGTCGGCTACAACCGTGTGGTCGAGGTGGTTCGCCAGATGGGTCTGGGTGCGCGCATCCGGCCGACTCCGGCGATGGCTCTGGGCGCCTATGAGATGACCCCACTCGAAGTGGCCGCTGCCTACACGCCCTTCGTGCGCGATGGCCGTCGCGTTGAACCTTATTTTTTGCGCACCGTGGTCGCTTCCGACGGGACGGTGGTCGAGCCGAAAGACCCGCGGCAACAGCCGCCCCGCCAGGTGCTCGATCCCCGCGTCGCCTACATCGTGAATCACATGCTGCAGGACGTTCTCCAGCGCGGCACCGGCGCCGGCGTTCGCGCGCGGGGTTTCACGGCGCCGGCGGCAGGCAAAACGGGCACGTCGCATGACGGCTGGTTTGCCGGCTTCACCGACAATTTGCTCTGTGTGGTTTGGGTGGGCTTTGACGACTATCGTGAGCTGGGTCTTTCCGGAGCCGTTTCGGCGGCGCCGATTTGGGCCGAATTCATGAAACGTGCCATCACCCTGCCGGGTTATCAGAACCCTCAGCCGTTCGAGCCTCCGCCGGGGTTGACCTTCGCGCTGCTGGATCCGTTGACGTTGCAACTGGCCCCGCCCGGAATGCCGGGCGCACAGGAAGAAGTCTTCATCGCAGGAGCCGAGCCGCCCGAGGTGTTCTATGCCGCCGGTGCGGACCGTCCTCCTTCGTGGCTGTCGCGTCTGTTCGGGCCACGGCGTCAGCCGGCCAGTGGCGCCAACGCCAGCGAAGCGGATTCCTCCGCTGCGGCCGCCTCGGGCACTTCTCGCTCTGCGCCGGCGCCGACCAAGCCGCAGCCTGCGTCGCCCGTGCCGGCAACGGCTTCGCAGCCGCGAAAGGAAGAAAAAAAGGGCTTCTGGCAGCGCATTTTTGGTATCTTTGGAACTGAGCAGAAAGAAGAGAAAAAACCGGAACCGCCAAAACCGGACAGTCCTCCGAAAACGCGCCCGGCGCCGGGAGGTCCGCAATGAAACTGCTCAGCCTGGGCCTGTTCGTTGTATGGGTGGGTTTGTGGGGGTTGTGGACATCACACCCCATGCAGGCGCAGGCCCTGGTGTCCGAGCAGACTGCGGAACAGCAACGCACACCGGAAGAGCAGATCGAGCTGCGCGGCGACGTGTTGATGGCGCGCAAGCAGTACAGCGAAGCGATCGATGCCTATCAGGAGCTGCTGCAGCGTCTGGGCTACCGCGAGCCGGGCTTCTGGCGTCGGTTGTTCGGCGGCGGCAGCCCCAGAGACCGGCGCTCCGCAGCGGTGCTGAACAAAATCGGCATCTGTTACCAGCAACTGAACGACTTCCGCAACGCGCGCAAGTACTACAAGCGTGCGATGCGTCAGGACGACACCTTCTACAACCCGGTGAACAACCTGGGCACCGTCTACTATCACGAAGAAGAGTACGACGACGCCATCCGGTATTACAAAAAGGCGATCAGCCTGGATCCGAACGTGGCGACCGTCTACAGCAATCTGGGTCATGCTTATTTTGCGCGGAAAAAGTACGAGGAATCGCTGGCAGCGTTCGTTCAGGCGCTGCGGCTCGATCCGCAATTGTTCGAACGCCACGGCCGGGGCGGTTCGCTGGTCCAGCACGGGCTGCCCGGTGAGCGGGCGTTGTTCTTTTTCTTCCTGGCCAAGTCCTACGCGCGCATGGGGGATGTCGAGCGGTGCGCTTACTACCTGCGCAAAGCGCAAGACGAAGGCTACGCCCATCTGGCGGACATCGCCAAAGATCCGGACTTTGCTCCTCTGCTGCAGGAACCACTGATTCAGCAGATTCTCCATCCCGAGCGCACAGCCGCCGTCTCGTTGCCTCCACCGCAGCGGTGAAGCGGACGGCCGGCAGCCCTGCGCGATGGGTGTGGAAGGCAACGCGCGGCGCCGAAACCTTCCGGGAACTGGTCTATAATGCAAAGCATGTCCCGGTTGGTAGCCTTCCTGATGCTGCTTGTCTGGCCTGTCCTGCCGACACGTGCGCAGACGATTGTCGTTTTCCCATTCGAAAACGCGGGTGCGGACAGCCGGTTGAGCTGGCTCGAGGAAGGGTTGGCCGAGCTGACGATCCTGCGTTTGGCGGCAGATACCGATGACTCACCGGCCGTGCCGGCCCCGGCGCTGCACGCCGGCCCCCGGCGACTGGTGCTTACCCGCGATGACTGGCTGGTCGCGGTCGAACAGTTAGGCCTGCCGCCCGCGCCGCTGTTTGCTGGCTACAGCCGCGCCACAATGTTCCGGCTGGCCCAGCACGTTCGTGCCGATTTTGTGATTTTTGGCGAATTCGCCGCCGCCGACGGCTCGCTGCGCATCCGCGCACAGGCGCTGCAGACGGAACCGCCCGCATTGCTGGATCCGCAGGAGGTCTCCGGGCGGCTGGACGAACTGATGGAACTGCACGCCCGGCTGCTGGTCGACCTGCTGGCGACGATGCGCGAGCCGGCCGCCGCCGACTCTGCCGCGTTGCCGCAGCGGTTTCCGCGGTTCCGTCTGGATGCCTTTGAGAGCTACGTGCGCGGACTGCTCACGGCCGACGATGAACAACGCCTGCGCAGGCTGCGGGATGCCACGCGGCTGGAGCCGGGCTGGCCTGAACCGGCCTATGCACTGGGACAGACTTATCTGGCGCGTCGCGACCTGGCCACGGCGCTGATCTGGCTCTCCCGCGTGCCCCCGGCTCACCCGCGCGGTTTTGAAGCCGCATTTTATTCCGGCGTCTGTCATCTGCTGCGGGACGACCTGGTGCGTGCACACACCACGTTTACCACGTTGGCGGCTGCGGCGCAGGCCCGGGAACGCGTGCCCCTGCCCGAGGTGCTGAACAATCTCGGCGTAGTTCTGGCCCGGCAGCAGCACTGGGAGCAGGCCGCTCCGTACTTCCACCAGGCCAGCCAGATGGCCGCCCGCCAGCCCGTCTACTGGTACAATCTGGGTGTGGCCGAGCTGGCCGCCGAGCGGTTCCCGGAGGCAGCAGCGATGTTCCGCGAAGTGCTCCTGCGCAATCCGGAAGACGCACAGGCGCGTGCGCTGCTCGTGCGTGCCCTCGAGCTGGACGGCCAGAACGAAGAAGCCCGCGCCGAGCGCGAAGCCGTAGAATTCGATCTGCCGCAGATGGATCCCCGGCCCGCGGCCCTGCTCCGCATTCAGGCGGAGCTGCATTCCCCGCGGCAGAGTTTTCTGCCGCCCATGCTGCCCAGTACACCCGCTCCGCAGGACGGTGCGCGAGCAGAGCGAGCTGCGCCCGCAACAGGAGTTCGACCATGATTCGACGCAGGAGACTCCGGCTGGCCAGCACGCTGGCTGTGTTCGCTCCGTTGGCCTGGTTCGGGACGCCGGAGGCGCCGGCACAGCCCTCGAGCGGGGCCCGCGTCGTGGAGCTACGCATTGCCGATGCCGTCATGCCCATGATGGCGGAGTACGTGGTCGGCGGCATCCAGCATGCCAATCGAACCGGCGCAGCCCTGGTGCTGATCACCATGGATACGCCCGGCGGACTGGACAGCTCCATGCGCGAAATCATCTCCCACATCCTCGATTCGAAAGTGCCGGTGACGGTGTACGTTTCTCCCTCCGGTGCGCGGGCGGCTTCCGCTGGATTCTTCATTCTGCTGGCAGCGGACGTGGCGGCCATGGCTCCGGGAACGAACACCGGAGCTTCCTCGCCGGTACCACTGACCGGTCAGCAGGTGGATGAGCTGCTGCGGCGCAAAGCCACCAACGACGCCGCCGCCTATATGCGCAGCATTGCCGGCCAGCGCGGTCGCAACGCCCAGCTTGCCGAGCAGGCGGTCACTGAAGCCAAAGCCTTCAGCGCCGACGAAGCCCTGCGAGGCGGACTGATCGATCTGATTGTTCCGACGGTCGAAGAGCTGCTCGCCAAGCTGCACGGGCGCAGCATCAAGCGCTTCGACGGTTCCGTGCAAACGCTCGCCCTGAGCAATCCGGTGCGCGAAGCGCTGGAAATGAACCGGAAGCAGAAGATTCTCTCCTACATCGCCCGGCCCGACGTGCTGTTCATCCTGATGCTGATCGGCATCCTGGGCATCTACGCGGAATTCAGCAATCCGGGGCTGATCCTGCCGGGTGTCGTCGGCGCGCTTTCGCTGATCCTGGCGCTGGTGGCCATTCAGGTGCTGCCCATCAACGTGATTGGCATCCTGCTCATTCTGCTCGCGGTGGGGTTGTTCATTGCCGAAGCCAAGCTGACCAGTTACGGTCTGCTGGGCCTGGCCGGAGCCGTGGCCATGGTCGCCGGTGCGCTGATGCTGATCGATTCGCCGATTACCGGCATGGGGGTGAGCCTGGGCACGGCGCTGGGCGCCACCATCCCGTTTGCCCTGCTGGCGATTTTTCTGATGACCCTGATCCTGCGCTCCTATCGCTGGAAGCCGGCCGTCGGCACCGAAGCGCTGATCGGCCAGATTGGTTCGGTGACCACGGCGATCGACGGCACCGGCCAGGTGTTCGTTGCCGGCGAACTCTGGCGGGCCGCCGCCCCGCAGAAGATCGAGGCCGGCCGGCGTGTTCGCGTCGTTCGCGTCGAAGGGCTGACGGTGCATGTCGAACCCGTCGAGGCGCCGGCTGAATCGGGTCGAAACACGTAGCGCATTCCTTTTGGAGGAGGCGGTGATGGATCTCGCTCAATTCAGTCCGTTCAATACGTTCGCGTTGTTCCTGTTCTTTGTGCTGTTTGTCTGGGTCTGGAATTCGCTCCACGTGGTCAAGGAATGGGAACGCGGCGTGGTGCTGCGGCTCGGGCGGATGCTGCCGTCGGTCAAAGGCCCCGGCCTGATCCTGGTCATCTGGCCGATCGAAACGCTCTACCGCATCCCCATGCGCATCGAAACGCTCGATGTGCCGCCACAGGATATCATCACGCGCGACAACGTTTCCGTGAAAGTCAACGCGGTTTGCTACTTCCGCGTCGTGGATGCCAAGCTGGCTCTCGGCCAGGTGCAGAATTATCTCTTCGCGACTTCGCAACTCGCCCAGACCACCCTGCGCTCGATCGTCGGCCAGTTCGAGCTCGACGAAATCCTGGCCGAGCGCGAAAAGGTAAACGCCCGCCTGCAAGCAATCCTTGACCAGGATACCGAGCCCTGGGGTATCAAGGTGACGAAGGTCGAAGTCAAGCAGGTGGATATCCCGGAGGAGATGCGTCGCGCGATTGCGCGCCAGGCCGAAGCCGAGCGCGAACGGCGCGCCAAAATCATTCACGCCGACGGCGAATATCAGGCCGCTGCGAAACTTGCCGAGGCCGCTTCGGTGTTGACGACGCAGCCGGCGGCCATCCAGCTCCGCTACCTGCAGACGCTGACCGAAATTGGCATGGAGAGAAACACCACCGTCATCTTCCCGCTGCCGATCGATCTCCTCAGCATGTGGATGAAAGCAGCGAGCGGGAAGTAGCGGCGGAAAAGCGAGGAAAGCCATGGCGGAAGCCACCCGACGGAGCGGCCGCGACCTGGTGCTCGAAGGCCGGCACGTGCTCGGCCTGTTTTTTACCGTGGTGATTTTGTGCGGCGTCTTTTTCACGCTGGGCTATGTGATGGGCCGCTCGCAGCACGCCCCCAGCGTCAGCGCCGACGCGCTTCCTTCGGCCGCTCCCGCCGAAGTTGCTCCGGCGGCCAAGTCCGCCGAAGAAAGCAAACCTGCGGAATCACCCGCGCCCACCGAGTGGAACTTCTACAAAGCCGCCGAGCCCGCCGCGGAGGAGCGGCTCAGCTCGCCGACCCGACCCCGGGCGACTGCGCCGGCTCGCTCCGTGCTGAAGCCGCCCCTGTTTGCCCAGGGCGCCATCGTCCTCCAGGTCGCGGCGCTGACCAAGGAATCCGACGCGCTCGCCCTGGCGCAGGCGCTGCAAGAGAAACGTTTCCCGGCCTTCGTGCTGACACCCTCCGGCGATAAATACTACCGCGTGCAGGTCGGCCCGTATGGCGATGTGCAGTCGGCGGAACGGGCCCGCCAGGCACTGGCCAAAGAGGGATTCAAGACAATGGTTCGGCGCTAACTGCGCTGCCCACCGGCCCTGGACGTGGCGCGTCTGGAACGGCTGCGACTGTTGCTCGCGCTCGCCTCGGGCGCCGGACTGGCGGGTGCGTTTGCGCCCCATCGAATTCCGCTGCTGGTCTGGGTTGCGCCGGCAGCGCTCATCCTCTCAGTGCTCGGAGCGCGCGGGGCCACCGCCTGGCTTGCCGGCTTCCTGCACGGTATCGCTTTTTATCTGCTGACCCTTCCCTGGATCTACACTGTGCTGCGCGTCCACGGCGAGCTTGCGGCTGCCCACGCAGCAGCGCTGCTCGGACTGATGGTCGCCGTACTGGCGCTGTTTCCGGCAGCGTTGGCCTGGGGTGTAGCTTGGCTCGATCGGCGTCATCGGTGGCGTGCGCTGCTCGGGGCGCCGCTGTTGTGGGTCGCGCTGGAATTTGCGCGCACACACATGCCGCATATCGGCTTTCCCTGGAACCTGCTCGGCTACGCCCTGGAAGACGAACCGGTGCTCCGCCAGTTGGCGGCGTGGACAGGCATCTACGGAGTCTCCCTTCTGGTAGCCGCGACCAATGCGCTGCTGGTCTGGCTGGTCGTGGAATGGCGCCAGCGCCGCGTGCGGGTGGTCGCGGTTGCGGTGCTGGTGTTGTTCCTGTTCATCGCGCAATTCGGGCGCGCCTGGGTGCCCACCGAGTCGCCGCGCGCGCTGGCACATCTGGTGCAGCCCAATCTGCCCCAGTCCACCACCGGCGCCGCCGATTGGTACACCCGCCACGCTGCCGACCTGGCAGAGCTCGTTCGGTTGAGCATCACCGTGGCCGGCGCTTCGCCCGGGCTGATTGTGTGGCCGGAAGTGCCCGCTCCGTTTTCTCTGCAGGATGCGCGCTTTGTCGGGCCGGCACAAACGATTGCGCGCGACAGCCGCAGCTTTTTTCTGATCGGAGTCATCGAGTGGCGGCCGACGGCCAGTGGCGAAATGGCCGCGTTCAACAGTGCCGTGTTGCTCGACCCGACCGGGCAGCGCGTCTTCACGTATGATAAGATTCACCTGGTGCCCTTCGGCGAGTATGTGCCGAAGCGCAACTGGCTCGGCTTTGCCGGGCCGATCGTCGGCGGCATCGGCGATTTCGCGCGGGGCAGCGACTATGCCGTCGGAAGGCTGCCCGGCGGTCGCTTCGGCGTCTTCATCTGTTACGAGGCGATTTTCCCGAACGAGGTGCGTCGCTTCGTGACCGGCGGCGCCGAGTTGCTGATCAATCTTTCGAACGACGGCTGGTTTGGCCGCTCGGCGGCACCCGATCAACATCTGGCCATGGCGCGCTTCCGGGCGATTGAAAACCGCCGCTGGCTGCTGCGAGCGACGAACAACGGGCACACCGTGGTCATCGATCCCTACGGACGCATCCGCGCGCGACTGGGCACCGACGTGCGCGGCACGCTGAGCGCGCCCTTTTCGTTTCGCAGCGATTCGACGCTCTATGCCCGCTTCGGGGATTGGGTGGCTTGGCTGAGCCTGGCGGCGGGGCTGCTCCTGTTCGTCTGGCCCCGGCCGCTGCGAAGCGGCCAGCGCCGAAACTAACGTCCGGCACAGCACTGCAACCTGCACCATGATTCTCGAAGACCTGCAACACCGCTACGAAGAGCTCCTGCGCCGCATCGAGCTGGTGCGGAGCTACCTTTGACGCCGAAAGCCACCGCGCACGGCTGACGGAACTGGAACGCCGCATCGGCCAGCCCGATTTCTGGCAGAACCCGGAACAGGCGCAGCGAATCCTGCAGGAACGCAAACAACTGGAAGGCCTGCTGGCGGCGCAGGACCGGCTCGCGCGTCTGCAGAGCGATTTGGAAACCTATCTGGAACTGGCGCGTGAGGAACATGATCCTGCACAGCGGGAGCATCTGCTCCGGGAAGCGGCGGCCGAGCTGGCCGCAGCCGAGCAGTACGTCGCGCAACTGGAAACTCGCACGCTGCTCGCCGGCGAAAACGATGCGCTGAACGCCATCCTGACCATCAAGCCCGGCGCCGGCGGCACCGAATCGCAGGACTGGGCCGAAATGTTGCTGCGCATGTATCTCCGCTGGGCCGAACGGGAAGGCTTCCGCGCCACCGTACTCGACTTGACGCCGGGCGACGAGGCGGGCCTCAAATCCGCCACCGTTCGCATCGAAGGCGAAAATGCCTACGGCCTGCTCCAGGGCGAAAGCGGTGTGCACCGGCTGGTGCGCATCTCTCCGTTCGACCAGGCCGCGCGGCGGCACACCTCGTTTGCCTCGGTGTTCGTCATCCCGGAAATTGACGACCGCATCGAAATCGTCATCCGGCCGGAAGATCTCCGCATCGACACGTTCCGTGCGGGTGGCCACGGCGGCCAGCACGTCAACGTCACCGATTCCGCGGTGCGCATCACGCACCTGCCCACCGGCATCGTCGTTCAATGTCAGAACGAGCGCAGCCAGCACAAGAACCGCGAAATGGCCATGAAGGTGCTTCGCGCCCGGCTCTACGAGCACGAACTCGAAAAGCGGCGCGAGGAGCAGCGCAAACTCGACGCCGCCAAGCCGGAGATCAGCTTCGGCAGTCAGATTCGCAGCTACGTCTTGCACCCCTACCGCATGGTGAAGGATCACCGCACCCGCTACCAGACCGGCGACACCGATCGCGTCCTCGACGGCGATCTCGAGCCGTTCATCCGCAGCTATCTGCTCTGGCGCCGCAACCCCGCCGCCGTCGCCTCTACCGCACCCGAAACAGAGGAGTAGCCGCACGTTTTGGTCCGCACCGCGCGTGCCGCGAACTCTGCCGGTGCCGTGCGCACGGCGGCTTGGCGCCACACAGTTGCCGCCTGCGTGTTGCGCGTGCAGCTTATCTATCTTCGATGCGAAAATCGGGAGGTACTTCGAAGAACCCGGGCTCCACAGGAACATTGCGGGTGATTTTCTGAAGATCTTCCTGCCACCAGTCTCTCCCGTCAGCCAGTTGCGCTCTCATGCTGCCCAGGAATTTCCGTCCTGACTGCGGGTCCACGCAGAACCAGTGTTCCGTTTGCTGCCCCTGCGGGAAGGTGTTCCGATAGCCCTGGCACTCGAAGCCCTGAATCGTGCGCGCTCCAAGATTTTCCTTTTCACCCCGAACGGGAGCAAAAGTGCCGAACACGGGTATCCCTCGTTCGGCCTGCTGTCGGACGTTCCGGCGCCGGACCGCGGTTTTTGTGTTTGGGTCGAGCAGAATGGTCTCGTCTCGGTTTTCGTCGGAAATGGAGATGGAAAGGACACGGTTGGGGTCAGCGGCGTCGCGGTCTTCGGTGCGCATCCGTCCGTCCGGCGCAACGAACCGGGTGCGGGCAATCACGCTCCGTGAGGGCCGTCCCTGCCCGTCGGGGCTTTCGCGGATCACGACATAGTCGAGTCGCATCACAGTTTCCTGTGCAGCAACAGGCTGCAGCCCGCAGGCCAGCAGGAACAGGGTAAGAAGAGCAATCCCCATCGCACCTTTGCTCATGGCTACCTCCGGCTATACGCAAACTGTACAGATTGGTTGGGAGCACCCAAGAAAGAGTGCACTGCCGTCGTCACACAAAATCCAGCCACAGGCCTGACTGCATCCGCATGCAGGTCCAAAAGTGACAAAAACGAGCGCGCAGTCCTCAGCCGCTGCCGGCGTGGAAGCGAGACTCAGCGCGTACACCAGAACCACCAGCCAGACACGCATCGACGTTCTCCAGCGGTGACCGGCGATGCTCAAACCTGCTGGCAGCCAAGAGATCATTCTCCCCATGATGACCTCCGGACTTTTTTCTTATCCGTAGCAATTTTTTTTATATTGTCAAGTAATATTTAACTTGATACTTCCGGCGGGTCGGAAGATTCCGTTCACAGGATGCAAGCACGGAGCGGTGTTCGGAAGGAGACATTGGAGAGGCGGCAGACGAGGAAATGTTCACCCGCGCGGCACGAGGACGCTCCCGTGCGGTTTCCTTCCGGGTGGGTTCGAGTCGGCGACTGACGCTTCACGGCACGACAACCGATGGAACTTGGAAAGTTTCCGTTCAACTTGGGAATAACGCCTTCCGCTGCAATGCGTTGACACCCCTCGGGGCGTGTGTTAGCTTCGGTGGGCTGCATGAGTGTGAGCGCGAGCAGGCGGACCCTTCATCTGCTCAGGACAACGTCAGAGGAGCCGATCTCGTCTTTATGCTAAAGAATTTTTTGTTCACCTCGGAGTCGGTCACCGAAGGGCATCCCGATAAAATCGCCGATCAAATCTCGGACGCTGTACTCGACGCCGTGCTCGAACAGGACCCGGACGGGCGGGTGGCCTGCGAGACGCTGGTGACGACGGGCTTGGTGGTCGTCGCCGGGGAGATCACGACGACGGCGCAGGTGGATTACAGCGATGTGGCGCGCGGCGTGATTCGCGACGTCGGCTACACCCGCGCCAAGTACGGCTTCGATGCTGACACCTGCGCGGTGATCAGTTCGCTGAAGCGCCAGTCGGTGGATATTGCCCTCGGCGTGGACACCGGCGGAGCCGGAGACCAGGGCCTGATGTTCGGCTTCGCCTGCGATGAAACCGAAGAACTGATGCCCATGCCCATCATGCTCGCGCACCGGCTCACACGCCGGCTGGCCGAGGTGCGCCGCTCGGGACGTCTTTCGTTCTTGCGGCCCGATGGGAAATCGCAGGTCACGGTGGAATATCGCGACGGGCGGCCGGTGCGTGTGGATTGCGTAGTGGTCTCCACGCAGCACGACGAAAAAGTTTCCAACCGCGAGCTGCACGAAGCCGTCGAGCAGGAAGTCATCCGCGCTGTCATCCCTGAAGCCATGCTCGACCGGCGCACCCGCTTCCACATCAATCCGACGGGTCGGTTTGTCATCGGTGGCCCGATGGGCGATGCCGGCCTCACCGGACGCAAAATCATCGTGGATACCTACGGGGGCTACAGCCGGCACGGGGGCGGGGCGCTGAGCGGCAAAGACCCCAGCAAGGTGGACCGCTCCGCATGTTACATGGCCCGCTACGTGGCCAAGAACGTGGTGGCGGCGGGGCTGGCGCGTCGCGCGGAAGTGCAGATCGCCTACGCGATCGGCGTCGCGGAACCGGTCTCCGTCATGGTGGATACCTTCGGCACCGGCCTCGTCCCGGAAGAAAAGATCACGGCGCTGATCCGCGAGCTGTTCCCGCTCACCCCGCGCGGAATTATCGAAGCACTCGGGTTGCGCCGGCCTGTCTATCGCCCCACCGCCGCCTACGGCCATTTTGGCCGTTCCGAGCCGGGCTTCACCTGGGAACGCACCGACAAAGCGGAAACCTTGCGCAAAGCGGCGGGCCTGGGCAGCGGTTCTGCAGCGACGGCAGCAACGCCGTCGTCGAACGCAGAAATCGCTGCGCGGCGCTGACGAATCTGAGGGCCCACAGAGAAGGAGCCAGGGTGACTACCGCACAGGAAAAACTTCGTGGCGACGTGAAAGATCTTGCGCTGGCCGAACGCGGCAAGCGGAAGATCGAATGGGCGAATCAGCAGATGCCCGTGCTCCAGCTGATTCGCAAGCGGTTCATCAAGGAGCAGCCTCTGCGTGGCCTGCGGATCGCTGCCTGCCTGCACGTGACCAGCGAAACTGCCAATCTGGCCGTCACCTTGCGCGACGGCGGCGCCGAAGTATTTCTTTGCGCTTCGAATCCGCTCTCGACGCAGGATGAAGTGGCCGCCTGCCTGGTCAAGGACTACGGCATCCCCACCTACGCGATCAAAGGGGAAGACAACGCCACCTACTACGCGCACATCAACGCCACGCTCGATGCGCGCCCGCACATCACCATGGACGACGGCGCCGACCTGGTCACCACGCTGCTGACCAAGCGCACCGACCTGGTCGCCGACGTGCGCGGCGGCACCGAAGAGACCACCACCGGGGTTCTCCGGCTCCGCGCGATGGCTGCCGACGGCACCCTGCGCTATCCGATCATCGCGGTCAACGATGCGCTCACCAAGCATCTGTTCGACAACCGCTACGGCACCGGTCAGTCCACCGTGGACGGCATCCTGCGCGCCACGAATCTGCTGCTCGCCGGGCTCCGCGTGGTCGTGGCGGGCTACGGCTGGTGCGGGCGCGGCGTAGCGCTGCGGGCCAAGGGCATGGGGGCCGATGTCATCGTCACCGAAGTGAATCCGGTGCGCGCACTCGAAGCGGTCATGGATGGCTATCGCGTGCTGCCCATGGCCGAAGCGGCCAAAATCGGCGACGTCTTCATCACCGTCACCGGCAATAAAAATGTCCTCACCGCGGAACATTTCGAACGCATGAAGGATGGCGCCGTGCTGGCCAACTCGGGCCACTTCAATGTCGAGATCGATATTCCGGCACTCGAGCGCATGGCCACGGCGAAACGGCCGGCGCGGCCGTTCGTGGATGAATACGTCCTGCGCGATGGACGCAGGCTCTATCTGCTCGGCGAGGGTCGGCTGATCAACCTGGCCAGCGCCGAAGGTCACCCCGCTGCCGTCATGGACATGAGTTTCGCCAATCAGGCCCTCGCGGTCGAATACCTGGCCCGGCACGCCGGCGAACTGGAACGCAAGGTGTATCCAGTGCCGGAAGAAATTGACCGGCAGATTGCCCGGCTCAAGCTGGAATCCATGGGGATACAGGTGGACCGGCTCACGCCGGAGCAGGAGCAGTACCTCGCCTCCTGGTCGGAAGGCACCTAGACGGCTGCGCTGTCGGCTTCCGGCTGCCGTTTCCGCAGCGATTGATGGAACAGATTGCCAACTGGGCTTTGGACACCGCCGTGGCGCGCGGCGCCAGCTACGCCGACGCGCGGGTGGTCGAACTGCGCCAGCGCGAGCTTTCCACCAAGAACGGTCAGGTGGGGACGCTGCTGGAGTCGGAATCGCTCGGCATTGGGATTCGCGTGATTGCCGATGGCGCCTGGGGATTCGCTTCCACCGACCGGCTGGCGCGCAAAACCGTGGAAGCCTGCGCCGCCGAAGCCGTGGCGATTGCCCGCGCCTCGGCCCTGGCCAAAAAGCAGGATGTCGTGCTGGCGCCGGAACAGGCCTACGTGGACACCTGGCAGAATCCGTACATCAAAGACCCGTTCCGCATCCCCGTCGAGCGTCAGATCGAGCTGTTGCTGGCGGCCGATGCCGAAATGCGTCGCGTGCCGGGCGTCACGCTCGCCGAAGGCTCGATGCTCTTTCGCCGCATCGAACAGTTCTTCGCCTCCACGCTCGGCTCGCGCATCCATCAGGTGAAGCTGCAGTCCGGCGCCGGGATTGTGGCCACCAGCTTTGCCGACGGGGAAATCCAGCGCCGCTCCTATCCGAACAGTTTCGGCGGCCAGCATGCGCTGGCGGGCTACGAGCTGGTGGAATCGTTCGACCTGGTGGGCCAGGCCCCGCGGATCGCCGAAGAAGCGGTCGCGCTGCACAAAGCCGAGCCGTGCCCCGAGGGTGTGCGGACCATTCTGCTGGACAGCTCGCAGCTCGCTCTGCAGATTCACGAATCCATCGGACACCCGATCGAACTGGACCGCGTGCTCGGCCAGGAAGCGAATTTTGCCGGTATGAGCTTCCTCACGCTCGACCAGTTGAACCGGCTGCAGTACGGCTCGGAAATCGTCAACGTGGTTGCCGACGCGCGCCTGGTACACGGTCAGGGCCTGGGCACGTTCGGCTATGACGATGAAGGTGTGCCCGCGCAGTGCACCGAAATCATCCGCAACGGCCTGTTCACCGGCTACCTGACCAGCCGCGAAACCGCCGCGGCCATCGGCGCAGCGCGTTCCGGCGGCACGATGCGTGCCGAATCCTGGAACCGACTGCCCATCATCCGCATGACGAATGTCAGCCTGCTGCCCGGCACCTGGAAGCTCGACGAGCTGATCGCCGATACCGACGACGGCATCTGGATGGAGACGAATCATTCCTGGTCCATCGACGACCGCCGCCACCATTTTCAGTTCTCCACCGAAATCGCCTGGGAAATCCGGGGCGGTCGCAAAGTGCGCATGTTGAAGAATCCCAGCTACAGTGGCCTCACGACCGAATTCTGGAATTCCTGCGATGCCATCTGTGCGCGCGAGCACTGGACGTTGTGGGGCACACCGAATTGCGGCAAGGGCCAGCCGATGCAGACCATGGGCACCGGCCACGGTGCGGCGCCGGCACGCTTCCGGAACGTGCGCGTGGGCATCGCCTTTTCGAAATAGAAGACGCCTTGCCCGGTGCCCCGAGCGGCGGAAGGCTGCCGTCCGCGAGTCACCCGGAGGAAATGACCATACGCCGACAACGACGTTCCCAGGCCAGCCGGCGAGCACGCCGCCGTCGTGCCGGGCCGGCCGTGGCCGCCGCGCACCTGCTCCCGCAGGCCGAACTGGAACGGATTGCCGAACAGGTGTTCCGCGCCAGCGACGCCGATGAGACCGAAGTCCTGATCGAAGCCGTCACCGACGCGCTCACTCGCTTCGCCAACAACACGATTCATCAGAATGTGGCCGAGCAGGCCGTGCACGTCAGCGTGCGCACCGTCTACGACGGTCGCACCGCGCGGGCGGCAACGAATCGCACCGATGCGGAATCGCTCCGTCGCGTGGCGGCCGCCTCGAGCGCACTGGCCCGCGTCCAGCCGAAGCATCCCGACCTGCTGCCGATGCCCGGGCCGCAGCGCTACCGCACGGTTCAGCGCTTTTTTCCGGCAACGGCTGCGGCCACGCCCGAAGATCGCGCCCGCGCCGTGCTGCAGGTGCTCCGGATGATCGAGCGCCACCGGCAGACTGCGGCAGGCATTCTGGCCACCGGTTGCTCGCAGATGGCGCTGGCGAATTCGCGCGGTCTGTTTGCCAGCCATCAGCAGACCCGCGCTGAATTTTCCATCACGGTGCTGGAGCCGGATTCCTCGGGCTGGCAGAAAGCGAACACGCCCGATCTGGCTGCCCTCGACCCGCTGGCACTGGCCGAGCGCGCTTCGCAGAAAGCTGCTGCCGCGCGCGCCCCGCGCGAGCTCGAGCCCGGCCGCTACACGGTGGTGCTGGAACCGAGCGCGGCGCTCGACCTGCTCGGTTTTCTCTTCTACGACTTCGCCGGCACCGCCGTGCTCGACCAGCGCTCGTGCCTGAACGAGCGGCTCGGCAAGCCCATCTTCGGTCGCAACATCTCGCTCTGGGACGACGTCTATCACCCGCTGCAAACGGGCGCACCCTTCGACGGCGAAGGCATTCCCCGGCAGAAAGTTTTGCTCGTGGACCGGGGCGTGCCGTGCAATCTGGTCTATGCGCGGCACACCGCTCGGAAAATGAATGCGCGCCCGACCGGACACGCCCTGCCCCTGCCCAGCGAGCTCGGCGAAGCACCTGTGAATTTGGTCTGGGCCGGCGGCGATACCTCCTTGGAGGCGATGATCGCTTCCACCGAACGGGGCATTCTGGTCACGCGTTTGTGGTACATCCGCGAGGTGGACCCGTACGAAAAAATCCTCACCGGTATGACCCGCGACGGCACTTTTCTGATCGAAAATGGCCGGCTCGTCTGCGGCATCCGCAATTTCCGGTTCAACCAGAGCCTGATCGAAATGCTCGCCAACGTCGAACAGCTCGGCCCTGCCGTGCGCGCAGCGGGGGAAGAGTCGTTTGAAATGGTCGTGCCGGCGATGAAGGTGGCCAACTTCCATTTCACCGAGGTGACCAAGTTTTAGCGGACCGGGACGCTGTCGTGAGGCCATGCGCCCTGGCCCCGGCGGCGCCTGCTGCTCCACGGCTCAGGGTATCGTGAATTCCAGGCTGGCGAGCACGCGCGCGATGATGTTTTCCTGGATTTGCACCAGCTCGCTATCGGCGCGGGTCATCCCGAACAGGGTGAACACCTGGTCGCCGTGCGCAATCCAGAGGACCTCGGCCGACCAGTCGTGCCCTTCCGCTTCGGCGCGGAACCGCCGCGAAATCGCCGGCGTGCCCTCGAGTGCGGTGCGCGTCGCGCCGAGCGCGCGAAACTGTTCATAACGCCGCTGCAGGGCGCGCCAGGCGCGGTCGGCGTGCTCCTCCAGGCGTCCTCGGAGCGGCTCACGACCGATTACCAGAAACGTGCGCTCATCGGGCGTGGCCATCGCGGCAACAGCATTCGGCAGCAGTTCGTGCGCATCTTCCACGATGCGCCATCCGGGCGGTTTGTAGAGCTGGAAGCCGAAGGTGAGGTTCCGGTAGCGGTTGCCGTCCACTTCGAACCGCACCGGCTCCGGTGCGGGTGGGGTGGACAGAGTCGGTTCTGGATTTGGCTTTGCCGGTGGTGTTGTCGTTGGCGGATTTTCCGTTTGTCGCGAGGGAGTCGGCAGTGAGGACGCAGTGGGCGCCGGACTGGGCTTTGCCGGTGGTGCTGGTGGTGACAGATTTTCCTCCTTCGGGGCTGGATCGGGTGTAGCGGGCTGCGGCGCAGGTGCCGGCTCGGCGCGCGAAGACGGCGAGGATGGAGCCTGTGCGGCGCCGGTCTGCGGCAGTTCCGTCGTCGGTTCTTCGCGGATAATGATCTCCACGACCATCTCTTTCCGCACCAGGGCGTAGCCGTAACTGGTGCGCACGCGGAAAGAGTTGTCTTCGAAACCGACAATCGTGCCCACCAGGATGGTGCCGTCCCGCAGGCGCAGCTCATCGCCCGCCGCTCCGGACGCCGCCAACCAGACCGCAACGAGGCAAAGGCATGCTCGGTTCATGAACTCAGTATCGCAGAATGAATTTCCGCGCAGCAACCACTCTGCCCGAGCCGGTTCCCGCGAAGCTACTGCCCGCCGCGTGGTGGCTTTCGCGTTGCCCCATCGGGGCGGTGGGTGCGGGTTTTGAGGTGCCTGAGTGTTGCTGTCGAGAAGTTTGTTCCCGAGAACGAACCTTTTGGTCGATCTGGCAGACAGCCCGCTGCGTTCGCCGGAGCAGCGTTTCATGTTTCGCATTCTCCGGCTGTGACGTCCGGGTTGTCTTTTCCGGTCTGCGCGGGATGCCATCTTGTGGTATGACCATGCTGAACGCAGGCCGAGTGCAGGCATGGAGGCAACGGTGTTCGCGCGGGTGATCTGGATTGTGCTGGACAGTGTCGGCATCGGGCCGCTGCCCGACGCTGCTGACTACGGCGATGCCGGCCGTGACACGCTCGGCCATATTGCCGCGCAGCGCAACGCGCAGGGCCGTCCACTGCACCTGCCGAATCTGGTGCGGCTGGGGCTGGCCAACATCCGGCCGCTGGCCGGTCTGCCTGCACAGAACGAACCGCTCGGCGCCTACGGGATGGGCGCGACGGTGTCTCCGGGCAAAGACACCACCACCGGACACTGGGAGATGGCGGGCATTTTTCTGGACCGTGCGTTTCCCACATACCCGAACGGCTTTCCGCCCGAGGTCATCGAGCCGTTCGAGCGCGCCATCGGCCGCAAGGTGCTGGGCAACAAGCCGGCCTCAGGAACTGAAATCATCGAGGAACTCGGCGAAGAACATCTGCGCACCGGCCGGCCGATTGTGTACACCTCGGCCGACAGCGTGTTCCAGATAGCCGCGCACGAAGAGGTCATTCCGGTGCCGGAGCTGTATCGCATGTGTGAAATTGCGCGGCAGATTCTGGACGGGCCACATCGTGTCGGGCGTGTGATTGCCCGCCCGTTTACAGGGACGCCCGGGAATTTCCGCCGTACCGAGCGCCGGCATGACTATGCCGTGGAGCCGCCGCGGCCGATGCTGCTGGACCTGCTGGCGGAGCGCGGCGTGCCGGTCTTTGGCATAGGCAAAATCCACGACATCTACAATGGCCGCGGCGTGGCTGATTACGTCACTACGAAGAACAACGCCGATGGCATGGCCCGGCTCGCCGCGGCCGTCGCTGCCCGCCCGCAGGGGCTGCTGTTCGCCAATTTGGTGGATTTCGATCAGCTCTACGGTCACCGGAAAGACGTGGAAGGCTTTGCGCGAGCGCTCGAGGAATTCGATGCCCGGCTCGGTTCGCTGCTTGAGCAGCTCCGCAACACGGACCTGCTGCTGGTCACCGCCGACCACGGCTGCGACCCCTGTCCGTGCTCGCCTTCGACCGACCACTCGCGCGAATACGTGCCTATTCTGGCGTACAGCCCGGGTGGGCGTCGCGGCGTAGCACTGGGTGAGCGCAGGACCTTGGCCGACATGGGCCAGACCGTCGCAGACAATTTCGGCACCCGCCTGCCGCGCGGCACCAGTTTCCTGGCTGCACTGAAGCCGGGATAGGCGGAGGGACTACTGCGCGGTGCCGACCGCGGGTTCGGCTTTCGGGGCGAAGTAGCCGGTGCGGGTGCGCACGTTCAGTTTGCCGTAGCTGCGCGGCGTGCGCAGTTCGACTTTGACGCGGCGGAAGGTGCCGTCCCGGGCCCGGTTGGTCGGGTAGTACGCCAGCGTATACTGGTTGCGGATGTCGCGGGCAATCTGCAGGCAGATGGCTTCGACGTCGTGCAGCCCTTCCGGGAAGAACGCCAGCCCGCCGCTCATCATGGCAATCTCCGTCAGAATTTTGCGGAGCTTGCGGATTTCGCGACGAGACTCGTCAGCGAACAAGCCGATGCTGTAGATCAGGGCATCGGAAAGCTGGACTTCCTGCATGACGCGCTCCAGGGAGTTCCGGCTGGCGTTGTCGTCGCCGTCACTGATGAGCAGCAGGACGCGTTTATCGCGGGTGCCTTTCTTCAGGTGATCCAGCGAGCCGATCAGTGCGTCGTACAGGGCCGTCGAGCCGCGCGAATCCACCCGCTCGAGCGCCTCGCGCAGATCTTCGATGTTGTTGGTGAAATCCTTTTCGAGGTCCAGGTAGTAGTCGTCGTTGAAGTTCACGACGAACATTTCGTCGTTCGGATTGCTGGCTTCGATGAAGGCCAGTGCGGCCGACCGGACCCGTTCGCGTTTGGCGCGCATGCTCCCGCTGTTGTCGATCACCAGACCGACCGTCACCGGGATGTCTTCCCGGCGAAAGATTTCCAGCTTCTGCTCCACGCCGTTTTCCAGGATGCGGAAGTGTTCCGGCTTCAGGTTGTCGACGAAGTGGCCGCGCTCGTTCAGCACGGTGGCGTGCAGGACCACCAGGTTCACATCGGTCCGGATGCGGTACTCATCCGCTCGCTGGGACGGCTGCTGGGGCGCAGCAGTGACGAGCGGGTAGGCAGCGCTCAGCAATGCAACGGCAAGGAGAAACAGGGCACCGCGCAGCCGGTGGGGTCTCTTATTTGGGGCCAAAGTAGCCGGTCTTGTAGTAGGCCTGCAAGGGGGGCAGTCCTCGCGGGGGCTCCAGTTTGACGCGGATCTTGCGCCACTCCCCGTTGCGTTCACGATTGCTCGGTCGATATCCCAGAACATATTGGTTGCGCAACTCCATGCTGATTTTCGTGGCGATGTCGGGCAGGTCGTTGGGGTTCTGCACCTCGAACACCCGCCCGCCGGTCATCTCCGTCAGCTCGGCCAGCAGGGCCGGCCCCTGGCGAATTTCCGGTTGCGTCCGGTAGCTGAGCGGATCGTAGATTCCGATGGCGTAGAGCTGCACATCGGATTCGCGCACGAAGTTGCGAATATCGCGCTCATTGAACCGGCTGTGGTTGTCGCCACCATCGGATATGATGAGCAAAGCTCGCTTGGCGTTGCGCGCCCCCTTCATCTGGCTCAGGCCCAGATAGATTCCATCCAGCAGGGCTGTTCGCCCGGAAGCTCCAGTGTACATCAACCGCGTCTGCAGCTCCTCTACGCTGGAGGTGAAGGGGCTAACTAATTCGGCACGATCGTTGAAGCTGACCAGGAAGAACTCGTCCTGCGGATTGGCGGTTTTGAAGAACTGCACCGCGGCCAGCCGGGCTTTGTCCACCTTGTTCGACATGCTGCCGCTCATATCGAAAATGACGCCGATCGAAATGGGCACGTCTTCGCTGGAAAAGTGAATGATCTCCTGTTCGACTTTGTCCTCGAACACGCGGAAGTGCTCCCGCTCCAGCCCGGTGACCAGCCGGTAATACGGGTCGGTCACGGTGACGTTCACCAGAACCAGGTCCACATCCACGCGAATCGTGCGATCGTCTTTCGATGGACCTGGGGGTGGTGGAGTGGTGGTCAGGTCTTTGGGTTTTTGTGCAAAAGCGAGAGTGGCGAACAGGACGCACGCAACCAGCAGGGTGGAGAGGCGGGTGAGCTGGCTGCTTCGCGGTCTCACCATTTCCCCCTCGGCCGCGCCAGTCGGTTCCGCAGGAAGTCAACCACCGGGCGCAGCCTGAGCCGCAACGTCATTCTAGCACGCTTGGCTGGTGTTGCAACCCTTTACGTGTCGGCATGCTAACATCAGTTTCGCTATGGTCAAGCAAAAAAGTGAGGCTGTCGCTGTCCTGGCGGTCATTCCTGCCCGATATCATTCCACGCGGTTTCCCGGCAAGCCCCTGGCGCCGATTGCCGGCCGACCCATGCTGGAGCACGTCTGGGAGCGCGTTTGCCGTGCCGCCACGGTTGCCCGGGTGCTGGTGGCCACCGATGACGAACGCATCGCCCAGGCTGTGCGTGCCTGGGGTGGCGAAGTGGAACTGACCCGGCCAGACCACGGCTGTGGCACCGAGCGGGTGGCCGAGGTGGCCCTGCGTATCCCAGCCGATCTCTATGTCAACGTTCAGGGCGACGAGCCGCTGCTCGAACCGGCGGCGGTCGATGCTGCTGTGGAAGCGCTTCGTGCCGAAAGCGAAATCGCCGTGGCCACCCTCTGCGCCCCCATCCGCCGACCGGAGGAGATCATGAACCCGAATGTCGTCAAAGTCGTGCGGGATTTCAACGACAATGCGCTCTATTTTTCCCGTGCGCCGATTCCCTGGGTGCGGGAGCGAGCCGAGCAGGTGGCTGTGCAGCACTGGAAGCACATCGGAATCTACGTTTGCCGCCGCGAGGCCCTGCTGGAGTTTCCGACTCTGCCGCCGGGCGAACTGGAACGCGTCGAACAGCTGGAACAGTTGCGCTGGCTGGAAAACGGGTACCGCATCCGCGTCGCCGAAACCGACTACGACCCGATCAGCGTAGACGTCCCTGAAGATGTTGCCCGCGTCGAAGCGCGACTCGCGCCGCGCGGCTGACCTCGCACCGAACTCTGGTCACGATTTGACACGGGCACCGCTTCCGACGATAATGCCGTGTACGCGCACTTCATCGGAGGTCTGTTCCTACCCTGCACGCCGCCGAACCCAAGGGGCGGGGCCCTGCGCCAGCGCGCGCTAAATACATTTTTGTCACCGGCGGCGTGGTCTCCTCGCTGGGCAAAGGACTCTCGGCAGCCTCGATGGGCTGCCTGCTGGAAGCGCGCGGGCTGCGCGTCACCCTGCAGAAATGTGATCCCTACCTGAACGTGGACCCGGGCACGATGTCGCCGTATCAGCACGGGGAAGTCTACGTCACCGAAGACGGCGCGGAAACCGATCTCGACCTGGGTCACTATGAGCGATTCACCTCGGCCCGACTGACCCGCGATCACAACTGGACCACCGGCCGCATCTATGAACGCATCCTCGCTCGTGAGCGCCGCGGCGATTTTCTGGGCAAGACGGTTCAGGTCATCCCGCACGTCACCGATGAAATCAAAGCTGCCTTCCGCAAAGTCGCCGACGACGTCGACGTGGTCATCGTGGAGATCGGCGGCACCGTGGGCGACATCGAATCGCTGCCGTTTCTGGAAGCGATCCGTCAGATGCGGCTGGAGCTGGGAGCCGAAAACACGGTCTTCGTGCACGTCACCCTGGTGCCCTTCATTGCCACGGCCGGAGAGCTGAAAACCAAGCCCACCCAGCACAGCGTCAAGGAGCTGCTCAGCCTGGGCATCCAGCCGGACATCCTGCTTTGCCGCAGCGACCGCCCCATCCCCCGCGAGCTGAAAGCCAAGATCGCACTGTTCTGCAACGTCCAGGAGCACTGTGTGATCTCGGCCGAAGATGTCAGCTCCATCTACGAACTCCCCCTGGCGCTGCACCGGGAAGGCCTGGATGCGCAGGTGCTGCGCCTGCTCCATCTGGAAGCCGGCCCGGCCCATCTGGAGCACTGGGAGCGATTGCTGGAATGTGTCCGCCATCCGGAAGACGAAGTGCGCATCGGCATTGTGGGCAAGTACGTGCAGCTCGAAGACGCCTACAAAAGCCTGCGGGAAGCACTCATCCACGGCGGCATCGCGCACCGCCTGCGCACCGTGCTGGAATGGATCGAAGCCGAAGAAATCGATTCCGTCGCGGAAGCGGCCCGGCGGCTGCGCAACGTGGACGCCCTGCTGGTGCCGGGCGGCTTCGGCAAGCGCGGCATCCAGGGGATGCTCTATGCCATCCAGCATGCCCGCGAATCGAAGCTGCCGTACTTCGGTATCTGTTTGGGCATGCAGTGCGCCACGATCGAATTCGCACGCAACGTCGCCGGCCTGCACGACGCCGATTCCACCGAATTCAATCCCGCCACGCCCCACCGTGTCATCTACAAACTGCGCGAGCTGCTCGGCGTCGAAGAAATGGGCGGCACGATGCGTCTGGGCGCCTGGCCGAATCGCCTCGAGCCGGATTCGCTCGCCGCGCGGGCCTACGGCACCACGGAAATCAGCGAACGCCACCGCCATCGCTACGAGTTCAACCGGGACTACGAGAAAATCCTGACCGAACACGGTCTGCGCATCACCGGCCGCACACCAGACGGCACCTACGTCGAAATCATCGAGCTCCCGGACCATCCCTGGTTCCTGGGTTGCCAGTTTCACCCGGAATTCAAATCGAAACCGCTCGCGCCCCATCCGCTGTTTGCTTCGTTCATCCGCGCTGCCTATCAACACCGCCTGCGTCGCTCGGCTGTGCCAGCCGAAACCGGCACGGTTCCGCCCGGCGAGGTGCACACGGCCTCGCCGCCGGAGAGCAGCCAGAGCTCCGCTGCCTTGGGAACACGGTAAGTGCTGTGCGCGGCCGGGCCGGCGGGAACGGCGGCACGGAGCGCCGGCGCAGGGTATAATTCCGGCGGTCCCGGCTGCGGTGAACGAAACGGGGCAGGGCAGCTCGGGCACAACGCAGCAGGCTTTCTGTGAGCCAACCGGTACAGTTCGAAGTCGGCGGGATTCGCCTGGGCGCGGGTGTCCCGCTGTTTCTGATCGCCGGCCCTTGCGTGATCGAAAGCGAAGCCCACGCCCGCATGCTGGCCGAGCGCCTGGTCGAATGCACCCGCAGCGTGCAGCTCCCTTTCCTCTACAAGGCGTCGTACGACAAAGCCAACCGCACTTCCGTGCATTCCTATCGCGGGCCGGGCTTGGCCGAAGGGCTCCGCGTGTTGAAAAAAATTCGCGACGAGCTGGGTGTCCCCGTGCTGACCGATGTGCACGAAGTCGCGCAGGTCGGCCCGGCCGCCGAAGTCTGCGACGTGCTCCAGATTCCCGCGTTTCTCTGCCGGCAGACTGACCTGCTCGTCGCCGCGGGCAAGTCGGGCCGCGCAGTGAACATCAAAAAGGGTCAGTTTCTCTCGCCTCAGGAGATGGCCCATGCGGTCGAAAAGGTCGCTTCGACCGGCAATCGGCGGATCCTGGTGACCGAACGCGGCACGTCATTCGGTTACCAGAACCTGGTCGTGGACATGCGGAGTTTCCCGATTCTGCGCCGGCTGGGCTATCCGGTGGTTTTCGACGCCACCCATTCCGTGCAACTGCCCGGCGCTGCGGGAACTGCCTCCGGGGGGCAGCCGGAGTTCATCGAGCCGCTGGCGCGCGCTGCCGTCGCTGCCGGTGTGGACGGCATCTTCCTGGAAGTGCACGACCATCCCGCGGCGGCCAAATCCGATGGCGCCAACGCCATGCCGCTCGACCGCCTGCCCGCATTGCTCGAACGCCTGCAGCGGCTGGCCGCGCTGGTCCGCACCTGGAGCTGACGTGAGTCGCGAAACAGCACGCCGTGTGTTGCGCATCGAAGCGGAGGCTATCGCCGGCCTGCTGGAGCGCCTCGATGAGCGCTTCGACCGCGCCGTCGAGTTGCTGCTGGGTTGCCCGGGCCGCGTTGTGGTGACCGGCATGGGCAAATCCGGCCTGATTGGCCGCAAAATCGCGGCCACGCTGGCCAGCACCGGCACCCCGGCAATTTTTCTCCATGCCGCCGAAGCGCTCCACGGCGACCTGGGCGTGCTGTTGCGCGGCGATGTTCTGCTGGCCATCTCCTACAGCGGGGAGAGCGAAGAAATCGTGGCGCTGCTCGAACCGGCCAAGCGGCTGGGGCTGCCGGTCGTGGCCATGACCGGAAACCTGAAATCGCCGCTGGCGATGGCGAGCGATGTGGTGCTGGACATCAGCGTTCGCGAGGAAGCCTGTTCGCTGAATCTGGCGCCGACGGCCTCGACCACCGCCGCCCTGGCCTTGGGCGACGCGCTGGCCATTGCGCTGCTCGAGCGTCGCGGGTTCGGCATCGAGCAATTCGCTGCCCTGCACCCAGGGGGCCGCCTGGGAAAAAAATTGAAGCGCGTGGCCGACCTGATGCACCGCGGCGACGATGTGCCGGTGGTGCATCCGCATACACCGATGCCCGACGTCATCTACGAGATGAGCCGCAAAGGGCTGGGGATGACGGCCGTGGTCGAAGATTCGCGCCGCGTGGTCGGCATCATCACCGATGGCGACCTGCGCCGGTTGATGCAGAAACGGAAAAAAGAAGCGCTCGAGCTGACCGCCAGCGAGGCGATGACGCGCCATCCGGTCACGATTCCGGCCACTGAGCTGGCCGCTGCTGCGCTGCGGCTGATGGAAGAGCGAAAGATCACTTCGCTGCTGGTGACGGATGAGGAGGGCCGGCTGGAAGGCGTTGTCCACTTGCACGATCTGTGGACCCTGCAACTGTTCTAGTGTTCTGTGGCGGGTGGGCGGCGGCAGTGGTTTCGCCAGCCGGCCGGCGACCGCTTTGCATGCAGGGCTCGCCACGGGGCACGGCGCACTGCTTCGCTGAGGAGAGATGCCCAAGGGGTCGAAGTCCGGCTTGAAGGCGCGCGCGCGCAGAATTCGCCTGCTGCTGATGGATGTGGACGGCGTGCTCACCGACGGCCGCATCTATCTGCAGTCGCTGCCCGATGGCTCGGCCGTGGAGATGAAGGCGTTTCACGCCTTCGATGGTGCAGGCCTGAAGCTGGCCCGGGCCGCCGGCATCCGCACCGGATTGATCACCGGACGCGATTCGGCAGCCACCGAGCGCCGCGCGCGCGAAGTGGGCATGGACTTCGTGTTCCAGAAGCGCGCGGAAAAGTTGCCTGCCTATGAACAGATTCTGCGGGCGTCCGGCGTGCGAGAGGAAGAAGTTGCCTACATCGGGGACGACCTGCCGGACCTGCCCGTACTGCGTCGCGTTGGCCTGGCCGTGGCGGTGGCCAACGCCGCTGCTGAAGTCAAACGTGCCGCGCACTACGTGACCGAGCGGGCCGGCGGCGAGGGTGCCGTGCGCGAAGTCATCGAGCTGATTCTCAAGGCGCAGGGCAAGTGGGACGCAGCCATCCGCTCCGCCCGCGCCTGATGTTTTTTGCCCTTGTGCTTGTTTTTGGCTACACGGCCTCGACCGGCCATCCCGGCTGGACCCCGGGCCTGATCGGCGCGCGCATCTCCATCGCACTGATGCCGCAAAAGCCAGTATTTCGCAGAGTTCACACTGCCAGCCGGGGGAAGGAACTGGAGCGGGCGATGGGAATCGAACCCACGTCCGAAGCTTGGGAAGCTTCTATTCTACCATTGAACTACGCCCGCTCCGCGCACACAGGATAATGCAGAAAACCGGTTGCAAGCAAGAGACTGGTTTGCCTAGACTCCGCGCATGCTGAATCCTCCGGGCGACCCCGGTTACTACGTCGGCTGGGGCACGCTGGCGTTGATCAATGCTGGCTTGGCGCAGGCCAAAGGCCGCAGCGGGCTGGGCTGGTTTCTCGGTTCGCTGCTGCTCGGGCCTATCGCTACCTTCCTGGTTGTGGTGCTCGGCCGAAAGTGATGCAGCGAAGCCGCTGCGTTGCGACTCTGGCGTTTGTTTTCCGTGTGGTTGTGCTAGATTAGCCGCTCGACCTTCACTGAGCGCGGCCGGTTGGAAACCGGCGACGCCGGAGGAAACGTGGCCTACCGCGACCTGCGCGAATTCATCCGCAAGTTGGAGGCAGAACACGAGCTGGTGCGCATCCGCGAGGAAGTCGACCCGGTGCTGGAGATTACCGAAATCACCGACCGGGTCACCAAAGCGGGTGGGCCAGCGCTGCTGTTCGAGCGGCCGAAAGGCTCACGCATTCCGCTGCTGATCAACATGCTCGGCACGCACCGTCGCGTGAATCTGGCACTGGAAGTGGAACGGCTCGAAGAGGTGGCGGAACGGATTCGTTCCTTCCTGGACCTGCAGGCTCCGCAGGGTCTGCTCGACAAGGTCAAGCTGCTGCCGAAGCTGGCCGAGCTCGGCTCGTTTTTCCCGAAGACGGTGCGCAGCGGCCCCTGCCAAGAAATCATCCGCAAAGAAAATTTCTCGCTGGGTGAGCTGCCGATCCTGAAATGCTGGCCGCAGGACGCCGGACGCTTCATCACCTGGCCGCTGGTGATTACCAAAAATCCGGAGACGGGCCGGCGCAACGTCGGCGTCTATCGCATGCAGGTCTTCGACGACTGCACCACAGCCATGCACTGGCAGACGCAGAAGCACGGCGCCGAGCATTTCCGTCGTGCCCGCGCCGCGACTCCCGAAGGCAAACTGGAAGTCGCCGTGGCCATCGGCGCCGACCCGGTCACCTGTCTTGCCGGCATCCTGCCGATTCCGCCTGACCTGGACGAATTGATGTTTGCGGGGTTCCTCCGCCGCGAGCCGGTCGAACTGGTGCGCTGCGAAACCGTGGACCTGGAAGTGCCGGCTCACGCCGAAATCGTGCTCGAAGGCTACGTGCACCTGAACGAGCTGCGCACCGAAGGTCCGTTCGGCGATCACACCGGCTTCTATTCCCTCGAAGGCGAATACCCCGTCTTTCACATCACCTGCATGACGCACCGCCGCGACCCCATCTACCTGACCACCATCGTCGGCCCGCCCCCGCAGGAAGATTTCTTCATGGGCCACGCCGTCGAACGGATTTTCCTGCCCGTGATGAAAATGCAGTATCCGGAGATTGTGGATATCTCGATGCCTGCCGAAGGCATCTTCCACAACCTGATGATCGTCTCCATCCGCAAGTCCTATCCGGGCCATGCGCGCAAAATCATGAATGCGATCTGGTCGCTCGGCCAGGCGATGTTCACTAAGGTGCTCGTGATCGTGGACCACGACGTGGATGTGCACAACTACCGCGAAGTCGTCTGGAAAGCGCTGTGCGCCATTGACCCGGAGCGCGACATCCAGTTCACCCTCGGCCCGGTGGACACGCTGGACCACGCCGCCCGTCTGCAAGACTTCGGCTCCAAGATGGGGATCGACGCCACGCGCAAATGGCCTTCGGAAGGATTCACACGACCCTGGCCGGAGGAAATCAAGATGTCGCCCGAGGTCAAGGCGCGCATTGACCGCCTCTGGGCCAAACTGGGCCTGTGAGCCACCGAGTTTTTTTCTGTTTGCACCACCGCCTGCCTTTGCTGCTTCCTGTCTGTGCTGTAAAGAGTACCCCCATGGGCAGGCCAAAACACCGCGATTTTCCTTAGAAAAACGGGCAAAACGCGGAGTCCATCGGAGTTTGTCCTATCCAGCACTTGACAGTGCAGGGAGGTCGGGGGATAACCGAGGACAGCAGAGGCGTTCTAGTAGTCCTAGAACGACCATTGCCTGGACGGGGGTCGAAGCCCAAGGGCATCGGGGTGAAGTTCCATGTCGGAATCCCGTGAAGTGATGAACGTGCGTCAAGCCTCCAGTTATTTGGGGATTTCGCCGGATACGCTCTATCGCTATCTCTCGGAGCATCGCATCCCGGCCTTCAAGCTCGGCAACCGCTGGAAGTTCAAAAAGACGCTGCTGGACCGCTGGATGGAGCGGGAAAGCTTCCAGAGCCGGCGCCAGCAGGGCCGCTAGTTCCGCGCGCGGAACTGGCTGCCAGCGAGGAAAGGGATGGCCAAGCGGAAGCCACTGTTCGGACTGGATATCGGCTCGAGTGCGGTGAAGGTGGTCGAGCTGAAGAAGACCAAGCACGGCTACGAGCTGCAGAACTTCGATCTCGAGCCGCTCGAGCCGGACACCGTCGTCGATGGCGCCATCATGGACGCGCCGCGGGTGGCCGAGAAGATTGTGAACATCTGCGAGGGACAGCGGATCAAGACGAAAAATGTGGCGACTTCCGTCTCCGGTCACGCCGTCATCGTCAAACGCGTCCCGATGCCGCTGATGACTGAAGAAGAGCTCTACGACCGGATTCAGGCGGAGGCCAGCCAGCACATCCCCTTTCCCGTCGCCGAAGTGAATCTCGACTACACCGTTTTCGAAGCGGGCGCCACGCAGATGGATGTGCTGCTCGTGGCCGTGAAAAAAGACAAGCTCCTGAACCACACCAATGTGCTGGCGCAGGCGGGCCGGACTCCGGTGGTCGTGGACATCGACGCATTTGCGCTGCAGAACTGTTTCGAGGTCAACTACGAACACCCCCAGGAAACCGTCGCGCTGCTGAACATCGGTGCCAGCGGGATGAACATCAACATCGTTCGCGACGGGGTGCCGCTGTTCACCCGTGACGTTCCCGTCGGCGGCAATCAGTACACCGATGCGCTGCAGAAGGAACTCGACCTCAGTTTTGAAGACGCCGAACGATTGAAAAAAGGCGAGCCGGTCGCCGGCATCAGCGAAGAACAGAAAAACAGCATTCTCCGCACGGTTTCCGATATTTTGATTCTGGAAATTCAGAAAACGTTTGACTTCCACCGCGCCACTGCGGCCGGAGAAAATATCCAGCGCATCTACGTGGCCGGGGGGTCGGCACGGGTTCCGGGGTTGCTCCAACTATTGCGCGAAGAATTTGGCGTGCCGGTCGAAGAGCTGGACCCGCTGCGGCGGATTGTGATTCCGCCCGGACGGCACAACGAAGCCCGTCTGCGCGAGCTGGCGCCGCGGCTGGCCATCGCGGTCGGGCTGGCCCTGAGGAGCTTTGACGAAGCATGATTCGCATCAACCTGCTCGGTCGTCCTCGTCCGAAAGCGCGTCGCGCCGCCGTGCCGCTGGGCGCCACGCTGCAACTGCTTTCCCCGCTGCTCGTCGTGTTCATCGCCATTGTCGTGCTCTGGGTGCACCACCGGGCGATGGATACGGAACTGGCGGCCAAGCGGGAAGAGCTCAGCAAACTGCGCGCCGATAAGGCGCAACTGGAGCAACTGAAACAGCAACTGGAAGCGTTCGAGCGGCAGAAGGCGCAGCTCCAGCAACGCATCGATGTGATCGAAACCCTCCGCCGGCAGAAGACCGGCGGCCAGGAACTGCTGGACATGGTGGCCACGACGGTATCGCGCACACCGGAGCTCTGGCTGACGAATCTGGAACGCAAAGGCAACACGCTGACCATCGAGGGCAGCGCCGGCTCGATCACGGCCGTGGCCAACTACATCACCCAGCTGAAACGTTCCGGTTATTTCCAGAACGTGGAGATCAAGGAATCCAAGCAGGACGAGCGCAGCACGTCCGTAGCCATTTTCCACTTCACGCTCACGGCGGAGTTCTCATTGCCGGAGTCGCGCACGACTCCAGCTCCTCCCGGGGCGGGCGGGGACTGAGGGGACACGATGGCGTTCTCGTTTCGCGAGCTTCCCTGGTATCTGCAGGCGCTGGTCTATCTGTTGTTGCTCGTAGCTCTGGTTGCGGTGGGGGAATACGCACCGTATTCACCGGTGCAGAGCAAGCGCCAGGAACTGGAACGCACGCAGAATGAAGTCAACTCGCTGACGCAGGAAGTCGCCTTGTTGCAGGATGTGCAGCGACGTCATTCCCAGTTCCGCACCGAAACCGAAGCCCTGCAGCGCCAGCTCGACACACTGCGCGCCATCGTCCCGGAAGAAAAAGAAGTGGATGAGTTCATCCGCATTTTGCAGAGCGCGGCAGCCGCTTCGAATGTTTCCATTCGGCGCATCACCGCCAAGCCGGTCACACCGCGGGACTACTACAACGAAATGCCCTTCGAGCTGGAAATTGACGGCCCGTATTTTGCCGTTCTGGACTTTTTCACCCGCTTGGGGCGGATTTCCCGGATTGTGAATGTGGGCGACCTGGATTTCGAAGGCCTGGAAGCGGCACGGACCAAGCGGTATCCGGTGCGTCCGGGCACTACGGTCACCGGCATTGTGACCGCAACCACGTTCTTTACCCAGGGGGCGGAGGCCGCCGCAGCCGCACCTCAGGCTGCCCAGCAGCCCGGCAAACGGCCTGCGGCGAAGCAACCGGCCAAACGATAAGGCAAGAGGGCGATGATGCCACGTGCTGGTCACTGGAGATGGATGCTGGCCGCGCTGCTCAGCGCGGCGACTGTCGGCGCCTGGGCGCAGGCGCCGCAGGGTGAGCCGCAGCAGCCGGCGCGGCGCGACCCGTTCGATCCACTGGTCAACGTTGTCCAGCCGGGTCAACGCGGAGGACTGCCGCAACAGCTCCCGCCGGGCAAGGCGGGCCTGGTGATTTCGTTGCTGCGCGTCCACGGTGTGGTCAAAGCTCCCAGCGGGATGATCGCCGTGGTCAGCAATCAGCAAGACCGCGTCTATTTCCTGCGCGAAGGCGACCAGCTCTATGACGGCGTGGTCGAGCGCATCACCCTGGATGCCGTTGTTTTCCGCGAATCCGGAAAGGATCCCTTCGGTCGACCGATCGAGCGACAGGTAACCAAACGAATCAACCCTAGTGCAGGAGAATCATGATGAGCAGGAACTGGCGGGTCCCGCGCGTCGGGATGACATTCGTACTGGTAGCGGTGCTGAGCGGGGCGCTGGCCCCTTGGAGCGCCGCCGAAGGGTCGGCCGCAAACGGCGGCGCTGCCGCCGTGCCGGTCGTGCGCGTCGAGGCCGTGGTGGACTCGCAGTCGGTCCGCTTCGAAGCCGAATCCACCGGTGCGCTGGAATTCGTCACGCGCCAGCCGACCGAGCGAGTGTTCGTCGTGGACATCACCGGCCAGGCTGCTGAGGCTTCCACCCAGGCCCGCGTGCTGACTTCCGGTCAGGTCAGCAGCTACCGCATTCTGCAGCATCGCAGCGATGAGAAGCCGGTTGTACGGCTCGAAGTGTTGTTGCGCACGCCGGTCCAGCCGCGCATCGAGCGGCGTGGCGCGCACGGCCTGGTCGTGTTGTTCCATGCAGGTAACGCAGCTACCCCGCGGCCCGCGCCGGCCCGACTGGCCGAGCCGGCAGTTGCAGCAACGCCGGCCACTGTCCTTCACAACGTGGAAGTGGTGAAACAGGAAGGCCAGGCGCTGGTGCGCGTCGAGGGCAACGGCCGGCTGACCTATCGCGCCCTGCGGCTGGCCAATCCGTGGCGTCTGGTGCTCGATTTTGAAAACACACGCGCGCGGGTGGGTCGGCACACGATTCCCGGCGGCGTTCGCCCGGTGGGCAGTGTTCGCGTCGGCCAGTTCACCGAAACCACGACCCGCGTCGTCATCGAACTGGATTCCCGCGCACGCTATGAAGTCCGGACCGAAGGCCACCGCCTCACCGTCGCTTTCCCGCAAGCGGAGGGCGAGCCGTCCGCTGCGGCCCAAGCGGTCTTGCCGGCACCTGCCGCGGGACTTGCGAGCAGCGAAATCGCGCAATTGGCCCTGCCGGCATTCCTGACCCAACCGACGGCTACCCTGGCCAGTCTGCAGCAGGGCGTCGAACCTGCCTCGAATCCCGGGACGCCGCCGGCCGCCTCAGCAACGGGCACGAACGCCCGCAAAGCAGAAAAGGGAACGGAATCCACTGCGGCTCCTCGACCCACCTCCGCGCAGGCCACTCAGTACACCGGCGAGCCGATTTCGGTGAACCTGAAAGATGTGGACCTGAAAGATTTCTTCCGCCTGATTCACGAGATCAGCGGGCTGAACATAGTGCTCGACCCCAACGTCAGCGGTTCGTTGACGATCGTGCTCGATGATGTGCCCTGGGATCAGGCGCTCGACATCGTGCTGCGCAACAACAACCTGGACAAGCAACTGGAAGGGAATGTGTTGCGCATCGCCACGCGCGAAACCCTCAAAAAGGAAGCCGAAACGCTGCGCGACCTGCAGCGGGCGCAGGCCGAAGCGGTCGAGCCGGTCACCACCACCCGCGTGCTCAGCTATGCCAAAGCCAGCGCGGTCCGCGACAACCTGCGCCGTTTTCTGAGCGCGCGCGGGGAAATCCTCTCGGACGACCGCTCGAACATGCTGATCATCCGCGACATCCCCTCGGTGCTGCCCACGATCGACAATCTGATCGCGCAGCTCGATCAGAAATCCCAGCAGGTGGAAATCGAAGCCCGCGTCGTCGCCGCTACCCGGCAGTTCTCGCGCGAGATCGGCACGCAGTTCGGCTTCATCGGCCCGACAACGGGCGGGCGCTCCGTCTTCGGTGGACTCAGCACGGTCGGCACCAGCCCGATTCAACGCAATGCCACCACACTTCAGCAAGGGCCGGTGATGCCGCCCTTGATTGACCAAAGCACTTCGCCGCCCACGGTGCAGGGGCCGAATCCGCTGCCGTTGAACATCAATCTGGGTGCCCGGGGCGCCACCAGCGGAATCAGCTTTTCCCACGTCTCCCCGAACCTGGCGCTGGACTTCATCATCAGCGCCGCTGAATCCCGCGGCGTGGGCAAGCTGCTCTCCAAGCCCAAGGTGATGACCCAGAACAACGAAAAAGCGGAGGTCAAGCAGGGTACCAAGCTTCCGATTCAGACCGTGATCAACAACACGATCACCGTACAGTTCGTGGATGCCGTGCTCAAACTCGAGGTCACGCCGCAGATCACCGCTGAAGGCACCATCTTCATGGACGTGCTCGTGGAAAACACGGCGATCGATCCGGGTATCGAGCGCATCCTGGGCATCCCGGCGCTGACCACGCAGGCCACCTCGACGAAAATTACGGTTCCCGACGGCGGCACGTTCGTCATCGGGGGCGTGATCATTTCCTCGCAGCGGACTGATGTGGCGCAGGTGCCGCTGATCGGCAGCATTCCGGTGATTGGCCACCTGTTCAAGCGCACCACGGTGAACACGCAGTCGCAGGAGTTGCTGTTCTTCATCACTCCGCGCATCATACCCAACTGACGGATTCAGCCACCCCGGCTGCGGCCGCGTGCCGTGCCCGGGGTGGCCAGTTTTGGCCGTCCGCCACTGGTATGCCGGCCCTCTATCGCCAGCGACTGCAGGCGCTTCGCGGGCAGCTCGAACGTCACCGCGTCGAAGCTTTCCTGGTCACCCATCTGCCGAACATCTTCTACCTGTGCGGCTTTACCGGCAGTTCCGGTGCGCTGCTTGTGGAACCCGACTCGGCCACGCTGATTACCGACCGCCGCTACACGACCCAGGCCCGCGATGAAGTTCACCTTGCCCGGGTTCGGATTGCTTCTCGAGGTTTGCTGGAGGCCGTGGCAGGGCTGCTGGCTGGCCGGCGGCGGCTGACGCTGGCGTTCGAAGCGGCACACGTCACCGTTGCCCAGCGTGCCGAGCTGGCACGTCGGCTCGGCCGAAGGGTGCGTCTGCGCGGTGTGGCTGGCTGGGTCGAAGCCCTGCGCGCCCGCAAAGATGCCGACGAGCTGGAGAGAATGCGCGCCGCGGCGGCGCTGGCGAGCCAGGTCTGGACGGAAGTGCTGCCTCTGGTCCGGCCCGGTGTGCGCGAGCTGGAACTGGCGGCGGAGATCGAATACCGTATGCGCCGGGCGGGGGCTTCCGGTCCGGCTTTTGACACCATCGTTGCCTCCGGCCCCCGCGCTGCGCTGCCGCACGGGCGTGCAACGGCTAAACCGTTGCAGAAAAACGAATTGGTTGTCTTTGATTGGGGTGCTATACTGCGCGGCTACTGCTCTGACCTGACGCGCACAGTCTTTCTGGGGCGGGCTCCGGCCCGCATCCGGAAATGGTACGATGCAGTGCGCGAGGCGCAGCAGGCGGCCTTTGCGATGCTGCGTCCGGGCGTGGCCGCCAAAGCAGTAGACGCTGCTGCCCGCGGCGTGCTGCGGCAGCATGGCCTGGCCAGGTATTTTACGCACAGCACCGGCCATGGCCTAGGGCTTGAAGTGCACGAGGAGCCGCGTCTGGCGCGGGGGCAAAAAACCCGCCTGGAGGCGGGCCAGGTGGTCACCATCGAGCCGGGCGTCTATCTGCCCGGCATCGGGGGCATTCGGATCGAAGACGACCTGGCGATTGCCCCGGGGGGCGCAACGCAACTCACGCACGCCCCGCGGGAGCTACTGGAACTTTGAAATGACTGCCAGAAAGAAAACCGAAGAAGCCAAGACGGGTGCAGCCAGCTTCGATCTGGAGCAGCTCGAGCGAGTGCTCGAATTCATGGCTCAACACGGCCTGGAGGAGTTCGAATACCGCCATGGCGACCTGCACATCCGCCTGCGGCGGGCCATGGCCAACTCCAATGCTTCCGCTGTGCGCTTTGCGGCGCCTGAAATTGTTGTGGCGCAGCCCTCCTTGGCGGCCGCGCCGGTGGTTTCGGGTGCGGTACCGGCTGCTGGCCCTGCTCCAGAGTCGCCGGCCGCGCCGGCCGAGCCCTCCCCGGGCGAAGAGCTCCACCTGATCAAGTCGCCCATTGTGGGCACGTTCTACGAATCGCCGGCGCCGGATGCGGAGCCGTTTGTGCGCGTGGGGGACCACGTCGAGCCCGGGCAGGTGCTCTGTATCATCGAAGCCATGAAGCTGATGAATGAAATCGAATCCGATGTAGCTGGGGAGATCATCCGCGTCCACGTGGAAAACGGCCAGCCGGTCGAGTACGGCCAGCCGTTGTTCAGCATTCGCCCGACAAGGAAGAAATAGCAGCCGGTTCCTGCCGATGTTTCGGAAGATTCTCATTGCCAACCGGGGTGAAATCGCACTGCGGATCATCTGCGCCTGCAAGGAGTTGGGCATTCAGACCGTGGCCGTCTACTCGGAGGCCGACCGCAACTCGCTCCATGTGCGGTTTGCCGACGAAGCCATCTGCATCGGCCCACCCCGCGCCAGCGAATCCTATCTGAACATCCCCCAGGTCATCAGCGCCGCAGAAATCGCCAACGTGGACGCCATCCATCCGGGGTACGGCTTTCTGTCGGAAAATGCCAACTTCGCGGAAGTTTGTGAGGCTTCCCACATCACCTTCATCGGCCCTTCGCCCGAAGTGATCCGCATGATGGGGGAAAAGGCCCGGGCGCGGCGCGAAATGGCAGCTGCCGGGCTGCCGGTGGTGCCGGGAACCGAAGATGTCGTGACCGATGAATCGCAGGCGCAGCGCGAGGCCGAACGTATCGGTTTTCCGCTGATGATCAAGGCAGCCGCCGGCGGCGGTGGACGCGGCATGCGCATTGTGCGACGCAAGGAAGACCTGCTCAGCGCGTTCAACACGGCGCGCAACGAAGCTCAGCAGGCCTTCGGCAACGGGGACGTCTACATGGAACGGTTCATCGAGCGTCCCCGCCACATCGAATTCCAGGTGCTCGGCGACCGCTACGGGCGCGTCATCCACCTGGGGGAACGCGAATGCTCCATCCAGCGCCGCCACCAGAAACTGATCGAAGAATCTCCTTCGCCGGCCGTCCGCCCGGCCACCCGCGCCGAGATGGGTGCCCGGGTCGCCGCAGCGCTGGAAAAAATCGGCTACACGAATGCGGGCACCGTAGAATTTCTGATGGATGAGGACGGCAACTTCTACTTCATTGAGATGAATACCCGCATCCAGGTCGAGCATCCGGTCACCGAGCGGATTACGAACATTGACCTGGTCAAGGCCCAGATTCGCATCGCCGCTGGCGAATCCCTGGCCGACATCGTTGGCGAGGAAGTGAAATTCTGCGGCCATGCCATCGAATGCCGCATCAATGCGGAAGATCCGGAAACCTTTGCTCCGTCGGCAGGCCGAATCACCGCCTTCCATGCTCCCGGTGGGGTAGGCATCCGCGTGGATACCGCTGCCTATGCCGATGCCGTGGTGCCTCCTTACTACGACTCGCTCATTGCCAAGCTGATTGCCTTCGGCAAAGACCGTCAGGAAGCGATTGCCCGCATGCGCCGCGCCCTGGACATGTTCATCATCGAGGGCATCAAAACTTCGTTGCCGTTGCACCGCCGCATTCTGGCTGACCCGGAGTTCGTCGCCGGCAACTTGAGCACGCATTTCCTGGACCGTTATCAACTGGCAGCGGCGAAGTGACGATGTCCCTTGTCCTGCCACCCCTCTATGCCATAATGGACGCCGCTCTGCTCCGCATCTCCGAGCTGGCGTTTTTCCAGATGCTGGTCGATGCCGGCGTGACCCTGATCCAGTATCGGCACAAGCAGGCCTCCCCGCGAGAGTATTTCCACACCTCTCTGGAGCTGGCCAACTTTTCCCGCCCACGTGGAATCCGATTCGTGGTAAATGACCGCCCCGACATCGCTTGGTTGGTCGGGGCCGGAGGCGTGCACGTGGGACAGGAAGACTTGGCTGTCGAGCAGGCACGCCGGATTGTGGGGAACGATTGCTGGGTGGGTGTCTCCACCCACACCGAGGAACAGTTCTGCTCGGCGGCCACCACCTCAGCCGACTACATTGCTGTCGGACCCATTTTTCCCACCACCACGAAGGAGCGTCCCGATCCGGTGGTGGGCGTGGAGTTCGTGCGCCGGATGCGACCGCTGACGGCCAAGCCCATCGTGGCGATCGGTGGCATCACCCTGGAGCGCGCCGAAGCGGTCTGGCGTGCCGGCGCCGATTCGGTTGCCGTAGCGGCTGATCTGCTGCAGGCTGCAGATCCGGCCCGGCGGGCGCGGCAGTACCTGGAACTGGCCGCGTCGGTGTTCCCGCAGACCCACTGAGGAGCGTGTGCATGGCTGAAGCTACTCGCCCGGCAAGCCTGGCGGCAACGACGGAAGAGCCGCAACTCGTCCGCGGCCTGGGCTTGCTCGATGCCACGATGCTGGTCATGGGCTCGATGATCGGCTCGGGCATTTTCATCGTTTCTGCGGATATCGCGCGTCAGGTGCCTTCCCCCGGCGGGCTGCTGCTGGTCTGGCTGCTGACGGCATTTCTTACGATTGTGGGCGCGCTCAGCTTCGGCGAGCTGGCGGCGATGATGCCACGCGCCGGGGGCACCTACGTCTACCTGCGCGAAGCCTTCGGCCCGCTGACCGGCTTTCTTTACGGCTGGACGATTTTTCTGGTGATCGGTTCGGCCACCATTGCTGCGGTGGCGATTGCCTTCGCCAAATTCGCCGGCGTGTTTTGGCCGGCCATTTCGGCCGACCGCGTGCTGGTTTCGGTGGGCACGCTGCCGTTCCTCGGCAAGCCGATGGTGCTGCATACGCAAAATCTGCTGGCGATCGCCAGCATCGCGCTGCTCACCTGGGTGAATTGCCGGGGCATCCGTACGGGCGCCATCGTGCAAAATTTGTTCACCCTGGCCAAGGTTGGTGCGGTGGTCGGTCTGGTGGTGCTTGGGTTGACGCTGGGACGCAACGCCACGGCCATCCAGACGAATTTCACCGACTTCTGGCGCAATCTTTCCTGGGACCTGAACACCTTCACCGCGCTGGCGGTGGCCATGGTGGGTTCGCTGTTTGCTTCCTTCGCCTGGGAAAACGTCACCTTCACCGCCGGGGAAACAAAAAATCCCAGCCGCAATATTCCGCTGTCGCTGTTGCTCGGTGCGGGCGGGGTGATGGTGCTCTATCTGCTGGCTAACGTCGTCTATCTGGTTACGCTGCCGCTTGAAGGCAGCCCGCAGGCCGCCGACCCGCTCGGCCGCGGCATCCAGTACGCGGCCGAAGACCGCGTCGGCGCTGCGGCCGGCGAGATGATCCTGGGTAGCTGGGGCGCCTACCTGATGGCCGGCGCCATCTTGATTTCCACGTTCGGCTGCAACAACGGACTGATTCTTTCCTACGCGCGCGTCTCGTTCGCCATGGCCCGCGACCGGCTGTTCTTTGCACGCATGGGCCGGCTGAACTCGCGGACACACAGCCCGAACTTTGCCCTGGCCATGCAGGGCGTCTGGGCCAGCTTCCTGACCCTGACCGGCACCTACACGGACTTGCTCGACTACATCATCTTTGCGGTTCTGCTGTTCTACATCGTGGCCATTGCGGCTGTTTTTGTCCTGCGGCGGAAACGACCCGACCTGCCCCGGCCCTACCGGGCGTTCGGGTATCCGGTGCTGCCATTTCTCTACATCGCGTTTTCCGTATTCATCGAAGTTTGTTTGTTGCTCTACAAGCCGCGCTACACCTGGCCCGGACTGATCATCGTTCTGCTGGGTGTGCCGGTTTACCTGCTGTGGCGTCGGCCGATGAAGGCGGGCGGCCCGGCAGCAGGTTCCGCGTAGCGGTTTTGAACGCATCTTGCTGCAGAGGAGGGGGAACAGCGCATGCCCAACCAACTTTTCTCCACCAAACCGATCAACCAGTTGCTGAAACAGGCTGCCGATACCGAGCACGGCCTGAAGCGCGCGCTCAGTGCGGTGGACCTGACCATGCTCGGAATCGGAGCGATCATCGGTGCCGGCATCTTTGTCCTGACCGGACAGGCTGCCGCCAAGCACGCCGGCCCCGCAATTGTCATTTCCTTCGTGCTCGCAGCCATTGCCTGCGTGTTTGCGGGCCTGTGCTATGCCGAGATGGCTTCGATGATTCCCATTGCGGGCAGCGCCTACACCTACTCCTACGCCACGATGGGTGAGTTCCTGGCGTGGATTATCGGCTGGGACCTGATTCTGGAATATTCGCTCGGTGCGGCCACCGTCTCGGTCGGTTGGTCCGGTTACGTCGTCAGTTTCTTGAAAGACTTGGGCATCGTCATCCCTCCGCAATTCACTGCTGGCCCGTTTACCGAGGTCGTCCTGGCCGATGGCACCACGGTGAAAGGAATCGTCAACCTGCCGGCCATTTTCATTGTGGCGGTAGTCACCTTTCTGCTCGTGCTGGGGATTCGGGAATCGGCCAACGTGAACACGGCCATCGTCTTCGTCAAAGTGGGCGTGGTGATTGCGTTCATTCTGGCCGGCATCCGATACGTCAATACGGCGAACTGGCATCCGTTTGTCCCGCCCAACCAGGGATCCTTTGAGGCGTTCGGCTGGACGGGCGTAGTTACCGGCGCGGGCGTGATTTTCTTCGCCTATATCGGATTCGACGCCGTTTCCACCGCCGCCCAGGAAGCGAAAAATCCCCAGAAGGACATGCCCATCGGCATCCTGGGCAGTCTGGCCATCTGCACGATCCTCTACATTCTGGTTGCGGGAGTGTTGACCGGCATCGTGCACTACTCCGAGCTGAATGTACCCGATCCCATAGCGGTGGGCATCAACGCGACCGGTTTGATGTGGATGCGCTATGTGATCAAGGTCGGTGCCATTGCCGGGTTGACTTCGGTGATTCTGGTCATGTTGCTGGCCCAACCCCGCATCTTCTGGATTATGGGCGGCGACGGGTTGTTCCCCCAGGCATTCAACAAAGTCCATCCGCGCTTCCGCACCCCCTATATCACCACGATCCTGACCGGCACGGCAGTGGCCATCGTCGGCGGACTGTTTCCGATCGATGTGCTGGGTCACCTGGTCAGCATCGGCACGCTGTTCGCATTCATCCTGGTCTGCGCCGGCGTGCTCGTACTGCGCTACACCAAACCCGAAGTACCCCGCCCGTTCAAAGTGCCCTTTGTCTGGTTCACCTCAATTGCCGGCGTGGTGGTCTGCTTCGCGCTGATGTATGGCCTGCCGAAAGAAACCTGGGAGCGGCTGCTGCTCTGGATGGCCATCGGACTCGGCCTGTACGGGGCCTACGGTATCCGGCACAGCCAGGTGGGTCGTGAGCAGGGCTACCGGAAGAATTCCTTCCTGATGGCGGACGCGATGCTGGCCCTGCTGGGCCTTGTCTTGCTGGCTTTGCAGAACTTTTTCGCGCACCAAACGTTGTTCCTGTTCGTCGGCGGCGCGCTGCTGGCTCTTGGAGTGCTTCTGGCGGCCTACGACGCCATGCGAAAAGACCTGCCGGCGGACTGAGCCTTCGAGTATCCTTGACTCTGCGCGGACGGGTCTGTGTGAGCCCGACCGGGTGTCTTCGTCTGTACTTCTGTTCCGATGACACACCGTTGGTTCAATCGCCGCTGGGCCCTGTGGAGCCGAATTCCTTGGCTCGATCGCATCCTGCTGATTTTGGCTGCATTGGCCGGATTGGTGTGGCTGGGTGGCCGTTCCGGAATGCGCGTGCCGGGTGGCGTCTGGGGTGAATTGGCCCTGCTGGCGGCAGCCGTCTGGCTGTTTCGCTGGATGCGGCGGAACCGTGCGCGCCTGCTCTGGAGTCTGCGGAACCGTTTGATCGCTGCCTATCTTTTGATTGCCGTCGTACCGGTAGTGCTGCTGCTCGTGATGGCCGGACTCTCTGCCTACCTGCTCTATTCCCAGTTCGGCGCTCAGCTCTTCTATCAAGCTGTGGATCAACGCCTGAAAAAGCTCGAAGCCACGGCAGACGCACTGGCCGTTTCGCTCCGTTCGGCCAGCGCTGCCGATGCTCGCGAGCTGGTAGCCTCGCCGGGCATTGCCGCGCTGCTGGAAATTGCCCGCGGAGAGTTGCCCGGTTTGCAGGTGCGGCTGAATCCTGCCGAAGACCTGATTCGCCGATTCGGCGGCGCCGAGGCACGTCGCTTTGTCGGGATTGTGCAGGAGGAAGACGCGGTGCGCCTGGAAGCAGTGGTGGCGCGTCCGGGGCCCGGCGGCATGCTGGTAGTCGCCGTCAGCGCACCGCTCACCGCGGAGCTGCTGGAACGGCTGGCGCCTGAGCTCGGGCCGATCAGTCTGGCGATTCTGCGGCCCGCTCCCACCGGCGATCTTCGCGAGCCGCCCATTACCCTGAACGGGCGCCAGTTTGTCACCCTCGGCCAGATTTCCACCCGCGCGCGACGCGTACCCGCGCCGCAGCACTGGCTCGACTACGAAATCAACGGGGTCACCACCCTGGACGCCTACACGACCCATCCGGCTGCTGGGAATGAGCCGACTGTGCCGTTGTTCGTTTCCTTTCGCACGCGGCCCTCGCAACTGAACCAGCGGCTGTTCAGTTCGCTGGGTGCTTTCGGCGGCGTGGCCTACGGCCTGTTGCTGGTGGCCGGCGCGCTGTTTCTGCTGATCGAGCTGCTGGCGCTGCGCAGCGGCATCCGGCTCACCCGTTCGGTGACCCGCACCGTGGAGCAGCTCTACGAGGCCACCCAGCACGTTCGTCGCGGCGATTTCTCCCATCGCGTGCTGCCCCACGAACGCGACCAGCTGGGCGTGCTGGCCGAATCGTTCAACGAAATGACCGGCTCGATCGCCTCCCTGATCGAAGAGCAGCGCCAGCGCCAGCGCCTGGAGAACGAACTGACCATCGCCCGTGAAGTCCAGGCAGAGCTGTTCCCCCGTACGGTTCCGAAGGTGCCGGGGCTGCAGCTATCGGCCATCTGCCGGGCCGCGCGCATGGTCAGCGGAGACTACTACGATTTTGTTTTATTGACGCCGAACCATCTGGCCATCGTCCTGGCGGACATCAGCGGCAAAGGAATTTCTGCCGCGCTGCTGATGGCCAGTCTGCAGGCGGCGTTGCGCAGCCAGTTGCTGATCGAAGGAACCGAACGCTGCAGCACCGCAGAGCTGGTCGCGCGGCTGAACCTGCACCTGTTCCGGAACACGTCCGAGGACCGTTACGCCACGCTGTTCTTTGCCATCTACGAGGCCACAACAGCTACGCTTCGCTACACGAATGCCGGCCACCTGCCTCCGCTCTACGTCTGCGGCAACCGCGTCCATCGCCTCGAAACCGGCGGCATGGTGGTGGGATTGTTCGAGAACTGTACGTTCGAGCAGGGCGTGGTCACCTTGGAACCGGACAGCGTTCTGGTGGCCTACAGCGATGGCCTGGTCGAGCCGGAAAATGTGTATGGCGAAGAGTTCGGCGTGCAGCGCGTGCAGGCCGAGGTGCTCCGGCAGCAGCGCCTGCCGCCCGATGCGCTGGCCGAAGCGTTGATGGCGGCCGTCGAGGAGTGGTCGGGTGCACCGACGCGCGCCGATGACATGACCGTCATCGTTGCCCGCCGGGAATGAGACGCGTCCCGGGCGAAGTTCCGGTATACTGGCCCGCTTCAAGACACTGGGGGAGCCGTTGATGCTGCAAGGTCGAGTCGTGCTCGTTACAGGAGGCACGCGCGGCATCGGCAAGGGCATTGCTCTGTCCTTTGCGCGCAGCCGCGCCCGGGTGGCGGTAGGCTACCGCTCGAACAAGGTGGCGGCCCAAAACGCACTGCGCGAACTGCAAGCGGCAGGCGCCGAATGCTTTGCCGTGGAAGCCGATCTCACCGATCCGGAGCGGGCGCGCTGGCTGGTCGAGCGGGTGATCGAGCGCTTTGGCCGACTCGATGTGCTGGTGAACAACGTAGGCACGTTCCGCTGGCGCTCGGTCGCAGAATCCACACCTGCGGAATGGCAGGAAATTGTGGCCTCGAACCTGCACAGTGCCATGTACACCAGCAAAGCAGCGCTCCCCACCATGCGCCAGCAGCGCTGGGGACGCATCATCAACCTGGGCGCGGTCGGCGCCGAGCGCGCTTTCGGACAGGCCAAGATCTCCGCTTATGCCGCAGCCAAAGCCGCCCTGGTGGCGTTCACGCGTTCGCTGGCGCTGGAAGAGGCCAAAAACGGCATCACCGTCAACGTCGTGAATCCGCCGAACATCGACGAAGATGAACTGACCCTGGCCGAAGCCCGCCGCATCCGGGATGCCCGTTTCCCGGTCGGGCGGCCGCCGACGGTCGAAGATGTGGCTGCTGCCGTGCGTTTCTTTGCCTCGGACGAAGCCGATTACATCACCGGCCAGGTGCTCACCGTCAGCGGCGGCTGGATGCTGTGACGGCGCTGGAGGGCAGCCCGGCACGCACTTTATGAACTCCGTCCGCACTGTTACGCTGTAACCATGAAGGTTCTCACCGCAGCCCAGATGCGCGAAGCCGATCGCCGCACCACGGAACAGTTCGGTGTGCCCAGCCTGACGCTGATGGAAAATGCCGGCCGCGGCGTGGCCGAGTTCGCCGCCGCCACATTTCCCCAGCTGGCCGGGCAGCGCATCACCGTGTTATGTGGCAAGGGAAACAACGGCGGCGATGGCTTGGTGGCGGCTCGCCTGCTGGCGGAACGCGGCGGTCGTGTGCGGGTGCTGCTGTTTGCCGACCCGGACAGCGTGCAGGGGGATGCGGCCATCACGCTGCGTCGCTGGCGCGAACGCGGCGGCGAGCTTCGCGTCATCCGCAGCGCCGCGGAGTGGGAACAGGCACGCGCCGGGCTGAACGAATCCGAGCTGGTCATTGACGCCCTGCTGGGCACCGGCCTGGCCGGGCCCGTCGAAGGCTTGCTGCGCACCGTTATCGAAGACGTCAATCGCGGCCGGGAACGGTACACGGTCCTGGCCGTAGACATTCCCTCGGGTCTGCCCGCTGATGGTTCCGCCGGCGAAATCGTGGCTATCGAGGCCGACTACACGGTTACGTTCACCGCGCCCAAGCTCGGCCAGTTGCTCTGGCCGGGCACGGAGTATGTCGGCAAACTGGTCGTCGTCCAGATTGGCACGCCGCGCGAGTTGCTTGACAGCGATCCCGCGCTCCGCCTCCACTACCTCGAGCCCGGCGAATTCCGCGGCCTGCCTCTGCGTCGCCGACCGGACACGCACAAGGGCGACTACGGCCATGTTTTGATTTTTGCCGGCTCGCGCGGCAAAACGGGCGCGGCCATTCTGGCCGCCCGGGGCGCACTGCGTGCCGGCGCGGGTCTGGTGACGGTGGCAACGCCGGCTCCGGTGCAGCCGATTGTTGCTGCTGGCCTGGCCGAGCTGATGACCGAACCGCTGGCCGCCACCGATGCCGATACCATCGCCGCCAGCAATGTTGACTATGGGCGGTTGCAACAACTGCTGGAGACGAAAACCGTCGTCGCGCTGGGCCCGGGCCTCGGCACACATCTGGAAACACAGCAGTTCATCCGCGCGGTGACCGCAGAATGCACGTTGCCGCTGCTTCTGGATGCTGACGGGCTGAATGCGTTCGTCGGTCGTGCCGACGAGCTGCGCCAGCGGCGTGCGCCTTTGGCCCTGACGCCCCATCCGGGGGAAATGGCGCGCCTGCTCGGCTGCACCACGCGCGACGTGCAGCACCGCCGGCTCGAGCTGGCGCAGCAAGCGGCATCGCGCTGGAATGCTTATGTGGTGCTGAAGGGATATCGCACTATCGTCGCCGCGCCCGATGGCCGCGCTTTTTTCAATTCCACCGGCAACCCCGGCATGGCCACCGGCGGCACGGGCGATGTGCTGACCGGTGTGCTCGCCGCCCTGACCGCTCAGTTCCGCACGGCCGACTGGGCGCGGGTGCTGGCGCTGGGAGTCTATCTGCATGGGCTCGCCGGCGACCTGGCCGCCGCCCGCACCGGAGAGATTTCGCTGCTGGCTTCGGATCTCGTCGAAGCTCTGCCCGCAGCGTTTGCCCGACTGCAGGAGGAACTGCGTGCCGCTCGAGTTTGAACGGGAAACCCGTTCCGCCGAAGAAACGATTGCCTTCGGCGCTGAACTGGCTGCGCAACTGCGCCCGCCGGTGCTCGTGCTGCTGTTCGGTGAGCTGGGAGCCGGAAAAACCACGCTGGCGAAAGGGATCATCAGCGGTCTGGGGGTGGCACGGCTGGAAGACGTCACCAGCCCCACCTTCACGCTGGTGCATGCCTTCGGCAATCACCCCCGCGTCTATCACGTGGACCTCTATCGCATCAGCGGTCAGGCAGAACTGGAAAGCATCGGCTTGGACGACCTGCTCGCCGAGCCGGCCGTGATTCTGGTCGAGTGGGCCGAGAAATTGACTCTGCGCACCGACTGGCCGGTGATCGAAATCCGGCTCGAAGCGCCGGCGGCAGACGACCGTCGGCGGCTTTACATTCGCGACCGGGCCGGTGTACTGCACGTCGAGGCCCGCCCCGGAACGTTCGAACAGGAGAAGAAACGATGACACCGACCCATCCTGCCGAGTGGGCTCTGATCCTGGGAGCTTCCAGCGGTTTTGGCGAAGCCACCGCCATCGAGCTCGCGCGCCACGGCATGCATATCTTTGGTGTGCATTTGGACCGCCGCGCCACGCTGCCCCACGTCGAAGAGGTCATCGCCCGCATCCGTTCCCACGGGCGCGAGGCGATCTTTTTCAATGTGAATGCTGCCGACGAGGAAAAGCGCCGGGAAGTGCTCGATCAGATTGCCGCGCAGTTCGCAACAGCGCCGGGCACGGTGCGCGTGCTGCTGCATTCGCTGGCCTTTGGCACCCTGAAGCCCTACCTGGCGGAATCGGCCGAAGAGCAGCTGACCAAGCCGCAGATGGAAATGACGCTCGATGTGATGGCCCACAGCCTGGTCTATTGGGTGCAGGATTTGGTGCGTCGCCGGCTGATGACGGCTGGAGGCCGCATCTTCGCGATGACCAGTTCCGGGGGCACGCGCGTCTTTGCCACCTACGGCGCCGTCAGCGCTGCCAAAGCGGCACTGGAATCCCACATCCGCCAGCTCGCGCTGGAACTCGCTCCGCTCGGCATCACTGCCAACGCCATCCGCGCCGGCGTGACCGATACTCCCGCACTGCGCAAAATTCCTGTCCACGAACAGCTCATCCGGCAGGCCCAGCAGCGCAATCCGCACGGCCGACTCACCACGCCGGCCGACGTCGCCGCCGCCATCGCCGTGCTCTCCCACCCGAACACCTACTGGATGACCGGCAACGTAATCGGCGTGGATGGCGGGGAAGACATCGTCGGCTGAACGACCGCTGACCAGCCGGCATTCGCTTTTTGGCTGCAAACATTTTATTGACCCTTAGGCGCCAGGCGCTTGAGCCGCACGGGAAACAACGGTTCAATGGGAGTGTGGCTGTTGAAGACAAAGCGATTCTGGAACGCCGGAGTGTCGCTGCTCCGGACCTGCCCGCCGGTCTGGCCCTGGTCCCCTATCGAGCCGACATTCAGTTCACCCAACTGGTCCGCGGCACCGACAACGTTCACTACGATGTGTTCCTGAGTCCGCGCTTCGTCGAGGCCACCCGACGCTACGTTCTTGACCTGGTGCGCCAGACGGCGAAGGTGGCCCGGTTTTTCAGCGAGCTGAAATCGAACCGACCGCTGGAAACCGGTGCCTTCAAAAAACTGCTGACCGAACTGCTGCGGGCCTCGCTCACTCAGGCCAAATATGAAAAGAACATCGAGCTCGATCTGCTGGCGCGGGTGGCCATCCTGAAACTGTTCACGCAGGAAATCAGCAGTCAGTTCTCGCACCTGATGCTCGAGTGCAAGGAATATCTCCGTGCCCGCGGCGCTTTCTTCGAGCGCACCGAACAGGCACACCGAAAAAAGGTCTATCTGGCCGAAACGCAGGCGAACCGCCGCAACATCTACCGCAAGGTCGGCCAGACCCTGCGCCAGTTGCTCGTGGAAGTGGACGAAACCGTTCTGCGCCAGTCCCGCCGCGCCCTGTTTGGAGAAGATTTCGAAGAGCTGTACGAGATGCTCCGCTGCCCGCTGATCTTTGTCGAAGGCGGCCGCGACGACTACCTGTACCTGGAACAGTACGTCCTGCTCGGCAACTACCTGAAGGATGAAGACCGCTTCGAACGCTTCGACGCCCTGTTGAAGGACCTTTTGCGGGAACTGCTGCACAACGGTGCCGGGAGCGATCCCCTCGAGCAGGCACGCGCCCGCCTCGCCGCGCTCTCCGCCGAAGCGCGCGCGCTGCAGGCGGAAGCCGCGCGACTCGACGCCGAACGCCAGGAAGCCCTGCACCAGCAAGGACGCGGCGATGGGTTTGTGACGCGTCTGATCAGCCGGGGGAGCAGCCACGCCCGGGCTCAGCTCATTCAGATCGAACAGCAGCAGCAGACGCTCGCCCAGCGTCTGCAGTCGCTGGAAGCACAGCTCCGCGCCGCCCAGCAGGAGGCCGATTTCCTGGAAGAGGCCTGCGAGAGCCAGCTCGGCGAATATCTCTGCGAGCCCGAAAATGCCCGCCGGCTGTTCGACCCGGACTGGGCCGAGCGGAACGGTGCGGACGTCGCACTCCGCGCGCGGCTCCGCGATGCCTGGCTCCGCCGACTCGAAGAAGGCAATCTCCTGATGCACGTTCTGGCCAGCTACGAGTTGCGCGAGATCCACCACGACTACTGTCCTCCGGTGCACCTCCAGCAATTGAAAAAGGCGCTGGTGGATCGCGAGGAGCTGAAGCGGGTCAGCGAACTCCTGCAGCAGTTTCCCGCCCGGCAGTTCTCACTGGCCCGCATCGAAGAAGCGGCACGGGCCCTGCGGCGCTATCCGCCCGAACAGTTGCGCGCCGCCGCCGTTCGGTTTGCCGAAGACCTGATGCGACTCCGACGCGACCTGCGCAACTACCACCGGCTCGTGGCGCTGATGGAAAGCGTGCACCTTGTCGCCGACGAACGCACCCGGGAACTCTCCCGGCTGAATCACACGCTGTATGAATTTCTCCTTCCCGATGAAGACCGCCCCACCGAAGACCGCACCACCTCCCACGTGGTGGTCAAGGTGGACGTGCGGGAATCCACCCGCATCACCCAGGAGCTGCTTGCGCGCGGCCTGAATCCGGCTTCCCACTTCAGCCTGCACCTCTACGAACCGGTGCGGCGGCTGCTCGATCGCTATTCCGCCACGAAAGTGTTCATCGAGGGCGACGCCATCATTCTGGCCATCTATGAAACCGAAACGAACCGCGCCCAGCAGCGCGCGGTCGCCAAAGCCTGTCTGCTGTCCCGCCACATTCTGGAGGTCGTCCAGGCGAACAACCGCCGCGCGGAAGCGTTCGGGTTGCCGCCGCTCACCCTGGGCCTGGGCATCGCCTTTCAGAATTCAGCACCAACCATCTGGATGGAAGGCGATTCGCGCATCATGATCTCGCAGGCGCTGAATCGCTCGGACCGGCTTTCCAGCTCTTCCAAGGTCGCGCGACGCATCCTGGTGCGGAACCCTTCGCCGTTCCAACTGTTCCACTTTCAGACCATGAAGGTGCGCGTCGAAGGCGAGGAAGCCGAAGAGTTCCTGATTCGTTGGAACGTCAACGGCATCGAACTGAATCGGGAAGGATTCGAAAAGCTCAGCGAAGAAGTCGCGCTCACTTCGTTCTCGCTGAATGTGCCGATGCCCTGGGGAGAAGAGCGTGTACCCCTCTACGCCGGGCAGGTGCCTGTCGGCGAAACGTTCGAGGTTGTGGTCGTGCGCAAAGGCGTTGTGCGCTGCCTGAGCCCGACCGGTCAGATTGCCGAACCGGGCACGCTGGAATACTTCGAGGTCTGTACCCACCCGCGCATTCTCCAGTTGGCAGCAACCCGTCTCGGTCTCGCCGCGCCGCAGGGCAGTTGATGTTCACCTGCTGTTCGCACCGGGACACAGGAAGTCAGACGCGTCGTTATCTTGCTCGGCTCGAGGCCGCTTTCGCAACCCCGCACCTTTGCGCAAAACGGGCAGTCCAGCGCAACCCTTGCGGAAACAGGAATCGTCGGAGCCGGGCAGGGAGCTTTGCCAACGGAAAGTCTTCGCTGCGCACTTGTGACCTGAGGAGCAGGGCGGGGGACCGGGCTGGGCCGGGCGAATTCCGGAGCCGACTGCCCGGGAGAGTCCTGTGGACAATGGGGCCGTCGGCCCCGGTCCCGTTCCTCTACCGGCGCACATCATAGGCGAATAAAAAGCGAAAGTCAAGCCCCGCCTTGCACAGCCCGCGGGCCGCAGAACAGTCGGCAGTGTTGCGCCGGCCGCTCTGCCTGCAGCCCGCATCCCGGGCGCCGCGCGGCGCTGCGGGCGCGGCTGCGTTACAATGGCAGATGGACGCTGCGCTGCCCGACGAAAACGCGATGAATCCTGCCGAACACAACCGGTTCATGGCGCGCGCCATTGCCCTGGCGGTCGAGAATGTGCGCAAGGGGTTGGGCGGGCCGTTTGGCTGTGTCGTGGTCAAAGACGGCCAGATCGTTGCCGAAGGTGCGAACCGCGTCACCAGTGCGAACGATCCCACCGCACACGCCGAAATCGTAGCCATCCGCGAAGCCTGCCGTGTGCTCGGACATTTTCAGTTGACCGGCTGTGACCTCTACACCTCCTGCGAACCGTGTCCGATGTGCCTGGGAGCGATCTACTGGGCGCGGCCGGCGCGCGTGTTTTACGCCGGCACCGCAGAAGATGCCGCACAGGCCGGCTTCGACGATGTCGACATCTTGCGTGAGCTGCAACAGCCGCCCGTTCGCCGGCGCATCCCCATGCAGCAGATCATGCGCGAGCCGGCCCTGGAAGCCTTTCGGCTGTGGCAGCAGAAGCCGGACAAAGTGGCTTATTAGGCAGTGGGCAATGGCTCGCCGCGGGCCCGCCCCGCCGCGCACCGGGTGTTGTGCGAAGCCGTGCTCTCCTGTCGCCTTTTGCAGTACTGCTTGTCGGTACCGCGGCGATGACTATAATGGGCGCACTTTGTGGTCCGGATTTTGCCGGAGGGAGGCATGGTCGTTCGTTGTGCTGTGCACCTCGCGAGGTTAATTCTGTGGCTGGGGGTTGTCCTGCCGGCGGCGGGTCAGCAGGCCGTCGAGATCAGCTCGCGCAACGCGAACTACACGATCCAGGTGCGGCTGCATCCCGAGACAAAAATGCTCGAGGGCATGGAAGTGCTGGAGTGGCGGAATACCACGCGCTTCTCGACCTCTGAGTTGTGGTTCCATCTGTACTGGAACGCCTGGCGGAATTCCCGCAGTACCTGGCTGCGCGAGGATGCGCTCCGCACCGAACCGCGTGCCGATTCGCTGCAGCAGCGCCGCCCCGAAGACTGGGGCTACGTGCAGATCGAGGCAGTGCGCGTGCTGCCCGGTGGAGCGTTCGGCGCCGCCGAACTGACCCAGCAGGTGCGCTACGAATCCCCGGACGACGCCAACCCGGAAGATCGCACTGTGCTCGTGGTGCCGCTCCCGCGACCGGTCGGCCCGGGAGAAACAATCCGCGTCGAACTCGTCTGGAAATCGAAAATCCCGCGGACGTTTGCCCGCACCGGCTTTCGCGGCAACTACTTCTTCCTTGCGCACTGGTTCCCGAAGCTGGGTGTCTTCGAACCCGACGGCACATGGAACAATCACCAGTTTCACGCGGCAACGGAGTTCTATGCCGACTACGGCCTCTATGACGTGCAGATCACCGTGCCGCGGGGCTGGCTGGTGGGCGCCACCGGCGTGGCGCTGGGTGTCACAGAAAATCCAGACGGCACGGCAACGCATCGTTATCAGCAAGCCGATGTGCACGATTTCGCCTGGACCACCAGCCCGGACTTCCGCGAGGCGCGGCGCCGCTTCGAACGCAGCGGCCTGCCTGCTGTGGACATTCGCCTGCTCTATCAGCCGGAGCACGCGGGCCAGATCGAGCGGCACTTCCGCGCCGTCGAAGCAGCTCTCGAGCACTACGGACTCTGGTTCGGTCCTTACCCCTACGGCCATGTGACGGTGATCGACCCTGCCTATGAGAGTGGTTCCGGCGGCATGGAGTATCCCACGCTGTTCACCTGCGGCACGCGGTACTGGGCGCCCTTCGGCGGCGGCCAACCCGAGGGCGTGACGATTCACGAAGCCGGACACCAGTTCTGGTACGGCCTGGTGGGCAACAACGAGTTCGAGCATGCGTGGATTGACGAAGGTCTGAACACCTTCTCCGAAGAGCGCGTCGCCGAGGTCGCCTACGGGCAGTGGTTCTTCGTCCGGCGATTCTTCCGCGAGTTCGTTCCCGTCTGGCTGCGGGATGTGCGTCGGAGCCGCCTGCACGGCATGGGACTGGATCGTTATCGCGCCGCCGCACGCAGCGATGTGCCGGCCACGCCCACCTATCGCTATCATCCAGAAACTGCCAGCGCCATCACCTACAGCAAAACCGCTCTCTGGCTGACCACCCTGGAACGGATGCTCGGCTGGGAGACGCTCCAGCGCATCCTGGCCACGTTTTTTGAACGCTACCGCTTCCGTCACCCGAAGCCCGAGGATTTCTTCCGCACCGCCAGCGAAGTCGCCGGTCAGGATCTCACCTGGTTTTTCGACCAGGTGTTTTACCGTGCGGCGGTGTTCGACTATGCCGTGCAGTCCGTCGCAAGCGAGCCAGTGCGCACGCTGGGCTACGTGGAGCGCAACGGCACCCTGGCCCTTGCAGGTGAGGAATCTGCTCGGGAGGAGGGGCCCTACGAAACGCGCGTCGTTGTCCGGCGCTTGCAGGATGGCATCCTGCCCGTCGAGGTCTTGTTCGTGTTCGAAGATGGCGAGCGCATCCGGGAGAGCTGGGACGGACGTGCCCTGTGGAAGCTGTATACCTTCACCCGCCCGGCGCGGCTGGAATACGTCGTGATTGATCCGGAGCGGAAAATCGTTCTCGACACGCATTACACGAACAACAGCCGGCGCCTGCAACCGCGTCCCCAGTTCGTGGCCACCAAGTGGGCCGCGAAGTGGATGGTCTGGTTGCAGGATTTTCTGCACACGCTGACTTTCCTGTTCTGAGGATTGGAGAAGAGGAGAAGCCGCCGATGAGTGTGTGGCGTTCGTTCCTGTTCGGCCTGGGCCGCGTGCTGAAGACTCCCTCGCTGCTCTGCTGGGTCTACCTGGCCAGTTTGGCCGTGGCGCTGCCGTTGGCAATGGTTGTCCGCGGGGGAATCGCCGCGCACGTCGGTGGCAGCCTGGTCGAGCAGAACCTGCGCACCGGCCTGGATCTGGACTGGTACGGAGAATTTGCCGAAGAAGCCTCCGGTGTGGCCGCAACGTTCGGCCCGGAAGTGATCGGCCATATGGCCCTGGTGCAGAACCTGGAGCGACTCCTGGATGGCAAGCTGCTGGCCGCCCATCGCACGCTTCTGGCTGCTGGCGGACTCTATCTGCTCTTCTGGACGTTCCTGGTGGGTGGCATCCTGGACCGCTTCGCCCATCCCGGAGAACCCCATTCCCGGGCGCGGCTGTTTGGCCACAGCGGCGAATTTTTCTGGCGCATGTTCCGTCTGCTGATTCTCTCGGTGCTGTTCTATCTGGCCATTTTCCGATTCGTGGCCAATCCGCTGCACGAATTTGTCGAACAGGCCACGCGCGATGTCACCGTCGAGCGCACCGTTCTCCTCTGGACGGCGCTGGTCTACCTGCTCACCGGACTGCTGCTGGCTGGGGTGAGCATGGCGTTCGACTATGCCAAGATTGCCGTGGTGGTCGAACGGCGGCGCAGTGCCGTGCTGGCGTTGCTGCGCGGGCTGGGATTCATCGCCCGGCATCCGGGACACACCTGCGGGCTGTATCTGCTTTTGCTGACCGCTGCGGCTGTGGTGATGTTTTTCTACGGAGCCATCGCGCCGGGCAGTGGCCAGTCCAATTGGGCCACTGTGCTGGTGGCCTTTGTCATCGGTCAGGCCTATGTGCTGGCGCGAATTTTGGTGAAGCTGTGGTTCCTGGCCAGTCAGGCCATTCTGTTTCAGGCCGCAGCGAATCACCCAGACCGTACGGCGCCTGCAGCAGCCTCCGCGCCGCTTCCCTGACCGCGGTCATTGAAAGCAAACGCGCCATCCGCGTGCCGGATGGCGCGTTCCGAAAACCGCAAAGGCGTGGCGAGCCCGTGCTTACGACTGCGGGCTGGCCGGAGCCGAAGCACCCTGTGCCGCCGAGCGCGCTGCGGCGCGCCGGGTGCGTGCGGCGCGGCCCTTGCCGTTGGATTTGTCGAACTGTTCTTCCTCGGTGGAACCGGCCAGTGCCGTCGTTGAGGTACGTCCCTGGCTGACTACCTGCGCCACGTCGTCGAAGTAGCCCGTGCCGACAAATCGCTGATGGGTGATGGCACGGTAGCCGGCTTCGTCCGCCATCTGGAACTCGCGCTGCTGCAGTGCCGCGTAGGCAGCCATGCCGGAGGCCGCATAGGCGCGCGCCAGCTCAAACATGCTCAGATTCAGCGTGTGGAAGCCAGCCAGAGTGACGAACTGGAATTTGTAGCCCATCTTGCCCAGCTCCTGCTGGAAGCAGGCCAGGGTGGCTTCGTCCAGATGTTTCCTCCAGTTGAAAGACGGCGAGCAGTTGTACGCCAGCAGCTTGCCCGGATAGCGGGCGTGGATGGCCTCGGCGAAGCGGCGCGCCTCTTCGAGGTCCGGCGTGGACGTCTCACACCAGATCAGATCGGCATACGGGGCATACGCCAGTCCGCGGGCAATTGCCGCTTCCAGTCCACCGCGAAACTCATAGAAGCCCTCCGGGGTGCGGTGCTTGCCCAGGAAGGGCCGGTCGCGTTCGTCCACATCGCTGGTGATCAGCCGCGCAGAGTTGGCGTCGGTACGCGCGATGAGCAGGGTGGGCACGTCGAGCACGTCGGTCGCCAGCCGTGCGGCCACCAGTTTTTCAATGAACTCGCAGGTCGGCACCACCACTTTGCCGCCCATGTGACCGCACTTCTTCGCCGAAGAAAGCTGGTCCTCAAAATGGACTCCGGCCGCCCCGGCTTCGATCATCGCTTTCATCAGTTCGAAGGCGTTCAGGTTTCCCCCGAAACCGGCTTCGGCGTCCGCCACCAGCGGCGCGTACCAGTAGATGTCGTGGCGCCCTTCGGCATGATCGATCTGGTCGCTGCGTTCGAGCGCGCGGTTGATCCGCCGGACCAGGTTCGGCACGCTGTCCACCGGATAGAGGCTTTGATCCGGATACATCTGTCCCGCCCCGTTGGCGTCGGCAGCCACCTGCCAGCCGCTCACATAGATGGCCTGCAAACCGGCTTGCACCATCTGCACGGCTTGGTTGCCGGTCAGCGCGCCCAGCGCGGCCACGTACGGCTCGGTGTGCAGCAGTTGCCAGAGCCGTTCGGCACCCAGCCGGGCCAGCGTGTGTTCGATGCGCACCGTGCCGCGCAGCCGGGCCACATCCTCGGGCCGATAGGGCCGCGCAATCCTGTGCCAACGCGGATTCTGCTTCCAGTCGTGTTCCAGCTGCTCGACCGAATTGAACAGATTCATTCGCACGCTCCTTGCTCCCGTTCACACGGGAGTGAATTCGCCACGCACGATCATCTGCTCGCTAAGTCGCCGCGCTTCGCGGTAGCGGTCACGCACCGACTCGGGCGTCTCCGCTGGCAGTTCGTGCAGGATGCGTTCCAGTTCTTCGTCAAACAGTTGCGTCACCAGCTCCGGCGTGTGCCGAACCGGTTGGCCGTGGTCGCCGGCGATCTCCACTGCGTCGCAGTGCCGCACGCGCTGCGCGATCATCAGCCGATAGATACGGTCCGTGGCCAGGTCTTCCATGTAGCCATCCAGCAAGCTGGCGCCGCGGCCGCTGAGCACGCCGAAACGGTAGCGAATCGTCGTGCGCACCGCAGCGCGCGTCCCCGCCAGTGTGCGTCGGCCCACACCATCGGGCACCGGCCGCAGGTCCGGGTAGCGCACAAAATTCACGCGCAGGTTGTGCAACTGATTGGGATACGGAAATTGCCGCACCGCAATTTCATTTTGGTCCGGGTGGCCCGTCCAGGCACCGTCGAAGCGTGCATCGGCTTCGTTCTTCTTGTCTTTTTCGAGCACCGCCAGCGCGCGGGCATTCAACTCCGGGTCCTCGCGGTTCGGATAGAGCGCCGTCATGCCCCCGATGGCCAACATGCCCCGCCGATGACAGATCTCTGGCAGCAACTCGCGCAGTCGCTGAAAAAACACGACATCGTGTGGAATGGTGTTCCGATCCGGTAGCACCCATCGCGGATCCGGCAGGTGGAAGTGAATCAGGCTGGCCATGTAGTCCCAACGGCCCAGGTTCAGCCCGAGCAGATGTTCGCGCAGGTGATAGGCAAATTCTTCCATCTGATAGGCCAGCGGATGCGATTCCACCAGCGCCATGCACTTGATGTAGTCGCGCGGCCAGCCGCGTCGCTCAGCAATTGCCTGGAAAAGATCGCGCCACCAGAGCGCCTCCTCGGCGGATTCGGATTTCGGGATGTAGAACGCCAGCGGATGTTTCAACTCTTCAGGCCTCACCGTGTAGGCAATCAGCGCGACGTCGAACAGCGGCGCGGGCAGAATTTCGCTGCCAAGCACACCGGCCTGGTGCAGATGCAATCCACGGGGTCGCAGCCAGATGGTTGTTTTGCTAGGCTGGATGCCGACCGTCCGGTTGCGTTTTTTGTCGAAGTAAGTCAGCTCACCGCGGAGCGCTCCCAGAATGTTGCGGATGCCTTGCCTCAGGTTCGGCCAGAAATTGGCCATCGAGTCTTCCAGGTCGAGCATCACACCCGGTGCGCCGGAGTTCAGCATCTTGACTACCAGTTCGGCGTCATCGGCCGGCCCGGTCATCTGATTGCGCTGGTCGTGACACCACTCCGGCAACTCGGTGCGCCAGCTCGATCTCGTCGCCTCCGAAGGCGGCAGGTGGTCCGGCAGCCTGCCTTGGTGTGCAGCACGCAGCACAGCCGCACGCCGCGCCAGCAACTCGCGCTGACGCGGTGTGAACTCGCGATGTAATTCACCCAGAAGCTCAATGAAGTCGGCAGGGAATTCCTTGTGGGGCTCGAACCCGGCCGGAGCTGTGTTCATGCGCGGATCATGATCCGGCTGCGACGCTGCCGCGAAACTGTTCTGCGTGATGAAGTTCGTCGCGCTCATCGGCGGTACTCGTGAAACTCCTGGTTACCCTGCATCAACTTCCTGCTTGGACTTCTCGCAACCCGCAATGCAACTCATCTAAGAACCGAAACGACCAGTTCAGTAAAACTGCTTCAAATCTCAGCAAATGTCTGGCCAACTTAATCTAGGTCGTTGGTAACACTGCAAGTATTTCATTTTCAGTCATTTAAACGTCTTTTTGCCGGTTTTGAGGCGCACTCTGGGAAAAAACTTTCTTCTTTCCAGCCCTGCGCAGCCCAATCTGTTTTCCCTTTTCCTGAAGTCCCAGAGCTTATTTTATTGAAAAAAAATCACTTAGGTCTAGAATAGGGGTTGTTTTAAATTGAAAAGTCAGCCGAACCGCCAATCTAGCCCTTCGTGCACCGACCTACTCTACCCGAGCGCTTTTGCTCCTTTTTAAATAAACCATTATTTTTCATATAGTTGGTATTGTACAAGAATCTCCTGAAAAAACAAAAGATTTTTCACTTTGGAACGACATTTCTCTTCTTGAGGCCTCAGATAGCTTTCCGGCAAAGGGCTAGACAGTGAGCAAATCTTGCTTATTCAGGAAGCACTTGCTGTCGTCTGTTGGGTAGTGGCGACGTGGCGCCACCATAGCCTGAGGGTGCTTCTGTATGTGCTTCCCGTGCTAGGGAGTGCAAGACCCTGTTGACCATTGTTGCCGTGTTGGCACCTTGCAGGTTGGTCATGATTGCGATCACAGTTTTCTGTTCCGGGACGATGACGAGCAGCGCCGCCGTACCGGCCTGGCCGCCGCTGTGCGAAACCACTGGTGCGCCGTTCGAAGGCAAGGTGCCGATGGCCCAGCCTAGACCGTAACCGGTGCCGTTGCCATCGCTTGTCTTCTGACGCGTCCACATTGCGTCGCGCGTTTGCGGTTGCACCAGCCTGCCTTCCAAAACGGCCAGGCCGAAGCGCACCAGGTCAGCAGCAGTGGAGAGCAGACCGCCACCGGGCACTTTCATGCTGGTGTCATGCAATGTGGCATTGATGAGCTGTCCTGCCCTAGTCCGTGATTTTTGATGTGGTGGCAGGCGGTTGTAGGTGGCCTCGTCGAGCCTGGCGTATCCGCGGGCACGGTTGGGGATCAGCTCGAAATGGTCGTCGCTGCGGGTGTGCGTCATGCCGGCTGGTTCCCAGACGTGGCGTCGCATGTATTCCTCGTAGCTTTCTCCCGAGGCGCCTTCGATGGCACAACCGAGCAAGACATAGCCATAGGTCGTGTAAGTGTAGCGGGCGCCGGGTTCGTGCAGCAGCGGGTCATCTGCGAACAGGCGCAGCGCGTCTTGGAGCGTGAAAAAATGTTCGGTGCCACTGGCTTCGCCGGGACGTTGATAGTGCCGTACGCCGCCCAGATGGGCTAGCAGATGGCGCACCGTCACGGGCCACGACTTTTTCGGATATGCCGGGCAGTACTTCTGGATTTCGGCGTCCAAGTCCAGACGCCCCTGCTCGGCCAGTTGCATCACTGCCACCGCGGTCATCGGCTTGGCGATGGAAGCGGTGCGGAAACGGGTCTCCAGAGTAACGGGCACATTGTTTTCCAGGTCTGCTTTGCCGAAGCCCTGCGCGTAGCGGAGTGTGCCGTTGACCGCCACAGCCAGGGAGATCCCCGGGATGTTTTGTCTTTGTTGTTCGGAAGAGATGACAGACTCGATTGCGCGGATGGTTTCTGGATGCAGCCCGCTCGACTGTGCTGCCTGTGGCGTCGGCAAAGCGAACGGCAGGATCAGCCCTATCGTCCAGATCGAAGCCTGCAGGCGAATCCCGAAAGACATCGTTGCGACTCCTTTCTTTCGCTGCATCGGCGCAGCCGGTTATTTCCGGCCCCGGAGCAAGCTGTCCAGCGCAAACCTTCCCGGGGGCGCGAAAACGAACAGCAGCGCCACGACCAGGTACAGGCCCGCCAGTTCAAAGCGCATATCCGTGCTCACGTGACGGTAGGTGGCCACGATAAAATTGAAGGCCACGACGGCCGCTACGTAGCGGGTGAACAGTCCTGCCGCCAGCAGCAGTGCGCACACCGATTCGGCCAGTGCCGCACAGACCGCAAAAAATCCCGGCACCGGAAAACCCAGGCTGGCCACGCCGTTGACGAAACGCCACTCCTGTCCCTGGAACACGTAGCCGAAGGCAGCCACCAGTTTCTCCCAGCCGTGGAAACCGAACAGCATCAGGCCGGCCGAGAGCCGTACCAGCAATAGACCCACATCGGTCGTCGCGCCGCGCACGTCAGCCATGAATTCACCTCCTGAGAATTGTGGTCGGCATTGTAGCCGGTTTGTGAAGTGATGCCCAGTCCCGTTGCACGATTCCAGTGCGCGGGACGGGCTTTTCCGGAGAAGCATTTTTAACGGATAGCGGTCTGGTTCGCGAGAACAGTGGTAGCGTCGGGCTCAACCGGAATTTTTTTCGAGCACTTCGCGAATCTTTCGAGCCAGCACGTGCAGCGGGAAGGGCTTCTGGAGGAAAGCAGCGCCGGGTTGGCCGAGGCAAAGCTGGAGCGCGGCTTCGTCGGCGTAGCCGGAGGTGAACATGACTTTGATTTCCGGCCGATTCGCCTGCAGGTGTTCAGCGAGTTCACGACCGTCAATCCCGGGCATGATTACATCGGTGATGAGCAGATGGATAGGCCCGTCGTGCGCGGCGGCGAGTGTCCGTGCCTGCTCGCCGCTGCTGGCTGACAACACCCGGTAGCCCTGGCGGCGCAGAAACTCTTCGCTCAGCTCTCGCACGTCCTGCTCGTCTTCGACCAGCAGAATCGTTTCTGAGCCGGCGGGCAGCGCATCGGAGGGTGGGCCTGCAGGGCAGCTTTGCTCCGGGGCCGTCGCCTGCGGGAGATAGATTTTGAATGTCGAGCCGAGGCCAGGTTCGCTGTAAACGGTAATATGTCCGCCGCTCTGTTTGACCACTCCGTAGACGGTAGCCAGTCCCAGGCCGGTGCCTCCGGATTTTGCTTTTGTGGTGAAGAAGGGCTCGAAGATGTGCGTGAGTGTTTCGCGGTCCATGCCGCAGCCGGTGTCGGTGACGGCGAGCAAAACATAGGCCCCGGGAGGCAAAGCGGAATGGGTGAGGGGGTGGCCGGCGTCGAGGACAACGTTGGCGGTTTCCAGAATCAGCTTGCCGCCGGCGGGCATGGCGTCGCGCGCATTGAGGACCAAGTTCAGGATGACCTGCTCCAGTTGTCCCGGGTCGGCGAGCACGGCGCTGACTTCTGCAGCGGGGCGAATCACCAGCTCGATGTTTTTCGGGATGAGCCGGCGCAATAGCTGCTGCATGTCGCGCACGACGCTGTTCAAGTCGAGCACGCGCGGCTGCAGCACCTGTTTGCGGCTGAACGCGAGCAGTTGCCGGGTGAGGTTGGCCGCGTGGTTGGCCGCTTTGTGGATTTCTTCCGCATGACGCCGCAGGGGACTTTCCGCCGGCAGCCGGTCGAGCAGCAGTTCGGCATAACCGAAAATCACCATGAGCAGGTTATTGAAGTCGTGCGCCACGCCGCCGGCCAGCCGTCCCACGGCTTCCATTTTCTGGGCCTGGCGGAGCTGCTCTTCGAGTGCGCGTTTCTCCGTGATGTCTTCGAGCACACCCATCACGCCCAGACGCTGTCCGCTGGCGTCGCACAGAGGGGCGCTCCACAAGCGCACCGCGACTCGTGAGCCGTCCTTGCGCTGACGGAGCAGGGGCAGCCCGGCCTGCGAGTGCCCCTGCAGTTCGGCATCCAGGAGCCGGCGGAATTCTTCGCGGCGCTCTTCCGGGACGATGGGCAGCGGCTGGTCCTGCACCTCTGCGGCACTCCAGCCGAAGATGTTTTCTGCGGCGCGGTTCCAGAGCTTCACCCGCCCGGTGTTGTCGAGCACGACGATGGCGAGCGGGGAGGTCTGGATGATGGTTTCCAGCAGGTGATGCGCCTCGCGGAGAGCTTCTTCGGCGCGAAGCCGCTCGGTGATGTCCTGATAGATTCCGATGCCGCCGACCATCTTTCTGTCCACGATGAGCGGCACACCGATCACTTCCACGGTGACCAGCGAGCCGTCTTTGCGGCGGCGGCGCGTGGTGGCGTGAACCCTCTGTCCGGCCAGCGCCCGGCGACTGAACGCCACCGCTTCCGATTTCAACTCGGGGGGAGCAAGGAATTCATCGATCAGCCCGCCGAGGATTTCTGCCTGTCGGTAGCCGAAAAGGGCAGTGAAGGCGCGATTGCACATCTGCACGCGCTGCTCGGGATCCAGCACGACAATGGCCAGCGGACTGTTTTCGATCAGCGCGTGCAGATACGCGGTGCGTTCCCGCAATTGCTGCTCGGCCTGTTTTCGTGCGGTGATGTCGTGGCCGACGCCGATCAGGGTTTGATTGGGTCCGGGCGTGTCGTGCCACAGGATCCACCGGGGTTGGCCGTTGCGATGAAAGACGATGCGTTCGTACGGCTCGATCGGCAGAGGGAGCTCGCCACGGGCACAGCCAGCCACGGCAAGCCGTTCCCGTTCGCGTTCCTCTGGATTGTTCCGGGTGTGAAGCCACCAGCCGTCGCCGAGCAGCTCTTCGGGGCGGTAGCCGAGAATTTCTTTTGCCGAAGGGCTGACGTAGGTGATCCGACCATCTCGATCAGCCACCAGCACCAAAGCAGGCACCCGTTGCAGGATTTCGTCGGAAAGCCTGAGCTTGTCTTCCGCGCGTTTGTATTCCGTGATGTCCACAGCCACGCCGCGCAGCCGGGGCCTTTGTCCCGGGACGGTTTCGACGCGGCGCAGCCGGTTGCGCAACCAGACCACACGACCGTCGCGAGCCATGGCGCGGAACTCGTGTTCCAGCGGGGTGCTTTCCGCCCTGGCCCTTGCTGCGATTGCGTGCATGGCTTCGGTGTCTTCCGGATGCACGATTTGCTCCCAGAACCGTCCGTTCACAAGAAGCTCTTCCGGCGAATAGCCGAGCAGTTTTTCTACACCCCGGCTGATGAATGTGGGCTGCAGGCTCTCTGGGTCCGCTTCCCAGACGATGAGTTCCAGTTCGTCGAACAGTTCATCCAATGTAAATGCGTCCGAGTCAACTTGGCGGTGGCGCAGTGCCATGTGCTCGGTGGGTTGCGATTCGACGGTCGTTGGCTCGGCCGGGGCAGAATGGATAACGCGGTTCATCCCTTTGATCTGCAGCATGAGGCGCGCCAAAGAGGGTGTCGGGCGCAACGGCTAGCTGATTGTCTGGCAAAGAGTTGTGCAGTGCCTGCGGCTGATGCATGTGGACGCGGGCGCAATGTTGTACCGAGTCCACGCTGTTTGCACCATCGCGGCACAGTGCCATTGCGCAACAGCTCAGAAGCGCCGCCTCTGCTAGCATGTTTGCGTGTCTCGTCCCTGGGTCATTGCACATCGTGGTGCTTCCGGTTATGCGCCAGAAAATACGCTGGCTGCATTCCGTCGCGCCGTGGAACTTGGAGCACGGTTCATCGAAACCGACCTGCGTCTGACGCGCGATTCGCATCTGGTCGCTGTGCACGACGAGACGCTGGAGCGGACCACCAGCGGCCGTGGTCGCGTCGACAAGCACACCCTGGCCGAGCTGCGCGAGCTGGACGCCGGATCCTGGTTCGCTCCCGAGTTTGCCGGCGAACGCATTCCCACGCTCGAGGAGATCCTGGCGTTTTCGCTCGAGCACGACATCGGTCTCTACCTGGAGCTCAAGCCAGGCGGAGTCTGGCGCAGCGAGCACGCGCTGGTGGGCGCGCTGCGCGGCTCGGCAGTTACCGATCGACTGGTCGTGCTCTGCTTCGATGCGCAGATTTTGAAAGCGATCTACGACCTGGAACCGTCATGGATGACCGGTCTGCTCGAGCAGCATCAGGCAGCAGGCCTGGTGGAACGCGCACTGAGCGTTGGTGCCCGCCAGGTGGCGCCGCACTGGACACTGGTTTCCCGCGAAATGGTTCGGCAGGCACACGCCGCCGGACTGATGGTGGTTCCCTGGACCGTGAACGAACCCGAACCGATGCGCAACCTGATTGCAATGGGCGTAGACGGAATCATCACGGATTATCCCGACCGCCTGATCGCACTGCTCCGCGCCCGTTGAGCGGCACACTACAGCATGCGGAACAGCACGGCGAATTGTTCCAGGGTGAGCTGTTCGGCACGCACGTTGGACGCCAGACCGGCCGCAGCCAGCAGCGCTTCGGCCCGCGCGCCGACGACGCTCCGCAGATTGTTTCGCAGCGTTTTTCGTTTTTGCTCGAAGCAGCGGGCAAGAAAATCTACGAATTCAGCTTCGTTGGGAATGGCCAGTTGCGCGCGCATCCCGGGCGGCCGCAATCGCACCAGTGCCGAAGCTACCCGGGGAGCCGGCCGGAAGGCTCCCGGCGGAATGCGGAGCAGGAATTCAGGCGTTGTGTAGAACCGGGCCAGCACGGAAAGAAACCCGTAGTCGCGACGCCCCGGACGCGCCGTGAGCCGCGCGGCCACCTCCAATTGCACCACCAGATGGATATCGGCCAGCGCGTGGATGTGTGCGAACAGGTGCCGCAGGATAGGCCCGGTGATGTAGTAGGGGATGTTGCCGTAGACGTGTACGCGTTCGGCTCCGGCCAGCGCGCTCAGATCGAGCGCGAGCACGTCGCCGGAGACGACCTCCAGATTCGGCGCCTGCCGCTGCAATTCCCGAAGGGATTCCACCAGCCGGGGATCCACTTCGACGGCCACCACGCGTCCGGCCCGCGCGGCCAGCTCGCGAGTCATTTCACCCCGGCCGGCCCCGATTTCCAGCCAGAACTGATCGCCGCGCACAGCCATCTGTTCGAAGATGCGGTGGCGCCAGGGTCCCTGCAGGAAGTGCTGTCCGAGCCGCTGCGGCATGCCAGTATGCGTCTACTGGTTGAGTCTAGCAGGGCCGCGTGCGAAATGCTGCTGGAGATCGCGTTGACGTTCTGCAGCGCATCGTTTATCGTTTCCGCTTCGAGCAAACGCGATGCGCATCCTGTTCATTTCTCCCGAAGGCCTGCCGTTCTCGAAGACGGGCGGGTTGGCCGATGTCATCGAGGGGCTTCCGAAGGCGCTGGTCGAGCTGGGCCATGAGGTCGCCGTGGTGCTGCCGCGCTACCGGGGAACACGGGTCAACAAGGTGCTGGTGCCCAGCCTGACGATTCCCCTGGGGCCGGTGCTGCGCTTTCCCGCCATCGCCGATGGCACGGTGGTCAACGGTGTGCGCTATTTCTTTGTAGATGACCCGGAATATTTCGACCGCGAACAGCTCTACGGGGTACAGGGCGTGGACTATCCCGACAATGCCGAGCGGTTCGCTGAATTCAGTCGTGCGGCGCTGGAAGTGGCCAAGCAAGTCTGGCCGGCAGATGTCCTGCACTGCCACGACTGGCAGGCCGCGCTGGTGCCCGTGCTGCTGAAGACCGTCTATGCCCCCGACCCGGCCTTCCGCCACGTGCCGACCATTCTCACCGTGCACAACCTCGGCTATCATGGTTTGTTTCCCCGAGACGTGCTGGCGCGCGTCGGCTTGCCCGAGACGCTGTTTCACATCGAAGCGTTGGAATTCTTCGGCAAGGTGAATTACCTGAAGGGCGGACTGCTGTTTGCCGACTGGATTACTACGGTCAGCCGCCGCTATGCGCAGGAGATTCAAACGCCGGAGTATGGCCACGGTCTGGACGGCGTGATACGCCGCCGCGCCGACCGGCTGGTGGGTATCCTGAACGGAGTGGACTACAGCGCCTGGAACCCGGAAACCGACCCGTTCATCGTCGCCCACTACTCCGCAAAAGATCCCTCCGGCAAGCGCGAATGCAAGCGCGACCTGCTGGCCGAGTTCAAACTACCGGCAGAGAATTTGAATCGTCCGGTCATCGGGATAGTTTCCCGGTTTGTCGACCAGAAGGGATTTGACCTGATTGCCGAAGTGGCCGATGAGTTGATGGAAGAAGACCTGTGCATCACGGCGCTCGGCACCGGCGAGGCCCGCTACGAGCTCCTGTTCCGGGAACTGGCCGCACGGTTCCCGGCGCGGTTTGCTGCTCGCATCGCCTACGACAATGTGCTGGCGCACAAAATCGAGGCAGGCGCGGATATGTTCCTGATGCCATCACGCTACGAGCCGTCCGGGCTGAATCAGCTCTACAGCCTGAAATACGGCACCGTGCCCATTGTGCGGGCCACCGGCGGGCTCGACGACACCATCGAGCCGTTCGACCCACGCACCGGCCGTGGCAACGGATTCAAGTTCCGGGAATATGAAGGCCGTGCCCTGCTCGCCGCCGTGCGCGAAGCCCTGCGCTGCTTCCGCGACCAGAAGGCTTGGCGCAGGCTGATGTTGAACGGCATGACCCAGGATTTCTCTTGGAAGACTTCAGCGGCCGACTACCTGCGGCTGTACCAGCAGGCGCGGGAAGCCAGAATCCCGCGCGCCGTCGGCGCCATCCAATAGACTGGCTTTCCGCCCGTTCCGGGAGCGGAAAGAGGTCAGGAAGGGAACAATCGAGTATGGCTGCCAACATCCAGAATGTGACCGATAGGGACTTCAAAACAGAAGTGCTCGAAGCCAGCAAAACCCAGCCCGTGCTGGTGGACTTCTGGGCAGAGTGGTGCCGCCCCTGCCACATGATTGCTCCGGCCGTCGAGGCCATCGCCAATCAGTTCCAGGGGCGGCTGAAAGTGGTCAAGCTGAACGTGGACGAAAACAACCAGTCCGCCGGAGAGTACAACATCCGCGGTATCCCCACCCTGCTGCTGTTCAAAAACGGCCAGGTGGCCGACCAGCTGGTCGGTGCCGTTCCCAAGGAGCAGATCGAACGGCTCGTCACCCGCCATCTGGGCTGACGCCATTCGCACCGACCGTTCAGGGCCGGTAGAGCGGCGCTGCGGTGTCCGTGTGGCCGCAGAAGGCTTCTTGCCTTTCGTTGTCGGCTGCGGGTAGCATAGCGGTTTGCGCGCCGTCGGCGCTTCTTTTTCTTTTCCCTCTGCGTGGTTGTGAACGGTTGAGTCTGACTGTGCGCAGGGGAAAGCTGCCGCCGGCAACACACTCCAGGGCAAGGTCAGGTGGATGACAGCGATTGTCGTGGTCGGTGCTCAGTGGGGCGACGAGGGCAAAGGCAAGGTGGTGGACTACCTGGCCGGCTCGTTTGACTACGTGGCGCGCTGCCAGGGGGGCCACAATGCCGGCCACACGGTGATTTTCAACGGGCGCCGCTTCGTTCTCCAACTGACCCCGTGCGGCATCCTGCGCCCAGACAAGCAAGCTGTGATCGGCGCCGGCGTGGTGGTAGACCCGGCTGCACTGGTCGCCGAGCTGGAGCAGCTCACCCAGGCCGGCATTGACGTCGACGGCCGTCTGCACCTTTCCAATCGTGCGCATCTGATTTTTCCGTACCATCGCCTGCTCGACAAACTGGCTGAAGCGGCGCTCGGCGAAGCGAAAATCGGCACCACCTCGCGTGGCATCGGGCCGGCCTACGAAGACAAAATGGCGCGGCGCGGGCTGCGTGTTTGCGACCTGCTCGACCCGGAAAGCTTCCGCACCAAACTGGCCCGAGTCGTGAAAGAAAAAAGCGCCTTTTGCGAAGCGGCATTCCGCGAACGGCTGGACACAGCGGGCCTGGCCGAGCAGTATCTGGCGCTGGGGGAGCGGCTGCGCGGATTTGTCACGGACACTTCCGCGCTGCTCGACCGCGCACTCCGTGAAGGCCGCAGGGTGCTCTTTGAGGGTGCGCAGGGCACCATGCTGGACATCGACCACGGCACCTATCCCTATGTGACTTCCTCGAACGCAACGGTGGGCGGGGCCTGCACGGGTCTGGGCATTGCCCCGACGCGCATCACCGGCGTCATCGGGGTCACCAAGGCCTACACGACCCGCGTCGGCAGCGGGCCGTTTCCGACCGAAATGCCGGATCTGGAAGCCCGTCAGGTGCGTGACCGCGGCAACGAATACGGCGCCGTCACTGGCCGGCCGCGGCGTTGTGGCTGGCTCGACCTGGTGATTCTGCGCTACGCCGTGATGATCAACGGCATTGATTCGCTGGTGGTAACCAAGCTCGACGTGTTCGATACGCAGCCGGAAATCCAGGTCTGCGTCGGCTACAGCTACCGGGGTACGCCGCTTGAGGAAATGCCCGCCGAAGCCGAAAAGCTGGCCCAGGTGCAGCCGCGCTACCGAACGCTCAGGGGCTGGCAGGCAGCCACATCCGGCATCCGTGAACTCCACCGACTGCCCCAGGCGGCACGGGACTACCTGAACTTCATCTCCGATGAGCTGGGGGTCGAAATCGGGATGATTTCCACGGGGCCTGAACGGGAAGCCACCATCGTGCCCGAGGGCACCCGGCTGGCTTCCTGGCTCTGAGCCATCGCTGCCCCGGCGCGCACCCGTTTCTTGCTAAACTTCCCGTGACATGCTGGCGTACACCGAAGCGCGGGCAAAGGTCATCGAGACGGTTTCAGCACGCTGTGGCACCCCGCCGAGCGAAACCGTGGCGGTCGCCGAAGCATTGGGCCGCGTGCTGGCCGAACCGGTAGTTGCCGACCGCGACTACCCACCGTTTGACCGCTCGACCCGCGATGGCTTCGCCGTGCGTGCCGCCGATGCCGGGGCAGTGCCCGCGGTGCTTCGCTGTATCGGCGAAGCGCGGGCCGGCGCGGCGTTTGCCGGCGAAGTCGGCCACGGCCAGTGCGTGCAAATTATGACCGGTGCTCCGGTGCCGCGCGGGGCGGACGCTGTGGTCATGCTCGAACACACCGCCGTTGCCGGAGAGCGCGTCACGCTCCACCGTGCTGCCCATCCCGGCCAGAATCTGGTTCCGCGCGGCAGCGAAGCTCGCGCTGGCCAGGTGTTGATGCGGCCCGGGTTGCGGCTCGGCTTTGCCGAGCTGGCTCTGGCGGCGCAGGTGGGTCGTGCCGAGCTCGGCGTTTTTCGCCGGCCGCGTGTCGCGATTCTCTCGACCGGCGACGAGGTCGTGCCCGTAGAAGCTCAGCCGGGCCCGTTCGAAATTCGCAATTCGAACAGCATCGCGTTGTCCGCGCAGGTGCGGCTGGCCGGGGCTGAGCCGGTACTGCTCGGCAATGCACCCGACCGCGAGGACCGGCTGCAGCAGTGCATCGAACGTGGACTGCGCGAAGACGTCTTGGTGCTTTCCGGCGGGGTCTCGGCTGGGAAGTACGACCTTGTGGAAGCAGTGCTGGAGCGGCTGGGTACGGTCGCGTGCTTCGACGCGGTGCGGATTCGTCCTGGTCGGCCCGCCGTGTTCGGGGTCTGCGGGGAAACGTTTGTGTTCGGTTTGCCGGGCAATCCGGTTTCGACGATGGTCACTTTCGAGCTGTTTGTCGTGCCCGCTCTGGACCTACTGAGCGGGATGCCGGCGCGACCGCTGGCCACTTTCCGGGCGCGGCTGGCCGCTCCGGTGCGGCAGCGGGCCGAGCTCACGCATTTCCTCCCAGCCGAGGTGCGCTGGGAAGCCGGCGAACCGGTGGTGCGGGAGTTGCCTTGGCAGGGTTCCGGCGATATCGTGGCGCTGGTCCAGGCCAACGCTTTCCTGCTGGTGCCCGAAACCAGGCTGGAATGGGAGGCAGGCGAGTGGGTGGACGTGCTGCCGCGCCGCGACCGCCTCTGACCCGTCGGCGTGGCAGCAAGGAGGCTCAGAACGGTTCATGGCGAGGCTTTCCCACTACCGGGCTTCGGGCGCGGTGCGCATGGTGGACGTTTCCGCCAAGCCGGCCACCCTGCGCACAGCCAGCGCGCGTGGCTGGGTTCGCATGCCGCCACGGGTGCTGCGCGCGGTGCGCCGCCTGCAGACGCCGAAGGGCAACCCCTTCGAGGTCGCGCGGATTGCGGGCATTGCGGCTGCCAAACGCACCGCGGAGTGGATTCCTCTTTGTCATCCTCTGCCGCTCACGCACATTGATGTAACTGCGCGGGTGCGTCAGAATGGAGTGGAACTGACCTCGCAGGTCGCTGCGATGGCGCCAACCGGCGTCGAAATGGAAGCGCTAGTGGCGGTGGCGGCGGCCGCGCTGACGCTCTATGACATGTGCAAGGCGCTCGACAAAGGCATCACCATCGCCGAAATCGTTCTGCTCAGCAAAACGGGCGGCAAAAGCGGCGACTACCGCCGCCCGAACACTGCTGCGCGCGGCCGGCGTCGCACACGTCGCTAGCCGCAGGCTGCCATGAAGACTGTCAAAGTCCTGATCGTGGAGGACAACCCGCTGGTGCGCGACTTGATTGTGCGCGGGCTGGAGCCGCACTGCACCGTCCACGCAGCCGCCGATGGCGCCGATGCCCTGCTGAAAGTGATCGAAGAGCCGCCCGACCTGGTCATCGCCGACTACCGCATGCCCGGGCTCGATGGCCGCCAGCTCTACGAAAAGATCCGCAGCCGCCCGCAGTCGCGCGCGCTGCCCTTTATTTTCCTCGCCAGCCGGGGCGACATCGAAGAAAAGCTGCGACCGCTCACCGATGGCGTCGAAGACTACATTCCCAAACCGTTTTTCCTGAAAGACCTCGTCCGCCGGGCGAAAAAAGTCATCGATCGCCTGCACCTGGAAAAGCTGCAGCGTCAGGCCACTCGTCCGGGCGTGATTCAGGGCCGGCTGGAAGAGCTGAGCATCCCTGACCTGATGCAGTCGCTCGAAATGGGCCAGAAAACCTGTCGGTTGACCTTGCGCAGCGGCGCGGAAACTGCCGAGCTGTACTTCACCGCCGGCCACTGCCGGCATGCTCGATTGGGTCCGCTGCAGGGCGATGCGGCCGTCTTCCAGGTGGCGCGCTGGACCCGGGGAGAATTTGAAATCGATTTCAACGCCTCCACGGAACTGACCACGACCACACGTTCCACCACCGCCCTGCTCATGGAAGCCTTCCGGCTGCTCGACGAAGAAGCTCGCGACGCCGAAGGCTCGCCTGCCGGCACGCCCTCGGCCGTCAAGGAAACATGAGCGGCGCGCGGAAAATCCGGCCGCGCGCAGGCCGCCGCGGAGCTCGACAGCGGCTGCGCACCGGTTTGCGCAGGACCTGAAGCTGCCATGCGCGTGGCCATCCTCACCGTCAGCGATTCCGTTGCCCGCGGCGCGCGTCGGGATGAGTCCGGCCCGGCACTGCGTGCACGGTGCGAATCGCGCGGCTGGCAGGTTGTCGCCGTGCAGGTGGTACCCGATGAAAGCCGGATGATTCAGGCGCGGCTGATTGAACTGGCCGACGTCGCCGGTGCCGACGTCATTCTCACTACGGGCGGCACTGGGCTGGGACCCCGCGATGTCACGCCGGAAGCCACCCGCGCGGTCTGCGACCGCGAAGTGCCCGGACTGGCCGAACGGATGCGCGCGCTGGGCTCGGTCAACAACCCACGCGCGGCACTTTCCCGCGCTGTCGCGGCCGTCCGCAAGAACGTGCTGATGGTCAACCTGCCCGGCAGCCCGCGCGGCGCCGTGGAATCCTTCGAGGCCATCGCCGATCTGCTGCCGCATGCCGTGGAGATTCTTCGCGGGGGCCGCCACGATTGAGTCGCAGGTCTCTCGTCTCCCGGACCCCGCGCCGTCTCTTGTCGCCGCGACGGGACTGTGCTAGGTTGTCTGCGGCGTGACCTCAGACCCCAGCCAGGAGGCACAGATGCCCGTCTCACCCCAGGATGTGCGGGAATATCTGCTGGCCAGCAATGAGGAGTTTCAGAAGCTTGCCCGGGAACATTCCGAATACGAACGACAGCTCGATCAGCTTGCCAAACAACCCTACCTGAATGCGGAAGACCTGGCCCGCGAAGTGGCGTTGAAGAAAATGAAGCTGCGTGTGAAAGATCGCATGCAGGAGTTGATTGCACGGCATCTGCAGCAGTACTGACGCAACGCGCACCGCAGCGGCAACTGGCTTACAATGGTTGGTGTGCGCGCCGCAGGCGCGTGGCGGACATGGTGCACGAAGCATACCGATTTGCGCTCCCCCCGGCCCTGCTCGGCTCGCTGGCGCTGGCCGCCGGCTGGAACTGGCTCGGCATCGCCCTGCTGGGCGTCGCGAGCTTCGTGCTGTTTTTCTTCCGGGATCCGGCACGACAGATTCCGGATGATGCGAAAGCGATCGTTGCGCCGGCCGACGGGCGGGTGATGGAAATCGTCGAGGAAGTCGAGCAGGGACGGCCGGGCCGGCGCATGAGCATATTCCTTTCCATCTTCGATGTGCATGTGAATCGGGTGCCGTATGCCGGCCGGATCGTCCGGATTCAATATCGCTCCGGCAAATTCTTGAACGCAATGCGCGAGCAGGCTTCGGCGGTGAACGAACAGAATATCGTCACGCTGGAGACGGCCCGCGGGCCGGTCGTGGTCAGGCAGATTGCCGGTTTCCTTGCGCGCCGGATTCTTTGCTGGAAACAGGAAGGCGATCTGGTGCGTACCGGAGAGAAACTGGGTATGATTCGCTTCGGCTCGCGCGTGGATCTCTGGTTGCCCGCGGATGCGAGCTTCACGGTGCGGCCGGGCGAACACGTACGCGGCGGCGCGACAATTGTGGCGCGGTGGGACTGAATGGAAGAGGCCTCCGGCATGACCGACGTGCGCAAGGTTGAGGATCAGCGGCTGCGCCGGGGCGTGCTGCTGCTGCCGAGCATCTTTACCGTGGCCAATCTGCTGTGCGGTTATTACGCCATCCTGGCTACCTTCCGCGGCGGGCTGGCGGACCTGGACAACGCGGCCAAAGCCATCGGCCTGGCGATTCTGTTCGATTCGCTGGACGGACGCATCGCTCGCGCCACTCGAACGAACACCGAATTCGGCAAGCAGTTCGATTCTCTGGCCGACGTCATCAGCTTCGGCATCGCACCGGCATTTCTGGCGTTTGCCTGGGGAGTGCGTGGGCTGCTCGGGTCGGAGAGCGAAGCGGCCCGGCAGGTCTATCAACTCGGCTGGCTGGTGACATTCGGCTTTGTGCTGTGCGGGGCCTGGCGGTTGGCTCGGTTCAATTTGCATGGGATGTCGGATCAAACTTCGCGGTATTTTGTCGGACTGCCCACGCCGGCAGCGGCCGGGATGGTCGCCGCGGCGGTGCATTTCTTCAAATCCCCCATCGAACAGGTTCCCATGGCGCTGTTGTGGCTCGGGTTGGTGACGACCCTGGCCGTGCTGATGGCCAGCACCATCCGCTACTACAGTTTCAAGAACATTCCCTGGAGTCGTCCCTTTTCTTCGCTGGTGGTCGTGGTGATCGGGCTGCTGCTGGTGGGGATCGTGCTGTACTCCGAGCCGGTACTGCTTCTGATGGCTTCCAGCTACATCCTGTCTGGCGCGGCGCTGGAGCTGGTGCGCAACCTGCGGCATCGCTGGGTGTCGCGGCCGGTGACAAGATGAGCATGCCGCGCGTGCGCGTCGGACGCGTAGCTGTGGTGGGCGCCACCTCGCTCCGCGGCAAGGAGCTGAAGGCGCTGCTGGGCGAAAGCGTAGTCGCGGCGGAGATTCGTCTGCTGGACGAAGAAGCCGCAGGCACGCTGACCGAAGCGGCGGGAGAAGCCGCGCTCGTGTTGCCCGCCGTGGCCGAAAATTTCGAGGGGGCCGAGTTCGTTTTCTTTGCCGGCCGGCCTGAGTTTGCCGCCCGGCACTGGGCCGATGCCCGCCGTGCAGGAGCGCGCGTGATCGACTTGAGCGGAGCGCTGGCCGAGGTGGAATCGGCGGTGCCGTGGATCCCTGCGCTGGACCGCACGTTGCCGCCACCCGTCGAACGCAGGGGCGGGCTGTACTGGTCGCCTTCGACACCGGCGATTGTGGCCACGACGCTGGCAGCCGCGCTGGCACCGTTCCGTCCGACGCAGATGGCCGCGGTTTTCTTTGTCCCCGTTTCCGAATACGGCCAGGCGGGCGTGAATGAACTGGAAAGCCAGACGGTGCAACTGCTCTCCTTCCACACCATCCCCAAGGATGTCTTTGCGGCCCAGGTGGCCTTCAATCTGCTGGGGAGCTTCGGAGCGGAGAGCACGGTGCGGCTGGCGGACCTGCGCGGGCGCATCTCGCACGAAGTGGCGCGCTACCTGGCCGGGCGCGCGACGCTCCCTGCGGTGCAGGTGATTCAGGCGCCGGTGTTCTTCGGATATGCCTTTACGGCTTGCCTCACGTTGGAAGCCGCCTGCAGCACAACGGAGTTGGAGCAGGCCCTCGCTCGCGCCGGTGTGGTGGTGCGGGGCGAAACGGAAGAGGCACCCTCCAGCGTGAACGTGGCTGGCGAATCTCGCATCCTGGTCCGCGCGCCGGAAGCCGATGCCACGGTGCCCAACACGTACTGGCTGTGGGGAGCCGCCGACAACCTGCGCTTGGCGGCGGCGAACGCAGTCGGCATCGCCGAGCGATTGCGCGCTTGCTGACGCACCGCGGCGCCTTTGACCTTTCCGGGTTGTATCCGTACACTCATTCCGTCATGCGTTCTCCGGTTCCAGGCCGGCGTGTGCGCTGGGCGGTGCTGCTGGCGGCTGTGCTGGCTGGATCGGGCTGCGGCTACCGCGTGGCCGGCCGCGGCAGCGCGCTGCCGAAACACTGGCAGACACTGGCAGTGCTGGCGCTGGAGAACCACACCACCCAGTATCGGCTGGAACAGCGGCTGACGGAAGCGCTCGTGCGGGAGCTGCTGGCCCGTACCCGCTACCGCGTGGTGGCCTCGGCCGAAGGCGCCGATGCGGTGCTCAGCGGGGAAGTCCGCAGCATCGAAGCCAGCGCCGTCCTGTTCGATGCCGCCACCGGCCGCGCCACCACGATGGTCGTCACTGTGGTGACGCGGGTGCGGCTGGTGGATGCTGCCACCCAGCAGGAAATCTACCGCAACGACAATTTTGTGTTCCGCGAGCAATACGAAATCTCAACCGACGTGCCCAGCTTTTTCGAAGAGCAGGACCCGGCACTGGAACGCCTGGCGCGAGATTTCGCTTCGCGGCTGGTTGCGTTGCTGCTCGAGAAATTCTGATGCCCGCCCTGGCTGCCACCGAATTCCTGCAACGATTGCCCCGCAGCCAACCCGCCCCCCATCTGCTGTTGCTCGGGCGAGACGCTTATCTGCGTGAGCTTTGCCGCACGCGGCTGGTCGAAGCCTGTCTCCCGGAAGCCGCGCGCCCGTGGGCAGTGCATCGTTTTTCTCTGCGCGAAACGGAGATCGCTCCGGTGCTGCAACAGGCGCAGTCGCGGCCCATGCTGGCCGCGCGCCAGATCATTTTCGTGAGCGACCTGGAGCGCGCCGAAGCCTGGAGTGAGGAAGCCCGCGAGGCGCTCCGGCGCGACCTCGAAGCGTATTTCCGCGACCCGGCGTCGTTCACCGTGCTCGTTCTGGAAGCAGAAGCGCTCGACCAGCGCACCCGGCTGGCCAAGTTTCTGACCGGTGCAACCCTGGTGGTCGAAGTCGAACTGCCCGGCGAAGGGCGGCGCGAAGGCGAGCAGCAGAAGCTGGAAACTGCCGTGGCCCTGACGGTGGAAATGGCGCGCGGGCGCGGCGTGTCCATCGAACCTGCTGCCGCCGCGCGACTGGCTGACCTGTTGGACGGCAATCTGGCGCGCATCCGCACGGAAGTCGAAAAACTGGCCTGCTTTGTGGGCGGACGGAAAACCATCACCGTGGCCGACGTGGATGCGCTGGTGGTGGGAGCGAAAACCTACGCGGTCTGGACGCTGGCCGACCTGCTCGCCCAGGGCCGGCGGCCCGAAGCCTTGGCGCTGGTGGACCGGCTGCTGGAGCAGGGGGAGTCGGGACCGGGGCTGATCGGCGCGCTCGCCTGGATGTATCGTAAGCTGATCGAAGCCCAGCAACTGCCCGCCGGTCTGAACCGCTGGCAGCTTGCCGCAAAGCTGCGCATGAGCGCCGAGGTCGCTGAGCTGGCCCGGCAAAGTGCCCGGCGGATTCCCCGGCGGCAACTGCTCGAAGGCCTGCGCGCACTCTACGAAGCCGACAACCGATTGAAGTCCGGCGTTCGCGACACGCGCGCCGTGCTGGAATTCCTGCTCGTCGAACTACTGCCGAAAAAGGTTGCTAGTGCCCGCCCGATGCGATAGAAAGTACGGGCATCGCCACTCTTCCAGAAAAGGAGAAGTTCCTTGCCCAAATTTGTCATCGAACGCAGCATGCCTGGCGTTGGTCGGCTCTCGCCACAGGAATTGCAGGCGGCTTCCCAGAAATCCTGCAGTGTGCTGCAGAAGCTCGGTCCGCAGGTTCAGTGGCTGCACAGCTACGTCACAGACGACAAACTCTACTGCATCTACGTAGCGCCCAATGCGGAACTGGTGCGCGAACACGCCCGCCAGGGAGGATTCCCCGCCGACCGGGTCTCGGAAGTGAGGACCATCATTGACCCCACCACCGCCGAAAGCTGACCGGCACTGCCTTCGGTCGCAGTGAACCCCTCGACCACAGCGTGGTGCTCAGCTCACCGTGGTTGACAGAGAGCGGTACAGCGCTGCCGGACGCCTGCATTCCCGATGTGTTGGTACACAGACGCACGCAGCGCGCAGCTTCCGGGCTCTGTTTTCAAGACTCTGGTTACGCGCCGGCGGCGCGCAGTGCGTTGTAGGCGAGCGTGAGCCGCGATTTGTAGCGGTTCGCGGTATTTTCGTGCAGCACGCCCTTCTGGATAGCGCGGTCCAGAGCGGACATTGTGGAAGGATAGAGTTGCTCAGCGCGGGCCAGGTCGCGCGCGGCGAGCGCAGCGCGGAACCGTTTCACGGCATTCCGGAAGCGCGTCTTGTTCGCGCGATTGATAACGGTGCGCCGTTCGGTCTGACGGATGCGCTTCAGCACCGAGGGTTTCTTTTTCTTGACCTTGACCGGAGTTCCTGCGGGCATTCCCTCTCTCCCGTGTGTGGTTCGCGGAAAAAATTAGCCTAGCCGAGCCATCCGGGTTTGTCAAACCAGGAGGTTTTTAGGGCACCGTTTTCGGCTGGTGTGTGCCGTGTCGCTTGGACCTGCGCACCACGCGGCGGCTGCGCGCGGGCGGCTCCCATCTCGCTGTCCGTATTTCCCGGCTCTGCAACTAGCGCCAGGGCGGCCGTCTAAGCTGCCTGAATGTGCCGTGCGGAGCTCGCACGGACTTTTGGTTCCATTCCCGCTCGACAGGAATCCCTTCGGCCGTGCTGTCTGTCGGCCCAGGGGCGCCGCCCGTGTGCTATCGTTGGGCGGGAGGCGTCGGGGCAAGCCGATGTCGTCGCAAGCGGAACGAGCACAATCCGTTGGCCGCGTCGTGCAGTTCGAGCATTTCGATGCTACGGGCATGGCCGTGGGAACTTTGCCGGGCAGGGAAGGCCGCACGGTGCTGGCCTATGGCGTGCTGCCGGGAGAACGGGCACGTGTGCGAGTTGTCCGGCGTCGGCGAGGAGTGTTGCTGGCCGAACCGGAAGAGCTGCTCATAGTTTCTCCGGAGCGTGTCCCGCCGCGTGAAGCGCATTACCTGAGCTGTTCGCCCTGGCAGGTGCTGGCGTATCCCGCGCAAGTGACCGCCAAGCAGCACATTCTGGAAGAGCTGTTCTCTCGAGCCGTCGGCCGGCAGATCCAGGTGGACGCGTTTCATCCCTCGGCACACGGATTCGGCTACCGCAACAAGCTCGAGTTCAGTTTTGCGGCGCAAGAAGGCACGCTGCGGCTGGCCTTCTTCGTTCGCTTCGGGCCGTCTCGCAAAGTTGCGTTGGAGAACGGCTGCGCACTGGGCACCGAAGCCATGAATGCCGCAGCGGAGGAAGTGATGGCGCTTCTCAACAGAGCCCGCGTCCCCGTGGCGATGCTGAAAAGTCTGGTTGTGCGACAGAGCCGGACGAGTGGCGACGTCGTGACCGTGCTGTTCGTGCGCGGCGAAGAGTTTCCTTTGAAGGAATTCCCCCTGACCCGCAGTGCCGGTTTCGTGCTGGCGGCCAGCCATCCGGAATCACCGGCCTCGGTGCTCGGGAAAATCTTGCACCAGCAGGGCTGTGTGGAACTCGAAGAAGATCTGGCGGGCCTGCGCATCGCCTATCCGTTCGATGCGTTTTTCCAGAACCATGTGGAGCTTTTTGCGCTGGCTCTGGATCGGATTCGCAGTTACGTCGAGCCCGTGGAGCGGATCGTCGAACTGTATGCGGGCGTGGGCGTGATCGGGCTGGCGCTGTGCGATCGCGCCCGCAGTGTGTTGGCCGTGGAGTCAACTGCCTCTGCCGTGCTGTACGCGCAGCGGAACGCGCAACGGCTTGCTGCCCGCCAGTATGAAATCGTACCCGGGACGGCTGAGCGCGTCGGCGTGGAGTTGCTGCGTTCGGCAGATGTGTTGCTGCTCGATCCGCCGCGCACTGGCCTGCACCCCAAACTGCTGAACAAAATTCTCGATGCCCGACCGCCGCGCATCCTCTATCTTTCCTGCAATCCCATCCAGCAGGCTCGCGAGTTGGCGCTGTTGCGGGAAGTCTACGAGCTGGTAGCACTGGAGGGTTTCGATTTTTACCCGCAGACGCCCCATATCGAGGCGCTGCTGGTGCTGGAGCGGAAGGCTGAGGCGGCTGCGGCCTAGTTGCAACCGCAGCCCCGCGGCGTCCAGGCACACCCCGGCGCTTCGCAGGGTGCACTGGCCGATTTTGCCGGACTCACTGTTTGGAACACCGAAAACTGCAGAGTGTGGCGTTGGCTGGCACAATGCGGGCAGGCAATCGGCTCGGCCTGTGAAAGCACCAGCCGCTCAAAACGTTTCCCACAGTCCTCGCAAATGTATTCGTAGATGGGCATGGCTCAGGTTGCCGGCTCCGGTGAATTGGGTCCGGGTGCCGGCAGTGCTATGCTAGGCAGCGCTTCGCCACCATGTCAAGCCGAGGAGTCATATGAGCGACCGCACACAGAAAGATGAACGGGAATGGAAGAAACGACTCACTCCCGAACAGTACTATGTTAGCCGCGAGGGAGGCACCGAGCCGCCATTCACCGGTAAATACTGGAATTGCAAAAAGCCGGGTATCTACCGCTGCGTCTGCTGCGGCGAGCCGCTGTTTGATTCCAAAACCAAATTTGACTCGGGTACCGGCTGGCCTAGCTTCTACCAGCCCCTGGACAGGCAGAACATCGAAGAGGTAGAAGACACCAGCTACGGCATGGTCCGCACTGAGGTCCGCTGTGCTCGCTGTGGCGCCCACCTCGGCCACGTTTTCCCGGACGGCCCGGCCCCGACCGGACTTCGCTACTGCATCAATTCGGCCGCCTTGGAGTTGGAAGAAAAGGCCTGAGCGCACTTCTCTGGTCAGAATATCCCAATCTTCTGTTTCCGAAGTTGCGAGAGAACCGTGCTGTTTTGTAATGCTTTGATTTCAAAGCTGTTGCGATGACAGTTCTAGTACCCGGGTACTGTTAAAATCCAGCCTTCTGGCTATAGGGTCGCGCCGACCGCTGCAACAGAATCGCTCGCGAAGCGATGATGATCAGGTCTCTGGTAGCGATTCCACTCCTCGTGCTTGGCGCCGCAACCCCCACCCGTGCTGACCGCCTCGTCAGCTTAAGGCCGGCACCTGCCCCTGCTCGCTTGGAATTCATTCCATTTGCGCAGGCTTTATCCCACCGTGACGCTGCTCTGACCGGCGTCAAACTTCAGTGCCTCTTTCCGGAAGGCGACGGGGGCTGCTCGAATGCCGTAACCTTCCGCCTCTTGATCCCTTCTTCTGACGAAAAAAAACCGGTTCCGGCTGCAAAGCCTCAATCCCGCAGACAGGAATGACCAGCGGGGTGGCACTCCGACTCTTTGCAAGGCGGGTTTTTTTCCGTCCTCCGGGACGGTGTGGATAAGTTTAAGTAGAAGGGGATAGAGCAGCTTACTCCTGCTCGAGGGTGATCCGAACCATACGGCCGGGCTGCAGACCGGAAGCCTCCTCTGCTCCGACATAAAAGCTGTTGCAGTAGTAGCGTTCGCTCACAGGCACTTTTGACGTGGGGTCGCGCTCCAGGGCCACCTGGACCATATACCGGGCTTGCTGGCCCCAGCGCCGGGTACCAATCAGTTCGGTAATTCGGCCGGTCAGCACAATTTTGGCCATATTCCCCTCCAAGGCCGCCTCAGGCAAGGGAATGTGGGCAGAAGCCTACTCAGGCCCCCCCGCCATGTCAAGAGAAACTGATTTTCCACATCCCCCTCTATGCCTGTCCCCAATCTTCTTCCGTGTGTTAATTTTCGGCATTTTAATATTTTGCAACAGGTGGGTCGCACCAGCTGTTTGATGTCAGAGGGTCATTTTGTGCAAATCTCAGCAGCTAACAGTTGTCTCTGCGCGATCTTTTGGTCTGTTGGGCTGTGGAAATGTTGAAAACTTTATGGCGTGCTGGCTCTCTCGGCCCGCCTGAAGAACTTCTTAAGTAACAGGTGGGTCGGCAGGTAGACGAAAACGATGAGGGACAGACTGATGATGACTACATGAAGAGGCCCGGGCCCCCACTGCCGGTCAAACAGCGGGTCCGCGAAAGCAAAGTTGATATTTTTTGCCCGTTCGAACAGTCTGCCCACGGCGACCAGGGGCACGCTGATTGTGGCTTGCCATATCCAACCGCGGCTGTCGTAACCGGTTTGACGCAACGCCCACAGCAACAGCAGCGGCAACCACAGGTGAAAGGTCGAAAGCAGACGCACCCAAAGTGGGTAGACGGGATCGAACATATATTCGGTGCCGCCGTATAGATGCCTGCCCGCTATGAGTTTCCAACTCACATCCACCATCCACACCACTGCTGCGAACAGAGTCACTACCGCCTGACTCGACAGCAAGACCGCATTCGCCCGCCAGACGCCAAGCACCGTCAGGAACATGGCCACATCACACAGCAACAGGAAATTTGCCCAGCCCCAGGTGCGAGCATAGGCGGGCACCCAGATGAACAGCCAGATCAGGAGCAACCACCGCAGTCGTCGAAAGGGCATTGGTGTTTGTTCGGCCAGAGTGTACCGCTGCTGGCCGAAGGTGCAAAGCAAAACGCATGAGAACTTGTGATGGCCACAATTCTTGTGTGTTCAGGCGGCTCGCAATCTGATTCAACGCACTTGCTCTATGCTGACTCGCATGGAGCCACGGCACGCAGAGCCGAAGAGGGAACGATCCCCTGCTGTTTCATTGTGGAACAGGTGCTGTGCCTCTATGATACAGAATAGTTAGTAACTTTTAGTATATGCACGTTTCTTCAGTTTTTTGTCTTTTTCTTTTCCTTCTCCCTTATTCGACTGTGTCATCTGCAATGCAAACGCAGCTATTTAGCTGACGAAATTTCTGGCAGTTCGATTGCTGCAACTGTTGCACGGTTTCGAGTGCGATTTGGAGGGGTTTGAAGATGCGATTTTTGATGCAACTTTGGCTGCTCGCGCTCGTCGCAGTGACGATGCCTGCGCCAGCTTTGGCCGACAGTGTAACATTCGGCTATTCCGGTGGTCTGGTGCACACCCAGGCGCTGGGTGCCACGCGGATCACCAACGATCCCTATGTGGCGGGCCTGGATCCGGTGCCGCAGGCCGAATGGTCCACGTTAGTTTCCATTTCCTCGACGACGGGCATTGCCTTAAACGGCTCGCTGGGTGATGTGATCTTCTACACGGGCCCATTTATGGGTCCCGACCCGAACGATCCGTACACCATGCTGCTCTATGCCGGAGGGGAAATCAAGATCATTGCTAGCGCCGAGTTCGAGGCTTTGACCGGCATTCCGGCCGGCACGATTCTTTTTCAGGGTCAGTTTTCCGATGTCACCCGCTGGACCCAATTGGATTGTTTCGATACGAATTGCACAGGCCCGATTCATTTTCTGCTGTCTGGCATGATCACGGGACAGATGCATCCCGCGCTGCTCGCCTATCTGGGATTGGACCCCGCAAACTTCGGCCCGGACTCGACCTTCCACTTTTCCATGGTCCTGGCGAGCTGGGATGAACAGAAGGGCCCACTGCAGACCGGAGAAATCAGCTTGCATACGCCAGAGCCCGGCACCTTGACTCTGTTTGGCAGCGGCTTGCTGGCTGTAGCCGGTCTGTTGCGACGAAGACGCGCAGCCTGATTGCTTCCCCCCTCTGAAAACGGCTCGAGCCCCGTTGACCACTCAGCGGGGCTTTCCTTTTTTGCACGCCACGTGTTTGCGGCACCTGCAGGCCGGAGTGCGCACCATTATCCTTCCGCCACGGATCTGCGCTGGGCCTTGTCGGCTTCGATAGTCGTCGTGGCCTCTGATGCGGCTGTCGATGTGCCACGGGTTGAAGCGTCGGAGCCAGTTCGTGCATCCTAAGCAAGGGTAAGTCTATTTATCCCCGGGTCAATTCTCTTTCCCTGAGGAGGCTCGAGATGCTGCGGAAACTGTTTGCGACCGACAACGACCCATCCACGATTGTCTTGCGATTGGCACTCGGCATCGTTTTTTTCCCGCACGGAGCCCAGAAGCTGCTGGGCTGGTTCGGCGGGGGCGGGTTTTCTGCCACCATTGACTTCTTCGGGCAGATGGGCATGCCCGCTGTCATCACGGTGCTGGTGATCTTCGCCGAGTTCTTCGGGTCGCTGGGCCTGATTTTCGGCCTGCTGACCCGCGTTGCGGCGCTGGGTATCGGCATGGTGATGGCAGGCGCTATTTTCCTTGTGCACTGGCAGCATGGTTTCTTCATGAACTGGGCCGGGCAGCAGCAGGGTGAAGGATTCGAGTACCACCTGCTGGCCATTGGCCTGGCCTTGGCCTTGCTGGTCAAAGGCGGCGGGCGTTGGTCAGTGGACTCCGTGATTGCTGGCCGTTCTTCGTCGGCGACGCGGAGCTAGCTGGCCCGAACCGGAACTGCGCTCCCAATTTGACAACCAGGCAGCCGGGAGCAATGCCGACATCTTTCCGGCGCAGCAGAATAACTCATTATTTTTCAGTTCAATAGAGATACACGGAAATAACGGTGGGTGGTTCGAGGTTGGTTCGTTGTTTGCTGAGGCAGAGGGCATGGGCACATTCCAACGATTTTCGTTATTCGGAGGACGAGGGGGAAGGGGCTCGCTCTTCCGGCTAACGGAGATCGTTTCCCACCTGCCTCTGAGAGGGAAGCTAGGATGGATGACCCCATGACTCGGCCTTCGAGCCGGGTTCTCACGGAATGTGCCTGGAGGGGCTCCTGAACCCAAGCAGGAGCCCCCGCCCCTTTTTCTTCACAGACTCAGCACTTCTTCGGGTTCCAGCTTGCGTGCCACGGGAATCTTGGCCCGTTGCAGCACGTGCATCACCTCGGTTGCTTTCAGCCGCGAAGCGTCGTATTCGAAGCTCAGTCGCCGCCCCGATGGGTCCACACGAAATCGCCGCAGGCCGTATGTATTGGCAAACTCGCCGAGACGTCGGAGCTGCTCCGGCTGGAGCGGCCGTTGCAGCTCGAAGGTGAGCTCGAGAAAGGTCATTTCGCGTTCCATTATAGCAGCGCGGGCTTGGCTTCCGCAGCACACGAAACCCGCGCCAGCGGGGGTGTGCGACGTTTTGGTTGCCTCGGGTTTCCGGTTGTGTGCATAGCTCTCTTTTGGTGCTTCGGCTACAGCTCTACGCTGCGCAGTCGCAACGCATTGCCGATCACGGAAACGGAACTGAACGTCATCGCTGCGGCCGCGATCATCGGGCTGAGCAGGAGTCCGAAGCTGGGATACAACAAGCCGGCAGCGACCGGCACTCCCAGCATGTTGTACAGGAAAGCAAAAAGCAGGTTCTGCCGGATGTTGCGCATCACCGCCCGACTCAAGCGGCGTGCACGCACGATACCGCGCAGGTCGCCGCGCAGCAAAGTGATGCCCGCGCTTTCCATGGCAATGTCGGTTCCACTGCCCATGGCGATGCCCACCTGCGCGGCAGCGAGCGCCGGAGCGTCGTTGACGCCGTCGCCGGCCATGGCCACGACGCGACCCTGCTGTTGCAGTTGGCGGACGACGTCGTGTTTTTCCCCGGGTGCGACCTCAGCGATCACTTCGTCGATGCCCAGTTCCCGCGCGACCGCTTCGGCGGTGGTGCGGCTGTCGCCGGTCAACATCACGATGCGCAGGCCCTCGGCGTGCAGGGCGCGGATGGCTTCTCGCGCCGAGTCTTTGATGGGATCCGCCACACCCAGCAGACCGGCCGCGCGGCCGTCCACGGCCAGCAGCATCACGGTTTGTCCAGCCCGCCGCAATCGTTCTGCGGCCTGTTCGAGCGGTGTGGCGTCAATCCCGAGCTGTTCGAGCAGCGCACGGTTCCCCAGCACAACTTCTCTTCCGGCAACCCTTCCGGTGACGCCGAGGCCGGTGTGCGATCGAAACTGTTCGACGGCCACCAGTGTGATTCCGCGCTGTTCCGCTCCGCGCACAATCGCTGCGGCCAGGGGATGTTCGCTGGCGCGTTCCAGGCTGGCGGCCAGTCGGATCAGTTCGTTGGTGCTGAACCCATCCAAGGCTTCTACGGACACCAGCTCGGGCCGGCCTTCGGTCAGGGTGCCTGTTTTGTCCACAACGAGCGTGTCTACCTTCTCCATCGTTTCTAGGGCTTCGGCGTCCCTGATCAGCACACCCACGGTTGCGCCGCGGCCAGTTCCCACCATGATGGACATCGGCGTAGCCAGACCCAGCGCGCACGGACAGGCGATGATCAGCACCGCCACGGCGCTGACCAGCGCATGAGCCATGCGCGGCTCCGGCCCCCACAGGCTCCAGGCGACGAAGGTCAACAGCGCCACCGCTACTACCGCCGGCACAAAGAATGCCGAGACGCGGTCGGCCAGTCGTTGAATGGGCGCGCGGCTGCGCTGTGCCTGGCTCACCATGCGCACGATTTGCGCCAATAAGGTCTCCCGGCCCACCCGGGTCGCCTGCATCAAAAAGCTGCCGGTCTGGTTTACGGTGCCACCCGTTACGGCGCTGCCCGGGTATTTTTCGGCGGGTATCGGCTCGCCGGTGAGCATGGATTCGTCTACACTGCTTGTGCCTTCCACGACGATGCCATCCACCGGAATCTTTTCGCCCGGACGCACTCGCAGTCGATCCCCGACGGCAATCTGCTCGACCGGCACATCCACTTCGGTGCCGTCTGCGCGCACCAGCCGCGCTGTTTTCGGGGCCAATCCCAGCAGGCGCCGGATAGCGCCGGAGGTCTGTGCGCGGGCGCGGAGCTCGAGCACCTGGCCCAGCAACACCAGCGTGGTGATGACAGCAGCAGCTTCGAAATACACGGCGACCTGCCCGTTAGTCCGGAACGAGGCGGGAAACATCTGCGGCGCCACAACGGCCAGCACGCTGTAGCCGTAGGCGGCCCCGGTGCCCATCGCGATCAGCGTGAACATGTTCGGGCTGCGCCGCACGACGGACTGCCACCCGCGCACGAAAAACGGCCAACCGCCCCACAGCACCACCGGTGTGGCCAGCACGAGCTGGAGCCACCTCTGCCCGTTCGTGGTGAGCAGTTGCTCGAGCCACGGACCCAGCAGCATCTCGCCCATGGCCACCAGTACCAGGGGCGCCGTCAGCAGCAGGCTGATCCAGAACCGCCGGCTCATCTCCGCCAGTTCTGGATTCGCTGGCTCTTCCAGCGTGACCACGCGCGGCTCCAGCGCCATGCCGCACTTGGGACACGTGCCCGGGCGGTCCTGCACCACTTCCGGATGCATTGGACAGGTGTATTCCGTTTTCGTAGCAGTTTCCGGGATAGCCGGTTCCAGGGCCATACCACATTTGGGGCAGTGGCCGGGTTGCGTGGCATGAACATCGGGATCCATCGGGCAGATGTAGTCGGCAGAGGTGAGAGCGACGCCGGGCGGCTGCGGTGGTTCGGCCCGCGGCACATCGCTCACGCCGAGCTGCACCAGCCCGGGCGCCATGGCCCGCGCGGCCTTCGGTGTCGATAGATACTTCTCCGGCTCAGTGCGGAATTTCTCCAGGCAATGTGTGCAGCAGAAGTAGTAGGTCGTGCCCGCGTGCACCAAGCTCCCTGCAGCTTTTTCGGGCAGAACCGTCATGCCGCAGACCGGGTCGGTGTGTCGAGCTGTCAGCGGTGAACCCGGGGAAGCTTGCGGATGGTGTTCGTGCATGGTCAGCCTCGCTGCAGTTTTGGATGCAAGCCGGATAGGCCAGGCTACAGGGTACTACAAACAGCCGGAGAAAATTGTCGCGCCTCGTCCGGCAACCTGCAGGTATTTCATCCTGCGATTGACGCAGTTGCCGTTCGCGATTACCCTGCAGCGTCGAGTTTGGCCAAACCTACTCGCCAAGGGGGTTCCATGTGCGGTCGTGCTTTGCTCCGGGGTTTCATCTTCTTGTTCTTGCTGATGGTGCTGGCCACCGTATCCGGCTGCCAACGCCAGCCAGGCCCCCAAAGTGGCCTGCGGGCGATTCGAGCCGCGGCAATTGCTGCGCACACGCGCTTTCTTGCCGACGATGCGCTCGAAGGCCGTGGCACCACCACCCGGGGAATGTTGCTGGCTGCCAATTATGCCGCCGCGCAGTTCGAAGCGCTCGGATTGGAGCCGGGCGGAGAGGCGGGCAGCTATCGCCAGCAGGTGCGGTTTCGTCGCGTGTGGCTTGAGCCGGAAGGCAGCCGTTTGAGCTGGCTCAACGGCGGGCAGCATCGAAATTTCCGTTTCGGCGACGAGTTCGTCATGCGAGGCCATCCGCTGCTGGAAGCGTCCGAGGTGACGGCGCCGCTCGTTTTCGCTGGCTTCGGCGTGACCGCTCCGGAGCGCAACTACGACGACTATGCGAGTGTGGATGCGCGCGGCAAGGTGGTCGTGCTGCTCAACGGAGCTCCGGAGTCGTTCCCTTCCGCTGTGCGTGCCCATTACAGTGCCAGCAGCACCAAACTGGCCAACGCCGCCGCTCACGGTGCCGTCGGTATCCTGACCATCTGGACCCCGAGTGATGAGCAGCGGTTTCCCTGGGCTCAGCTCCGGCGCTTCAGCAGCCGTCCCAGCCTGCACTGGCATGACCGTGAAGACCGGCTGAACGATGTCTATCCCTCGCTGCGCGGCCTGGCGGTGCTGCACCCAGAGGCAGCGGCACAACTGTTTGCTGGCGCGCCCAGCTCGCTCGAAAAGGTTTTCGCCGACGCCCGAGCCGGAACGCTGCGCGGCTTCGACTTGCCCGGTCAGGTGCGGATGCGGGTGCGCAGCCGGCATGAATCAGTCGAATGCGCCAACGTGGTTGCTGTGCTGCGCGGCTCCGACCGGCGACTGCGAGAGGAGTATGTGGTGTTCAGCGCGCACCTCGACCACGAAGGCATCGGTGCGCCGCTCGACGGCGACGCCATCTATAACGGTGCCCTGGACAACGCCTCGGGCTCCGCCGTGCTGCTGGAGATTGCGCGCGCCTTTGCGGCACTCGAGCAGCCGCCGCGGCGCTCGGTGTTGTTCCTGGCCACCACCGCAGAAGAAGAAGGGCTGCTGGGCGCAGATTACTTTGCGCAGCACCCCACCGTGCCCATCGCGCAGATCGTCGCCAACATCAACCTGGACGCTGTTCCGGCCCTGGTCGCGACCCGGGATTTTGTCGCCCTGGGCGCTGAGCACTCCACACTCGGCGCGGTGGCGGAAGCGGCTGCGCGCGAGCTCGGCCTCGCTCTGAGCCCCGATTGGGCGCCGGAGCAGGCCTTTTTTGTTCGCAGCGATCAGTACCCCTTTGTGCGGCAGGGGGTTCCCGCTCTGTTTTTGATTCCGGGTGTGCAGGGGGCTGCCGATGGCGTCGATCCTCGCGAACGGCTGCAGCACTACCTGACTACGTTCTATCACACACCGAAGGACGACCTGCAGCAACCGCTCGATTTCGAAGCGGCCGCTACCGTGGCCCGACTGAATTTTCTGATCGGCTACCGCATCGCGCAGACCGAAGAACGGCCACGCTGGAACCCGGGCGATTTCTTCGGCGAGAAGTTCGCGCGCACGGCGCGCTGATCCGGTCTCGTGCAGTTACTTTTCGCGGGCGGGCGAGATATGGCTTCTGTTCCGCACACACCTGACGACTCCGGCCGCCGGTGGACCCGTTGGCTGGCGGTGTTGGGGGCAGGCCTGCTGGTGTTTCTTTTGCCAGCGCCGGCCTCGGTCAGCGCCGCGGGTTGGCGGCTGCTCGCCATCTTCGTGGCCACGGTGGTCGGTTTGATCGTGCAGCCGTTGCCCATGGGAGCCATGGCGGTGCTGGCCATCACGGTGGCCGCGGTGACGAAAACGGTTTCCGCTCCGGTGGCGCTTTCTGCTTTTGCCAATCCGGTCATCTGGTTGATTGTGGCTGCGTTTCTTTTTGCTCGTGCGGTGATCAGCACCGGACTCGGCCGGCGGATCGCCTATCTGTTTGTGCGCTGGTTCGGATCCAGCACGCTCCGGCTCGGCTATGCACTGGCGGGTGCGGACTTTGTCGTTTCGCCCTTCATTCCCTCGGACACCGCACGGGCCGGCGGCATTATCTTCCCGATTGCGCGCAGCCTGGCCGAAGGCTACGGGTCGCAGCCCGGCCCGACGGCGCGCCGCCTCGGGACGTATCTGATGCAGTGTGCGTACCATGTCGGCTGCACCACCGCGGCTGTGTTTCTGACCAGCATGGCTGCGAATCCCCTGGCGGCGGAGTTCGCTCGCGAGTTTGCGGGAGTGGAAATCACCTGGGGTCGGTGGGCGCTGGCCTCGAGCGTGCCCGCCGGGGTCTCGCTGCTCGTTCTGCCTTGGCTGATCTACCGGCTCGACCGTCCTGAACTCGAGCGCACTCCGCAGGCGCAACAGATCGCCCTGCGCGAATTGAAGCAGATGGGCGCCATGACAGCAGGAGAAAAACGCCTGCTCGCTGTGCTGCTGGCCGTGATTGCCGGCTGGGTCGCGCAGCCCTGGCATGGCTTGCATCCGGCGATAGTGGCCTATGCCGGCATCTCGCTGCTGCTGCTGGTGGGTGTGATGCAGTGGGAAGATGTGCTGGCGGAACGGCGCGCCTGGGATGCATTCATCTGGTTTGGCGGCCTGGTGATGATGGCCGACGGGCTGAATCAGATGGGCGTCATTCGGGCGTTTACGGATGCGCTGGCGCGACCGCTGAGCGGTCTCGGGCCGACCACTGTCCTGGTCGTGCTCGTTCTGGCCTACGTTTATCTTCACTACGGTTTTGCGTCCATGACGGCACACATCACCGCGCTCTATCCCGCCTTTCTGTTGCTCGCGGTGGCCAACGGTGCGCCGCCGCTGGTCTCGGCCCTGGCTCTGGCCTTTTTCTCCAATCTGAACGCGTCGCTCACCCATTACGGCACCGGCCCGGCACCGATCTTCTTCGGCAGCGGCTACGTCTCCCTGCCCACGTGGTGGCGCGTGGGATTCGTCGTGGTGCTGTGCCATCTGGTTGTCTGGCTGGGACTGGGCTTGCTCTGGTGGCGCTGGCTCGGTTTGTGGTGAGGCTGGAGTTTTTTCCTTCCCGGGTGTCCTCCGGTTCTGACCTCGAATTCCTGGAATTTCGCACGGGTGAAGCCGGCCTGTTCGCGCGTACAGGTATCGGTTCGAGCACCGCTCGACCACAGGGATATTCCGCGGGTGTCAGCAGCCGGGTAGGGTTGATGAGGCCGGCCATCCTAGTGACAGCAAGCACGAGGGAGCCGCTCCGCGCTGCGGGGAACAGCTCAATCGCAATCATGGGGAATGGAATGAGACCAAACTACTACGAACTGCCGTCTTCCTTGCTCGAGAGCCGCAGGCCGCCCTGGAGAGCCTTCGCCGCCAGTCTGCTTCTGCAGAGTCTGGCTGTGCTGCTGTTGCTGGGGGTGCCCTTGCTGTTTCCGGATACCATCGAACCGCTGCGGAACTATCGCCTGACGTTCTTGCTGCCGGTTCCGGAACTGCCTCCGCCACCCAAGCCGCGCTCCCGGCCGGTGGCGCCGGTGGAGACGGCCCGCGCCGAAACACCTCGACCGGTGGTCGAAACTCCAGTCGAACGGCGCATCCTGGCACCGAAGTTTGCCTCGCCCATTGCGCGCCCGAAGGCGAAGCCGCTCACCGTGGAGAACGCGGAAGCGCCGCAGGTGGCTGCCGCCATCAAGGCGCTGGACCCGCGTCTGCTGACCGGCAGCTCCGCCACACCCACGTTGCGAAGGCCGCGGCCCGAAGTACAAACCGGAGGCTTCGGCGACCCGCATGGGGTGCCGGCTTCGGCCTATACCGGTGGCACTCCGAACATTGCCACGCTTGGCTCGTTCGACCTGCCGCCCGGCCCGGGGTTGGGCAACGGCACCGGTGGCGCCCGCGGCCAGCGCGGTGTGGTGGCCAGCGCGGGATTCGGTCGCGGGGTGGCCGTGGGGAGTAGTGGCTCCGGTTCCGGGCAGGGCACAGTTCAGACCGGGGCATTTGGCGATCAGCCTCCGGTAGCGGCAAGCAGTGCTCCCAAGCCGCGTCGGTCGGAGCCGGAAGGCAAACTCGAGCCAGTCGAAATTCTCGTCAAGCCTCGCCCGGCATACACCGATGCCGCACGGGCGGCGAAGGTCGAGGGTGAAGTGTTGGTGGAGGTGCTGTTCACCGCCTCCGGCGAAGTGGTGGTACGGCGCGTCCTCCGGGGACTGGGCTATGGGCTGGACGAATCCGCACTGACGGCGGCGCAAAACATCAAGTTCCGCCCGGCGCGGCGCGGTGGCCAGCCGGTGGATGTCGTGGGCGTGGTCCACATCATTTTTCAGCTTGCCGAGTAGGCAGGCGAATTTCATTTCAGGAGTGGGGGGAAACCATGAAGCGTTGCAAGCGATTCCTTCTTTGGGTGGTGCTGGTGGTCGTGCCGTGGCCGGCGGCTGCCCAGCAGCCCGCCGAGAGCGGCTCCGCGGCACTGGAACAGGTGATCGATCGCATCGTGGTGCGTGAGGCCGAGCTGGTGAAAGCCCTGCGCGAGTACCAGCCTCTGGTCGAAACCTACCTGCAGGATCTGCGGCCTGATGCCGAACGCGGCATGGTCGTTCATCGCGACTACTACTTTCTGGGCAAGGCCGACCTCCGCCAGGGTCTTGTCCTGCTGCCCATGACCGAGGCCAAACCGGGCGGTTGGAGCCGGGCTCTGCTTGCTCCCTTTCGGGCCATCGGTGGATGGTTCTCCGCAGACTACGAGCCCGGCGGCTTCCTGCGCAAGATTTTCGTGGATACGCGGGGCATCGGTCGGGATCAGTACAACTATGAATTCGTTCGCCGCGAGTTTCTGGGTGAGATCCGTTGCCTGGTGTTCGATGTGACCCCGGTCCGCGAGGGCGATGGACGCTTCAAAGGCCGCATCTGGGTCGAAGACCAGGATTACACGATTGTCCGCTTCAACGGTGTGCGCACGCCGGAACGCACCCTGACCGGTTTCCGCTTCCATTTTGACAGCTGGCGGGTCAACGCCGCGCCGGGTCTGTGGGTACCGGCCTATGTCTACACCGCCGAATCGGAATTGAAAGACACACTCTGGATGCGCGTTCGGTTCAAGGCACAAACCCGCCTCTGGGGCTACAGCTTGAAGACGAAGCGTCAGGCCGATGAGTTCAGTGCCATCCGCGTCGAAATCGCAGCCCCCATGGTGGATCAGAGCGAAACCTCGCCGGATGTTTCCCCGATCGAAGCACAGCGGCTCTGGCAGCGCGAAGCCGAACTGAACGTCGTCCATCGCCTGGAAAAGGTCGGCCTGGTAGCGCCCCGGGGCGACGTGGACAAAATCCTCGAAACCGTTGTGAACAACCTCCAGGTGACCAACAACCTGGATATCCAGCCCGAAGTGCAGTGCCGCGTGCTGTTGACTTCGACACTGGAATCATTCAGCTTCGGCCACACGATTGTCATCAGCCGCGGCCTGCTCGATGTCCTGCCGGACGAAGCCAGCCTGGCTGCCGTGCTGGCTCACGAGCTGGCTCACATCCTGATCGAGCCGCGTGTGGATGCCGATCGCTGGGGCTTTGTGGATCGGCTGCTATTCCCCAGCGAAGAGGTCTTCCGCCGGTTCTCGTTCGCCTCGCACACCAGCGACGACAAGGTCGCCGCTAAGGCCGTCGAACTGCTGCGCAACTCGCCCTACAAGGACAAGCTGCACAGTGCCGGCCTCTTCCTGCGTCAGCTCCAGCAGCGGGCTCAGGTGCAGCAACGGCTGGTCAGCCCGCACCTGGGCAACAGCGTGCTGATCAACAGCGAGCTGCTCGCCGCGGCCCCGCAGCTTGAACCGAACCAGCTCGACCAGATTGCTGCGCTTCCGCTCGGCTCTCGCGTCAAACTCAATCCCTGGAACAACGAAGTGGCGTTGCTGAATGCGCGGCCGGTGGCGTTGATCTCCGCTCGAGAAAAGATGCCGCTCGAGGTCACGCCGTTCCGGCCTTACCTGACCCGCTACGTGGCGCGGCCAGCCGATGCCGTTGCCGCACAGTCCCAGCAGCCGTCACGATCGCCGCAGCCGCCGCAACCGCCACAGCACTAGCGCGACGTTACCCCTGTTCGCCCGGAAGCGCCCCGACGAATCCAGTCGGGGCGCTTCTGGTTTTCTGGAGCCGCCTGCCCACTTTTTTCCCTCCCCTCCGTCCAAACAGGTGTCGCCGTAGGGTTTGCCGCTCGGTAGGAAGCCCGGCGGAACATTTCGCGTGCCTGTGCGTATTTCTGAGTGAAGGCTCGTAGCCGTTGGAGGGGAAATGACGCGAAACCATGCTCGCCAGCGCCGCCGATGGTTCTGGGTAACCGCCGCGGTGCTTTTGCTGCTCGCGGTGGTGTTTAGCACCGCGCACGTTTTCAGCTCCAACGCCACCATAGACCCTTCCCGGCTGGCCGTTGTCGAACGGGGTGACATTGCCCGCTCCGTGGTGGCCACCGGCAAGGTGCAGCCGCTCGCCAAGGTCGAAGTGAAGTCCAAGGCCAGTGGCATCGTCAAGCGCATCTACGTGGACTACGGTGACCGCGTCCGGCAGGGACAGGTGCTCGTCGAGCTGGACCGGGAGGAGCTGGCCGCACGTGTCCGCGAAGCCCGTGCGCAACTGCAGGCTGCGCAGGCCGCCGAACAGGCGGCGCTCGCCACGCTGGAACGCAATCAGGTGGAAGCCGAAGGCCCCGACCTGCCATTCCTGAAAGCAAGTTGGGAGCGCGCCCGCGATCTTTACGAAGATGGCCTGATTGCCAAAAGCACGCTCGAGGATGCGGAAAAGAACTATCAGCTTGCCTTGAACCGCCAACAGGCCGCCCTGCGCAACCTGGGTGTGAGCCGCGCCGAAGTGGCTCGCGCACGGGCACAGGTGGCGCAGGCCCAGGCTGCGCTCGAACGCGCCGAAGAAGACCTGCGGAATGCCACTATCACCAGCCCGATGGACGGACTGGTACTTTCGCGCGACGTGGAAGTCGGCGATGCTGTCAGCTCGATCCTGGTGCTCGGTTCGCAGGCCACGCTGGTCATGACCCTCGGCGACGTCCGCGATGTGTATGTGCTCGGCAAGGTGGACGAGAGCGACATCGGCAAGGTCTATCTGGGCCAGCCCGCGCGCATCGTCGTGGAATCGTTCAAGGACAGAACGTTTACCGGACAGGTGACCAAGATTTCTCCGCTGGGCGTGGAGAAGGACAACGTCACCACGTTCGAGGTGCGCGTTTCGATCCACAACCCGGGCGGCGAGTTGAAAGCCAATATGACCGCCAACGCGGAAATCATTCTCGAAGAGCGGAAAGGTGTGCTGCTCGTGCCGGAATCCGCAGTCCTCTACGACCGCGAGCGCAACACGTTTCTCGAAGTTCCCGACCCGAAGGCCGAGCAGGGACGCCGCCGTGTAGCGGTGAAACTGGGGATTTCAAACGGCGTGAAGACCGAGCTGCTCGAAGGTCTCGCGGAGGGGCAGCGAGTCATCCTGCAGTAGCCCCGTGCCGGCAGCGCCGGAAAGGAACACATGTCGCTGCGCGATCTGTTTACCGATACCTTCCGCACGCTCTGGGCGCACAAGCTGCGCACGATGCTGACCATGTTCGGCATCGCCTGGGGCATCATTTCGATCACGCTGATGGTCGCCGCCGGCGAAGGGCTGCGCGTCGGCCAGCAGCGCGCGGCCGAGACCCTGGGCAAGGACATCTTGATCGTCTTCGCTGGCCGGACCAGCATGCAGGTGGGCGGGACGCGCGCTGGCCGTCGGGTCATCTGGCATGCTGATGATCATTGGCGCGTGGCCGAACAGGCTCCTGCCTGCCGCCTGGTCCTGCCGGAGCTCGGCCAGGAAAACCTGCCGGTGCGCAGCGCGCACAATGCCGCCGCGTTGCTGGTCACCGGTTCGCTGCCGCCTTTTGCAGAACTCCGCAGCCTGGCGGTGGCTGAAGGTCGCTTTTACACCGACGCCGACGTGGCGGCCGCGCGCCGCGTCGCGTTTCTCGGCAGCGACGTCCGCAACCAGCTCTTCGCCCGCCATCCGGCTCTGGGGCAAACCGTGTATATCGGCGATTTTCCCTACACCGTGATTGGCGTGATGCGTGCGAAAGACCAGGACTCCTCCTACGACGGCTTCGATGTGCAGAAGATTTTCATCCCCTTCACCGCCATGCTGCGGGATTTTCCAAACCGCCCGCCGTGGCCGCCGGATTCTGTGGATCGCCTGCTCGTGCAGCCGCAATCGCTCGCCCAGCACGAAGAATGCAAAGGGCAGGTGCGGCGCGCGCTCGCCCGGCTCCACCAGTTCGATCCGCGCGACGAAGAAGCCGCCAGCATCTGGGACACCGTCGAGAATGCCAAACAATTTCAGAAGATGACCGATGGGATGAAATACTTTCTCGGCGCCGTGGGCATCACCACGCTGTTTCTGGGGGGCATCGGCGTGATGAACATCATGCTGGTGGCGGTGCGCGAGCGCACGCGCGAGATTGGTGTGCGCAAAGCTGTCGGGGCAACCCGCCGGGCCATTCTGCGGCAGTTTTTTGCCGAAACCACGATGGTGGTTTTCACCAGCGGCCTGCTCGGGCTGAGCGTCGCTTATGGACTGTGTTTGCTGGTCAATGCGACCTTGTTCCGGAGCCCTTCTCCGCAATCCTACTTTGCCGGCTTGTTGCCCACGATCGAGTCTGGTTTGCTGGCCTTCGTTCTGCTGGGCAGTGTGGCGGTGTGTTCGGCACTTTACCCCGCGCGGCGCGCTGCTTCCGTAGATCCGATCGAAGCGCTGCGTTATGAACCGGGTGGGTAAGATGTTCGGATCCGCCCTGTGGCGCGAGATGCTGCGCGAGTCCTGGGATGCTTTGCGGCGGAATCCGCTCCGCAGCTCGCTGACGATGCTCGGCATCGTCTGGGGCATCGTGGCGGTCACCGTTCTGCTCGCCTACGGCGGCGGTTTCCGAGACGTGCTCGTGCGCGGGTTCGAAGCCTTTGGCAAAAGCACGGTCGTTTGCTGGCCGGGCCAGACCAGCGAACAGGCAGGCGGCGAACGCGCCGGGCGACGCATCCGTTTCGAACGGGCTGATCTGGAGGCCGTCCGCAGCGAAGCTACCCTGGTGCGCGCCGCGAGTCTGGAAACGGTTCGCTGGGTGCCCGTCGCCTACGGCGATCGGTTGCAGAACGCGGCGGTGCGCGGCGTCTACCCCGAATACGGCGAGCTGCGCAACGAAGTCCCCTCCGAGGGCCGCTGGCTCAGCTACGACGACCTGCATCAGCGTCGCCGCGTCATTTTTCTCGGCGGGCGGTTGAGGGAGAAACTGTTCAGCGGCCGCCCCGCCGTCGGCGAAGTCGTCCGCGTCAGCGGGGTGGCGTTCACCGTAATCGGCGTCATGGATCGGAAAATTCAGCTCTCCAACTATTTCGGCAGCGACGACGAATCCGCGTGGATTCCCTACAGCAGTGCGGGCGATTTGTGGGATAACCGCTACGCCAGTGTTCTGGTTTTCGGCAGCATCGCGCCACAGTACGAAGCTGCGGCGATGCGTCAGGTGCGAGAAATCATAGGCCGGCGGCAGCGTTTTTCTCCCACCGACGAACGCGCGATCCTGATGTTCGGCCGGGAACAGTTCCGACCGATCATCGACGGCATCACGATTGGTCTGCAGGTGCTGCTGCTCTTCATCGGTGTGCTCACGCTGGGCATTGGCGGTGTGGGCGTGATGAACATCATGCTCGTTTCGGTGGACGAGCGTACGCGCGAAATTGGCCTGCGCCGTGCCCTGGGGGCCCGACGCTGGCACATTCAGCTTCAGTTTCTGGCCGAAGCCCTGCTGCTGACGCTGGCCGGCGGACTGGCCGGTATTTTGCTCGCGCAGGCCGTCGCGTTCGGAATCGGTACGCTTCCCTTGCTTGGGCCGCTGTTTGAGGATGACTCCGGCCGCGGCGACATCACTCTGCGGATTTCCTGGATGAACTTGCTGATTTCCAGCGCGGTGCTGATGGTGGTCGGCGTGGCCAGTGGCTGGGTGCCCGCTGTGCGCGCTGCGCGGCTCGACCCGGTGGTTGCGCTCCGCTACGAGTAGTCACCGGCGTTCCAGCAGGCTGCGGAGGTAGCCGAGCTGTTCGGCGCTCATCCAGTCCTGTGCTCCGATGATTTTCTTCGCGATGCGCCCCTCTCGGTCCAGGATGTAGGTTTCCGGGAACATCACCGTGCCGTACTTCGCAGCGAGCTCGCGATTCGGATCGCGGTGGTTGGGGAAGGTGATCTGGAATCGCTGCAGGAATTCTTCATAGGCCTGCGCGTTTTCATCTACGCTGACGCCGAGCACCATGCCGCCTTCGTCCGCCAGCTCCCGGTGCAGCGCTTCGAGCGAAGGCATCTCTTCCACGCAGGGCGGACACCAGGTCGCCCAGAAATTCAGCACCACGACTTTCCCGCGCAGCTCGGAGAGCCGTTGCGTCTTCCCGGCGTGTGTGAAAGAAAAATCCGGTGCGCGCCGGCCCACGATGCTGGGTTCGCCCTGGCGGTAACTCGGGCTGGCGAACAGCAGGAGCAGTCCCAGCGCGCCGGCGACCGCGATGCCGCTCGCAAGCTTCCGCAGCACGGTGACCTCCTTCCGCCTATACTATACTGTGGCGAGGGGCCGGAGGCGAATTTTCCTTCGCCTCGCCCGCACCCGAGGACTCCACACCCCGGCACCATGCATCCCGCGGCGCCCATCTCGGCCGTTGTGCCTGCGCGCAACGAGGCAGACAATCTGGAACGCGTGGTGCGTTCCCTGTCCCGGCAGCCGGAGATCGCGGAGATTCTGGTTGTGAACGACCAGTCCACCGACGGCAGCAGCGAAGTCTTGGCGCGCATGGCTGTCGAGATTCCCCGGCTGCGGGTGCTCGAAAGCGCCGGGCTGCCCGAGGGCTGGGTCGGTAAAAATTACGCTGCCAGTCTGGGCGCTGCGGCAGCGCGCTGCGACTGGCTGCTGTTCACCGATGCCGATACGGAGCATCTGCCCGGCGCCGCGGCTCGTGCGCTCGAGCAGGCGCAGCGCTGCGGAGCGGCTCTGGTTTCCTACTCCCCGGAGCAGCACACGCCCACCTGGTGGGAGCGCGCCCTGATTCCGTTCCTCTACTGCCGGCTCGCACAGCTCTATTCGTTCGCCGAGGTGAACGATCCGAACTCTCCCGCCGCTGCCGCGAATGGCCAGTTCTTGCTGATTCGTCGCGACGTCTATGAGCAGATCGGCGGCCATGCGGCTGTTTCCGGCGAAGTGCTGGAAGATGTTGCGCTGGCCGAGCGCGTCAAGCGCGCCGGACACCGGCTGTGGTTCGCTCCCGGCACGGGCGTGGTGCGCACGCGGATGTATTCCAGCTTTCCCGCGATGTGGCAGGGCTGGACGAAAAACTTGCTGCCGCTGTTGGGGCAGCGCTCGGTGGCGGCCGAGCTGGCGGTCGTGGTGCCGTGGTTGCCGCTCGCCCTGCTCGGCCTGGGGGGCGTGCATCCGCTGTTTTCCGTGCTCGGCTTGGTGCTGCTGGCCGGACGCCATGCAGCCTATGCGGCGATGCTACGCCGGAATCGTTATCCGGTGCGCTACGTCGTATACTATTTGCTTGCAGTTCTGCTGTACTCGGCCGTGCTGCTGAACTCGGCTCGACGGTACGCACGGGGCCGCGTGATCTGGAAGGGAAGGGAATATCCAGTCGAATGGCCATGATTTATCTGACGAGGAAGTTGGAATTTTCGGCAGCGCATTTCTACTACAATCCGGGATGGTCCGAGGAGCAGAACCAGCGGGTCTTCGGCAAGTGCGCGAACCGCCACGGTCACGGCCACAACTACACGCTTGAGGTTACTGTGGCCGGCATGCCCGATCCGCAGACGGGCATGGTGCTCGACCTGGCCGAGCTGAAGCAGTTGCTCGACCGCGAAATCACCCAGCGCTTCGACCATCGCCACCTGAATTTTGAAGTGCCGGAGCTGGCCGGACGCCAGCCCACGACAGAAAATCTGGCGATGACCATCTGGCATCTGCTCGCGCCCAAAATCCGGCAGGGTCGCCTGCATCGCATCCGCTTGTACGAATCCCCGGATCTGTTCGTGGATTGTTATGGAGACGCCCAGTGAAAATTGAATTGACGCGCCGGTATTCGTTTGCCGCCTCGCACCGGCTGGCTCATCCCCGGTTCACTGAGGAGGAAAATCGCCGCCTCTACGGCAAGTGCGCAAACCCGTATGGCCACGGCCATAACTATGTTCTGGAGGTCACCGTGGCCGGTCCGGTCGATGCGACGACGGGCATGGTGGCGAACCTGGCCGACCTCGATGGCTTCGTGCAGCGCGAAGTGCTGGATGTGTTCGACCACGTTTATCTGAACGAACAGATCGAGGCCTTCCGACCCGAGTCCGGCGGGCAGGTGCCGACCACAGAGAATCTTTGCATCGAAATTTTCCGACGCCTGCAACCCTTCCCGTTTGCCCGGCTCTGCCGGGTGCGGCTGGAAGAGACCGGGCGCAACAGTTTCGAATACGCTGGCCAGGCCAGCAGGAGACCTTGATGCGCAAACCCGAAGAAACTGTCGTGATCGGCGAATCCCAATCGCCGCAGGAGACCATTGCCGACCTTGTGCGTCGCATTCTGGTGCTGCTGGGTGAAGATCCGCAGCGCGAAGGCTTGCGCCAGACCCCGCAACGGGTGGAAAAGGCTTTGCGATTCCTGACGGCCGGCTATCACCAGGACCCGGAAAAGATGCTGAACGGCGCCATCTTCCGCGTCTGCTACGACGAGATGGTCGTCGTCAAGGACATCGAAATCTACAGCCTGTGCGAACATCACCTGCTGCCCTTTTTCGGCAAATGCCACGTCGCCTACATCCCGCGGGAAAAGGTGGTGGGCCTGAGCAAACTGGCCCGGCTGGTGAACATGTACGCCCGCCGGCTGCAGATTCAGGAGCGACTCACCCAGCAAATCGCCCGCGCGATTCAGGAACGGCTCGATCCGGTGGGCGTGGGCGTGGTGATCGAAGCCCGCCATCTCTGCATGGTGATGCGCGGTGTGGAAAAACAGCATTCCCAGGCCGTGACCAGCGCGATGCTGGGTGCCTTCCGCGACAATCAGCAGACCCGCGAAGAGTTCCTCTCCCTGATCCATCCGGGTCGCTGAAGCGCTTGCCGTTTTGGCCCCGCGCGCTGCGGTATCCCCGGGCCGGCCCGGGCTTGCAAGGACAATTCTTTACAGCAGCTTCCGCCCTGTGCTAGCATTTTCGTGTCGAAGAGAAGACGAATCGTTGAGAACAGGGTGCGACGATCCAGGGGAGGGCGAATTGAGCGACGGGAAGTCAGCGTTGATCGAGCAATTCCGACAGCATGCGAAAGACACCGGGTCGCCGGAAGTGCAGATCGCACTGCTGAGCGAACGGATCAACTATCTGACCTCACACCTCAAGACGCATACCAAGGACCACGCATCCCGCCGCGGCTTGATCATGATGGTGAACAAGCGCCGGCGGCTGCTGGACTACTTGAATCGTCGTGACCCGGATCGGTATCGCGAGATTGTCGAACGACTCAGTCTGCGCAAGTAGTTTTGGGGCCGGCTGCAGCCCGGCCCACTGCGAAGAACCGGTTCGAGAACGCTTCCGAAGCGTGCGGCGACTTGTGGTTTCGCTCGGCGAAGCTGACAGGTCGCTTTTTTTCTGACCGGTACTCGGTTTCGGCGTCGCGCCCGTTCCCGCGTTTTCTCTTCTGCAGGAATACCATTCCAAGCGAGGAAGCGGATTTTTCCGCTCCCTGCATCGAGGCATTGGCACTATGTCGCACAACCAGATCGAAGTGGAAGTGGGAGGAAGAAAACTTTCCCTGGAGACCGGCCGGGTGGCCAAGCAGGCCGATGGCGCGGTCGTGGCTCGCTATGGCGACACCGTGGTGCTCGTGACCGCCTGCATGGCGCCCGAACCGGTCGAGGGACGCGATTTTCTCCCGCTCACCGTGGACTACCGGGAGTACACCTACTCGGCCGGAAAGATTCCCGGAGGATTTTTCAAGCGCGAGGGACGCCCGTCGGAACGCGAAGTGCTCGTCAGCCGGTTGATCGACCGCCCGCTGCGTCCCCTCTTCCCCGAAGGCTGGCGCAACGAAACCCAGGTGATCGCCATGGTGCTTTCGGCCGACAGCGAAAACGATCCGGATGTCATTGCCGTCACGGCGGCTTCGGCCGCGCTGTGCTGTTCGCCGATTCCCTTCACGACGCCGATCGCAGCCGTGCGGGTCGGCCTGCTGAACGACACCCTGGTGGCCAACCCCACGGTGGCCGAACAGAAAAGCAGTGCACTGAATATTGTCGTGGCCGGCAGCGAGCAGGCCATCGTCATGGTGGAAGCCGGTGCGCTCGAGGTGCCGGAAGAAAAAATCGTGGAAGCGCTCGAGTTTGGCCATCAGGAAATCCGCAAGGTGATTGCCGCCATACGCGAGCTGCAGGAGCGGGTGAATCCGCAGAAGGTGGACGTGCAGCCCCCGCCATTCGATGAAGAACTGTATCGGCAGATCGAAGCGCAGTACGGAGAGCGGCTGCACGACGCGCTCGATACCGCCAAATACCCCAAGCGGGAAAGCTATCGCCGCGTCGAAGCGCTCAAAAAAGAAATTCTCGCTGCCATTCCCGAAGAAGACGAAGAAAAGCGCGCCCTGGCCAGCCGCGCTTTCGAGCGACTCCGGGAATGCTACTTCCGCGACGACATCCTGATCCACGGGCGCCGCCCCGATGGCCGCCGCTTCGATCAGATCCGACCGGTCACCTGCGAGGTCGGCCTGCTGCCGCGCGTGCATGGTTCAGCGCTGTTCACACGCGGAGAGACGCAGGCATTGGCGACGGTCACGCTGGGCACGCGCGAAGACATGCAGCGGCTCGACCTGCTCTTTGAAGAAGAGGCCTTCAAGCGTTTCATGCTCCACTACAACTTCCCGCCGTTCAGTGTCGGCGAGGTGCGGTTCCTGCGCGGGCCCGGTCGCCGGGAAATCGGCCACGGCGCGCTGGCGGAGCGGGCTCTGGTCAACCTGCTGCCTCCGGAAACCGATTTCCCCTATGCGATTCGGATCGTCAGCGACATTCTGGAATCGAACGGCTCTTCCTCCATGGCCACAGTCTGCGGAGGCTCGCTGGCCCTGATGGATGCCGGCGTGCCTGTTCGCGCCGCCTGTGCCGGTATCGCCATGGGGCTGGTGACGGAAGGCGACCGCTACGCCATCCTGACCGATATCGCCGGCGCAGAAGACCACTATGGCGACATGGACTTCAAGGTTGCCGGCACTCGCCAGGGCATCACCGCATTGCAGATGGACATCAAGGTCTCCGGCATCAGCACGCAGATGATGCGCGAAGCACTCGAGCAGGCTCGCCGCGCACGCATGGAACTGCTCGACATCATGGACCAGACCATCCGCGAGCCGCGCGCTTCCATCTCTGCCTACGCGCCGCGACTCTATGTCCTCACCATCCCCACCGAAAAAATCCGCGACTTGATCGGGCCGGGCGGCAAGAAAATCCGTTCGATCACCGATGCGACCGGCGTCAAGATCGACGTGATGGACGATGGGCGCGTTCACGTCTTCGCCCAGAACGGCGAATCGGCCGACCGCGCCCTGCAGATGATCCGCGAAGTGACCGCCTCGGCGGAAGTCGGCAAAACCTATCTGGGCAAGGTCGTTCGCCTGGCCGATTTCGGCGCGTTCGTCGAGCTGTTCCCGGGCACCGATGGCCTGCTGCACATCAGTGAAATCTCCGAGCAGCGCATCCGCGACGTGCGCGATGAGCTGAAGCTGGGCGATCAGGTCCTGGTCAAGGTGCTCTCCATCGAGGGCAACAAAATCCGGCTTTCGCGCAAGGCGGTGCTGCGCGAACAGCGCGAAAAGCAGCGTCGCGAAGCCGGCCACGTTCCGCGCCGGCCACAAGGTCCCGCCTCACCCGGCACGCGTCCCTAGCCGAGAGTGGAGGTATCTGCGAGCTGCCGGACGATGGGAGGCGTATCGACGCCCGCCGAAGATTCCGCAGAGTTCCTTCCCGGATCGATTCCCTCGGCATGCCCCGCGGTTTCGGTGCCAGAAAATGAAACGGGGGAGGCGATTCGCCTCCCCCGTGAAGCCGCTGCCGATGCCTAGAACGTGATGCGCAGGGCGAACTGAATCACACGGTTCGGTTCGCCGTTGGCAATCACGGTCGTCGAGCTGGGTACCGCACTGGTGACGCAGCAGGTCTGGCCGAACAGCGAACTGGTCAGCGTGGGTGACCCATCGGAAGCATTGCGCGGGTTGTCGAAGTTCGGGTGGTTGAAGGCATTGAACAGTTCGGCGCGGAATTGGAGACCGATCCGTTCCGTCAGGCTGAACTGTTTCAGGATGCCGATGTCGGTGTTCCAGAATCCCGGGCCGTAGACGGCGTTGCGGCCGGTGTTGCCATTCTCGCCCGGCGCGGGGATGCAGAAGAAGGAAGAAGTCGGCGTGCCGTCCGGCGTCAGGATGTTCCGGCAGTTGTAGTTCGGGTCGAGCGGATTCGTGATCCGCGGCCCGACGTTGTACACCACGGGGCCGTCCACCCCCGGGACGTTGAACAGCCCGGGTTGGATCAGGGGCCCGCGCACCGAGGCTCGCGACTGCTTCGTGTTGTGCACTGTGCGGGCACCGCTGTTCAGCGTGAACGGTTCACCGCTCTGGAAAACGTAGATGCTGGTGATCGTCCAGCCGCCGATCAGGTGATTCAGCGCCGGGTGGACGTTCGCAGCCCAGCGCCGGCCCCGGCCGAACGGCAGCTCGTACAGAATGTTCATCACCACCACATGGCGGTTGTCGAAGTCCGATACGGCGCGGTCCAGACCGAAGTTCCGCACGTCGGTGGGCGTGCGCGAGTTCGTCGTGCTCAGCCCGCCGCCAGAAGTCGCGGCAACCGGGTCCACGGACATGTCGTCGATGGACTTCGCCAGCGTGTAGGACAGGCCGAACGTGAGTCCCCGCTCGAATTTCCGCCGCAGTTGCACGATCATCCCGTGGTAGATCGAGCCGCCACCGCTGTCGAAGTAGAAGATGTCGCTGAACTGCGGGTTCGGACGGAAATAGTCGGCCGGGAAGGGCGTGGGCCGGTTGGCCGTCACTTGGGTGATGTCCAGTTCGTCAATTCGCGCGGCCAGGTCCCCCAGCCCGTTCAGCAGCAGGTTCGAGCGGGTCGTCGAAGAGTTCAGGAACGAAGAGGAACTGCCCAGTGTGCTGTTGGTCAGTTGCAGCAGAAGCGTGGGCGTCTGCCCGGTGACGCCAGCCGGGCAGCCGGTGCCGTCTGCGCGGCAGCCATTGAACACGTTCTGCTGGGCGATCAGGAAGCTTTCCAGGAACCCCGGTTGATCGGTGCGAATTTGATTCAGGTCGTAGGCCCGGTAGAGCCGCATCCCGCGCTTGCCGACGTACCCCACCTGTGCAGTGAAGCCCCAGGGCAGCTCTCGCTGAATCGTCAGGCTCCACTCATGCACGGTGGGGACTTTCAGATCCGGGTCGAAGGCGCCTACCCCGGGAGCCGTGCCGGCTGGCCGCGGCGGCGGACTGAACAGGGTTTGCGGTGTACTGATCGGCAACGGTTGTGCGGCTGTGTCGCCGAGCGTTGCCAGCAGTTCGCTCAGTCGCGCGTTCGTGGGCACCAGACCGCGCAAGTCAGCGCAGCCCGCGGGCGGTGCTGCCGGACTGGAGCCGAACGGCACGGTGGTGAAGCACTGCAGAGTGCTGCCGGGTACCTTTCCGCTGATCGCGGTCACCTGGAACGACGAAATCGTGTCGAAGGCGATCCCGTAACCCAGACGCACGACGGTCTTCCCGCTCGACCACGGGTCCCAGGCGATCCCCACGCGCGGGGCAAAGGTATTCCAGTTGCTGCGGCGGAACCAACTGTCGGCTGCGACAAACGTCACCGGTCCTTCTGAGCCGTCAATCTTTCGGTCGGGGACGAATACCCGGTTGCAGCAATCGGTGGGTGGACGGTTGTACTCCCAGCGCAATCCGTAGTTGATCGTCAGGTTGCGACGGACGCGCCATTCGTCCTGTGCATACACATTAAACTGGCGCATGCGCGTTCCCATGGTGAACAGGTCGGTGGTGTACTGGTTGCCGGACAGATCCGCCTGGAACACCTGCTGCACGCGCGCCGGAATGCCCATCAGTTCCACGATGGCCTGGTTGAGCCGGCCGACATCAGCGCTGTTGATGCCCGGCGCCGCCGGGAAGCCAGCGCTGACCCCGGGTGCCGTGTTCGCGCTGGGCGAACGCACGCTCTGGCTGAAGACCACCGTGGGGGCCATGTTGAATCCGCCGGGCACACCGCGCGAGTCGTTGTGGCGATAGAACCGGAAGTTGAAGCCCGTCCGCACCGCGTGAGCGCCCGTGGTGTAACTCAAATTGTCGATGTACTGGATGGAAGAAACAGCGCGCTGGGTGTGCGGAGTGTTGCAGAACGGAGTGTCCACGTTCCCAAGCGAGTCCGTCCCGAAACATTCCTGTCCCCACGGGACCGGATTGCCTCCGGCCAGGTTCGATTCGGCCAGCGAGAAGAAAAAGTTGAACCGGCTGAAGCCCATCGTGAATTCGTTCACCAGTTGCGCAGAAAGCACAGCCCGATAGCTGATGGCCGCGCTCTGCGAGGAACGGAACACTTCCCCGAGCGGAGGGAAGCCGGGAAAAACCGCAGGTCGGGCGTTCAGCAGGTCGCCCTCGGTCGTGTTGTATTCGCTCCACAGCACTCGACCGAAGATGTTGTGGTTTTCATTGAACTTGTGATCGAGCCGGACCAGGAAGAACGGTCCGGTGAACTTCGACGGAGTGTTCCAGACAAACCCGGCCGTGTTCAACCCGTCGCCCACGCTGGTGAACGAATTGGGCAGCGGGAAGCTGTTCAGCATGGCCTGCATGCGGGGATCGGGGCCACGCGCGGCCGGATCATTGGCAAAGATGTTGTAGGTGGCCACGCAGTTCGTATCCGTCGCTGGATTTGCGCAGACCGGCACGCCGGGCTTCAGATTGCCGTTCTCGTCCACCAGCCGGCGGTCGTTCTGCGAGATATTTACCCCGTCCACGTTGATGGTGCCCTTCACATAGCGGAAGATTCCGTTCCGGGCCAGCTCGGTATACACCAGCGGAATGCCGAACGACTGGCTGATGGGCTGCGTTTGCAGGATGCGATTGCCCTGGTAGCTGAAGAAGAAGAAGGTCCGGTTCGGCAACACCGGCCCGCCGATGTCGCCGCCCCACTGGTGGAGCAGGAGCTTGGGCCGTTCCTGTCCGAACAGCTTGTTGAACGATTCGTTGGCGTTCAGCGCCGTGTTCCGATGGTAGTAGAAAACGCCGCCATGGAATTCGTTTGTGCCGGAACGTGTCGCGATCGAAACGTTGGCGCCGCTATTGCGCCCGAACTCAGCCGTGGCGTTGTGCGTCACTACCCGGTATTCCTGCACATTGTCCGGCGTGAGCCGAAAGATGTTCGACTGTGGATTGGGGACCGAGGATTCGTTGGCGTCGATGCCGTCAATCGTGACGTTGTGGGCCCGGTCCCGCGAACCAAACACATGCGTTCCCGAACCGGCCGCGCCCGTGGAACGCTGCACCAGCCCGGGTTCGAGCACGACCAGGTTCAACGGGTTGCGCCCGTTCAGCGGCAACTGAGCGATCTCCGTGCGGGTGACCACTCCGCTGATCATGGCGTTCGTGGTGTTCAGCCGCTCATAGGTGGACTCGACCTGCACGACCTCGGCAACGTCTCCCACTTCCAGCACGACATTCAGCACCAGCGGTTCGCCTACCGCGAGCACGTTGCCGGCGCTGACCCACTTCTTGAACCCATCGGCTTCGACGGTGAGGGTGTATCGCCCCACCTGGATGGAAGGGAAGTTGAAGATGCCCGCATCGGTGGTGGTCGTGGTGAACCGCATGCCGGTCTGCTCGTGCAGCGCCGTCACCCGGGCGCCCACCACCACCGCACCGCTCGCATCTGAAACCGTGCCTGTGATGCTCGAGGTGCTGACCTGCGCCGAAGCGATCAGGCCCGCCAGGAGCAACAAGCCGGCGCAAACCCACACTTGCCGGATTTTCATGGGACCACTCCTCCCTTGCGTGGATGGCTGGCCGGTGCGCACGCAGCCGCCGCTCCTGCTTCGCACACCCATTTGCTCATGGGGATTCGCTGAGAAAGAAGAAAACTTCCTGGCCGCGACTGCTGGCTCGCGTCCACCGGACACCCCGCTTTGTCCGGCTAGATAGCAGGATACGGGTTCGCTGTCAAGAAATTCCCGGCAGGCCAGCGCGTTGGGGGAGTTGTGGCTTTGCGCGGTCAGCCGGGTCGAGCGTCTGCTCCGGGCTGGTATTGCTCAGCGAATTCGCTGGATGCGGGCACCCACCGCGGAGAGTTTTTCGGCCATCTGCTCGTAGCCCCGGTCCAGGTGATAGACGCGGTCGACGAGGGTTTCACCCGAAGCGACCAGCCCGGCGAGCACCAGCGAAGCGCTGGCGCGCAGGTCCGAAGCGATGACCGTGGCCCCGCTCAGGGCCGTCGGCCCGCGCACCACAGCCTGTCGGCCCTCCAGAGTGATGTTCGCCCCCATGCGTACCAGCTCGAGCGCATGCAGGAAGCGATTTTCGAAAATCGTTTCGGTGATGACGGTGCTTCCCTCGGCCTGCGTGGCCAGCACCATGTACTGGGCCTGCATGTCGGTCGGGAAGCCGGGATACTCTTCGGTTTTCAGGTCACATGCGCGCAGCCGTCGGCGCCCGCGTACGCGCAGGCAGTTCTGACCCTCGCAGTGAATCTCGACGCCCGTGTCGCGCAGCTTGTTCACGACAGCGGTCAGGTGGGCCGGCTCGCAGGCAGTCAACCGCAGCTCTCCTCCGGTCAGGGCTCCGGCGACCAGGTAGGTACCGGCCTCGATGCGGTCCGGGATGATGGCGTGGCTGGCGCCGTGCAGGGCAGAAACACCGCGCACCCGGATTTCGCTCGTGCCCGCGCCTTCGATCTGCGCGCCCATCTTGACGAGCAGTGCTGCCAGATCGACAACTTCCGGCTCCCGTGCAGCGTTTTCGATCAGGGTTTCCCCTTCGGCCAGCGTTGCGGCCATCAGAATATTTTCCGTGCCGGTCACGGTGATTTTGTCGAACAGGATGTGTGCGCCGCGCAGGCGGCCGCTGTCGGATACCCTCGCTTCCACATAGCCGTGCTCGGTGCGGATGGAGGCACCCAGTTTTTCGAGTGCCTTCAGATGCAGGTCGATGGGCCGCGCGCCGATCGCGCAGCCACCGGGCAGCGAAACCCGCGCATAGCCGAAGCGCGCCACCAGGGGCCCCAGCGTGAGCACCGAGGCGCGCATGGTCTTGACCAGTTCGTAGGGTGCCTCGGCGTGAGATACGGTTTCGGCGCGGATTGTCACCTGGTTCGGAGGCAGCTCGGGCGTTTCGACGTGCGCGGTCATGTGGGCCAGCAGCTTGCCCATCGTGATGATGTCGCGCACGCGCGGGATGTTCTCCAGATGGACCGGCTCGTCGGTCAGCAACGCCGCGGCCATCGCCGGCAACGCGGCGTTTTTGGCTCCGCTGATCCGGATCTCGCCTTCCAGACGCGCCCCGCCGCGAATCAGAAACTTGTCCATGGTGAGTTCATCTTAGTCCGGATTGGCTTCCTTGGCTGCAGGCGCGGCATTCCGGCCGCCGAAGGGTTACCCCGCTTTACTGCTGGCCGACTTCGCCTAGGGCACGGCGCAGATTTCCGCCGGCAGCGCGCAGCCGTCGCCGGGCCTCGGTGGCGTTCATGCCCCGCTTCAGCATGATGAGCGCGACCGGCAGCGCATCGGGCTCGTGTCGTGGGCCCGCGCGTCGTTTCGCCGCTGCCGCCTGTGCCAGTACCCGCCGGGCCTGTTGCCGGCTCGCTCCGGTAGCCTGCTGCAGAATCCGCAGGGCGCGCTCCCGCAGTTTCCGGTTGGCTGGAGCCACGTGGATCATCCAGTTGTCGTAGACGTGCCCGAGCCGCACCATGGCTGCCGTGCTCAGCATATTCAGCACCAGCTTCTGCGCAGTTCCTGCTTTCAGCCGTGTTGAGCCGGCAATCACTTCCGGACCGACTCGCGGCGCAATCACAATGTCGGCCAGCCGAGCCAGTGGCGCTGCCGGATTGCAGGTTACCGCGACGGTTTTCACCCGGCGCGATCGCGCATAGCGCAGCGCCCCGAGCACGTACGGTGTGGTGCCGCTCGCCGACAACCCCACCACCACATCGTGACGGTTCAGCCTGCGCCGCATCAGGTCGCGCCAGCCCCGGGCGGCTGAATCTTCAGCGCCCTCGACGGCGCGGTCGAGCGCAGCCCTGCCACCGGCAATCACCGCCTGCACCTGGCGTGGAGGCACACCGAACGTCGGCGGACACTCCGCTGCGTCCAGCGCAGCCAGTCGTCCGCTGGTTCCCGCTCCGACGTAAATCAATCGCCCGCCGGCACGCAGCGCGGTCACGATGGTTTCCACCGCACGGGCAATCGCGGGGATCTGCCGCGCCACGGCGGGTGCCACCCGTGCGTCTTCGCGGTTGATTCGCTCCAGCAGTTCGCGCGTCGGCAGCCGGTCGAGCCCCTGCGTGCGTGGATGGCGTCGTTCCGTGACAGGAATTTGCTGGACGCGACTGCTCAAAGCTCCCTCGCTGTGCGTGGCCCGGGCATCGGATTATAGACCCGCTCACGGATCTGCGCCCGGCGGGCAGAGCTCAGCGTGTCGAACCGGCCAGTCCGAGTGCTTCGGCAGCGGCCCGGTGGAGCTCGTCGCGCAGCGCTCGCAGCCTGTCTTCCGCGCCGGCCTGCACCTCCGCAGGCAGGAACACAACGAAGAGATTTTTTTCAGGGTCCATCCAGAGCGAAGCACCTCGCGGGTCGTCCCAACCGTAGGCGCGGCGAGAAATCGTGCTGCCGTTCCAGGGGCCGACGTTCCAACCGAGTGCCCGCACCGCATCGCCCACGCGCTGCCGGGCCGCAAACAGATCGATGGTGCCGCGCTTCAGAATTCGTCTGTGGCTGTAGATGCCGCCGTTCAGCAGCATCTGGGCCAGCGGAGCGATCTGGGTCGCTGCGGCGGAAATATCGGCAAGCGGCCGTTGCTGCGGCGGGCCGGCCGGCGAAGGGGGCTGCTGTGTAGTCTTCCAGTGCCACTCGACTCCCAGGGGACGGAGCACGCGACTCGCAAAAAGCTCCTGCGCCGATTTGCCGCTCACGGCTTCGAGGATCTGGCTCAGGATGCTCCATCGCTCCGCCGGCCAGGACGCCGTAGAGGCACCGCCGGCTGGCTGCCCGCTTCCGCCACCCGCATCGAGCAGGAGTTGCCACAGAGTAGTGCTGCCATACCCGCCCGAGTCTGCGCTGGATGGATTGTCGGACAGGTATCGCGCAACCGGTGCCTGCAGGTCCAGCAAACCGTCTTCGACCAGCAGAGCCGTCGCGAGCACAAGCGCTGTGTTCTGCAGAGTGGCTCCCCCGTTGAGCCGTGTCTCACCTTCTACCGGCACAGCCCCGCGGCCGAAGGACGTGCGACCGAAGCCGCGCACGACCAGCCGGTTGCCCTGACCGATGGCGATGGCTGCGCCGGAGATCCAACCTTCACGAACGAACGGCTCCAGCCGGGCGAAAACCGGCGCCAGCCTGGTTTCCAGTTCTGGCGACGCCGAAGCCAGCGTCATGGGGCGGGCAGCCAGGGCAAACCCGTCGCCGAGCTGGGCCACGCCGGGCACGGTCACGGGCAGTTTTCCGCCGATGGTTATCTGTCCGAACAGGGCGCGGGCAACGGCGGCCTGGGCGACTCCGTGGGTCGAAAACGCAGCCAGCCAGGTGTCTGCGTTCGGGAACCGCTCCACGACGTACGGACTGCCGAACGCAGCCACCACGACGGGCTTGCCTGCGCCGAGCAGCTCGTTGACGAACGCGATCTGTTCCGGCGGCAGGCTGACGTGGCCCTTGCGGTCGGCCAGCCGGACGAACAGCGCTGCAATGGCGACGTCGTAGCTATCGCTCGGCGGCAGTTTCACGTTGCTGACCGGCACCCAGCGCGTATCGGTCCGCACGACCTGCAACCGGTCCACGCGCCAGCGGATTTCCTGCTCGAGCACGTTGGCCGGCAGCGGATCCGGGTCGCCGGCCACCGCCACCAGCAAAGCGCGCAGCGGTTGTGTCGCATCCAGCGGCAGCAGCCCGAGCCGGTTGCGCAGCAGGGTAATGCCGCGGTCGGCTATCTCCTGCGCGCGGGTGCGGAACTCCGGCCGACCGAAGATTTCATTCAGTGCGTTCACGTTGACCTCGCGCTGGCGATGCAGGCCGAGCCGTGCTTTGGCCGTCAGGATGCGCCGCACGGATTCGTCGATCCGGGCCTGACTGAGCCGCCCCTGCTCGACAGCCCGGCGCAGTCCGAGCAGCGCGGCGTCCGGCACCGGCGGCACCAGCAGCACATCCGCACCCGCTTCCAGCGCACGCACCGCCACGTCGCCGGGCGCGTAGCGGGCGGTCACGCCACCCATGGTCAGCGCATCGGTGACGATCAGTCCGCGGAATCCCAGCTCGCCCCGCAGCAGATCGCTCAGGATGCGCCGCGACATCGTTGCGGGCAGCTCCGGATCGGGTTCGAACGCCGGTACTGCCAGATGCCCGGTCATGATCGTGCTCACGCCTGCCGCGATGGCCGCGCGGAAGGGCACCAGTTCCACCTGTTCCAGTCTTGCCCGGTCTCCCCAAATCACCGGCAGGCCGATGTGCGAGTCTTCGCTGCTGTCGCCGTGGCCGGGGAAATGCTTGGCGGTGGCCAGGACTCCGTTTTCTTCGCTGCCGCGGATGAAGGCGGCCACGTACTCGGCCACCCGCCGTGGATCTTCCCCGAACGACCGCGTGTTGATGATCGGATTCTGCGGGTTGCTGTTTACATCCGCCACCGGTGCGAAGTTCCAGTGCACTCCCACGGCGCGCGCTTCGATCGCTGTAATCCGGGCCATCTCGTACGCATCCCGCGGGTCGCCTCCGGCCGCCACTGCCATCGCGTAAGGAAACGATGTGCCTTCGGCAATCCGCATGGCGGTGCCGCGCTCGAAATCGGCGGCGACAAGCAGCGGAACCTTCGCGCGGCGCTGCAGTTGATTGGTCAGTACCGCGGTGGGGTAGACCTGGCTCAGCTCGGTACCCAGCGCCCCCGGCCGCGTGGACACCACGATTCCGCCGATATGCTGCGTTTCGATCCGCCGCAGCAATTCGCGGTATGATTCGCTGTCGGTGTGCGTGAATCCTCCGTAGTAGTGAATCATGACCAGTTGGCCGAGTTTTTCCTCCAGCGACAGGTTCTGAAGCGTCTGCTCCACCCACCGCACCGCGGCGGCTGGTAGGTCTGGTTCGTATGCTGCGGGCTGACGGCTGAACAGCGCAGGTCCCAGCAGCACTGCGGCGAGCAGTGCAGGGCACAGGGCCTTACACAGCCGGTAAGACGACAAAGCTGGCGTTGACGCACGCACCGTCGCTTGGTATAGCACAGGGGTCGATGCTCGACAACCGCACGCACCGGCGACAGTTTCCATCCGGAGGAGTGCTCGTCTGCTTCGCCTTGTTCTCCTGGTTTGCCGTCACCGGTGTGTCGTCACCGGCGGCGGACGGACTGGCCTCGCTCGACGCCATCCTCGAAGACGCGGTTGCCCGCGATGAAATCCCCGGGGCGGTGCTGCTGGTGGGGCACAACGACCGCATCCTGCACCGGAAAGCGTACGGTGCGCGGGCCCTCGTGCCCGCGCAGGAGCCGATGACCGTAGACACGATCTTCGACCTGGCCTCGCTCACCAAAGTCGTGGCCACCGCCCCGGCGATCATGAAATTGGTCGAGCGGGGGCAGCTCCGTTTGAACGATCCCGTCGTTCGCTACCTGCCCGAGTTCACCGGCGGCGGCAAGGATCAGGTGACGGTCCGCATGCTGCTCGTCCATCATTCGGGTTTGCGGCCGATTCCGGTGTTGCCCGAGTCCTGGTCGGGCGCATCGGCCGTGCTCGATGCGATCTATCGCGACGAACTGATTGCCCCGCCCGGCGCCCGCTTCATCTACAGCGACACCGGGTACATTGTTCTGGGTGAGCTCGTCCGGCGCGTGAGCGGCCTTTCATTGGACGAATTCTTCGCTCGAGAGATTGCACAGCCGCTGGGCATGCAACAGACGCGGTTTTTGCCTCCGCCCGAGTGGCGCCCCCGCATCGCGCCCACCGAGGAAATCGATCTGCCGGCAGGCGCGGCACCGGGTTCCGGACGCGGACGTCTGCTCCGCGGCGTCGTCCATGACCCGCGCGCGCGCGGCATGGGGGGTGTCGCCGGCCATGCCGGACTGTTCGGCACCGCCGATGACCTGGCCCGCTTCTGCCGCATGATCCTTGCAGCGTGGAGCAACACGCCCGCCGGCACCGACGCATCGCCTCAACTGCTTGCGCCGGCCACGATTCGCAAAATGGCTGCCCCGCAATCGCCTCCCTGGAGCCGTACGCGGCGCGGCCTGGGCTGGGATATCGATTCGGTGTACTCCGCACCGCGAGGCGAACTGTTCCCCGACAGTTCGTTCGGACACACCGGCTTCACCGGAACTTCGATCTGGATCGACCCAGCCAGTCGCACGTTCATCGTCCTGCTGACCAACAGCATTCATCCCCGGGTGCGTCCACCGATTTCTTCGCTGCGGTCGAAAGTGGCCACGATGGTGGCGGCGGCTGTAGGCGCCGGTCCGCCGGCCAACAGCGCCCTCGAACGCAGCGCGGGCGCCGCGCGCAGTGTTTCCCCGGAGGGCACTTCGTCCCGGCAGGGCAGCACGAAGACGGGAATCGACGTGCTCATCGCGCAGAACTTCGCCCCCTTGGCAGGCAAGCGCGTCGGGTTGATTACGAATCACACCGGTGTGGCGCGCGATGGCCACAGCACGATCGAATTGCTGGCCACGGCGCCGGGCGTCAAACTCGTGGCTCTGTTCAGTCCTGAGCATGGCTTGGCCGGGCGCGCGGAGGGCCAGGTGGTGTCGAGCACCCACCCCGGGACCGGCCTGCCAGTCTACAGTCTGTACGGGGAAACGCGCCGGCCCACGCCGGAGATGCTCCGCGGGTTGGATGCGCTCGTCTTTGACATTCAGGATGCCGGCGTGCGCTTCTACACCTACATCACCACGATGGCCTACGCCATGGAAGAAGCCGCCCGGCACGGCCTCGAATTCTATGTGTTGGACCGTCCCAATCCGCTCGGCGGCGAACGCATCGAGGGCCCGCTGCTTGACCCGGACCGGCTCAGCTTCACCGGTTATTTTCCTCTGCCGGTGGTGCACGGCATGACGGTCGGCGAGCTGGCGCGCATGTTCAACGCGGAAAACCGCATTGGCGCGCGCCTGCACGTGATTCCTCTGCAGGACTGGCGCCGCAGCGATACATTCGAATTGACCGGACTGCGATGGATCGCTCCTTCACCGAATCTGCGCTCGCTGGACGCCGCACTGCTCTATCCCGGATTGGAGATTCTGCAGGCGGGAGGCGTTTCGGTCGGCCGCGGTACAGACACGCCCTTTGAAGTTTTCGGCGCGCCGTGGATCCGCGCCGCAGAGCTGGCTGCCTATCTGAATCGCCGTTTTGTGCCGGGTCTGCTCTTTGTGCCCACCGAATTCACTCCCGCCGAGGGCCTCTATCGAGGCAGCCGATGCGAAGGCATCGCCGTGGTGATCACCGACCGTCCTTCGGTGCACGCCATGCTCGCCGGCTTGGAAATTGCCGCTGCGCTTCGCACGCTCTATCCCGAGCACTTCAAACTGGATGCTATCCTCACCCTGCTCGGCAGTGCCGCCACACTGGAGCGGCTTCGTCGCGGGGATGCCCCCACGCGCATCGTCGACGAGATGGCCGACGATCTGGCTGCCTTCCGCAAGCGGCGCCAGCCCTATCTGCTTTATCGCTGAGGTGCCGCGGTCATGCCATCCCTGCGGGTCTGGCTTTCCTGGAGCACCGGTAAGGATTCCGCCTGGGCCCTGCAGGAGCTGCGCCGGTGGCCGGGCGTCGAAGTCGTCGCACTGCTGACCACCGTCAATGCCGCCTTCGGCCGCGTGGCTATGCACGCGGTGCGCGAAACGGTGCTCGAAGCCCAGGCCGCCGCCGTGGGCTTGCCCTTGGTCAAGGTGCCTATTCCGCATCCCTGCCCGAACGAGCTCTACCAGCAGGCCATGGCCACGGCGCTGGCACGGGCCCGCGTCGAGGGCGTCACTCACATTGCGTTCGGTGACCTGTATCTGGAAGACGTCCGCCGCTACCGCGAGGCCATGCTGGCCGACACCGGCATCGCTCCGCTCTTCCCCCTCTGGGGACGCGACACCGGTGCGCTCGCGCGCCAGATGATTGCGGCGGGCCTGCGCGCCGTGCTCACCTGCGTGGATCCGAAGCAGCTCTCCGCAGAGTTCGCCGGTCGCTGCTTCGACGCGCGCCTGCTCGCTGACCTGCCCGTCGGCGTGGATCCCTGTGGAGAACGTGGCGAATTCCATACCTTTGCCTTCGCTGGCCCTATGTTCCGTGCGCCCGTGTCCGTGGTCATCGGCCAGCGCGTGTTGCTGGATGGCTTCGTTTTCGCCGATGTGCAGCTCGCCGAACAATTGCCTGCCGCGGTCGGCCCGCAGTAAACTCAGCCCCATGCGCATCTGCTCGTTTCTTCCTTCGGCGACCGAAATCGTCTGCGCGCTGGGCCTGGGCGATGCGCTGGTCGGCATCACCTACGAGTGTGACTATCCGCCCGAGGTGCGGGGCAAACCGGTTGTCGTTGAAACCCGGCTCGAGACGCAGGGTCGCACTGCCGCCGAACTGGATGCTCAGGTGCGTGCCTTCCTCTCCCGCGGCGAGAGCCTGTATCGCGTGGACGATGTCGCGCTGCGCCGGCTGCAGCCCGACCTGATCCTCACCCAGGACCTCTGTCACGTCTGTGCCGCCTCTCCCGAAGATCTGCCTGCGGTGCTCAGCACATTTTCTGTTCCGCCCCGTGTACTCACGCTGGCGCCGAAAGACCTGGCCGGTGTCTGGCAGGACATCCACAGTGTCGGCGAAGCGGTCGGTCGAGCCGGGCGAGCGGCCGCGCTGGTTGCCGAGCTCGTGGCCCGCGTCGAGCGCGTTCGTGCGGCAGTAGCCGGAGCCGCACGACCGCGCGTACTTGCCCTGGAGTGGCTCGATCCGCCTTTCCTGCCCGGTCACTGGGTGCCCGAGATGATCGCCCTTGCCGGCGGTGAGCCGTTGTGCTGCCGTTCGGGTGAGCCTTCGCATCGCGCGGATTGGGCGGAGCTGCTGCAAACCCGTCCGGACGTCATCCTGCTGATGCCGTGCGGCTACCACCTGGCCGCCACGCTCGCCGAAGCGCGCAGCCTCCGCTGGCCGCCGGGCTGGTGGGAGCTTGCTGCGGTGCGCGCGGGCAACGTCTGGGCGCTCGATGCGAACAGCTATTTTGCCCGGCCCGGGCCGCGCCTGGCCGACGGCGTGGAAATCCTGGCGGCGATTCTCCATCCGGAGTGCGCGCCGGTTCCGTTGCGCGCCGGTGTCGCCGCACCTGCGTTTCAGGAGGTCGCATGAGAAAACAGATTCTGATCCTTCTGAGTTTGCTGTTGGTTGCCGGGCTGGCCGGCGCACAGTCGGGGTTTGACCTGCTGATTCGCAACGGACGCATCGTGGACGGCAGCGGCAATCCCTGGTACGTGGCCGACATTGGCATCCGCGAGGGCCGCATCGTGGCGATTGGCCGGCTGCCGTCGGCCACAGCCCGGCGCGTGCTGGATGCGTCGGGGCGCATCGTTGCCCCCGGTTTCATTGATGTGCACACGCACGGCGAAGAAGCACTCCGCCGCATGCCCGACGCCACGAATTTTTTGCGCGACGGAGTCACTGCGATTGTGCTGGGCAACTGCGGCGGCTCGGTGACCGACCTGGCCGAATATTTTGCTGCACTTCGCGCCTCCGGCATCGCCATCAACGCGGCCATGCTGATTGGCCACAACAGTGTTCGCCGCGCGGTGATGGGGGCGGAGCAGCGCGATCCCACGCCGGAAGAGCTGGCCCGCATGGAGCAGCTCGTCGAACGGGCCATGCGGGAAGGCGCGGTTGGGTTTTCGACCGGGCTGGTCTATATCCCGGGTGCCTATGCAAAAACCGATGAAGTGCTGGCGCTGGCGCGCGTCGCCGCACGCTATGGAGGTATCTACGCCTCGCACATCCGCGATGAAGGCAGCCGGCTGTTCGAAGCGATCGAAGAAGCCCTGCACATCGGCCGCGCCGCCGGCCTGCCGGTACAGATTTCGCACTTCAAGGTAGCCCACCGCGATCTGTGGGGCCAGAGCACGCGTTCGATCCAGATGGTGCTGGCTGCCCGCGCCGCTGGCCTGGACGTCACCGTAGATCAGTATCCCTACGCGGCCAGCAGCACGAATCTGGGCGTGCTGCTGCCGCCCTGGGCGCTCGCCGGGGGGCAGGAAGCGCTCCGTCAGCGTTTGGCCGACCCGCCTACGCGCCGGCGGATCGCGGCCGAAATGGTCGAACACATCCGCAATCGCAACGGCTTTCGTCGGCTCGACTACGCCCGCGTCGCCCGTTGCGAATGGGATCGCTCGCTCGAAGGCAAAAGCATCGCCCAGATCAATCGCGAGCGCGGCCGCGCCGCTACCCTGGCCAACGAAATCACCACCGTGCTCGAAATGATGGAAAAGGGTGGAGCCAGCATGGTCTACCACTCGATGAGCGAAGCCGACGTCGAGCGCATCCTGCAATTCCCCTATGCCATGGTGGCGTCGGACGGGCGCGTGGTGGAGTTCGGTGAAGGCGTGCCCCATCCGCGCTCCTACGGCACCAACGCCCGCGTGCTGGCCCGCTACGTGCGGGAAAAGGGCATCCTGCGGCTGGAGGAAGCCATCCGCAAGATGACTTCGCTGCCCGCGCAACGGTTTGGCTTCGCCGACCGCGGACTGATCCGCCCGGGCCTGTGGGCCGACCTGGTCATCTTCGACCCGGACCGGATTGCCGACCGCGCTACCTTCGAGCGGCCGCACGCGTACAGTGAAGGCTTCGACTATGTGCTGGTCAACGGAGAAGTGGTGATCGAGGCGGATCGCCACACCGGTGCGCGCCCGGGTCGGGTACTCACCGGTCCGGGAGCGCGCCCGGAAACCGGCTACGCGCGACTGGCCGCTGTGCGGCTCCAGCGGCGGTAGAAGATCAACCCGGAAAGGATCAGCGCCAGCCCGATTGAGCTGCGCACCGGCCGCTGCAGGAACAAATTCACGGTCAGCGCCGTCGCGCTCACGATGAACAGCGCCGGCACGACCGGAAAACCCCAGGCCCGGTACGGTCGGGGCAACGCGGGCTCGCGCCGCCGCAGGCCGAACACGGAAGCGACGGTCAGCGCGTAGAATATCCACTGGGCGAAGATGAACAGTGAGAACAGGTCGCTGAACTCGCCGGTGAGCACCATCACACACGCTACCGTGCCCTGAAACAGCAGCGCACCGGCGGGCGTGCGATAGTTCGGGTGAATGCGAACCGTTGCGCGGAAAAACAGCCCGTCCCGCGCCATGGCATACGGCACCCGTGCGCCGGTCAAGATGGAGCTGTTCAGTGTGCCGGTGGCGGAGATCACCATCGCCAGGGTAATCCACGCCGCTGCGGCCGGCCCGGCGAACCGCCGGACGGCTTCGCTGGCCACGTTGGGTGTGCTGGCTACGGTTTCGAGCGGCAGCACGTAGAAGTAGACGGCATTGGCCAGCAGGTAGATTCCGCCGACGATCACCGTTCCTCCCACAACGGCGCGCGGAATATTCCTCTGCGGATTCTGCACTTCGGAACCGGCCAGTGTGACGTCAATCCAGCCGTCATAGGCCCACAGCGCGGCAACCGTCGCGGTCAGAAATCCGGTCAGGAGACCCAGATCGGCGAGGGGCGGAAGCAGTGGAGCATCGGTGGCGAATTCGGGTTCCGCAAGCAGAAAGCCCAGGACCACCACAGCCAGAATTGCACTCACTTTTAAGACCGTAAGGACTACCTGCACTCGGCCCGCCAGACGCACGCCCAGGTAGTTGATCCAGGTGATGAACACAATCGCCACCGCTGCGGCCGGCTGCGCCCAGGTGAACTCGAAACGGTACGGCGTTTCCGCCCAGGGCAGGGGAATTGTCACCGTGAAAATGGTTTCCCGCAATGCGCCAAAGAAAAAGCTGAGAAAAATCATCAGCCCGGCGGCAATCGTCGAAATCGAAGCCGGCTTGCCTACCAGGTTGTTCATCCAGCCGAACAGGAATCCCCAGACCGGCCCGAGCCCGCGTTTCAGGAACACGTAGGCGCCGCCGGCTTCCGGCATGGCTGCGCCCAGCTCGGCAATCGTGAGTGCGCCGGCCAGCGACAGCAGTCCGCCGAAGATCCACACCAGAAACACCAGGCCCACCGACTGCGTCGCCTCGGCCATATCCCGCGGCACCAGGAAAATGCCGGTGCCGATGATGTGGCCGACGACCATGGCCATCGCGGCCCACGGTCCCAGACCGCGCACCAGCTCCAGACCCTGGCGCTGCACAGTAGCCGACCTGCTCTCGCCCCTGGCCTCGGTTTCACTCATGACCGCTCCTTGTGTTGTGCCGTCGCTTGCCGTGTCACCCAACTGACTGCTACGCCGACCAGCACTGTGGTCAGCGTGCCCACCAGTACGTACCAGGTCCACGCCACCGGCGTGGCAAATCGCACGTAGAGCATGCCGGCAAGTCCGGCGAACATCCCGGTCAGGGCTCCGCCTGCGGTGGCGCCTCGGTGCAGAAAACCAAGCACGAAAAGGCCCAGCAAACTGCCATAGGTAATCGAAGCAATCGTCAGACCCGCTTCCAGCAGCGGTCCCCAGCGTACCAGGCCCAGCAGGAGCAGGACTGCGCCCCAGACCAGCGTTGCCCGGCGCGAAAGCGACAGCAGGCGCGTCGGCTCCGTAATTTTTCCCTGCAGGCGGCGAAAGTCCACGATGCTCGAGCTGGCCAGAGCGTTCAGTGTGCTGCTCGTGGTGGACATCGCGGCGGCGAAGATAGCCGCCAGCATCAGGCCGCGCAGTCCCGCCGGCATTTCCTGCACGATGAATTGCGGGAACACTGCGTCGTAGCTCTGTCCGGGCGTGGTCGCCGGCGCACCGTAGAAAACAAACAGCAACACGCCAAGCAGCAGGAACAGCGCAAACTGGGCGAAGACGAGCACGGCGCTGGCAAGCAGCGCCCGTTTGCTGTCGCGTTCGCTGCGCGCCGCCAGCAGCCGCTGCACCATCAACTGGTCGGTGCCGTGACTGGCCATGGTCAGAAACATCCCTCCCAGCACGCCGGACCAGAAGGTGTACTTCGTCGTCCAATCCCAGGTGAAATCGAAGAGCTGGAACTTGCCGTGGGCAGCCGCCACGGCGCTCGCTTCGCTCCAGCCGCCCGGGATTTTCCCCAACAGCAGTCCCAGAGCCGCCAGCGCCCCGCCCAGATAGATGCCCAACTGCACCACGTCGGTCCAGATGACGGCTTTCAGACCGCCATGAAATGTGTAGATCAGCGTCAGCCCGAGGACGATCACGACCGACCAGAGTTCGCCGATTCCAAAGGCTACCTGAACGACCAGCGCCACAGCAGCGATCCGCACGCCGTCGGCCAGTGCCCGCGTGATCAGAAACGTTGCTGCGGCCACGCTCTTCATGCGCGCGCCAAAGCGGGTTTCGATCAACTGATAGGCCGTGTAGAACTCCCCGCGGAAAAACTGCGGAATGAACAGCAGCGCCACCACCACGCGGCCCGCGACGTAGCCGAGTACAAGCTGCAAAAACTGAAAATTCTCTGCGAAGGCCAGCGCCGGGGTGCTCACTACGGTCAGCGTGGAAGTCTCCGTGGCCACGATGGAAAGCGTCAGGGCCCACCAGGGCGATTCACGCCGTCCCAGAAAATAGTCGCGGATGTCGCGCTGGCCACGGCGAAACCACAGGCCGATGGCGGTCACAGCCGCCAGGTAGAGCATCAGGATGGTCAGGTCGAGCCCGCTCAGCCGCATGGTTGCTCTTCCCGGCTTCGCACATCTCGTGTCGAGCGCAGGGAGTTGCGCGATGGTAGCTACCTGTTTCTACCAGTGTCAATGCGCGTTTCACCGGCCTGTCCGCGATTTGCCATCCCGTGCGGGGTCGCTCCTTTGTTTTCCGATGGCTGCCAGATGGTCCAATTCGCGGTACACTGCGGGTGGCGTAATCGATTTGCGGACGGCTCCGGTATGAGCTACTACCTCGGCGTGGATGGCGGGGGCACCAAGACCGACTGTGTTCTGCTCGATGCCTCCGGACGGCTGCTCGGGCGCGGCACCGCGGGTCCTTCGAACCCGCTGCGCTGTGGTTTTCCGGCCGCTTTGGAAGCGCTCGATGTCGCCGCGGAGCAGACGCTGGCTGCGGCTCAGCTTGATGTCGGCCGGGTGACGGCCGTCTGCGTCGGACTGGCCGGAGCGGGACGCCCCCGCGTGGTCAAGCGCGTCATGGCCCATCTGGTCGAGCGCTTTCCTGCTGCCGACGTCCACGTCACCACCGATTTAGAGGTGGCGCTGGAAGCCGCCGTCGGTGCTGGCCCGGGCGTGGTCCTGGTTGCCGGAACCGGTTCGGCCGCGCTGGGACGCAGCCCATCCGGGCGCATGGCGCGCGCCGGGGGATGGGGCCCCTGGATCGGGGACGAAGGCAGCGCGTTTGAGATCGGCCGCAGAGCCGTGCAGGCCATCGCACGAGTTCGGGACCGCCTGGCGCCGGTCACGCTGCTTTCCGACAGCATTCCGGCCGCACTCGCGTGTCCGAACTGGGAGACGCTCGTCGAACGCGTCGCTGAAAATCCGCAGGAGATTTTTCCGCGCATCTTTCCGCTGGTCGTCGAAGCTGCTGAGCAGGAAGATGCCACGGCCCGCGAAATCCTCTTCAGCTCCGCGCTGCATCTCTCCCGACTGGCCGCCAGCGTCATTCGCCGCTTGCAGATGGCCGAGCAGGAATTTTTGCTTGCCCGGGCCGGGGGCGTGTTCGGTCACAGCCGTCTGCTCGATTCCGCTGTGGATGCGCTCCTGGTGGGTGTAGCGCCGCGCGCACGGATTGAGTTGCTGCGCACCGCGCCGGCGATCGGTGCTGCCCGGCTGGCGCAGCGATTGCTCTCGGCCGATGCGAAAGCCCATGGCCGCGCAGGATAATGCCTCCCGGGACGAAGCCCGCGCACGCACCGCGTCGGCGGAGGAGATTCCTCGGCTGCTGAGCTCGCCGGACCCGGCCGTGCTGCTCGCGCTGGTGGAAAATCCCGAGCTGAACGAGCAGCATGCCGAAATTCTGCTCCGCCGTGCCGACCTGCCCCCGGCGGTATTGGCCGCGCTGGCCACCCATCCTGCTCTGAGTGCCAGCTATGCAGTGCGGCGCGACATCGTTTTGCATCCGCATGCGCCGCGGCTAGTGGCGTTGCGCTGGGTGCGGCAACTGTATCTGTTTGACCTGGTTCGGCTGACGTTGTTGCCCTCCGCACACGCCGAGCTGAAGCGCATCGCGGAAGACACCCTCGTCGCGCGCCTGCCGCAGGTTCCCCAGGGACAGAAGCTGACCCTGGCGCGGCGTGCCTCAGGACGCGTCGCGGCAGCTCTGCTTGCCGAGGGAGTCCCGCCGGTGGTGCGGCTTGCGCTGGACAATCCGTTCCTGGCGGAAGGCCATCTGCTGCAACTGCTCGCTCGCGACGAGCTGGCATCGCACGTCGTTACCGCCATTGCCGAACATCCCCGCTGGGTGCGCCTGCCCGGTGTGCGGTTGGCTCTGGTACGGCATCCGGCCACGCCGTCGGTGCGCGTGCGCGCTCTTCTGCCCGACCTGGCGCTCCACGAGCTGCGGGATCTGCTCGCGCTGGGCCGCCTTCGGCCGGAACGGCGTCAGATGCTCGAGCAGGAAATCGCCCGCCGCGCGCCGTCCGGCCGTCCCCGCTGAAACACAGAAGAAGGGCGCTTGCGTCGCAGCCGGCGGGTTTCCGTGAGCGTGCTGGGGTGCGAGTTGGTGTTCCTGCCTCGGATTCGGCCAACGGATTCGGTGCGAACCTGCTACAATGCTGGGGAGCAATGTCTGCCGGGATCAAACTGATCGTTGCCGTGGGTGCGGCGGCTCTGGTAGCGGCCCTGGTCTACCTGAGCTTCCAGCACGATCAGGTGCGCTACGAAGTTTGTATGGACTTTCAGGGGCGCCAGCGTTGCGCGGTTGCGTCCGGCCAGACCCGCGAAGAAGCGATTCGCGCGGCACAGACGGCAGCCTGCACGCTGATCACTAGCGGCCGCGATGAAAACATCCTTTGCCTGGATTCGCCGCCCCGTTCTGTCCGCGAGCTTCCGTCCGAGTAAACTCGGCCCGCCGTTCAGCGCGATGGCATTGGCTCGGGCACCGGTGTGCCCAGCATGCGCAGGTAGGTCATCAGCTGTGCGCGGTGGTGAACTTCGTGCTCGTTGATTCCCAGCAGAATGGCATACACCTTGCGCCGGTAGCCCAGCGAAGGTTCGCTGCGTTCTTCCTCCAGGCGTTCCAGAGGATAGGTGCTCACAAGCTGGAGGGTTTCCTGGTGCACGCGTTCCAGTTCCCGCAGCTCTTCTTCCAGGGTTCCGGGTTGCCCGAGCACGGCGCGCAGGCCGCGGGGCACGCGCACCAGGTAGTAGTGGAAGTCGCCCTCGAGCGCGACGCGCCGCACGCCTTCCTCGGACACCCAGAGGTGCCGCAACAGCTCGCCGATGGTCAGCGCGCCGGCTGTCGGACTCCACGACATCTGCTCGGGCCGCACCAGCTCCAGCACCTGCTGGGTGCGGCGGCGGATGGCACGCTTCTGGTCCAGGATGATCTTCCGCAGGTCCACCAACTAATTATACGACATTCTCTCTTAACAACTGTTCTACTTGACGGGCACGCCCGCGCGCCATACCATCGCGGGGTGGGCGCCGATGAGCATCACACGTCCCCCGCCGATGCCGACCTCCCGAATCGCTGCCGCGACCCGCGTCATGTAGTTCTGGCGCCCGTGGAAATCGAATGGGGTTCGCGGACTCTCTCGGCTCAGGTGACGGATATTAGCTTGAGCGGTATGTTCCTGGCGATGAACAATCCACTTTGGGTAAACGCTATGTTTACGGCGGTTGTGCACTTCCCTGAGCCGTTGCGCGTGGACTGTGTGGTGCGCCGTGTCGTGCCCGGCGTCGGCATGGGCGTGCAGTTCCTGCGGTTGAGCCCGGAAGTGCAGGCGCGCCTGATGGCCATTTTGCCGTCTCTGCCTAGGAAATGATGCACTGTCCGAATTGCGGCGCCGAACGCGAACATCCGGTCTGCGAGGTCTGCGGTTTGCATCCGGAAGCCGCCGAAGTGGCGTTTCGACGCCGGCTGATTTATCAGACCGCAATTTTCCTGGTAGGCACACTGGCTTTTCTTTCTGCCGGTCAGCTCTTCCCGCCGCTGGAACTCGACCTGATGCTGGTGTTCCTCGGCGCACTGTTCTTCCTGACGCTGGCGCTGGGGGTCTGGCTCGATGCGCGGGCGCGTCGCCGGCGCGAGTTGGAGCTGCTCCGGCGCCTGTTTCGCACGCTGGTGCCGGTGCCGTGGTTGTTGGCCGGTTTGATTTTTTTGAATGGCCAGCTCGATGCGCAGCCGCCGGTGCACCGTGTTACACGCGTCGCCGGCAAGTTCACCATGCCGGGCACGCTGCGTTCCAGCCGCTTGCTGGTGGTTTCCTGGCGCGAAGGCCGTGAATTCGAGCGCGTGCCCGTCTCCCGGGACGACTTCCTTCGCTTCCACCGCGGCGACCCCGTCGAAATCCGCATGCGCGGTGGATTCCTCGGCATCCCGTGGGTCTACGACGTCTACCAGAAGGAAGATGCGGTGGAGCGCTGAGCGGGCTCCCGTGCCGGTTTCGGCGCGCCTCAACGGCGGATCTGCTCGTAGAGACTCAGCGAAATCTGCAGCTCGAGCAGTCGGCCCTCCTCGGTCAAGCGCACCTGGATCAGTCGCGCGCGGCCTGCGTGCCGGTCCACCCATTGGTCGGTCGAAAAGCGCCGGGGCCAGCGGTGCCGCACGACGGGATAGCCGAGCCCGGAGCGTTCTCGGCGTGCTTCGTGGCCGGCTGCTTCGGCGGCGGTTGCCGGCTCCTGAACTTTATTGTTCTCTGGCTGCGACTCGGCCGTGAGCTGTTCGACTGTGGCAGAGACCAGCAGGTCGTCTTCGCTGCGGAACTGTTCCGGGTCGAGCTCCCAGGCCTGCCGTTTCGCTGTGTCCAGCAGCAGAAAGCGCCGTCCGATGCGCACCAGAAACTGATTCCGCTCCTCGGCCTGATAGACCTGCCAGTCTTCTACGGTGCGCCCGTCCAGCACGAGTGCAGCGAGTTCCACCGGTTTCCACCGCACGCGTTCCGAGCTCGTTGTGGGCAGCGTGAACAGCAGCGCAGCTACGGCGAACGGAAACAGCAGGAGATCATTTCGGCTCGCTCCGCTGTGCCGGGCAGCTCGCATGCCTTCAGCCTAGCACAGTGCCATTCGGTGTAGAATGTCCGGGCTGACCTGCATGCAACGGCATCGGATGTGTCGCTCAGCGTTGTTGTTGGCTTTGCTCCTTCTGCCAGCGGTCGGTTTTCCCACTGTGCCGCCGCACCCCGCAGCCGAGCGCCTCGTCGTGCTGGGTGGTGTGGACGGAAATGCTGCTGCGCTGCTTACCCTGCTGAAGCAGACGGGCCTGGTGGACGAGCGACTGCGCTGGGCCGGCGGCGCTGCCACGCTCGTTCAGACGGGTGACTTTTTGGGTTCGGGTGGGCAGTCGCGCCGCGTTTTGGATCTGCTGCTCCAACTGGAAGAACAAGCCTCGCGTGCCGGCGGCCGCGTGGTTGTCCTGCTGGGCGACCAGGAAGTGGCGCACCTGTTCGGGGATCTGCGGGGTGTCGCACCGGAAGCCTACCGCGAATTTGCTGACGCGGACTCGGAGCGTCGTCGCCGGCGCGCTTGGCGCGACTATGTTCGCCAGCGCCGCCGATTCGCCGAAAAGTATCAGCTTCCGCCGTGGCGGCCGGACCCGGTCGCCGAGCAGCAGTGGCTGGACACGCGCCCGCCCGGCTTCTTGGAATATCGGGAAGCATTCGCTCCGGACAGCCCCTATGGGCGCTGGCTGCGCCAGCGGGACGTGGTCGTCCGCGTGGACGAGTTTCTGTTCGTGCACGCCGGCCTCAGTCCCCGGCTGCGTGCACAGTCGCTCGAGCAGATCAATCAGCGCATCCGGCACGAGCTGGACCGGTTCGACCGCCTCCGCCGCCTGCTCGTGCAAGGCGACCTGGTGCCTCCGGATGCCGGCCTGCCGGAGATGGTGGAAGCGGCCCAGGCCGAACTGGCCCGACATCGCACGCGCATCGCGCAGCAGCAGAAGGAGGCCGAAGCCCGCGGACTGTTCTGGGAGCCCGATGCCGCCGTTCTGCAGTACCTCGCCGCCCTGGAGTCTCTGGTGGATCACACCAACTGGCTCCTGCTGCACCCCGAGGGGCCACTGCGTTTCCGCGGGTTTGCTGAATGGGACGAGACGGCCGGTGCCGCGCAGATTGCTTTGGTCGCAGAGGCGTTCCAGGTGCGCCGGTTCGTTGCCGGCCATGCTCCGCATCCCGACGGGAGAATTCATCCGCGCTTTGGCCAGCGGGTTTTTCTTCTGGCTTCGCCCGCTGACGGACGCGCCGCCGCACTGGAAATCTCCTCCGGACGGGTTACGGCGATCTATCCGGGCGAACGGGTTGTGCTGGCCGAGCCCGTTTCGGCCAGTCTGCCCGCGAGTGTCCCCGTGCCGCGCTGAGCGGCGCTGCTGCGCTGGGGTGCGGCATCGCACTGGGCGCTGCTGCGGGCTTCTTTTTTCTTCCGCCTCCAGAAACATTCTTTTACAATCGCGCGGCATAAAGACGGAGGGTTTCATCCATGCGCGATCGCTTTCGTGTACTGGTGGCGGCGTTCGTTGTTCTTTGTCTGGCCGGCGCCGCTGCTGCGCAGTCGTTGCCCACGCCGGAACAGTACCTGGGTTTTCGTGTGGGCACGGATCGGAAGTTGGCCACCTGGGATCAGGTGGTGCGCTACATGCAATTGGCCGCGCAGGCCTCAGACCGAATCCGCTACGAAGAGCTGGGCAAATCCACCCTGGGGCATCCCTTCATCCTGCTGACGATCTCCTCGCCGCAGAATCTTGCCCGCCTGGAAGAAATCCGTGCCGATCAGCGCCGTCTGGCGTATCCCTACGAGCTGGATGAGTCTGCCGCCGAAGCCATCTTCCGCCGCAATCCTGCGGTCGTGCTGATCACCCTGACGATTCATTCCACCGAGGTGGCCGCGACCCAGATGTCGCTCGAGCTGGTTTATCGCCTGGCCACAGAACAATCCGAATACGTGGAAGACATCCTGAACAAAGTCGTCTTTCTGCTGGCGCCCTCGGTGAATCCCGACGGGCAGGTGCTGGTCGTGGACTGGTACAACCGAAACGTGGGCACCGAGTACGAATACTCTCCGTTGCCCTGGCTCTACCACAAGTACACCGGCCACGACAACAACCGCGACGCCTACATGCTCACCCAGGTGGAGACGCGCCTGGTGACGAAAATCCTTTATGAAGACTGGTTCCCGCTCGTCTTCCTCGATGAGCACCAGATGGGGTCTTCCGGTGCACGGTTGTTCGTGCCCCCGTTTGCCGATCCCATCAATCCCAACATCGAACCCGCCGTGATGGCCGCAGCGAATCTGCTCGGCATGTACATGTTCCACAAAACGTACGCCGCCGGCCTGACCGGTGTGCAGTACGGCGAGCGGTTCACCTGGTGGTGGCAGGGCTCGGCAAAAAACGGCGCCTGGTATCACAACATGGTCGGGCTGCTGACCGAAATGGCCAGCGCGTGGCTGGCCAGCCCCGTCGAGCAACGGCGCACGCGCCTCTACCAGTTGTCTCGAGAAGAAGAACCCTCCGGAGGCCCTCGCGACCCGCGCGAACCGTTGCCGCCGCCGCGGGACACCTGGGCACGGACGAACTATCCCCGTCCCTGGCTCGGCGGCACCTGGCGCCTGCGCGATATCGTGGACTACGAGCTTGTCCTGACCTGGGCCCTGCTGGAAGGTGTCGCTGCCAATCGGGAAATGCTCCAGCGCAATTTTTATACCTTGAATCGGAAAGCCATCGAAACCGGACGCAAAGGGAACCCGTTTGCCTGGGTCTTCCCGCCCGAACAGCATGACCCGGGCGCCGCCGCAAAATTGCTGGAAGTTTTGGGGCTGGCCGGGATTGAAATTTACCGCGCGGCGGCAGAGTTCACAGCCGATGGCCAGAAGTTTCCCGCCGGCAGTTACGTCATCCCCATGGCGCAGCCGTTCCGCAACTATGCCAAAGACCTGCTCGAGCCGCAGTCGTACCCGATGCGTCCGGTGCGCGCCGGGGAGACGCCTGAGCGCCCTTATGACGTAACCGGCTGGACGCTCCCCTACCAGATGGGCGTCACCGCCATTCGCATTGACCGCCCCTTTGACGCCTCGCTCGAACGCTTCGTGCCGGCGCCGCCCGCGGGCGCACTGGTCGGCAATCCTCGTGCTCGCAACGTCGCCTTCCTGCTCCCGCACGAATGGAATGCGAGTGCGCACGCGGTGAATCGCCTGCTCGCGCGGAACGATGTGGAAGTGTACTGGGCCGCACAAAGCTTCCAGATCGCCGGCCAGCAGTATCCCGAGGGCACCATCGTGGTGCGTCCAACAAAGTCGGCGCGCGATCCGGCCGCCATCCTCGAACACATTGCCCGTGAAACGCATGTCCGCATCACGGCCGTCGAATGGCCGCAAACGACCCTGAACGCCTGGCGGCTGCGCGCACCCCGCATTGCCCTATACCAGCCCTGGACCGCCAACATGGACGAAGGCTGGACGCGCTGGCTGCTCGAGCAGTACGGCTTCCCCTATACCACGGTACACAACGCAGACCTCCGCGCCGGCAACCTGCGCGCACGATTTGACGTGATTGTCTTCGCTGATCAATCGAAGAATTCGATCCTGAACGGCAATCGTGGCGAATGGATTCGTCCGGAATATCGCGGCGGCATCGGGGAAGCCGGCGTGCGTGCCCTGGACGAATTTGTCCGTACCGGCGGCACCTTGGTCACCCTGGGTGAAGCGGCGGACCTGGCCATTGACGCGCTCGGTTTGCCCGTCCGCAACGTCCTGCGCAACGTGCCGGCCTCGCAGTTTTTCTGCCCGGGTGCCGTCCTGGAAATCTTGGTGGACAATCGCCACCCGCTCGGCTACGGCATGCCCGAGCGGACCGGCAGCTATTTCCGCAACTCCCCGGCCTTCGAGCTCGTTGCGCCGTTCACGGCCAGCGAACCCCGCGCCGTGGTTCGCTACCCGACCGAGAATCCGCTGAAGAGCGGCTGGATTGGCGGCCCCGAGCATCTTTCCAACCGCATCGGCGCTCTCGAAGTGCGCCACGGCAGCGGTCGGGTGATTTTGTTCGGTTTTCCGGTGCAGTGGCGTGCGCAGCCGCATGCCACCTTCAAGCTGTTGTTCAACGCGCTGCACTGGTCCGCCGCCACGACAGCAACCGTGCCATGAGCAGATTCCGCGCTTCCGGCAGATCGGTGGCCTGGCGACGCCTGGTCGGGGCAGTGGTGCTCGCCTCGCTTGCCGGGACAGGCTGTGCGGAGCGAAACGGCTCCGCCACTCGCACTGCCGATGACCAGCGCGTCACGGTGCGCGGCGTGCTGGTTCGCGTCGCCGCAATCGGTGGCGAGACCACCGGCTGGGCCATCCAGCTCGAAGCCCCGCTGGAAATGGACGGTCAGACCCTGCACGAACTCGAAGTGAACTCCCAACCGGAGCGCTGGGCCGACTTCGAAGAGAAGCGGGTCGAAGCCAGTGGCCGCATCACCTGGCGCCGAGGAGTCGAACGCGGCCGCTGGCCCGTGCTCGAAATCGAGTCTCTACGGGAGCTTTCCGCACTGGATTCGAGAACCCGCTGACCGAGCAACTCGGCTACCGGACAGCGGAATCCAAGCTCGTGGTCACTGGTTGTGTTCACCCGTGACAATTCCACCGCGTCCCGGCCCGCGGGCACTCGAGCAGGAGGAACCGATGCGTCATCAACGTTGGCTCGTGTTGTTGGCTGTTCTGCTGGTGTCTGTCGTGATCACGGCCTGTCCGAAGCAGACCACGATTGCACAGATCAATCAGGACCCCGCTGAATTTCGCGACCGCGATGTGGCTATTCGCGGCGAAGTGGTGAATTCGTTCGGCGCGCTCGGTCCGGGTGCCTACGAGGTGGACGACGGCACGGGTCGCATCTGGGTGATCACCGAACGCGGAGTACCTTCCCGCGGTGCCCGGGTTCGGCTGGTCGGTCGTGTGACCAGCGGTGTGACCGTAGCCGGCCGCACCTTCGGCAATGTGATCCGCGAGCGGGAACGCGAGCTGCGCCGCGCCGGGTGATTCCCTCCGGCTTCTGTACGGAGGCGCGGCAGCGGACCGGCCGCACGCGATGCTCTCGTGCTAAGATAGCGAACGGGAGCGTTCTCTATGTCTCTGGACTCGCTTTCCGGATCGCTTCAGGTGGAATGTTACGCTGGCCATCGCGCCGACCAGCGTCCGCTTCGCTTCTTGCTCCGCGGCCGCGTCTTCGAAGTGGAAGCGGTGGATGATCAGTGGTACGAGCCCTCCGCTATCTATTTCCGCGTCCGGGCCAGTGACGGCAATTTCTACATTCTGCGACATGACGAAGTTGCGGACGTCTGGACGCTCGATGCCTTCCGTGCCAGCCGGCGCTGAGCATGGCCACAACGCTCCCGAAATGTTTCTGATGTCAGTGTTGACGGCCGCGCCGGTCAGGAGTCGGCTATGAAGCCTCGTGTCGGATTCATCGGTTTGGGAGTGATCGGTGCGCCGATGGCCGGCAGACTGCTCGAGCAAGGTTTCCCGTTGCTGGTCTGGAATCGCACGCCTTCGCGTGCAGATTCGCTGGTGGCACGGGGAGCGCACCGTGCGGCGACGCCCCGCGAGCTGGCCTCTGCGGCCGACCTGGTCATCACCATGGTTACCGATGGTGCAGCGCTGCGCGAGGTGGTCGAGCGCGCCGACGGACTCGCCGCGGGCCTGGCCGCCGGCAAAGTCCATTGCGACATGAGCACGATTGACCCGGCCACTGCGCGCAACCTGACCGATTTCTACGCCGCGCGCAACGCGCATTTCCTGCATGCGCCGGTGCTGGGCAACTGGCGGGCCGCACAGGAAGGTCGCCTGTTGATTTTTGCCGGCGGTGCTGACCGGGCGGTGGAGCAGTGCCAGCCTGTCTTCGATGCCCTTGGGAAAAAGGTCTGGCGCTGGTCGCGTCCCGAGCAGGCCACCTGCGTCAAGCTGGCCTGCAACCTGCTCCTGGGCGGACTGATGGAATTGCTTGCGGAATCGTTGCTGTTGGCTTCGCGCGCTGGCATCCCCCCGCGCACGATGCTGGAGATTTTTGCCGAATCGGCGCTGCATTCCCCCATGGTGCAGTCGAAAGGCGAAACCATCGCCCACAGAAAATTCACTCCGCCGAGCTTCTATCTTCGCCACATGCGCAAAGACCTCGATCTGGCGCTGGCGGCCGCGCAGGAGCTCGGTGCCCACACGCCCGCCACCCGTGCCGTCCGCGACGCCTTCGCTGCCGCAGAGCATCAGCGCGCCGAGCTCGACTATTCCGCTGTGTTCGAATGGCTCGAAGAGCAGTCGCCTGCCCCTGCTTCCTGAAGCGTTTTGCAGAAAAGCCCGCCTAGCGGGTCGTTTCCGCCAGCAGGCTGCGCAGCACGAACCAGACGTTCGCCGGCCGTTCCGCCAGCCGTCGCATGAAGTACGGGCACCATTCAGTGCCGAACGGCACATAGATGCGCAGGGGATAGCCCTGCCGGCGCAGCTCCGCCTGCAGATCGCGTCGCACGCCGAAGATCATCTGAAATTCGTAGCGATCTTCGCCGAGCTGATAGGCGCGCAGTTGGGCCCGGGCAAAGTCCAGCATCGCGGGGTCATGGGTGGCGATGGCCACCGAAAAGCCGCCTTCGATCAGCTTGACGAGCAATCGGCGGTAATTGGCATCCACGTCCGATTTTTTCTGGTAGGCAATCTGTTTCGGCTCGCGGTAGGCCCCTTTGACCAGGCGGATTTTGGGCCGCAGCGGCTGCAGACGTTCGATGTCGCGTTCGCTGCGGTAGAGATACGCCTGGATCGCCAGCGCGATGTTGTCCCGCTGCCGCCGCACCGCCTCGAAGATCGCCAGCGTGGCGTCCGTGTAGGCCGAGCCTTCCATGTCCACTTCAATCGTGCGGCCGACGGCCTGCGCTGCGGCTGCAATCTGGCTGGTCAGCTCCAGGCAGAGGTCCGGGCCGAGGTCCAGCCCGAGCTGGGTCAACTTGATCGAGACGTTGCCGTCCATCCGTTCGCGCTCGAGCGCGTGCACCATGGCGATGTAGCTGTCGCGCGCCTGTTCGGCTTCGCGGACGGTGCGGACATTTTCTCCCAAATGATTCAGGCTGATGCGGCGCCCGTCGCGTGCCAGCTCGCGGCCGGCGGCCAGCGCGTCTTCCAGCCGTTCACCGGCCACAAAGCGGCGCGCAAATCCATAGCGCATGCCCCGCCGGGCAATGGCCTCGGTGACTGCTTTTTTCGTGGAAAGCCAGAAGATGAAGTCGCGGATCAGCATCGGCCTGCGCGGGCACCTGCGGACGAACAAGCGTGCTCCGGTGGCCCGAATCACCGGACGCGCAAAGGTTATACGGCAACGAGGTCGCCGGGGTCAAAAGATTTTGTCGTGCTCCGATCCTCGGCGTGATTTTCCGCGCAGCCGCACCGGGTGTGAGCCCCCGTATGATAGGATGAGTTTTTCTTCCCATGCAGGAACACGCCGCAACGTCGAGTGCCCGGTCCCGGCGAGCCACGGAGCCGTTTCAGTTCGTCGCGGCTTCCTACCTGATCCGCATCGGACGGCAGCGTGCGACCAATCTGGGTGAACTCGCCCGGCACCTGCGCACCTGTCCGGATGCATCGATTTTTTACCACACGTTTCAAAGTCTGGAATCGCACCACTACACGACCTTTTCCAGCGACTTCGCCCAGTGGGTTATGGCAGCGTGCAACGAACCGGCGCTCGCGGAACGAATGGCCGCGCTCGATCTGCGCGAGTTTGTCTCGATTGCCGACCTGCGCCGGTCGCTGGTGCAGGCGGTGGAGGATCATCTCCGCAGTTTCCCGCCCGCGGCCGACCGGCCTGCCTTCGAGCCGTTCCACTTCTGCGAAGCGGTCGAGGTGGTTTTTCCCGTGGAGCTGCGTGCGTTCACGCTGGCCGAGCTGGCCAGCGGCATTCGTCGGCTGAGCCTGCATACCCTGCACTATCATCTGATCAATTCGCGGCTCCGCCTGCAGTTGAAGACCAACGACTTTTCTTTCTGGGTGGAGCACAGCCTCGGGTTGCCCGAACTGGCCGAGCGGATCAACCGCGTGGATTTTTACACGAACACTCTGGAAGGCGTCCGCGAAGAAGTCGTGCGCCTGCTCGAGAGCTGGGATTCCCCATGAACATGTCTGCTTCTGTTCCGTCTCCCGCTCCGGCCCGCCGCGCCCCGCGGCTGGACGATTACGTGCGCATTATCGGTCCCGGCGAAGTGGACGAACTCCGGGCCCTGGCGCGCCGCCTGGCCGGCCGGAGCGTCAAAATGGTGAACTCCACCGCAGTGGGCGGCGGCGTGGCGGAGATCCTGAATCGGCTGGTGCCTCTGCTGCAGGAGGTCGGGGTGCCCACCCGCTGGGATGTGATCACCGGCGGAGACGAATTTTTTCAGATCACCAAAGCCTTCCACAATGCGCTCCATGGGGGGCCCTTTCAGGGAGGGCCGGAGTGGTTTGCGACGTTCCTGGCGACGAATGAAGAGAATCGCCGGCGTCTGGAGTTCAGCGAAGATTTCATTGTGGTGCATGATCCCCAGCCGGTGGCTTTGGTGGTCGAGCGGGACCGCACGCCGGCACACTGGATTTGGCGCTGTCACATCGACCTTTCCCATCCGAACTCGGAGGTCTGGGAGTTTCTGCGGCCGTATGTGGAACAATACGATGCCGCGCTGTTCTCTTCGCCGGCCTTTACGCAAGGGCTCCCGATTCCCCAATACCTGTTCTTCCCCACCATCGACCCGCTCGCGGACAAGAACCGTGAGCTGGATGCAAAATTCATCCGCAGCGTGCTCGAGCGCTTTCAGATCGATCCGCAGCGGCCCATCCTGACCCAGGTGTCCCGGTTTGATCGCTTGAAGGACCCGGTCGGCGTTATCCGGGCGTATCGCATGGTAAAGAAGTATCACGACTGCCAGCTTGTTTTGGCCGGCGGTGCAGCCAGCGACGACCCGGAAGGTTCAGAGGTGCTCCGGGAGGTCGAAGAAGCCGCTGCAGGCGACCCCGATATCCATGTGCTGAACCTGCCGCCCTGGAGTGCGCGCGAGATTAACGCACTGCAGCGCGCCTCCACCATCGTCATCCAGAAATCCATCCGCGAAGGTTTCGGGCTCACGGTTACGGAAGCGCTGTGGAAGAAAAAGCCCGTTGTCGCTTCGGCCGTGGGCGGAATTCCCTCTCAGGTCATCCACAAAGTCACCGGCATGCTGGTGCACTCGGTGGAAGGCTGTGCCTACCAGTTGCGCTATCTGCTCGCCAACCCCGACTTCGCCCGGCAGCTCGGCCGCAACGGTCATGAACACGTCAAAGAGAATTTCCTGATTACGCGCAATCTGCGGCGCTACCTGTTGCTGTTCCTGATTCTGCTGAACCAGCGATAAGGACACCCACCGGAAGCAGGGCCGGCGACTAGGAATCGCCCCGGAGTTTTTCCTGGTTGCGTTCGCGGGCAGCGTGTTCGGCCACTTCCACCGCAAACGGTTTGCTCGCTTCCCCCATGTACACCGAGAGGTGCGGGAAGGGAATTTCGATGCCCCGGGCGTCGAACGCCTTTTTGATCCGCCGGCGCAGCTCGCGGCCCACGTTCCACTGCTCCATCGGCACGGTTTTGATGCGCACTTTGATGATCACGGCAGAATCCGCGAAGGCGTCCACGCCGAGCACCTCCAGTGGACCGAGGATGCGAGGCGCGTAGTTCGGATCGCGGCGCAACTCCTCCGCGACTTCTTGCATCACGGCCACGACGCGGTCGGTATCTTCCTTGTAGGCCACGCCCATGTCGATCACATAGTAGGAAAAATCTTTGGTCATGTTCGACAGTTCGTTGATGGCGCCGTTGGGAATGATGTGCACCGTTCCATCCAGCCCGCGAAGCACGATCGTGCGCAACTGGATATTTTCCACCAGCCCGCCCTTGCCATTGATCTGGACGACGTCCCCCACGCGCACTTGATTTTCGAGGATCAGGAAGAAACCGGAGATCACGTCCCGAACCAGATTCTGCGCACCGAAGCCGACCGCCAGGCCCGCGATGGCGCCGCCGGTCAGAATCGGAGTGATATCCACGCCCAGCTCGCGGAGCACGATCAAGCCGGCGATCACCATCACCACGGCAGTGGTCAGCATGCGGAGCATCCGGGTGATTGTGTCTGTGCGTTTTTTGCGTTCGGCCAGCTCCGCCAGCGGCCCTTCCCGCGGCACCACGAGCAGCGGCATCCGCGCAATCAGCAGGTGCAGCACCCGGCTGAGGACAAATGCCCCGCTCAGCACGAGCAGAATCCGCAGCCCCGGCCCCAGCAACCAGTCGGCCACCCGCTCCCACGACAGCGCCGGGAATCCCTGCAGACCCAGTCCGCGCAGGATAATGAACAGGGCGGCCACGCCTGCAACGAACAGGATCGAGTGCAGCACAAACCGCGTCAACTGATCCGCCCACTGTTTGATTTCTTCGGCGTGCTCGCGGTCTTCTTCCTTCATGCGGTCGGCCAGCTTGCGGATCGCCCGTTTGCTCACCCGGAACAGCAGATACATCCCGCCGAGCACGCCGGCCAGCACCACCAGCGAAGGCAGCAGGTCTTCCAGCGTCCGATGCAGAACCATTTCGCCTCCCTGAAAAATTGCGGTGTTCTGCCATTCTACCGGCTGCCTCATCGGGTGCCAACCGAAGATGACCCTTTCGCGTCGCAGCGAAACTTTTGCGCGCGGCCGGGGTTAAGTTGTTTGAGCGGGCGTATGCAAAAAAAACGGAATCCTGCGGAGAGACGTTCCGAGGGGAAAAGTGATGCAGAGAAGGAGTTCTGTTGCCGGATGGCTTCCATGGACTTCCAGGCGGCTACGAACGGCCGGTTTGCTGCTGTGCTGGCTGGGGCTGCTGACGCTGGCGGTACCCTCTCTTCGCGCACAGCGGCCGGCGGTGAGCGCACCGGCCTGGGCGGGCCGGTTGCCCATCACTGAGCTCACCGAAGAGGAAGCCATTCTGCACGCGCTGAACCGGCTGGGCTTCGGTCCTCGGCCCGGGGAAGTGGAACGCATCCGCGCGATGGGACTGGAAACCTGGATCCGCGCGCAGCTCCATCCTGAACAGATCCACGACGCCGCCGTTGCCCGCCGTCTGGAACGCTATCCCACCCTGACCATGTCTTCGGGCCAACTGCTGGAAGAATTTCCCAATCCAGCTCTGGCTGCACGGCGCATGGGCATCTCGGTCGAAGAATATCGTCGGCGGATGCAGGAGCAGCGCCCCAGCCCGGGCGAAGTCCCGGCATCGTTGCGTGCCCTGGCGCAGGACCCGGCCCGCTACACGGAGATTCGCCTGCCGGGCCGCATCACGGCCGAGCTGGCCATGGCCAAGCTCACACGGGCCATCTATTCAGAGCGGCAACTTGCCGAGGTCCTCGCGGATTTCTGGTTCAACCACTTCAACGTGTTTGCCGGCAAAGGCGCCGATCGCTGGCTGATTACCTCGTACGAGCGCGACGCAATTCGTCCGCACGTGCTCGGCAAGTTTCGCGATTTGCTGGGTGCCACGGCCGAACATCCGGCGATGCTTTTCTATCTGGACAACTGGCTCAGCATTGACCCGAAAGCGTACGAGCGGCTCGAGCAGGAACTGACCCGCCGCCGGGAACTGTTCCAGCAGCGCTTCGGCAATGCCAGCCGCCGCGACCGTTTCGGCGAGCCGTTCGACCCGTTTTTTGTTCTCCCGCGGCAGAGCCGCATGGCCGGCGATCCGCGTCGGGCAGATCGGCAGCAGCAATCTGCGGCCGCAGGCAACCCGCAGGCTGCTCAGCAGCGCTTGCGCCAGCGTCGCGGCTTGAACGAAAACTATGCTCGAGAACTGCTCGAGCTGCACACACTCGGCGTGGATGGCGGCTACACCCAGCAGGACATCCTCGAAGTCGCCCGCGCCTTCACCGGTTGGACCCTGCGGGCCCTGAACCGCGATCCCGAGTTCTATTTCGACGCACGGCTGCACGACCCGGGTGAGAAAATCGTTCTCGGGAAGAAGATTCACTACGGGGGCAAAAAAGACGGCGAGGCTGTGCTCGACCTGCTCGTCCGCCATCCCAGTACGGCACGGTTCATCGCCACGAAGCTGGCCCGGCGGTTTGTCTCGGACACTCCCCCGGAGTCGCTGGTTGCGCGCATGGCAGAAACTTTTCAGAAGACCGATGGCGACATTCGCGCTGTCGTCCAGTCAATGGTCTATTCGCCAGAGTTCTGGTCGCGACAGGTCTACCGCGCCAAAATCAAAAAGCCGTTCGAGCTGGTGGCCAGCGCTGTGCGTGCCCTGGGCGCAGAAGTCGAAGTGCCACTGCTGCTGGTGAGCTGGGTCGAACGCATCGGCGAGCCGCTCTACCAGTGCCAGCCGCCCACCGGATACTCCGATCGCGCCGAAGCCTGGGTGAACACGGGTGCTCTGCTGCACCGGCTGAATTTCGCCATTGCCCTGGCTGCCAATCGCGTGCGCGGTGTGCGCGTGGACCTGACCGGTCTGCTGGCGCGCACCGATCCGCGCGATCCCCACGCGGTGCTCGATCGCGCGGTCAGCCAATTCCTCGCCGGCCAGATCTCACCGGAGACGCGCACCACCATCGAACGCCAGCTGGCAGACCCGCAGATTCGCCAGGCGGTGCTCGACGATCCGGCCCGTGAAATCAATGCTGCGCTCGTGTTCGGATTGGTGCTGGGCGCGCCGGAATTTCAGCGTCGTTAGGGAGGGACGAAGTCGGCCAGACCTTCGCGTCCAGCCCGCAAATCCGACCCAGGAGGTCCGCCATGGAACTGACCCGCAGAGTGTTTCTCAAATCGAGCGGCATCGCCCTGCTCGGCTTCAGTGCGTTGCCTGGATTCCTGACCCGTGCGGTGGCGGCTTCGCAGCAGAAGGGCAGCCGCCGGAAAATTCTGGTTGTGCTGTTCCAGCGCGGTGCCCTGGACGGACTGAACGCCGTCATCCCCTACGGTGAAGCCAACTACTACCGCCTGCGCCCGACCATCGCCATCCCGCGGCCGCAGCGCGGCAACCGCGAAGCCGCGCTGGACCTGGATGGCTTCTTCGGCTTGCACCCCTCGCTCGAGCCGCTGCTGCCGCTGTTTTCGAACCAGGAACTGGCGATTGTGCACGCGGTCGGCTCTCCGGCCTATACGCGCTCGCACTTCGACGCTCAGGACTACATGGAGTCCGGCACACCGGGCCGGAAATCCACTCCGGACGGCTGGCTGAACCGTCATCTGCAGGTCAGCGACGCCGAACTTGCCGAAGACCGCAGGGAGTCGCCCTTCCGTGCCGTTGCGCTCGGGCCGGCGCTGCCCCGCACGCTGGCGGGTGCGGCTCCGGCCGTGGCCCTGGCCGACGTGCGCCAATTCCAGGTGCTGGCGCCGCAGGCGGTGGTGGGTGGCTTCGAGGCCATGTACGCCCAGGCGGTGGATCAGGCCCTGCGAGGCGTCGGGCAGGAGATGTTTGAGGCCATGGATATCCTGCGCCGCAATAATCCTGCACGCTACCAGCCCGAAAACGGAGCCGAGTATCCCCGCTCGCGCTTTGGCCAGGCATTGTTGCAAGTAGCCCAGCTCATCAAAGCCGACATCGGCCTGGAGTGCGCATTTCTCGACAGCGGTGGCTGGGACCACCACGTCAACGAAGGCGGCGTGCAGGGACAGCTGGCCAATCTGCTGCGCGACCTGGCCCAGGGACTGGCCGCATTTCACCGCGACCTGGGCGAACGGATGGCCGATGTTGTTCTGGTCACTATGAGCGAGTTCGGTCGCACGGTGCACGAAAACGGCAACCGCGGCACCGACCACGGTACGGCCACCTGCTTTTTCGTTCTCGGGGGAGATGTGCGGGGCGGGAAAGTCTACGGCAAATGGCCGGGGCTGGAACGTGAGCAATTGTTCGAGGGTCGCGACCTGGCGCTGACCACCGATTTCCGCACCGTGCTCAGCGAACTGATCGCCCGTCACTTGGGCAACACACAGCTCGATGCGGTCTTCCCGGGCTTCACCGCCGACCAGAAAACGTTCCTCGGCTTGCTTCGCAGCTAGCCCGAGCGGGCGCGGCGTTTTCGCTGTGTCCTGTCGTGGAACGTTCCCGGTGGTGCCCCGCAGGCGGAGCCCCGCGCCACTCAGAGAAACAGCGGGGCCATGACCAGCGTAATGGTGCTCAGCAGTTTGACCAGCACGTGCAGCGAGGGCCCGGCGGTGTCTTTGAACGGGTCGCCGACGGTGTCACCGACCACCGCGGCTTTGTGCGCCTCCGACCGTTTCCCGCCAAACTGACCGGTTTCGATATATTTCTTGGCGTTGTCCCACGCTCCGCCGCCGTTGTTCATCAGCGTTGCCAGCAGGATGCCTCCGATGGTGCCCACCATCAACACGGCCGCCACCGATTCGGCACCGATCGTATTCAGCACGGTTTCCCCGATGGTCAGTCCCTCGCCGGCAGGCAGGTACTTGAACAGAAAGCCCACCGCGACCGGCACGCCGACGGCCAGCAACCCGGGCAGCGCCATAGCTCTCAGGGCACCGGCCGTCACGATGTCCACGCAGCGGCCGTAGTCCGGTTTCGTGCGTCCTTCCATGATGCCCGGGTTTTCGCGGAACTGTCGACGCACTTCTTCAATGACGAGCTGTGCCGTGCGCCCCACCGCTTTGATGGCAAATGCGCTGAACAAGAACACCAGCGTTGCACCGATCAGCGCGCCGATGAACACGGGCACCTTACCGATGTCCACGGAAGCGAAATAGTACGTCGCCGGTGCGCCGGCCTTGCGCAGCAGCACGGTGACTTCGTCGAGATACGCGGAAAACAGCAGAAACGCCGCCAGCGCGGCCGACCCGATGGCGTATCCCTTGGTGAGTGCCTTGGTCGTGTTGCCGACGGAATCGAGCCGGTCGGTGCGCTTGCGCACTTCCTCCGGGGCGCCGGACATCTCGATGATCCCGCCGGCGTTGTCTGTGATGGGCCCGAAAGTATCCATCGCCAGAATGTAGGCCGCCGTCGAAAGCATGCCCATCGTGGCCACCGCGGTGCCGTAGAGCCCCGCGCCGGGTACGTCCGGCAGGCCGCGCTGCCCGCAGTAGTACGAGCCCAGAATCGCTGCAGAAATCGTCAGCACCGGCAGTCCCGTACACTCCAGCGCCACGGCAAAGCCGGTGATGATGTTGGTCGCCGGCCCGGTCTTTGAGCTTTCCGCAATCGTCAGCACCGGCCGGTAGCGGTACTCGGTGTAATACTGGGTGATCCACACGAACAGGTAGCTGGTGGCAATTCCGATCAGCCCCGCCGCGAAGAACCACAGATTGTTGCCGAGCAGGAAGTGGACGGAGATGTAGAACCCGATGCCGGCAAACAGGGTGGTGACCAGGTAGCCGCGATTCAGTGCCGTCATGGGGTCTTCGGTTTCGCTGCGCATCCGTGCGGCCCACACGCCCAGGATCGAGGCAATCAGTCCGAACGCCCGGGCCACCAGCGGGAAGAAAATCGCCAGCAACCCGAACTGTCCAAACAGGGCCACTCCCAGAATCATGGCCCCGATGTTTTCCGCCGCAGTGGACTCGAACAGGTCCGCGCCGCGGCCGGCGCAGTCGCCCACGTTGTCACCAACCAGGTCGGCAATCACCGCCGGATTGCGCGGATCGTCTTCCGGGATGCCTGCTTCCACTTTCCCGACCAGGTCAGCGCCCACGTCGGCTGCTTTTGTGTAGATACCGCCACCGAGCTGGGCAAACAACGCCACCAGGCTCGCTCCGAAGCCGAATCCCACAATCTGGTACGGCACCGTCTGCGGGTCGTCCATCCCGCCAAATAGCAGGAAGATACCCCCCACGCCCAACAGCGACATGGCCACCACTGACAGGCCCGTCACAGCGCCGCCGCGTAGTGCCAGTTGCAGCGCCCGGTTCAGGTCAGTCCGCGCTGCCGCCGCTGCCCGCAGATTCGCCCGAATCGAAACGAACATGCCGCTGAAGCCGGCAATCCCCGAGCAGATCGCTCCCACCACGAATGAAATCGTCGTCCGCCAGGCCAGTGCCGCGCCGTGTACCATGAGGTAGAAAATAAAGATCAGCAAGCCGATCAGCAGGCTCCAGAGGTAGATCGTTTTGTACTGCCGACGCAGAAACGCTTCGGCGCCTTCTTTGATGGCTGCGGCGATCTGCTGCATGGCGGCCGTGCCGGTATCGGCCGAAAGCACCTGGCGCGTGAAGAGTGCCGCCATCCCCAGCGACAACACGCTGATCCCCATGACAAACCACATCCAGCCAGCTTCAGGCGACATGCTGCCTCCCCTGTTCGGTTCGTTTTTGCTGTTCCCAACCCGGTAGGGCCGTCCGTGGCTCGGACGTGCCCGGGCGATGTACGCCGTGCAGATTCCCTCAGGCAATGGACAAGGCGTGATGACCGCCGATGCCGCAAATGCTGCTTTGTAGCAGGATTCCCCTTGATCGTCAAGAATCGCTGTAGCTGGGCGCCGGCTGTGATTTGTTACAATGCCAGCCGGCAGTGCGGAGCGAACCGCGCGATGCAACCGGACGGGTTTCCCTCCTGGCTACAATCTCTGATTGGTTCGATGGGCGGGTTGGGCCTGTTCGTGGTGGCCTTCCTGGACAGCTCCGTGCTGTCTTTTCCTGTCATCAACGATGTGCTCGTCATGCATCTTTCCATGCAGGCGCCGGCCCGGATGCCGTACTACGCACTGATGGCCACGCTCGGCTCGCTGGCCGGCAGTCTCTGTCTGTACGAGCTGGCCCGCCGTGGCAGTCGGTGGTTTGCGCGCAGGTCGTCGGCGAGCGCGCGCGCCGCCCGCATCCGGCACTGGATCGAACGCAACGGCTTCCTCAGCATCGCCATCCCCTCGATGCTGCCTCCGCCGATGCCCTTTAAAGCTTTCGTGCTGGCCGCCGGTGGCCTGAACCTCCCGCCGCGCACGTTTGTGCTGGCTTTGCTGGTCGGTCGCGGCCTGCGCTATTTCGGCGAAGGGGCGCTGGCCGTGCGCTACGGCGAGCAGGCGGTGGACTATCTGGTTGCCCACAAACTGGAATTCGCGCTGGGGATTCTGGTTCTGTTTGCGCTCAGCTACTTGCTCACGCGGGTGCTGCTGCGTCCGCGGCCCGGCGGCCCTGCGCCGGGTTAAGGGGCGAAGGTGAACTCGACCCGCTGGGCTGTCACCTGCATCCTTTCGTCGGTTTCCACGACGGCCATGGGCACCGGCACCGTTGGTGAGGGCACCAAGCGCAGGTCGCGCACCTCGACCCGGTAGCCTTCCACCAGCCGCACGATGCGCGCCAGGGGAAAGCGCGCAAAAGGCAGAAAGCGCTGCACCGCCTCGGTCGACCGCGCCGCTTCGAGCACCGGTGAGGGTTCGGGTTTGTAGTGCGTCTGCACGGTGCGCAGCGTGGTTTCCGTTCCGGCCCGTACTTCGAAGACTTCCAGCGTCGTTTCGGTTTCGACCACGCCGCGCCAGAGCAGCGGTGAAGCCGACGCCGGGAAAACGCCCACGGCCAGCGGCGCGGCCCCGAAGTAGAGTTGCGCGTCGAGCATCTGCTTGGCGCGCGCGTGCAGCACGGCCCGGCTGCCGCAGTAGCCGGCTACCAGCACGAGCGCCAGCAGGGCTCCCGGGCTGTACGACCGTGGTTTGCTGCGTGCGCCGATCTCTTCGCTCACCAGCCGGAACAGCGCTGGCAGCAGCAGCCCGCCCGTCAGCAGCAACAGCACCCACGGATCCATCGGCTCGAGCAAATCCCACGCGTACCAGTCGCGGCGAAAGGGCCAGAGCAGTTGTGCTCCATGCACGTCCAGCAGCGCGACCAGCAGGTGCGCCCCGGCTCCCAGCAGAGTTGCCGCCAGCGCGCCCAGCAACCGCACCGGACGGCGACTCCTCCGGCGGAGCCACCAGAACAGCAGCGCCACCGCAATCGCGATCGCTCCCGCGCCAGTCAGCGAGTGAGTCGCCGTGCGTCGCCACTCCAGATAGGCTGCTGCGCCGAACCGCTGGCTCAACAGGTCCGCGTCCAGCAGCAGCGTCAGAGCTGCGAGTACCCACACCGAACCTGCGGCCAGCCGTTCCAGCCCTGCCCGAGCCAGCACCATCGCGATCAGTAGCTGCGTCACCGTTTCCATGATTCAGAGCTGCTCGGGCACCATCAAAGTCAGCGCATCGGGCACAATCGTGAACACGCAGGGCAGCCGCCCCGTGGCTTCGCCGTCCAACTGGGTGTACACCGTGGCCTCTCCCAGCGGTTCGCAGTGCAGGGAGCGTGTCTTGAAGAAATGCACGCCGCTTCGGCGCCGCAGTCGGTGCAGCGGAAGCGCTGGCTCCGGAACTCGATCTCGCCGGCGAGGGTCACGAGCCGCCGCGGCGCCCGGCCGTGCGCCCGTTTTGTCTATCTGGGGGAGCGTCATGGCCGAGCGGGCAAACTCCATGCGGAAAGCCGCGAAGAGTGCCACCCGACGCGGCATGTCGGCCGAGCACCAGGTGATCCCGGCGCAGTCCACCCCAGGGTCGGCTGCGAAGTCCCGTAAGGCTGCGGTTGCCGCCCCCCGGCCGGCCCCAGCCCCCGCCAAGGCGGCCAAGAAGGCCCCTGGCAAGGCGGCGACCAACGCTCCGCGGACGAAGTCGGCCGCCGGGCCGGCCAAGGCGACCCGCGCGAAGGCGACGGCGGCCGGGGCCGCCAAGGCGAGCACGGCGGCCGGTGACACTGCGGCGAAGGCGACCCGTACGGCGGCGAAGTCAGCGCGGAGCGCGAAGGCCGCCGTGGCGGCTGAGCCCACCGCCGCGCCGGCGGTCCCCAGCGTCGAGACGGCGACGGGCGTCGGGGCGCCGACCGCGGTCAAGGCGACGAGGTCGAGCCGGGCGGTGAAGGCGACGAAGTCGAGCCGGGCGGCGAAGGCGACGGCTCCGAAGGCCGCCGCCAAGTCTTCCGCGGCCACGGAATCCACCGGAACGGAGGCCGCCGGCAAGTCCGCCGCCGACAAGGCCGCCGCCACGCCAGCCAAGAGCGCCAAGGCGACCACACGGGCGTCCGCCAAGGCGTCCGGCGCCAAGGCGTCCGGCGCCAAGGCGTCCGGGAAGGACGCCGAGGCGGTCCCGGTCTCACCCGGTGCCTCCCCGGTTCCGGCGCCGAGCGCGGCCACCGTCGCCGCCACCGTCACGGGCCCGGCCCCGGTGACCCCGCCCGCTCCGGTGAGCCCGCCCGCTCCGGTGAGCCCGCCCGCTCCGGTGAGCCCGCCCGCTCCGGTGAGCCCGGCTCCGGTGAGCCCGGCCGTCCCGGCCAGCCCGCCCACCCCGGTCAAGACCAGCAGCTCGGGACGGTCGGGCCGGGCGAGCGCGACCAAGGCCGCGCCCCGCAAGGCCGAGACACCGCGACCGGCGCGGTCCGAGGCGGAGACCGAGACGATCCGGGCGGCCCTGACCGAGCGCCTGGCCGATCTGCGGGCCGAGTACGACCAGACGATCTCGGAGATCGCCGAGGCCCAGCGCGACCGGCTCACCGACTCGGCCGGTGACGACCAGGCCGACACCGGTACCAAGACCTTCGAGCGCGAGCAGGAGCTCACGCTCGCCAACAACCTGCGCGAGCGCATCGGGCAGGTGGAGCGCGCGCTCGACCGCCTCGACGACGGTCAGTACGGCTGGTGCGAGCGGTGTGGCAACGCCATCCCCGTGGAGCGGCTCGCCGCGTTCCCGTCCGCTACCCTCTGCGTGTCGTGCAAGCAGTTGGAGGAGCGACGGTGAGGTGTCGCGGCGCCCGCGCCGGCGCAGAGGAGGCGGCATGACGCTCCAGGAGGCGCCGACCCGCTCGGCGGGGCGAGTCCGCAGCGCCCGGGCCGCGTACCTGGTGCTGCTCAGCGCCGCCGCCATCATCATCGGCTTGGACCAGTGGACCAAGCAGCTGGCCCTCGACGGGCTGGCCGACAGTTCGACGGTGCGCCTTCTCGGCGGTCTCATCTACCTGGACCTGGCTTTCAACTCGGGCGCGGCGTTCAGCTTCGGTACCGGGTTCGCGTGGATCTTCACGATCATCGCGATCGTGATCAGCGCCGGGATCCTGTGGTTCACCCGGCAGGTGCGGTCCTGGCCGTGGGCGCTGGCGCTCGGCCTCATCATGGGCGGGGCGCAGGGCAATCTCGTCGACCGCCTGTTCCGGGAACCCGGGCCGTTCCGGGGACACGTGGTCGACTTCATCAGCGTCTTCGCCCCGGCCGGCGAAAGGTTTCCCATCTTCAATATCGCGGACTCGGCGCTGACCGTCGGGGTGGTGCTCGCCATCGCGCTGGAGTTGCTCGCCTTCCGGCGCGACGGCACCCGGGTGGTCGACCAGCGCCCGTCCGGCGACGCGTAGGCGGCGGAGCCGCGGGTGGCAGACAGGAGCCCGGATCGGGACCGGCGTGCCCTGCCCGTGCCCGACGGCCTGGCCGGGATGCGGCTGGACCAGGCGGTCGCGCGCCTGTTCGGCCTGTCCCGTACGGTCGCGGCGAGCCTGGTCGACCAGGGCGACGTGCTCGTGGACGGGGTCGCCCGCGCGAAGGCTGACAAGCTCGGCGCCGGCGCCTGGTTGGAGGTGACGCTGCCCCGCCCGGCCACGCCCGCGGAGCCGGCGGTCACGCCGCAACCGGTCGCGGGTCTGTCCATTGTGTACAGCGACGCCGACATCGTCGTGGTCGACAAGCCGCCTGGGGTGGCGGCGCATCCGAGCCCGGGCTGGACCGGTCCGACGGTCCTGGCGGGCCTGGCTGCGATGGGGCAGCCGGTCGCGACCAGCGGGGCGGCGGAGCGGCAGGGCATCGTGCACCGGCTCGACGTCGGCACCTCTGGTCTCATGGTCGTGGCCAAGAGCGAGACCGCCTACAGCGCGCTCAAGCGGGCGTTCAAGGCGCGTGAGGTCGAGAAGATCTACGACGCCGTGGTGCAGGGCCACCCGGATCCGTTGCGGGGCACGATCGATGCGCCGATCGACCGCCATCCCGGGTCGGAATACAAGTGGGCGGTGGTCTCCGGCGGTCGCGAGAGTATCACGCACTACGACACGTTGGAGGCGTTCCGCGGCGCGAGCCTGCTGCGGATCCGGCTGGAGACCGGGCGTACGCACCAGATCCGCGTGCACATGGCGGCGCTGCGGCACCCGTGCGTGGGTGACCTCACGTACGGCGCCGACCCCACGCTGGCGGCGCGGCTGGGCCTGTCCCGGCAGTGGCTGCACGCGAAGGAACTGGGCTTCGTCCATCCCGGCACCGGTGAGCATGTCCACTTCGACAGCCCGTACCCGGACGACCTCGCCGAGGCCCTACGCGTGCTCCGGTCGGCCGGCTGAGGCGGGCCATGCGTGCTCGGCGAGCTCTGTGGCTGGTGGACGCCGTACTGTCCACAGTGGATGAGACGGTCCTGCCTCCCCTGTCCCGGGGGCTGGCCCGGCTGCGGGCCCGGGCCGCCCGGTGGTGGCGGCGCGCGCGGCTGCCGGCCGCTGTCGTGGTCGCCGCCGCGGCCGTCACGCTCCTCGTGGTCGTGATCCGTCCCGATCAACCGGCCGCGCCGGGCACCTCGCCGGTGTGGGTCGGCGTGCGGGAGGGCGACCAGGTGCCGGTCTATCTCCGACTGAGCGCGGCGCGCCTGGCCGCGCTGGCGGCGGAGGACCCGGACCGGGTGGTGTACGCCCTGGTCTCGTTCGCGCACTACCTGACCCCGGACGAGGTCGCGGCGGCGGTCGCGGCGGCGTCGGGGGTGAGCGCCGTGACCGCCCACGGCCGTGTCCCGCTGCCGGGCCGGCAGACCCAACTGGTGACCCTGACCGCCATCCGGCTTCCCGAAGATCTTCTGATATCGATGGCCGAGGTGGCCGAGACCAAGGAGGCGGACGCCCAGTCGTACGCGGACCGGGCGCGCGACGAGCCGGCCGGCCCGCTGCGGGACATCTACGAGTCCAACGCGCAGGTCGCCCGGGCCGAGGCGGACGCCTACCGGCAGGCGTGCGCCTGCGTCTACGGTCTGGTCGTCCGGGGCAGCGTGACCGCGCTCATGGGGCTGGCGGCGCTGCCCGACGTGCGGGCGGTCGATCCGGCCCCGGACGTCGCCGATCCCCGGCAGGCGGTCTTCGCTCCGCTGCTGCCGGAGCACGTCGACCGGGTGACTCCGCCGGTCGACGAGGCACTCCCGACCGGCGGCTGATGCCGGGTCGGACGCCAGGTGGCGCACGCCGGCCGCCCGGGTGGACCTGTCGGGGGTCAGGGCAGGGCGGGAGCGCGCGCCGTCGGGCGATCGCGGCCGAGCCGGTAGTCTGGTGCTGCCGCGGTAGCGGGCGGCACCGTCGGTGTCACCCGCGGACCGACACGACGACAGGTACAGGCTGGAGAGGGTCAGCGTGGGGACCGACACCGGGTGGAGCCGAGCCGCCGGTGAGTCGTCTGGCCGGTGGCGGACGATCCTCGATCGGGCGGCGGGCCGGGCACGTGTGCCAGGGGCTGAGGCGGATCAGGCGCCGCCGGCGACCCCGGCGACCGCCAACCCCCCGGCGCCGCCGTACCAGCAGGCCTACCCGGCCGGTCAGTATCCGGCGGCGGGCGGCTACCCGGGCTCACCCGCGCCGGCGGTCGGTGCGGGGCAGTACGGTCCTGGCCAGTCGCCCGCGGCCTACCCAGCGCCGTACCAGCAGTCCGGCCTGCCGCAGCGCAGCGGGTCGGCCGCGCCGCTGGGGATCGTGCCCGCCCCGGGCAGCCCGGCCGAGCGGGCGGTGGCGATCCTGCGCCGCAACCTCGACACCCCCCGGGTGATCGCGTTCGCCAACCCGAAGGGCGGCGTGCACAAGACCACCGCCACGGTGCTGGCGGCAGCGGCGATCGGCGGGGCCCGCGGCCGGGGCGTGGTCGCCTGGGACGACAACGAGCTGCGCGGCACGCTGGGCCTGCGGGCCGGCAGCGCCCGGCACGCCCGGACGATCCGCCACCTGGTCTCGGAGCTGGCCGAGGTGGAGCTCAACACCGGGCCCGCGCTGGCGGCTCGCATCGACGACTTTCTACGGCATGCCTCGGACGGGACCTACGACGTTCTCGCCGGGGAGGAGGACCCGCGGTTCGCCTGGCGGCTGGACCCGCCGACCGTACGGCGGGTGCTCGACCTGCTCACCCGTACGCACGAGGTTATCTGCGTCGATACCGGCAACAACGTGGAGAGCGGCAACTGGCGCACCATCATGGAGGCCGCCGACCAGCTGGTGATCACCACGGTGCCGCGCGAGGACTCGGCGTTCTCGGCCGACTGGATGATGGACGTGCTCACCGAGGCCGGGCGGGACGAGTTGGTCGCCAACGCCGTGACGATCATCTCGATGACCACGCCGCGGCCCGGCCCCATGCAGGACGACCTGATCCGGCACTTCCGTTCGCGCAACCGGGCGGTCTGCGTGGTGCCCTACGACCCGGTACTCGAGCAGGGCGGTTGGATCGACCACACCGCGCTCGCGCCGGCCACGCGGGAGGCGTGGCTGCTGGCCGCGGCCGTCATCCTCGAGC
>JAIMAG010000049.1 GCA_023512135.1 Terriglobia bacterium | reverse complement strand
GTCTTGCGCAATTCCGCGTCGATCGCTTTAATCGGTCGAGATTTCCACCGCAAGGCGGGATGCGGATAGTGCACGATTTCCATGGGGACCTGATGCAGCGGCAGGGTCGGAGCGCGGTGGCCTTCGGTCGCGGCTCCCAAGCTTCTCCCGGCCCCGGTGCGTGCCGGAAAATGCCTGGAACGTCGCCGCGGACATGTTGTCGTCTGAAGTATAGAGGACAACGGCACGACGGTCGAGACTGCGCGCAAGCAAAGGGTGCGGGAGCGGATTTCTGTGTTGTCAGGCGGCTTGTTGGTTCCAGTAGGGTTTCCAGGCGTGGCTGTAGATCAGGCAGCAGAGGCTGGCCATGCGGTTGATGCGGCGGACGCGCCAGCGGGCGCCGGTCTGTTTGAGGCGGCGGCCGATCAGGTTTTTGCAGGCGCCTTCGATTTGGCCGCTGCCGATCGAACGGCCTTCGGCGAGGCGCTGGGCGTACGACAGATGAGAGACATGATTGCCCAGATAATCCCGCAGGCCCTCGAGCGCGTCGCGCGCGGCGGAGGTGTCGGGCACGGTCGTGTGTTGCAGGTGTTCGTCAATGCCGGTCCAACCGCGTTCCAGCAGGGCCGTGCGCCCGACGTCAGTCCAGTCGCGCGCGGCCTCGGTCCCGTCCCCGAACAGCGCCTTGGCCGCAGCGCTCACGTGCTGGAGCGCGTGAAAGATGTCGAGCACGCCGGCGCTGCCGGCGAGATTCTGTCGCGCTTCTTCCCAGATCCATTTTGCGCCATCGGCCAGCACGGTGATGGTGGAATAGTCTTTGACTCCCAGCCGCGCGGCCCATTGATCCCAGCGTGTGCCGAAGCGGTCGCTGGCTTCAATGGCGGCGAAGCCGACACGGGCCGTGGGTTTGGGCAAATTCCGCTGGTCCCATTCGGCCGGGGTCGCGCTCTCGCCGCGCGGCCGTTTGGCGAACAAGGACAGCTTCATTTCCTGCCAGCCTTCGGTGGTGTTGACCATCGTGCCATCGGTGGTGAACTCGACATCGCCGGCGGCCGTTTCAAACTCGCTGCGGACTTCGGGCGCAGTGCGTTGCCACGCGGCCATCTTCGCGCCTTCCGCCTGACAGACTTCACGAACCGTGGTGTCGGACACCGTCACGCCGCACATCTCGCCCAGCCGCTCGGCCGCGACCTCATACGACCAGCTGCCGCCGGCCAGACAGATCAGCCGCCGCGCATCAGGACTGTACTTGCCTTGAATTCCCAGGCGTTCATCGAGCGCATAACCGCCGTGCGCGCAGCGCGAGCAACGGTAATACACCCGCCGCAATGTCACCGTGCCCGCCGCCGTGACGACGTCGCACGCTTTACAGCCGCAGTGGGCCCGCTGGGTCTGACACTGCTCGCAGGCTCGGCCCGCGCCCCCTTTTTTTCGGCCTCTGCCGCTTCCCGCTGCAGGGCCGTCTCCAACTGCACGCGCATGGCCTCGCGGCCTTGGTCCACGGCCAACCGCTCCGCGATGGCCAGCACCTTGCCCTGCGGCGCCGCAGCACACGCCTCACGCAGCGCGCGATACTGCAGCACCGCCTGCTCCGCCATCAACCGCTCTTCCGCCGTGAACTCCTCCGCCCACAAATTCGCCATGGCTCAGCCTCCGTGAACAACAACCAACGAATCACGAAGCTGCCAACTTAACGTAGATACCCCAATCGCGCAATGCTTCGCAATTGCACCCCAAGCAAACGACCGGCGGCGACAGGCCTCCGGTCGTTGGTCAAGCGGTCGGCGACCGGCGCGCGGAACCCGGGGCGGGTCGGCGATCACGCGGCGTCCCAGCCGGTGGCAGCGGCGTGTGGTCCCCCATCAGTACGTCGGCAAGGGATTCGACGGCGCCAACGCCGTCGTCGAGGGGACCACGGTCGATGCCGTGGGAATGGTGGGGTCGATCATCGCCGCGCTGGCGCCATACCCCTGGTAGTAAGAGGTGCTGCCCATGGGCGGATAGTAGGACGGCGGACATCCCGCCGGACCGCACGGCGAAGACGGATAGGCTCCGTACCCCGGCACGCACGGATTGCAGCGGTTGTAGCCCAGGTGTCCGCAGCAGCAACCGGCGGAGGACCACATCAGGGCCAGGCCGGCTAGCACAAACGCACAACGCTTCGCCATGATCTTTCCTTTTGACTCAAATGGATGCGATGGGATTGCGGATGGGAGCAACCGCCGGACCCGCGACCGGGGGAGATTCGGCCGTTGGAATTGTGGGTCCCCGCAAGGTGCGGCGGTCAT
>JAIMAG010000012.1 GCA_023512135.1 Terriglobia bacterium | reverse complement strand
GGAATACTCCCCCAGGCTGTGGCCGGCCACGTAGTCGGCGCGCACCTGCCGCTCCTCGAGCACCCGCAGGGCGGCCACCGACACGGTCAGAATCGCCGGCTGCGTATTGGCAGTTTGCTTCAGCTCGTCTTCGGAGCCCTCCAGGCACAGCCGCGTGATGCTGAATCCGAGTGCGCGGTCGGCCTGTTCAAACACACGTTTCGCCGCTTCGAATTTTTCGTACAGCTCCCGTCCCATGCCCGGGTACTGGGAAGCCTGTCCGGGGAACAGAAATGCTGTTTTGCCCATGTCGTTTCTCAGTGTTTGGAGCAGCCTGAGGTGTCAGGCCCTCTGAGCGGCCTGCACTTCGGCCAGTTCCTGTTCGATGCGAGCGTTGGCCCGTGTGCGCACCAGCTCGGCTGCCACGCGGATGGCGTTCTTGATGGCGTTGGCGTTCGACCGTCCGTGACAGATGATGGTCGTGCCCCGCACACCGAGCAGCGGTGCGCCCCCGTACTCGGAATAGTCTACCTTCTTCTTGAAATCCTGGTAGGCACGACGCGAAAGCACGTAGCCCACCTGGGAAGCCACGGTAGCCTTCAATGCGTCTTTCAGCACCTGCACCAGATGTTCCACCAGCCCCTCGCTGATTTTCAGCGCCACGTTGCCGATGAATCCGTCACAGACAATCACCTGGACGTTGCCGCTGAACACGTCGCGGCCTTCCACGTTCCCGACAAAATTCAGCGGCGTTTGTTTCAACAAGGCGAAGGCCTCGCGGGTCACCTCGTTCCCTTTGGTTTCCTCTTCGCCGATGGAGAGCAGCGCCACCCGCGGCCGCCGCATCCCGAAGATGGTGCGGTAGTAGATTTCGCCCATGATGGCGAACTGCTCCAGGTGCTCCGGTTTCGAGTCCACGTTGGCGCCCACGTCGATCAGCACGGCCACGCCGCCCTTCGAGGTCGGAAACGGAGCCGCCAGGGCGGGACGGTCCACCGAAGGCAGCGTCCCCAGCATGAACCGTGCGGTCGCCATCACCGCTCCGGTGTTGCCGGCGCTGACCAGGGCATCGGCTTCGCCTTTGCGCATCAGCCGCAAGGCCACGTGCACGGAACTGTCTTTCTTTTTGCGGAACGCCTGCGAAGGCAGATCCGTCATGGTGATCACTTCGCTGGCGTGGACCACCTCGATCGGCAGCCCGCGGTGACTGTGCCGGGCCAGCTCGCTCCGTACGACGCTTTCCAGCCCCACCAGCAGCACCCGCACACCGTACTCCCGGGCCGCGGCGATCGCCCCTTCGATTTCCGCCCGCGGCGCATGGTCTCCCCCCATGGCGTCCACAGCAATGGTGGTCATCGGAACTCCCGGCTGGAGTGGATGCAGGCCTTCGCGCCACGCGTCGGCCCCTCAGGCCGACGTCTCGATCACTTCGCGGCCCTTGTAATAGCCGCAGTGCGGACACGCCTGATGGGGCAGCTTCATCTCATGGCAGTTCGGGCATTCTGCCAGCGAAGGCGGCACCAGATGGTCGTGCGCCCGCCGCTTGTTCTTACGCGACTTTGAGTGACGACGTTTTGGATTCGCCATACCTGCTCCTCGGCTTCGTGCCCGCTTCGCTCCGGTATTCTAACGGGTTCTGCCTGACTCTTCTAATGCTTTTTGAACCAGTCCTGTTTCAGGCGTACCAGCGGGGTCAGGCGCGGATCGGCGGGATGCGTTTCGCAACGGCACGCTTCCAGATTCAAATTCGCGCCACAGTGGGGGCACAGCCCGCGGCAGTCGCTCTGGCAGATGACCTTCATGGGGATGGCCAGGTTGACCTGCTCCGCCAGTACGTCGGCCAGGAACAGGCCGTCGCCGTCAAAAAAAGCCAGCTCGGTATCGGCCGGCTTCAGGGCCACCTCCTCATCCCGTGGCATGGTGGCCAGGGGGGCGTAGTAGAGATCGAAATCGCGGGCCACTTCCTCGATCACCGGCTCCAGACAGCGCGCGCAGGCCAGCTCGAGCCGCGTCACGAGATGCCCGTGCACACGAATTTGCCCGTCGACCAGTTCGGCGGTGGCGCGCACTTCGAGCGGGTCCAGTTGCTGGAATTCCTCGGTGTGGAAATCGAGCGAACCGGGCGGGTAGCTCTTGCGGATGCGCAGCTTGCGAACCGCTAACTCTTTGATATCCAAAAACATTGAAATGGGGGCCTTCTGGCCCCACACTCGCATTATACGGCCTCGTCCGGATGTGTCAAGAAAGCTGAGCCGTACTGCTGCGGCCGCGGCACGGCTCCGTTCGTTGGCGGCTCAGACGGCTGCGGCGACTTTCTGCCGGTGTTGTTCGAGCAGAAATTGGTCGGTCATGCCCGCGATGTAGTCGCACACAACCCGGTGGCGCGGCTCGCGGCGGGCCTGCTCGGCATAATACGAAGGCATCGCCTCGGGGTGGTCCAGATAGTACCGGAACAGTTCCTCGAGAATCACCACGGAACGCTCCCGTTCTTCCTGCAGCGCCGGGTGGTTGTAGAGCTGCGCGTAGAGGAAGCGCTTCAGTGCCGCATTCTGCTCGGCGACGGCGGCGCTGAACCCGACCAGCCGCTCCGGATACTGCCGCACGTGATCCACGTCGGCCACGCCAGCCTGCTGGATTCGCCGCCGCGTCTGTTCGATCAGGTCGGTCGCCAGCCGGTCGAGCACACGCTTGAGGGCCTCGTTGAATTTCAGCTTCGCACGAGCCCGCGGGTAGCGTCGGTCGATCCGCTCGTACTGTTCGCGGAAGATGGGCACCGCCTCCAGGATCTGTTCGAGTTCGAGCAGGCCAGCTTCGCGTCCGTCGTCCAGGTCCGCCGTGTTGTAGGCGATTTCGTCCACCAGGTCGATGAGTTGCGCTTCCAGCGGGGGCCGCAGCTCCAGCAGGTATTCGGCCAGGGCAGGGAACTCCACGGGAGAATACTCGCGCGAGTGCTTGATGATGCCCTCGCGCACTTCGAAGGTCAGGTTCAGGCCGGGAAAATCAAGGTAGCGTTGCTCGAACTGCTCGACGATGCGCAGCGCGTGCAGATTGTGATCGAAGCTTTCGCCGAACTCCTGCATCAACTCGTCCAGCCGCCGCTCGCCGGCGTGTCCGAACGGAGGATGGCCGAGGTCGTGCGCCAGTGCCAGCGCTTCCGCCAGGTCGGTGTTCAGCCCGAGTGCGCCGGCCACCGTGCGGGCGATCTGCGCCACTTCCAGAGTGTGGGTCAGCCGGTTGCGGAAGTGGTCGGAGTAGCGGCGGGTGAACACCTGCGTCTTGGCTTCCAGCCGCCGGAAAGCACGCGCATGGATGATTCGGTCGCGGTCCCGTGCGTAGTCGTTCCGGTAGGGATGGGCCGGCTCGGGGTAGCGGCGTCCCCGAGAACGATGGACCGGCATGGCATAAGGAGCCAGAGTCATCGGCAACCTTCTGCCCCTGGCTAGCTGCCCGGAGCCAGCAGTTGCAGCCGCTGCTCGGCCTGCTGCGCCGCAGCCGTATCCGGGAATTCGGTGCGCACCTGCTCGTAGATTCGCCTCGCCTCGCCGGGATTGCTCCGGGCATGGTGCTCGGCCAGGGCCAGCAGCACCACCGGCTTCGGCACCAGCGTGGTGGGCCGTTCGACTAGCGCCTGGTACAGACGCACGGCCTCTTCCGGTTTTCCGGTGCGCTCGTACAACTGGGCGAGCTGGAAACGCGCGAGCGCTGCCAGCTCTTCATCCCCGGTGCGTTCTGTTTCGCGGAACCAGCGCTCGGCCTGATCGTACTGTCCCAGCCGCAGATAGCTCAGCCCGGCGTAGTATCGCGCAATCTGCCCGGGCCGTGTGCGCCCGTACTGCTGGACGACTTCGGCGAATTTGGTTGCTGCGTCCTGGTACTTGTTCTTTTCGTCCACGTAGCTGATTTCGTCCGGCGTCTGCGGTTCACCCACGGCGCGGATTCGCGCGTTGAAATGCTCCATGGCCTGCTCGAGCGCTGCGCTGGCCTTCACCGTCTGACGTTCGCCATAGAACCGCCATCCGAAAATCGCGGCCAGGAAAGCAACCACGACCAGTCCGACGATCCACACCGTGCGACGGTGCGAGAGCAGCGCCTGCGCACTGTGCGCTACGGTTTCTCGAAATTCGTCTTTCTTCAGCTCTTTGCGCGAGATGTGCGCCACCGCCGTGCTCCTTTTCCGGTTTCTGCTGCTGGCATCCTAACATCGGTGCGTGCGGCCGGCAAATCTGCCGCGAAGGCCTCATTTGTGCTGCATGGCAAACACGCCGTCCCAGTCGGCGGGTGGCTCCGCTGCCAGGTACGTGGCGCAACGGCGTGCAAACACCTGTGCCGGGCCATCGTCGGGCCAGCGCGCCAGGATCGCCTCAAATGCTGCCTGGGCTTCCGCCCAGCGCCGCTGCCGGTACAGAGCCCGTGCCGCGGCGAACTGTGCTGCCAGCTCGCGCAGTGCGGCGAGTTCCGGCGTCGGCGCGCGCCCGTCTTCCGACACCAGTGCCAGCAGCTCAAACACCTGCACGGGCTGCTGCTTGCCCTTGACGCGGATGTGATCCACCTCCCGCAACAGGAAGCGTTCCTCCGGCAGCGCGGCTGCGGTCGCCTCCGAGATCAAAATCGCCGTGCCGAATTCCCGGTTCAGGGCCTCCAGGCGCGAGGCCAGGTTTACGGTGTCACCGATCGCCGTGTAGCCGTAGCGCAGCTCGGAACCCATGTTGCCCACCGCGGCGGCACCGGTGTTGATGCCCACGCCGATGGCAACCGGCGGTTTTCCTTCCGCCAGCCATTGCGCGCGCAGTTCGGCCAGCCGCTGCTGCATGTCCAGCGCAGCACGGCAGGCGAGTTCGGCGTGACGCGGCTCTTCCGAAGGCGCGCCCCAGAAGGCCATCACCGCGTCGCCGATGTATTTGTCGAGCGTGCCGCGGTGTTGGAACAGGATCTGCGTCATGTCGGTCAGATATCCGTTCATCAGCCGCGCCAGCTCCTGCGGGTCGAGCCGCTCGCTGATGGTGGTGAAGCCGCGGATGTCGCTGAACAGCACGGTGATCTCTGTGCGCCGCGGTTCAAGCAGTGCCGGATTCTCCAGCAGCAACTCGATGACCTCCGGACTCAGATAGTGCTGGAATGCGCTGCGCACTTTTCGCCGTTCGCGGTCTTCGATCAGCACCCGGTAGAAGGAAACCAGTACCACGTTCGGGATCAGGGTGAACAGGGCCGGCGTCGTCGCGTTCAGCCACCATCCGGAAACAAACGCCCACTGCTGCAGCAGCGCAAACGGCAGCAGCAGCAGCAGCGCCAGCACCATCCAGCGCGGCCGCACCCGGGCCAGCCAGAGTCCCACGGGAACGCCGAACAGCACAATCAGGCACAGATCTACGAGTACCTGTTTCGCGCCTCGCTGCAGAAACCGGTTGTGCAACAGATTGTCGGCGATATTCGCGTGAATTTCGACGCCGGGAAAATCCAGCGTGCCAAACGGTGTCGAGCGCAGATCGCCCAACCCGGTCGCAGAAGCCCCCACCAGCACCAGCCGGTCGCGGAACGTTCCGCGCGGGAAATTCCCCGTGACCACATCGGCGATGGAAACGTACGGATAGGTGCCTGCCGGACCCTGGTAACGAATCAACGCGCGTCCCAGATCGTCAGGACGGATCGTCCGTTCCGGTCCAAGCTCCAGGCTTTCGATGCCCGTAGCACCGTAGTTCACGACGAACTGGTTGTCTTCGATGCCCAGCAAGAATCGCACCGCCTGCACGTCCAGTGCGGCGTAGAAATCCCAGTGGGCTGGGTCCTCGCTTCGACCATAGGGCAGCACCAGCGGGACCCGGCGCACCACGCCGTCCGGATCGCTCAGGATGTTGAAGTAGCCGGTTGTCACTGCCTCGGCCGGCTGGGCCAGACTGAAGGCCTCCAGGTTCGCCAGCGCCCCGCGGGGCCGCATGTGCAGATCACCATAGCGTTGCACGAGCGCGCGATAGCTTTCTGCGCCCCGGGCCGAGTCCGTGGCCCGCACTTGCGGCACCGCATAGAACGCCAGCCACTCCGCATAGCGATCCAGCGCATCCGCATCGAGTCCGCGCAGGTCGGTTTCGCTGTAGAGGAAAAACGTGCCCAGCACGACGCGGCCCCCGGCCGCCGCAAAACGTGCCAGTGCTTCGGCAAATTGCCGGTCGTGGTCCAGCTCCGCTTCAAGTCGTTCCAGTTCCGCAGCCAGCGTCGGCGTCGCCGAAGCTGCCAGCCGCTGCCGCAACGTCTCCAGCAGACGCACGGTTTCGTCCGGCTGGTGAAAGACGATGTCAAACGCGACCACCCGCGCACCATCTTCCCGCAGAGCGTCCAGCATCCGTGCGAAGTGGGAGCGCGGAAATGGCCAGCGCCCCAGCACCTGCTGCGCACGCTGGTCGATGTCCACGATCACGATGCGCGGGTCCGGATGCGCGGCCCCGCGCAGTTGAAACCGCAGATCGACGGTGGCCAGCTCCAGCCGCTGCAGGAAACTGAATTCGGGGGTGGGGCGCTCGCCGATGAAATTGACCGTGTAGAGAAACAGGGCCGCCGCAGTCACCGCAGCGCTGATGGCCAGCGAACCCCAACGCCGACGGCGATGACGGCCGGGTTGGGGAGAGCTTGCCGGTTCTGTCTCGCGTGGCTTCTTCATGAATGCGCCCGCTCACTCAGGCACAGCCGCAGTCGGTCTGCGGTCGCTCTTGCGGATTCCGCAGGCCGCCCGCCCGAGTCGTCAGGACGGCTGGCGGTCGCAGTTGTTCTCACCGAGTCGGCCCGCTAGTGCAACACCACGGCGGTGCCCGAGGCGGAAACCATCAGCATGCCGTTGGCCTGCCCGAGCACTTCGTAGTCCAGGTCCACGCCGAGGATGGCGTTGGCACCCATCTGCTGGGCCTGCTGGATCATTTCTTCCAGGGCAATCTGCCGCGCCCGGGTCAGCTCTTTTTCGTACGCCGCAGATCGCCCACCGACGATGTCGCGGATTCCGGCAAACAGATCGCGAAACAGATTTGCGCCCAGAATGGCCTCACCGGTCACGATGCCCAGGTACCGCTGCACCGTGCGGCCGTCCACGCTGTTGGTTGTGGTGACAAGCATGCTGAACCTCCTGTGTGCTCTTCTCGGGATTCCGCTCGCGGCCCGGCAGCAGTTTCCCGCAACGGCAGCTCCGGTGCAATACGCGATTCCTGGTAGCACACGGTTTGCTGTGCCTCGTCTGGAAGAAAAAATTTGACTGGAGAAGCTGGAGGTATGCAGAAGACATTCTAGGGCGTTCGGCTTCGGCAGCGCGGCTCCTGCCACCCTGTGTCTTATCCGGTCAGGGAATCCAGCATGCGCGACATCGCTTCGCGGATCGCCGCGCGCAGCCGCTCTGCAATCTTCTGCTGCATTTCCGTCAGCAATGCTTCGGTGTGCTCGTTCAATCGAGCCGCGCTGGTCAGCAGCCAGGCGTTCGTTGTGTTTTCCAGACGTGCTCGATAATCCGTCAGTGCCTGCTCGGCGCCCTGCTGGAGCGATTCCAGCCAGCTCTGCCGGAGACCCTCCGCGGTGGCTTCCATTTCGCCCAGGGTCGCTGCCAGCGCACCACGCAGTTGCTCGCGGGCAGCTTCGGCCGTCTGCGTCAAAAGTCCCTGTTGTTCCTGCTGGAATCGCTGCTGGAATTCGTGCACGACCTGCTCCGCGGCACGTGCGGTCTGTTCCTGCTGGTGCCGGGCCTGACGCGCTAGCTCTTCGGCGAAATGGCGCGCCTGCGTTGCCGCTGCGGATTCTATCTGCTGGTGGAACTCAGCCAGCACCTGGCCGCTCGATTCCCCCAGTTGTGTCCGGAAGACCTCGGTGGCGGCCTGGCTTTCGCCCTGCAGCAGCTCGCGGGTGTGTTCCACGAAGCCACGGCTGTGCCGTTCCAGCTCGGCCGTGAATCGCTGGGAGAGGTCGGCGGCATGCGCGCGGAGTTCGCCGCTGGCCTGCTCGAAGTGTTGCTTGAGCGCGGCGTCCATGCCCGCGCGCGCCTTTTTCTGGTACCACTCGGAGGCCTTCAGCAACCCCTCGTAGCCGGTGTGCGTCAGCTCGGTGATTTTTTCGTCCAGTTCGTGGATATGCCGACTCAGTTTTTCCCGGATGACGTCAGACTGGTTTTCCAGGTACCGTTCGATTTCTGCATGCAGGCCTGCCTGGGCGTTTTCCACTACCTTGGCGGCCAATGTGGCCAGTCCCGCCTGCTGTTCTTCCCAGACCCGGTGAGCCCGCTGTTCGGCTTCGGTCAGCCGGCCGATCATTTCATTCACACGGGCGAGATGCGGTGCCGTCACCTGTTCGACTTCCGCGGCCAGTTGCTGCCGGCGCTGCTCCAGCAGGGCGTCGGCCGAGCGGCTCGTGTCTTCCAGTTGAGCCAGCGCCTGCTGCAGTCGAGCCAGTTGCGCGTTGACCTGTTGCTCCAGGCCCGCCAGCAGCCGTTCGGCCAGTTGCGGTGCGATGCGTTCTGCGCTCGATTCCAGCTTGCTCGCCAGGCGTTCCAGCATCGCTCCGGCGGTCTGCTCCAGCCGCGCGTTGTGTTCGGCCACCCACCCGGCGATCTGTTGCTGCAGTTCGCTCAGAGTTTGCTGCTGAGCTGCTTCCGCGGCTGCCGCGCGGCGCGCCAGCTCGGCGAGCACAGCCTCAGCATGGGTCGTGGCGGTAGCGAGAGTTTGCTGGACGCGGCTGGCCTGTTGTTCGAGTTGCTGGCCCTGCTGTTCGAGTGCGGCCCGGGTCCGCTCTGTCCGCTGATGCAGTGCCGTTTCGGTCTCGGTCAGCGCAGCCTGCACCGCCTGCGCGAGCCGCGCTTCGAACTGGCCCAGAACCGCTTCGACCTGATCCTGTGCCTGGTCCAGCGCAGCGCGTGCCGTTTCGGCCCGTTGCATTACGCGCGATTCGGCCTCCGCTACCGCCCGCTCGATTGCGGCAGCGATACGCGGCTCGAGCCTGGCGGTCCAGGTGTCCAGTTCCGCTTCCAGCTCTGTGTGCCACTGGGTGCGCAGTTCATCGGCGTGCTTGCGCGCGACTCGTTCGATTTCTGCCCGGGCCTCCTCCAGCGCACTTTGGAGTACTTCCAGACTGCTCGACGCTGGCTCCACTGGTTCTGTCGGTGCAGGCTTTTCTTCGGAGACCAGCAGCGTGATTTCTTCCTGGGCCGTTTCGTGCTCTGGCTCTGGTGCTGCGGCGGGTGGCGAGCTTGCCGCCGGTCGTTCGACCAAGCGCAAGGTCGGGCGCGCGGGTGTCTCTGCCGGTCGCGCAGCCGGCTCGTCACCGGGGAAGGGGAACCAGTCTTCAGGCGGAAACTCCAGCCCCCAGATGTTGCCCGGTGTATCCAGCTCGACGCCCACTTGGAAGGGTTCGGTCAGGGATTTCGGTCGCTCGGTCCAGGCTACCCGGGCGCCCACCTTGCGGGGCTGGCCATCCGGGTGCGGTGAGGGAACTTCCAGCTCAATCTTCGTGCCGGTGAGCAGGTAATGCTTGGAAAGGAATTTGCACCCGTGGCAGTTCACCGAGGCCGTGACCGTGTGCTCACGAAACCGCCGTCCGAGCGCGTCGCTGCCGGACACGATGATCGGCACCGCCTGCTTGACTCGCGTGCTTCGCCGTTTCTTTTTCAGCTCCTCGGAGTTGGGCACTTCGGTCACGGCTGTTTTCTCCGCTGGCGCTGGACTCATCCGCAATTCGCCGAGCCGGGATGGCCGGTGCGTTTAGGATTCCTTGGGCTTGGTTTCCGCCACGCGTCGGGAGTGTTCGGCGAGCATGCGCACGATGTTCAGCAGGCGGTCGTGTTTGTACGGCTTCACCATGTAGACCGCGCCGCCGGCCTCGTGTCCGGTACGGTAATCCTCGGGCGCTCCGAACGCGCTCAGGAAAATGACCGGGATATCCTTGAACCGCTCGTCCCGCTTGATGATGTGGCACAGGTCGAAGCCCGACATGGTGGGCATCGAAACGTCCAGAATCATCACGTCCGGAGGCGATTCCACCAGCTTCTCCAATGCCTCGTGCCCGTTGCAGGCCGTTTGTACCTGGCAGCCGCCTTCTTCCAGTACCGAGGCGGTCACCATCCGAAACTTCTCGTGGTCGTCCACGAGCAGGACTTTTGGTCCGCGGCGGTTCCCATCCTGCCCCATAAACCCCGTCTCCTGTCTTGCCTTTCTAGTGTCGTTCATTGCTGGGGCAAAGTGAATCGTCAAGTCCAGCAAATGTGCCAAAAGGGTACGCAGTACCCCCCCCCGTCCGCATTGCATGGGGTCAGTTCCGCAATCTGAGTTTTTCGCTTTGTATCAGGGTGGTTTCTAAACGGAACAGAAAACTGCAGGGAATCGTCATCTGAACAGAGGCTGCTTTCCTGCTGGGTCATCGTTCGGTAAAATCCTTCCGGCAAAAATTCCACGGGGGTGATACAGATGCCAGCGTTTCCGGGGTCGAGGTGCTATTCGGTTTGCCGTATCTTTTGGTGTTGCATGGCGCTGCTGCTCGTGGCAGGAGTCGCCGCAGCGCAGCAGGGCTATCAGCGACCGTCGAAGGAAATCCTCGACGTGCTCGACGCGCGGCCCACGCCGCAGGTCAGCGTTAGCCCGTCGCGCGATATGGTGCTGCTGTTTGAACCACAGCGTTACCCGCCCATTGCCGAGCTGGCCCGGCCGATGCTTCGTCTGGCCGGTTTGCGCATCAACCCGGCGACGAATGGCCCGCATCGCTCCCAGCAGTATTCCAATCTGGTACTGAAGCGCGTGGCGGATGGCACCGAGCGTCGCATTCAGATTCCCGCGGGGATGACCGTTGGTCAGCCCGTCTGGTCTCCGGATGGTCAGCGCCTGGCTTTTGCGCGCACCACAGACGCCGCCATCGAACTCTGGGTGGCCGAGGCCAACACAGGCCGCGCACGCCGTCTGGAAGGTGTGCGCCTGAACGCAGTCACCACTTCAGGCTTTCAGTGGATGCCTGACAGCCGCACCCTGCTCTGCGTGCTTGTTCCCGCAGGACGTGGGACACCGCCGCAGCCGCCGGCGTTTCCCGAAGGCCCAGTCGTGCAGGAAAATTTTGGCCGTCCGGCGCCGGCGCCCACCTTCCAGGACCTGCTCAGCAATGCCCACGATGAAGACCTGTTCGACTACTACGCCACGGGTCAGCTCGCGCTGGTGGATTCGGCTACCGGCCGGGTCACTCCGATCGGCCAGCCCAAAATTTTCGACAGTGTGGAACCCTCACCCGACGGGCGCCACATTCTGGTGGAACATGTTCATCGGCCTTACTCCTATCTGCTGCCGCTGGCTCGCTTTCCCCGTGAAATTGAGGTCTGGGACCTCTCCGGTCGGCTGGTGAAATCCATTGCCAGCCTGCCGTTGCGCGAAGATGTTCCTCTCGGTGGCGTGCCCACCGGTCCGCGCAACGTCGGCTGGGTGCCCACCGAGCCGGCGGCACTCTACTGGGTGGAAGCCCTGGACGACGGCGATCCTCGGAAAAAGGTTCCCCACCGCGACCGCGTGCTCTGGCTCGCGGCGCCGTTTTCTGCAGCTCCAAAAGAAATCCTCAAGCTGCAACACCGCTACAGCGGCATCGCTTGGGGCGAGCGGGGCGATCTGGCGATTGTCCGTGAATTCGATCGCGAACGCCTCTGGACCCGCGCCTGGTTCTACAACCCGCGCGACTGGTCGCAGCCCCCGCGGCTGGTCTGGGATATGAGTTCGCAGGAGCGCTACAATCATCCGGGCAACCCCGTGCTCCGCACGCTGCCTTCGGGCCATCGCGCCATCCAGCAGCACGGGGACTTCATCTTCCTCGCCGGTTCGGGCGCCACACCGGAGGGCGAACGGCCCTTTCTGGATCGGTTCAGCACTCGCACGCTGGCGGCCGAGCGTCTGTTCCAGAGCGATGCGCAGAGCTATGAGTTCGTCGTCGCCCTGCTCAGCCCCGACGGGGCCCGCCTGCTCACCAGTCACGAGTCCGTTACCTCGCCTCCGAACTATTTTTTGCGCACGGCCGGCAGCGATACCCGGCAGGCACTGACCAGCTTCCCCGATCCTGCTCCTCAGCTCCGGCGGATCCAGAAACAACTGGTCCGCTACAAACGCGCCGATGGCGTGGATCTCTCCTTCACCCTTTACCTGCCGCCGGACTACCAGCCGGGCGAGCGTCGCCCCGCCGTCGTCTGGGCCTACCCGGTCGAATTTGCCGATGCGAGCGTGGCCGGTCAGGTCAGCGGGTCGCCGAACCGCTTCACGCTGTTCAGCGGCGCGTCGCATCTGTTTTTCTTGCTGGCCGGCTACGTGGTGCTGGACGGAGCGACGATGCCCGTGGTCGGCGATCCGGAAACCGTCAACAATACCTACGTGCAGCAGATTGCCATGAGCGCGCAGGCGGCCATTGACAAGGCTGCCGAGCTCGGCGTGATCGATCCACAGCGGGTCGGTGTCGGCGGCCACAGCTACGGCGCCTTTATGACCGCCAATCTGCTGGCGCACACCGACCTTTTCCGCGCCGGCATTGCCCGCAGCGGCGCCTACAATCGTACCCTGACTCCTTTCGGCTTCCAGAACGAGCGCCGCACGCTCTGGCAGGCGCTCGAGACCTACATCCGCATCTCTCCGTTCATGCACGCGAACAAAATCAACGAGCCGCTGCTGCTCATCCACGGCGAGGCGGACAACAATTCCGGCACGTTTCCGATTCAATCCGATCGCATGTATCACGCCATCAAGGGCAACGGGGGTATGGTGCGTTACGTCAGCCTCCCGCACGAATCGCACAGCTACGTGGCGCGGGAATCGGTTGAGCACGTTCTCTGGGAGATGATCCACTGGTTCGATCGCTGGGTGAAAAATCCGCCGCGGCCGGCCGACCGCGCCGCTGCGCAGCAGTGACCGCTCGGCAGCTCGCCGTTTGTCTGCTTGCTGCGGCCGGTGCCTTTGCCGCAGCGCGAACGCCGCAGTCTTCTGCCGCTGCGATTCTACTGCCGCCGCGCTTAGCCGTTGGCCAGCCAGCCACGCTGGCCGTTCTGGACGGGGAAGGGAAGCTGCTGGCCGGTGCAGAAGTAGAATTTCCGGTCTCTGGAGAGCCCTCGGGGCCGCCAGTGCGCGTCACCACAGATGGGACCGGCCGGGCCCGCTTCACTGCCCCTGCCCAGTCCGGAGTGCTCATCGCGCGACTTCCGGGCAGCGGGCTGCGTGCTTCGGCACTGGTGCTGGAGGCTCCGCCGCCGAGCGCACCGGCTCCGGTGGTCCATGCAGTCGCACCGCTGCTGGCCCTCAGTGACCGTTTTACCGTGATTGGCTCGGGCTTCAGCGCAGACGCCGATACGAATCGCGTTACCTTGGGTGGCCAGCCAGCACTGGTGCTGGCAGCCTCGCCACTCGCTCTGGTCGTGCTGCCCAATCCGCGTGCCGACCGTGGACTGGTGGAGTTGACCGTGGAAGTTGGCGGCCGCCGCAGCGCACCGGTCAGCGTGACCCTGGTCGCGCTGGAAATTGCCTCAGGCAAAACCCAGTTGGCACGCGGTGAGCGCGGTGTGGTGGAGGTGCGTGTCCGCGGTACCTCGCAGCCGGTCGAGTTGGAAGCGCGCAACCTGACGCCAGAAACCATCGGGCTGGCCGGTGGCGAAGTCCAGCGGATTCGCACCAGTGGCGGGGAGGACAACCGGGCACGGATTGCATTGAGCGGTCGCCGCGGTGGCGAGTTCGCGTTGAGCGTGCGCCTGGTGCCTCCCGCTGTCGGCTTGCCCAATCTGGAAGCTCTGCGTCAGGCCCTGCTGCATGCCTATCGTGTCGCCCCGCCTCCCTGGGCCGTGCGCACCAGCCGGCTGCTCGCGCAGCTCCGCGAAGATCCGCAGAACCTCTCCCCGTTGCGCGAAGAGATCGAACGGATGCTTGCCGAGCGGCCGCCAGAGGAGTTCGCCCGCCGGCTGGAAGTAGCCTGGAAGATTCTGCTGGGAGAGTAGCTGCTGCCCGGAGCGGGTGCTATTCCTCGCGGGCCGGTTCGAGCGCCGGTGCTGCTCCGCTGCCTTCGGCGAGCGTGCCCTGGGCGAGCTGCTCGAGAGCGCTGCGCGCGCGGGTCAGCCGTCGGTCGCCGTCCTCGTAGTTCTGCTGTGCATTGTGCAGGTGCTTGCCGAGTTTTTCGTAGATCTCGGCGAACTGATCGAACTGCCTCACCAGTCCGGCCAGCTTGCTGGCCAACTGTCGGGCATTTTCTTCGATCTGCATCCCCTGCAGCCCCATCAGGATCACGCTCAGGTAGGCGTAGAGCGTATTCGGTGAAACCGGGATCACCCCTTTGCGGCGACAGTATTCGTCCAGGGTCACACCCTGGGTTTCGCTCATCAGCAGCTCGTAGTAGACCGATTCCGAGGGCACAAACATGAAGGCGACGTCCAGGGTGCCTTCATCGCGCAGGATGTATTTCTTCGCGATGGAATCGGCGTGCGTGCGCACGGCCTGGGCAAAGCCGCGGCGGGCTGCTTCGCCTTCGGTGGCCAGCCGCTGATAGCTTTCCAGCGGGAACTTGGAATCGATCGCCAGCAGCTTGCCACGGAATTTCACGGCGGCGTCCACCACGTCGCCGGTCGAAAACCGGTACTGGATTTCGTAGCTGGCCTGCGGCAGCGCGTCGGCCAGCAGCCGTTCGAGCGCAATCTCGCCGAGCGAGCCCCGCCGTTGCGCCGCACCCAGCACCCGCTCCAGCGTCTCGGAGGCTTCGGAAAGCCGCCGCCCTGCCTGCTGCACTTCGCCCAGCTGTTTCTGAATCTGCGCCAGTGTTTCCCGCGAGCTCTTCAGCTCTTCGCGCATCGAGTTCTGTGCCTGCGCGACCAGTTGCCCGGAATGCTGCACGCCTTCCTGCAGAGCCCGCTGCACGCCGGAGAGCTGTTCGTTGATCGTGCCCATCAACTGCGTCACCTGCGTGGTGATCTGTGCCTGGGTGTTCAGCAGGTTCTGCATCTCCTGCCGCAGTGCTGCATTTTCCTGCGCGATGCGCTGCCGCACTAACCCGAAAATGAGCAGCGCCACCACGACTACCAGCACGCCCGCCACCAGGATTGCCAGCCCGCTTTCCATGTGCGACGACCACCTCTGCGCTTCAGTTGTTTTCCCTGTGCTCCACTCTAATCCCCTCGGCCCGGTAACGGAAGTGTGCGTTCAGCCGTTTGCGCCGAAAAAAACGCCCACCCCGGTGTTCCAGGGCGGGCGTCGCAGTCAGGGAACAGTCACGCCTACCAGTTCAGCTTCAAAGCGAACTGGAATTGTCGCGGGTCGAGCGCTGCGGTCGGCTCGCCCGCTGTACAGCTCGTGTTGCCCACCGGATTGCAGAGCGGGTTCACGTCGGCCACGTTGAACCGGTTGAACAGGTTGAAGACGTCGGTGATGAACTCCAGGTTAAACCGGTCGGTGAACCAGAACCGCCGCGAAATCCGCAGGTCGAAAATGATCAGCTCTTCCCGGGTGAACGCGTTCCGGCCCAGGTTGCCCGTGCAGCCAAGCGGCGGAGAAGGCACGATGGCAATGACCACATCGCAGCGCGACGGCGGGCCGAAGTTCACCCCGGGCAGAAACGGCGAGGTCACCGTGCCGGTGCCCACCGACGGCCGGTCGGTGTTCGACCCGAAGTCCAGATTGAAGTCCGTGCCGGTCAGCACCGTGAACGGCCGTCCCGAAGTGATTTCGAAAATCGGCGCCACGGTGAAATCGGCCAGCAGCTTCCGCCAGAACCCGTCGTCGGTGCGCTGGAACGGGCTTTCGAGCACCGCGCTGGTCACCCACCGGTGCCGCTGGTCGAAGGTCGAGCTGCTCCGCTCCAGGTCCGGGCGACGGTTGTCCTGAGGAGCCAGCAGCGTTTGCAGGTCGGTGGAATCGTCAATCGTGTGCGAGTAGGTCCACGACGATAGGAACTCGAAATGGTTCGAAAACCGCTTCGAGAAGCTGACCGTCATGCCGTGGTAGGTGGAATTTCCGCTCGATCCTGCTGCACCACATCGCCCCACGGAATGGGCGTGGTGCCGAAGCCGGTCGGATAGCCGGCCAGCGACGCCAGCGCTTGCTGTACGCTGAACCCGCCGGCCAGAGCGGCAAACGATGGATTCGGTCCGGACGGACGGAAGAAGTTGAAGAATGCTGCCGTGCCCACAAACCCGACCGGGGCGCCGGCACAGTTGGCCGCGCTGAAGCCCGTCGCCAGGGCTCCGGGCGCGACCAGCAGCAGGCTACCGCCGCCGGAGGTGTTCACGCACGAGCCGGGTGCACCCGTCGGTACGACCACCTGCCGTGGGTCGGTGCCCGAAGCAATCAGCCCGGACCGAATGGCGTTGGCAGCATTGCTCACGAGCAGTCCGGGGTCGGGCACGTTGATGTTCCGTGGCCGGTTCAGTTTCGTGCCCTTCGTCCAGGTGTACGCGATGCCGAATTTGTAGTCGCGCCACAGTTGTCGTTCCACGGTCAGGTTGGCCTGCTGGGCATAGCCGAAGGCGAATTCGCCATCCACGTGCAGCGTGAACGGCAGTGCAGCAATCGGGAAGCCTGCCGCGATGAAGTTCTGGTTGACGAAGATCGAATTCGGCAGTTTCGGGTCGAACCGCTGCTGGTTCGGCAGGTAACCGGTATTCGGCACACCGGTCGTGTTCAGGATGCCCTGAAAGATGTTCGTTGCGTTCAGGGCGGCCGGGTTGATGGCGATCGAGGTCGTCGAAGGGGCGCCGCCGAAGGTGATCAACTGAGTCGACAGCGCACCCTCTGCCGTGGTGGAGTTGAACGCGATGGCCAGCAGCGGATGGTCATAGAAGATGCCGTAGCCGGCGCGGATCACCGTCTTGGCATCCCCCCAGGGATCCCAGGCGAGTGCCACGCGCGGGGCGACGTTGTTTTTGTCCCGCGGGATGCCCTCGACCACGCCCATGGCTGCCTCCGCGTCGGCGTTCAACTGCGTGCCGGGCGCGAACAGCGGCGTGTGCTCGTAGTCGTAGCGCACGCCCAGATTCAGCGTCAGCCGCGGATGGAGCTTCCAGCTATCCTGCAGGAAGAACGCGTAGACGTAGTTGTTGAAGGGCTTGTTCGAATTGCCCAGCCCCTGCACGAATACCTGCGGCAGCCCCATCCCGTAGGCCTGCACCGCCGTAAATCCGGGCGCGATCGCGGGGAAGCCGACCGCAGTCGCGCTCAACCCGCCGAAGTTGAACAGCCCGCCGAAGTTCAGTTCGAAAATCTGTTCCTTGTCCGAGCGAAGCTGAATCAGGTTGAAGTCGCCGCCGAACTTGATCGTGTGCTTGCCCAGGATCCAGCTCACGTTGTCGCTGACCTGCGTGCGGCGCTCGATGCGGTCCACCGTGGAGAACGGTTCGCGTCCGAAGAAGGCAAACCCCGGAATGTTCACCGCTACCCGGTCGCCGCCCGGCAGGTCCGAGAAGCCGTAGTGCAGTCCGCGGCGAGCAAACTGGAATCGCGCTTCGTTGAACAACGTCGTGCTGAAAGCGGTCACGTGCTGGCCGACGACAGTCAGGTCGCGGAACTGCTGCCGTGAAGTTCGGTTGCCCGCGTTCTGCCCGAAGTTCTGATTCTGCGCATTCACCTGGATGCCGGTAACCAGCGAGGGAGCCACGCTGACGCGTACAAATGTGCTGTTTTCGTCGTTCCAGCGGTGATCGATCCGCGCCGACCACAGGCTTGTGCCCTCGGAGATGGGATAGTTGCCGCGCAGCGAATTCAGCGCCACAAACGACGCCGGCAGCGGCGCTCCCGTGGTGATGAAAATGGGCGCGCCGCCCAGCGTGGCCGTGGTTCGTCCGGTCAGCGCCACCGAGGAAGCTTCGCGCACCAGCCCGAAATACTGGGCGCGCAGCACCGCCGGCAACGCCGTGTTATTCACAAACGCGGCCTGGGCGGGGGTCAGCAACCCGGGCACGGGTCCTACCAGCGGCACCAGGTCCGCCGGCACCGGTGTCTGCACCAGCCCGAAGTTGTTTGCGCCGATGTTCGTGAATCCGGTTTCCTGTCGCCGCGTCGTCTCGTAGGAGAAGAAGTAGAAGGTGCGGTCTTGCCGGATCGGTCCGCCGAAGGCCAGCCCCGCCTGCACCCGAGTGAACTCCTGCTTGGTCGGAATCAGCGCGCCGGTGTTCGGGTCTACGGTGACCGAAAACGGATTGCGTGCCTGGATGTTTTTGTGCCGCAGATAGCCGAAGGCGCTGCCGTGGAATTCGTTCGAGCCGGACTTGGTCACGATGTTGATCACGGCCCCGGTCGCCCGTCCGAACTCGGCGTTAAAGTTGCTCACCTGGAGCTGGAACTCCTGCACCGCTTCCTGCGAAACGGTCGAGCGGATGCCGTTGACCGAGTTGTCCACCGCATCGGCCCCGTCCACCGACACCATGTTCGACCGCGCCCGCTGCCCCTGGAAGTTCAGCCCGCTGGTGGGGGCGGCACCAATCGAAGGCGCCGCATCCCGCGCTGCCTGCGAGGTGGTCAGGGTGAACTGGATGTAGTTGCGTCCGTTGATGGGCAGGTTGTTAATGCGCTGCTGGGTGATGACTTCCGCCACGGAGGTGCGCGCCGTCTCGATCAGTTCCGCTGCCTCGGTCACCGTCACCGTTTCCTGCCCGCGCGCCAGCTCCAGCGTGGGGCTGAATTCGGCCTCCTGCCCGATGTTGACGATGATTTCCGGGTTCACCAGCCGGGCAAAGCCGGGAGCCTGTACGCTCAGCTCGTAGCGCCCCGGCGGCAGGGCCAGGAATTGGTAGCGTCCGCTTTCGTCGGTGGTGGTTCTGCGCGTGGCGTTGGTCGCCAGGTTTTTCAGGGTCACCTCTGCACCGACAATGGCTGCGCCCTGGGGATCGAAAACACGGCCGGACAGCGTGCCGGTATTCACCTGTGCCGGCGTCGTTGCCGCCAGCCCGAACATCACCAGCAGACACACTACGATGTTTCTGCCTCGATGCATGCGCTTACCCTCCCCCGCTCTTTCTTCCATGGATACGCCCCGAGCCTTTCAGGAACGCACCGAGGTGGGCACCTTGTTTCCCACCCGGCTGCATGGTGAGGCTTCTACCGCACCCCCTGCTGGTTTTCAAGCGGAATTTGCAGGGCTGACCAAGAGGAACAACAAGCGTAGCCCTACTCGCGGAGTGTGCTGAGCGGCACCAGGGACTCGCGCGCCTGTCCGGCGGGTCGGCCTGCCGCAGCGCTGGCGGCGCCGGCACTGCGGACCGCGGCCGCTGCCAGCACCGGTTCGAGCGCCGGTTTGGGCGCAGTTTGCGGGGCGCGCCAGTTGTCCAGCAGAGCCACCTGCTGCACGCAGGAAATCGTGCACAGTGGCGCGCAGCCCTTCGCGGTATAGAATTCGCGCTGGCGATGCTCGGCGGTATATTCCGTGTAGGGAATCCCGGGATAGCCCCGCTGCTGCGAGCAGTAGTGCACCAGGCCGTCTTCGCAAATGTACAGGTAGCGCGCTCCGGCCCGGCAGCGCCACTGATTCGGTAACCCGCGCGAGATGTTCTCCTGGAAATGGTGGAACCGGCTGAACGACCGTTTCCCCATGCGCATAATTTCCCGGAAGATTTCCTGCTCCCGCGGCCCGAGCGGACGCAACTGCCCGTTGTGGTCGTGGATGATCCCCACGGTGCTCGTAAAGCCCAGTTCGATGGCGCGTCGGGCCACGGCCAGCGCGTCTTCGGGATTGCGCACCCCGCTGCCGAGTACCGAGTTGATGTTCACGTGAAATTCGGCATGTTCGGCCAGCAGCCGAAGCTTCCCGTCGAGCACCTTCAGGCTTTTCTTGGAGACCTCGTCCGGCAGCACGTTGTCGATGCTGATCTGCAGGTACTCGAGCCCGGCCCGGTTCAACTCCTCGATGCGTCGCGCCGTCAGCAAGTAGCCGTTGGTGATCATGCCGGCGATCATCCCGTGCTGCCGGATGCGCCGGATGATGGCATCCAACTCCGGGTGCAGCAGAGGCTCACCCCCGCTGATGGTCACGATGGACGTCCCCAGGCTGGCCAGCCAGTCCACCCGGCGGAACATCTCCTCGGTCGGAACGGGTTTGGAGTGGTCATCGTATTCGTTGCAGTAGGCGCAGGAAAGATTGCACCGCCGAATCGGAATGATGTGCGCCAGCACCGGATGGTCGGTGGAAAGCAGTCCGCGGGCAATCATCCGCAGATCTTTGTAGCGGCGGTGCAGGAACTTGACGGTCCGGCGGAGCCGTTTGCCAAGCGTCATACCGAGTGCCGTCCTCTCGAGTCGCTCTTCACTTGACCTGTCTGTGCCCAAGACCGCTGCGCCCTTTGGCTGGCACACAGTCCGGTCTCGTCGGTAAGGCTTCTGGCAATTGCTGGGTTTCCCCCGGTTGCCTCAAAATCGGGCCCATCCTATACCAAACCCCGGTTCGGTATGCAAGTTTTTCATTGCATGGGAGTTCTAGACAGTCGAATGGCAACTAGCGGCCGTCGAAACGTAGCTGCTCGGAATGATTTCCGGCTGTGGATGCATTCGGTGTGCCCGGCCGCGTGCCGGGAGATTGCGGATGGGTATGGCCGCGAGTTCCTGTTTTGTCTATCCCTCCCGCTTGCGCCAGTAGCGGGCTAGGCCGTACCAGCATTGCTCCGGTGCGGTGCCCGCCAGGTGCCTGCGGACCGCCTCAGCGGGCAGTTCCCGGTGCAATTCGGATTCGACCATTTGCAGGAACCGACTTGCGCGGTCGGCATCGGAGCCGGCTTGCTCCAGCGTCTGCCGCGCGTATTCTGCCCACCGCGCCGTACGCTCTGCGAGCTGAGCCAGATGCTCCTCCACGTTACCTGCCGGCCCAAAATGTGTGGGAAACAGTCGTTCTGGCTCCCAGGCACGAATCTGCTCCCAGCTCCTCTGCCATGCTTCGAGGTCAATATCGGGCGGGGGCGTCAGCGGTAGCACGATGGAAAATCCCGGATAGCGCAGCCCGCACGTGTCGCCGACGAAGGCGATGCCGGTGCTGGCATCGAAATAGCTGACGTGGTGCGCAGCATGGCCGGGCGTGTAGGCCACCGCAATCTTCCGCCCGCCGAGCGGTAGGGTTTCGCCGCCTCGCAGCGCCTGCAGGTTTTCGGGCGGCACTGGCGCCACTTCCCCCCACAACCGCTGCATCTGGTCGCCATAGAGCCGCTCGGCGCTGGCGAGCAGTTTCGACGGGTCGGCCAGGTGCGGCGCACCGCGTTCATGAACGTAGACGCGCAGCCGGGGATTTTTGCGGACCAGGACTCCGCTGGCGCCGGCGTGGTCGAGATGGATGTGCGTCAGCAGCAGCGCCGTCAGGTCCTTCAGCCGGATGCCATGGCCGGCCAGCTCGCGCTCCAGCGTTGCCAAGCAGGTCGTCGGGCCGGGGTCTACCAGCGCCAACTCGCCATCGCCTTCGAGCAGGCAAGCCGCAATTGCTTCCGGATAGCCAAGATACTGCAAATCGATCAGCGTCGTTTTTGGAGCAATCGCCTGCAACGCGCCTCCTCGGCGGTGTCCGACCAGGGTCGGCAGGGGGCCGCTCGCCACCCGCACGAAAGCCGCGAAACCATGCAACCAAAGCGATTCTACCTCGGGACCGCTGTTTCCCCGATCTTGGATCTTGCAACCTGGGTGCTGGAAAGAAAGCGGTGCTAGAGCGTCTGCTTTGCGAAGTCAACCTTATCACGGCTGTGTTAACCTACTCTGGATGGCGGCCCCGTGGCGGGGCTGTAGCTCAGATGGATAGAGCAGCGGTTTCCTAAACCGCGTGTCGGAGGTTCGAGTCCTCTCAGCCCCGCCAGAGTTCTCCCGGATTGTCTTCCTTTCTGCTTTCTGTTGCTGTGGGCTACTGCGCGGATGTCCGAACCGTTGCACATCAGCGGAAAAATATTTGCCACAGTATGTGCTGTTCACGTGCGAAACAATCCGCAATCCCTGCCCTGTGAAGAGATTAGGCTTGGCCTGCTCCCACTCTGTCTGGCACCTCAGTTGCACCGCCAAACCGTGGGTGCGTGCAGCCATGGTTTCACCACCAGCTCTGCGGAGGCCAGTCAGCAAGGCGATTCATCCTGCAGCAAAGGGGGCGCAGGCATGAAAACTCCTCGCATTTTCACGGTGCCGGCCAGCGAATCTCATCTGGCACTGGCGCTGGCACTTTGTGTTTTTCTTCTCTCGGTGCTGCTCTGGGGCATCATCTGGCAGGCGGATGTCATCGGCTATCAACGCGAGGTCATCCGCTGGCTGTGGAACGCCCGCTGGACTGGCTGATCTGCATTTTGGGCCACACGCATCCCTCACATTCGACTTTCTTGCCTGTACAGTTTTTCGATTTTCCTTGCGCCCAGCCCGATGTGTGATGAAAATGTTGTCCTTTCGTTGTGTTCAGCGTTGTGCAGACGGTGCCGGTTGGGGATCTCAGCTCAGCTAAACCGTTCTGGGGGAAGTTTCGGTGATTCGCGTCATCGCTTTTCTGCTGGGTGCGTTGACCCTGATTGGGCTGGGCTGGCTGGCCGGCTTTGCGCCCAAGCAACTTGCCGCGGTCGGTGTTTTTTCCTGCATGATTCTGGCCACGTTGTTCTTTTGGACCTACCGGCTGGCGTTTGCGTTCCTGGCGCTGTGTGTGATGCTCGGCACAGGTCTTCTGGATATCCCGCACTTCATCGAGTTCGCCCAGATCGACATCATCATGTTCCTGGTGGCCATGATGACGGTGGTGGGATTTCTGGAAGAGCGTCGTTTCTTCGAAAACATCATCGAAGCCGTTCTGGCCGGGTTTCGTCCCAGTGCGCGGGTATTTTGCACACTGATGATGTTGCTGGGCGCGCTGTCGGCCGCGCTGGTCGATGAAGTCACCTCGATTCTGTTCATGACCGCCATCACCCTGCACTTTGTCAGCAGCCGTGGTATCTCTGCGGCTCCCTTCGTAATCATGCTGGTGTTTGCGACGAACATCGGCTCGGCGGCCACGGTGGTGGGCAATCCGGTCGGCGTGATGGTGGCCATGCAGGGTGGGCTGACCTTTGCCGACTTTCTGCGCTGGGCTTCTCCGGCCGCTCTGCTGAATTTGCTTCTTACCATTCCGTTCTGCCTCTGGTATTTCCGCAAACCCATCCGCGAACTCCAGCAAAAGCTTCTGCCGGAACGCAGTGCATCCGATTCCGGGGCTCCCACACACTCGACCCGCATCAGCTTGGTCTCGTTTTTGATCTTTGCGGGTTTGATTACCGGCCTGGTCCTGCACAGCCGGGTCGAACAGCTTTTGGGTCTGGAACGCAACACCATGCTGCTCGGAACCGCGATGGGCTTCGCCGGACTGTGTTTGCTGCTCGATCGTCCCCGCGCCCGTGAGATCATCGAGCGCCGGGTGGATTGGTGGACACTCAGCTTCTTCCTGGTGCTGTTTGCCAGCGTAGGCACCCTGCGCTATGTCGGTGTGACCGCCGAACTGGCCCGCATGCTGAGCACAGCCGCCGGAAACAACGAAACCGCTCTGATGATTCTGGTCACCTGGGGCGGTGGAATCCTGAGCGCCCTGATGGACAATGTACTGGCTGTCGCCACCTTGATCCCCATTGTGCAGGACCTGGGTCTGCAGGGTATGGAAATCTTTCCCCTGTGGTGGGGGCTTTTGTTTGGCGGCACCCATTTTGGCAATGTCACGATGATCGGCAGCACCGCTAATATAATAGCCATTGGTATTCTGGAACGTCGCCGCTTGGGCCTGATAGACTTCTGGACGTGGTTGAAGCCTGGCTTGGTGGTCGGTGTGTTTACCCTGTTATTGGCAACCCTTTGGATTTGGATTCAGGCGCCTATGATGGCGGAATTGAACCGATGAGCCACAGTGAGCCGCAACATCGTGGTCCGCGGGAAACCGAACTGTTTGAATCGCTTCGTACGCTGATCGGCAGGACTGCGCGGGTCGAAAACTGCTATGGTGGTATCCGGATTGTCGTGCTTGATCCTGCCCAATTCCCTTGGCGAGCCGTACTGGAGACGCTGACCGAGATGCGACACGAAGTCTGGATCCGCAAGCAGGACACCGGCCTGGAAATCGTTTCCAAACCTCCTAGTGCTTGAGGCGGTGTCCGCCCCAGTTATGTGGAGCTTCACACAGCCTGCCGTGTGCGAACAGTCCAGCAGTTCGAGGTCGGAGTTGTTGTCGACGGTGCGAATGTTTCTGTGCCGACTGTTCCACGCAGGATGGTTCTGGTTGCTTTCGGCGACGGCAGCCGGGGCACGGGACGAGCTGTCCGTCGCGTCCCGGGCCGGTTCGAACGACCACACCGATCCGGTGGCCCCGATCCTGCTTGTGCTTGTGCTCATGGGTCTGGGGGCGGTACTCGGCGGCCGCTGGATGCGCCGGATAGGCCAACCAGCGGTGCTCGGTGAGCTGGTCGTGGGCATGCTGCTGGCCAACCTCGGCTATGCCCTCCACGAGCCTGTGACCACCGTGTTGCGCAACGATGCCGCCATGGTCGAAGTCGTTCAGGTGGCGTTGCACGAAGATATCTCCCTCTCGGAAGCTGCCCACCGCGTGCTGCCGGATCCGGAAGGGGACCGGCTCGCACAAACCCTGACCGGCCCGTCCGGACCACTGGCAGTGGCCATCCATCATTTCGTGGACTTGCTTTCGCGCATTGCGGTCATCGTCTTGCTGTTTTTGGTCGGCCTCGAAACCAGCGTGCAGGAGATGCGCCGCGTCGGTTGGAGCAGCACTCTGGTGGCAGTCCTTGGGGTGTGCGCACCCCTGGTGCTCGGCTTTGTCGCGGTGGCCTGGTTGAATCCGCAGGCCCGGCTCGCGGACGCCGTCTTTATCGGAGCCATCCTCACGGCCACCAGCGTCGGCATCACGGCGCGTGTATTCCGCGACTTGCGCCAGTCGCGTCGCCCCGAGGCCAAAATCATTCTGGGCGCTGCGGTCATCGACGATGTGCTGGGTCTGATTCTCCTCGCGGTGGTCAGCGGACTGGTCGTCACCGGTACCGTCAGCTTTGCCGTGGTCTCGGTGATCACCCTGAAGGCTCTCGGTTTCCTGGTCGGAGCCATCGGCTTGGGGACCTGGCTCACGCCGCGCCTGGTTCGTCTGCTTGCACGCACCGAGATCGAAAACGTGAAACTCTTCTTCGGACTCGGCTTCGCGTTTTTCCTGTCCTGGGTCGCGAATCAGTTCGGCCTGGCCACCATCGTCGGGGCGTTCGCCGCCGGCCTGGTGCTGGAAGAATTTTTTCTGAACGAACTGAAAGGGCATTCACTGCGCGACCTGCTCTCCCCGCTCGAATCGCTGATTGTCCCGATCTTTTTTGTGTTCATGGGCATGCAGGTGAAGCTGGAGACTTTGACCGATGGGCGCGTTGTGCTGCTGGCGGTTGTTCTGACGGCAGTAGCCATTGTCGGCAAGTTGGTGTCCGGCCTGGCTTGTCCGCGAACCCTCGATCGGCTCTCGGTCGGCGTCGGCATGATGCCGCGCGGCGAAGTCGGATTGATCTTTGCCAGCATCGGCAAGGGCCTGGGTGTGGTCACCGACGCCATCTTCTCTGCCGTGGTCATCATGGTGATGGTGACCACCTTTCTGACGCCGCCCCTGCTGAAAATCACCCTGGCCCGCAGCCAGAGCCGCGCCACGGCTGCCTGAGTTGCGCGCGGCCGGCCGATGTTTTTTCTGCCAGCTCCCGCTGGTTTGCAGAAAAAAACGGGTGCGGCGCCATCTGGGACACCGCACCCGGTCTCGTCCGACGAACTGGCTTCGCGTTACTTCTTCCGTTTTGCTGTCCACTCGCGGCTGAACTGTCCGCCGCCCATCGTGCCTTTGATGGTGTCGCCGTCGAGAGTCCCGCTGTATTCGATCACCCGCTCCCCCTGAGGCGTTTGCCGCTTCACGGTGAAGCGGATCTGGTTGCCCTGGATGGTGCCTTCGATCGGAGTCTCGCCGCGCTGGCCGATGAGCGTGCCCTTCACTTTGTCGCCCTGCTGTTCCAGCTTCAACGTTTGGGTGATGGCCCCCTGCGGACCCTGCATGGTCAGCTCCCACTCCCCGGCAAACGTGGCAGGTTTCTGCGCGACTGCCGCCTGAGTGAGCAGCAGCGCCAGCGCTCCAAGCACCGCGAGCATTCCTCGACCTTGCTTCATGGTGTTTTCCTCCTGGATGGCTCGGAACAGAATTCCGGCTGCTTCCGCGCAGCTCAGGCTAGACCTGGAATCACCCGGCCTGCGCCTCAAGCAAAGACGCACGCGGAGCATGGCCGGTTGCATGGTCGCCGTGGGCCCTCAGCGCGAAGTGGAACGTGCCGCCTGCTGTGCCACGTACTGTTGCACGTAGCTGGCGAAGGCTGCATCCAGCTTGCGGGTTACCGGCCCGGGTGCCTGCGGAATGCGTCGACCGGCAATTTCGCCTACAGCCAGCAGATTCCGGTTCGTCGAGCTGAGGAACACCTCATCGGCGCGGTAGAGGTCTTCCGGGTGCAGCGTCTGTTCTTCGATGCGCACGCCGGCCTGCGGACCGATTTCCAGCAGAATGGCTCGGGTCACGCCTTCCAGGCAGCCGGAGTCGAGCGGCGGCGTCAGCACCCGACCCTCCCGGACACAGAAGATGTTTGCCGCAGTGCACTCGGCCACTTCACCGCGTTCGTTCAGCAACACGACTTCGTCGCAGCCTTGCTGCTGCGCTTCGTACAGGTTCCAGGTGTTGTTCAGCCATGCCGTCGTCTTCACACCGGCCAGCGGCGAGCCGGCGTGCCGGCCATGTTCGCGCAGCGCCAGCCGGCACGGCTCCCGGTAGCTGGGCAGGTCGGCCGTGTAGAGGATCAGGTCCACGTCGGGGAACGGTTCGTCGCTGCGCCAGAATCCGATCGTGTTGTAGATCAGATAGACGCGCGCGCAGCCTTCCCGCACCTGATTGATTCGCGCCAGCTCCCGCAACTGCGCACGCACTGCTTCGCGATCGAGCTGCAGCGGCAGGTGCGTCCGCACGGCATCTCTCTGCAGCCGGTTCCAGTGCCGCTCGAAGGCGAACGGTTCCCCCTCAACCAGCCGCACGGTCGTGAACAGTCCCCACCCGTTCAACAACCCGGCCTGCCCGGGAGAAAGTCGCACCTGTTCGATGGGCAGCAGCTTGCCGTTGTGCACCACGTGCCGATGGATCATGCTGACCTCCCGACCTGGCTCATTGTACAGCAACTGCTTCCCAACCCCCGGAGCTGATTTTCACTTGACGTCCAGCCCCGTTTCCGCAAACACTGTTCGAGTCGGACTGCCTAGTGCATCCCCAGCCCCGGGCAGTCAGCATCTAAACTGACTGTGTTGGAAGACAGCGTGCTGTCATCCTGGCAGCGGCTCCGTCTTCCCGGAATACTGCAGGGGCAACTTTCCGCCCCAGAGAGCACTCTGCTGCTGTTCTGACTCTTGCCCGGCCCGCAAAGGAGAACGCAATGTTTTCGCAGAAAAACCTTCCGGAAAATTTTTACCGTCCGATGCTTCCGGTGCTGCTCGGCGTGATCGCAGTCGCGCTGCTGGCGATGAGCTGCGGGCAGACGCGATTCGAGTTTCGTTCCGAGCCCCCGCGCGGCACCGTCAGCGTCAGCGTCAGCGATCCGCCGAGCTGTCGGTTCCCGGCTGGCGATTTCAAAAGCGTTTTTGTCAGCATTCGTTCCGTGCAGGCCAACATCAGCAGCGAGGAAGATGCCGAGAACTGGGTCGAGCTGGCTCCGCAACTGGCCAGCAATCCCGTGCAGGTGGACCTGCTCGCCGTCGGCCAGAATCAGTGCATCTTGCGCCAGCTCAGCCAGCAAGTTTCGATCCCCGTGGGAGATTACCAGCAGATTCGCCTGATTCTCGTGCCGAACAATCCGCCGGCCGGCATGGCTTTGCCCTCGCCGAATGCCTGTGGCACGGCAGGCTTCAACTGCGCCGTGCTGCGCGACGACTCAGTTCGCATGCTGAACCTGAACAGCCAGGACATCACCGGGTTGAAGATTCCGCCCGGACAGATCATCGGCGGACCAATTCGCGTGGAAGCCGACCGCCACGTGGACATCAACATTGACTTCAACACCTGCGCTTCGATTGTCCGCCAGGGCAACGGTCAGTTCCGTCTGAAGCCCGCACTCACCGCCGGCCAGGTCAGCCAGGTGACGACCGGCATCAGCGGCACCGTGCTGGACAGCGCCACACAGCAACCCATCGCCGGTCAGGTACTGGTCACTGTGCAACAGGCCGATCCTGCCGGATTCGGCCGCATCGTCATGCAGACGGCAGCCGACGCCGGTGGCGGCTTCAACTTCTGTCCGCTGCCCACCGGCACCTACGATGTCGTAGCAACGGCCGTGGACTCCGCCGGCAACGCCTACAACGCGACCGCTCTCCTCGGTGTTCCGGCAGGCACCGGCGGGCTGCGCCTGCCGCTGGTGCGTGAAGCGGCGGGGCCGGCTACCATCGCCGGCGTGGTCACCTCGCGCAACAGCACCGGCGTCAGCATCGATGCGGCCCTGAGCGCCTTCCAGCCGGTTTCCGTGGGCGGGGTCACCCGCTTTCTGAACATCCCGTTGCTCGGCGATTCCACCGGCCTGGTGGCCACCGAAGCGACCCCGGCCACGGTCGTCTGTCCAGCCGGTACCTTCTGTGCGGGCTACCGTTTGCTCGTGCCGGCTTCGAACCCCAGCCTGGGCACGTTCGCCGTGGGTGGAACCACCTTCAGCACACCGGCCGCCGGCGATGTACTCTACACGGTGGAAGCCCGCGCGTTCCGTCCGCTCAGCGGCGGCACACCGACCTGCTCACCTTCGACGCAGCGCACCGACCGCGATGCTACCGACCAACCCCTGAAAGTGACCGGCGGCACCACCACCACCGCGAAGCAACTCGATTTCACCGGTTGTCAGTAGCTTTTCGTTTTGCCGGCTGGGGCACGTCGACGTGCCCCGGCCGGTCATCCTTTGATTCGGTCGGCGCTCACTTCGACTTCATTCACTCCTTTGAAGGAGAACAGGAGTCGGACGAGATATCTCGGTGGGTCTTCGCTGGTTTGCCGCACGATGGTGCCAAGCGCGTCGGTCACCGCAGCGTGGAAGACTACGGTGCCCACCCGCATGCCCGCCAGGTTCACGCGAACGGTTTGCCCGGGGCGGAACATCGCTGTGATTGTCCCGCTTCCCTCGGCAGGAGGCAAGCGGCTGCACGTGTGGCGCTCGCCTTCGCCCTACACACCGTGCCCGGAGCCAGGTATCATGCCCCGTTCGTGCGGCCCGGACGGCACCGGGGCGGGCCGGCACGCGACTTCGTCCAGGGAGGAGGCTATGTATCCTCGTCGGAACCGTTCGTTGCACGCGCTGGCTGGCGTTGCGGCTTTTGCATTCCTGTTCAGTTCCGGTTGTTCGCGCGGGCCAAGCGCTCCGGAAGCCGGCTTGAATTCCATCACTGCGGACCGCCTGCTCGCGCAGACGCGCACACTGGCTGCCGACGAGTTTGAAGGTCGTGCACCGGGCGGCGCCGGCGAGCAGCGCACCATTCAGTACCTGGAAGCGCAGCTCCGCGAGTTCGGGCTCGAGCCGGGCAACCCCGACGGCACCTATTTGCAGAAAGTGCCCCTGGTGGGCATCACAGCCGATCCGGCCATGACGCTCACCATCACCCAGCGCGGCCGGACGGAGCGGCTCCGCTTCGGCGACGATTTCGTCGCCTGGACAAAACGCGTGACCGATTCTGTCTCCGCGGCCGGAGAGATTGTCTTTGTCGGCTACGGCGTAACAGCTCCAGAGTTCAACTGGGACGACTTCAAAGGCGCGGACCTGCGCGGCAAAGTCCTGTTGTTCCTGGTCAACGACCCGCCCGTCGAAAACGAACCGATTTTTGGCGGCCAGGCCATGACCTACTACGGCCGCTGGACCTACAAATTCGAAAAGGCAGCACAGCTCGGCGCTGCCGCCGCGCTGATCATCCACGAGACCGGCCCGGCTGGTTATCCCTGGGAAGTCGTGCGCGGCTCCTGGAGCGGCGAACAGTTCGACCTGATTACACCGGACCGGAACATGGGTCGCGCCGCAGTGGAGGGCTGGATCACCCGGGCGCAGGCCGAACGGTTGCTCCGTCGCGCCGGCAAGGACCTGGAAGCACTGAAGCGGGTCGCGGCCACCCGCGAGTTCCGCCCGGTGCCGCTCGGCCTGCGCGCCGAAATCACTGTGCGCAACACGCTCCGCACGGTGGATTCTCACAACGTCATCGCCCGGATCACAGGCAGCGACCCGGAGCTGCGCAGTCAGTATGTCGTCTACACGGCGCACTGGGATCATCTCGGAGTTGCTGCCGAAGGTTCCGGCGACCGCATCTTCAACGGGGCCAAAGACAACGCCGCCGGTACGGCTGCGGTGCTCGAAATCGCCCGCGCTTTCCGCCAGCTCCGTGTTCCCCCGCGCCGCTCCTTGCTTTTCCTGTTTGTGACCGCCGAGGAGCAGGGGCTGCTGGGCTCGCGGTACTATGCCGAACATCCGCTCTATCCCCTGCCGCAAACTGCCGCCGTAATCAACCTGGACGCCCCGAACGTGCTGGGGCCGACGCGCGATCTGGTCGTCATCGGGATGGGCAACTCCACCCTCGACGACGTCGCCCAGCAGATCGCTTCCCGCCTGGGCCGGACTCTGAAACCGGACCCCGAGCCCGAAAAAGGTTTCTTTTATCGCTCGGATCATTTCAGCTTTGCCCGCTTTGGCGTCCCTGCCTTCTATGCCGACGAAGGCATCGAATTCCTCGGCAAGCCGGAGGGCTGGGGCATGGAGATGCGCCAGAAATACACCGCCGAGGACTATCACAAGCCCTCCGACGAGGTGAAGGACTACTTGGATTTGCGCGGACTGGCCGAAGACAGCCGATTCTTCTTCCTGATGGGCTACACGGTGGCCAACGATCCCCGTCTGCCCGAATGGAAACCGGGCACGGAATTCAAAGCCATCCGTGAGCAGTCGCTCCGCCCCGCGAGCCGCTGAGCGGTTTTTCCGCTGCCGGCGTGCGAATCGACTATTGCTGCATTCGCAGCCCGAGCGGGCTGGGCAGTTGACAGGTGCGCCTGTCTTCCCGAAACTGTAAAAACCTCTCGGAGGCTACGATGTTCGGGACCGTTCGCTGCCTTCTTGTCGCGATCCTGGTGACGGGCCTGGTGCAGACCCCGTTGCACGCTTCGGCGGCCCGCGTACTGGGTGTCGTGGTTCAGGGTAAAAACGCGCAGTTGAATCGCGCCGCGGTGGCCGGTGGCACGACTGTGTTCGCCGGTGACCTGTTGACCACCGAATCCGAAGGCCTGCTCCGGCTGCGCCTCGGCACCAGCCAGCTCTATCTGCTCGAGAACAGTGCGGCGCGGCTCATCGCCGAATCGGGTCGCCTGCTGGTGGCCGTGGAGCGCGGCTCGCTCGGTTTCTCTTTGACCGACCCCGCGCCCGTTGCTGTACAATTCGACGACACCCTGGTCCGCCCGGCTTCCACCGGTGGCGTGCACGGACGGTTGAGCGCGCTCGGCCCGGGTGAAATTGTCGTCAGCAGCTTGCACGGCACGCTCGAAGTGGTCTCCGGCTCCGAGCGTTTTCTGGTGAGCGAAGGCAGCGCCTACCGTATCCTGATCGAGCAGGAGCCGGAAGGTGTGGGCAAAGCCGATGCCCGCCGCCGCCGCATCCTCACCATTCTCGCTGGCACGCTGGCGCTGGGTGCACTGACCGGCTTGATTCTCTATCACGCCCTGCGCAGTCCAGACGCCCCCTGATCGCGTGGAATCGGCAGGCGAGAGCAGATGGCTGGGCGGAATCAACTCCGCTGCGCCTCGGCCCGGCCTCCGGCCGTCCCTTCGCCTGAGGACATGTTTGCCCCGCAGTTTTCAATTCCCCGCAAACGGCACTGTGGCAACTTACGGCATCGGTCTGCACACCGCCGATGCACCGACTGGCTCCGCTGCTAAAATTTCTCTGTGCGCTCGCGGCTGAGCTTCGTGGTGGCTCTCGCTCTGCTCGCACCTGCTGCGGCGGCCGATACGATTGTGCTGAAAAACGGGCGCCGCATCCGTGCCGATTATGTTGTGGTCGAGGGTGACCGGGTACGCTTCGAAACTCCTGCGGGCTGGATGAGCCTGCCGCTGTCGCTGGTCGACCGCATCGAGGCCGGTCCGGCCGGCAACGATTTTGGCCATCCCGCCGCTCGGTTTTCGGCACCGGCTCTGGAAAGTGTTGCTGCGCCCGACGATGTCGCTGCGGCGGTCCTCCGAAACGGTTCGGTCGATCGCGAGTGGCTGGCTCAGCTCGAATTGCAGGCGCGTTCGGCAGATCCCTTGGTCGTGGGGCGCGTCGTAGCAGCACATCACGCTGCCGCACAGTTTTTTCTCCGCCGGGGTGAACTCGAACCGGCCATGGCTCACTACCGACGCGCGCTGCACTTCGCGCCGGACGAGCCGCTGGTGCTGCTCCACCTGGCCTATTTGCATTTGCGTCGCAGCGAGTTCACCGCTGCGCTCGATTATCTCGATCGCGCCCGCCGCCGGATTCCGGATTCTCCCGATGTCGCCAAGCTGGCCGGCTGGGCCTACTATGGCTCGAACCGTCTCGAGCAGGCCGTCACGGAATGGCGCCGCGCTCTTGCCCTGCGTCCCGACGCGGAAGTCGCGGCCGCGCTGGAAAAGGCCGAACGCGACCTGGCGCTGGAAAGCAATTTCCGCGGTGGCCAGTCGCGCCACTTCACTCTACGCTACGACGGCAACGCGCGGCCCGAGCTGGCTTATGCCATCCTCAGCGTGCTCGAAGAGCACTTCGCCGCCATCGCTGCGGAGCTGAACTACACCCCGCCCGATCCCATCGGCGTGGTTCTCTACACGGATCGTTCCTTCGCTGATATCACCCGCGCACCGGCCTGGGCCAGTGCGGTCAACGACGGCCGGTTGCGCGTGCCGGTGCAGGGGCTGACCCGGGTCACGCCCGAACTGGCCCGCGTGCTTCGTCACGAGCTGGCCCACAGCTTCCTGGCGCAGAAAACCGGCGGGCGCTGTCCGGTTTGGCTGCACGAAGGAGTGGCGCAGTGGATCGAAGGGCAGCGGAGCCGGGAAGTTCGCGCTGCGCTGCTGGCGGCGGCGCAGACGCACGGGCCGCTCCCGCTGGCCGCGCTGGAACATTCCTGGACGCAGTTGCCGGCGGAAACGGCCAGTCTGGCCTACGCCTGGTCGCTGGCGGTGGTGGAGTTCATCATCGAAACCTACGGCCTGCGCGATCTCGAACGTGTCCTGGCGCGCATCGCGGTCAGCGCCACCGCCGAGCAGGCGTTTCAGGAAATTCTGCGCACCGGTTACGCGGAACTCGAGCAGCAGACGTTGCGCTATCTATCCAGGCACTGAATGAGGCCGTTCGCGACCGGGCTGTTGCGCGACCCTGCAGGCAGCCCTCGTCCCGCCCGCTGTTCTCTTCGTACCGCTTCGGTTGCGCACTCGCTACAACGTCGCCAGCAGTCCCGCGAGCAACGCCGCGCGTTCCGGCAGGCTGCGCGCATAGACGAACTCGCGCGGGCTGTGCGCGCCATCGCCCACCGCTCCCAGCCCGTCCAGCGTCGGGACACCCAGCGCTGCCGTCAGATTGCCGTCCGAGCCGCCTCCGGTGGCCGCCTCTTTCAGCTCCAAGCCCATTTGCTGCGCCAGCTGCTGGGCATGCCGGAACAGATGACGCACTGCGCGGGTGCGTTCGAGCGGCGGCCGGTTCATTCCTCCGCGTATCTCCAGCCGCGCGCCGCGCAGCACCGGACGCAGTGCGCGGAACTTCTGTGCCAGCCGTTTCGCATCCGCCATTCGCCAGACGCGGACATCCACCTCGGCCGTGGCTCGTTCGGCAATGACGTTGGCGCGCGTGCCGCCGGCAATCACATCCACGTTGACCGTAACGCCGCGGCGCGGCTGCTGGAAGCGCGCGATGCGTGCGATTTGCCAGGCCAGCTCGTGTATGGCGTTGACCCCGTCTTGCGGGTTGATGCCGGCATGTGCGGCGCGTCCGTGTGCCGTCACCGTCCAGTGTCCAACACCCTTGCGCGCTGTTTTCAGCCGCCCGTCGCGTCCCGCCGACGGTTCCAGCACCAGCACCGCGTCGCTGCGGCGGGCTTCGGCTTCGATCCATCGCCGCGATGAGTCGCTGCCGATTTCTTCATCCGAGGTGAACAGAAACACCAGCCGTTTCTGCGGGGCGATGTGCAGTTGTCGCAAGGCGTCCACCGCGAATAGCGCCATCACCAGGCCGGCCTTCATGTCGTAGACGCCCGGCCCGTACACCCGTCCACCCGTGATCCGGAACGGCGTCTGACGCAGCGTGCCCGGCGGATAGACGGTGTCCAGATGCCCCAGTACGAGCAGCTGTCCGGCGGGCCGACCGTGCCCCAGCCACACCGAGACTCGCAGGTGGTCGCCGCGCTGCCGTTGTCGCAGTGTCCGCACCTGCGCGCCGCGCCGGCGCCACTCGGTGGCCAGCAGCCGGCCGAGCCGATCCACCGCCGTTTTTTCTAGACTGGGTGATTCCGTCTGCACCAGCCGACGGAGCAAACGCAGCATGTGCGGCTGTTGTGCGCGCAGCGTGCGCAGCAGTTCTCGCATCGGTGCCATGGCCCGCGTATGCTAGCAGGCAGCCTGCGGCCCGGCAATCGCGTTTCCCCGAAACCACTTTCGCCCTATAATCAGCCGGGCACTGCGAGCGAGCGCTTTCGCCGTCCGGCCGGTGCCGGACATCGTCGGCCGACGCCCGGATTCGATGCGCTGCCCAGTTTCTCTGCTGAGGCGACACGATGATTCTCGACGTCAATGCCATCCAGAAAATCCTGCCGCACCGCCATCCCATGCTCATGCTGGACGCGATCGTGGAGATGGAGCGGCAGAAGCGCGTCGTGGGCATCAAAAACGTGACCATCAACGAATCGTTTTTTCAGGGACATTTTCCGGGCAACCCGGTCATGCCCGGCGTGTTGATTGTCGAAGCGATGGCCCAGGCGGGCGGCGTGCTGCTGTTTCAGGAAGTGCCCGAGCGGGAAAACAAGCTGCTCTACTTCGTCGCCATCGACGATGCACGCTTCCGCCGCCCGGTGGTGCCCGGAGACCAGCTCCGCGTCGAGGTGACCGTGCTGAACTGGCGCGGCAACTTCTGCAAGCTCGCCGGCCAGGCTACCGTGAACGGTCAGCTCGCCGCCGAGGCCACCCTGATGTGCAAGATGGTGGACCGCCAGCCATGAGCCAGATCGATCCGCGCGCCATCATCTCTCCGCGCGCCCGCCTCGGCCAAAATGTTCGCATCGCCGCCTTTGCGGTTGTCGGCGACGATGTGGAGCTCGGCGATGATTGCGTGCTCCACGAACACGCCGCGGTCCGCGGCCCGGCGCGCTACGGCCGCGGCAACGTCTTCCATTCGTTCTGCTCGGTGGGTGGGGATCCGCAGAGTCTGAAGTATCGGGGCGAGCCGACCCGGCTCGAATGCGGCGACGAAAACACCTTCCATGAATTCTGCACGGTGAATCGCGGCACCGTTGAAGGCGGCGGCGTCACCCGCATCGGCCACCGCAACCTGTTCATGGCCTACGCCCACATCGCCCACGACTGCCAGATCGGCAACGACACCGTGTTTGCCAATGGCGCCACGCTGGCTGGTCACGTGGTTGTCGAAGACTTTGCCACGGTCGGCGCTTTCTGTCCGGTGCACCAGTTCTGTCGCATCGGCCGGCATGCCTATATTGCCGCCTTCACGGTGATTACCCAGGATGTCGCTCCGTTTTCGCTGGTCGTCGCTCCCCGGGAAACGAAATGCTACGGAGTCAACCGCGTCGGGCTGGAACGCCGCGGCTTCTCGAGCGAACGGATTCGGGCCATCGAAGGTGCCTTTCGGCTGCTACTCCGCTCCAGGCTGAATACCACGCAGGCGCTCGAGCGCATGCGCGCCTGCTACAATGGCCAGCCGGACGTCGAGGAAATGATTCGTTTCATCGAATCGTCTCAGCGTGGACTGGTCAAGTAACTCTGATGAGTTCTGCCGCCACAACGCCAGTCGAAACCCGCGGCTGGGGACTGATTGCGGGCAACGGCAGATTTCCGTTTCTGGTCCTGGAAGCGGCGCGCCGCCAGGGCATTGAGATGGTGGTGCTCGCCATCCGCGAAGAGACGTTTCCGGAAATCGAGCAGAAGGCCCGCCGCGTTCACTGGGTCAGCCTGGGCGAGCTGACTCGAGCCATCGAAATCCTGCGTGCCGAAGGCGTGCGCCAGGCGGTCATGGCGGGCCAGGTGCGTCACAACAAAATCTTCAGCGCCATCCGTCCCGACTGGCGCCTGGCAAAACTGCTGCTGACCCTGCCGGCGAAAAACACGGATGCGTTGATTGGTGCCATCGCTCGCGTGCTGGAGCAGGAGGGCATCCGGCTGGTGGATTCGACGGCCTTCCTGCGTCCGTGGCTGGCGGCTGCCGGCGTGCTCACGCGCCGCGCTCCCACTGCCGAGGAAGCGGCCGATTTTGCTTGCGGCCACCGCATCGCCCGCGCCCTCGCCGCGCTGGACGTCGGCCAGACGGTCGTCATCAGCCAGCGCGCCTGCGTCGCCGTGGAAGCCATGGAAGGCACCGACGAAACCATCGAACGCGCCGCACGCCTTGCCGGCGGGCGCCCGCTCGTGGTCGTCAAAGTGAGCAAGCCGAACCAGGACATGCGTTTCGACGTTCCTGTGGTCGGGCCTTCCACGATTGCGGTCATGCGTCGCGCAAACGCCACCGCACTGGCGCTGGACGCCGGCAAAACCCTGCTGCTCGATCGCGACGAACTGCTCGCTGCCGCGGATGCCGCCGGGATCGCCATTCAGGCCTTCGAGCCGCCCGCTGCGGCTGCGCCGTGAGCGAGTCCCGCAAAATTCGCGTCGCGGTGGTCGGCGTCGGCGATTTTGGCCGCCACCACGTCCGCATCTACCGCGAGCTGGACGCTGCGGAGCTGGTCGGCGTGTTTGACACCGATGCGGCGCGCGCCCGGGCTGTTGCGGCCGAATTCGGCACCGTGGCCCTGCCCGATCTGGATTCGCTCGTCGGGCGCGCCGAAGCAGCCAGCGTGGCCGTGCCCACCACCGCGCATGCCCGCGTCGGCTGCTGGCTGCTCGAGCGCGGCGTGGACGTGCTGGTGGAAAAACCCATGGCCGCTTCGCTGGCTGAAGCCGACGCCCTGATCGAAGCCGCACGCCGCCATCACCGCATCCTGCAGGTGGGCCATCTGGAGCGCTTCAATCCCGCGGTGGTGGCCGCGCAGCGCATCGTTCGCCGGCCGCTGTTCTTCGAAGTGCATCGCCTGGGCGTGTTCACGCCGCGCAGCCTGGATGTGGATGTCATCTACGACGTCATGATTCACGACCTGGACATTCTGCTCACACTGGCCGGTGCGGAAGTCGCTGAAGTCCGTGCCGTCGGCATCCCCATTCTGACCGACAAGGTGGATATTGCGCATGCGCGCATCGAGTTCACTTCCGGTGCGGTGGCCAATCTCACCGCCAGCCGCGTATCCACCGAACGCGTCCGCAAGCTCCGCTTCTTTCAGGAACACGAGTACATCTCCATCGACTACACCCGCCAGGATCTGCTCCGCGTCCGGCTGGCGCCCGCGGCGGCAGCCGGGGCGCACCCGCAGTTCCAGTTTGAAAAGTTGCCGACCGAACCCGAAGAGCCGTTGCGCGCCGAGCTGCGCGCTTTCCTGCAGGCCGTGCAGACGCGGTGCCCCGCGCCGGTCGATGGCCGGGCGGGCCGCCGGGCGCTCGAGCTGGCCGACCGCGTCATGCATGGCATCCTGGAACACGCCCGGCGCGTCCAACCGGGTGGCCTGACTCCGCCGGCACAGCGCTGAGTTCCGACCTCGCTGCGGATTAGGGTACACTGGAACGAGGCATGATTCCGCGCACGCTGGTACCGACCGACCTGGCTGCTGTCCCGGCTGCCAGCCAGCCGGCCCGCCGCACCTCGACGCCCTTGGACAGCCGGATGGTCGTGCTTCCGGAGATGCAGCAGGGGCCGCTGCAGACGCAAAGTGCCATTCCGGCGCACCTGCCGCTGGAGTCGGTGGCGGCACGCCTGCTGGTGCCCCGCGACCTGCCTCCGCTGCCGCCGGAAGCACGCGCGCCGCGACCGGCGGTGGTGCCCACCTCACTGGATACACGGGTCGTGGTGCCTGCAGACGCGCGTCCCGCCGCACTCATGCTCGGCCGCGTGCCTCAGGAAGCCATCGGTGACGTGGTCGACCCCGACCTGTTTATCACGGGCGAAGTTACTCTGTTGGCCCGGCCCGTGGAGCTCAGCCCGCAGTTCTGGCGCTGGTCCACGTTGCTGTCGTCTGCATTGGTGCACGCCCTGCTGCTTCTGCTTCTCCTGCTGCACCCGAAGCTATTTCCCTACGAGCCGCCCACCGAAGAAGAGATTGCTCGCGCACACCGCCAGCTTGGCCTGGTCTATCTCCCTCCACCGCCGGCTGACCTCGTACCCGTGCCGGCGGTGCCGCCGCAACCTTCGCCCCAGATTCGCATCGATCCGCGCCTGTTTCGTCCGCAGGCGGAGCCACCTGCGGAAGAGATCGAAGTTCCGGGTCCGCGCACCGGTGAGCTCGGTCCGGCACCTTCGTCCCCCGCGCGGGACTCGCCCCGCGAGTCGGGTGCGGGTGCGGAATCCGAACGGCCCCAGCGCGGCGCTGAAATCGCTCGACTCGAACCGGTGCCGGAATCGCGTCCGGGAAACGGCCCTGCGCTCGACCTCGGCCTCGGTCCCCGCGCGCCGCGCAGCTCGCTGGAAGAGCAGCTCCGGCAGGCGCTGCGCAATCCCGGCGGCGGCAGCTACCGGTTTGGCGATCTCGGTCCGGGCGGCGGTTCCGGCGGTGGTCAGGGTTTTCATGATGGTTTGGTGCAGATGCTCACGCCCACCCAGGGCGTGGACTTTACCAACTACATGGGTCGTGTGCTGGCCCGCGTCAAACGCAACTGGTACGCCGTGATTCCCGAATCGGCGCGGCTCGGCGAAAAGGGCAAGGTCGTCATCCAGTTCAAGATTCTCAGCAACGGTCATGTGCCCTTCCCCGAGCCGGTGCTGGTGGCCAGCTCGGGTCGCGAGCCGCTCGACCGTGCCGCGCTGAGCTCGATTCATGCCTCGAATCCTTTCGAGCCGCTGCCGGCAGAATTTACCGGCCCGTACATCGAATTGCGCTTCACGTTTCTTTACAATCTGCCGATTGACTACCAGTGAGGCTGAATCGCACACAACTGGCCGGAGCGTTGCTGTTGGGACTGCTGGCGCTGCTCGTGCTGCTGGTTCGCTACTGGCACGTGCTGTGAGCTCGGCTGCTACACCGCTGGTCGTCATTGTCGGCCCGACGGCATCGGGCAAATCCGCTCTCGGCATCACCGTGGCGGAGCAGTTGGGCGGCGAAGTGCTCGTCTGCGATTCCACGCAGGTCTATCGCCGCTTCGACATCGGTACGGCCAAGGTTCCGCCGGCAGCGCGCCGCGGCGTCCCGCATCATCTGCTCGATCTGGTGGAACCGCAGGAGCTGTTTACGGCGGGCGAGTACCGCACCCGTGCCCTCGCGGTGCTCGAAGACCTGCGACGCCGGCAGCGCCTGCCCGTGCTCACCGCCGGCACCGGCCTTTATCTGCGTGCGCTGCTCGAAGGCCTCTCCGATGCCCCCACGCGCTCCGAAGCGCTGCGCGCGCGCCTGCGCGAGCGCGCCGCACGCCACCGGCCGGGATACCTGCATCGCATGCTGACGCGCCTGGATCCGGAGGCTGCCGCCCGTATCGCTCCGGCCGACACCCAGAAGTTGATCCGCGCCATCGAAGTCTGCCTGCTCGCCGGCCGGCCGATTTCAGAACTCCATCGCCAGGGGCGTCCACGGCTGGAGGGCTTCTCTGTCATCAAAATTGGTTTGCAGCCGCCGCGTGCGCTGCTCTACGAACGCATCGAGCTGCGCGTCGCCCAGATGCTCGATGCCGGCTGGCTCGACGAAGTCCGCAGCTTGCTCGCTTCGGGTTTGGACCCTGCAGCCAAGCCGTTTCAATTCATCGGTTATCGCGAACTGGTCGCACACCTGGCCGGTCGCTATCCGCTGGCGAAAACGATCGAAACGATTCAGCGCAACACCCGCCGCTACGCCAAACGCCAGCTCACCTGGTTCCGCCGCGAACCCGATGTGCACTGGTTCTCCGGTTTTGGAGACGACCCCGCCACTGCCGCTTCTGTCCTCGACTTCCTTCGTGCACGCTTGGCCAGCACCGGCCGCACCGAGGGGGTATAATGGCGGAGGGAAGCTGTCGCCGGAGCTGCAGACGAGCCCCGAGACCGCATGAAGACTCCACAACCCACCGGCCACCGCGAACGCGTCCTGCTGATCGGCGTGGGAAAAAAGCGTGCGCCGCATGTGCCCGGCATTGCCGATCTTCGTAGCGAGCGCGAAGGACTGGTCGAACTCGAAGAGCTGGCCCGCAGCGCGGGCGCTGAAGTCGTGGCCACTATCTTTCAGCAGCGGGAATCGCTCGATCCCGCCACCGTGGTCGGCCGCGGCAAGCTCGAAGAGATTCGCGCCGAAGCCCACGCCCGCAATGCGCCCCTGCTCATCTTCGACCGCAACCTGACGCCGGTGCAGCAGCGCAACATCGAACGCGCCACGGAATGCCGCGTGATTGACCGCACCCAGCTCATCCTCGATATCTTCGCCCGTCACGCCCGCAGCCGTGAAGGACAGCTTCAGGTCGAACTGGCCCAACTGACCTATCTACTGCCTCGCCTGGCGGGCCGCGGCGTGGAGCTTTCCCGGCTGGGCGGCGGCATCGGCACCCGCGGCCCGGGTGAGCAGAAACTGGAAACCGACCGCCGCCGCATCCGCGAACGCATCCGTCGCATTCGCGAAAGCATCGAAAAAATTCGCCGCCAGCGCAGCGTGCATCGCCGGGCGCGGCAAGAGGTGCCACTGGGTACCGTGGCCCTGGTCGGGTACACCAATGCCGGCAAGTCCACCCTGTTCAACGCGCTGACGCATGCGGACGTGCTCGTCTCCCCCCGCATGTTCGCCACGCTCGACCCCACCATCCGCGCGATTCGCCTGCCTTCGAACCGTCGCGTTTTGCTCTCCGATACGGTCGGCTTCATCCGCGATCTTCCCCCCGGACTGATTGCTGCATTCCGAGCAACCCTCGAGGAAGTCCAGCAGGCCGCCGTCCTGCTGCAGGTCAGCGATATCTCCAACCCTCGCCATGCCGAGCAGGACGTCGAAGTGGAAAAGGTGCTTGCCGAACTGGGTGTTGCCGATCGCCCGCGTTTGCGCGTCTTCAACAAAATCGACCGGCTCAGCGAAGCCGATCGCGCCGCCCTGCACCGCGACAACGGCAACCTGTATATCTCCGCGCTGCACGGCACCGGCCTGGATGTTTTGCGGCAACGCCTGGACGAGGTGCTGCCGGTGGACCCGCTCGTGCATCTGAGCCTGCGCTTGCCCGCCAGCGACGGCCGCACCCTGGCCTTGATCCATGCGCTCGGTCATGTGCAGCGCTTCGAAATCCAGGACGGTTTCTTGCTGCTGGATGCTGAAGTGCCTGCCTCGCTGGCACGACGCCTGCAAGATTTTTCCGTGACCCAGTTCGCCGAATCGCGCGTCCTTCCCTTCGGCGGAACAAACTGATGTCGTCGTGCGTAGGTGGTAAAGAAGGGAGCCCGTTGTGGTCGGATTTTTGCTGTGGTTGATTCTGCTGGTGCTCTGCTGGCCGCTGGCCCTGTTGGCCCTGCTGCTGTATCCGCTGGTCTGGTTGTTGCTGCTGCCTTTTCGCGTGCTCGGCATTGCCGTCACCGGTGTGCTCGAGCTGCTCCGGGCCATCATCCTGTTGCCCGCTCGGGTGCTGCGTGGACCAAGCCGTTCTTGAAGCGCGGAAAGTGCATTGTTTTCAGCCAACAAAGCCCTGTGGAAAATTCTGTGGATAGTTTTCCCGCACCCCTTGCTGCTAAACCGATTCCCTTCAGCAAGTTTCACTCAAATTCAGATTCTACCTGTTTATCTCATTGAAAAAACAAGATTTATTTACTTGGAACAGTTGCAGTGCTCGCTCGTTGCACAAGAAGTGGTGCAATTCGACTCCAAGAATTTTGCACAGCTATGGTGCATTGTCGCAGTTCGGTTTTTCGTCCGAGGCAGGCGCGGGATCGCGCTGCACGGGCTCGGGAACGGTGGAGGATGATTTGCGAGGCATACTGTGGCCTTGTCGAGGAAGGTCTTGGGTTTTGTCTTAGGTCGGCGGTGGGATTCGTTGACTTGGTTCGCCTCGGAGACTATAGTGTCAAACGCATTCTCAGCTTGCTTTGTGGGGCCGGTGGGCGAGTTTCGTCTGCGGTGTTCCCGGGCAGCCCGAAATGAATCTGCCGAACAGTTTGACGATCCTGCGCATCTTTTTCGTTCCGCTGCTGGTGGTGGTGTTGCTGACACGCCAGCCGAACCTGGAGTTGTGGGGTTTCCCGGTCAATTTCGAGGTTTGGGGCGTGCTGATTCTCCTGGCAGCCGCGCTGACCGATTGGGCCGATGGTCACTTTGCGCGCAAACGTGGCGAGGAAACCACGCTGGGCATTCTGCTCGATCCCATTGCAGACAAGCTGCTGATTTCGGCCGCGTTCATCTCGCTTGTGGAGATGGGTCTGGTACCGGCCTGGATGGTGGTTCTGATTGTCGCGCGCGAATTCACGGTACTCGGGCTCCGCAACATTGCCTCGGCCGAAGGTTTCACCATCCGCGCCTCCACGCTCGGCAAGCTGAAGATGGGGCTGCAGGTGGTTGCCGTCGCCGCAGTCATTCTTGGCTCTAAGCACGCGTTGCTGAAACCGTTGGGCACGCTGCTGCTCTGGCTGGTGGTGGTCAGTGCGGTAGCTTCTGCGGTGCACTACTTCCTGAGATTCTGGAGCCATGTGGACGACCGCGTCAAGCGGCGCCGGCGGCTGCTCATCCTGGAGCGGCAAAAGAAGCAGCACGATGTCGCCACTCTCTAGCGCCGAGCGCCGCGCCCTGCTCGCCCTGGCGCGGCAGGCGATTGTCGAGGCGGTCGTGCACGGACGCCTCCCGGAACCCCCAGCTGTGGGTGGGGCCCTGGCCGAGCCCGGTGCCGCCTTTGTCAGTCTCCATTCCCACGGCCGCTTGCGCGGTTGCATCGGTCAGGTCGAACCGACCGCCTCGCTTGCGGAAACGGTACAGTTTTGTGCGGTTGCGGCCGCCACACGGGACCCGCGTTTTGCTCCGGTGGTTCCCGAGGAGCTCGACGAACTAGAAATTGAAATCTCTGTGCTCTCGCCGCGTCAGCCGGTGCGGCCCGAGCAGATTGAGCCCGGTGTGCACGGCGTGCGCGTTCTCGCCGGCACTGCGCAGGCGCTGCTGCTGCCGCAGGTGGCCACCCGGTTTCGCTGGAGCCGCGAGCGGTTTCTCGAAGAGGTGTGCCTGAAAGCGGGTCTGCCGGCCGAAGCCTGGCGCGACCCGCAAACGCGTCTGGAAGCCTTTACCGCCGAAGTGTTCTCAGAAGCAGACTTCCGCGAAGAAAGCCGCGAACAGGCCCGCGCCAGTTAGCCTTCCCCACGGGTCTACTGGATTTCGATGTAGTCGCCCAGGTAGATTCCGCGCAGACTGTAGGTGATCAGCACCGTGGCCGCGTTCGGCGACGTGCGCAGCACAATGCCTTCGCCCAGGACTTCGCGCGGCAGGTCGTCCCAGCGGTATCGCGTCGGCGTGCTGCCGAAGCCATAGAGCCGGTAGTGCCGGTTGCGCTCCACGTAGACCGACTCGTGCCGGGAACCCGGATAGCGAAAGATGCGGACGTAGTCGCCTACCTGCACGCCCTGCGCGCTGCCCAGGTTGATGTAGACAATGTCGTTCTGTCCGACCAGTTGCCGAAAATCTTTTGACTGCACGAGCATCGCCACCGGCTTGCCACTGGGGGGCGCAAACCGGTCGAAGGCCTGGCTGCGCAGCGCCGGCGCCGGCCGTTCCGCATACGGCAGCGCCAGGTCGCCCCGCCTCATACTGTCGCAGGAATAGACCACGCGGGCGATGGAAACATCCGGCTGCACCACGACAATCCGCACGCGGCCCTTGTCTGCGTAGAGTCGGCCCATGGCCCGCTCGAGGGCATCCTGTGCGTAGAACCACCGTGGCCGTGATTCATCCTTCGAGGGCCGCACAATCAGAAACTCGTCGCCGACCCGCGCGCCTTGGTTGGAGCCCTTGTTCAGATAGACGTAGTCGCCTTCGGCGAACACCGTCTTGACTTCTGACTCTTCGCCGGAAATCAGGTAGGTGTCGCGTGGCACCGGTTCGTCGGTGAACCAGCCGGAGCAGTAGAGGTCGGCTGTGTTCGGCATGCGCGGTGCCTGCTGGGCCGCGACTGTTGCGGCCAGGGCCAGCGTGGCCAGTGCCATCAGCGCGGTTCGTGTACGCATAGGAAGACTCCCCTGCGCCGCTCGGCTTGGTCATCGCAGGCGGCGCCCTTCCGCGAGCCTAGCCAAGCCCTTCGTGTCGGTCAAGCAGGCCACCCGCCGTGCTTTACACACTGATTACCTCGTGGTAGAAGCGCAGGCTCACCCGTTCGGGGTGGGGCAACGCCGTGCCACTACCGCTCTTTGCCGACCGCATCTGTGCCGTCGTGGCTGCGCCTACCGCTGCCGGTATGCTGCGACAGCTTGCGTGTGCGCTCCGTCACACCCGCACGGTCGAACTCCGGCTCGACTGGCTGCGCAGCCGCCGCCAGATTCTCCTTCTGCTCGCCGCGCTCGCCCGGCGCCGTCTGCGCGCCACTTGTATCGCCACCTGTCGCCGTCGCGTCGCCGGGGGTCGCTTTGTGGGCAGTCCGACGGCTCAGCTCGAACTGCTCCGCCGCGCCGTTGCAGCCGGCTGCCATTGGTGCGATGTGGAAATCGAAACGGCCGCGCGGCTGGGCGCCGCTGACTTGCGCCGGAGACTGGCCCCGGCGCGTTGCCTGATTTCTTTCCACGACTTTGCGGGCACACCGCGGCGGCTGGCGGCACTGAGCGCACGGCTGGAGCGTGGCGGTGGTAGCGCGGTCAAGCTGGCCACCCGCTGCGATGGGCTGCGCGATGGCCTGCGTTTGCTGGCGCTGGCCCACCGCCATCGGCGTGTGGTGGCGGTGCCCATGGGCGAGCGGGCACTCCCGCTGCGAGTACTCGCCCTGCGTGCCGGTTCTGCGCTGGCCTATGCGGCCGCGGGCGAGCCGACCGCTCCCGGACAGCTCACGCTGGAAGAGATGCGGTACCTCTATCGCGCCGATCAGCTCGACCGTCGCACCCGGGTCTACGGACTGATCGGCGATCCGGTGGCCCATTCGCTTTCGCCGTTGCTCCACAATACCGGCTTTCGTGTGCGTCGCATCAACGCCGTCTATCTGCCGTTTCTGGTGCCGGCCGCTGCAGGTAGTGCTGGCCTGCGGGATTTCCTGGCTGCCGTGCCCGTGCTGGGGATTCGCGGCTTCAGCGTTACGATTCCGCACAAGGAGCGCATCCTGGAGTACCTGGATGGCTGCGATCCGCTGGCGGAGCAGATCGGAGCCGTCAACACCGTGGTCGTGCGCGGTACGGGCCAGCTCTACGGCTACAATACCGACTATGTCGGCGTGCTGCGTGCGCTCCACTCCCGCTCGGTGGATCTGGCCAGTTGCCGTGTGCTGATCTGCGGAGCCGGCGGAGCAGCCCGCGCGGTAGCCTTTGCGCTCGCGCAGGCCGGCGCGCAGGTGGCCATCTGTGCACGGCGGCCGGCGCCGGCGCGTCGGCTGGCTCGCGCAGTCGGCGGAGAAATCATTCCCCGGATGCGTCTGGCCCGCGAATTTTTCGACGCTATCGTCAACGCCACACCCGTCGGCATGCATCCGCATGTTCACGAATCGCCGCTGGCCCTACGCGAGCTGAACTGCCGCATCGTGTTCGACCTGATTTATCGTCCCATGCAGACGAAGCTGTTGGCGCTGGCTGCACGCCGGGGCATCGAAACGATCTCCGGCGCAGAGATGTTCGTGGCCCAGGGTGTGGCGCAGTGGGAAATCTGGATGGGGGAACGTGCCCCGGAAAGGCAAATGCGGGCGGCTGTACTGGCTGCACTCCGCAACGAGCGGAACCTTCGACGATGATTCAGCCCGACTACAGAACCTTCGCCCGGCTGGCCAGACAGGGCAACCTGGTGCCGGTCTATGCCACGATGACGGCCGACCTGCTGACGCCGGTTTCTGCCTATTTGAAGCTGGCGCGGCGCGCCCGGTACTCGTTCCTGCTGGAAAGTGTCGAAGGCGGAGAAAAAATCGCCCGCTACACCTTTCTCGGTGCCCATCCGACAGAAATTTTCCGCTACCGCCGTGGCGCCTGCCACATCGAAGTCAGCCATGCGCATCCACGGCGGCAGACGCGCATGGTGTGGGAAGGAGAAGACCCGGTGCGGCTGCTCCGGCACCGGCTGGGGCGGTTTCGCCCCGTGCGCCTTCCCGGTCTGCCGCCGCTGGTGGGCGGTGCCATCGGCTACTTTGCCTACGACATGGTGCGCTTGACCGAACGCATTCCGGAAACCGCACCCGATGATGTGGGTCTGGATGATGCGGTGCTGATGATCTTTCTCGGCCTGGTCGCCTTCGACCATGTCCAGCACCGCGTCTGGATGGTGCGCAATGTGTTCACCGAAGGCGCCGGTACGCTGCGTGAAAAGTACGATGCCGCCGTGCGGGAAATCGAACGCACGCGCCGGATTCTTGAACAGCCTCTACGTTTGCGCCGGCAAAGGCGGCGCCGGACTGCGCTGCGCGTGCGCTCGAATTTTCGCAAGGCCGACTATCTGGCCGCGGTGCGCAGGGCGAAGCGCTACATTCGCGCGGGCGATATTTTTCAGGTTGTGCTCAGCCAGCGGTTTGTTGCGCACAGCTCCGCGGATCCGTTCGAAATCTACCGCGCCCTGCGGGTGGTGAATCCGTCGCCGTACATGTATTTCTTGCGGCTGAACGACGTGGCGGTGGTGGGCAGCTCGCCGGAAATGCTCGTCAAGGTTCAGGGCCGCGAAGCGTTCTATCGTCCCATTGCCGGCACGCGCCCGCGCGGACGCACCGAAGCGGAAGACCGCCGCCTGGAGCAAGAGCTGCGCGCGGACCCCAAAGAGCGCGCCGAACACATCATGCTGGTAGACCTGGGCCGCAACGACCTTGGCCGCGTCTGCGAGTATGGCTCGGTGCGCGTCGAAGAGCTGGCGTTTGTCGAACGCTACTCGCACGTGATGCACCTGGTCTCCAGTCTCCGCGGGCGGCTCCGCAACGATGTGGATTGCTTCGACGCGCTGCTGGCCTGTTTCCCCGCGGGCACCGTCACCGGAGCGCCGAAGGTCCGCGCCATGGAGATCATCGACGAGCTCGAACCCACACGCCGCGGCATTTACGCCGGCGCTATTCTCTATCTGGACTTCTCGGGCAATCTCGATTCCTGCATAGCCATTCGCACGCTGGTGGCTCGCGGCGGCCGCGCCTACGTGCAGGCCGGCGGCGGCATCGTCGCCGACTCCGTTCCGGAGCGCGAATATCAGGAAACGGTCAACAAGTCCCGGGCCCTGCTCACTGCCCTGGAAGCGGCCCATCGCGGTACAATCTGACCGGCGTCGGACAAATTGGGACGCGATGACTTCGTTGCGGGAATCAACGTTTTTGCGGATGTGACCGGACATTGCAGCCGGGTACGTCTGGTGCGACAACCGCGATGATTCTGCTGGTTGACAACTACGACAGCTTCACCTACAACCTGGCGCAATATCTGGGCCAGTTGGGACAGCAGCTCGAGGTTCGTCGCAACGACCAGATTACCTTGGAGGAAATCGAACGCCGACGGCCGGAACGCATCGTCATCTCTCCGGGCCCCTGCACTCCGCGCCAGGCCGGCATCAGCATCCCGTTGATTCGACGATTCGCGGGCCGGATTCCCATCCTGGGCGTCTGTCTGGGTCATCAGGCCATTGGCGAAGCCCTGGGGGGTCGCGTGGTGCGCGCGCCGCAGCTCATGCACGGTAAAACGAGCGAGATCTTTCACGACGGACGCACCATCTTCGCCGGCCTGCCGCGTCCGTTCACGGCCACCCGGTATCACTCGTTGATGGTGGAACGCCGCTCATTGCCCCGGGAACTGGAAATTTCCGCAGAGACGGAAGACGGCATCATCATGGGCCTGCGCTGGCGCCGCCGTGGCCGGGCTCCGCTCGAGGGCGTACAATTCCATCCTGAATCTGTGCTCACGGCGCACGGTCTGCAGTTGCTCGAAAATTTCCTTGCTCTGTAGCCCCGCTACCAGTCGAGCGCGGCCAGCAAAGCGGCAAAAATTTCGATACCCCGGCGGAAATTCCCGATGCGCAGGTTTTCGTTCGGGCTGTGCTGGTTGTTATCGTGGTTCACGATGGGCACATGGACAATCGGCAGCCCCATCCGCTCGATCAGGTACATCGGCACCGAACCGCCCGAGGTGGGCAGCTTGACCACCGGCTCGCCCGTTGCCGCTTCGACCACCTCGACAACCGCGCGTGCCGGAGGAAGGTCCATCGGCGTGCGTGCGGCTGGGTAGCCATCGCCCATCACCACGCGGGCGATGCGCGGGTGCTGCATGCGCTCTTCGTGGGTAGGTTCCCGGTCGGTGACGTAATACCCTTGCCGGCGGATATGCGCGACCAGTCGCTCGAACTGCCGCTGCGGATCGACGTCTTTCACCAGCCGCAGGTCCAGTGCCGCGATGGCCACATCGGGCACCACGGTGCGCGCTTCCTCGCCGACCCAGCCGCTGCGCAGCCCGCGGACATTCAGCGAAGGCAGGTTGATGAGCTCGACGAGCGGCCGGCCGCTGCCCTCCGGACCGGAGAATCCGAACTGTTGCATCATCTGCGGCTCGTTCTTCGGAGCCGCGGCGAGTGCCTGCTTCTCCAGTTCGCTCAACGGGCGGACGTCGTCATAGAACCCCTCGATCCGCACCCGGCCATCTTCGTCTTTCATCGAAGCCAGCAGTTGAGCGAGCCGCATCGCCGGGTTCGGCGCCCAGTTGCCGTAGTGGCCGCTGTGCAGTGGCCGGTACGGCCCGTACACAGTAATTTCTGCGGTGACGATGCCGCGGTTGCCGAAGACGATCTGCGGGCGTCCGGTCTGGTGCACCGGCCCGTCGGCAGAAATCACCAGGTCGGCTGCAAACAGTTCGCGGTGTTCGGCCAGCACGCGGCCCAGATTCGGCGACCCGTCTTCTTCTTCTCCATCCAGCAGGAACTTCACGTTGACCCCGAGCGGTATGCCCTGAGTCCGCAGGGCATCGAGCGCAACCAGAATCGCCACGATGGGCGATTTGTCGTCGCTGGCCGAACGCGCATAGATGCGCCAGTCGTCCTGGTACGGCGTGCCCGGTGCCGGGAAGGGAATCAGCCGGCCGCCGGCTTCGATGGCGTTTGTGCGCAGGGCCGGCTCCCACGGTTTCGTTTCGATCCACCGCGCCGGATCCACCGGCTGTCCATCGTAGTGGCAGTAGAACAGCACCGTGCGCCGGGCGCCCGGCGCGCGCAGCTCGCCCCAGACCACCGGCCCGCGCCCTTCGATCGGCAGCAGCTGCACGCGAAAGCCGCGGCGTTCGAGCATGGCCCGCAGGTGCTCGGCATTGCGCTGGATATTCACCGTGTCGGTGGCCACGTTGGGAATGGCAAGCAGGGCGCGCAGCTCATCCAGAATGGCGTGTTCGTTCGCCTGCCGATAGGCACGCGCGGCTGCTGCCGCCTCGGCCGCTCCTCGTGCTGCCGTTGACGGCTGCGCCAGCGCCGGATAGACTGCCAGACTCAACAGCAGGGCTGCTCGTAGGAACATCACCGTATCCCTCCTCGGGTGTTGTGCGGGAGCCGCAACTTTCGCGGCCCGTGTTCGGCCGGCGGCAGGAGTCTCTGTTAACCCCTGCCCGCCGGTCATTCAATCTTTCTGTGCCCCACGTGGCCCGCTTCGGCGGGGCACCGGCTGCGGCCCATGAGCGAATACGCGCTGGAAGTCGAAGGCCTGGTCAAGGAATTTCATCGGCGCGACCAGCCGCCGCTGCGCGCCGTGGACGGGCTCAGCTTCCGGGTCCGCCGCGGATGCATCTTCGGCTTGCTCGGACCGAACGGCGCCGGCAAAACCACTACCCTGAAAATCCTGACCACGCTGGTGCGCCCGACCGCCGGCCGTGCCGCCGTGATGGGCTATGACGTTCTCCACCAGCCGCTCGCGGTGCGCCGCCGCATCGCCGTCGTCTTGCAGGAAACTGCCGTGGATCTGTTCCTCTCTGTACGTGACAACCTGCTCAGCTACGTCCGCTTCCACGGCCTCGACCGCTACGAAGCCCGCCGCCGCACCGCGCGTGCGCTGGAGCAGTTCCACCTGCTCGATGCCGCCGGCAGCAAGGTCATGGACCTCAGCGGGGGTCTCCGCCGGCGCGTCCAGGTCGCCAAAGTTTTCCTGGTGGATACGCCGGTCGTTTTTCTCGACGAATTTTCCACCGGCATGGATCCCATCCTGAAGCGCGAAGTGATGGATCGGCTGCGGCAGGAAGCCGCGCGCGGCCGCACGATTGTGCTCACCACGCAAATCCTCAGCGAAGCCGAAGAGCTCTGCGACGATATCCTGATTCTGCATCGTGGCCGCCCGGTCGCCCGCGGAGACCTGAACACGCTCAAGCTGCTCTCGAAAGACGTCTATGAGCTTTCCCTCACCTTCGACGCATTGCCCGCCGGCCTCCGCGAAGAGCTCGAGCAGCTCGCGCCCGTCCGCCTGACCATTCACAACAACTCAGTCGAAATCGCCTTGCGCGCTGAAGAATCCCGCGTGCTCGAACTCGCCAGCGCGCTCGCCCGGCGCGCCCAATTGTTGCATTTGGAAGTTCGCGGGGCCAGCTTGGAAGATATCTTCCTGGAGTTGACGCGGCCCACGGCCGGCACGGTTCCGGAGGTGCCGTCGGTATGATTTACTGCTTTCCGATGCTCTGCGTTTCCCGCGCAAGAGCTGAGAACATTCCATGAGCGCCACCGCTGCCATCACCGCGGTTCTCTATCGCGAGGCCAAGGTCCGCGCGACCAATCTGACGTTTCTCTTCTGGGACCTGTTCCACCCGCTGGCCTATCTGCTTCTGTTCGGCGTGGGAGTAAACGCCGCGCTGGGTCTGCAGCTCCCGCTGCCGGGGCTGGACTACCACGCGTTCTTTCTGGCTGGTGTGCTCAGCATGGCCAGCTTCGGCATCGCTGCGAACACCGCCTGGTCGTTTTTCCTCGACCGCGACAACGGCATCTTCTACGAAATGCTCACCTACCCGATGCGCCGCGCCGAATATCTGGCCGCCAAGGTGCTCTTCAACCTCGGCGTTGCCGTGGCGCAGGCGGCCATCACCGTAGGATTCGCCTGGACTCTGCTCGGAGTTCAGCCCCGGCTGGCCGGTGTGCCGCTGCTGGTCGCTGCAGTGGTGGTGGGCACCGCCGGATGGTTTTACTTCTACGCCATCTTCGCCCTGCGCATCCGCCGCAACGACGTGTTCAACACGGTCACCTCGGTCTTCTATTTTCTTTTTCTGTTTGCCAGCTCGATGTTCTACCCGCTGGAGCCGCTGCCGGCTGTCTTTCGCGCGGTCGCGCGGGCCAATCCGATCACCTGGCAGACCGACGCGCTTCGCTATGCCACCATCGGTCTGGGCGAGCCGCGCACCGTGGCTCTGGAAGCGATGGGCTTCCTGGCGTTCACCGCGGTGAGTTTCTGGTTCGCGGTGCGCAGCCTGCAACGGGAGCACTAGCCCAGCCGCTGCATTCACCCTTGCCGATGGAAGGCGGCCAGCGCTTCCAGCTTGGCCAGCGCTGCACCCGAGTCGATGGAACGTTCGGCCAGTCGCACTCCCTCTCGCCAGCCGTCCGCGCAGCCGGCCGCGACCAAGGCCGCTGCCGCATTCGCCAGCACGACTTCCCGCTGTGGCCCGGGCGCCCCCTGCAGCACCTGCCGGACAATGCGTGCGTTCTGTTCGGCCGTTCCGCCGGCCAGCGCCTCCCGGGGCGCACGCCGCAGCCCGAAATCCTCCGGTGCGACCGTGTAGTTGCGCACCACGCCATCACGGAGCTCGCTGATGTGGGTTTCCGTGCTCAGGGTGATTTCGTCGAGCCCGTCCAATCCGTGCACGACGAAGGCCCGCTCCACGCCCAGCTCGCCCAGTGCGCGGGCCAGCAGCTCCGTGGCGTTTCGCTGGAACACGCCCACTACCTGCACGTGCGCTCCGGCGGGGTTTGTCAGTGGCCCGAGAAGATTGAATACCGTGCGCAGCCGCAGTTCGCGCCGCGCGCGCATCGCGTGCCGCATGGCCGGGTGGATTGCGGGCGCGAACAGAAACCCGAGGCCCACCTGTTCGATGGCCGCGCGGGTGCGTTCGGCGGGCGGCTCGATCGCCACGCCGAGCGCCTCGAGCACATCGGCGGAGCCGCAGTGCGAGCTGATCGAACGATTGCCGTGCTTGGCCACCGCCACACCGGCGCCGGCCACCACAAACGCGGCTGCCGTCGAAATGTTGAACGTCCCGGCTGCATCCCCGCCCGTGCCACAGGTGTCCACCAGCGGCTGCGGCGGACTTCCGTCGGGAAAGACCGGCAGTGCATGGCGGCGCATCGCGCGTGCGAATCCCACCAGCTCATCCACCGTTTCGCCTTTGACCCGCAGGGCCACGAGCAGGCCGGCGATTTGCGCGTCGGTGGCGCGTCCGCTCAGGATCTCTTCCATCACCGCTTCGGCGGTCGCTGGCGTCAGGTTCTCTCCGGCGACAACGGCTTCCAGAGCTTCCGTGAGCATCGGGCCCGGCCTCTCTTGCTGCGTTTTCCGCTTCAGGGTAAACTGCTGCGCTTTGTCCGGTTCTGACGGGAGCATCTTAGCACCGTCCGGTGCCGCGCACAGCGCCCGGAGCCATCCGGCGCAGCCGGCACCGCGTTTTGCTTCCGCGGCAGTCGGCCCGATGACGATTTCGCGCAGGCCGCTATGAAAATTCACGAATACCAGGCCAAGAGCATCTTGGCACGCTACGGAGTGCCGATCCCCCGTGGCGAAGTCGCCTTCACCAAGGAAGAAGCTCGCACGATCGCGCAGCGGTTGGCTGTTCCCCTCGTCGTGGTCAAGGCACAGATCCACGCCGGTGGCCGCGGCAAAGGAGGTGGCGTCAAGCTGGCTCGTTCGCCCGAGCACGCCGCCGAGCTGGCCGGCCAGATGCTGGGCATGCGGCTCGTCACCCCGCAGACCGGGCCGGAAGGGCGCATCGTCCGCCGGGTGCTGATCGAAGAAGGCCTGCAGATTGTGCGGGAGCTGTACCTGGGCGTGCTCGTGGACCGTGCCGCGGCGACGCCCGTCTTCATGGCCAGCGCTGCCGGAGGCATGGAAATCGAGGAAGTCGCCCGGGCGCAGCCCGAAGCCATTCTGCGCGAATGGGTCGACCCGGCTGTGGGCCTGCAGCCCTTTCAGGCGCGCAAGCTGGCTTTCGGGCTGGGGTTGCCCCCCGAGCTGGTGACGGCCGCAGTACCCGTTTTCCAGGCACTCTACCGCGCTTTTCTGGAAACTGATGCCTCCCTGGTCGAAATCAATCCCTGCGTGGTGACTGCCGATGGCCGGCTGGTCGCGCTCGACGCCAAGGTGAGCTTCGACGACAATGCCCTCTACCGCCACAAGGAGCTGCGCGAGCTGCGCGACCTGGACGAAGAAGACCCGCTCGAAGTCGAAGCTTCCAAGTACGGCTTGAACTACATCAAGCTCGACGGCAACGTCGGCTGCATGGTGAACGGCGCCGGCCTGGCCATGGCTACGATGGACATCATTCAACTGGCCGGCGGACGCCCGGCCAACTTCCTCGACGTCGGCGGTGGCGCATCGGCCGACCAGGTGAAAAACGCCTTCCGAATTCTGATGAGCGACCCGCACGTCAAGGCGGTCTTCATCAACATCTTCGGCGGCATCCTGCGCTGCGACGTGCTGGCGACGGGCGTCGTCAACGCTGCCCGCGAACTCCAGCTCGCCGTTCCGGTCGTCGTCCGCATGGAAGGCACCAACGTGCAGCAGGGCCAGCAGATTCTGCGCGACTCCGGCTTGAATTTCACCATCGCCGACGGCATGCAGGATGGCGCGGAAAAGGTGGTTCGGCTGGCAGGGGGTGCCCGATGAGCATTCTCGTAGACCAGTCCACCCGCGTGCTCGTGCAGGGATTCACCGGACGCGAGGGTACCTTCCACGCGACGCAGATGATCGACTACGGCACGAACATCGTCGGTGGCGTCACTCCCGGCAAAGGTGGCACGAAACACCTGGAGCGGCCGGTCTTCAACACCGTCCAGCAAGCCGTGCGCGAAACCGGCGCCAACGCCTCGGTCATTTTTGTGCCGCCGGCGTTTGCCGCCGATGCTATTCTCGAAGCCGCCGATGCCGGCATTCCGCTCGTCGTCTGCATCACCGAGGGCATCCCGACGCTCGACATGGTGCGCGTGGCCGCCGTGCTTGCCCGCAGCGGTCGTACCCGCCTGATTGGCCCGAACTGCCCGGGGATCATCTCCCCGGGAAAATGCAAAATCGGCATCATGCCCGGCCCGATTCACAAGCCCGGCCACGTCGGGGTCGTGAGCCGCAGCGGCACGCTGACGTACGAAGCCGTCGACCAGCTCTCGCGGCTCGGCATCGGACAATCCACCTGCATCGGCATCGGCGGCGACCCCATCGTGGGCACCAGTTTCCTGGAGGCCATCCGTTTGTTCAACGACGACCCGGAAACCCACGCCATCGTCCTGATCGGGGAAATCGGCGGCAACGCGGAAGAACTGGCTGCTGCTTTCGTCCGCGAGCACGTCCGTAAGCCGGTGATCGGTTTTGTCGCCGGCCAGACAGCACCGCCCGGCCGCCGCATGGGACATGCCGGTGCGATCATCAGTGGTGGTCAGGGTACTGCCGCCGAAAAGTACGCCGCCCTGCGCGCCGCCGGCATCCACACGGTGGCCAGTCCGGCGGAAATCGGCGCTACCGTGGCCAGGGTGCTGGGCGCGCGGGTGGGATAGTTCTCGTTGAGGAGGAACGTTGTCCGTCGAACGCACGCTCGCCATCATCAAACCCGACGCCGTCCGCCGCAACCTGACCGGCGAGATTCTTTCGCGAATTCACCGGGCTGGCCTGCAGATTGTGGCGATCAAGTCGCTGCGCCTGAGCCGGGCCGAAGCGGAAGGTTTCTATGCGGTGCATCGCGAGCGTCCGTTTTTCCAGGACCTGACGGAATTCATGTCTTCGGGCAAAGTGATCGTGATGGTGCTCGAAGGTGAAAACGCCATTCTGCGCTGGCGCGACCTGATGGGAGCCACCGACCCGGCCAAGGCCGCTCCAGGCACCATCCGCCGCGAATTTGGCACCTCGATTCAGAACAACTGCACGCACGGCTCCGATGCTCCGGAAACCGCCGCGTTCGAGGTCAGCTACTTTTTCGCCGCCTACGAGCTGTAGCGGCAACAGGGTGTTTCTTCTCGCTCGAGCGTGGCGAACGGCACATCGCCCGGGTGCCCGGGCGCGTTCCTCGCGCTGGGGGACATGTTCCCTCGCAGAGCAGGCACCGGCCGAGCAGTGACCGCAGAGCTCGTCTTCCGGCTACAATAGTCGCATGGAGCCGCTGCGCGAGATGGGCAAACTGTTCATTTTGCTCGGAGTGGTTTTTCTGGTGGTCGGTGCACTGCTGACGTTGGGGCCGCGGCTGCCGTTTCGGCTCGGTCGCCTGCCGGGCGATCTCGTCTGGGAGGGCCGCAACACGACGGTTTACTTTCCCATCGTCACTTCGCTGCTGCTGAGTGCCGTACTGACGTTGATTCTGTGGCTGGTCGCGCTGTTCCGGAAGTAGCTTCGTCGGGTTGCTTTCCCTTCTCCCGTATTTCCCCTACAATTTGCGCAGATGAACCAGCTTCCGCTCAATCTCGCGCCGGAACGAAGGGTCTGGAGCGTCAGCGAGCTGACCCTGCGTATCCGCGACCTGCTGGAGGCCGAATTCCACGACCTCTGGGTCGAAGGCGAAATCTCGAATTTTCGCGAGGCCCAATCCGGCCACTACTACTTCACCCTGAAAGATGCCCGTGCCCAGCTCCGCTGCGTCTGTTTCCGCACGCAGGCCCGCCTGCTGAAATTTCGTCCCGAGGACGGCCTGCACGTCCGGGCACGTGGCTCGCTCAGTGTTTATGAGACCCGCGGCGAATATCAGCTCTATGTGGACGTGCTGGAACCGGTCGGCCTGGGCGCGTTGCAGCTCGCCTTTGAACAACTGAAACGCAAGCTGGAAGCCGAAGGCCTGTTCGACCCTGCGCGCAAAAAGCCGCTGCCGCTGCTGCCGCGTCGCGTCGGCCTGATTACTTCTCCGACCGGTGCTGCCGTGCGCGATATTTTCCGCGTGTTGCGACGCCGTCACCCGAACCTGCACCTGTTGCTGTTCCCGGTGCGCGTGCAGGGCGAAGGTGCTGCGCGCGAAATCGCCGAGGCCATTGCCTGGTTTAACCGCGCCGCCGCAGCCGACGTGCTGATCGTCGCGCGCGGCGGCGGCTCGCTCGAAGACCTCTGGGCGTTCAACGAAGAAATCGTCGCTCGCGCAATTTTCGCCTCCCGCATCCCGGTAATCAGTGGTGTCGGCCACGAAATTGACTTCACCATTGCCGATTTTGTCGCTGACCTGCGTGCGCCCACCCCGTCCGCGGCCGCGGAAATGCTCGTGCGCACGCAACAGGAATTCGAGCGACACATCGCGGAGCTGCGCCGTCGCCTGGCGCAGCAGATGCGACTGCTGCTTTCCGACTGGCGCCAGCAGTTCAGCGATCTGCAAGCCCACCGCGCGTTTCGCCGGGTCGAAGACCGCCTCCGCGAATCCCGCCAGCGTCTCGACGACGCCCTCTTTGCCCTGGGCCATGCCCTGCAGCGCCGCACCGATGCTCTCCGCCAGCGCTTTCGTCTGGCCGCTGCGCGCCTGGCCGCATACGATTTCCGTTCCCGGATCGCGCGGCTGCGCAGCCGGCTCGAACAGCGCACGGCCGAGCTCGTCGGGCGGGTCGAACGCCTGCTGGCCGAAAAGCGGCACCATCTGGGCCGGTTGCGCGTGCAACTGGAAGAGCGCAGCCCGCTCCGCGTCCTGGAACGCGGCTACGCCATTGTCTACGACGCGGCAGGTCACATCGTCCGCGCTTCCGCTCAGCTGGCTCCGGGCGACCCGGTGCGCATACAGCTCGCCCGCGGGCGACTCACCGCAGAAGTGAAAACCACCGAATAGCCCTTGCACGCTTCAGCGCGTGTCAGCGGCAGCTTTGTGGATGGCATCCAGGATGCCGTTCAGAAATGCGGCGGATTCTTCGGAGGAAAACTTCTTGGCCAGCTCGAGCGCTTCGTTGATGACGACCGCAGCCGGCGTGCTGGTGCAGCGAAGCTCATAGACCGCCAGGCGCAGAATGTTGCGGTCCACCGCGGCCATGCGCTCCAGCCGCCAGTGTTCGGAGTGTTGGGCGAGCAGCGCGTCTGTTTCTGCCGCATGCGCTACGGCGCCCGCGAAGAGCTGATTGGCGAATTCGCGGGTATCGCGCGCCGCGCGGGCCGACTGCCAGAAGCTCGCCTGGAGCGCAGCCGGTTCTTCGCGGTTCATCTCCCAGCGAAACAGCATCTGCAGAGCAAATTCACGCGCCTTGCGCCGCCGCGACATGTCAGCGGCGACTCCGCTTTGCCGCGTGCGTCGTGGTGCCGGAGGTGGAATGGCCGGAGAGCTTCTGCATCAGCCGGGCCATTTCCACTGCCGCGAGGCCGGCCTCGTAGCCACGGTTGCCGCTTTTGGCTCCGGCGCGGTCGACGGCTTGCTCGAGCGTGTCGCAGGTCAGCACGCAGAAAATCATCGGGACGCCTGTTTCGACCTGCGCCAGTTGCACGCCGCGCGCGGTCTCGGTGGCGATGTAGCTGTAGTGGTCGGTCTGGCCCTTCAGAATGCAGCCAATGCAGACGACGGCATCGTATCGGCCCGACGCGCCCATCTTTTTCGCCGCCAGCGGAATTTCAAACGAGCCGGGCACCCGCACCACGTCGATCTGTTTTTCCTCTGCGCCAGCGCGGGCCAGGGCTTCCAGCGCGCCCGCCAGCAACCGCTCGGTGATGAAGCTGTTGAACCGGCTCACCACCAGGCCGAAGCGCAGTCCGCGCGCGTCGAGCTGGCCGTGGAGTTCGTTCGTTTTGCGCTGTGCGTTCACCCGGAGCTCCTCCCGCAGCAGGCTTGCGTTCGGCTACCGCCCACGGAACTGCGCCGGCCGTTTTTCGAGAAACGCGCGCGTGCCCTCGCGCATGTCTTCGGTGGCGCAGCACAACCCGAACAGCGTGGCTTCGAGAAACAGACCTTCTTCCTGCGGCATCTCGAGGCCGTGTTCGATGGCTTCCATGGCGAACTTCACCGCCAGCGGCGCGTTGGCGATGATTTTCTTCGCGATGGCTTCCGCCGTGGGAATCAGTTCGGCGGGCTCGACCACGCGGTTCACCAGGCCGATGCGCAGGGCTTCTTCGGCCGAAATGGCTTCACCGGTCAGGATCAACTCGTGGGCCACCCCCTTGCCGCAGAGTCGGGCCAGCCGCTGCGAGCCCCCGTAGCCGGGGATGATGCCCAGCTTGACTTCCGGCTGGCCGAGTTTGGCGGTTTTTGCGGCAATGCGAATCGAGCAGGCCAGCGCCAGCTCGCAGCCACCGCCCAACGCATAGCCGTTGATAGCCGCAATCGAGGGTTTGCCCAGCGTTTCCAGTTGCCGGAAAACTGCCTGGCCGAACAGCGAAAATTCCTTGCCGTCTACCGGCGTCTGCTGAGCCAGCTCGTTGATGTCAGCGCCGGCGACGAAAGACTTTTCGCCGGCGCCGGTCAGAATCAGCACGCGGACCGCTTCGTCTTCCCGCGCGTCGCGCAGCGCATCGGCCAGTTCTTCCACGGTCTTGCGGTTCAGTGCGTTCAGCACCTTCGGCCGGTGAAACGTGATGTAGGCAATCCCGTCGCGTTTTTCATAAAGAATGTTTTCGTAGGCCATAAAAGAACGCTCCTGGTGCGCGGCAAATTCACTCAGAAAAAACGGCCTGTTCGTTGGAGTTCATGGTTTCGTTCTGCATTACGTCAACCGCATGGGAACCGGATTTTTCGGGTCGCTGTAGTCATAGAAGCCGCGGCCGGCCTTGCGCCCGTGCCAGCCGGCGGCAACCAGGCGTTTCAGCAGGGGCGGCGGCGCAAAACGCTTTTCGCGGAACTCGTTGAACATGATTTCCGCGATGTAGTAGGTCGTATCGAGTCCAACGAAATCGAGCAGCGTGAACGGCCCCATCGGATAGCCGCAGCCCAGTTTCATCGAGTTGTCGATGTCGGGGATGCTGCCTACACCTTCTTCGAGCGCGCGGATGGCATCGAGCAGGTAGGGCACCAGCAACCGGTTCACGATGAAACCGGTGCGGTCCACGGTTCGCACCGGCACTTTTCCCAGCCGTTCGGCAAACGCCACCGCTTGCTCGAACACCTGCGGATCGGTGGCGATCGTGCGGATTACCTCCACCAGCTTCATCACCGGCACTGGGTTGAAGAAGTGCAGGCCGAGGAAGCGCTCGGGTCGCTGCGTGCTGAAGGCCATCTCCGTGATGGACAGCGACGAAGTGTTGCTGGCGAAAATCGTGGTTTTCGGGCAGAGCCGGTCCAGCTCGCCGAACAGCTCCTTCTTTGCCGGCAGTTGTTCGGTGATGGCTTCGATGACCAGGTCGGTGTCGCGCAGCTCGCTCAGGCTGGTGGTGCCGCGCAGGCGTGCGCGGGTGTGGTCGCGTTCGGTTTCGCTGAGCGCGCCCTTCTCCACCAGCCGCTGCAGATTCTTCTCGATGTTCTTCAGCCCCTTGTCCACCAGCTCCTGATTCACCTCGCGGACCACGACCTCGCAGCCGGCCTGCGCGCACACCTGCGCGATGCCGGAGCCCATCAGGCCGCAGCCCACCACGCCTACTTTCTGTATGGACATCCGTGCTCCTCCGGGATACAGGGTGTTACTGCAGGGATTCCACAATCATGGCGATGCCCTGGCCGCCGCCAATGCAGGCGGTGGCCAGGCCGTAGCGCTTTCCGCGTCGGCGCAGTTCGTAGAGCAGCGTGAGCACCAGGCGCGTGCCGGTGGCGCCGAGCGGATGGCCCAGGGCGATGGCGCCGCCGTTGACGTTGGTCTTCTCGCGATCCAACCCGAGCTCTTTCTCCACCGCCAGATACTGTGCCGCGAATGCTTCGTTCACCTCGATCAGGTCCATCTGCTCCAGTTTCAGCCCGGCTGCCTGCAACGCCCTGCGCGAAGCGGGCACCGGCCCGATGCCCATGATCCGCGGCTCAACGCCGACCACCGCCCAGGCGACGATGCGCCCCAGCGGCTTCCAACCTCGTTCCCGGGCCGTCTTTTGATGAGTGACGACGACCGCGGCGGCGCCATCGACGATGCCGCTGGCGTTGCCGGCCGTCACCAATCCGTCTTTGCGGAACGCCGGGGGCAGCTTGGCCAGCGTCTCCAGGGTCGTGTCGGGGCGGCGGTGATCGTCTTCGCTGAACAGCTCTGTTTTCCGGCCCGTACGCACTTCGACCGGCACCAGTTCCTCTTTCATACGGCAGGACTGGTACGCTGCTTCAGCGGCCTGCTGACTGCGCAGGGCATAGGCGTCGCACTCCTGACGGGTGATGCCGTAGACAGCGGCCAGATTTTCCGCCGTGTCGGCCATCGTGCAGCCGGAGTAGCTGTCCAGCAGCGCCACCATCAGCGAATCTTCCAGTTTGCCTTCGCCCAGCCGGAAGCCGCTCCGCGCCCCGCGAATCACGTGCGGCGCCTGAGTCATGTTTTCCATCCCTCCGGCCAGCACCAGGTTGGCTTCGCCGAGCAGGATGCGCTGCGCCGCCTGAATGATCGCCTCGATCCCCGAGCCGCACAGTCGGTTCACCGTCACCGCGGGTGTTTCCTCGCGCAGCCCCGCCTTCAGGCCCACATGACGTGCCCCGTAGATCGCGTCGCCCGAGGTCTGCAGCACGTTGCCGAAGATGACGTGATCGAACTCGGCGGGATCGGCGCCGGCGCGGCGGATCGCCTCGCGGGCCGCCACCACGCCCAGGTCAATCGCGCTGATGTCCTTGAAGGCGCCCACATAGCGCGCCATCGGCGTCCGCGCGCCGGCCACGATCACCACGTCGGTCGGAAACATTCTCTCCCTCACACCGCCGGGCTCGGCAGCGCCACCACGGTGTTGCCGCCGCGTGCCCGCGCTTCTTCCAGCGCGAACTCGGCCCGGTTGATCACATCGGTGACGACGTCTTCGTTTTCAAAATCCGGTCGTGCCACGGCCTCCACCACCGCTGCGCTGAACGTCACCGGCTTCTGGTCTCCCAGTGGCCGCATGGCCGTGCCTATTGTACGCAACTTTTCCGCCAGCGTGCGCGCATTCGCCAGGCTCGTGTCGGGCAGGATGAAGGCTAGCGACCACGCCGTGTACTTTACGGCAAGGTCGTTCTGCCGCACCGCGGCCTGCAGTTTTTGCGCTACCTGTTCGAAGCACCGCTCCAGTACCGTCTCGCCCTGTCGCCGAGCGATCTCCTTGCCCTGGTCCATCTGGAGCAGCACGAGCGCCAGTGGCGTTCCCTGCAGGCGGGCTCGGCCGGCTTCGTTCAGCAGGCAGTCGTAATAGGAGCTCCGGCTCAGCAGGCCGGTGCGTTCATCGGCCACGGCCAGCGTGCGCACCAGCGTGCGCAGTCGTGTGTGATGTACCGAGAGCAGCATCTGATCGCCGATGGCCTGCAGGAAATAGATTTCGTTCGGCTGCCAGTCGCGTGGGGCCGCGTGTCCGACGAGCAACACCCCTGCAGGTGTGTGCGTTTCTTTGTCGGTCAGTTGCACGGCCAGCGCTGTTTCCAGTCCCAGCTCGCGCAGCACCGGCGCGATGGCGGCCTCCAGCGTCATCCCGCCGAGGGCGTCCGGGGCGGTCTGCTCGAACCGTGCCAGCAGCCGAACCACCTGCGCCGGTGGCGAAGGCTCCATACCCGGCGCGCAGAATTCTGCAGCCACTTGCGGCGGTTGCCCGGGCGGTCCCACGGCTGCCAGGCATCGCGCCGCTCGCAGGTATTTGCCGACTTCGTTTACCGCCGCGGAAAGCACTGCTTTCGGTGTTCCCTGTCGGTAGATGAGCTGGTTGATTTCCGAAATTTTTGCCAGGTCACGCAGGGTTTCCGCACTGTAGCTCGCCGCGTGCGTCTCCCGGCTGGTCGTCAGCGCCGTTGCCGGTGTGCGCTTGGTGCCGGCCGGCCACCAGTTCGCCGCTTCGTAGAGATGACGCAGCCGTTCGTTGCGCTCTTCTTCGCCGGGGAACATCTGCGCGATGCGTTCCAGCCGCTCGACCACCTTGGCCCCCAGGCCATACTGCAGGAAGATTTCCGCCTGCACGATCAGGTCTTCGAGCGTGCCCGACCGTTCCGCCTCTCCGCTGTGCCGCACCGCCGGAGTCGTTTCGGTCGATTCGGCCCGCACGACGTTGCTCGCAGCGCCGCCCGAAATCTGCGCCAGCCGCGAGCGGATGCGTCCCAGGAACTCCGGCTCGGCCTTGCCCTCCAGCGCAGCCAGCCGACGCTGGTGCCCGTGATCGTAGGCGTCGATGTCGACCAGACGATCCAGCGCATCGCAGGCGCCGGCCACGTTGCCTTCCCGCAGGTGCAGATCGAACAGCCGGGCCAGAAAGTCGAAATATTTGCCTTCCCGGTTCAGTTCGTTGAACACCTGAGCGCCGAACTCGGCCAGCGGCAGCGAATCCGGATGCCGTTCGGCGATGCGGTCGAACTCGGCGATCCACTCGTTCTGCCGCTTCCGGCCAAACAGCTCCTGCTTCAGATTCTCGAGCACTTCCAGTCCCGAGGCCGCGCGGCCGGCGGCCAGATAGGCTTCCGCCAGATGAAACAGTTTTTCGAAACTCCCGCCGCGGGCGCGGTAGTACGCTTCGAGCAGCGGTCGCGCCCGGTCCAGTTCACCCGTCCGCAGCAGCGCTTCGCCGAAGACGAGCTGGAACTGCGCATCCAACTCGCCTGCGGCGAACGGCTCCAGCAGGGCCGAGGCTCGTGCGGCATCCCCTTTGCGCAGCAGGGCCTCGGCATAGAACAGGCAGATGCTGCGCTCCGTCGGCGCTAGCCGGCTGGCCCGGGCGAAGTGCTCCAGCGCGCGATCCAGATCACCAGTGGCCTGCACGAGCTGGGCCGCGCGGAAGTAAGCCCGCGCTGCCACTTCGGTCTGGCCGAGTGCTTCGCCGGCTTCGGCCAGTTTCAGATGCCGTTCGGGGTTGTCCGGGTCGAGCAGGGCCAGCCGTTCCCAGCAGCGGAAGGCTTCGGCGCGGTTGCCCTGGGCCAGAAAACTTTCGGCGGCGTTGGAGTATTCCTCGATGGCTTCCTCGCGCCGTTCCTGCTTCTGCAGCAGTGTCGCGTAGCGCAGGATGCGCTCGGGTGGCTGCGTCGCTGATTTCAAAAAACGCTGAAAGAGAATGATGGCCCGGTTCGCTTCGCCGGTCTCGAAGCAGCGGTCGAACAGCAGTCCGTAGTACCGCAGCGCCTGCGCGGTCTGGTTCTGCCGGCTGTAGAGGTCGCCGAGCGCCTGCAACACCTCGGCGTTGTTTGGCTCGATGGTCAGCGCCGCTTGATACTCTTCGATCGCGCTCTCCAGCTTGTTTTTTTCCACCAGTTTTCTGGCGCGTTCCAGGCGTTTGCTGATCTCTGTGGCCATAGGTGCCTTGCGGCAGGTCAGGCTGCCCCCGCTCCCGAAATTCGAATGCGGGCGCGCACCTCTTGAACCCAACAATATACCTGCCTGTGCGGCAGTGGCAAAAGCAATTTCACCCTCCAGTGCAACCGGAGGAACTCCGACTCCGGTGCGATGTGGCTGAGCCGCTCACTCCGCCGCCGGCGCTCACTGGCCGAATCTGCGCACCTGTGGCACACTAGCTGGTTGCTGGAGTCTTCGCTCCGCGCCGCTGTGTTCCTTCTGGCGGTGAGCCCACTCGTGGTGAGGCGCAACTCCGCAGGCTGCGCGGGACGCCGGCAGGAACGGTTTAGAAAACGCATCCATGGATCCGCAGTTCATCCGCAACTTCTGCATCATTGCGCACATCGACCACGGCAAATCCACGCTGGCCGACCGGCTGCTGGAGCTGACCGGGGCACTCAGCCAGCGTGAGATGACCGCGCAGGTGCTCGATTCAATGGAGCTCGAGCGCGAACGCGGCATCACGATCAAGGCGAAAAGTATCCGACTGCACTACCGGGCCCGCGACGGGCACACCTACCTGCTGAACCTGATTGATACGCCCGGCCATGTCGATTTCAGCTACGAAGTCTCCCGTGCACTTTCCGCCTGCGAAGGCGCTCTGCTGGTGGTGGACGCCAGTCAGGGCGTCGAAGCGCAGACCGTGGCCAACGCATTCCTCGCCGCGCAACATCAGCTCACCCTCATTCCCGTGATCAACAAGATCGACCTGCCCGCCGCGCAGCCCGAGCTCGTCAAGGAACAGCTCGAGCAGGTGCTGGCGCTGCCGGCCGCCGATGCGCTGCTGATCAGTGCCAAGACCGGCCAGGGCGTGGAAGAGGTGCTCGAGGCTGTGGTCCGCCGCATACCCCCACCCGCCGGTGATCCGGACGCCCCTCTGCGTGCGCTGATTTTCGACTCCTGGTTCGACCCCTACCGCGGCGCCGTCGTCCAGGTGCGGGTTCAACAGGGTCGCCTGGTCCCTCACCTGCGCATCCGCCTTTGCGCCACTCAGCAGGAGTACGAGGTGGAAGAACTCGGCGCCTTCACTCCGAAACCGGTGCGCCTGGCTGAGCTCGGTCCCGGCGAAGTCGGCTTCGTTATTGCCAACATCAAGCAGGTGGCCGACGCGCGGGTCGGGGACACCATCGTCGAAGCCGCCCGTCCGGCCGAGCCCCTGCCGGGCTTTCAGGCGATCAAGCCGATGGTCTTTGCCGGTCTCTATCCCGTGCAGGCCGATCAGTACGAAGAACTCCGCGACGCGCTGGCCAAACTCCAGCTGAACGATGCAGCCTTTTTCTACGAGCCGGAAAGCTCCGCTGCGCTGGGCTTCGGTTTTCGCTGCGGCTTTCTCGGCCTGCTGCACATGGAGATTGTGCAGGAGCGGCTGGAGCGGGAATTCTCGCTCGACGTGGTCACCACGGCGCCCAGCGTCCGCTACCGGATCACCACGACCCGCGGCGAAGTCCTCGAAGTGGACAACCCCACGCGCTTCCCTCCACCGAACACCATCGCCAAAATCGAGGAGCCGATCATCACAGCGATGATCATCACTTCGGACGATTCCGTGGGCGCCATCCTGCAGCTGTGCGAAGAAAAACGTGGCGTGCAGAAAAATTTCGAGTACCTTTCGCCCAAGCGCGTCATGCTGACGTACGAACTGCCGCTGAACGAGATTGTGCTCGATTTCTACGATCGGCTGAAATCGGTTTCGCGCGGCTACGCTTCGCTCGACTACCAGCTGGCCGGCTGGCGCGAAGCCGACCTGGTGAAGCTGGACATCCTGGTGGGTGGCGAAGTCGTCGATGCCCTGGCCATGGTCTGCCACCGCGACCAGGCCTATGCGCGCGGCCGCGAACTGGTCGGCCGCCTGCGCCGGCTCATCCCGCGACAGATGTTCGAAGTTCCCATCCAGGCGGCCATCGGCAGCCGCGTGATTGCTCGAGAAACCATCAGCGCGCTGCGGAAAAATGTTCTTGCGAAATGCTATGGCGGGGACGTCACCCGCAAGCGCAAACTGCTCGAAAAACAGCGCGAAGGCAAAAAACGCATGAAGCGCGTCGGCCGAGTGGATATTCCGCAGGAAGCCTTCCTTGCTGTGCTCAAAGTCGGCAGCACCGATTCGGAAGCCTGACCCGAAGGACCGAAAAACCTCGCGCACGGCCGCGGGCCATGCCTCGTTTCCCCGGAGATGGCCGGCCGGCTTTTCGCTGTCTTCGTCGAAGCGGGAATGTGTTGTGCTGCGCGAACGGCGACTGCTCGTTCGGGTTCACGCCTCCAGATATCCTTCGAAGATGCGCACCGCACTGCCGCTCACCTGCGGCACCAGTTGCCGACCTTGACGGGCAACGCGCACAAAGAGGTGACTGGGTCGCTGCATCTCCACGCCCTGCGTGATCTCGAGCGGCTGGTCAGCGCGCAGCCGCCCGTGGCGCACCAGATAAGCACCGAGCGATCCACCCGCCGAGCCGGTGGCCGGGTCTTCCAGTTGTTCCCAGGGCAGCATGCCCCGGGCGAACGCCCTGCCGCGGCTGCCGAGCGCAAAGCAGTAAGCCATCACGGCATGGCGGCGCAGCAGTCTCGCCAGCGCGTGCTGGTTCAAACGAATGCGCCGCAGCGCCGGCCGCTGCCGCAACGGCACCATGAGGTTGAAAATCCCCGTGGAAACGAACTCCAATGGCAGCTCCGGATGCAAATCGGTCTGTCGCAGCCCCAGCGCTTCGGCCAGTGCCCGTGGGCGGATGCGCGCCGGACGAAACTGCGCCGGGCGCTGCGTCATGGTGACCCGTTTGGGCCGTCCCCCAGCGAATTCGATCTCCACAGGCAGGATTCCTGCACCGGTCTGCTGCCAGACGTGCACGGCACCCTCGCTGGCGGGCACCACGCCGAGCTCGGCCAGTAGGTGCCAGGTGCCAATGACCGGGTGGCCGGCCAGCGGCAACTCGCGGGTGATGGTGAAAATGCGCAACCGTGCCAGCGCCCGCGAGCTGGTGGGTTTCTGCACGAATACCGTTTCGGAAAGATTCATCTCCCGCGCGATAGCCTGCATCCGCGCCACCGAGAGTCCGTCTCCATCGGTGACCACGGCCAGCGGATTGCCGGCAAACGGCCGCGTGGTGAAAACATCCAGATGGTAGAGTCTCCGACGCATGGCGATGCGCTCCTGCCCGATTCAGGTCTGCACGTCGTAGTTCAGAAACACTGTACCAGCCTTCGGATACAAACGGTGCCACCGGGGACCACGGGCTGCCTTGCTCGCCCTCAGCCGGTGCAGCCCGGCTGGAAATTTTTCTCATTACAGGCGCTGGACCAGCGCCGCGACTTCTTCGAGCAGCCTTCGGGTCGTTTCCGCTCGGTGGGTTTCCGCGTAGATACGCAGCACCGGCTCGGTACCCGAAGCGCGCACCATCACCCAGCCGACCTCGTCCAGATAGACCTTGATTCCGTCCAGGTCTTCGCGCTTCACCACCGGCCAGTCGAGGAAACGCCGCAGTTGGTCATCGGAGAAATAGGCCACGGCTTTCTCTTTTTGTCCGGGTTTCAATTCCAGGTCTACGCGGCCGTAGTGGTGCTCGCCGTGTTCGCGGTGAAGCATCGCGACCAGCTCGCCGAGCCGCTTCCCGTGCCAGGCCATCACCTCGGCCAGCATCAGTGCCGACAGTGTTGCGTCGCGCTCGGGCAGGTGCAGCTTGGTTCCGATGCCGCCGGATTCCTCGCCGCCGAGCAGGATGTCCCGCTCGAGCATCAATTCGCAGATGTACTTGAATCCGATGGGCACTTCATAGACGCGGCGACCGAACTGCTGCGCGATTTTGTCCACCAGCTTGGTGGCGGAAAATGTCTTGGCCACATCGCCGCTGAGTTTCCGCGTGCCCGCCAGATGCCAAAGCAGAATCGCGAAAATCTGATGGGGGGTGATGAAGGTGCCGTCGTGGTCGACAGCGCCGATGCGGTCGCCATCGCCGTCCGCGCACAGGCCGGCATCGTAGCCACCGTCGCGCACGGCCTGCTGCAGCGGTGCCGTGTGCGGTTCGATGGGTTCCGGGTTGCTGCCCCCGAAGCGAGGGTCACGCGTGCCGCGAATTTCATCGCAGACAACACCGTGCCGCTGCATCAGCTCCCGCAGCAGGCCGCGCGCCGCGCCGTGCATCGGGTCGGCGAGGAATCGGAACTTCGCCCTTTGCAGCCGCTCCCAGTCCACCAGCCGGCTCAACGTTTCCAGATACGGCGTGCGGACGTCGAGCGAATGGATCAAATCCGTCCGCGGTGGCAGCGGTGGCGACTCGCCGCGCAACACCGCGGCCAGTTCGGTTTCAATTTCGGCCACAATCGAGGGCAGCGCCGAGCTGCCATAGCGGGCCTTGAACTTCACCCCGTTCCATTTGTACGGGTTGTGGCTGGCCGTGATCATGATCCCGCCGGCGGCCCCGCGCAGGCGCACCAGCAGCGAGATCGCGGGCGAAGGACACGCCTCCATGGCCAGCCAGACCGGCGTGCCCGTCGCGGCCACGGCTTCGGCGGCGACGCGCGCGAACCGCTCCGAGCCGAACCGGGTGTCGTAACCCACCAGCACGCCTCGTTCGGCCTGTTCGCACCGGATGACGTAGCGTGCGATGGCCGTCGCCACGCGGCGCACATTTTCCTCGGTGAAGTCCTCGGCGATGACGCCGCGCCACCCGTCGGTCCCGAATCGAATCGTCTGCATGGTCATGCAGTATAGGGAAGAGCCTGCCGGGCAGGGAAGCCGCCGGCCTCGTGCGGCCACGCTGGCTCACAGCAGCTCGTGGCGCCGCCGTTTTTCCAGTTCCTGCACCACCCGGCCGATATCTTGTGTGCGGTCGCGAGCGCAAATCAGCAGCGCGTCGGGCGTATCCACGACGACCAGGTTGTCCACGCCGACCACCGCAACCATTTTGTTCGGACTCCACAGCAGGTTGCCGCCGGCATCCAGCAGCACGGTCGGGCCGGCCGCCACGTTGTCGCCCGCAGTGCGCGACTCCAGCTCATAGACCGCAGCCCAGGAGCCGATGTCGCTCCAGCCCACCCGCGCCGGCAGCATCAGAACGCGGAACGGGCTCTGCCGTGCTGCGGCCCGCTCCAGAATCGCATAGTCTACCGAGATGTTTTCCAGGCGCGGATAGATCCGTGCCAGCCAGCGCGCATAATCTCGCCGGCCCACGCGCCGGGCTAGCTGCTCGAGCGCGCGATGCGTTCTCGGCAGCCAATGCCGAAGGCTGTCGAGGTAGGTCTCCACGCTCCAGAAGAACATCCCGGCATTCCAGAAGTACCGCCCGGTAGCCAGATACCTTTGCGCTTGTGTCCGCGCGGGCTTTTCGGTGAATCGTCGTACAGCGAACACGGGCAGGCCGGCCACTCGCGCGTACGTCTGGCCCCGCTCGATGTACCCATAACCGGTTTCCGGCCGCGTCGGCGGGATTCCCAGTACCACCAGGTGCGGCCCGCGCCGCGCCACCTCCAGCGCGGCCCGCACAATGCGCCGGTAGCGCGCCGGCTGGGCGATGAAGTGGTCGGCCGGCAGCACGGCCATCAATGCGTGCGGCTCGTGCCGCCGGATGTGCATCGCCGCCAGCCCGATGGCGGCTGCCGTATTTCGTCCGACCGGCTCGCTCAGGATGTGCTGCCGGGGCAGGAAGGGGAGCTGGTGACGCACGTCGGCAGCCTGCTCGCGGTTGGTCACCACCCAGATGCGCGACGGCGGAAACAGCGGCCGCAGCCGCTCGACCGTCTGCCGCAGCATCGTGTCGTGTCCGACGATCTGCAGCAGTTGCTTCGGGGTGCGAGTCCGGCTCCGCGGCCAGAACCGCGTGCCGCGGCCCCCGGCCAGGATCACCGCGTGTGCGTTTATTCTCGCAGGGCTCACGGAAACACCAGCTTCGCCCAGGCCGATTCCGGCACGCGCTGATCGGCCAGTCGCTGCACAAAATCGCGTGCGATGTCCGGCACGTAGGTGCGGAGCAGCGTGGTCGGCCGTTCCGCTACCAGATGATACGCCCCCAGCGTCGCGGGCAGCAGCCAGACTTGCGCCGGCGCGTAGTCCCAGGCAGCGCCCCCCGCCTCGATCTGTCCGCGCCCGGAAAGGAAAATCAGCAGGTCGAAGTGTTCGGGCGAAGTCACTGCGGCAATGCGTCCGGCGAACTCCCACTTCTCGGTTGCAAAGTAGCGGCAGGCGACGAAATAAGTCTCCGTCACCGGCCCGCGCGCAATCCGCAGCGGCTCCAGCTTGCCGCCGCTCTGCTCGCTGAATTGAATGACGTCCAGGGCCTGCGCGATATGCAGCTCGCGCGGCCGTCCTTCCGCTGTCCGCCGGTTGTAGTCGAAGATTCGGTAGGTCAGGTCCGAGTATTCCTGAATCTCGCACAGCACCAGTCCCGGACCGATCGTGTGCACGGTGCCCGCCGGCACAAAGACGGCCTCGCCGGCGACCAGGGGAATCGTGGCGAGCAGTTGTTCGACGCGTCCTTCATCCAGCGCACGTCGGAATTCGCTCGCCGTGACGCCCGGCTTCAGTCCCACGCGCACCTCGGCGCCGGGCTCGGCCGAGATCACATACCACATCTCGGTCTTGCCGCGGCTGCCCTCGCGGGTGCGGGCGTAGGCGTCGTCGGGGTGCACCTGCACGGAAAGCTGCTCGCGGGGGAAAAGAAACTTCACCAGCAGCGGGAACGGTTCGCTGGCCGCCAGCCGACGCCCGCGCCACTCCGCCGGGAACTGGCTCCAGGCCTCTCCCAGCGTGCAGCCCGCATACGGGCCGGCCAGGACGCGACACTCTTCGCCGGTCATCCACACCTCGCCGATGGGCTCGGCCAGGTTGTGCGCTTCGGGGAACAGCGGCGCCAGGCTGCGCGCACCCCACAGGCGCGGCACGAAGCGAGGTTCCAGCAGCAGCGGGGTGAGCTTCACGAAGCAGCTCTCGCGGCGGCGAAAAACCTGTGCAGGCGGCGCAGGCCTTCTTCGATGCGCTCCATCGCCAGCGCGTAGCTCAGGCGCAGGAATCCGGGAGCCCCGAACGCTTCGCCGGGCACGACAATCACCTGCTCCTGCTCGAGCAACTGTCGCGCCAGCGCAGTCGTATCTGCGGCTCGCCCGGCCAGCAGGGCCTGCACATCGGGAAAGGCATAGAACGCTCCATCCGGCGTCGTGCAGCGGAGGCCGGGAATCGCCCGCAGCCCATCCAGTACGCGCGCTCGCCGCCGTTCGTATTCCGCGCGCATCGCTGCGACGAAATCCATTGGCCCCTGTGCCGCCTCCAACGCGGCATGCTGCGCAATCGAAGTCGGATTCGAGGTGGACTGGCTCTGCAGCTTCGTCATCGCCTCGACCAGCGGTGCCGGTGCCAGCGTGAAGCCCACCCGCCAGCCGGTCATCGCAAACGTTTTGGAGAACGAATTCACCACGATCAGGTGCGACTTCGCTCCGTTCAGTGCCGCCGCGGAAAACGGCTGTCGGCCGTCGTAGATCAGGTGCGCATAGGTTTCATCCGACAGCAGCCACACCCCGCGGCGCTGACAGAGCGCCAGGATGCGCTCGAACTGTTCCGGTTCGACCACCGCTCCGGTGGGATTGTTCGGCGAGTTCACGATCACCACGCGGCAGCGCGGGCTGAGCGCGTGCTCGACCGCTTCGGCCCGCAACCGGAAGCCTTCTTCGGCCACGGTGGGGACGAACACCGGCTCGCCACCGGCAAATTTCACGATGTCAGGGAAGCTGACCCAGTAGGGCGCGGGCACGATGACCTGGTCGCCCGGATCCACCAGCGCACACAGCGCATTGAAAATGGCGTGCTTCCCCCCCACCGAGATGATGCACTCTTCCGGCGTGTAGTTCGAGCCGAATTCGCGCCGGTGCCAGGCGCAGACCGCTTCGCGCAGCGCGGCAATGCCCGGTGTCGGGGTGTAGCGCGTGAAGTTGCGCTCGATGGCGCGTATCGCCGCCTGCTTCACATGTTCCGGCGTGGGGAAATCTGGCTCGCCAGGACCGAAATCCACCAGGTCGGCGCCGCGCGCCTTCTGCCGTTCCGCTTCCGCCATCACCGCACCCGTTGCGGACACCTGGATGCGGTTCACCCGTTCCGCAAATCGCATAAAGATTCAGTTTCTCCGGAGCCGTTTTCAGCGCATCTTGGTCCGCAGCCGCTGCTCGACGATGGGCGGCACCAGCCCGTGGACCGACCCGCCCAGGCGGGCAATCTCCTTGACCAGTCGCGAGCTCAGGTAGCTGTAGGCTTCTGCCGGCAGCAGAAATACTGTTTCGATTTCCGGCGCCAGCTTGCGGTTCATCAGCGCCATTTGCAGCTCGTATTCGTAGTCACTCACCGCGCGGATGCCGCGGAGAATCACGCGTGCCTGCTTCTGCCGTGCGTATTCCACCAGCAACCCGCCGAACAGGTCCACTTCCACATTCGGCCAGCCGCGCGTCGCCTCGCGCAACATTTCGATGCGCTCGGCGGGGGTAAACAGCGGCTCTTTGCCATCGTTCTTCAGCACCGCCACAATGAGCCGGTCGAACAGCTTGGCGGCACGCTCGATCAGGTCCAGGTGCCCGTTCGTCACCGGATCGAACGAGCCCGGATAGATGGCCAGCAGCGAACGCATACGTCTCCGGCGCGCCATTGTACCCCAGCCGAGCAAACGTCCCGCGGAAAAATAACGGCTGAATCCGGTTCGCAGCGGTAGATTCGCCACCGCCGCACCGGAAACGGGCCGAAAGTGTCCGGAAGGCTTTTGCGTTTCAGCCTCGGCGATGCTCCGCTCAGCCCGCAAATTTTGCTGTTCGGTTTGCGGGGCTCGAAAAGCAGACCAAATTTGTCGTATTTTAATTCTGTGATCTGTCTAGAGTTAAGTGAGCGCTCGTCTTGACAAAAGTCTCGGCAACGCCTAAGATGAAACTGCGACCGAATTGGTCGTAGTTTTCGCAATGCTGAAGCTTTCCAAAAAGGCCGACTACGCGTTGATTGCCCTTCGGCATCTTGCCTTGCACAACGGTCATCGGGCTTGGAGCGCGGCCGAGATCGCCCGAATCTACGGCATTTCGGCTCCGTTGATGGCCAAGGTGCTGCAGCGGCTCGCGCGCAGCGGCCTGGTGGAAGCGCGACAGGGCTCGGGCGGCGGCTATCTGCTGGCGCGTGACCCGGCCCAGATTACTGCGCTCGACGTGGTTCGTTCGATCGACGGCCCGCTGGCGATCGCCTCCTGCTTCAGCACGGAGGGAGCCTGCGAGCAGTCGCTCACCTGCACGGTGCGCGAGCCGCTCCGGCAGGTGAACGAGAGCATCCTGGCGATGCTGGACCGCATGACCATCCTGAAGATGATTCAGGAACAGCCTGCACGCGTTGTCGAGCTGCGCAGCTAGGAGGTGGCTCCGCGCGTCGTGCCGCGAGCCACAGAACAGGGAACCAGAAACGGGAAGGCTTGGCCGGCGGAACCGCCCGGTCGGCTTGGGATGGAGGAGACAACGGCAATGGCAATCAAGCTGCCCATCTATATGGATCATCATGCGACGACGCCGGTGGACCCGCGCGTGCTCGAGGCCATGCTGCCTTATTTCACCGAAAAGTTCGGCAACGCCGCCAGCCGCAACCACAGCTTCGGCTGGACTGCGGAAGAAGCCGTCGAAAACGCCCGCGCGCAGATTGCCCGGCTGATCAATGCCACGCCGAAAGAGATCATCTTCACCAGCGGTGCCACCGAATCGAACAACCTGGCGATCAAGGGCGCCGCGGAAATGTATCGCGAGAAGGGCAATCACATCATCACCCAGGTGACCGAGCACAAGGCCGTGCTCGACACCTGTAAGCGCCTGGAAAAGTACGGCTATCAGGTGACCTACCTGCCCGTGGAACGCGATGGCCGCATCAACCCGGACGACCTGCGCCGCGCGATTACTCCGAAGACCATCCTGATTTCCATCATGTATGCGAACAACGAAATCGGTGTCATCCAGCCGATCGAGGAGATCGGCCGGATCGCCAAAGAGCATGGCGTGCTGTTCCACTGCGACGGCGTGCAGGCGGTCGGGAAAATTCCGGTGGACGTGCAGAAGGACGGCATCGACCTGCTTTCGCTTTCGGCGCACAAAATCTACGGCCCGAAGGGCGTGGGCGCGCTCTACGTTCGCCGGCGTAACCCGCGGGTGCAGCTTGCCGCCATCATCGACGGGGGTGGCCACGAGCGGGGGATGCGTTCCGGCACGCTGAACGTGCCGGGCATCGTGGGCCTGGGCAAGGCCTGCGAGATTTGCATGAACGAAATGGCCACCGAAAGCGAGCGGCTGCGCCGGCTGCGCGATCGCCTCAAGGCGGGCATCGAAGCGCGGCTCGACGAAGTCTACGTGAACGGCTCGATGGTGCACCGGCTGCCGAACAACCTGAACATGAGCTTTGCCTACGTCGAGGGCGAATCGCTGCTGATGGGCATCAACGACGTGGCGGTTTCCTCCGGTTCTGCGTGCACCTCGGCGACGCTTGAGCCGAGCTACGTGCTCAAGGCGCTCGGTGTCGGCGAGGATCTGGCCCACACCTCGATTCGCTTCGGTTTGGGCCGCTTCAACACGGAGGAGGAAGTAGATTACGTCGTCGAACGCGTGGTCGAAACCGTCAACCGTCTGCGCGAGCTTTCGCCGCTCTATGAGCTGGCAAAAGAAGGCGTGGACCTGAGCAAGATGCAGTGGAAGGCGGATTGAAGCGAGAGATTTGTAAACGCATCCAATCCAGAGAGGGGCAACATGGCGTACTCGGAAAAAGTCATTGATCATTACCGGAACCCGCGCAATGTCGGCAGCTTGCCGAAGGACGATCCCAACGTGGGCACCGGCTTGGTCGGCGCACCGGAATGCGGCGACGTCATGAAGCTGCAGGTGCGCGTCAACCCGGTCACCCGCGTCATCGAAGAGGCCAAGTTCAAAACCTTCGGCTGCGGGTCGGCGATTGCCTCCAGCTCGCTGGCCACCGAGTGGGTCAAGGGCAAGACCGTGGAGGAAGCCCTGCAGATCAAAAACACCGAAATCGTGCGGGAGCTGAACCTCCCCCCGGTCAAAATCCACTGTTCGGTGCTGGCGGAAGACGCCATCAAGGCGGCCATCAGCGACTGGAAGCGCAAAAGCGGACTCGCTGAAGCTGCCCCGACCGGCGCTCCGGCCGCCGCCGCGCCCGCACAAGAATAATCGTGCCCGCAGACCGGCCGCGCTGCTGCGCCCGGTCTGAGGAGGCCCAGATGATTCAGGTCACCGAGAAAGCAGCGAAGAAAATTCGCGAGCTGCTGATCCGCGAAGGCGTGCCCCTGGAAACCGGCGGCCTGCGCATCGGTGTGCAGGGTGGGGGATGCTCCGGTCTGACCTATGCGTTGCGGCTGGAAACCCAGGCGCGCGACCGCGACCGGGTCTTCGAAGAGCACGGCTCGCGCATCTTCGTGGACCCGAAAAGCTACCTCTATCTGCAGAATACCACGCTCGATTACGTCGAAGAGCTGATGCGTCAGGGATTCGTCTTCCAGAATCCCAATGCCGAGCGCTCCTGCGGTTGCGGCAGTTCCTTCACTGCCTAGGGGATGCCGGCGCCCTCCGGAGAAACCGGTGGTTCTAGATTGCGCCTCGCCGGATTCCGCCGGGGCCTGAGCGTGCAGCGATGAGTGAAACGCAAACCCTGACTTCCCGTGAACTTCATTGCTGGAGCTGTGGTGCCGCCGCCGGCGGGGCCCACTTCTGCCCGTCCTGCGGCAAGATTCAGCCGCTGCCGCCCGATATCGATTACTTTACGTTCTTCGGCCTGCCGCGCCGGCTGGGCCTGGATGCGCACGCGCTGGAAGCGATCTACCACGAACTGAGCTGGCGGCTGCATCCGGACCGTTTCGCCCAGGCCAGCGAAGCCGAACGCCGTCTCTCGCTGGACCGCGCGGCGCAGTTGAACGACGCCTTCCGCACGCTGCGGGACCCGGTCCGGCGCGTCGAGTACCTGCTCTGGCTGTCCGGGCGCCGCCGGGAAGGCGAAACCAGGCAGCAAGCCCCGCCGGAGCTGCTCGAAGAAGTTTTCGAACTGAACGAGGTGCTCGAAGAACTGCGCCAGGCGCGCCGCAACGGCGGGGACGGGACCGCCGCATCGCTCCGCCGCCAGCTCGAAGCCGAGCAGCAGAAACTGGAAACCATGCTGGCGGCGGTGGACAAGGAGCTGGCCGAAGCCGCGGCCGCCTGGGATCGCGCACTTGATTCCGGCGCTGCCGTCGAACCGTTGTTCGATCGGTTGAATCAGATTCTGAATCGCCGCTCGTATATCCGCAATTTGGTGGAGAACGTCCGTCAGGAGCTGGCAGCAGACTAATGGCACGCACGGTAGGCATTGACCTGGGAACGACGTACAGCCTGGTCGCCTATGTGGACCCGGAGACCGGCCGTCCGCAGGTGATTTCCGGTCCCTACGGTACCCCGCTGTGTCCCTCAGTGGTCAGCGTGGATCCGGACGGCTCGATTGTCGCGGGAGAGGCAGCCCGCCGCCGACTGCTCACGCAGCCCGACCGCACCATCTATTCCGTGAAGCGTCTGATGGGCCGCGGGGTCGAAGATGTGCGCGAGGAACAGAAGCTGTTTCCCTTCCGCATCGACCCCGAAAGCACGCAAGTCGTGCGCGTTCGACTGGGCGAGCGGGTCTTTACGCCACCGGAAATTTCTGCCTTCATCCTGCGCGAGCTGAAGGCCTGGGCCGAAGAGCATTTCCGGGACACGGTGGACCGCGCCGTGATCACTGTGCCCGCTTACTTCAATGATGCGCAGCGCCAGGCAACGCGGGACGCCGGGCGGCTCGCCGGTCTGGAGGTTCTCCGCCTGGTCAACGAACCGACCGCGGCGGCACTCGCCTACGGTCTGCACGAGCAGCAGCGCGGACTGGTGGCCGTCTATGACCTGGGCGGCGGCACCTTTGACATTTCCATCCTCAAGCTGATTTCCACCACCGAAGGCGACATCTATCAGGTGCTGGCCACCTGCGGGGACACCCATCTTGGCGGCGACGACATTGACAATTTGTTGCTCGGCATCGCCCGGGAAGAGATCCGCCGCCAATTCCGCGTGGACTTGGAAGCGGCTCCCGAGCGCATCCAGGAGCTTCGCAGGGTTCTGATCCGCGCCAAGCATGAGCTCAGCCAGGCGGAGCAGACCCGCGTGGTTTTTCCGCTCGATGGCTCGGTCTACGAGCGGCGCATTACCCGCGCCGAGTTCGAAGACTGGATCGCTCCCATCATCGAACGCACGTTTGGCCCGGTGCGTCAGGCGTTGGCCGATGCCGGCCTGCAGCCGGCCCAACTGGAGGAAGTCGTGCTCGTCGGCGGCTCGACCCGCTTGCCGCTGGTGCGTCGCCGCGTCGAGCAGTTCTTCGGGCGGCGCCCGCACACCGAGCTGAACCCTGACGAAGTCGTCGCGCTCGGCGCTGCGGTTCAGGCAGGCATCCTGACGCGGGGAGCGCAGCCGATGCTGCTGCTGGATGTCACCCCGCTTTCGCTCGGCATCGAGACCATGGGCGGCGTCGTCGCCAAGCTGATTCCTCGCAATTCGACCATCCCGGCGAGCGCTCAGGAACTGTTCACCACGGGCGTGGACAACCAGACCGGCATCGAAATTCACGTGCTGCAGGGCGAACGCGAGCTGGCCCGCGACTGCCGCTCGCTGGCCCGCTTCACCCTCCGCGTGCCGCCGATGCCCGCCGGCATGGCTCGTGTCGAGGTCCGCTTCACCATTGACGCCAGCGGCATCTTGCAGGTTCGTGCCCGCGACCTCCGCACCGGCCAGGAGCAGGGCGTCGAAGTTCGTCCCAGCTACGGTCTGACCGATGCCGAAATCGAACGCATGCTCGAAGAATCCATCGAATACGCGGAACAGGATTTTGCTCAGCGCCAGTTGATCGAAGCGCGCAACGAAGCGGAAAGCATTCTGCATTACACGGAAAAATCGCTTGCTTCGGAGGCAGCGGCGGAACTGGCAGACGACGAACGCACCCGCATCGCTGCCGCCGCGACCGCACTCCGACAGGCCATGTCCGGCACGGACTACAAGCAGATTCGCCGGCTCATCGATGAGCTCAACCAGGCCACCCTGCCGCTCGCCGAGCACATGATGAACCGGGTGCTGGCCGCTACGGTCGAGGGCAGGCGTTTGGAGGAACTCTAACGAACATCAGCGCGCCAGCCGCGCAAAGCGTCTGGAGTCGCGCACGGAAATCCGATGCCCGTCAAAATTACATTTCTGCCCATGAACCGGACGATCGAGGTGGATCTCGATCGCATGCCCTACAAGCACCACGGCAAGCCCCGTTCGTTCCTCGATGTGGCCAAGAATTTCGGCATCCACCTCGAGCACGCTTGCGGAGGCAATTGCGCCTGCACCACCTGCCATGTCTGGGTCAAGCAGGGCGCCGAACTGCTCTCTCCTATGGAAGACGACGAAGCCGACCGCCTGGATATGGCCGCCGATCTGCAGTTGAACTCCCGGCTCGGCTGTCAGGCCGTTATCACGCGTAACGAAGGTGAAATTGTCGTGGAAATCCCGGCCTGGAATCGAAACTACGTCAGCGAAGGCGGGGAATCGAGCTTCGTCACCGCGAGAAAAACCGAAGACTGAAGCCTGATCGCCCGCACCGGAACTTCTGGAGGAAACGACCATGCCCGATACGCTCGACTGGGACGATGCCGAAGAGATCGGCTTCCGCCTGGCAGAAAAATTTCCGGAACTGGATCCGCTCACTGTCCGCTTCACCGACCTCCACCGCTGGGTCTGTGAATTGGAAGGCTTCGCGGGCGACCCGAAGGGCTCCAACGAGGCCAAGCTCGAAGCCATTCAGATGGCTTGGCTCGAAGAGTACCGCGAACGCCAGCAGGAATAATCCGCTGGAGCACTGCCCGGCATCCTGTGTTGCTTTGCCCCAGCTCGGGCAACTTGTCAATCGGGCTGATTTCCCCTAAGCTAGAAGTCCTGCCTGTTTGCACGCCGGTGGCCCCATGGTGCAACGGTCAGCACATCACCCTTTCAAGGTGGAAATGCGGGTTC
>JAIMAG010000048.1 GCA_023512135.1 Terriglobia bacterium | reverse complement strand
TGCCCCGCCACGCGCACGCGCACGCGCACGCCACGCGCACAGCCTCAGCGCACGCGCAGCCACGCCAGCCACGCACGCGCCACATCCTCCGACCACGCCCCAGACGCCTCGCGCGACACGCCCGCGTCCCACGCACGGCGCAGGTACGGCTGTGTCGCCACATCGCCCACGCGGTACACGCCCACGCCCCGCACATCGTAGGCGCCCCGCGCACGCGCCGAATACAGCAGCCCGTAGTCGTCCCACACCGCGGGCACGGCGTCCCCGTCCAACAGCACGCAGTCGGTATTGGCGTAGCACGCGCCACCACGCACACTCGCCAACCCGCACGCCTCGTACACAGACCGCACCACAACCGCGCCTGTGCCCGCCCATGCCGACACAGGCGTCCGCAGGCGACGCCACTCACCGCCCATCGCGCACACAACACTCCCACCACCCAACATCGCGCCGACACAGGCGTTGCGCAGCAGCTTGTAGTCCGCCACCGCGCCGAGCAGCCCGCGCCAACGCGACTCCTGCTCCGACGGCACATGTTGCCACAGCCACCGCCTCGCGCCCAACATCAGCACATGCGGGGACGGCAGGCGCAACAGCACCTGGTAGTACGCCGCGTCCATGTCCCACAGCACGCCCACGCCCTCACCCACGCGCACGCGGTAGTAGTGCCAACGCCCATCCACCGCACGCAGACCGCAGTCGCCTGCCTGCTCGCGCTCGCCTACCCAGCGCAGGCATTCCCGCGCGACGCCCCCAACTGACCACGCCTGCACATCCACGCCAAGCTCGTGCGCCACCCCACGCGCACGCAGCACGGCGTCCACGCGCGTATCCCACAGGGCGTAGGCGCGACGCTTGCCAAGCACCCAACACACCCCATCGTTGCTCCACCACCACTGCCCGCCGTACTGCGCCGACGCCAAACGGCACGCCAGCGCACCGCCAGCCTCGCAGCGGTAGACGGGCACGCCGTCAACCTCGCCCACCTGCTCGGCGACAGCCGTGCCTCCCTGCGCAACCACCCGCGATAGGTCAATCCGCATGCTACACCCCTACAACGCCTCGCGCTCGCGCACAACACTGCGCGCGACGCTCCAAATAGCAGCAGTCACGACGCCAGTCATCGCCAGGACAATCCTGCGACGGCTCGCACTCCCACGCCTCGCGCTCGCGCCCACGATCGGGCGGGGGCGTCTCAAAGACGCCATACGCGCCCTCAACGCCACGACGCTTGGCGTCACGCTCCGCCTCGTACACGATCGTCAACCGCCACGCCTCGCCTGCACGCGCCACGCGGGCGCGACGCCAGTTGCACACCAGCCAGGCAGCACCCGCGCCGTCCGCCAAAGCGTCCACTGCCTCCAGACAGTCCGCCAGCGTCCGCAAGTCGTACCCCACCTGTCGCAAGTCCAACCCGAACCCGCAGAACCGCGTCTCCTCGTCCGCCAGCAGCGCACCCAACACCACGCGCAGCCGTTGGCTGGGCGTCAGGGTACGCCACTCACGCTCAGCCCAAGACGGGGCAACCAGCGGGCGGTACTGCCCGCCAGGCGGGGCGAACCAACGCTGTACCGTGCGCACACTCACGCGCAGCAACGCAGCAAGGGCGCGCTTGTCCACGCCACGCACCTCCAAACGACGCGCCTGCGCCACCGCGTTGTACCGCAACACATCCGCCATCTCCACGATCATCCTTAGTCCTCCCATTCGGCATGCACGATACCCTCGCGCAAGGCGAATGCCAGCTCGTACGGCGACATACCGCGCACCACGAAGCACAAGTCGTCCACGCGCAGCTCGCATACCCATACCGCGCCGTCCCGCCAGACAGCCACCACGCGGGCATGCCAATTGCCACCCCAAGCGTACACGCGCCCAGTAGCCCGCACATGCACAACCAGCGTACCACCGCCAGGCGTACCCATTAGCGCACCTCCTTCATGGCGTCCTGCATCGCCTCCATCGCGCGTACCACGCGCACGCGCAGAGCCTCCAACACATCCGCCACGCGCTCATCGCGCACGCGCTCAACGCAGTAGATCTCAATCGCGTCTGCCAGCGCGCCCAGCACGCGCAGGGCAAGATACATCTCATCACCGCGCGCCTCGCGGCGCACGCCCAGCCAGCGGGCAGGCGCAATCAATACCTTGCGCAAAGCCTCCGTAACAATCGCCTCAACCATACCCTTGCGTACCATCGCTATCCTCCTGCAAGCCGATTCCAAGCCTGCACCTCTATTATACCACATCTGGTACAGCGTTGTCAAGGCCCGGAGCCCAATTCAGCCCAATTTCCCCCCAAATTTCCCCCAATTCCGCAATAACCCTCCACACCGCGCCACGCAACACCGCAACCCCCACGCAACACCCAGCGCAACACCCACCGCCTGCGCCAGCACGCCCTTCACCCCGCGTCATCTCGCGCACTCACACGCAC
>JAIMAG010000047.1 GCA_023512135.1 Terriglobia bacterium | reverse complement strand
CTGTTCGCGGTGCACCGGCTGCTGACCAAGCTCGGCCTGGTCAGCGCGGTCGACGAGCGTCTGCATCTGCTGGCGGTTCATCTGCCGTACTTCGAATCCGACCACGTGCTCAATCTGGCCTACAACGTGCTTACCGGCGGCACCCGGCTGGAGGACATCGATCGGCATCGCAACGATGTGCCGTTGATGAACGGTCTGGGTGCCAGGCTGCTGCCGGACCCGACCACGGCGGGAGACTTCCTGCGCCGGTTCAAGCAGGCCGACGTGGTGGCGTTGATGGAGGCGTTCAACTCGGTGCGGCCCCAGTTGTGGCGCTCGCGGTGTCGGGATCTGTTCGGCGAGGTCGTCTACCTCGACGTGGACGGCACGATGGTGCCCACGAGCGGCGAGCGCAAGGACGGCATGGGCATCTCCTTCAAGGGGATCTGGGGTTATCACCCGCTGGTGGTCAGCCTGGCCAACACTCGCGAGGTGCTCTATCTGGTCAACCGGTCGGGTAACGCCCCCAGCCACCAGGACGCGGCGACCTGGATCGACAAGGCGATCGATCTCGTGGCGCCGCACGCGCCGCGGGTCTGCGTGCGCGGCGACACCGACTTCTCGTTGACCGCCCACTTCGACCGGTGGGCGCAGCGGGTCGACTTCGTCCTCGGCATGGACGCCAACGCGACCCTGCGCAAGCTCGCCGAGGCTCTGCCGGCCCAGGCGTGGCAGCGGCTGCAGCGCCCACCCCGGTACACGACCAAGACCGGCAGGACCCGGGCCCGCCGAGACAACGTCAAGGAGCAGATCGTCGTTGCCAACGAGTACGTCAACCTGCGGCTTACCCACGAGGACGTCGCCGAGTTCACCTACCGGCCGCGCAAGTGCAAGCGCGGCTACCGGGTCGTGGTGGTGCGCAAGAACATCAGCCGCAGCAAGGGCGAGACCGTCCTGTTCGACGAGATCCGCTACTTCTTCTACGTCACCACCTACCCGGCGCACAGCCACACCCCGGCGCAGATCGTCGAGCTCGCCAACGAGCGGTGCGACCAGGAGAACATCCACGCCCAGCTCAAGTCCGGCCTGGCCGCGCTGCACGCCCCAGTCGGCGACCTGGTATCGAACTGGGCCTACATGCTCATCGCCGCCCTGGCCTGGAACATCAAGTCCTGGACGGCCATGATGATGCACCGCGTCGATGACCGACGCGCCTACATCCGCATGGAATTCAAACGATTCCTCGACACCATCATCGCCGTCCCCGCGATGATCCTCGCTCGCGCCCGCAGCATCATCGCCCGACTCGTCGCCTACACCAGCGGCGTGGACCGCCTGTTCAGCGTCTGGACCACCACCGAACGCATCCGCTTCACCAGCGCCAGCGCCCGGGCAGGCTGACACCACCACCCGCACGCGTCACCCGGACCACCGCCGCCCAGCAGCGGCGGCGATGCCCCATGACCAGACACCAGAACTACCCGCCAGAAAACTATCAAACCGGACACTCGCGGGCCGTGCAACCGCCGAAGCGAACGATCGCCACAGGCCCTCCTGACCCGACCCCCCCCAAAATTCATCGACAGCCATGCAGCCGGGGCCGAGTCGACCTAATCCTCGCTTGTTTGAGGTCTAGAAGGTGCAGGCGACGGTGAGCTCGCCGTCGTCGGCCGGGGTCAGCTGCCGACGCCAGCAGGCTGTAGGTGCGCACGGCCACCACTCCGGTGCCGTGGACGACCGCCTCGTCGAACGCCACCTGGAGGGCGTGCTGGCCCTGGGGCGAGCCGTCGACCCCGACCAGGATCTCTCCGTCGTCGGGGTTGGGCCGGCCACGGACGATCACGACCGGACCGTGGGCATGCACGGCGACCTTCTGGCTGACCGAGCCGAGCAGCAAGCTGGTGACCCCGCCCCGTCCCCGGCTTCAGGGGAACCGTCGATGCCGACGATGAGTTCGGGGGTATCCAGCGCGACCTTCTCGCAGGAGTCCTCTGCGGTCAGCATCGGTCCGGGCCGGCCTCGTGGGTCAGGTCCGAAGGGCTCGGGGCGTCGGGTCGGTGGACCCGTCCACGGAGGAGTCGACGACCTCGGCCACGGGGCGGCGGGGGGTGGCGGGCGCCGGGTCGGCGTAGCCCACCCGCAGGACCATCTGTGGCGTGCCGAATCGACCGAGCGCGATGCGTAGCTGCTCCCGGGCGGACGGCACCTCGATCGGTGGGGAGAGCATGGAGCTGGCCAGGCCGTGGTCGGTGGCGGTCAGCAGCACGCGCTGCAGGGCGTAGCCGGCGTGCAGCTGATCGCGGGCGGTGTCGCCGGCGCCGTGATTTCATCGTGTCACACAAAGATTAAGGACAAGGCCGCAAGGACCAGCAAACTCTCAACAAGCCTGCTGACCCACTGAGGCGAGAGTCGCTCAATGAGTTTGCGTCCAGTCCACGAGCCAAGAACCATTGCACCCCCTAAAGCTAATCCCATCAGTAAGTCCGCTGCAGTCATCAGCGCGTAGCGTCCATAGATGACGCTTTTTGTCAGGTGCATCAGCGTGGCGGTCACAGCTTCGGTGGCAACATAAGCGGGCGGAGGCAAGTGAAGGCTTAAGAACACCGCTGCACCAAGCGGACCAGCACTCCCAACGACAGCGGAAAGAAAGCCTACCACCATGC
>JAIMAG010000026.1 GCA_023512135.1 Terriglobia bacterium | reverse complement strand
GCGACTGAGCATAGCTTTTTTGCTGGCAAGCGGGTTGCGCGGCGGGAGGCGAGCGGCGCGGTGTTCTACTACTTCGCCGACCACCTCGGCTCGTCTCGTGTGGTGACCAACGCTACGGGCACGATCCTCGACGACTCGGACTTCTATCCCTTCGGCGGCGAGCGTGCGGTTGCCCCGGGCGCAGGATCGTCGGCAGGGACCCCTCAAGGTGTGCGCCATCCGTTCGGCAGCGAGCGCGTGGTTGCTGCGGGCAGCGGCAACGCCTACAAATTCACCGGCAAAGAACGCGACCCCGAATCCGCCCTCGACTACTTCGCCGCGTGGTACTACGGGTCGAGTCTTGGCAGATTCATGAGTGCAGATCCTTTAGGTGGCCATCTTGAAGACCCGCAGAGCCTGAATCGCTATGCCTACGTCCGGAACAACCCGATCAATCTTACCGATCCGACTGGGCTCGATTTTTGGCTCAAAGGAGGCGATGCCTGTGGGAAGAATGGCATCACCTGTGACAAGAAAGGTTTCGTTATGGATGACAAAGGGAATCGGGTACTCATCGGCAATGTCCAATTGCGTGATCCGAATAGTAAGATTACAGCGACCTTCGACAGCAAAGGAGTTCACATCACCACGGCGCAGGGCACCTTCATCGGGCAGTTTGCTCCTGGAGCTGCAGACACAAGGATCGAAGGGTCGGGAGAATTCAAGGGGTTGCATGCGGTGTTCAACTCCGATTGTGGTGGAACCTGCCTCGCAAAGGGCTCGCTCTTCGGGAAGCGTGAGCAGATTGAGGCTCTACTTCCGCAGCTCGAAGAGAACCCAGGCATCGATGTGATCAACATATTACACCCTTGGAGCACACAGTACCGTGGCGGAAACGAACTAGGCCCGGATGCGCATCTGAGCTATAGGGAAAAACCCCTTCCCAACGGGGGCTATGAATTCCACATCGACACTCGTTATCCGTATGGAAACGTCAGCGGTTTCTTCGAGCACACCGTCTCAGTCCTCAAGACGATCTGGAACTTTTTCACCGGCAGGCAAGATCCTCCGCCACCGAAGGATATTCCCATTGCCAGCGTTCCGCAGGAGAGGGAGCCATAGCGATGTTCACCAGAGTGCCTTTATCTCTCGCCGTGCTGTTCGGGATTGCGCTGAGCGGGCCGGCCCTTTCCGCATCCACCAGGCCCCGCCACACTGTGGTTCTGGAGCGTGCAGATTTAAGGCTTTCGCCTGTGAATGTAGCCTTTGACGCCCGAGGGGAACTCTACGTCGCTTACCGCGACAAGGGGGAGAAAAAGAAATCCTCGAGCCTGTGGGTGCGGGTGTTCGATCCGGCCAGCGGCAAGGAGCTGCGGGCGACGAACACACGGATTCCCGAAGTGTCCCTGCCGCTTGGTGGGGACATACGCTTTGCTTACACCCAACTTTTACTCACACCCGATAGCTCGGTGCTGGTGTATGCGGAGTTTTATTCTGGTCATGCGTTCGTGGTGGTCCTCGATGCCACGACGCTGCAAAAGATATCCGAGACAACGACTCTGCCCGCGGGAGCCGATAGGCAATTTCCGGAAGTCATCAGCATCAGCCCCGACGGCCGGTCTCTGCTGATCGCTGCCGAGAAAACCAACCGCCTAAACGGTTCTGACAGGCGGTTGATCCGACTGGACACGCGTGATCTATCCCGCGTTCTTTCGGATGTCATTCTCACGAACCCGGTCCCGAGTAGCTTCTTTAGAATTGGGCCCAATGGCGAAGGGTGGATCGTAGATGGCAACAAGCTCTATGGCTACGACCCGAGCACGGGGAAGGCGACGCTCGAGCTTTCGACGGGCAAGGATTACTCCAACCTAATTAGAGGGGTCTGTTTCCTGGCTGACGGTTCGTTGGTGCTTTGGACCGACCCAACCCTCCGAAACGAGCTCAGTTATCTCTATCGGTGGGGAAGGGGCGGTTCCGCACCTTTGGTGAGTTCGCGGTTCGAGGGATGCGGGGTGAGAGAGGTTTCTCTCAGTCCTAACCAGGTATACGCCGTTGCCTTGTGTGACCGAACAAGTCAGAGCGAGCTTTTCGCCGGAGCAACCATAGTTCGCAAGTTTTTTGTCTTTGAAACGAAAACCCTGAAACCCCTTTTCCAGCTATCTTTCAGTCAACTCCGTATTTTCGAGTACGTGCACTATGAAATGGCCTTGTGGTACGACGACGGGAAGATATTCCTGGCCTTACTGGCCTCCTCGAACAAGCTGCGGATTTACGAATTTGCCGCGCCGAGGTCTGGTGCCCCGTCCGCTCCTGCGGGCCCTCGCGACGGCAGCCTGCGCCGCCGTTCTGTTCCCGGTCGTGGTGAGCACTGAACCAGAGTCGCAGGGCCTCGGACCGGGCCTTCCGGTTTTCCCTTTTCGATGCCTGCTTGCCGGTTGCTGCTCGATAAGCGGTGCGCTGCAGGAGTACCCGAAACGTGGCGCGGGCAGCCTGGGGTGCGCGCTGGCAGGCCGCCGAGCGGTGCTGCGCGGCAGAGAAGGGGGACGCGCAGACAGGTCGTCAAGTAGTGCTGGCACAGCAGAAGCGAGGTGGCGTGCAGCGGGTGGAGGAGTAGCGCTGGCGCGGGAGGATGGGTGACAGGCCTCGCGGGCAGGTTGAGGAGTCGTGGTGCGCCGCTGCCAAGTGGCGGCATGCCCCTCGCGCAATTCCCCAACTCGCAGGAACCATACACAACCATAGCGGTGAAATGACATTGCCCTTCGCGTAATCTCGCAACCAAAGCGCTTTCTGGCATCTGGCCGCTGAGCCCGCTCGCGCCGGTGGCATTGCCCCTCGAGCAATTCCGCAATTTGCAGGTTGATGGGCGATGCTGCGGGGCTGCTGAGTGGTGGTGACACTCCGCCAACCCTGCACCTGCACGTGGCTGTGCGAGCTGTGCGGTTGTCGACGGTGGTGTGGCCCCTCCGCAAATCTCGCCACCTGCAAGTGGCGGGGCGGTGCCGCGCGGGCTGACAGGAGCTGCCAGTTTTTAATTAAACCCGAGCCATGCTGCTTTGCGTGCGTGCCCGTCGCTGGTCACATCTTGGTCACAAAATCCCGTCGGGAGACATGCCGCGGAAACGAAATGGGGGTAGGAAAGGCAACAGGATAAAAGGGACTTAAAGATTCGTATAGCAATTCGATCCCCACCGCCCCGACCAGCCCACACTTTGCCACACTACTCGTTGTTACACCGAGGGCATCCCGATGACACAGGTTCTGCTTGCGCAGAGGTCTTGTGGAGCAGGACTCCGCATTGCCCTGCACTGGGCATGGTGCACAACTCCGTGCGTCGACCCGCTGAATCGGCGAACTGCTGATTTTCCTCCGCGCACCAGTCTCGTTGCGAGATCCGCCGAGGGAATTCTCCAGCCGAGTTTGAGAAGCTGTGAAAACTCCTCGATTCGCTCCGTTGCGGCATGCCCGTCAGGTCGGCCGAAGCCAGTGCACTGCAAAGGTTGCAGTGGGCCTTTCGGTCGTCCCCGTCCGGCGAACGAATCGGAGTGTCGGCAGCATGCTTTTCGTATGGTGCGGAGTTTCTGAGCGGGGCGCGATTGGGAGGCACCGGCAGATGCAACAGATGCTGTTTTTTCTTGACATTGTGCAACAACTGTTGTATCAGGCACGGCACGCGAACGCAAAGTCGCGCTTCGCCGGCTATGGGCACCCAACTTTCTGCCGGTCGTCGCCGCCGCGGCGGGCCGCTTCCGGCGCGAGTGCGCAGCAGATCCGCGCCGGATGGCCGGGCCTGGCGCACTCCACTGGAAGAGCGTCTGCGCGCCACCGAGTCGCGGCTGAGCGCCAAGCGTCGCCGCCTGTTGCGCAACATCCTTTCCAACGCCGAGGACACCTGTTTTCTGACGTCGCGCAAACTGGCGGAACGGTTCGGAGTGGACGCCGCCACGATCGTACGTACCATCCAGGCGCTTGGCTATCAGCGGTACAGCGACTTTGCTTCCGATCTGCGCTCCCATTTCATCTTGAACATTACGCCGTACACCGTGATGCGCGCGGCCGCCCGCGAACAGCGACCCGTGGCGGCGCACGTGGAGCACAGTCTGGAGATGGACCACCGCAATCTGGAGGTGCTGCGCACTTCTCTGGACACCAAGGCGGTCGTCGCGCTGGCCCGGCGGATCGAGCGCGCGCGGCGCACCGTGGTGATCGGCGTGGACCTGGCTGCGGCGCTGGCCTATCTGCTCGCCTATTTGCTGGTCACGCTGGGCTACGACGCCGAAGCCCCGGTCGGCTCGACGGGCAATGTCCAGCAGAAGATCAATCTGCTGGGTCCGGAAGACCTGGTCGTCGCCATCAGCTTCGGCCGTTGCCTGCGCGAGACCGTCAATGCCGTCCTTCGTGCTCGCGAGCGGGGCGTTCCCACGTTCGGCATCACCGACAGTGAGCGCACGCCGATTGCTCGCTACTGCGACACCTTCTGGATTGCCCCGATTACGAACCCCACGTTCAACGGTTCCTATGTAGCGCCGGTTGCGGCCATCAACGCGCTCGCCGTAGCCTGCGCCCACATCCGACCCCAACGCACCCTGGCTTTGCTGAAACAGAAACAAGACGAATTGCAGACGAGCACCCGCTGGTTTCCGCTGGATGGGCAGCTCGACGGTCACCACTCGTCCGGAGGGTAATCATGAACACATACACAGCACTGCGAATGGTTCAGATGCCGCGTACTGTACGCGGCGGGTTCGTCGTGGCCTTGCTGGGTCTGTTCCTGCTCGTCGGGGTTCGGTCCGCCGATGCCCAGACGGCCGCGACCGGTCTGGTGCAGGGAACCGTGACGGATGCGCAGGGCGCGGTGATCCTCGGCGCGGAAGTCAAGCTGCAGGACCTGGCCACCAACCAGGTGCGCACCCTGACGACCAATCAGGAAGGTCTGTATGTGTTTGCCAACGTACCGCCGGGTACCTACACGCTGACGGTCAGCGCTCAGGGCTTCCGCACGGCCACGGTGCCGCGTCTGACGGTCGAGGTGAACAAAAGCTACACCGTGAACCTCACGCTCGAGGTGGGTGAGCTGGCGGAAACCGTACAGGTCGAAGCCAGTGTCGGCGTCGAGCTGCAGACCACCGATGCTCAGGTGGGCAACGTACTGGATCAGGTGTTCATCCGCAACCTGCCGACCCTCCAGCGCAACACGACCGAACTGCTCTCGCTGCAGCCCACCGCGACTCCCGGCGGATTCGGCACCGGAGGAACAGTTTCCGGAGCGCGCAGCGATCAGAACACGCTCATCCTGGATGGCATCGACATCAGCGACAACTTGACTGGCGGCCAGGGCATCAATTTCACGCAGACTCCGGTCGGCGTGGATGCGGTCAGCGAATTTCGCGTCACCGTCGCCAACCCCAATGCGAACTTCGGTCGCTCCGCCGGCGGACAGATCACCCTGGTCAGTCCGCGCGGCTCGAATGAGCTGCATGGGGTCGGCTACTGGTACCACCAGAACGACAACCTGAACGCGAACACCTGGACGAACAATCGCGTCGACGGCGACCCGAGCACTCCCGGCCACCAACCGATCCCCAAAGGGGAGCTGAAGGACAATCGCGCCGGCGTGAGCGTCAGTGGACCGTTCTGGCCCGACCGGACGTTCTTCTTCAGCAACTACGAAGTTCGTCGCTTCCCGCAGAGCACGCCCTTCACGCGGCTGGTTCCCACGAGCACGCTGCGCAACGGCATTCTGACCTTCCGCGACGCCGCGGGCAACAACGTGGCCTATCCGCTGGCCACGTCCACGGCGTGTGGTCCCGCCGGCGGCCAGCCCTGCGACCCGCGAGGTTTAGGCATCAGCCCGACCATCCAGCAGATGTTTGCGCTGATGCCGGCGGGCAACGATCCGACCCTCGGAGACGGACTGAACACGATCGGCTTCCGGGGCAATGTGTCCACCCCGCTCACCGCCGATGCCATTACTTTCCGTCTGGATCACAATTTTACGGAAAGGCTGCAGTTCATGGGCCGCTATTCCTACCAGCGGAGCCTCTCTCCGCTCGGGGGCACCAGCCAGCTGGATATTCGCGACCCGCAGGCGGTGGTGCCGCTGCGCGCGCTGAACAACCGCGGGGCCAGCGTGATCGCCGGTCTTGACTATCAATTCACCCCGACCCTGCTGAACAGTTTCCGGTTCGGCTGGGTGCAGAACAAGCTGGATCTGATCGGCACCAACCCGTTCACCGTCGCCAGTCTGCTCGGCCTGCCCGGAACGAACAGTTCCGCCGGCGGCGTGGGTCTGGACCTGGGCGTACTGGATGAGCCGATCAGCGTCAGCGCCCAGTCGGCGCGCACGCAGATCATCCGCGACCGGAACATCCAGTTCACGGACACGATGACCTGGATCAAGGGTTCGCACACGGTGAGCTTCGGCGGGGAAGTGCGCGCCCTGCCTTTCCTGTTTACTCACAACGACCAGGTGACCTTCTTGACCGGGCCGGTGGCCGACCTGAGTTCGGGCACCTTCCTGAGTATTCCGGCCGCCAATCGCCCGCCCACCTGCAGCGGCAGTATCACGACGAACTGTTTGCGTTCGCAGGATGTCGCCCGCTGGGACGACCTGTATGCGGCAACGCTGGGCCTGGTGGACAACGTGAACATTGTCGGCGCCCGCGATGGCAGCCTGAACCCGCTCCCGTTCGGCACCGATCTGATCACCGATACGAACATGTACTACTTCCAGTTCCATTTCCAGGACACCTGGCGAATGAGCTCCACCGTGACTCTCACCTACGGTCTCACCTATAGCTGGTTGACCCCGCCGAAAGAAGCCCTGAATCGCATGGCCCTGCTGATCGACAACACCACCGGCGAAGTGCTGACCTACCGCGGCTACCTGGGCGCCAAGCGGCAGGCCGCGCTGAACGGGCAGGTGTTCAACCCGCAACTGGCCGTGCTGCCCATCGCGAACTCGAACCGCGAGCATATCTTCGACACGGACTATTCCAACGTCGGCCCCCGCGTCGCGCTGGCCTGGAACCCGTCGTTCCGCAACGGGTTGTTGAACCGCTGGTTCGGTGACCGGCGCACAGCGGTGCGTGTGGGTTTTGGCATTGTCTATGACCGCGTCAACACGGTGACGGTGATTCTGCCGCCCGCCTTTGGCATCGGCTTCGGCCAGGTGCTGCAGTTGCCGACCCCGCTGTGCAACGCTTCGGGTACGCCCGGGCCGGGCTGCAATCCGGGCGCGGGCTCTTCGAACCGTGCGCTGTCGTCGTTCCGGATCGGTCACGACGGCACGATTCCCCTGCCGGCGTTCCCGCCCGCCAGTTCGCCGATCATCCCTTCGGTACTTTCCGGCAGCATCACCTTTGCCACCGACCCCGAACGGAAGACCGGGCGGAACTATCTGGTGGACCTGACGATTCAGCGGGAGCTTCCCGCCAATCTTCTGCTGGAGGTCGGCTACATCGGCCGGTTGGGACGCGACCTGCCCATGGGTGTGGACCTGGATGCTTCGCCGTACTTCTTCGTGGACCCGGCCAGCGGCCAGACCTTCGCGCAGGCCTACGACAACGTGGCCTGCGTGCTGCGCGGCGACGCGGGCAAAACATTCGGCTCGTTCACCTGTCCCGGCAGTCTCACTCCCCAGCCGTGGTTTGAAAATCAGCTTCCCGGACTGGGCACCGCGTTTCTCGCCGGCAGCTTCGCAAGCCTGTTCCAGACGAACAACGTGAGCACGCTGTTTCTGCAATTGAACGTCATCCGGCAGCTCGTGCTGGGCCTGCCGCCCTACAACAATCTGCAGATGCTCGCCATTCTGATGGCCACGCATGGCGGAATCTCGAACTATCACGCCGGCTTCGTTACTCTGCGGAACCGGCCCTGGCACGGGCTGCAGTTCGATGTGAACTACACACTGTCGAAATCGCTCGACCAGGTCGGCAATGTGCAAAACAACCTCTCGTTGATTACGACCGGCTTCGACCCGAATATCGACTACGGACCGGCGCTTTCCGACCGGCGGCATATCTTCAACGGCATTTTCAACTACGAGCTGCCGTTCGGCCCGGGCCGTTGGGTCTCCTCCGGTCAGGGCTGGTTGAACAAGCTGATCGGTGGCTGGTATCTCTCGGGAATCTTTCGGGCGTTCACCAGCCTTCCTTATTCGGTGGATGACAATGCCGGTGTGTTCGGTGGTTCGCTCGCTGGCCTGACGAACGCTGCGATTCCGCTGGTGGACGTCTCCACGCTAAACACCGGTGTCTTTCGCGGCGTTGCCGGATCAGGCGGCGTAGGCACGATTGGCAATCCGGCCACGGGGGGCTCCGGATTGAATCTGTTCGCTGACCCGGAAAGCGCCTTCAATTCGTTCCGCCGGATTCTGCTCAGCGTGGATGGCCGCACCGGTCGCGCGAATCACTTCCGCGGGCCCGGTTTCTGGAATCTGGACCTGCGGATCGGAAAGGAAACACAGATCACCGAAAGATTCGCGTACGAGTTTTCCTTTGACTTCTTCAATTTCTTCAACCACGTCAACCTGGATACGCCGTCGCTGAGCCTGAACAACCCGGCTGCGTTCGGTGTGTTCAGCAGTCAGTTCACACCGCCGAACCGGACCAACGGCGCGCGCTGGATTCAATTCGGCTCGCGCATCCGGTTCTGAGGGAAGACGAGCGGTGGCCGCAGGTTCGGCCGGGTCCAGCATATCAGGCGGTCGGCGTCGCACCCGTCCAGGGCCGTACGGATGCTGACCCCGGCGGAGCTGTCGGCGGCCACCGCTCGTGTTCATCTGCGCGAGGAGAGTTCTGTGAATTCTGCTCTCGGATCGGGAAGGGGAGGGCTGCTCAGCTCCTGCGGAACAGTTCTTGGCCGGGTGCTGGTCCTGCTCGTGGTCGTGGGAGTGGGGACCAGTGCTGGCCCGCAGACCTCGCCACCGGCACAACCTGCAGCGGTGGCCGCGCCGGCTCTCACCGCTGCTGACGTGGAAGCGTTCTTCGACGGAATGATCCCGCTGCAGCTCGAGCAGCGGGAAATTGCCGGCGTGGTGGTGGTGATCGTCTACCAGGGCCGGGTGCTGTTCGCCAAAGGGTACGGCTATGCCGATGTCGCCCGGAAAATTCCCGTCTCGCCGCAGACGACGTTGTTCCGGCCCGGCTCCATTTCGAAGCTGTTCACCTGGACTGCCGTCATGCAGTTGGTGGAACAGGGACGGCTCGATCTCGATCGCGATGTCAACGAATACCTCGATTTTGCCATCCCGCCCGCTTACCCGCAGCCGATCACCCTGCGGCACATTCTGACTCACACGCCGGGCTTTGAAGATGTGCTGAAAAACCTGTTCGCCACCGATCCGGCCAAGCTGCTCTCGCTGCGGGAATATCTGGTGGGACAGCTGCCGCAACGGATCTATCCGCCCGGCGTCACCGTTGCGTATTCGAACTATGCCACTGCCCTGGCCGGCTACATCGTGGAGCGGGTTTCCGGTCAGCCGTTCGCGGCTTATGTGGCCGAGCACATCTTTCGGCCGCTCGGCATGGAGTATGCCACGTTCGAGCAGCCGTTGCCGGCTTCGCTGGCCGCGCACATGTCCCAGGGCTACACGGTCGCGTCGCGACCAGCGCGGCCTTTTGAGCTGATTCCTGCGGCACCGGCCGGAGCGCTTTCGGCGTCGGGCCTGGACCTGGCCCGTTTCATGCTCGCCCATCTGCAGCAGGGACAGTACGGCCAGGCGCGCATCCTCCGTCCGGAAACAGTGCGCATCATGCACGCCCGCCAGTGGGGCCCGCACGACGACGTCAATGGCATGGCTTTCGGCTTCTACGAAGAATCACGCAACGGACTGCGCATCATCGGCCACGGCGGCGACACCGTGCTCTTTCACAGCGACCTGCATCTGATCCCGGAAGCGGGTCTCGGGTTTTTCTTTTCTCAGAACAGCGCGGGCAGCGGCACCGGTAGTTTGCGTGCGGCCATCTGGCGCAGCTTTCTGGATCGCTACTTCCCCTACCGGCCGGCGGAAGCTGCGCCCTCGCCACAGGCGGCCGAAGACGTGCGTGCGGTGACCGGCTTCTACATCAGCAGCCGACGCAATCACACTTCGTTTCTGCGCGCGCTGGCCATGCTCAGCGGTACGCGCATCGCCGCGCGCGGCCCGGATGCGATCGAGGTGAGCGGGTTGGAAGCCCTGACCGGCCGGAGCAAGCACTGGCAGTGGATTGCCCCGATGCGCTTCCGGGAAGCCGACGGCCAGGAGGTGATTGCCTTTCGTCGCGATGCGCAGGGTCGGCTGGAAGCGGCCGTTTCGATGATTCCTGTTTTTGTCTTCCAGCGTGTGCCCTGGTATCAGGGCGGGCTGCTGTTGCAGGTGCTGTTCGGTTTTGCCATCGGCGTCTTCGCCTTGACGCTCCTGCTGTGGCCGCTCGCAGCTTGGCTGCGCCGGCACTATGGGCGCCGTCTGGAGTTGAGTCCGCAGGAACGGCGCGTGCGGCTGCTCGCGCGAATCGCCTGCAGCCTGGTGTTGTTGTTCGTGCTCGGCTTCGTGGTGCTGTTCGAATCGGCGGAATCGGACCTGGGCATCTTCAACGCCGACCTGGATCCATGGTTGCGCGCACTGCAACTGTGCGGTTGGCTCGGCGCACTCGGGCTGCTCGCCATTTTCTATGACAGCTACCTCTGCTGGACGGGCCGTGCCCGCGGCTGGGTGGGACGCCTCTCCGCCGTCGTGCTCGCGCTGGCCGGCGTGGCCTGGGGTTGGGTCCTGCTCGCCACAAATTTGTTGAGCCTGAACCTGCGATACTGATCCGAATTTCCATGCCTGCGAACGATGGGGGAACCATGCGTTATCTGCGATGGATGGCAATGTTTCTGCTCGGCTGGACGTTCTGCGGAGCGGCTGCGGCCGAGGAAGCCCGCCTGCTGCGTCGCCCGAGCGTGAGCCGGGATCAGGTGGTTTTTGCATATGCGGGAGATTTGTGGATCGTCTCGCGCCAGGGCGGTGATGCGCGCCGACTGACGGCCACGCCCGAACTGGAACTGGATCCGGTTTTCTCGCCCGATGGAACGCAGATTGCATTCACGGCCACGGTCGCCGGCAACACGGACGTCTACGTCATTCCGGCAGCCGGCGGCAATCCGCGCCGGTTGACGTATCATCCTGCGCTCGATGCGGTGCGCGGTTGGACTCCGGATGGCCGTCGCATCCTGTTCGCTTCGGACCGCGAAACCGCACCGCACGCCCACTTCCGCCTGTGGACCATCAGCGCCGAAGGCGGCTTTCCCGAACCGCTGCCCATGCCCCGCGCCTACACCGGTTCGTTTTCTCCGGACGGGCGCCGGATTGCCTACGAAGAGATTCCCACCGCGTTCATTCCCGCCTGGGCACAAAACCAGGCCAGCCAGTGGCGGCATTATCGCGGCGGACGCACGCATCCGGTGCGCATCCTGCATCTGGGAGATTTCTCCGAGCAGAAGCTGCCGTGGACCAACAGCAACGACACGCACCCGATGTGGATCGGCAACACGATCTACTTTCTTTCCGACCGGAACTTCACGGTGAACCTGTTCGCCTACGACCTGAACACGCGCCGGCTCACCCAGCTCACCCGCCACGAAGACTTCGATATTCAGTGGGCCTCGGCGGGCCCCGGTGCGATTGTCTACGAGCAGGCCGGCTACGTGCACCTGTTCGACGTGCGCAGCGGCCGCACCCAACGACTCAGCATCCGCGTCTCCGGCGATCTGCCCTGGGCGCGGCCGCAGTTCAAGTCGGTGGCCAGCATGATTCGCAATGCTGCGCTTTCGCCCACCGGTGTCCGCGCCGCGTTCGAAGCCCGCGGTGAAATTTTCACCGTTCCCGTCGAAAAGGGAGACGTCCGCAACCTGACGCAGAGTTCCGGAGCGCATGACCGTTCTCCGGTCTGGTCGCCCGACGGCACGCAGCTGGCCTGGTTTTCCGATGCGAGCGGGGAATATCAGCTCTATATCGGCGATCAGCGTGGCACCGCGCAGCCGCGGGTGCTGGCTCTGCCGGAAAAGTCGTTCTTTTCCTCGCCGGCCTGGTCGCCCGACGGAAAACAGATTCTGTTCCATGACAATCACCTGCGCATCTGGCTCGTGGAGGTGGCCAGCGGCAAGCTGACGCTGGTGGATACGGACACCTATCACGACCCGGCCCGCGAGCCCGACGCCGCCTGGTCGCCCGATTCGCAGTGGATCGCCTACTCGAAGAGTCTGGAGAATCACCTGCGGGCCATTTTCCTCTACTCGCTGGCAACCGGGCAGAAGCACCAGATCACCGACGGCATGTCGGACGCCGTTTGGCCCGCTTTCGATGCCAGCGGCAAGTACCTCTACTTTCTGGCCAGCACGAACTACGGGCCGCGCGGCGGCTGGTTGGAGATGAGTTCGCTCGACCGGCCCGTGCGCCGGGCCATCTATCTGGTCGTGCTCCGCGCCGGCGAACCCTCGCCCCTGCTGCCGGAGACGGGCGATGAAGCTGCTGCGGAAAAACCTGCCGAAAAAGCCGAGCCGCGGGTCCAGGTGGACTTCGAAAACCTCAGCCAGCGCATCCTGGCGCTGAATGTCCCTGCCGGCGACTACAGCATGCTGCGCACCGGCGCCAGTGGAACGATTTTCTACGTCGAGCCGCTGCGGATGGTCGCTGCAGGGGAATCGGCCGGGCCGGCTCCGCTGCGATTGCACCGGTACACGCTGCGCGAGCGTTCGGCGGCACCGTTTCTCGAAGGCATTCGCTTTTACACTTTGTCGGGCGACCGCAAGAAGCTGCTCTATCACGCCGGCGGCACCCGCTGGGGCGTGGTGGCGACCGACCGGCCGGGCAAGGTGGGCGACGGTCTGCTCGATCTGAGCAAGCTGCAAATGCGCGTCGACCCGCGCGCCGAATGGGCACAGATCTTTCGGGAAACCTGGCGCATCCAGCGCGATTTCTTCTACGACCCGCAGATGCACGGCGCCAACTGGGAGGCGGTCTACCAGAAGTATCTGCCGCTGCTGCAGCACGTCGGTCACCGCGCCGACCTGTCGTACCTGATTGCGACGGTGGGCGGCGAGCTGGCCGTGGGCCACTCCTATTTGACGGGGGAGGGCGATCTGCCGGGCGGCGAACCGGTTTCGGTCGGGCTGCTCGGTGCCGACTTCGCCATCGAAAACGGTCGCTACCGCATCAAGCGAATCTACGCCGGCGAAAACTGGAATCCCGATTTGCAGGCACCGCTTAGCGCTCCGGGCATCGACGTGGCCGAAGGCGACTACCTGCTCGAAGTCAACGGCCGGCCGCTCGTCCCGCCGACCAACCTCTACAGCTTGTTTGAAGGTACCGCGGGCCGGCAGACCCTGCTCCGCGTCAGCAAAACTCCTTCGCTGGAAGGCTCCCGGCTGGTCACCGTGATTCCGGTGGCCAGCGACCAGAACCTGCGCACCCGCGCCTGGGTCGAAGCAAACCGCCGCAAGGTAGACGAGCTCTCCGGCGGCCGCCTGGCCTACGTCTGGCTGCCGAATACGGGTACGCCCGGCTATCAGTACTTCAACCGCTACTACTTTGCCCAGCAGCACAAGCAGGGCGCCATCATCGACGAACGCTACAATCAGGGCGGCATGGTAGCCGACTACATCGTCAACGAACTCGACCGCAAGCTGCTCGGCTACTTCGCCACCCGGGATGGCCAGCCCTCCACTTCCCCGATGGCCGGGCTCTACGGACCCAAAGTGATGATCATCAACGAATCGGCCGGCTCCGGCGGCGATGCGCTTCCTTATTACTTCCGGCTGCGCAAACTCGGCCCGCTGGTGGGCACGCGCACCTGGGGTGCATTGGTCGGCACGCTCGGGTTTCCGCCGACGATTGATGGCGGCGGGATCACCGCGCCCAATCTGGCGTTTTACAACCTGCAGGGACAGTGGGACGTGGAAAACATCGGCGTCGCGCCGGACATCGAAGTGGAAAACACGACAGCCGACTTCGTCCGCGGTCGTGACCCGCAACTGGAGCGCGCCGTGCAGGAAGCACTGAAGCTGCTCGAACAAAATCCGCCGCCGCGCGTGCCGCGGCCAGCACCGATTGATCGCGTCTCGCGTCCGGGAGGGAACTGATGAAATCAATTCGAGCTGCACGTATGCATGGCTCGATGCGAAGGCAGGCCGGGCGGCTGCTGGTGTATGCGGCTCTGGTCGCAACCGGGCTGCTTTGGCTGGCGCTCGGCCCCGGAGGGATGGTGCCCTCGGCCGCACAGGAGCCGGCCGAGTCAGCTTTCACGCGCACCGAAGCCATGATCCCGATGCGGGACGGTGTGCGGCTCTACACGGTGATTTACGCACCGCGCGAGATCGCTGAGCCATTGCCGATCCTGCTGCTTCGCACGCCCTACGGCATCGGCGGAATCAACACTGCCTATCTGGCTCGGGCACTGCCGGATCTGGTTGCGGATGGTTACATTTTCGTCTTCCAGGATATCCGCGGCCGGTTCCGTTCAGAAGGCGAGTTCGTCATGCTTCGCCAGCCCCGCGATCCGGCCAAAGGAGAAATGATCGACGAGGGCACCGATACCTACGACACCATCGCCTGGCTGCTCGAACATGTGCCCGATCACAACGGCCGGGTCGGCCTGGCCGGCACCAGCTACGGCGGCTGGCTGACGATCATGGGCATGCTCGAACCGCATCCGGCGCTGCGTGCCGCCGTGCCGCAGGGCTCGCCGGCCGATATGTGGATTGGCGACGATTTCCATCACAACGGAGCCTTTCGCCTGAGCTATGGCTTCGAATACGCCTATCGCATGGAATCCGGCAGGGAGATGGCCGATGTTGCGGACGTCATCCATCGCTATGACACCTACGAGTGGTATCTTGAGCTGGGCCCGTTGTCGAACGTGAACGAAAAGCTCGTGCAGGGCCGCCTGCCCACGTGGAACGATTTCGTCCAGCATCCCGATTACGACGCCTTCTGGCAGCGGCAGGCACTGGCCCCCTGGCTGAAGCGCGTCACCGTGCCCACGCTGAACGTGGCCGGCTGGTGGGACCAGGAAGATTTCTACGGCCCGCTGAAAATTTATGAGCTGCTGGAACAGCACGACTCGCGGAACATGAATTTTCTCGTGGTCGGGCCGTGGAATCACGGCGGGTGGTCGGGCGAAGGACGGCGGCTCGGCCCGCTCGACTTCGGCAGCGCCACCGGCGAGTATTACCAGCGCAACGTCCGCGCGCCCTTTCTGGCTTACTACTTGAAAGGGCGAGGCCGCCCCGACCTGCCGGAAGCACTGACGTTCCGCACCGGGCGCAACGAATGGGTGCGACATGCGGCCTGGCCGCCCCGCGCGGGTGTCACCGAACGACGGTTGTATCTCCGCGAGGGACGCGCGCTCAGCTTCGCTCCCCCGCGCGGCTCCGATGCCGAGGCATTCGACAGCTACGTCTCAGACCCGGCCAATCCGGTGCCCTACCGGCCGCGCCCGATTCAGCTCCGCACCGGCTGGAGCACCTGGCTCGTGCAGGACCAGCGCTTCGTGCACCGACGGCCGGATGTGCTCGACTGGGTCAGCGAGCCGCTGGAGGAAGACCTGGTGGTTTCGGGAAAAATCGTCGCCCATCTGTTCGCCTCGACAACGGGCACCGACAGCGACTGGATCTTCAAACTGATTGACGTCTATCCGGATCGCTACACTCCAGACCCGCAAATGGGTGGCTATCAGTTGATGATCGCCGCCGAAGTCTTCCGCGGACGCTACCGGAACAGCTTCGAGCGTCCGGAGCCGATTCCCCCGAATGCGATTCAGCACTACCGCATCGAATATCCCGGCGTGGATCACGTCTTCCGCAAAGGACACCGGATCATGGTGCAGGTGCAGAGCACCTGGTTCCCGGTGATTGACCGCAACCCGCAGACGTTCGTGCCGAATATCTTCCTCGCCCGGGAAACGGATTTCCAGCCGGCTACGCAGCGAATCTTCCGCTCGGCGCAGCACGCCTCACACATCCTGTTGCCGGTCGTTGTGGCCGAATCCTCGCCGCGGCTGTCCGGTGACGTTGGGCGGGCCAATACCCGCACCGGTGGTCGTCCGTGACCACAGCTGGCCGGAGCGCAGCCCCGATGCGCCGTGCGCTGCTTTCGATCTTTTTGCTCGCTGTTTTGTTCGCCGGTGCCGGGACAGTCCCGGCCGGTGAAGTCCCGCGGTTCGAAATCGTCTATTCGGCAGACCTGCACCCGGGTCCGATCACCGGCCGCGTGTTTTTGATTCTGGCCGAACGCGAACAGCCGGAGCCGCGGCTGCGCATCAGTCCTTCCGGACCGGCCATCTTCGGCATGGATGTCGAGCAGCTCGCGCCCGGCCAGGCCGCCGTGATCGATGCCACCACGCTCGGCAGCCCGCTGCGCAGCCTGGCCGATTTGCCTCCGGGAGAATATTTCGCCCAGGCCCTGATTCACCTCTACACGAAAGTCCGCCGGGCCGACGGCCACACGCTCTGGGTGCATCTGAACGATGGCCGGCGCGAATCGTTCAACGTTGCCGCCGGCAATCTGTACAGCGATGTCCAGCGTGTCCGGCTGGACGCAGGCGGCGTGGTGCGCATCGAGGTGCGCCGTCGCATTCCACCGCGCGAGCAGCCTGCCGACACGCCCTGGGTGAAGCGCGTGCGCATCCAGAGCCGGCGGCTGACCGAGTTTTGGGGACATCCCATCTACATCCACGCCACCGTGCTGCTGCCCCGCGACTACGACCAGCACCCGGACGTCTACTACCCCACGATCTACACGCTGATTCATCCTGTCCCCTTCGGCTTCAATCCCGATCCGGCCAGTGCCGCCAGCCAGCCGGCCGTCCATCCGCTCACGGGCCTGGAGCCGGGTTACACCTTTTATCAGTCGTGGATTTCCGACGGATTTCCGCGGGTGATTGCCGTCAGCTTCGAACAGCAGACTCCCTTTTTCCCGGATTCCTATTCGGTGAACTCGGCCAACAACGGGCCCTACGGCGATGCGCTCGTGCACGAGGTCATCCCTTACCTGGAGCAGCGGTTCCGCATGATCCGCCAGCCGTATGCCCGCATTCTGGAAGGGGCTTCGACCGGCGGCTGGCAGGCGCTGGCCTTGCAACTGCAGCATCCGGATTTTTTCGGCGGCGCCTGGGTGCTGCAGCCCGACCCGATCGATTTCACGCGCTATCTGTTGGTGAACATTTACGAAGACGAAAACGCCTTCACCGTGCGCACCGGTCCGTTCAGCACGGCGGAGCGTCCGATGCGACGCACCACGGAAGGCCAGGTGGTCTGGACGCTGCGGCAGTTGAGCCAGTTCGAAGCCGTGCTCGGCAGCCGCGGACGCTCGGGCTATCAGTTGCAGGGCTGGGAAGCTGTCTATGGCCCGGTCGGTCCAGATGGTTATCCGCGACGGCTGTGGGATCCGCTGACGGGCAAAATTGACCGTGAAGTCGCCTACTACATGCGCGAGCACGGCTATGACCTGCTCGAATATGCCCGGCGCCACTGGGCCACACTGGGACCAAAACTGCAGGGCAAACTCCATTTCTTCGCCGGCGATATGGACGATTTCTATCTGAACCTGGGCGTCTATCGCTTTGAGGAATTTCTGAAGCAGACAAACAATCCCCACGTAGCGGGCCGGTTCGTCTATGGACGTCCGATGAAGGGCCACTCCTGGCACGCCTGGACGTGGGCTGAGATGGTGCGAGAGATTGCCGAATACATCCGCCGTAACGCACCGGCCGGTGAAAACCCGGCGCGCTGGCATTACTGAGCGCGCTGTGCTCGCTACCGGGTGTATGGAAAGGAGCAGAGATGACTTCTAGACTGGAACGGGATGTGCGCTGGCTGAAATGGTACGCGGCGCTGAGCAGTCTGGCGCTGGCGGTGTTGCTGCTAGCCGGCTTTGCCCGTCAGGAAGCCGCCCCGCAGCGCACTCGATTCGCTGAATTGGATGTGGAGCGCCTGAACATCGTGGACAAAAACGGCCAACTGGTGCTCGTGCTCGCCAACCGCGACCGCATCCCGCCGCCGGTGGTCGGCGGGCACGTCTTCCCGCGGCAGGGCCGCGCCCCGGGCATGATTTTCTACAACGGCAAAGGAGATGAAAACGGCGGGCTGACCTTCGACAGCACCACGTTGCCCGACGGCGGCTACGCGGCCAGCGCCAGCCTCCTGTTCGACCAGTACAACCAGGACCAGACCGTCGGCGTCACCTACAGCGAACGCAACGGGCAGCGCAGTGCGGGCTTGATTGTCTGGGATCGCTCGGATCGGCCCGTGTGGGAGATTGCCGGCCCGGTCTATGCCCTGCCGGAAGGCCCGGAACGCGATGCTCTGGTCCAGAAGCTGGCCGCAGCAGGTGAACTGGGTGCCGTGCGGCTGTTCGCCGGTAAGCGTCCGGACAAATCCGTGCAGCTTTCCCTGGCCGATGCGCGGGGTCGTCCGCGACTGCAGATTGTCGTGACCGCCGAAGGCGATGCGAAGATCAAATTCCTGGACGAAACCGGCGCTGTGAGCTTCGAGCTGCCGCCGCCCAAGCAGTGACTGCGTCCACCTCGGAGCGTTCACCGCGTGTCGCAGTGCTGTTTTCTCTGCCCGCCGCACTCGAGGCGTGCTGGATGGTCAGGTGCTGACGGTTCTGGTCGTCCACCGTCAGAAACCCGGAGAGCTTTTTCTCCGAGCAGGCCCCGAGCCTGGCGCAGCTGGCCAGGCTCGGAGTTGTGTTACGCCGCCGGTCGCTTGCTGCCGAAACCGAGCCGCAGCAGGATTTTTTCCATCAGACACCATTTGGTGAAGCCGGACTGGAACAGGTTGGCGCCGACGCTCGGTGGATCCTCGCACTCTCATTCGTCGCTTTTTTCACGCGGATGGGACGGGCGAAGCACGGGCCGTTATAATTCTCATAAAAATATAAAGCGAGTACAATACGGCGCATCAATGCGGGTCTGGGTGAATAGACGAAGCCAGATTCCAGTGCGCCAGCAGCTTCTGACCCATCTGAAGCTTTCTATCCTGAGTGGGGATCTCAAATCTGGTGAGAAACTTCCGAGCACGCGCGAGTTCGCGCGCTGGTTGAAGATTCATCCCAATACGGTCAGTGCAGCATACCGGCAATTACAGACTGAAGGGTGGGTCGAATTCCGGCGTGGGAGCGGCGTTTTCGTACGTTCGCTGCGCCGTGCACAGGCTGTGCCTCAATCTGTGGCCTTGGACCAGCTTATCCATCAGTTTTTTGCGGCAGCACGAGAACACGGCATCACACTTGCGGAACTGCGCGAGCGGTTGCGGCAATGGTTCGACCTGCAGCCGCCTGATCACTTCCTGCTCATCGAGCCAGACGAAGAGCTCCGCGCCATCCTCGCCGCCGAGCTCCGGCAAGCTCTTGCGTTCCGGGTCGAGGCTGCTGGACTCGAGCGTTGCAAAACGCCGGAAGCACTGACCGGCGCCCTGCCTGTTGCTCTGGCAAGCAGTCTGGGAGTTGTTCGCGCTGCGTTGCCCGAGAGGACGGAGTGCATCGCCTTGCAGGTGCAATCTGTGCCGAGATCGCTCGCGGCTTGGCTTCCCATCCCGCGCGACGCGCTGATCGTCGTTGCTTCGCGCTGGCCGACGTTTCTGACGCTGGCACGAACGATGCTTTTGGCGGCTGGTGTGGATGCCGAAGCAGTGGAAACCCGCGATGCGCGCAAGCCCGGCTGGCGTGCGGGGCTTGAGTCGGTAACCGCCGTCGTGTGTGATGTCGTGACCGCCTCGCAGATCCACGCTAAGTGCCGGGTCATTTCTTTCCGCCTGATTGCTGATTCTTCTCTAGAAGAGCTGCAGCGCCACGTAACCTTTATCACCGGTCCCGGGGTGCAGCCGTAAACGTTGCCCCAATTGCAAACCTGGCCGCCGTTCGAATCCTGGGAGCGCGAATCTGCGTGCCGCACAGGGCTTGTGTCACCCTGAAAAGTGTCACAAGGCCAGCCCCGCATTTGCTCGTCTGCACGTAGGTTTGTCTTGGTCATGGCCGTGAACCGGCCCGACCGTTCAAATTCCTTCCCGGAGGGAGAAAAATGCGGTCAATCAGGCTGTTCTGGCAACTCATGTTGTTTGGATTGGTTCTTCTGCCAGGGACACCATCTTTCGCACAGGATTTGACGCTGCGACAGAGCACCTTGGCAGAGACAGCGGAAAGCCCCAATGTCATCGTTGTGCCTGCTGGTACAAGGCTCTCACTGCAGATGGTGAATGCCATCTCGGCCCGCGGTGCCAAGCCAGGGCATCCTGTGTTTTTTGAAACTCTGGTTCCAATCACACAAGAAGGGCAGATTGTCATACCGGCCGGGTCATTTGTTTACGGGGAGGTTGTGGCGGCGCGCCGTGCAGGGCGCTTGAAAGGGCGATCAGAGGTCAGGGTTCGTCTGGACCGTTTGGTTTTGCCCAATGGATATTCGGTCTTGTTCAATGCGCTACCCGTGAACGCCGCTCCTGGGCAGCATACCGAGGTACAAGAGAATGGCACTTTGCGAGCAGACTCAGCCCACGTCCAGGACCTGGTGCTGGTTTTGGCGGTAGGAACTTCTGGGGTGCTGGCTGGATCGACAATAGGGATGCTGACCGGAGGGGAGCGGGGTGCCTCTTTGGGTGCTGCCCTTGGAGCCGGGGCGGGAGTTCTTGCCGCTCTGCTGGCTCGTGGACCAGAGCTTGAAATTCCTCGCGGTTCGACTTTTGATGTTGTGCTCAACCGGCGGCTTGAACTCGATGCTTCTCGGATACAGTTTACCGTTGTAGGGCAGCCGTCTTCCTTGCCGGGCCCGGCAAACAGAAGACACCAGGGCATTTTCCCGGTGCTGCCCCTGCGGTGAGCGGGCCCCGAGCCTGGCGCAGCTGGCCAGGCTCGGAGTTGTGTTACGCCGCCGGTCGCTTGCTGCCGAAACCGAGCCGC
>JAIMAG010000046.1 GCA_023512135.1 Terriglobia bacterium | reverse complement strand
TGTCGAGCGTGTACGGCACGTAGTAATCCGACACGGTCCAGATCTGCTGCCGGAGCGCGTTGATCTCGCCCAGGGCGTGCCGCCACCAGGTCTCCCGGACGGTCCTCGTTTTCACCTCAGGCATAGAATCTCACCCCCTTCAGCGCCTCGCGGATGTCATCATCCAGCGGCGGATTCTGCAGGTGCGTGTACAGGGCATATCGCACCGCGTCCAGCGCGTGGTCATTCTGCTTGAGCGGCTTGTCCTCGCCCCGCTGCTGTGCTTTCGGGTCCCACACGTAGCTCGCGAACTCCCGCCGCAGGTGCGTGCAGGATTCATGGACCAGCAGGTTGTCCTCGGCCAGCAGTCGAGAAACGAGCTGAATCCCCTCCAGGACCGAATTATCCGCCTCCACCACATGCAGGCCGCGCCGCCGCAGCTGCAGGATGAACGAGGCGGCCGCCGGGTCCAGGTAGATGGTCACCCGGTCCCGAATGTCGCCAAGCCAGGCCTCCACGTCGTCGGCATACTGCGCGTCCGTCTTCTGGCGTCCCTCGTCACGGCTGTGGAAGTAGTACTCCCGCAGGACGTACCAGCGCCGCTCGTACCGGCCGATGAGCTGCAGCGTCGTCGGGTTCGCAGTCCCGTAGTCTCCACCGGCGATGAGCCGGTCGCATTCGTGCGGGTGCGGGATCTCGCGGACCACGTGCCGCGCTTCGTCCCACATATCGTAGACCGCGCCCTCGGCCTGCACCCACAGGCCCAAAATGAACCGCTTGTACCAGAGGCCCGTGTACTCCCGCTTGAGGTTGGCCACGAACTCCGGGTCGAGGTTCAGATTGTCCTCAAGCTCGAAATGCCAGACCTTCAGGTCCAGGCCTTCGCGGTCCAGGTACTCGGTCTTGAGCCAGTGGAACGGGCTGTCCGGGTTTGTCGTCCCGAAGAACTTTGCGCCGGGCACCGACAGGCGGGACGTGAGCATCCGGAAGAAGCTCTCGGGCCATAGCGTGATCTCGTCGCCGTAGGCCCCGGCCAGCGTCATCCCTCGGATCTTGTTCTCGGCCCGCTCATCGTTGGCACCGGCCACATACACGCGCCGGCCGCAGATAAAGGCCTCGCCCTCGCCGGCGTTGTACCGGAACAGGCGCGGCCCCAGGATTTCCTCCAGCGGGTTCAGGATGTTGCGCCGCAGCGTCCGCTCCGTCTTCCCGGCCATGAGCAGGTCGCCGGGCGGGCCCGTGGCGAGAAAGTCCAGCCACCGCACAACGCTTGCGATGGTTTTGCCGCTTCGCACCGCGCCTTCCCAGATGTTCAGGCGCGCCGTGGAATTCCGGATGGAGTCGAGCTGCTTCTTGCTGAACCGTCCCCATGCGAAGCTCATGCCTGTGCACTCTCCCGGATCGCCTTGACCAGGCCCTCCAGGCTGCTCGAATCATCGCGCCCGCCGCTGAGGATCCGGTGTTTCAGCTCGATCAGCTTAAGCTTGCGCTCCTGGACGCGGGTCAGCGCTTCCTCGATCCGCTGGATGGTGTCCAGGACCGGCTGCATCAGGAATTCCTCGGACGATTCCTCGCCGTCCGGCCCCTTTTTCTTGAACTTCGTCAGCTGCGCGACGCCCATCTCCTTGCTCTGTTGGAGCCGCTGGATTCGTTGGAGCATGCGCCGCTCACGGATCTCGGTGAGCCGGATTTCGTTATCCAGCTGCGCCAGGGCGTCGGTGTCGACCGCATGAAAAAGGACGCGCTCAGTGTCGTCGAGCGTGTCCAGCCAGATCGTCTCGTATTCCCCAGTGGTGACCGCGTTCTTGTTGCCGAGCGGCGGCCCGGTGGACTTCCCTCCGTGCATCCGGCACCGCCCGTTCGCCATGGCGTTGTTCTGGCACGGCGTTCCTTTACGGGTCTTTGCTCCGCATTTTGCCATCTCACCACCTTCTTGCATGGGGTTGTTTTCCGACTACGCCAGTTTGGTGGCCTCCTGCCCGGTAAACTGTTCCCACCTGCGCATGGCCAGTTAGCAGTAAATCTGGTCGAACTCGATCCCGTATGCGACCCTGCCCATCTTCTCCGCAGCGATGATGGTGGAACCTGATCCGCAGAACGGGTCGAGCACGCTTTCGCCCTCGGCGGTCAGGAACGTCATCACGGCCCTCGGTAGCTCGACAGGGAATGCTGCCGGGTGCGCCTTGACCATGTGCGACTTCTTGCCGCCCTTCTCCAGCCCGGACGATTTGGTGCCCAGCGTCGGGAGGTCGGTCGTGGCCTGCGACTGTACGATGTGCCATACATCGTTCGCGTACTTCTTTCGCGGATCTATTCCATTTTGCTGCGCAAATCCTCCGTCATTGCTTGCAGCGCCTTCTCAGCCCTGTCCCGTTCAATGCGCCAACACTCTCGCTCCTGCGGCGTGACGTCCGCCGCGTACATGTACGCACCCCAGAATGCGCGCCAATAGTGCCGAGCGAGTTTCGGCGACCATTTGTCCGCCAAGCCGCTCTGCTCAAGGTCCCACGCGAGCAGGCAGCCCTCACACAATGCGAACTCATGGTCCTGCTCATCGCACAGGTCAGCCTCATGCTTGCATCGCATGCACTGTGCGTATCGCAATCCAACCCGGGAGATATGCACGATGTTTCTCCCGTGTATTTTCACCGTTATCTCTCCTCCCACACCAACAAAGCGGCCCCGCCCGAAAAAGGGCGAGGCCCAATGTGCCCCGTCACCACACTACACATAGGCCAAGGCCGCGGCTCACCAAGGACTGCGCCAAGCAAAGTCGTGGATTCCGTCGCGTGTTTTCGCTGGCTCGTCGCCAGCGCCCGTGTCCCGACTCCTGTCAGGGCACC
>JAIMAG010000045.1 GCA_023512135.1 Terriglobia bacterium | reverse complement strand
TTCCCCCGATCCTCGCGCGGACCCGGGATATGGTTCTTGCTGGCGGAAGGGAATCCGAGGGGTCATATAGTCATGATATCTTAAGATGATTCCTTTCCCCAACATGGCCGCCGATCTCGTTGCTGTCCAGAAAAAGTAGGCACCTCACCCCGGCAAAACCTCAACACGCCAACTTGTCATAACCCGCCAGGCCCGCGAGGACCTCCTTCACCCAGGGATCTCCGCTTCTTGACTGAAGCAGCGGCATGTTCTTTTTCAGCCAGGCCTCCGGGTCTCTTCTTGCCTCCTTGCGCAGGTAGGCCATGGCCGCCTGGGCCCTCCTTCCGTCCGCCGTCTTCACCCTCTTGGAGATGAAGGAGGAAAGTTCCCCGTTCTCCTTGAGCTCTATGATCTGGCACATGTGGTCGGCGCCCTGCGGCCGCCAGCTCATGCCGCGTTTCTTGAAGCGGTCCGCGGCCAGCTTGTCCACGTTGGACTCGATGGCCCCGGGGGAGCGGTCGTCCTCTCCCGCCGGGAGCACCTTCCTCCGGTCTGAAAGCCAGGCGGAGAGGGAGGAGATGTAGGAGAGGGCTTCCGCTACCCGCTTCCTCTTTCTCTCCTCGGTGGCTTTCTCCAGGTGTTTCTCCAGCTCCCTTACCACCTCGGAGGCCTTGCCGCGGCAGGCCAGGGAGAAGAGGCGGGAGGCCTCCTCCGAGAAGCCCAGGGCGCGGGCAAGGGACCTCTTCAGGTGGAAGCGGGAGGGCTGGGCGTGGGTGCAGGAGAAGAGGCCCGGTCCCTTGGTAAGCCAAAAGGCCCCGCCTGGGGACCAGATGACCTCCTTGACCTTGGCGTGGTCATAGACGGTGGCCAAATCGGCGCTCCACTGGGAAAGGAAGGCGCCCCCGTCGGCTGCGGAGAGATGCACCCTCCTTCCCGTGGTGCTCCACTTTGGAGTTGACCCGCTTTCGTTGACACCCTGGATTGAGGGATAATGGATCCCTCGAGAAAGGAGAGAGCATGGCACAAGGAAAACCCTACCCACCGGAGTTCCGGGCAGAGGCGGTGAGGCTTTACCGCATGGGAGGAAGGACCCTCGCCGAGACAGCCCGGGAGATCGGCGTATCCTGATGGACCCTGGCCCGTTGGGTACGCCAGGCCGACGTCGACGAGGGCAAGGCGGAGGGGCTAACCACCCAGGAACGGGAGGAGCTCAACCGCCTGCGCCGGGAGTGTAGGATCCTCAAAGAGGAAAAGGAAATCCTGCGAAAGGCCGCGCTTTTCTTCGCCCGGGAGACGGATCAGCGGCGATGAAGTTTTCCCTGATCGACGAAGAGAAGACGCACCATTCGGTCTCCCGCCTGGCCAGCGTGCTTGGTGTGTCGCGCGCTGGCTACTACGCCTCGAAGAAGAGGGATGCATCGAGGCGAAAAACCGAGGACCAGGAGCTCAAGGCCGCCATAGCGGAGATCCACGCCTCCTCTTTCGGCACCTATGGCGCTCCCCGCATCCACGCCGAGCTCGCCCAGGCCAGAGGCATCCGGGTGGGCAAAAAGAGGGTGGCCAGGTTGATGAAGGAGCTCCAGATAGAGGGTGTGCGAAGGAGGAAGAAGGGGAAGAACGCAAGGAAGGCATCGGATCTGCCCCCGGCCCCTGACCTGGTGAAGCGGCACTTTTCCGCCTCCCGCCCGGACGAGCTCTGGGTGGCGGACATCACCTACATCCCAACCTGGGAGGGCTGGCTCTACCTGGCCGCCATCATCGATGTGTGTACGCGCAGATGCTGTGGCTGGTCGATGAGGAACGACCTCTCCGCGGACCTGGTCATAGACGCCCTGGGTATGGCGGTGGCCTTGAGGAGACCCAGGCCGGGCACCATCCACCATTCCGACCGGGGAAGCCAGTACGGGTCCCTTTCCTTCGGAAAGACGCTACGCGAGTCGGGAATCATCCCCTCCATGGGGAGCAAGGGTGACCCTTACGACAACGCGGCGGCGGAGAGCTTCATGGCCACCTTGAAGACGGAACTCGTCCACCGCAGCCGGTTCAAAACCAGGGATGAGGCGAGGATTGCCGTCTTCCGCTACATCGAGGGTTTCTACAATCCTAAAAGGAGGCATTCAGCCCTTGACTACAAGAGCCCGGCGGAGTATGAAAGAATGCTCACCGAAGAGGGGGAGGCGGCGGAGATGGCCGCCGCCACAAGTTGAGGTGTCAACAGAAACGGGGCAAGTCCAGATGTGGTAGACTTTAGGGCCGAGGCAAAAGGAGGAGGACATGCAACTGCGAGCCTTGAGGGGAGCCATACTCTGCCGGGAGAACACCAAGGAGGAAATCGTGGAGAGGACGGCCCAGCTCCTCCGGGAGATGATCAAGCGCAACGATATCCGCCCGGAGGACATCGTGGACGTCATCTTCACCGCTACCGAGGACCTCACCGCCGAGTTCCCGGCCGCCGCGGCCAGGCACATCGGCCTCACCCACGTGCCACTCCTCTGCGCCCGGGAATTGGCCATCGTCGACGGGACGCCGCGTTGCATCAGGGTCCTCATGCATTTCTACACCAGAAAACATCCGCACGAGCTGCGCCACCCCTATCTGGAGGGGGCGCGCCAGCTGAGGACGGACCTCCCCGAATGAAACTGGCAGCGCCTCACAGGAGAATAAGGAAGGAAGGTTAAGGTCGAGAGATAACGGGAAGTTTCCGGACGAGAAAGGGGAGTTCGAGCCGGGGCTCGGGCTTTTTTTATTTTGGTATTTTTACCCTGAAGGCGGGAGGAAGCATGAGACTGTTTTAAGGCTGGAGGAGCTCGAGAAGTGGTGCAAACCCTTGGTGGAAATCCTGAAGGCGGGAGGAAGCATGAGACTGCTAAACGGCTGGAGGAGCTCGAGGAGTGGTGCAAACCCTTGGTGGAAGC
>JAIMAG010000044.1 GCA_023512135.1 Terriglobia bacterium | reverse complement strand
GCATAGACCGGCTTGGGATACCTCCGCCCGGCGAGGACCGGCGCCGAGGGATTCCAGGCCAAGCCGATGCCGGCGCCGTGATGGCTCAGCGCCATCACCGGCGCCGTGACTTTGAAAGGGTGGAGCACGGCGCGCAACGCGTGCGGGTGCTGCATCCAGTCGGTTCCGCTGGACCACTCGGTTCCTCGCAGCCACTCGACTCCAGGAAAGATACCATCCGTTTTCGCCGCCCCAAAACCGGCCGCTCCCACTCTCAGCCAGGGCCCTCTGAGATAGCGCGCTGTCAGGGGCTTGAGCGGCCGGTACTCGCAGGCGAGCCTGGCGATCGGGCGATCCGGCGCCAGCGTAAGAGTGACGGTGCCCTCGATCACGGGCGCCGCCAAGTCAGGGTTGGCAAAGCGCGTGTTGGCCAGCGCCTCATACCAGCGCACCCGGACAGGAAAAACCGCGCGCTGGCCGAAATTCCCCTTCTCGATCCGGTATTCAGCGGCTTCCGCGCGCAGAGGAACCAATCGCCCGGTCCCGACCAGGTCGACCTCGCCGAGATGATCGAGCACGGCGACCAGCCGGCCCTCCGGGTCGAAGATCTCCGCCCAGGCCCACCCGGTGAGCCGCTTGTGCACCTCCAGGCGCATGCTGCGGTTTTGAAGGGTGAAGGATTCGCCCCCGTAGGTGGCGTCCGCATAACGAGGCGCCGCCGGTGTGGCCGGTTCCGGCGCCGCAGCGCCGGCCACCCAGTAGAAGCCGGCTGCGAAAATACGAGCAAGCTTGCCAGACATTGTTATCGCGGTCAGAACGTCAGTTTCAGGCCAAACTGCACCTGGCGTGGAGCGTTTGCCTGGCTCAACACTTGGCCGAAGCTGATATGCCCTACGGTCGTGTTCGGATCACCGAAGACCGGGTGATTGAGAAGGTTGAAAGCCTCGGCGCGGAACTGAACCTGCGCCCGCTCGCGGAGGCGGATGTTCTTGAAGATGGAAAAGTCGATGTTCTCGAAGCGATCACCGCGCAGCGTCGGATGCAGGCGGCCGACGTTGCCGAACGTATACGGCTGGGGCAGCACGAACTGTGTGGTGTCAAACCAGCGCGCTAGCGTACGCTCGCTTTTCGGAATGTCGGCGCTTCTTCCCGTCGAGTCAGGGCGCTGTCCGCCGCCGAACGAGAAACTGGTGTTCTGAATCACGCCGAACTGAAGCGGACGTGCGCTCCCCACGATGATGATGCCGTTGACCTGCCACTGGCCCAACACCGCGTCCGTGACGCGGTTCCAATTGGCGCCCACCCACTTGGATCGGCCGAACGGCAGTTCATAGGTGAAGTTCGCCACGAGGCGGTGCTTCTGATCGTAGACCGATAGCGAACGGTCGCAGACCCGGCAGTAGAAGTCCCGGAAGCCGGCGCTGGCCCAAACGTTGTCGCCGCCGTCGGAGATGAGCTTTATAATGGACCCCAAAATTCGGACCACCCAATAAGTTAAGATTTGGCGGAGCCGTGGCGGCAAGGAGCAGCGATGACGACGACGCGAAAGCAGTACAGTCCGAAGTTCAAGGCACGGGTGGCGATGGAAGCGATCCGCGGCGAGCGGACGCTGAACCAGTTGGCTTCCCAGTTTCATGTGCATCCGGTGCAGATCGGGCAGTGGCGGAAGACGGCGCTGGAGCAACTGCCGGAGCTGTTCGTGGATGGGCGGAAGCGCAGGTCGCGCGACGGCGACGTGGAGAAAGAGGCGCTCTACGAGGAGATCGGCCGGCTGAAGGTGGAGTTGGACTGGCTCAAAAAAAAAGTTGGCCTGCTCGAGTGAGCAACGCCGGCTGCTGGTGGAACCGGAACACGCCGAGATTAGCCTGCGGCGCCAGTGCGAGTTGCTCGGGGTGAACCGATCGAGCTTGTACTACGAGCCGGCGGGGGAGAGTCCAGAGAACCTCATGCTGATGCGCTTGATCGACCAGGAGTACACGCGGCGGCCGTTTTACGGAAGCCGGCGCCTGACGGAATGGCTGCGCGACCAGGGCTACCTGGTGAACCGGAAGCGGGTCGCGCGGCTGATGGAGTTGATGGGGATCGAGGCGGTTTACCCGAAGCCGAAGCTGAGCCAGCCCGGCGAAGGGCACAAGATCTACCCCTACCTGCTGGAAGGGGTCGAGGTGACGCGGGTCAACCAGGTGTGGAGCACGGACATCACCTACATTCGGATGGCCGCGGGGTTTGTCTACCTGGTGGCGGTGATGGACTGGTTCAGCCGGTTCGTACTGAGCTGGGCGCTGTCGGCGACGCTGGAGTTGAGCTTCTGCTTGGAAGCGCTGAAGCGGGCGCTGCGCCGAGGGCGGCCGGAGATTTTCAACAGCGATCAAGGCTCGCAGTTCACCAGCGAGAAGTTCACCGGCGAGTTGGAATCGCGCGGCATCGCGGTGAGCATGGATGGGCGCGGGCGTTGTCTGGACAACATTTTCATCGAGCGGCTGTGGCGCTCGCTGAAGTACGAAGAGGTCTACCTGCGAGACTACGCGCGGGTACGGGAGGCCGAGGCCGGGATCGGCGCCTGGTTCCAGTTCTACAACCACCAGCGACCCCACCAAAGTCTGGGGTACCGGACGCCGGCGGGACTGTACCTGGCATGAGGAGTCGATCAACAAAAGGGAAGGAGCCATTGCTGAACTTGGGGGCGCTGCCCCCAAACCCCCGAGGTTTAACGCTTTGGGGCCAGAATGGATGGACTACAATGAAGGCACTTGAGCGGAGGATAGGGCTACGCAGAGGTGCGACCCGAGCGCCGACTCAAGCGCCGGAATGGCGGGGGCGGCTCCGGCCGCCCCGAGGAAATCAGACCCGCCGGTCCCAAACTTATTGCCGGCAAAAAATGGTCTTGACAATGGGGGCCACTTCAGAGCCGGCGGGGGAGAGTCCAGAGAACCTCATGCTGATGCGCTTGATCGACCAGGAGTACACGCGGCGGCCGTTTTA
>JAIMAG010000043.1 GCA_023512135.1 Terriglobia bacterium | reverse complement strand
CGCCGCCCAGCAGATGCCCGGTCATGGATTTCGTCGAGCTGACGGCCACCTGGCGGGCGCGCTCGCCGAACAGCCGCTTCAGCGCGATCGTTTCGATCACATCGCCGATGGGGGTTGACGTGCCGTGTGCGTTGACGTAGTCCACCACGTCGGGGGAAAGGCCGGCATCGCGGAGCGCGGCCTGCATCACCCGCAGCGCGCCATCACCTTGCTCGGCCGGCTGGGTGATGTGGTAGGCGTCGCCGCTCATTCCGTAGCCGACCATCTCCGCCAGCGGACGCGCCCCGCGCCGCTCGGCGTGCTCCAGCGCTTCCAGGATCAGGATGCCGGCACCTTCGCCCACCACGAAGCCATCCCGTTCGGCGTCCCAGGGGCGGCTGGCCCGGGTCGGCTCGTCGTTCCGTGTCGAAAGCGCACGCATCGCCGCAAACCCGCCGATCCCCATCGGGGTGATGGCGGCTTCCGCGCCGCCGCAGATCATCACGTCGGCGTCGCCGCGCTGGATAATTTTAAACGCATCGCCGATCGCGTGCGCCGAAGCCGAACACGCCGTCGCCGTAGCCGAGTTGGGTCCGCGGGCTCCGTAGCGGATCGAAACGTGTCCGGCGGCCAGATTGATGATGCTGGCGGGAATGAAGAAGGGGGAAATCTTTCCCGGACCCCCCTTGAGCAGTTTTTCGTGCTCGCGTTCGATCACATCGAACCCGCCGATCCCCGAAGCAATGTAGACGCCGGTGCGGTCGCCGATCTCCGGGCGGATCTCCAGAGCGGCCATGCGCATGGCGAAGTCCGTTGCGGCCATGGCCAGTTGGATGAACCGGCCGACTTTTTTCAGCTCTTTCTTTTCGAACCAGTTCAGCGGATCGAAATTGCGGACTTCGCCGGCGATGCGGCAGTCGAACCCGGACGCATCGAACTGGGTGATGGGGCCGATGCCGCTCTGCCCGGCCAGAAGGTTTTTCCAGACTTCTTCGGTGCCGATCCCGCAACCACAGACCAGACCGACACCGGTCACCACCACGCGGCGCGTCAAGGCTGATCTCCCCTGCCCCCGGCGTCGCAGCGCAGCACGGAATGGGCTCCGGGCCGCGCTGTGGGCCTTCCCGACAGCGAGTTACTTCTTGGCGGTATGTTTCTCGATATACTCGATGGCGTCTTTGACGGTACGGATCTTTTCGGCGTCTTCGTCCGGAATTTCTACCCCGAAGGCCTCTTCAAACGCCATCACCAGCTCCACCTGATCGAGCGAATCGGCGCCCAGGTCATCCACGAAGGAGGCGTTCGGTGTTACCTCGTTCTCGTCCACGCCGAGCTGCTCGACGATGATCTGCTTCACGCGTTCCTCGGTGCTCGCCATGCTTCTTTGTCCTCCCGCTCCGGTCCGCTGCGGCCGGTCGCCATCGGGTTTTCTGCTTCGCTTTCAAACTCGCTCATTCTATTCGTCCCCCCGGTGCCGGTCAATCCGCCCACCCGCTCAGGCCATGTACAAGCCTCCGTTGACATCCAGCACATGGCCGGTGATGTAGCCGGCTTCTTCGCTGGCCAGGAACACGATGGCCGCGGCGACTTCGGTGTCGCTGCCCATCCGTCCCAGCGGGATTCGCGCCAGCAGCTCCGCTTTCACCGGCTCGGACAGCGGCTCGGTCATCGCGGTGGCGATGAATCCGGGCGCAACGGCGTTGACTGTGATGTTTCGCGAGGCTACCTCGACCGCGATTGCCTTGGTCAGGCCGATCAGGCCAGCCTTTGACGCCACGTAGTTTGCTTGCCCCGCATTGCCCATCTGCGCTACTACGGAACTGACGTTGATGATCCGTCCCCAGCGCTGTCGCAGCATCACCGTCAGGGCCTGCTGCGTGCACAGCAGCGCGCCGGTCAGATTGGTCCGCAGCACCGCTTCCCAATCTTCCGGCTTCATGCGCACGACGAGTCCATCGCGGGTGATTCCAGCGTTGTTCACCAGAATGTCCAGCCGACCGAACCGGTTGAGCGCTTGCTGGAAGCCCGCTTTCACCTGCGCGGCATCGGCCACGTCCATCGGCACGGCCAGCGCCTCGCCGCCGGCCGAGCCGATCTCGGCCACCACCGCGGCCAGCTTTTCTGCATTGCGCGCTGCTGCGGCCACGCGAGCGCCGGCGCGTGCCAGAGCCAGTGCCGTCGCCCGCCCGATGCCTTGCGAGGCGCCCGTGACCAGCGCCACCTTGCCTTCGAGCTTGAACATGACTGCTTCCGTTCGGCTAACTGGCCCGAGCCGCGCTGACCTTGGCCAGCGTGGTCGCCAGCGACGCCTCGTCCTCTACGTTCAGGCTTTGCACCGAGCGGTCAATCTGCCGCAGCAATCCGCTCAGCACCCGTCCAGGACCCACTTCGATGAACGTGTCCACGCCCCGCGCAATCAACTCCCGCACCGATTCTTCCCACCGCACGGGCGAGCTGACCTGCCGCACCAGCGCCTGGCGGGCCTCCTCGGCACTTTCGATGACGTCGGCATCCACGTTGCAGACCAGCGGAATCCGCAGGTTGTGGAACGTGGTCTGTTCGAGGTCGGCCGCCAGTCGCTTCTGTGCGGGCAGCATCAGTTCGCAGTGGAAGGGCGCAGAAACCGGCAGGATCACCGCCCGCTTGGCTCCGCTCTGCGAGGCCAGCTCGACGGCGCGCTTGACCGCTTCAGCGTGTCCGGAAATGACCGTCTGCTCCGGTGAATTCAGGTTGGCCGGGGCCACCACCTGCCCATCGGCTGCTTTGCGGCAGATTTCTTCGACCAGCGCTGGTGCCAGCCCGAGAATCGCGGCCATGGCGCCCTGTCCGGGCGGCACCGCTTCCTGCATGTACTGTCCGCGTTTGCGCACCAGCCGCACGGCGTCGACGAAGTCCAGCGCGCCGGCTGCGACCAGCGCGGAATACTCCCCCAGGCTGTGGCCGGCCACGTAGTCGGCGCGCACCTGCCGCTCCTCGAGCACCCGCAGGGCGGCCA
>JAIMAG010000011.1 GCA_023512135.1 Terriglobia bacterium | reverse complement strand
AGGCCCGTAGCTCAGTTGGTTAGAGCGCTACCTTGACACGGTAGAGGTCTGCGGTTCGAGTCCGCACGGGCCTACCAGCTCTGGCGTGGCCATCCTCTGCAACGTTCAAACGGTTTCATGCCGCCCACGTTTTCCTTCCATCCCGTTCTTCACCGGGACACGTGCAGTCTTCCCTGCCATCTCCGGTCTGCTCACCGCTCCTTTCCCGATAGCTCTTGCCGGCAACTGGAAATCTTGTACACTAGGATTCCCGCATGCTCGAGCAGCATCCATTGCGCCACGACACAGATCGCACGATCGCCATGCGTGCACGCATTCTTCTGGTTCTTGCCTTCGCGCTGCTGCTGACCGGTTGTGCGAAAAAACAGGAAACCGCCGCCGAGCGCGAACGTACGCAGGCGCAGCGCCAGTCGCTTCCCGTCGGTTGGCAGGTGCGCGTCGAAGAGGCCGACGCTTCAGCCGACAACGTGAAATTCATGAACATGCCGCCCGGATGGCACATCACCACCGGTCCGGCCGTTCTTCTCTACAAGCCGGAAAACACTGCGGCCGGTCTCTACCGGCTCGAAAGCGAATCCTTTCTTTTTGCCGACGACCGGCTGGAAGGCCACGGCGTTTTCTTTGGCGGTCAGGGGCTCGACACGCCCGATTCCCACTACACCAGCTTCCTGCTGCGCAAAGACGGCCGATTCCAGATCGAGGTGCGCCGGGCCGGTGAAATCAGCACTCCCGTTGCCTGGGCCGAGCACGTCGCGGTGGCGATGCCCTCCGGCGAACAACCGGCCCAAAACGTGCTCGCCGTGACCGTCGCTGCCGAGAAGGTTCGTTTTTACGTCAACGGCCAGCAGGTTGCGGAGCTGCCCCGCCCCGCACTTCCCAGCGAAGGCACCTTCGGCCTGCGTGTCCGCAACGAAGTAAACGTGCACGTCACCTCGCTCACGGTTGCGCCGGCGGGCGATACGCAGGCTTCTCTGCAGAAAGGCTCTTGAAGAATCGGGGCTCTGCTGCGAACGGAAGGATCTGCCGTCTGCGCAGCCGAAGGAGCCAAACGATCTGTTTGCGCTGGCCATGGACGCCGGTGCGACTGCGGCGGAGCTCAGGCAACCCCGGTTTGCCTGTCCGAAGCATGCTTCCGATGTACAGCACACGCTGGAAAGAAACCCGCTGGCGGGAGATCTCAGGCCGCGGCCCGACGCGCCCGGCGGCGCAGCATGGCCTTCAGCCCCCACAGCACCCGGTTGACGTCTGCCATCGTGCGCAGGTCCCCGGCAGACCGCAGACCGCTGGCGGCATAGCGCCGGGCAATAAAGGCGTCCAGCCGCTGCCGGTTCATGCCCAGCGCTCGCGCGGTGCCCCACAGCGCCCGCCAGGCCGCCGGCGTCGGCGCCAGCCGCCGCCACTCCGGATATCCGCGCCGGCCCGCGGTGCCCGCCGCCCAGTTCGTGCGCTCGCGGCGTGCCTCGATCAACCGCTGTAACCACTGCAACACTCGCTCAGCATCGGTGCGCGTCAGGGCCGTGGTCTCGCTGGCCCGCTGCCCCGAGAACAGCTCCACATAGTAGTGGCGCAGGGCACGGTCGCGCGCCGCATCCAGCCGCAACCGGCCCGCCCACTCCCGCCAGAGCTGATGCAGCCGGCGCAATTGCGTCGTGCTGATTCGTTCCGCCGCTGCGTTGTGCTCCTTCACCGCCTTCCCTCCCTTTTTCCTGCCCCTGATAAATTGGATGCGCACAGGCTTCGCCGCGTCTTCGCCCGGGTGGCGGATCCCGGCGCCCACCGGCTCGCGCGCCCAGCTCCCCGCCGACTTGCATTTTTCGCTTGACAAAATTTCCTGAACGCATAAATATGCAGATCACTGCATATTCATATGCAGGGTGTTTGGGCGTGCGAACCCAGAAGACGTACCGGCAGGGACAGATTTTGAAACTCGTCACCCGCGAACGCGTCACCAGTCAGGATGAGCTCCGGCGCCGACTGCGCCAGTTGGACCTCCGCGTCACCCAGGCCACGCTTTCGCGCGACCTGCGCGAGCTGAAGCTGGTGAAAACGGCCGAGGGCTACAAACCCCTCTCTGCGGTCGCGGAGGAAACGGCTTCCCTGCCGCCGCTGACCCGCGCCGTGCGGGAATTTCTGCTCGACCTTCGTCCGGCACAGAACCTGCTCGTGCTGAAGACACCGCCCGGCGGCGCCCAGCCGCTCGCCGCCGCGATCGATGGCGAACGCTGGAAGGAAGTCGCCGGAACCATCGCCGGCGACGACACCGTTCTCGTCATCGCGCCACACCGGCGTGCTCGCGCCGAAATCCAACGCCGCCTGGAGGACCTCATCCGATGACGCCTGCGGCGCGGGTCGCCGTCATCGGAGCGACGGGCTATGCCGGTTTCGAGCTCGCTAAACTCCTGTTGCGGCATCCCCGGATGAACACCCCGCTGTTTTTCCTGCGCTCGGGGGCTGGTGCGTCCGAACGCGTGCGCTGCCTGGCCGACCTTTTTCCTCATTTGCGCGGTTGGGGGGAAGCGCCCTGCTACCCGTTTTCGATCGAAGCCGTTGCCACCAGTGGTGCCGAAGTCGTCCTGCTGGCCACGCCGCACGAAGCCTCTCTCGAGCTGGTTCCCGAGCTGCTCGCTGCCGGCCTGCGGGTGGTGGATTTGAGCGGCGCATTCCGTTTTCGCGACGGTCAGACCTTCCGCCAGTGGTATCACCTGCCGGCGCCCGAGGCCGCCTGGACGAGCCAGGCCGTCTATGGTCTGCCCGAGCTGTACGCCGAAGCGCTCCCGCAGGCCCGCCTGGTGGCCAATCCGGGCTGCTATCCGACTGCGGTGATTCTGGCGCTGCGCCCGCTGCTGGTCGCGGGCTGGGTTGCAGCCGGGCGCGGCGTGGTCTGCGACTGCAAGTCCGGTGTGACCGGCGCCGGCAAGGAACCGAAGCGCGAAACCCACTTTGTGGAGGTGGATGAAAACTTCCGTGCCTATAACCTCTTCCAGCACCGGCACACGCCGGAGATTCTCGAGCACACCGGACTCGATCCGCGCGCGCTGGTCTTCACCACCCATCTGCTCCCCATCGCCCGCGGTATCCTGGCGACGATCTACGTCTGGTTGGCCGCGCCGCGTCGCAGCGAGGAGATCGAATCGCTCTACCGCCAGTTCTACGCCGGCCGGCCGCTGGTGCGCATCTGGCCCGCGGGCCGTCTGCCGGAAATTCAACATGTGGCCGGCACGAACTTCTGCGACATCGGTTTCGTGCTCGATGCCGAGGGCGAACGGCTGGTTCTCGTCTCCTGTCTCGACAACCTCGGCAAAGGCGCCGCCGGTCAGGCCGTGCAGAATCTGAACTGCATGCTCCACTACCCGGAGGACACCGGACTGCGATGAGAATGGTCATCAAATTTGCCGGCGCGCTGCTCGAAGACCGCTCCGCCTTGCACGCGCTGGCCCAGCAGACGGCCGAGCTGGCCCAGGCCGGCCACGAGCTGCTCGTCGTGCACGGCGGCGGCCGCCTGTTCACCGCCACGCTGCAGCGCATGGGCCTTGAAAGCCGCTTCGTCAACGGCCTGCGGGTGACCGATGCAGCCACCCGCGACGTCGCGGTCATGGTCCTGGGAGGGCTGCTGAACAAGCGCCTGGCCGGTGCCATCTCGCAGGCAGGTCAGCCCGCCGTCGGCCTGTGCGCTTCTGACGCCGCCTGCTTTCTCGCCGAGCCATTGCAGCACGATGAGCTCCCCGGCCGGCTCGGTTACGTGGGCTACCTGGTCAGCGTGAATCTGGAATTTCTCGAAACCCTCTGGCGGGCGGGTATCGTGCCGGTCGCTTCCTGCCTGGGGCTTGGCGCCGATGGCGAACTCTACAACATCAACGCCGACCACATGGCCGCTGCCTGCGCGGAGTTTATCGGCGCCGACCGGCTCATCTTCCTCACCGATGTCGCCGGCGTTCTGGATGGTGACCGCGTGCGGAAAGCGGTCAGTGCTGCAGAAATCGAATCCCTGATTCGAGAAAGCAAGGTTTCCGGCGGCATGGTGCTCAAGCTGGAAGCCTGCAAGCGCGCACTCGACGCCGGCGTACGTCAGGTGCGCATCGTGGGCGGTGCGACGCCGTCCGCACTGTTGAAAGCGGCCAACGGCCTGCGGGGCCCGGGAACGCGCGTCACCGCTGCCTTTCCTTCTGCGCCGCCCTGCGAGGTGGCCCGATGAATGCTGGCGCCGCTCTGCGCGCCGCCCATCGCTACCTCATGAACACCTACCGTCGGCCACAGCTTGTCTTCACGCGCGGCCGCGGCTGTTACATCTACGACCATCGCGGCCGTCGCTACCTCGATTTTTTGGGCGGCATCGCCGTCAACGCCCTGGGACACGCCCACCCGGCCGTCGTCCGGGCACTGCGGCGGCAGGCCGCACGAGCCATTCACGTCTCCAATCTCTACCATAACGAGTTCCAGGGCCCCCTTGCCGAACAACTCGCGGCCTGCTCCGGCATGGACCGCGTCTTCTTCACCAACAGCGGCAGCGAAGCGGTGGAGACCGCGTTGAAACTGGCGCGCGCCTACGCGAAACAGAAAACCAACGGTGCCTCCCGCGTGCGCTTGCTCGCGCTGGATGGAGCTTTCCACGGCCGCACCTTCGGCGCGCTGACCGTCACCGCGGCAGCCAAGTACCGCGACCCGTTCGCCCCGCTTCTCCCGGAAGTCACCTTCGTGCGCCTGAACGACGTCGCCGATCTGGAAGCGAAATTCGATGCCCGTGTCTGCGCGCTGATTCTGGAACCCATTCAGGGCGAAGGCGGCATCCAGCCCGTCAGCGAAGCCTTCTACAGCCGCGCGCGGCAGCTCTGCACCGCGCACGATGCCGCGCTGATCGTGGACGAAATCCAGTGCGGCCTGGGCCGTACCGGTCGCTGGTTTGCCTACCAGAAATTTCCCGAGCGGCCCGACCTCGTTACTGTGGCGAAGCCCCTGGCTGCCGGGCTGCCCCTGGGAGCTGTGCTCGCACGCGAAAACTTCGCGGCAGCCTTCACCCCCGGGTTGCACGGCTCCACGTTCGGCGGAGGGCCACTCGCCTGCGCGGTGGCGCTGGCCGTGCTCCGCACGATTCAGCGCGAGCGGCTGCTCGAAAACGTTCGCGCCCGCGGCGCCGAACTGCTGGCCGGGCTGCACGAGCTGGCCCGTCGTTTCCGCTGCATCCGCGAGATTCGTGGCGAGGGCCTGATGCTGGGCATCGAGCTGGAAACCGATGCCGCGCCGTACGTCGAGCGGGCGCTGGCTCGCGGCCTGCTGGTGAATGCGACCCACGAGCGCGTGCTGCGTCTGCTGCCGCCCTACATCCTCACGGCGGCCCAGGTGCGCACGTTTCTCGATCGCCTGGCCGACGTTCTGGCCCGCACACCGCGTGCGAAACCTTCCCGGCCCACCCCATCCCCCGCAGTGGCGCGTGCGGTGTCCCGTGCCGCACGCGCCGCCGCTCACTAGGAGACACCATGAGCACACTGCCCGTTGCGCTGACCGCGCCGCGTGACCTGGTCACCGGCAGCGAATTTTCCTCCGCGCAGATCCGCGAGCTGTTCCATCTGGCTGCCAGCGTCAAAGCCCGGCCGGAACGCTACCGCAGCGCGCTGGCCGGACGCTTCCTGGCGCTGATCTTCGAAAAGCCCTCGCTGCGCACCCGGGTCACTTTCGAAGTCGGCATGGCCAGCCTGGGCGGCGCCGCGGTGTTTCTGGATCACCAGGGCAGCCGGCTGGGCATGCGAGAATCGGTCCCGGACGTAGCCCGCAATTTAGAACGCTGGGTGCACGGCATCGTGGCCCGCACCTTCTCCCAGTCCACCATCGAAGAACTGGCGGCCCACGCCGCCATCCCCGTCATCAACGCGCTCAGCGACCGCTTTCATCCCTGCCAGGCCCTGGCTGACTTCTTCACCCTTGAAGAGCACTTCCGCAACCTGAAGGACCTGACGCTGGCCTACGTCGGGGACGGCAACAACGTCTGCCACTCGCTGCTGCTCACCGCGGCGCGCCTGGGTGCACATCTGCGCATCGCTACACCGAAAGGTTACGAACCCGACGCCGCCGTGGTGGCCGAAGCGCGTCGGGCCGCGCGGGACAGCCGCGCAAAAATCGAACTGCTCCACGACCCGGCCGAAGCTGTGGCCGGCGCGCAGGCGGTCTACACCGACGTCTGGGCCAGCATGGGACAGGAGGCGGAAGCGGCCACGCGCGAAAAAATCTTCGCTCCGTACCAGGTCAACGAGGCACTGTTTGCCCTGGCCGCGCCCGATGCGGTCTTCCTGCACTGTCTGCCGGCCCATCGCGGAAGCGAAGTGACGGCCGGGGTCATCGATTCGCCTCGCTCGTTGGTGTATCAGCAGGCGGAAAATCGCCTGCATGTACAGAAAGCGATTCTCCTGGCTCTGCTCAGTTGAATGCATCGTGAGGAACGGGAGGGAACCTTGAAGGTCGTACTTGCCTATTCCGGCGGATTGGACACGTCGATCATCATTCCCTGGCTGCGGGAAACCTACCGCGCCGAAGTTATTGCCATGATCGGCGACGTCGGCCAGCGCGAAGACCTCGCGGCGATTCGTCGCAAAGCGCTGGCCACCGGCGCCGCCGAGGCGTACATCGAAGACCTCCGCGAGGAATTCATCACCGGGTACATCTGGCCCACGCTGCGCGCCGGCGCCGTCTACGAGCACAAGTACCTGCTGGGAACTTCCTTCGCCCGGCCCGTGCTCGCCAAACGGCAGGTGGAAGTCGCCCGCCGCGTCGGTGCCACCGCGGTGGCCCACGGCTGCACGGGCAAGGGCAACGACCAGGTGCGCTTCGAGCTGACCTACAAAGCGCTGGCGCCGGAGCTGCGCATCATCGCCCCTTGGCGCGAATGGCACATCCGCTCCCGCGAAGACGCCCTGGCCTACGCCCGCGCGCACAACGTGCCGGTCGAACAAACTGCCCGGAACCTCTACAGTCGCGACCGCAACATCTGGCACCTCAGCCACGAAGGCGGCCCGCTCGAAGACCCGGCCAACGAACCCGAAGCCGCGATGTGGCAGTGGGTGGTTCCGCCCGACCGCGCCCCCGATACCCCCGAGGAAGTGGAAATCGGTTTCGAAGCCGGCACGCCCGTTTCCGTGAACGGAACACCGCTCGAGCCGTTGCCCCTGCTGGAAACCTTGAACGAAATCGCCGCCCGCCACGCCGTCGGCCGCACCGACCTGGTGGAGAATCGCCTGGTGGGCATCAAGTCGCGTGGCGCCTACGAGACTCCGGGCGGCACGCTGCTGGTCGCCGCCCACCGCGAACTGGAAGCGCTGTGTCTGGACCGCGAAACGCAGCACTTCAGCCAGCAGCTCGCCCTGCGCTACGCCGAGCTGGTCTACTACGGGCTCTGGTTCACTCCGCTGCGCGAAGCGCTCGACGCCTTCTTCGCCCGCGCCCAGCAGCGCGTCACCGGCACGGTCGGCCTGAAGCTCTACAAGGGCAACATCACCGTCACCCGCCGCGCTTCGCCGTTCTCGCTCTACCGCACCGACCTGGCCAGCTTCACGATGACCGCCTACAACCCGAAAGACGCGGAAGGATTCATCAACCTGTTCGCGCTCCCCTCGGTGATTCCGCAGCAGCGGAAGAAAGGGGCGTCGGCGTGACGGCTTCGCCACCCAGAATGTGGGGCAGTCGCTTCGCGGCGCCGCCGGCCGAAGCCTTCGACGCCTTCCAGCGCTCCCTCCCCTTCGACCGTCGCCTGCTCCCCTACGAGCTGGCGGCCGACCGGGCCTGGGCGCGCGCGCTGGCCGCTGCGGGCATCCTCACCGCCGAGGAAGCCTCCCGCATCCTCACCGCGCTCGACGAGCTGGCGCAGCAGGTGCAGGCGCAGCCCGAGCTGCTCCACCGCTCCGCAGCAGAAGATGTGCACAGCTTTGTCGAGCAGCAGCTTCTGACGCGTCTCGGCCCGCTCGGCGCCAAGCTGCACACCGGCCGCAGCCGCAACGACCTGGTCGCCACCGCTTTCCGGTTGTTCGTCAAAGACGCGGCCCGAGAAGCTGCGCGCGCCGTCATGGCTCTGCTGGCTGCCTTGTTCGACCAGGCTGGCGCACACCCGGACGTCCCCATGCCCGGTAGTACCCACCTCCAGCATGCCCAGCCGATTCTGCTCGCGCACTACCTGCTCGCGCACGCGGAAGCGTTCTTCCGCGATGCGCAACGCCTGCGCCGTGTCCGCGAAAGCGCCGATGCTTGCCCGCTCGGCTCCGGCGCGCTGGCCGGCTGCGCATTTCCCATCGATCGGGAAGCCATCGCTCACGAGCTCGGTTTTGCGCGCATCACCGCCAACAGCCTCGATGCCGTCAGCGACCGCGACTTTGCGCTGGAATATCTCTTCGCGCTGGCCCTGACGGCAACGCATCTGTCGCGGCTGGCCGAAGACATGATCCTGTTTGCTTCTCCTGAATTCGGCTTCCTCATCCTGCCCGATGCCTTTTCCACCGGCTCCAGTCTGATGCCCCAGAAAAAAAATCCGGATGCCTGGGAACTGATCCGGGGCAAAGCAGGCCGCATCGTGGGCGCACTCATCGGCCTGTTTCTTACCCTGAAAGCTTTGCCCACGGGCTACCAGCGCGATTTGCAGGAGGACAAGGAAGCAGTCTTCGCCGCGCACGACCAGCTCGTGGCCATGGTGCGCATCGCCGCAGGTGCCCTCGCCGCCACGACCTTCGTCGCCGACCGGCTCCGCCAGGCTGCTGCCGACCCCGCGCTGCTCGCTACCGAAGCCGCCGACTTTCTGGTCGCGCGCGGCGTGCCGTTCCGCGAAGCACACGAAATCGTCGGCCGCATCTGCCGCGAAGCAGAGCAGCGCGGCGTGCCCTGGACCGAACTGCCGCTTGAAACTCTGCGGACGTTCTCGCCGCGGTTCGACGAATCGCTGCCAGCCGCGCTGACCCTCGAAGCTGCACTCGCGCGGCGCAGCGTGCCCGGCGGCACCGCTCCGGAAACCGTGCAGCGTGCGCTGGCCGAGGGCCGCGTGCGACTGCGCGAACTCGAGGCTGCCCTGTGAAGTCCCGTCGCGCACGTCCGGCCGACCTGCCTGCGCTGGCGTCGCTGATTGCCCACTACGCCGAGGCCGGCCTGCTGCTGCCGCGCTCAGAGGGTGAGCTCCGCGCTCGCCTCGCCGATTTTCTCGTACTCGAAGACACCGCCGGTCTGGCCGGCTGCGTGGCTCTGGAGCTCTACGGTCCGCACCTGGCTGAAATCCGCTCCCTCGCAGTCCGGCCGGGCGCGCAGGGGCGGGGACTGGGCCGGCGCCTGCTCCGCTACGCGCTGAATGTCGCCCGCAGACGCCGCATCGCACAAGTGTTTGCGGTCACCGAATCGCCGGAATTTTTCCTCCGGCACGGATTCATGCCTGCGGCGCGGGAAGCCTTCCCGGAGAAATTACAGCGCGACTGCCAGGGCTGTCCGAAGCGCCGCAACTGTCGGCTCCATGCGGTTGTGCTCACGCTGTACCCGCTGCCGAAGCGCTCCGACCCGCTGACGGTGCTCGCCCCGACCACCGCCGCACTCGCTGCCCGATGATGCCGGCCCGCTCGCTCCCGGTTCCGCGCGGATTCCGCTTTGCGGCAGCCGCCTGCGGGCTGAAGCGGCGCGGTCGCGATCTCGCTCTGCTGGCCGGCGAAGCGCTGGCCGCTGCCGCCGCCGTCTTCACCACCAACCGCGTGCAGGCGGCGCCGGTCCGGCTCTCGCGCGCGCATCTGCGCCAATCGCGCGGATGGGTTCGCGCGGTCGTGGTGAATTCCGGCAACGCCAACTGCGCCACCGGCCCGGCGGGCGACCGCGCCGCGCGGGCTACAGCTGTCGGCGCGGGCCGTCTGCTCGGCTGCGCGGCCCGCCATGTACTCGTCTGTTCCACGGGTGTGATCGGCGTGCCGCTGCCCGCAGAGAAACTCCTGCGCGCGCTGCCGAGGCTGAGCCGCAGCGCGGCGAACACACCGCGGGCCTTTCGCGCATTCGCCCGCGCCATCCTGACCACCGACACGCGGCCGAAGTGGGCCGCAGCAACGTGCCGCATCGAGGGCCGCGCCGTGCGGCTGCTCGGCTGCGCGAAGGGTGCCGGCATGATTGCACCGCGCATGGCCACCATGCTGGCGTTTGTGGTCACCGACGCGGCCATCGCCCCGTCCCTGCTGCAGCGGATGCTGCGCGCCGCCGTCGCGCAGACCTTCAACCGGATCACCGTAGATGGCGATACCTCGACGAACGACACGGTCGTGCTGCTCGCCAGCGGCGCCGCCGGTGGGCGCCGGCTTTCTCTGCGACGCTTTTCTCCCGACCGGCGTGCTGCGACCCGCGCCGAACGCGACGCGCTCCGGTTCTACCGCGCGCTCACCGAGGTCTGCCGCAGTCTGGCGCTGCAGATTGTTGCCGATGGCGAAGGGGCGCAGCGCGTGGTGGAAGTCGAAGTTCGCGGCGCACCGTCCGCCGCTGCGGCCGAACGCGTGGCCCGCACCATCGCCGAGTCTCCGCTGGTGAAAACCGCGCTGGCCGGCGCGGATCCGAACTGGGGACGCATCCTGGCCGCCGCCGGTCGTGCCGGCGTGGCCCTGGATCCGGCGCGCACACGCGTCTGGCTGGCCGGCACGCTCGTCTTTGCGCGCGGTCGCCCGCGGCCGTTCGACGAACGCGCCGTGCGCCAAGCACTCCGCCGAGGCTGCGTTTCCGTCGTACTGGATTTGGGGGAAAGAAAACGCAACGCAAATCGGAGAATCCGCCGCCCCGCACGCCGCGCGGCTGGCCGCTGCGTCCTCTGGACATGCGACTTCACCCGCGGCTACGTGGATATCAACGCCAGCTACCGCTCGTAAGCCCACCCTGTCTTTCGCGCCGGTGCCCTCGCCAAACTGACGCACTTAAAGTGTTCGCCTGCCGAGAAGGAAACCAAGTCTGAACGCCACCTCATCCGCCGTGCTCCGCGATGACGATTTCCAGCTAACATGACACAGCAAGTAAATGCTGCGGATATCGAAGGGTCGGCTCAAACCATTCAACACGATAGCCCTGCACATCTAGCAACTGCTGGACACGAATTGCGGACTCAGCACTGTGCACTTCACAAAGTAACACTGGGGGTGCCGCTGCTAAAATTTTCTGGGCGCCTTCTAGCACCTCTACCTCAGCACCTTCTACGTCGATCTTGATGACTTGGGGAAATAAGTGCTGTTGCGCGAAATGGTCCAACGTCACTGCTTCTACTTCGATCAGCTCCGGCGCTGCGGCTTGGGTCAGGACTACCCGGCCGGTATTGCGGCTTGAATCGTCAGATGCGCGCTGAAATCGAAGCTGCCTGCACTCCTTCCAGACTGCGGCGGGCACAATCGTGATCTGCTCAAAACCGTTGCGGCGCGCGTTCTCCATTAGTCGGTTTACGTTTTCGGGAGCGGCTTCGAAGCTGAAGACTTTCCCCTCCCTTCCCACGAGCCGGGCAGCTAGGAGACTGAAGAACCCTATGTGCGCGCCCACGTCGTAGAAAACCATGCCAGGCCTCAGATGGTTCGTAAGAAACTGCTGAAGCAGCGGCTCATGTGTAGACCTGATGTATTCGTCCTCATAGCGCGGGTCGACGCGGAGCCACAGACCGCGGGCCGGTCCAGCGCGAACCTTTGCCCACACGCGCGCGCCCGGCGGTAACAGCCGGGAACCAACCCGATGCGCGACAGCGCCCAGCACTGGCAACCTCCGCACAAACTGCGCCATCTGCGGACAACGCAGCAGCAAATGAGCCAGTAAATCGCGCATGGTGCCGCTCTGTTCTCTGTCCTGGACGAACGCTACAGGCCCGCAACCGCAAAAAACCGCCGCGCCCAATTCTCCGGCGCCATCAGCTCGACAATTTGAGGTCGAATCTGTTGGATTACCTTCTGGCGCATTTCTTCCGGGCTGCGCAGAATTTCTGCAATGGCTGCCGCGAACGCGTCCACGTCTTCCGGGTCTGCAATCAGAAAACGATTCCATGGCGGCCGCCCCAGGAATTTCCGACTCGCCCCACCAGGCGATGCCACCGTGGGTGTGCCACAGGCCAGTGCCTCCGCCACCACATACCCGAAGGGCTCATACCGCGACGGGCAGAGAAAAACATCGGCAGCGTTGTACAACAGCGGCAAGGTCGCATAGTCGGCATTCTGAAACACTCGAGCACCGGGACGGCCGCTCGCCTCCGGTGGCAACTGTCCGCGCAGTGCCAGCAGCCAGTCCACCGTCGGAAAACGATCCATCAGGGCCTTTACAACCGAAAAACCCTTCATTGGATGCGCACTGCCCACGAAGAGGCCGACCCGTGCATCTTCGCGCAAACCCAGTGCCTTCCGGGCCGCCGCGTGGTCGCATCATTCAGAACACCTGAATCGCAGCGCTAACCACATAATGGTAACAATTTGCACATCGTCACGTGCTCCCGGTGAAATGCGTTTCAACTAATGTTGCATGACTCACTCCAAGCGGCAAGATTGCAGCCAGCACCGAGGCAAGATGTTCAATTGAGTGGCGGGCGGCAACCTGCTGTCGCAGCTGACGAAGCGGACTATCAGGCGGCTCACGCAATGCAGAAGTGACGGCGCAACTCAATTCCTCAGCCGTATCGCCAAAATAGATCAGTCCTTGGTGTTCCCACAGGTGGAGGATCGGTGTAGAAACGACCGGCAATCCGGCAAGGAAATACTCAAACAGTTTCAGCGGTGTCGCATGGAACTCTCGTTCATCTGCGCAATCATAAGGCATGATGCCCACGTCGAGGTGAGCCACCAGACGTCGCAACTCGTCTGGAGGTCGCCAATCAAGTACATGAATGTTCGGTAGAACCAGTTCGCGGCAAGCTCCAAACCAAACAAGATGCCAGTCCGGATTTGCCACGAAGATTTCTCGCACCAACCGCAAGTTCAACCGTTGATGCGGATGACCCAGATATCCAAGCCGGGGGCGGGGAATCCTGGCCAGGTCCTCGGGTTCTTCGGAGGCAGTGGGAAGCGCGGTCGAAACCTCAACGGGTTGCGGAATACGGTGGATTCTGTTTCCATAGCGCGCTTTCAGTCGATGGTACCCGGCACGTGGGATCACCAGCACGAAGTCAGCCACTCGAACGTGCTCATCCAATCGCAGCTCCGGATAGTCCATGCATACATAAACCACCGGTAAACCTTGCTTCTTGAATACAGAAGCTAGGGGCACAAGATTAGCCAAGCACGGGTAGAATAGAATTGGATTTTGCAAGCTAAGCGCCGCGGCATGTGTCAGAATCTGCTCTGCTATCCCAGCCGCCTGCCAGCGCGCTAGCGTTGCAAAGCGATTCAGTCGATGGCTGAATAGTTTCGGGCGAAAGCCGTATATGCCGTTTGCCAGTTCATTGTGAGGTGGCTGCTGCGGGTTGAAACGTGAAAACGGGTTTTCACAGTACAGGACCCGCAGACCTAGGCGTGCCAAGGCCAGCGCCAACCGTTCCGGCACGTTGGTGGCCCGCCAGGTCCATCCGGAAAGCACAATTGCGTCACGCATGCGCATTCAGTCTGGAATTGCCAGGATGAAAACCTCCCGCCGACGTTGACCGATCCTTTCCGTACGATAGCCGCAATTCCTAATCAGCTTCAAAACTTCGTCGCTCTGGTCGCGCCCCCAACCGTGAATCTCAACCAACACGAGTGGCCGCGACTGGCGAAGTGTCTCACGGGCTCCGCGCAGCACTGCTAGCTCAGCACCTTCCACGTCAATTTTCACCAAATGCGGTGACAATCTCATCCTGAGCATTTCCGCGTCCAAAGTATCCATTGGCACCGATATCCGCGCTCGATGGCCCTCGACAGCGTAGCTACATGCGGAGGGGGTCGAAGAAAACTCCTCCCCGGTGGGGTATTCTAACGTAAGCTCCCCCCTCTGCTCGCCGAGGGCAAGGCGTCGCAATGTGGTATTCCGAATTTGATTGAGGTCCAAGTTTTCCTGCAACGCGGCAAAGTTTCTCGGGAAAGGCTCATACGCCACAACCCGCCCGTGCTCGCCGACGAAACGGGACATCAGCAGCGTCGAATAACCGATGTGCGCGCCCACATCAATACAGCAGTCTCCGGGTCGCAAGAACCGACGCAGAGCATTTATGACTTCCGGCTCGTAGATCCCTAGGACAAAGTCGGTATGCCCTTGCCAGTTCAGGCGCATAGCGAACCGGCAGCCGCGTGGTCCCGCACGAACCACGGGTAATCTTTCCCGCTCGATATGAAACAGCAGCCACAACAGGGGCCGGATGAATCTTCCTGCAAGCGTGCGCTTCCATGGCGTGGGCAGAGATGCCAACAACTCAACAACGACATCGCGTAACCAACGGCGCATGCGGCTGGTGGGCCAGATTGCGGGAAGTCCTGTGCGCGGATTGGATGCTGAAGCGTTCATCGCGGAAACGCAGTTCGCCAGGAGACGAGTCCGGCGCGGAGTTGCGTTCGGGCCAGGGCGAAGTCTTCGCGGCGCGGTCGCAGCAGTTCGAGCGGCCGCAGCCGGGTCACCCGGCAGTACAACCACAGTCCGAGCCCCATCGCCGCGCCATAGGCCAAGCTCGAAGCGACCGCCGCGCCCGGCACGCCCCACAGCGGAATCAGCAGCAGGTCGAGCACGATGGTGACGACCACCGCCACGGCGGCCGTCCAGGTTTTGCCGAGCGGGTGGCCGCGCACGACCAGGTCGCTCATCATCGTCCGCCACAGACCCAGTGCCCAGGACCCCGGCAGCAGCAGCAGCATCGGCCAGAACGCCGGCAGGAACGCTTCGCCGAACAACAACTGAATCAGCCAGCCACCCGCCAGCGCCGACACCAGCGCACCCCCGGCCAGCACCAGCGACGTCATGCGCAGCACCGGTGCCATCATCGCGTTGCTGCCTGCTTCGCTGCGCGTGGCCACCCGCGGCATCAACACGCTGCCGACTACGCCCGGAAACAGCAGCACCAGCTCCGCCACCACCACCGCAATCGAATAGATGCCCACGGCCGCAGTGCCCAGAAAAAACGCCAGGATGTACATATCGAAGCGATCGTTCATCGCCTCCAGGATGTTGCCGCCGTGCAGCTTGGCTCCGTAGCCGACCAGCTCGCGCGCGCCGTGCCAGCTAATCTCTGGCTTCTGCCACAGGATACCCACCCGCCAGGCCAGTCCTGCGGTCACGACGACCGTCAGCACGCTGCCCCCGAGCAGGCCCCAGAGCACACCCGTCACGCCGCCTTCGAGCAGCAGTCCGAGGCCCACGCCGGCGAGCAGGGCCGTCGCCGAAACCAGCATCAGCGACCATTCCTCTACCACGCGCCCGCAGGCGCGCAGCAGGCTACGGAGAAAGCTCGCGATGAGCGTCAACGGCAGCGTAGCCGCCAGCAGCAAGGACACCAGCCGCACCTCGGCGGGCAGCAGCTCCGCGAACACCCACACCAGCAGCACCACGAGCACTCCGAAGCCGATTTCGCCCAGCACCAGGCCCAGCCCCAGCGCGCGTCCGGTCAGCTCGGCCACCGGTCGGCCGCGTCGCCCGGCGAAGTGCACCAGCGCTGCGTCCAACCCCAGGGAAAGAAACAGCGCGGTCTGGCCCAGCAGCAACTGCAGCAGCGTGACCACACCCTTGCCCGCCGGCCCCAGAAACCGCGCAATCAGAATATTTGTGGGCAGCCGAATCAGGTTCGTCAGCAGCATCAGGACGAACGACGCTACGCTGTCCGTCGCGAAGCTGCGTTGTGCGCGCCGAACCATCACTCGGGTCTCCGCTGCGAATCCGCTTCGGGTGGCTGCGGAGGCAGATCGTGGGCCTCGATTTGCTCCATCAGCGCATCGCGTGCAAAGAGGTAGCTGCGCACGGTCTCGAGCAGCCGCGCCGGCACCGCGGTCACCTGATTCCGCGCCACCTCGCTCCACACCACCGGCTCGCGGGCGGGAATCATCCGCGTGCCCCACTGGAAAATCAGGCCGGCGTTCCAGACGACGAGCAGCGCCAGCGCTCCGGCCTGCACGGCGAACGCGCGCCGCGGCTCAGCGAACCATCCTGCGACGCGTTCCAGGGTTGCGGCCAGCCCCAGCACGAACAGCGGAGTCAGCGAAACAAAGAAACGGTTCCCGAACGACGACATCCCGTGCCAGTGCAGGTACGCGGCAATCACGTAGTAGTAGGCAAGGAACACCGCGCCCAGCGCGTTGCCCAGCCACCGGTCTTTTTTCCGCAGCCACCACAGCCCGACGATGGCCGGCAGCAGCACCGGTGTCCAGCTCAGCAGGCCGTGATGGGCTGAAAACAGCACCTCCCACAGTACCGGCCTCGTCCAGTTCCACAACTGCGCGTCCGCGTAGCCAGTGCGGAGCGGATGGCCAAACAGGATCTGGCGCGTAATCAGCGTGGGTAGCAGCGCCACGACCAGCACGAGCAGAAAAATCAAGTGAGTACCGAACTGCCGGGCCACCTGCCGAAGGTCCGGCCTGGGCCGCCACGCACTCCAGTAGCCGCCCAGTGCATCCAGCAACGGCAGCAGGAGCAGTACGCCGGTCGGATAGTAGACATTGACCATCAGCCCGCCGAGCAATCCGAGCAGCGCCCACTGCCGCAGCGTGCGCAACTCGCGCGTACGCTGCCAGTACCACAGAAACACGGTGACCGTGAACGCCGAATGGGCGTGCGCCCAGGCCGGATTGAAGTACATATAGACCGGCAGCGAACTGCCAAACCAGATGCCCAGCGTCGCCAGCAGCGCCCAGCGTTCCGCCACGTAGCGGCGCGCCAGTCGAAACGCCATCCACAGCGCCGCAAACCCGTAGCCCGCCGTCGTCAGCGCCATCGTCCACAGGTACGGCCAGGAAAAACCGTCCGGGGGGATGTCGGCTTCGAGCGCATTCGCCCCACGAACCACCCCGTGGGTCAAAACCAGAAACGGCGCCCACAACAGCGAGGGCCCAACCGAGTGATTGTTGAAGACGTATCCGGTGTTCGTGTATGTATCGGGGCGCAGCCGGCCCTGTTCGTCGGTGCGGCGCAGCACAAACGCCGCGTTGCCCGCCAGGTATTCGTTCTCAAAGCGCAGGTCGCCGTCAATCAGCAGCGAGCGGACGTAGGCGTAGTACCCCACGCCATCGCCGTGCACGGTCGGATTGACAAAGGGAAGCGAGAGCACGAACAGCGCCAGCAGAAGCCGTTCGGGCCCGCTGAATGATTTCAACAACGCTCGCATTGGTTGACCACCGGACGGCCCCGCGAGCAGCTGCGCTACCCTGGCTGTCTTGCCCCAGGTCATCTCCACAGACTGTAGCGAAGCACGCAGCGGATGCCGCTCAAAGCGTCTTTCCAGGTAATCTTTTTTCCTTCCTTGTAGGTGCGCCCGTGATATGCAATGGGCACCTCTTACACTCGCCAACCACCTTTGGCAATTTTCGCAGTAAACTCCGGCTCGAAACCAAAGCGATCTTCCCGCAGCGTGATGGCGTCCAGCACTTCCCGGCGAAACACTTTGTAGCAGGTCCACACATCGGTCAGATTAAAGCTGGAAAACATGTTCGACAGCAGTGTAAGTGCCCGGTTGCCAACATAGTGCCAGAAGAACAGCACCCGATGCGGGCCGCCGAGGAACCGTGAGCCGTACACGACGTCGGCTACGCCTGACAGAATCGGCTGCAGCAGCGCGGGATAATCCCGGGGGTCGTACTCCAAGTCAGCATCTTGCACGAGAACAATTTTGCCGCGGGCCTGTTCGAAGCCGGTTCGCAGTGCAGCGCCTTTGCCGCGATTCTGCGCATGAAACAGTACGCGAATCTTGCTCGCGCCACTGGTCGAGCCTTGCTGCACCTGCTGCAAAATTTCCCGTGTGCCGTCGGTCGAGCCGTCGTCCACGACGATGATTTCCTTATCGATGTTCACCGCCTGCACGCGCGCAAGCAGCTCTTCGATGGTCTTTCGCTCATTGTAAACAGGGATGACCACCGATACCAGCGGCCGTTCGTCGGTTGCGAGGGGCTGGGAGACAACCTGAAGATGCTGTTCTTGCCCTGGACACATCCGTTCTCAAACTCCTGATCTGGTTTTTGGTTTACAACCTCCCGACTCTCCGGGGGCTCGACCAGGCGCTGCCCGCGGCGGCAGGTGGGCAGAAGCTCCTGAACGCCGGCGTATCATTTTTGCCGCTAGTAGACGGCCACACGGTCCACTGCTTCGACCAGCAGCGGATGCGTGGGCCGAGTCATCCTGCGGTTATGGGCCAGCGTCAGGCCGGCGACACAGCTTCGGCCAGGGCCTCTGCGACAGCAGCGATCTGTTCCGGCGTAAGCTCGGCGTACATCGGCAGCGAAAGCAATCGCTCTGCCGCGGCTTCGGTCACCGGAAAGCTGCCCTCCCCATAGCCCAGGTCACGGTACGCCTCCTGCAGATGGATCGGCACCGGATAATGAATGCCGGTGGCGATCCCGCGCGCGGCCAGCGACTTCTGCACCTGATCGCGGTGCTCGACCTGCACGACAAACAGATGGAAGACGTGCTCGACACCCGGCCGGGTCTGCGGCAACCGAATCGGCAGGCCCGCCAGCCGCTGCGCGTAGGCTTCCGCGTGGCGTCGCCGCGCCGCATTCCAATTGTCCAACCGTTGTAGCTTGACGCGCAGAATCGCGGCCTGCAGGGTGTCGAGCCGGGAATTGGTTCCACGCACGACGTGCTGGTATTTCACCCGCTGGCCGTAGTTGCGCAGATAACGAACCTTCTCCGCAATCGTGGCGTCGTTTGTGGTCACCGCTCCGCCGTCACCGTACGCACCCAGATTCTTGCCCGGATAAAAGCTGAACGCGGCGGCATGCCCCAATCCGCCTGTGCGTCGTCCGTGATAGCGGGCCCCATGCGCCTGCGCGGCGTCTTCAATCACTACCAGGTTGTGCCGGTGCGCAAGTTCCATGATGGCGTCCATCTCTGCAGGCTGGCCGTACAGATGCACCGGCAGGATGGCGCGGGTGCGTGCAGTGATCGCAGCCGCCACCGCGTGTGGGTCCAGGTTGTAGGTTCGCGGATCGGCGTCCACGAGAACTGGTTTCGCGCCGACCGCGGAGATGGCCAGCACGGTGGCAATGAACGTATTTGCGGCCGTGATCACTTCGTCGCCCGGCCCGAGGCCATACGCCCGCAGTGCCAGAACCAGCGCATCGAGCCCCGAGCCCACCCCGACGGCATACTTCACCTCACAGTAGCGCGCGAACTCTTCCTCAAAGCGCTCGACTTCTTCGCCCAGGATAAAGTCAGCGCGTTCCATCACTCTGCGCACGGCCGCCTCGAGCTCCGGCTGGAGTACAGCGTATTGTGCGTGCAGGTCCACAAACGGAATTTTTGTTGTGCTCACTTTTTGATCCCCAGCAGCAGATAGACGACTGGCCGGAGGATGCTCCACCAGCCGCTGAACGGCTTCATTTTCGTGTAGCCTTCCCGGTGCGGCGGATACACTTTCGTCACGGGCACTTCCATGTGCCGATAGCCGAGCCGAATGGCTTTGTAGAGCAGGTACGGTTCGAGCTCGTAGCGGTTCAGCCAAGGCTGCTGCCAATTCACCCGCGGGTCGCGCAGAATCGTGGTGCGAAAGGCGCGAAAGCCATTCGTGCTCTCCGTCACCCGCTTCCGCGCGGCCAGCGAAAACAGCCAGGGATGGAGGAACCGGGTCGCCAGGATGCGATAGGCAGGCGTATTGCCGTAGCCGCCGCCGGGAAGAAAACGGGAGCCCTGCACGAAGTCGGCACGGTTTTCCAGAATCGGCGCAAGCAGCCGCGGAATCTCCAGCGGGTCGTCCTTGTCGTTGCCAGCCTGAATCACCAGCACGTCGTAGTTCTGCTCGAGCGCATACGCGAACACCCGCTTCATGGCGGCACCGATACCGCAGTTGCGCGGATTGCGCAGCACCAGCACGCCCTCGGGCACCTGGTCGAGCGAGCCATCGGTCGAGCCGTCGTCCATGACCATCAGATCGTAGTTCCGCGTGCGCGGATGGCGCGCCAGCGTGCGCCGGATTTTGTCTCCTTCGTTGTAGGCAAACGCGCAGGCCAGGATTTTCATCGCGTCCTTAGCGGTGTTCCGGTTTCCGGATGGGACGGGGCAGCGGCGGAACAGTCTTCCACTCCGGACGCCGCCGCACATCCAGACCGTTCACGTAGGGCTGTACCAGCTCGAACGGACACTCCAGCTCGTCCACGCTCCCGATCACGCGGGCCGGATTGCCCACTACGACAGCGCCGGCGGGGACGTCTCGGGTCACCACGCTGCCGGCGCCGACCAGCGCGTTTTCGCCGATGACCAGATGCGGCAGAATCGTTGCGTTCACTCCGATGCGCGCCCCGCGCCGCAGGGTCGGGCCCTGCATGCATTTCGTGCAGAGCGGGTGGGGATCGTTGGCAATCTGCACACCCGGCGCCAGAAACACATCGTCTTCGATCGTGGTGTACTGTGCGACGTAACAGTGGCAGTGGATGCGCACGCGGTCACCGAGTACGCATCCATAATCAATTGTCGAATGATTCCACACCGCACAGTCCCGCCCTATCCGGTTCTCCTCGCGGATGATCACTCCGTGCCCCGTTTCAAACCCATCGCCGATTTCCACCGCAGCGTAGATCACACTGCCGGAGCGGATCCGTGCGCCCGCCCCGATCCGCGTGGGACGCAATTCGATCGCGCGGCCCGGGCGATAGCCCAGCAGCACGCCCTCGTCAATTTCACATCCCGGACCACACTCAACCGGCACACAGGGAGGTTTCATCGAATCTCCTGGCGCTGGCCACCGGCGCGCAGGGAAGCATCGGCCGCCAGCAACACTCGTACCACCTGGGCGCCAAATTCCCCGTCGGTCAACGGCCGGCGCTGTTGCTGGATGGATTCCAGGAATTCCATGCACTGGTTCTTGAGCGGCTCGCTCGGGTCAATATGCGGACTGATGATATCGCCGTCACGCACCAGCAGCTTGAACTCGCCGTAGGACTCCGCTGTTCGGTCGCCCACGGAAACACCCTTTTCGTAGACGCGCACCCGCTCCAGATCGTTCAGGTCGTTGAACACCACCCGCCGCTGGCTGCCCACGGCCACCACCTCGCGGACTTTATTCGGGTCGGCCCAGCTCACGTGGATGTTGCCGATCACGCCGTTCCGGTATCCCAGGGTCAAAAAGCCCACGTCCTCGCGTGGATTTTCTAGCACGCAGGTGCCAACCGCACTGACCCATTGCGGCTGCTCGTCGAGCAGGTAGTTGAAAATCGAAATATCATGCGGCGCCAGGTCCCAGATCGCGTTCACATCCATCCGGATCGGTCCCAGGTTGGTGCGCGTCGCATGCAGATAATAAATCCGGCCGAACTCTTCGCGACGCATCTCATGCTTCATTCGCTGGATTCCCGCGTTGTAGACAAAGGTGTGTGCCACCATCAGAATTTTCTGCTGCCGTGCGGCCAGCTCGATCAATCGCTCACAGTCCTCGATGCGGAGCGCCAGCGGTTTTTCCACCAGCACGTGCCGGCCGCTGGCGAGCACCGCCTGCGCGAGCGGAAAATGGGTCGCCGCCGAGGTGGAAATCACCACCGCGTCCAGCCGCGGCAGCTGCAGAAGCTCCTCCACTGTCCGACAGAGCGCCACGTGCGGATATCGCTGCGCGGCGCGCCGGAGTCGCTCCGGGGCGGCTTCGCAGATACCGGCCAGCTCCACCTCAGCCAATTCGCTCAGCACCCGGGCATAGTTCGGTCCCCAGTAGCCGTACCCGAGCAATCCGATTCGTAGTTCTTTCGTCATCGTCACATCGCCGGGGACTGCGGAGAGCACTCTGTTTTCTCACGGTCACGCCGCGCGGGCCGTAACGCTCGGCGGCTGTCCAGATAACGCACCTTATCATGCAGAAAAGCTCGAGCGGAACCTCTGCGGGGTAGTGATGAACAATTCGGCAACAGAAGGCGCACCGGCGCGTGCATCTATCCGGTGGCGCGGCCGAACTCGGGAGTCAGGGCGACCGCCTGGCGCTTTTCCAGCATGTATTGCACCACCCGATCCACAATCGTTTCCAGCGGCACCTGCGGGCGGAAGCCAGTCAGCCGCTCGAGTTTCTCCAGAGCCGGCACGCGCCGCATCATGTCTTCAAAGCCCGGCTCGTAGGCCTGCTCGTAGGGCACGTACTGAATCGGGGAGGTGCTGCCGGTGCGCTGCTTGACCAGATGCGCCAGCTGCTCGATGGTGATTTCCCGATCGTTGCCGATGTTCACCACCTCGCCGATCGCTGCGTCGGTGCTCACCAGCCGGTACACCGCCTCCACCGCATCGCGCACGTCGCAGAAGCACCGCGACTGTTTCCCCGTGCCGAACACGGTGATCGGCTCGCCGTCCAGCGCCTGACGCACGAAGTTCGGCAACACCATTCCGTAACGACCGGTCTGCCGCGGCCCCACCGTGTTGAAGAAGCGGCCGATCACGACCGGCACTTTCTTCTCGCGCCAGTAAGCCAGCCCCAGAAATTCGTCCACGGCCTTCGACGCCGCATAGCTCCACCGGCTCTTCGACGTGGGGCCCAGCACCAGGTCGTCGTCTTCGCGGTAGGGCACCTGGTTGCTTTTTCCGTACACTTCCGAGGTGGAAGCGAGGAACACCAGCTTCTTCTTCTTGCAGGCGGCGTCGAGGACCCGCTGCGTGCCTTCGATGTTCGTTTCGATCGTGCGCACCGGGCTTTCGACGATCAGCCGCACTCCCACCGCGGCTGCCAGGTGGAGGATCACATCGGACTCGTCCACCAGCTCTGCCAGCAGTTGCCGGTTCGCGATGCTGTCCAGGAAGTACTGCAGCCGGCCGTTGGCTTTCAGGTGCCGGATGTTTTCGATGCTGCCGGTGGAAAGGTCGTCCAGCAGAAGCACCGAGTGGCCCCGTTCGAGCAGCAGTTCGGCCAGATGCGAACCGATGAACCCCGCGCCGCCGGTGATCAGAAACCGCACTGCTGCCTCCCCGGCCGGTGTCCTGCTTCAGCGGTCTGCCGAAGGCCGCGACTCCGGCCCCTCCGAGCCGTAGTACTGGTAGTAGGGATAATAGCGATACGAGTAGTAGTAATCGGGCGAGCTGGTGTCCACGGCGTTCAGCACCACGCCCAGCAGCGGGCTGCGCACCGCCCGCAGTTGATCCCGCGCCCGCAGAAACGCCGCCTTCGACGTCTGCCCGCTGCGCACGACGAGCAGCACCCCGTCGGCGATGACGGACAGCACAATCGCATCCGTCGCCGCCATCACCGGCGGCGAGTCGATGATGATGAACCGGAACTGCTCGCGAAGTTGATTCACCGCATCCTGCAGCCGCTTCGACGACAGCAGGTCGGCCGGGTTCGGCGGGATCGGCCCGGAAGGAATCGCTGCCAGATTCGGAATCACCGGGTGCGGAATCGTCACCAGGTCCAGCGAGGAAACCCCGGCCAGGTAGGTGCTCAAGCCCGCATGCCGGCTCCCGTCGCTCAAGCTGAGCAGTTTGCCGATGCCGGGCTTGCGCAGGTCACCATCCACCAGCACGGTGCGGTCGCCCAGGTGGGCAAAGGTCACCGCCAGGTTCACCGCCGCGGTGGTCTTTCCCTCGCGCGGCAGCGCGCTGGTCACCAGGATGACCTGCGGCGGATGTTCGGCCTGTGAAAGCAGCAGCGAGGTCCGCAGCGCCCGGAACGCCTCAGAAATCTGGGACTGCGGCCGCTCGTGCGAAACCAGCGCCACCGAGGCACGCGAGGGTTCCTGTTCGGCGCTTTTCAGCATCCGCACCCCGCGTGCGCGGCCGTTCACCAGGCTGAACGCGGGCACCACCGCCAGCGAAGGCAGCCGCGCCAGATGCTCGATGTCGTCCGGGGTCTTCACCGTGTTGTCCAGATACTCGCGCAAAAACGCCAACCCGACACCGCCCACCAGTCCCACGAGCAGGGCCAGCAGGACGTTGCGCGCTTTTTGCGGCCGCGCCGGCGCCGGCGGCACCAGCGCCGGGTCGACAATGCGGATGTTGCTGGAGCGCAGTCCGGCGGAAATTCCGGCTTCTTTCAGCTTCTGCAGCAGGCCGTCGTAGAGTTCCTTGTTGGCCTCGGCCTCGCGCTTCAGGATGTTGTACTGCACCAGCTTTTCAGCCAGGGCGTTTGCCTCGGCCTTCTGCTGTTCGAGCGCCTGGCTGAGCAGCAGCTCCCGCTGCCGCGCGGCGCGGTATTCGGACTCGATCCGGTCGACGATGTTTTTCTTTTCGCGCGCAATCGTGCTGTCCAGCTCGTCCAGTTGCACTTTCAACCGCTGCACCTTCGGGTAGTTGGGTCCGAACTGCGCCTCAGCCTCGCGGTACTGCACCAGCAGTTCCGTGCGGCGGGCCACCAGCTCCTGCAGCACCTGGCTCTCGCGCACTTCCGGCAAACCGTCCACATTGCCCTCGCGCGCGAGCCGGTAGCTGGCTTCCTTGCGCATGCGGTCGGCCTGGGCCTGGGTCAGCTCCGTGTTCAGATCCGCCAGCTTTTGCGTGGTGATGTTCTGCTTTTCGTCAATCGTCCAGATGCGGTTCTCGCGTTCGTAGGCCAGCCGGGCATCCTCGGCTTTTTCGACGCGGATTTTCAACTCGTCGAGCTGTGCGGCCAGCCAGTCGGAAGCTTTCGTGGTGGACTCGTAGCGCGCGCGGAAGTTGTGTTCGACGTAGTTGTGCAGGTGGGTATTCACCACGCGCGCGGCCAGTTGCGGATCGGTGGATTCGAACTGCACCTCGAGCAGGCGGCTGTTCGGCACCCGCTTGATCTCCAGCCGCGCCAGAAACGCTCCCAGAATCGGCGGTCGCGGCTGCGGCTCGCCGGTGGTCGTGGGAACCGTCACCGCCGGCGCCGCCGCTTCGTCCCCGGCAAATTCCGGGTGTTTGTAGAGCTGCAGCGATTCGATGGTCTGCAGGGCCAGCGTCTCGCTCTGCAGGATCTTCGCCTGCGTCTCGATGTAGTTTTCGACGTCCCAGTACATCTCGTAGTACATCGAGTTCTGGAACGGCAGCAGATTGGGATCCTCGCGGTCGACCGCGACCCGGGCCACCGCCACGTACACGGGCTGCATCTTGAACGTGGCGATCGTCACCACGGTCACCACCGCCAGCAGAAACGCCAGGCTCAGCCACATGTGCTTGCGCAGGATGACCAGGTAGTCCAGCAGGTGAATCTGCCGCCGCTCGGCATCCCAGCCCGGGTGCACAAACGGGGTCCCGCCGGTTGTCTCCGCCGGCGCCAGTGTGCCTGCCCGTTCCAGGGGTTCGCGAGGCACGAGTTTTCCGTTCGAATTCATGGTCGCTCTTTCTTCCCCACCGCTCGGGCCGTTCCCGCTACCGCCCGGCCCGCAGAATCACCAGGCCGGAGGTAATCGCCAACCCTACCTCACCCAGCCGTCGCAAGGCTTTCTTGCCGGTGCTGTCCGGCACGAACAGAATGTCGTTCGGGTACAGCCGAATATCTTCGGCCTGGCGCGCCATCACTTTCTTCAGGTTCACTTCAATTTCCCGCTTCTGCCCGCTCTCGGGGTCCTTGCGGAGCACCACTGCATCGTCCGGGCGAGCCGTGCTCAGCAATCCGCGAGCCAGCGCCACCGCTTTCAGCACCGTCATTTCCTCGCTGTCGCTTTGCAGCACGAACCCGCCGGGCTGCTCGACCGCGCCCACCACGTACACAATTCCCGCCCGCGGCACGCTGACCACGTCTCCACCCTGCAGCGGGATGTTGTAGCGGGGATCGCCCGATTCGAGCAGGTCGCGCAGCTTGATGACGATCGTCTGCGCCTGGGGGTCCGCACCGTCCTCGGACGCCGCCGGACGGGTCACGATCACCACGCTGCCGGCATCGTCGGCGATGCCGCCGGCCTGAGAAAGCACTTCGAGCAGCGTGGTCTGCCGGATGGCCTGGTAGACCAGCGGATTGCGCACCGCACCGATCACGGTGATCGGCTGGCTGCGCTGCTCCTTGACGAACACGGTGACCTGCGGATTCCGCACCAGGCCGTTCACCTGCAGCAGCTCGGCCAGTTTTTCTTCCAACTGAAATGCGGTCAGCCCGCCGGCCCGCACCCGCACCGGCAGCAGCGGCAGCGAAATGTATCCCGATTCGCTCACGCGAACTTCACGGGAAAGATCGGGCACATCGAACACTTCGATCCGCAGCAGGTCGCCGCTGCCGATCTGATAGTCGCCGCCGCGCGTCTGAAACGCACCGGCCAGCTCATGGATTCGCTGATTGGTCTGCTGGGGCGTCTCCAGTTTCTGCTGGGAGACGGCGACCGGCACACCCGTCCCGAGCAGACAGAGTGCCAGGAGCACCCGGAGGCTCTTGCTGTGCATCCACTTACCCAAGAGAAGTACCCAAGCCATTCAGGGCGGGGTGCGAAACTCTACCCTCCCACCTGCCTCGCGCTTCATTATACAGGCTTCGCAGTCGCGTCAAGCGAAGAAAAGCGGGTGTTCAGCGGAAGTTACTCCAAAGCTCGCCTGCCGAAGCCGGCCCGTCGGAGGTGGCCATCGCCGCCAGCAGCAGAAACAGCATCGCATGCGAAGGCAACTGCAGATTGAAGTCCACCAGGCTGTGCACCAGCAGTCCCGCACAGCCGCTCAGTGCGCCCAGCCGCACTGCCAGCGCAAACGCCAGCCGCTCCCGCGCCACTCGCCCCAGCGCCAGCCGGAACAGCAGCAGCAGAAATCCCAGCAGCGCGAGGCCACCGAAAATGCCCATCTCCGCCAGCAACTCCAGGTAGTCGTTGTGAGCGTGCACGGCCAATTTGCCATCATAGAAACTCTCGTACCGCGGATGCACCGTGCCGAACGTGCCCAGTCCGGTCCCCAGCCAGGTGTGTTCGCGGAAAATTCGCCACGCATCCCGGGCCATGCTCAGGCGCCGGTCGTGCGTGATCTCCTCGGCCAGCTCGGTGAACCGCTGCAGAAAGGCGTCCGCCTCGAGCCACACGAGCAGCCCGCTGGCCAGCAGCACGAACCCCAGCACCATGGCCATCCGCCTGCGGCCTCCGGGCAACGCGAAGACGAGTCCGGCCAGCAACATCGTCTCCGTCACGAAACTGACGATTCCGCCGCGCGACGCCGCCAGAAACAGCGCTCCCACTGGCACCAGCGTGAACAGCCCGACCAGCGGCAACTGGTCCCGTCGCACTCCCCGCACGAACAGGATCGCCATTCCCAGCGGCAGCAACAGCTCCATCAGTCCCGAGAAGTGGTTCCGGTTCACGTAGGGGCCGAACACGATGCCTCCGTAGCGCAGTTCCCGGAACCAGTACAGCTTTCCGTTGAACGTCAAGTGCTGCACAATCCCGAACAGCGCCACGGCAAACCCCAGCACCAGCAGATACCAGACCATCCCCCGCGCTTCTTCGACCGTGCGCACGGCCTGCACCGCCAGGAAGAAGAACACCAGATAGGCGCACCACTTCAGCAGCGCAATCTTCGTCAGATAGGGATAGGCCGACGCACCGCTGAAATACTGCACGAGCGCAATCGCGCCCAGCGCCAGCAGCGGCACAAACAAAGGACTCCATCGCAGCTCCGCTGTGCCCCGGCGAAGGCTCAGCCCGGCCCAGAGCAGCAGCAGCGCCGCCGCGGCCGCCTGCACCCCGAATTCCGACCACGGCTCGACGGCACCGTGCGCGGCCACGGCAAACGTCACCACCAGACACAGCCCGATGCGGATGGCCTTCATCGCCTGGCCTCCGGACTGGCCCCCTCGACCGCCGTCAACGAAACATCGTCCACCCAAACCGTTCCGCGCAGCTTGTTGTCCAGCTTTCGGCTCGGGTCGCGCCGCAGAGCAATCCGCACCAGCCGCGTTTGCGGCCCGGCGGTGAACTCCGCCTCTTCCAGCGACCACGGCTGCGTGCCCACCACGCCGGTCGTCGGCGTCACCAGATCCAGCCGCCGCGGATCCTCCGCATCCGCAATCCAGAATCGGATGCCGCTGTCTGTGCTCACTCCCTCCGTGCGCAGATACCCCTCGAAGCGGTAGCGGCGGCCCGGTTCCACTGCCACGTACTGGAAGACGTGCTGAAACGCCACATTCGTGCGCCCATCGAAGCGAATCCGCAGCGCACGCGGCGCGGAACGGTATACTTGGCTGTCCAGTTCCACTTCCGCTCCCGACACGGGCTGGGTGCGCCAGCCGAATCCGCCATTCACCAAATCCCGTTCGAATCCGCCGTTCCACACCAGCGTAGTCGCGGCCTTGCCTTCAGGGTCCTCACCTGCCATCCGCAACGCTTCGAGCCAAACCTGCCGCGCGCGGTCCACTCCACCGCCGCGCATCAGCACATCGACCAGCGGCAGCACCTCGCGCAACGGCACCGGCGGACCCAGGACCACCAGTCGCGTCCAGGCGGCCAAGGCGGCCTCCGCCTGCCGCTCACTCAGCAGGAAACTCAGTGCCGCCAGATAAGCTTCCCGTCGTTGCGGCAGCGCTTCGCCGAGCACGCGCTCGGCGTCGCCCGTCGCGCGCCAGCACAGCGCCACAGCCAGTCGGGCCAGTCGCGGGTCGGTGTCCACCGCCCGACGGATTTCGGCCAGCGCCGCTTCCAGCTCTCCCTGCCGCAGCAGAAAGTTGCCGTATTTCCAGCCGACCTCCGCCGAGATCGGGTACGCCTGCCGGGCTCGCAGAAAAGCTTCGCGAGCCGGTTCGATGCGTCCTGCGGCTTCGTGTGCCGCGGCCAGATCGAGCCAGTAGTTTGCCTCGTGCGGATTCAGCTCCGCGGCCCGCCGCAGATGCGCGATGGCGGTTTCGATGTCGGCCCGGGTGAAATCGAACTGATAGAACAATCCGGCGCGGTGCCAGTACGCGGCGTTGCCGGGTTCCAGCCGCAGCGCCCGCGCCAGTGCCTCCGGAGACTCGGATGCCGCAGCCCGGGCGGCCAGATACACCCTGCCGCCAGCGCCCACCAACACGAGCGCCACCAGCAGTACGGCGCCGAGAAACAGAATACGCCGGGAAGGGGAGGTCAGCGCATACTCCATGGGTCGAAAGTCTGCCGGCATCCCGGGCCGCCGCGCAACAAAAAACCGCGCCCGCCGCGGTCCGGGTTCACAACCGCCACAGGTAGAGCACGTTCACCGCGCCCCCATGGTCCACAAACTCTTCCGAATGCGCCGGTGCCCAGGCGCCCAGGTGATTCCGCCGGGCCACGATGCGTGCTCCGGCAGGGAGCTCCCGGCGCAACTTCTCCCGCAGCTTCAGGTGGGCCATGCCGGTCAGGGTCAACAGCACCACAGTGGCCTCGCGCAGGGACACGCGGCGCGCATCCTGCTGCAGGATGCGCACCCGGTCGGCCACGCCCTCGCGCCGGACGCGTGCACGCGCTTCCGCAATGCGCCGCGGGTCGATCTCCACGCCCACGCCGCGCGCGCCGAATCGCTTCGCCGCCAGCACCACGCAGCGGCCATCGCCGCAGCCCAGGTCGTAGACCACGTCTTCTGGCTTCACCTCGGCCAGCTCCAGCATCCGCACGACCACTTCTTCCGGCGTCGGCACGTAGTTGCCCAGGTCCGGTACCTTCGCGCGACCCAGCAGCCCCATGCCATACCGCCACGCCAGCCGCGCCGGCCGCACCAGGTAATACAGCCCGTGCAATGCCTGCGGCAGTCGCACCGCCTCCCAGTCTTCCTCCGTGGGCAGGAGCACCATCCGCGACGCATAGCGCAGCCCTCCGCCCACCTGGCCGTGCAGTCGCAGGCGAAACCAGAACCGTCGCATGAGCCCTTCGAAGCTGCTCGCTTCGGCGAACAACTCCCGGGCAATCTGCCGCGCCAGCGAAACGGCAACCGCATCCGCGCGCACCTGCGCGGCGATGCTTTCCGGCAGCGGCGCATCCAGCAAATCCTGCGCCAGCGTCAGCCCCAGCCGCACGATTCGTCCGGCGCCGTAGCGTTCCGCGCGCTCCAGCGCCGCTGCCCAGTCCAAATCCGGATGCTTCCGCACCAGCTGCGCCACATCGGCAATCCACGCCAGCCGCTCCCAGAAATCCTTCGCGCCATGCACGCACAGAAACAGCAGCAGGTCTTCCGCAGCCAGCGTGGAGAGGCTTGCGTCGCCCATCGGCAGGGGCTGCAGCCGGAGCCAGAATTCATCGAAATCAGCGCGCACGGGGAAATAGCGCAGGGTCGCTTCGGTGTGGAGTTCCACCAGGCGGTGCTGCTCACGGTGCCGGAATGCATACTGGCCCGGTGCGCCGTGGCGCCAGGGCCTGGTTGTATCGAAGCCGAACGTTGCGGCGTAGCCGCATCGCTCCAGCACGGCAGCCGCTGCGACTATGTCGCGCTCCCGCACCAGAAGGTCCAGGTCGCCGAACATGCGCAGCGCCAGATTGCCGAAGAGCTGTTTGGCCACCACCGGGCCCTTGTACGGCACGGCGGTGATGCCCTGCTCGGCCAGGGCGCGGACCACGCGCACCAGCTCCGCGGTGAGCTCCAACCCGTTGACCGCAGCCGCTTCCACGTAGCGCGCCACAAACGGCTGCCAGTGTGGCGGCAGCGCGCCTGGCTCGATGCGGGCCAGATGCTCGTTCAGCAATGGCAGCAGCCCGTGTCGTTCGGCCAGAAGAATCAAACTATCCCAGTCCACCTGGCCGAGCAGGGAGCGCAGTTGCGCCTGCTGGGTGGTGTCCAGTTCCGTTCGCGCCAGCAGCAACAGCGCGGCCTGCTCCGGGCGGAGTGCGGCTGCGTTGCTGGCAGTAGATTTGGAAAGGGTCGTCATCGGGCCAGGTCAGCCAGTACCGCCTCGCGCACCGCAGCCAGTTGCTGCAACTCGCGCGGGTAGCAGAGCCGCTTGACCGCGATGGCCCGGGCCAGCTCCGCGGTCTGCAGGAACTGCTGCTTCAGTCGCTCCGGCTCGGTGATCACCGCATTGAAGGTCCCGCGGAGCAGCTCCACCAGCCCGCGCGAAGGCGAAAGCTTCTGGATGCGAATGCGCTGCGAACTGCTTGCGCCTTCCGCCGCGTCCAGCACATAGAGCACGCGCAGCGGCGCCGGACGGCGGTGCCACTGGTCTTCGCCCAGCGGCAGGATGCGCTTCGGTGTGCCGCTGTTCAACGGCACGCCATCGGCCACAGGGCCCAATACCGCACGCGCAATTTCCGGAAACAGCTTCAGCCGCGCCGGGCCCGGATAGGCGAAAAATCTTTCTCCCTGTCGGCGGACCACCAGCAGGTCGTCCGTCAGCAGCGGGAACCCGGCTTGCAAAAACGTGGCGGCCAGCGTGGACTTCCCGCCGCCCGGGTCGGCCAGGAAAGCCACCGCCTCGCCGCTGATGACCACGGCGGTGGCGTGGAGCGGTTCGCACCCCTGTCGCAGCAGCGCAAAGGAAAGCACCTGGCCGAACAGGTAGGTGTGAAACGATTCGGCGGTTGCCTCGGCCAGCGGCCGGCCAAAAATGCGGTGCCCGTCGGGCGAAACCACAAACTCGAACAGCCCGGCCCACCGCAGATAGGTGCCGCCACCGCTCAGGCGCACGCAGTGAAACCAGTCATCCGGCCGGGGGCCGTTCCGCGCTCGCTCGGCGCCCTCATGAAAAATTTCCGGCGCGCCTTCGCCGACCTCCACGCTGGCAAATGGTTCTACCTCCGCGTCGGGCCATGGCAAAGGCCACTGGCAACGCACAGCAAGCCCGTACAGCCGGTGGATTGGCATGCAGGTGGATTATACTTCGGTGCGAGCCGTTCTCAGATACACCGCCGGGGAAACATACTCCGAGAGCGGCCGGGCAATTCCGTGCGGATTCTTTTGATGTTAAGTGGGGAAACCAGCCGACTTGGTATTTGGTTTCGCGCCCCCGCCATCTCCCGAAGCTCCACCTTTGACCTGCGTCAGGCGGAGCAGGTCGCCATGAACCGTCAAACGGGGAACCGACCAGGGTTTCTTGGGAACTGGTTTTGCTTCTTTCACGGCCCTATCTCCCCACCGCTCTGAATGGCTGGTTTTTAACCTGAAGCGTTCCTCTCGTCAGCCAGCACCACTGGTGGCCGACCATCAAAGCGGGATTAGAATAACGTGAGGTTGCAGTGGCTGCAAGATAATTTTTTGTTCTGCTACAGCAATTAACAATATCATTCAATACGTCCGCTTTCCCGGCCAGCGAGGCACTGATTCCCGGACTTTCGCAGTGGCTTCAGCGTCGCATGCTCCACTTTCGGAGGCCGAGCAGGGACAGCCTTCCGCGGTTCATCGCAGATTCACTATCACGCGTTCCCTGGGCCTCGACTGCGCAGCGCGCTGGCCGCTGTCCTCCTTGGTTACCTGCTTGCCTGCAACGATCAAGTGCGAGGGCCTGCTAACCGGGTACGGGGTTTGGCACCGCCGCCGCCATCGCCCATCGCTCCGCCCTTGACCTGCGTCAGGCGGAACAGGTCGCCATAGACGATGAGCCGCGGCCGCAGATAGGTTTTCTTTGTGCATGCATTCGCCTCGATTCGGCGCAAGTCGGTTTCCTACCTCCCGAAACACATGTATTGGAATCAAGCGCACTGGGCTGCGGGTTCACATGGCGCCGTTTCAGTCCGTGCGACGCTGTCCCCACCAAAGAACTGGCGCAGCCAGATCGAAAGCCCGATCAGGTTGCAGAGCTGAGCGCCTTCGGGATCGCCCTGTCGCAGTCCGTTAGCTTCCAGTGCCGCCAGCATCGCCTCCAGCCGCGCTTCGTCCACATAATCGGACAAACGCAGCCGCCGATCCGCCCGCAGGTGCCGGAGCAGAGCCGGCAGGTCCTGCTGCATGCCCTCCCGGATGAACGCCGTGAAATCCGCTTTCCAGGTGCGCCCGCGAATCTCTTCCGGCAGGATGCCGCGCATGGCTTCGCGCAGCAGGGCTTTCGGGACACCGTCGGCCGTCAGCACTTCACCGGGAATCGCCATCAGGAAACTGAGCAGCTCGGGATCGAGAAACGGGAACGCCATCTGGAAACCCTCGGCGGCGCCGACCTTGTCGTTCCACTCCAGGCTGAGCACGTAGTAGCGCGCGCGTGCATCCTCGTACAACGAGCGCGCATGCAGCGATGCGAACCGCTTGCCGTCATACGGATTCCGGTACACGCCGCGGGTGGCCAGCTCGCGGAACCAGTCCGCATACCAGGCGCAATCGCGCGTCCGTCCCAGCAACTTCCGGCGGAGCAGCCGCAGCAGCGGCAGCGCACGAGCGGGCGTGTGATATTTCACCAGGTCCATCAGAAAGCGCTGCCACAGCGCGCGCGGGTCGGTATCGGTGAGCCAGCGCGTGTACTCGCGCAGGTGTGCGTACACGGTCAGCCAGCGCAGCCGCCGGACGAGCTCCACCAGGTAGGCCTGGGCGAACAGCACCTGGTCGCCCCAGTGCCCGGTCAGCAGGGTACGGGCGCCCGTCGCCCGGATGGCCGCGTAGAGTCGCCGCGAGGTCGCCAGTTGTTCGTCGAGGAAGGGCATCTCGGTGACCGTCACCAGCTCGCGCACCGCCTCCATCGCCTCTGCGTCCCCGTCCAGCATGCCGCGGCATACGGGCACGCGTTCGATGCGTGCGCCGTATTCACGCTCGATGGCCTCGACATACATCATCTCGTCGGCAATCGTGCCCGACGGCGTAGCGAACGTGAATCCACACAACGGCACCTGGGGCACCGCTCCGGCAGCGCGCAGCCGCTCGGCCAGGCAGAACACGGAAGAAGAATCCAGACCCCCGCTTACCGAAACAGCCACCGGATACGCGCTGCGCAGTCGCCGCCGCACCGCTCGCTCCAGGTAGTGCCGCAGCGCTTCGGCATATTCGCTCCGCTGCCGGAAGCGAAGCCGGCGCTCGACGGGGAAATCCCAGTAACGGCGCAGCGCGGTCTGCTGCGGCGTGATGCGGAGCAGATGCGAAGGCGGCACATGCCGGATGTCGCTGAAAAACGTCACGCCGTTGTGGTGCAGGGGACTATCGGCCAGCAGAAAATCGGCCAGGTCGAGATCATTGGGCCGCGTGCGCACTTCCGGATGCGCCAGGAGCGGTTTGATTTCCGAAGCGAACAGGAACACCGCGCCGGCCTGGTAGTAGTACAGCGGACGCACGCCCAACCGGTCGCGCACCAGCAGCAGCTCGCGTCGGCCGGCGTCATACAGGGCCAGCGCGAAATCGCCGTCCAGCCGCTCCCACAGCCGCTCGCCCAGCGCGTCATAGGCGGCCAGCAGCAGCTCCGGGTCCGGAGCGTCGGCGGCGACCGGAGCACCTGCGGGCAGCGCCGCAAGCAGCTCCTCGCGGCAGTCGAGCCGCCCGTCGAACACCAGCACGCGCCCGGCCGCATCCACCAGCGGCTGCCGCTCCTGCAGCGATTCGGGCGTCACGCGACGCAACTGGCAGGCCAGACCCGTGGCACCTTTCACCCACAGACCTTCGCCATCGCCGCCCCGGTGTGCCAGCCGTGCGTTCATCTCTGCCAGCAGCCGGCGCTCCACCGGACGCCCATCCAGATTCCAGATGCCCGCCAACCCGCTCATGTCTGTCGTTCTCCCAGCGTCAGCAGCGGCGCATAGTCGTCGGCATCCTCGCCACCCAGCAGTACGCGACCCGCGCATTCCAGCCAGGCGTGTGCAGCGAACTTCCCGCCCGGGCGCACGCCCACGTGCACTCGCGTCGGGTGGCCTGCCTCAGCACACAATTCGCGTGCCGCCAGCGCCAGCACCAGACAGCTTGCCCGGGGCACACACCGGCCGGCCCGGCGCACGGCCCGGGCGATTTGCTCCGGCGTCCAGAGCTGCCGAGGTGCAGAACGGGGCGCCGACTCGTGATCGATCTGCCTGCGAATCACCGCGAACGGCAGCAACCATAGGCGCACGCGGACCCGCACCACGGCCGCCAGGGCGCGATGGAACAGCCGCCGCTCCGCGGCCGGCAGCCCCAGGTATCTACGCAGCCGACCCATCTTGGATCTCGATCAGACCCTCAGCGGAGAGTTGCTCGAGCAGCACCAGCAGATCCCGTTCGCACCGCTCGGCCGTGACTTCGTATTCTTCCAGCAGCGTGTCGCGAATCTCCTGTACCCGGCGTGCCTGCTGCAGCAGGCTCCAGATGCGGCTGCCGACCCGGTCGAGCCCGTAATAGACGCCGTTTTTCAGGTTCAGGATGGTTGCTTCACCGGCCAGCTCGCAGAAAACCTGCTCGTTGACCGCACGAACGATCGTGTGTGGTGAAATTCTGCGCTCCACTACTGCGAATCGCCCCCTGCTTGTAGTGGTGAATCCCCGCGCTGCGCCTGCGTCGTTGGCCGGAACTCGGCCGCACAGCCTCCAGGATCGCTTTCCTGCTGGATGACCGCCATTCATTCTAGGAAGAGCCTACCCGAGCCGCAACTGGATTGTTCGCTTTCTTCTCGTGTATAACAACCGTGCACGCAAAACATCATTACGCAGCGAAGCATTGCTGTGTCGGGCAACTTGTGGCTCCGGTTCTGATTGTCGAAAACCTGTTCAAGTATTTCCCGCCGGCGCAAACGGGCTGGCGCGCCATGCTGCAACCGCTCGCCCGCGCCACGCTCCGCGCGCTGGCGGCGGTTTCCTTCACGCAGGAACCGGGCACCGCCATGGCCCTTGTGGGCCCGAACGGAGCGGGCAAGTCCACCCTGCTGCGCATTCTCGCCACGCTGCTGCTGCCCACCCGGGGTACGGCGCGCGTGGCCGGTTTCGACGTTGTGCGGCACCCGGCCGAAGTTCGCCGCCGCATCGGCGTGCACAGCGGCACTGACGGCGGTTTTTATGCCCGGCTCACTGCCCGGGAAAATCTCCGCTTCTTCGCCACCCTGAACAATCTTCGGGACGCCGAAGCACGCGCCCGCATCGCCGAGCTGGCCGAATGGCTGCACCTGGGGCCGGCGCTCGACCGCCAGGTGCGCACGCTTTCGACCGGTACGGTCCACCGCCTCAGTCTCGCGCGGGCACTGCTGCATCGGCCACCGGTGCTGTTGCTCGACGAACCCACCCGCAGCCTGGACCCGCTCGCCGCGGCATCCTTCCGCCGCCTGCTCCGCGAGGAATTGATGGACCGTGAGGGCATCACGGTTCTGTTCAGCTCGCACGCGCTGGAGGAAGTGCGCGCCCTGGCCGACCGCATTCTGCTGCTCGACTCCGGGCGCCTGCTGGCCTGCGCTTCCCCTGCCGAGCTGCTGCGCCGCACCGCCACCGATACGCTCGAAGCGGCCCTGGCCCGCCTGCTGCCGTCCCCGGAGCCCGCACCATGAACCTGTACCGGCCGCTCCGCAAGCTGATGGCGATTCTCCGCCGCGACTGGCTGATCACGCGCAGCTATCGCATCACTTTTCTGGTGGAGATGCTGGAAGCGCTGATGGGCGTGGCTTCGTTCTACTATCTTTCCAAATTCGTGCAGACCGAAGCGCTCGCCCGCACGCTGCCGCAGGGGCACGACTACTTCTCCTTCGCTATTGTCGGCTTCGTCTTTTTCGACTACCTGACCGTCGCCGTGGTGGCGGTGGAGCTCAGCCTGCGCGAAGCCCGCGAAAACGGCGCCCTGGAAGCCCTGCTCGTCACGCAGACTCCTGTCCCGCTGCTGCTGGCCGGCTCGTCCCTCTATCCTTTCCTGAGTGCTTCACTCCGCACGCTGGTCTATCTCGGCTGGGCAGTGCTTGTATTCGATTTCCCGGTGACCTCAGCCAACTGGCCTGCGGCCGCTACCGTGCTGCTGGCCTCCGTGCTGGCCTTCGCCGGACTGGGCATTCTCTCGGCCAGCTACATTCTGCTGTTCAAGCGCGGCAATCCCGCCCGCTGGGCCATCCTGGGGATTTCTGCGCTGGTCGGCGGGGTCATGTATCCCGTCGCGGTGCTGCCTGAACCACTGCAATGGCTGGCGCGGCTGACTCCGATCAGCTACTCCCTGGAAGCGGTGCGCAGCGCACTGCTCGCCAGTGCCTCCTTTGCTTCCGTCTGGCCGTCGGTGCGCGCCCTGCTGTTGTTTGCTGCGGTGCTGCTGCCGCTCTCGCTGGCGGTGTTTGCCTGGTCGCTCCGCCGCACCAAAATGGCGGGCACGCTGACCCATTTCTGAAGCGGCTGCATTTTCCCGCAACGCGATTCCGGATTTTTCTGTATACTCCTGCGCCATGGAAGGTTCCACACTGGCGACATTGCTGTTTGGCTTCGCGCTCGGCCTGCGCCATGCGACCGACGCCGACCACATTGCTGCGGTCAGCACACTGGTCAGCACTGCCCGCGACCCGCGCCAGGGTCTTCGTTTTGGCGCGCTCTGGGGCCTGGGCCATCTGTTGACCGTGTTTCTGTTTGGCAGCCTGCTGATCGCCCTGCACCTCCGGCTGGCCCCGCCGGTCGAATGGACACTCGAGCTGGTGGTCGCGGCGGTGCTTGTCTGGCTGGGCGTGCGCACGATTCGCCGGGGCCTCACCGGACGGTTCCACTTCCACAAACACCGGCACGGCCTGCTCGAACACACACACCTGCACTACCACCCGCGCGAGGAACCGGAACACGTTCACGATGCGCACGCCTGGGCCGCTGTTGGCACGCTGGCGCACCGGCTCCGCCGGGGCGACCTGCAGTCCTTGCTTGTCGGCATGGCTCACGGCATGGCCGGCACGGCTGGCCTGGCTTTGCTCGTGCTCAGCTCGATTTCCTCGCGCCTGCTCGGCGTGCTTTTCCTGGTGGTTTTTGGTGCGGGTGCGTTGCTCGGGATGGTTGCGTTCAGTGCGTTGCTGGGAGTGCCGCTTGCACGGGCCTCGCGACGGCACACCTGGCTCGCCGCCCTGCAGATGACGGCGGGAACGGCGAGTGCTGTGCTCGGCGCGGTGCTCATCTGGCGCGCGTTCCTTCCCGCAGCACGACCTTTCTAGTCCAGCGACGACCAACTGTGCACCGGCGCGAACTGTTCCTGCCGCGTTATTGCCTGGCCTGCGCTCGTATCCGGGCCAGCAGCGCGGCATCGTCGGGCAGCAGCCCAGCAGCGGGCAGCCGTCCTACCAGTTCAGCCCACTTCGGCTCGCGCGCGAACACATGGCGGAACAGCGGCAGCGCCTGCTCCACGCGTCCGCCGGTCACCAGCGTGACCGCGTGCCAGAACGTGACCTCGGCCATTTCCGGCAGCAGCTTTTCCGCCGCGGCGTATTCCCGGCTGGCGCAGTCCCAGTCGCGCCGCTCCGCGCACAGGTCGCCCGCGTTCATGTGATTGTAGGCGCGGTTGACCCGCACCAGTCGCCGCAACTCCCCGAGCGGGTCCGGATGGTCCTCGATCCGCAGGTCGATCAGCCGGTCGGCCCACGGCCGGCCTGTGGATTTCGCTTTGACAATCACCATCGCCGCCGACTGCCTCCCGCGGATGTCGCCGCCTTCGGCCTCGGCGGCTTCCAGCGCGGCCAGCATGCGTTCGGCCAGGTCTCCCTTTGTGTTTTCAAATGCGCGCGCCATCGCCTCCCACACCGTGGGCTTGTCCATCAGGTTGGCCTGCACGGAGTAGTTCGCGCCGGTGCGATGCCCGGCCGCCGCGATGCACTTCGACCCGGTGTGCACGCCCACGCGGCCCTCTGCATCGATGAACGCGACCTGGCGAACTTCGCGCCCTTCATCCTGAGCCAGCAACGCCGCCAGGGCCGCCGGTGCCGGGATCCCCATGCGCATCATCGCCAGTCCTTTCGGGCCGTAGCTTGGGTCGACGAACGACTGCGTCGCCACCGCGCCCACGCCTGCCTCCGCCCACGAGACAATCGAGCCCACCGAAAACCAGTGCGACTGCACCGCCACGCCCAGCTCTCCGGTCTCCGGGTCTCGCGCGACAATCGAATACGTCGCCACGGGTCGGCTGGCCACCCGGGTCGGCAGGCTCTCTGCGGTGCTCGGACGCGCCTTTTCCGGATTGCTTTTCACCTCGGCCGACACGCCGGCGTGCGCTGAATTTTGCGTCGCCACCTCATCTGCCTTCGCGCCGACCGGACGGGGCGTGGTGACATCGGAGCCCTGTACGGCCGTGCTGCCCGCGCACAGACTGGCCAGAAAAATTCCAATCAAAATTCGCCACATGTTCGGCCTCCAGCGAACAGAATCGAGAATCATCCCGGGGAACACAAAAAAGCACGAACCTTACGAAATGCTTCTGCGCCGGCTCTATGCCGCCCGCCGGCACTTCAAACATCCAGGTACACCGTCGCGCGCCAGCCATCGGCCGTGCGTTCCACGCGCAATTGATGATACGTGACCGCCTTGATGTAGGTGCCCGGATGATGGCGGCTGCGGTCGAACCGCTCTCCGTATACGACGCCGCGAACTTCTCCGCCGCGGTTGCCGTCGGGCGGCTGCAGCTCCTTCACTTCCGCGCGGCGAAAAAACATTTTCTCGGCGTCGCCTGCGGCCAGAATTTCCGCCAGCCAGGCGAAAAGCAGCGATTCGAGATCGCGACCCGAGGCATAGACGGTACGTTGCTCGCGTTCTTCGATGCCTTCCGGCTCGCAGGCCAGCGCGAGCAGCGCCTCGGCAGCGTGGACAAACAGCTCCTCGAGCGTCGCACCATAGGCCCGGAAGCCCACATCCGCCGGATGCTCGATAATTTCGAATTTTTGCTTCACGACAGAATTCTACCTGTGTTTTCTGCTGGCACAATGGCTGGCTATACGATAGAATCCAGTCACTTCACGCTGGAATATACGATCGCTCGACCATGAAAGTCGCTTGCCGGCTGAGCCTTTTCGGCTGCGTTGTCGTTGTGCTGGCGGGCTTGGCGCTGCGCGCGCAGCAGCCGGTCGAGCGGTACATCCTCCCGCTCGGCATCTATGACCGCGAGGGTCGCCTGCTGATGGGCCTGAAGCCCGAGCAGATTACCGTCAAAGGCCTGAGCGCACGCATCACGAAAGTCGTGCAGGATTCGAAACCGCGCCGGATTGTCCTTCTGCTCGACCGGAGCGGCAGTATGCGCAAAGTCGGTGAGTTCAGTCCGTGGGAGGTGGCCAAACGAGCCGTGCAGGAGTTTTTCAACTGGGTGCAGCCTGACGACCAGCTTTCCCTGCAGGCGTTTGCGGATCAGCACCGCATCGTTGTCCCGTTCACCAGCGACAGAACGATCCTTCGGCAGGCCCTCGAGAGTCTTCCCGAGCCCGGAACGGCCTCCGCAAAAAAAGACACCGGTGACAACACAGAGTTCGGCATTGCCCTCGAAGCGATGCTGAATACGATCGCCGGTCAGATTCAGCCCGGGGATGGCGTCGTTGTTTTCTCTGATGGAATTATTGCTGGAGTTAAAAAGCCCTTCCGCAAACTCAGTCGCCGTCTCAGCGACACCGGAATGCGGGTGTCCATTGTTCTCTGCGCGCCTCCTTCTTTCTTTCCCAGTGACCCGTTCTGGGGTGCCATGCCTGTTGGAATCAGTGTTACCGAGTTGCGGCGCCAATCCGCTTTGGGAGGACTCTTCGGGGAAATTGAAAGTTTTGCCCAGGAAACAGGCGGAATCGTTTGGGATCCCTGGGATGCAGAGGGGAATTTCGTTGTAAACCTCGAGGTGTGGCCGCACCCGCACCAGCTCTCCCGCACCGCGAGAATGAGTTACTGGACGCTGCGGAATATCTACCTGCTGGAACTGGAACCGGACCGCGCGCTCGACAAACCGAAAAAGATAAAACTGGAAATCCTCGGGCACAAAGGCGAAAGGATTCCGGACGGATACGTTCACTATCCTCGCTACCTGCTGCCTTCCACCGCCGCACGCTGACGCAGACCTGTACCCGGCTGTGTGTCCCCCGGCCGGGGCTGTGCGCATCCGCAGTGGTGTTCTAGACTTGCGCAGGCCGCCTGGCTATGCTGCTGCGGCAAGTGCAGCGGCCGAGGGAGGCAGCCTGCGCGGACGATCCGCGGCGCAGCGGCCGCTTGTTCCATGAGCGTTGAAATCAACGACGACGTCATCGGCGCGCTGGTCTTCTTCGGTCTCGGCCTGTTTTTCTTCTTCTACGGTTTCCGCCACCTGCGCAACAAGCGTCTGGTGGAAAACATTCCGACCAGCAAGTGTCGCTCGGTCGCCATGGGCTTGGTGGAAGTGGCCGGCCGCGCCGCGGGCAACACCACCGTGCCAAGCGGAATCGGCCAAGTGCCCTGTTACTGCTCGCAAATCATGATCGAACGCTACGAGCGCCGCGGCAAAAGCTCCCGCTGGGTCACGGTGCACAAGGAAAATCTGGGCATCCCGTTTTATGTGGAAGACGACACCGGCCGCGTCAAGGTGGACCCCACCGGCGCCGAACTCGACTTACCGGTCGATATCCAGTACACCACCGAGAGCGGCGTCGAAAAACTCGTCCGGTTTTTCTTCGGCGACTCCGGTCGCAACCGGCTGGAGCAGGAAATCGAACGCCGCTTCCGCGACTTTTGCGAATCGCGCGGCGTACGCTTCACCGGCCCGATGCGTTTCACGGAAAAAAATCTTTGCCAGGGCGACCCGGTGTATGTTCTCGGCACAGCCACGGAGGTTCCTGGCGCGCAGGATGAGCAGGAGCGGATTATCATCTGCAAAGGCCAGCATCATCCGTGGTATTTCATCGCCGAAGCGAGCGAGAAGGAGGTGCTTTCGAAGCTCAGCCGCAACACCTGGCTGAGCGTTTTCGGTGGCGCTGTTGTGGCGCTCGTTGCGCTCGCCTGGCTGCTGCACCGTTTCGGCTGGCTGAGCTTCTAGCGACGGGGCAGGTTCGCGCCTGCCCGGTCGGGCATCTGGTGTGCAGGCCGAATTGCACGCCGCAATCGCCTGCGGCACGCGGAGGGCCCGGACTTCGGCACGGGAGGCAACATGGGACTGATTCTGCTGCTGGTGGTGCTGGCGATTCTGGCGGGACTGGTGCTGTGGTTCGTCGGCGTCTACAACCGTCTGGTGCGCCTGCGCAACGACGTCGACCGCGCCTGGGCCAACATCGACGTCCTGCTCCGCCAGCGCCACGACGAGCTGCCCAAGCTGGTGGACACCTGCAAGGGCTACATGCAGTACGAGCAGGAAACGCTGCAGCGCATCACCGAGGCCCGCTCGCGGGTGATGAGTGCTGGCTCGGTCGCCGAAAAAGCCCAGGCCGACAGCCTGCTCACCGCCGCACTGCGCCAGTTGTTCGCTGTGGCGGAAAACTACCCGGAGCTGAAGGCCAACGAAAATTTCCGGCAGCTCCAGGGACGCATCTCGGAGCTCGAGTCGGCAATCGCTGCGCGACGCGAGCGCTACAACGCCGATACGAATGAATACAACATCCGCATCGCGCAGATTCCAGACGCCATCGTCGCGCGGCTGCTCGGGTTCACGCGGCGCGAACTGTTCGCTGCTGCGCCGGAAGACCGCGGCGATGTGAAAATCAGTTTCGCGTAGGAAATGGGCCATTCGGCAGCCGCAACCGGCCGAGGGCGGAGGCCGGGGGCTCGGCCGGCCCGGTGCGTCTGAACGAGCAGGCGGTTTGCATCTGTGTGTTCGCGGTACTTTGCTGGAGGAGCCGATGACCCTGCTGTTGCTGGCGATCGTTCTTTTTGTTGTCCTCGGCCTGGTGCTGTACTTCGTCATCGTGTACAACTCGCTGGTGGCCATCCGCAACGAATGCGACCGGGCCTGGTCGAACATCGACGTTCTGCTCAAGCAACGCTTCGACGAGCTGCCCAAGCTGGTGGAGACCTGCAAGGGCTACATGCAGTACGAGCAGGAAACGCTGCAGAAAATCGTGGACGCACGCACCCGCTGGCTCGGGGCCACCACGATCGAAGGCAAGCTCGAAGCCAACCAGCAGTCCCAGCAGGCGCTGAAGACGCTGTTTGCCGTGGCCGAAAACTATCCCGAGCTGAAGGCCAATCAGACGTTTCTCCACCTGCAGGGCCGCATCAGCCAGCTCGAATCGCAAATCGCTGACCGCCGCGAGCTGTACAACGACGCCGTGAACACCTACAACATCCGCATCCAGCAGTTGCCCGACGTCTTCGTCGCCCGCCTGCTGCACTACACCCCGAAACCGCTGTTCCAGGCCGCACCGGAAGAGCGCGCCGACGTCCAGATTCGCTTCTGACTTCCGCCGCGGCTTCCCCGGCCCCGCCCTGCTTTGAGTGGTTCCGTTTCCTCTGCCCGAAGAGGGGCGCTACACCTGCTTGGCGGCGCATGGTAAGCTTCGGTGTTCTGAGTGGAAGTTCTGCCGATCGTGGGCGAGAAAGAAGCACGCAACACCCGATGACCACCAACACCGAAGCGGCCATAAAAATTACCCTGCCGGACGGTTCCGAGCGGCACGTGCCTCGCGGTACCACCCCGCTGGACATTGCGCGGCAGATTTCGCCGCGGCTCGCCGAGCAGGCGCTCGTTGCCCGCATCCAGCGCAACGGCGACTCCGAGCTGATCGACCTGACCCGTCCGCTCGAAGCCGACGTGCGTCTGCAGATCCTCACCGAGAAGGATCCCGAGGCCCTGGAGGTCTTCCGCCACTCGGCGGCGCACCTGCTGGCTGCCGCTGTACTCGAGCTGTTCCCCGACGTCAAGCTCGGCATCGGCCCGCCGATCGAGTACGGCTTTTTCTACGAATTCCTGCGCAACGAGCCGTTCACGCAGGAAGACCTGGAAAGAATCGAAGCCAAAATGCGTGAACTCGCCGAGCGCGACCTGCCCAACGAACGGCGCCTGCTGCCCAAAGACGAAGCCCTGCGGCTCTACCGCGAACAGGGCCAGCCCTTCAAGTGCGAGCTGGTCGAAGAGAAAGCTTCCGAGCCGATGGTCTCCTTCTACGTGACCGGCAAGTTCATCGACTTCTGCCGCGGCCCGCACATCCCTTCGATGGGACGCATCCGGGCCTTCAAACTGATGAACGTCGCCGGCGCGTACTGGAAGGGCCAGGAAGGCAATCCGCAGATGCAGCGGATCTATGGTGCCTGTTTCTTCACTCAGGCGGAGCTCGATGCCTACCTGCACCGTCTGGAGGAGGCTCGCCGGCGCGACCACCGCCGGCTCGGCCCCGAACTCGACCTGTTCAGCATTCAGGATGCGGCCGGCCCGGGCCTGATTTTCTGGCATCCCAAGGGCGGCCTGGTGCGGAAAATCATGGAAGACTGGTCCCGCGAAGAACATCTGCGCCGCGGCTACCATCTGGTTTTCACCCCGCACGCCATGCGCCGCGAACTCTGGGAGACCAGCGGCCACACCGACTTCTACCGCGAGAACATGTTCGGCCCGATGGAGGTCGAAAAAGGACTCTACCAGTTGAAGCCGATGAACTGTCCGGGACACATCCTGATCTACAAGTCCCGCCTGCGCAGCTATCGCGAGCTGCCCCTGCGACTGGCCGAGCTCGGCACCGTCTACCGCTACGAGCGCTCCGGCGTGCTCCACGGGCTGCTGCGCGTGCGCGGCTTCACCCAGGACGACGCGCACATCTTCTGCACGCCCGCGCAACTGGAACAGGAAATCGCCGGAGCGCTGGATTTCGCCCAGGCTGTGCTGCGCACCTTCGGCTTCGACCAGTTCGAAGTTGAGCTTTCCGCCCGCGATCCCGCGAACCCGGAAAAATACGCCGGCACCGAAGAAGAATGGGAACGGGCCGAACAGGCCCTCCGTCACACCCTGGAACAGATGCGCATCCCCTTCCGCACCATGCCCGGCGAAGCCGTCTTCTACGGACCCAAGATCGACGTCAAGCTGTTCGATGCCATCGGCCGGCCCTGGCAGCTTTCCACCGTGCAGTTCGATTTCAACCTGCCCCGTCGCTTCGGGTTGGAATACGTCGCCGAGGACGGCACCCGGCAGCAGCCGGTCATGGTGCACCGTGCCCTGTGGGGTTCGGTCGAACGGTTCTTCGGCGTGCTCATCGAACACTATGCCGGTGCCTTCCCCGCGTGGCTCGCCCCGGTGCAGGCCGTCGTGCTCCCGCTCAGCGAAAAGTTCGAAGCCTATGCCCGCCAGGTCACCGGGCAACTGCAGGCAGCCGGCTTCCGCGCCGAACTGGACAACCGGAACGAAAAACTTCAGGCCCGCATCCGCGATGCCCAGCTCGCCAAAATTCCCTATATGCTCGTCGTGGGCGCTCGCGAGCAGGCGGCCGGCACCGTCAGCGTTCGCCACCGCTCGGGCGGGGACCTGGGCGCGCGCCCGCTGACCGAGTTTCTCGGCGACCTCCGTCGCGAAGTCGAATCTCGGGCCGTGCGCTGACTCTGCCGGTTTCGCTTGCCGCTTCGCGCCGACCCCGTGGTATACTGAACGCCCCGTGCCCAGCCCGATGGGCGGGACGGGGGCGGACCTCACGTTGGGGTGGGGCTCCCGCAGGTGCCGCGTTTGTGCGGCCCTTTTGTTTCCGGAGGTGGGCCTATCCAGCAGCGTTTCTTTCGTGGTCCCCGGATGGCTCCGGACCGCATCCGGGTGAATGAACGCATTCGCGCGCGCGAAGTCCGCGTGATCGACGAGGAGGGCAACCAGCTCGGCGTCATGCCGCCGCACGAAGCGCTCAAGCTGGCGCGCGAAGCCGGGCTGGACCTGGTGGAAATTTCGCCCAACGCCGATCCTCCCGTCTGCAAAATCGTGGACTACGGGCGCTACCGCTACCAGCAGAGCAAAAAGGAGCACGAACAGCGCAAACACCAGCGTGCGGGACAGATCAAAGAAATCAAGCTGCGCCCCTCCACCGCCGAACACGACTATCAGGTGCGCAAAAACCATATCGAGGAATTCCTCTCCCGCGGCCTGAAAGTGCGGGTGATGATTTTCCACCGCGGCCGCGAAATGGCGCACCCGGAAGTGGGCCGAGAAAAAATGCAGCGCCTGCTCAAAGATTTGGAGCACGTGGCGCAGGTGGAAATGCCTCCGCGTATGGAGGCCAATATTCTGTTCGCCCTGCTGGCTCCCAAAAAGGGGCTCAGTCGCCGCAGCACTTCCGGCGCCCAGCCGGGCAGCGCGGCGCAGGAATCGCCGCCCGCCGGATAGGCCAGCGCACGTTCACCGAGGAGAGCCCGGCATGGCTCGCAAACCAAAAACGAAGCTGAAAATCAAGACGCATCGCGGCGCCGCCAAGCGCTTTAAGGTGACCGCCGGAGGTAAGCTGCTGCGTCGACGCTCGCACAAGCGTCACTTGCTGAGTACCAAACCGGCCAAGCGCATCCGGCGCCTGCGCAAAGCTGCTGCCGTGCATCCCGCGGACGCGCGCAACGTTCGCGCGATGCTGCCCTACGCATAGAATTTTTTCCGGGCGGCGGCATACCGCCCATCGTTCCCGCACACGCGCGCCGCAGAAACTCGCGGCGCTGCGTGCCGCAGCCAGGCAGTGCGCACACGGGTGCCTGCCGGCTGAGAAGCGGCTAGCTGCCGCTTGCGGGCATCTGTGAGACAAACCCGTGGCATCGCGGGCCACTGCGGCCGGAGCGCCCGCCTCCTGCCACGTCTGTCTCCGGAACGTCCGACAACAAAGCCAAGGAGAGCCGAAATGGCCAGAGTCAAACGCGGCACCAAACGGCGCGCCCGCCGCAAAAAATACCTGAAGCGCGCCAAAGGATATTTCCTGACCAAAAGCAAGCTGTACCGCGCGGCGAAAGAATCGGTCGAGCGCGCCCTGCGCTACGCCTACCGCGACCGCCGGCAGCGCAAGCGCCAGTTCCGCCGGCTCTGGATTCAACGCATCGGCGCGGCCGCCCGCACGAACGGCCTCTCCTACAGCCAATTCATCCACGGGCTGAAGAAGAGTGGCATTGAACTCGACCGCAAGGTACTGGCAGACATCGCCGTGCGCGATGCCGAAGCCTTCGCCCAGCTGGCTGCCCAGGCCAAACAGGCTGCGGCCGGCTAGCGCCGCCCGGCAAGCAGGCTCCGCTGCGCGTTTTTCCGGGCTTTGGTGTAATCTTTTGCGCCTGCGGGCGTACTGGGGCGACCGAACCACTGTGACCGACACACGGAAATCACTTGCCGAACTGGGCGTGGCCGAGCCAGCCCAGCTGGAGGCGCTGTTCGCAGCTCTGCGTGCGGAATTCGACCGCGCTGCTGCCGAAGCGCACGACGAGGCAGCCTGGGAAGCCCTGCGGGTGGCCTGGGTGGGTCGCAAATCCGGCCGGATCCGGCAGATCACCGAAAACTGGCTCCAGCCGGCACCGCCGGAGCTGAAGCGCGCCATCGGCCAGCTCCTGAATGCCCTGCGGCAGCACGTTGAGCAAACCCTGCAGCAGTCCCCGGCGCTTGCGCGCGCCGCAGAGCCGGCCGAGCAGCCCGACCTCTCCCTCCCGGGCCTCGAACGCTACCTCGGCGTGCGGCACATCCTCGGCCAGGTGCTGGACGAAATCCAGCAAATCTTTCTGCGCATCGGCTTCACCGTCGTGGACGGGCCGGAAATCGAAACTCCGTACTACAACTTCGAAGCCCTGAACATCCCGGCCGACCACCCCGCGCGCGATATGTGGGATACACTGTACGTCCAAACGCCGCGGCCGGGTGAGTTGCTGCTGCGCACGCACACCTCGCCGATGCAAATCCGCTGGATGGAACAGCATCAGCCCCCGGTGCGGATCATCGTTCCCGGCAAGGTCTATCGCCACGACAACCCCGACGCCACACACGCTTTCGCCTTCTACCAGGTCGAAGGTCTGGCCGTGGATACGGACATCACCTTCTGCGACTTCCGCGGCGTGATGGACTACTTCGTCAGAGAATTCTTCGGACCCAAGGTGAAAACGCGCCTGCAGCCCAGCTACTTCCCCTTCACCGAGCCTTCGGCCGATGTCTACGGCAGTTGTTTCGTCTGTCAGGGTGCCGGCTGTCGCCTGTGCAAACAGTCCGGCTGGATCGAGCTCTGCGGCGCCGGCATGGTGGACCCGGCCGTGTACGGCTTCGTGCAGTACGACGCGAAAAAATTCTCCGGGTTCGCCTTCGGCATGGGCGTGGAGCGCATGGCCATGCTGAAGTACGGCATCAACGATATTCAGTTGTTTTTCCAGAACGACGTGCGCTTCCTGCGCCAGTTCCGCTGATGAAAGCTCTTTACGCATGGATGCTCGAATTCGTGGAGCTGCCGGCTTCGCCGGAGCAACTCCGCGCTGCGCTCTCCGCCGCCGGCATCACCGTGGATGCTGTGGAAGATTCCCCGGCCGGCCCGCGCTTCGAAGTGGATCTGACCACGAACCGCCCCGACTGCCTGGGCCACTACGGCCTGGCCCGGGAAGCGGCGACCGCGTTCCGCGCCTCTCTGAAGCGCATCCAGCCGAAACTGAACGAAGCGCGGGAACAGGCCGCGGCCGCCACCAGCGTCACCATCGAAGCGCCCGAGCTCTGCGCGCGCTTCACCGCCCGGGTGATTCGCGGTGTTCGGGTGGGGCCTTCACCGGCCTGGTTGCGCGAGCGGCTGGAAGCGCTCGGCCAGGCGTCCATCAACAACATCGTGGATGCCACGAACTATGTCATGTTCGAACTCGGCCATCCGCTGCACGCCTTCGACCTGGACCGCCTGAGCGGGGGCCGCATTGTCGTCCGCCGCGCCCGGCCCGGTGAGCGCATCACCACGCTGGACGGCATTGAGCGCAAGCTCACGCCGGAAATGCTCGTTGTCGCCGACGCCGAACACCCGCAGGGCATTGCCGGCGTGATGGGCGGGGCGGCCAGCGAAATCGCACTCGAGACGAAAAACGTGCTGCTCGAATGCGCCTGGTTCGATCCCGTCTCGATCCGCCGCACCGCCCGCGCCCTCGGACTGCGCACGGAGGCCTCCACGCGTTTCGAACGCGGCATGGACCCGGAGATGGCCGAGCTGGCCTCGCGCCGCTGCGCCGAGCTGATCCACGAGCTCGCCGGTGGAGAAGTCCTCGCAGGCGTCGTGGACGTCTATCCGCGCCCGCCCGAACGCCAGAAACTCCTCCTCACCCGCCGCGAGCTGCTCCGCGTCATGGGCGCCGATGTGCCGGACCGCGAAATCGAAGCGATCCTTTCTGCGCTTGGCTTTGCTCCCGTCCGGGTGGATGAAACTCGCGGCCGAGCCGGCTCGCTGATGGCCGCCTGGGAATGCGTCCGTCCCACCTGGCGCCACGACGTCACCCGCGAAATCGACCTGATCGAAGAGGTCGCCCGCCACTACGGCTACGACCGCTTCCCCGCGCGCATGCCTCCCGCGCGCCAGCCGGCGCAGCTCCGTCCCCACGCCGAAGCCCTCGCCGAGCTGCGCGCCACCCTGCTCGCACTCGGCTACGACGAAATCATCGCCAGCCCGCTCGTCCATCCGGACCGCGACGCCCTGTTCGCGCCCCCGCAGCGCCAGCCCGTGCCCATCGCCAATCCCCTCTCGGCCGAAACTTCGCAGATGCGCCGCAGCGGAATTGTCAGCATGGTGGATGTGCTGGAATGGAACCTGAATCACGGCCAGCGGAACCTGCGCTTGTTCGAATTCGGACGCAGCTACGAGCTGCACAACGGCCAGCCCGTCGAACGGGCTGTGCTCACGGTCGGCGCCACTGGCCTAGCCCGCCGCAAATCCATACATGAGCCCGAGCGCGCCTTCTCGTTTGCCGACCTGAAGGGCGACCTCGAGGCGCTGGGGGAACGAGTCGGCGGATTCCTGTGGGAGCCGGGCGCGCCGGACTGGCTGGCGCCGGAACAGAGCGCGCGCCTGCTCTGCTCCGCCGGCGATGATTTCGGCGGAATCGGAGTGGCCGGAATGCTCGATCGCCGCCTGACCTCGCGGCTGAAGCTCCGGCAGGAAATCTTTCTCGCCGAGCTGCTGCTCGATCCCCTCTGCGCTGCCTACGAGGCCCGCCGCGCTGCGCTCCGTTTCCGCGAACTCCCGCGGTTTCCTGCTGTCGAACGCGATCTCTCGCTCCTGCTGGACCGATCCGTTCGCTTTGCGCAGGTGCGCGACACCATCCGCGCGCTCGACCTGCCCGAACTGGTGCGCATCGAAGCGCTCGATCGCTTTCACGGCGGCACGATTCCACCGGGAAAGTATTCTTTGCTGGTGCGCCTTACCTTTCAGAGCCTTCGCGCTACCCTCACCGACGCACAGGTGAACGAATTCGTCGTGCGCATCGTAGAGGCGCTCGGCCAGCAACTCGGCGCTGTTCTGCGCACGGTGTGACCGCCGTCTGTTCCGGCCGACTGCCCTTTCTCCGGTTGAATTTCCTGCACAAACAAAAAGCTGCGCGCACCTCGAAGAGGAAACGCGCAGCTTGTAAAGTATTTTTTCTGCGCCGACGGGGTGTCGGCGTCCCCCTGCGGCTACTGCAGTGGGCCGTGGGTATGTCCCTGCATGACTTCTTCCACGGCCTCGTCAGCCGCGGCCGACTCAGCCGGCGCGCCTACCGGCTCGCGCCCGACGTGCAGGTGATCGAAGTGCAGCGCCGCATTCAGCAACAGCATCCAGTTGCCGTGGTTCTGGTGCCGCCACATCGGGTTGGTGGCAAACAGCACCACATGCCCGCGTCCCACCGGCACATCCACGACGGCTGGCGTTTCGGCCAGTTCCTGCGCGCCGGCCAGCATGCCGCTGACCCACAGCTCGTTCTGGCGCGCAAAGCGCAGCACCACGCGCGGCCACATCCGCTCCGGCAGAATTTGTCCGGCCAGAAACGGCCGCAGGTCGGGATCGATGTAGAGTTCGCGCTGCCGACGGCTCAGCCGCGGCTCCGGCTCCGGCGGCGTCCAGGGTCGCCCTTGCGGAATGTCCGGTTCGGTGGCGGAACCGCGGCCGCTGGTTCGCTGTCCGTCCGGCTGGCCCGCGCCGAACCCGCCACCACCGCCTCCCGCCAACGCAACGCGGAACACCGGCCCCTGGCTGAAATAGACCGGCACCTTCTCGTCGTAGCCATAGCCGATCGGACTGCCCTTGTCTTCCAGCACCGCATTCAGCACGCTGCCGCGCGCCTGCAACTGCCGCGTCTCGACGATGGACACACCCTCCACCAGACCGAGCTCCACCGGCAGGGACGCTGTGGCGGTAATCGCGATGAAGACACCGCCGTCTTCGATGAACTTTTTCAGATTCGCCAGCCCGGCGAAGCCCAGCCCGCCGCGGATGTCGGCCGTCGTGTCCGGGGAAGTGCCGATGTTCGGCGTCGAGGACGAGTTCTGCCAGGGGATCGGCCCGCCGAAATCGCTGCCATCATCCAGCACGCGCTGGCGCACCCCGTGAATCAGCGTGGCCAGGTTGGAAGTCACCGGCGGATAGATGATCACATCGTATTTGGCCTTCAGGTCGGGGGTTTCCCGCAACACGGTGTCGGCCACGTATTCGTAGGGCACCTTGGCCTCTTCCAGCGCCAGCCGGAACCAGCCCTCGTTCTGTGTGTTCACCCACGTGTGCACCAGTGCAATCCGCGGCACCGCTACGGGATGCCGGGCCACACGCAGATCCGCATCGGTGGCATGAGCCACCAGACCCAATGGCCGCACCGCGGCCTCCAGCCGCTGCCGCAGATTGGCCGGATTGCCCTCCATTGGAATCAAAAACGAGCCGGCCGGGAACTGCTTGCCGTCGGCTTCGAAGGCCTGCTCGGCGGCAAACATCCGGATGTCCCGCAGCTGAAAGCGCAGCGTGGCCAGCCCGGGCTCGCCGTTCGCCCCGACGATGAAAAATTTCGTGGCTGTGCCGACCAGGCGGCCTTCGGCGGCGATGGTGCCGGCGATCAGCGTCATCGGAGCGCGCAGGATGGCGGTATCGGTCACCCGGATGGTTTCGACGTTGCGCAGTGCGCCCATCGTCCAGCCGGTGTCATCGTACGGACGCGGATCCGCGGTCGAGTAATACTGCGTGTCGAGCAGCATGTCCACGATGCGGCTGTAGGGCTGATCCATGCGAATCACGTAACTGCCCGCCGGGATCTTCCGCTTCGACGTCGCCGGCCCGCGCGCGGCCTGCGCGGCACCTCCGGGCTCTTCCCCGGAGCCACGCCGAGCCCCGCGCGGTGCCTCGTTCACCTCGATGTCCTGGTCCAGCCGGTGCACTTCTGCTCCCTGTTCCTGCATCAGCCGTGCCAGCCCCGCGGCCAGTGCCGGCCGCTTCTGTCCTGCCGGAATCACCCACGCCGCCGGGCCTTCCGTGGTCGCCTTGGCCACCGAGCGTTTACTCTTCTGGTAGAAGTTGCGGAGAAATTCGTTCCGGTGGTTGGCCACATACTCCAGGGCAAACAGCAAACCGCTCTGCATCAGATTCGTGTTGTTGCGCAGCGACCAGGTCACCTTGGCCAGCGGGGGATTCGGACGGAACCAGGTGCGGTTCGTTTGATTCGGCCCGAGCCGGCGCACACGCGTATCCGCCCCGCCGTTGCCGAACGTCTCGTAGAAACGCCCGATGGCGTTATGCCCGTTGGCGACGTAGAACATGTAGTTCGGCGCCCAGCCATCGTAGAAGCCGTGCGTCCACACGCCGGGCACCCCGCGTTTGGTCATTTGCTCGATTTCGTAGTAGGCCAGCGCATGCCATTCGTTCACCACGATGGGGTCGAGCCAGGCGTTGTACGGTCCGGTGCCCGTCGAGGTGTACAGATACGGCACCGATTCGTGCAGGTCGTGGAGCACCTGCGGGTGGTACTCGAAGAACGTCCGCAGCATGACCTTGGAAAGCGCCAGCGCCAGGCCGATCCCGTCGCGGTTGTTGTCGTGGGCCACGTACTTGCCCCAGTAGATCAACCCGGGCGCCGGCTTATCCCGGTTCGCCACCCGGTAGTTGTAGAGATCCACCATGCGATCGCGCCCGTCCACTTCCACCACCGGCGTGATGAGCAGGACTACGTTCTTGCGGATGTTCTCGAAAAACGGTGCCTCACTCACGGCCAGCCGGTAGGCGAGCTCCATGAGCATCTCCGGCGAGCCGGTCTCCGGAGAATGGATTGCGCCCGAAGCCCAGTAGATGGGCAAGCCTTCGGCGATCAACGCTTCGGCCTCAGCATCGGTAAGCTTTCGCGGATCGGCCAGCCGCGCGGTGATCTGCTTGAGGCGATCCAGCCGGGCCAGGTTCGCCGCGTCGCTGACCGCCACCAGCACCATTTCGCGGCCTTCCTCGGAGCGGCCGTTGCTCCAGACGCGCACGCGCGGCGTGGCTGCAGCCAGTGCGCGGAAATAGCGGTAGATGTCTTTCGTGTAGGTGAGCCGCTCCGGTGTGCCGATCACGTAGCCGAGCACGTCTTTCGGTGTCGGCACGCCGCGCTGGACCGGCAGATGATCCACCAGCTCGGTCAGGAAAAATGGCTCGGTGGTGTACTCGCGAATTTTCGCTGTGTACTCCTCGTCAATCGGCTGCGCCGGATTGCGCGCCGCCGACGCACTCACCGCCGCGCCGGATGCAGCCGCGTCCCCCTGCGGCCAGGCGGCGCTGCCACTGCACAGTCCGGCCAACAGAATGGCCGCCACGCTCAGCCCGTAGACAAATGTGCGCCCCATTCGTCCCTTCATGACACCTCTCCTTCTGAGAACAGCACAGAATTGCGCCTGCGGTTTTTTCCGCCCCGCCCAGACTTCCCAGACGTGTTCCTCTTTCCGCCGGTTTCCACAGCCGGACGTGCCGTCGCCCGCTGCCGCGCTCAGTGAATCAGCTCCATCTCGCGTCCGACGCGCCCCAGAATCTCCAGCGCACGTTCCAGGTCGGCCCGTTTGTGCGCCGCCGTGACGATCGTGCGAATGCGCGCCTGTCCTTCCGGCACGGTCGGGTAGCCGACGGCCTGCGCAAAGACTCCGGCCTCGAACAGCCGCCGCGAAAACTCGAATGCCCGGGCGGCGTCGCCGACGATCACCGGCGTGATCGGCGTTTCGCTCATGCCCGTGTTGAAGCCGAGTTTTTTCAGGCCCCGCTTGAAAAACTTCGTGTTCGACCAGAGCTTCCGGATCAGCCGATCGCCTTCGGCCGAATCGAGCAGAGCGAATGCCGCCTGGCAGGTGGCGGTGACCGACGGTGGATGGGAAGTGGAAAACAGAAACGGACGCGCGCGGTGATAGAGATACTCGATCAGCTCCCGCGACCCGCACACATAACCGCCCAGCGCCCCGATCGCCTTGCTCAGCGTGCCGACCTGAATGTCCACCCGGCCGTGGCAGCCGAAGTGGTCCACCGTGCCGCGACCGCCGCGGCCCAGCACGCCCGAGGCATGCGCATCGTCCACCATCATGATGCAGTGGTAGCGCTCGGCCAGCTCGCAGAGCTGGGGCAACGGCGCAATGTCGCCATCCATCGAGAACACGCCATCGGTGATCAGCAGTTTTCGTCCCGGCCAGTCGCGCGTCTCCTGGCAGATTCGTTCGCAGTCGGCCAGGTCCTTGTGCTCGTAGATGCGGATGGTGGCCTTCGAGAGCCGTGCCCCGTCGATGATCGAAGCGTGGTTCAGCCGGTCGGAGATGATCAGATCATCCTTGCCCAGAATCGCCGCCACCGTGCCGGCATTCGCCGCAAAGCCGGACTGAAACACGACGCAGGCCTCCGTGCCCTTGAAGCGCGCAATCTGCTCTTCCAGCTCCATGTGAATCTTCATCGTGCCGGCGATGGTGCGCACCGCACCCGAGCCCACTCCGTAGCGCCGCGTGGCCTCGATTGCGGCGCGGCGCAGTGCGCGGTGCGTGGTCAGCCCGAGATAGTTGTTCGAGCTCAGGTTGATGACTTCGCGCCCGTCGAATCTGGCAATCGGCTTCTGCTCGCCCTCGAGCACGCGCAGGCGGAAGTAGAGATGCTTGGCCTTTAGTTGCTCGATTTCCTCTGCCAAATATTGCAGTTGCGGTCGTGTCGTCGTGGTCATGACGGTCCCCCGGTTCGCGCGGCGTTTGTCTGCGGCGAGGCGTCATTATAACGAATCGTCGCGGAGCTGCCCACGCGCCGGCAGCATTCCGTCTCAGCCGGCGGTGCTGTCACGTGCTATCACCGGACACAGGCTCGCTGCGTGAACCCAGGCCCCGGCATCTTCGTTGTCCAAAACAAAAAAGCGCCCGTGTGAAACGGGCGCTTTTTGAGGCGACTTGGTTGGGTTTTCGGATTCTGTTACTTGTTCTTGCCGTTCTTCAACCGGCGCATCCGCGCCAGTGCAACTCCGCCCAGACCGACCCCGAGCAGGGCCAGAGTCCCGGGTTCCGGGGTATGGCTGACAATGCTGCCGAATTCCACGGTCCCGATGCCCGTCGCGGCGTTGATCTTGATGGTGATTGTCGCCGTAAACTGAGAAATGTCCGAGGAGAGGCCCAGCGCCGCCAGCAACTCAGGGCTGGCCGAGCCGCTCACTTGGCTCTCGAACACCCACTCGCTGGTGCCGTCGGCATAGCTGATCAGTGTCCACGTGCCTGCGCTCGTGAACGACCCGCTGAACAGAACCCCCGCCGGCAGACCACCGGTGCCGTTCGAGGTGATCGTGATCGAGCCACCGGGATCGAAACTCCACGTGCTGTCGTTCCACGCGCCGGTAGTAAATTCTACCGTCCCGAGGGCGCCTTGAATGGTAACGCCTGTCGTAGACACTTCGGTCAGTTCCGAGGGGTCATCCGAGTTGCTGAGCGCAGTTGTACCGGCGACAGTGCCGCCCTGGAAGCGGAAGGTCAGCGTGTCTGCCTCGACCACCCCCGGCGCCAGCAACAACAGGCCCAGCACCAAAACCCACAAAGTCGTCCTCATCAGAAAAGTCCTCCCACCTTTGACGCCCCCTCAGAGCGTCTTTTGCCGTTTCATTTCTGAGCAATTCCCTTACCAGATTGAAACTGAGCTAACCCCTTTGTTTTCAGTGGAGGGAAATGTTTTTGGCTAGCTTTTCAGTGCAAGGCAATGGAATTAACCTGCAAGGAAGTGCATCTGTTTTCCACTTTTCTTTAAATTCTCTTGATTGACAGACGGCGCTACTTCGGTTTTCCGTTGGGGTAGACAATGATTTTATCGGCTTTGCCGGCCTGGAGCAGCTCAAATGCGGTCGAAAACTCTTCCAGTGCCACCTCGGTAGTGAATAAAGGATCGAGATTCAGTCGCCCGGTTTTGAGCAGTTCGGTCATCTGCACCCACGTCTGGAACATTCTCCGGCCGTAGATTCCCTGCAGCGTCACTCCTTTGAAGATAATGTCGCGCACCAGGTCCAGTGTGACCTTTTCTGTGGGCACGCCCAGCAGAGCTGCGCGTCCGCCGGCACGCAACATCGCCAGCCCCTGTTCGACTGCCCGGGGGCTACCGCTCATTTCCAGCAACACATCCACTCCGACTCCTTTGGTGGCCTCGAGCACGGCACCGACCGGGTCTGCTTCAGCCGGATTCAGTGCCAGGTCCGCTCCCATCCGCCGGGCCATGGCCAGCCGGTGCGGGTTGATCTCCGTGGCGAACACCGGCCCGCTGCCGCAGGCCTTCGCCACCGCAATGGCCATCAAGCCAATCGGGCCACAACCGGTCACGGCCACCGTCTGCCCGACAATTTCTCCGGAAAGCACGGTGTGCACGGCGTTGCCCAGCGGATCCAGAATGGCTGCGTACCGCTCGGGAATGGCGGGATCGATCTTCCAGATATTGCGGGCCGGGATGCGCACGTACTGTGCGAAGCAGCCGTCTTGATCGATCCCGATGATTTTCAGGTTCTGGCAGATGTGCGGCTGGCCCACCCGACACTGGTGGCAGTGCCCGCAGTTGACGTGCATCTCGGCACTGACGAATTCACCTTCGGCCAACCCCTCTACTTCCGAGCCAACGCGTGCAATGCGACCGCAGAACTCGTGCCCGAACGTCAGCGGGGGCCGGATTCGGGACGCCGCCCAGCGGTCCCAAGCGTAAATGTGCAGATCGGTGCCGCAGATGGAGGCCGCGGTGACCTCCACCAGCACCTCTTGCGGGCCAATTTCCGGAACTGGAATGGTTTCCAGCTCTGCGCCCCGTGCGGGGCGCGTTTTGCGCAACGCTTTCATCCTCGCGGGCACTCCCGTAGACCTGCTCACGGCCACCGACTCCCCCGGGCGCGGCAAGCGGCGATGGTAACACAGCTCGCTGCGTCTAGGCCCCGTGGCCCATCCAGTCTTTCCCTGGCGCGCCACACGCTGCAGTGAAAACCGCAGCCGGAAGCGCGCACCCTCCTGCCGACTCCATCTGCGCCGGGGCCCGCCGCTCACCGAACACACACCCGGCACTCTGTTTCTCTATTGCACCCGCTCCACGACTCCGATGGCTTCCAGCGCCTGCAGATATTCCACCACGAGCTCGAGCGGAACGGGACCGTATGCGGCGGAAACGGCGTCGCGAATCTGTTGCGCGGTGCGGATGCCATCGGCGAAGTTCAGCACCTCGTAGGCGTACTCGCTGCCCGCACCCCACAAACCCTGAAAGCGCAGCAGCCGCGGGTCGCAGACGTTGCGCGCTGCGCAGTGGTCCGCAAAATAGTCGTAGCCGAACACCGACATCGGCCCTTTCTTCTCGCCGCTGCGCCGGAAGACGAACGCGCCCGGCCCCGCTGCGCCAGCCCCTTCGCCCGCGATGCCGAGCAGGGAGGCCAATTGCGGAATCTGTTCCAGGGCTTTCGCGCGCTGCGGAGTCAGCGGCAGAAACCGTTCGAGCGACATAACCAGGCTCGCTTCGTACCGGACCGCCTCCCGCTTCAGAATTTCTGCTTCCGGCGGCGGAACAGCTGCGCTCATTTGCAAGGCGGCGGCGAGCCGGCGCAGGCGTCCGCGTTCGAGCACGGCCAGCACGGCCGCTTCGTCTTCCGGGGCGAAGCGTGCCAGAAAATAACCGCTCGCGGCGCCGATGAATCCGGCGCGGAGCAGCTTGGTCGGGTCGATGTTCGCGGGGGAATCGAAGTTGGTGTGGATGTAGCGGTCGGGCCAGTCGTTCAGGTAAATCGCCGGGATGGCCCAGGAGCTGTCGGCGTACACCTGGTGGTCGCTGCCCATGGAAAACGGTGCCAGGCGCGCCGCGAGCGGTTCCTTGCCGCCTTCGCGTGCCACCAGCGGGTACGCTGCCCGGCCAGTCGTCGCGAACTGATAGGACTGTTCGTTGACGAACTCAGCGAAAGCTTCGGCGACGTCGTTGACGAACGTCGGCAGACTCATCGGGCTGCGTGTGACGTGAAAGACCGCTTTCGTCTCCGGTCCGCCCCCGACCATGTCCATGTGGACGACAGCCACAAAGCGCGCGGCCAGCTCCGGCCGAGCGTTCAGCAGCGCCATCGTGCCTTCGATCTCCGGCGGCCAGATGAAGCGCAGCGTGCGCGCCGGCCGCGGAAGGCGTCCTTCGCGGATCAGTTTCGCCAGCGTGCGCCCCACTTCCAGAATCGTTGCGCAGCCGCTGGCATTGTCGTTGGCGCCGGGGCGCTGGTGGTCCAGATGGCAACTGAAGACGATCTCCTCTTCGCGCCGGACATCTGCACCGGGAATCGTCGCAGTCACCACATCGTAGAAACCGGGCCGCCGTCCTGCGTTCACATTTGCTTCCAGGACAATCTGTTCACCGCGTGCCAGCCGCTCCCGCAGCGTCGCGGCACGGCCCGGCGACACCATGAAGGCAAACGTCTTCGTCGGCGTGAAGCTGTCCAGATGTCCCCAGCGGACCAGGTTGCGGTTTTCTCCCCACCAGGCCTGTCGCTGGTTCTGTGCGTAGCTGATCAGGCCCGCGGCGCCGAATCGCTCGACCGCCAGCGGCATCGCGGCGCCCGGCTGCGCCGCCACCAGACAAATCTTTCCGCGGACATCTTTTCCGGCATAGTCGGTTTCGCGGGTGCCTTCGCCGCAGTCGACCAGCTCGGCCGTCACCGCGGCGCTTTCGCTATCCTGCGCCAGCGAAACGGGCATGGCGTCGAAGCTGGCCAGTCGCTCGATGCGCACCCGGCGGCCGCGTTCTTCTCGCACCTCCCACAGCTCGGCAAATTCTGCGTCCCAGGCCGGCCGCGAACGCTGCGTGCCATAGAAGAGTTTGCCGTCAGCAGGGAACTGCAGGATTTCCACTCCGGCCAGGCCGTACTCGCGGGCGCGGGCGGCGATGAATTCAGCAGCAGCCCGAAACTGCCGCGACCCGCGCATGCGGTGGTACTGCGCCAGCAGCTCCAGATTCCGTTTGGCCAGCTCACCGGAAAGTTCTTCGGCTAGCGCTGCCACGGTCTCTTCCGGCAGCAGGGGTGGCCCCTGCGCCGCCGTCGGCATCGCAACAGCGAGCACAATGCCCGTCAGCAACAAAAGAAAAGTTCGCTTCACGTCAGCCTCCCGGAAACACTCAAAAAAGGAAGGTCATTCTAGCGCCGCCATGCGAGCCCGTGCCGAGGAAAGTTGCGAATCTTTTGAGCTCTGCTGGTGGAACCGGCTCTCGGCCCGGCCCGCGTTTCGATTCGGGCTTTGCTGGGGGACCGGCGCCCACATCGAGGTATGCGCGACCCGCGCCGCAGCGTCGGCAGTGGAAAATTCACGCCACCGGCCGCGCGCTTCCGGTACAATTCGCCGCGATTGTTCGCGCAACTCGCGCGGCGGGAGGCGCCTGTGGTCCTCGGAGAACGCCTGCGGGAAATCCGCGAAGGTTTCCAACCTGCCTTCTGGGTGGCAAACCTGACCGAACTGGTCGAGCGACTGGCCTACTACGCCGTTTTCGCTGTCCTGGCCATCTACCTGACCGAGTCGCTGGGCTTTTCGGAAGCCGAAGCCGGCGACAAGATCGGTTTTTTCAGTGCGCTGGTCTGGTTTTTGCCGATTCTGGGCGGCGCGCTGGCCGACCGCTTCGGATTTCGTCGCTCGCTCGCGTTTGCCTATCTGGTGCTCGGCCTCGGGTATTTCCTGCTGGGCTCGCTGGATGCGGCCTGGCTGGAACCCATCCGCCGGTCGGTGCCTCTTTCCTGGCTGGTGCTGGTGTTTCTGGCGATTCCTGCGTTCGGCCCGGCGATCGTGAAGCCATGCGTGGTGGGCACGACGGCGCGGGCTTCGACGGAAAATGTGCGTTCGCTGGGCTATTCGATTTACTACACGCTGGTGAACGTCGGAGGCACCTTCGGGCCGGTGATGGCCTTTGCCGTGCGCCGCTCGATTGGTCTGGAGAATGTTTTCTATGTCAGCGCGGCCTGCATGCTGCTGATGGCCGTGGCCACCCTGCTGTTCTACCGCGAGCCGCACAGCCAGGGCGAACCCCAGGTCGCCACCGTGCGCCAGGCGATAGGCAATCTGTTCCGTGTGTTGGGCAATCTGCGCTTCGTGTTGTTTCTGGTGATTTTCTCCGGCTTCTGGGTGATGTTCTGGCAGGAGTTCATCGCCCTGGTCCTGTTCATCCGCAACTACGTCAACCCGCGCGCCGATGTCGAGCTGCTGCTCACGATTGACCCGCTTGCCGTGATCCTGCTGCAGATTCCCATCAGCTACCTGACGCGCCGCATCCCACCCTTCCCGGCGATGACGCTGGGCGTGCTCGTGGCCAGCTTTTCCTGGATGATTCTGGCCGTGGCGGACCTGAGCTGGCAGATCGACGGGACGTATTCACTCGGCCCGTGGCAGTTGGAGCTGGTCGGTCTGCCCATCTGGGCGGCGGTGGCGCTGTTCGTGCTGGCGGTCGGGGAAATGATCCAGTCGCCCCGGTTCTACGAGTACGTCTCCCGCCTGGCGCCCCCGGGCCAGCAGGGCGTCTATATGGGCTACGCGTTTCTGCCCATCGCCATCGGCTCGGCGCTGGCCGGGGTGATCGGCGGGCGGCTGGTGCACTATTTCGGGGAAGTGCGCGGTGCGCCGCAGCAGTTGTGGTGGGTCGTCTTCGGCGTCGGACTGCTGACCACCGCCCTGATGGTGTTGTACGATCGATTCGTGCGGCCGGCGGCCAGCTCCGTCGCCGTGCCGAACAGCGTCAAGTCGGAGTAGAGAATGAAACGGCAGCTCGGGATCGCGTTTGCGGTTGCGCTCGCCACTGCCCTCGCACTGGCCGGCGCGGCCACCGCGCCTCCGCCCACCTCCGCGCAAGCGGTTTCAGAAAAATCCGCTTCCGCAGCCAGCGTCGAAAACGGCAAGGAGCTCTATGACCGCTACTGCGCTGCCTGTCACTATCCCGCCACCACGGCCAAGAAAATCGGCCCGGGACTGAAGGCCATCTATGTACGCGGCAAATTCGAAGACGGCACACCCGTCAACGACCAGACCATGCGCCGCTGGATCGAAAAGGGCGGGAAGAACATGCCGGGATTCGAAAAAATCCTGAAGCCGCAGCAACTCGCGGACTTGCTTGCCTACCTGAAAACCCTGTGAGCTTCCGCCGCTCTCGCCTCCCACGCACCCTCGTGGACAGATCGGCGCGCATGGTTTTCCGCGCATCTCGGCAGCAACGCCGCGGCCGAACGTGACTTTTTGGTGTGCTGCGCGGCTACTTCAACATCGCCAGTGCGGCATCGGTCGAAATCAACCGCGCGCCGCGCGCCTGCAGTTCTTGCAGGGTTCGTTGCCCGTCGGCGTCGCGCAACGTCCGGATGGCGTCTTCGACCAGCGCCACGCGGCATCCGCGTTCCAGCAAGCCCTTCGCCGTATGCCACACGCAATACTCGGTCACCACCCCGAACACAACATACTCCGGCTGCCGGCCCAGCACGGCCAGCAACCGCTCGGTATTCGGGTTGGTGAACACGTCGAGCGCCTGTTTTTCCAGAACGACCTGCCGGTATTTTTCGGTGATGTTCTCCGGAACCGGCGCCTGCGGGCAATTGGTGATCACGTAAAAGCCGGGCACGGTGGTCTCGGGAATTTTCAACTGTCCCGCGGTGCCCCGCAGGCAGTGGGGCGGCCACTGCTGAAATTCTGCGTCTTCCATCGTGTGCGCATCCGTCGAAGACACCAGAAACACCTGCCCGCGCTCGGCCGCCGCCACCAGCCGCTGCAGATTCGGAATGATTTGCTCGGCGCCGGGCACGTAGAGCTTGCCGCCGGCGAGCATGAAGTCCACCTGGGTGTCCACGTCCCAGAAAATCACTTTGGAGGAAACTGCCATGGCGCATCCTCGCTTCCGGGTTGCCTGTTTTGACGCTTCGGTCGAGATGGACTCATCCCTCTCCTCCGGCAACAACCATCTCCATTCACCATTTTACTCCGCGTGATTTGGAAGAGGCTTGCGACGGGCTGCCGCTGCGCCCATTTTATTTTTCGACGATGCGCACGCAGTGTCAGGCCGTTCGCGCCCTCGGCCAGTCATCCCCGTCGGGTCGGAGCCGCTTTCTGTTGTTTTTCCTCGACGCCGCCGCGATACCGCTGCCGCACGGCTTGCTGCAGCGCCTCCAGCTGCTGGCTGTATCGCACCGGGTAGGTACCCGCGGCCTCGAGCTGCCGCAGCGCGGCGGGCAGATGCTGCCGCGCATCTGCGCATCGCTCACGCAGCTCCACCAGCGGGGACGAGGGGTGCAGTCGCCGGCCGCCCCGCATCACCGGCACCAGCAGCGGCTCGCCGCCGGCCGGCTGTTCCCCTTCGAGCGCAATCAGGTCCTGATAGAACTCGCCGCGCGCATCGCGGAAGCGGAACACCTGCTTGCGTCCGGGGTAGGTCGTCTTGGCGTCGCTGAACTTCGCTGCCAGCCGGCGTTCCTCTTCCGCTTCCACTTCCACCAGTTTGTAGACCACTCCCAGCGACGGAGCGTCCTCGGAAGTGACCAGCGCCGTGCCCACGCCGAAGCCGTCAATTTCCGCACCGCGTTCCAGAAGGGCCGCGATGCGGTATTCGTCCAGATTCCCCGAAGCGAAAATCTGCACGTCCTCCCAGCCAACCTGTCGCAGACGCTGGCGGGCCCACTGGCTGTCGGCGACCAGGTCGCCGCTGTCGAGCCGAATGCCGCGCGGCTTGCGTCCGCTGGCGATGATTTTTTCCACGGCGGCGCGCACGTCGTAGGTGTCCACCAGCAGGATTGCATGTTCCGGGAACACTTCCTGGAAGCGGCGGAAGGCTTCTTCTTCCCGGTCGTAGGCCATGACCCAGGAATGCGCCTGGGTGCCGTAGGTCGGAATGCCGAAGCGGTGGCCGGCCGCGACATTCGACGTCCCGTCACACCCGCCGATGTAGGCGGCGCGCGCGGCCAGCACGCCGGCTTCGATGCCGTGCGCGCGTCGCGTGCCGAAGTCGATGACTCGCCGGCCGCACGCCGCGGTGACGATGCGCGCCGCCTTGGTCGCCACCAGGGACTGGTAGTTCAGGGTCGCCAGGAGATAGGTTTCCAGGATCTGCGCTTCCGCGATCGGCGCCGTCACCCGCAGCAGCGGTTCGGAGGGAAAGAAAATGCTGCCCTCGGGCATCGCCCAGACGTCGCCGGTGAAGCGAAACTGCTCGAGGTAGCGGAAGAACGCTTCGCCCACATGCGCGAACGCGGGATGCCGGCGCAGATAGGCAATCTCGTCCGCTGCAAAGTGCACCTGTTCGAGATAGTCGAGCGCTTGCTCCAGCCCCGCCGCCACCAGATAGCTGCGGTGCGGCGGCATCTCGCGCACAAACAGCTCAAACGTGGCCCGCGCCTGGAAGCCGGTCTGCACGTAGCCTGCCGCCATGGTCAGCTCGTAGAGGTCGGTGAGCAGGCCCGAGTAGGGATGCGCCATCTGCTCCTCTCCGTATCGTGCACGCGCCGGTTTCCGTGATTCTACCGCAACGGCGCCGCAGCCGTGCCGTGACCGCCGGCAGCGAACGCCAGGCAGGCATCGGCCCGACCGAGGAGTTGCGCCGCAGACGCGCGGGATCAATCCAGGCCGTACTTCTTCCGCTTTTCGAGCAGCGTCTTGCGGCTGATGCCCAGAATTTCTGCCGCGCGCGTGATCTTGTAGCGTGTCGCTTCGAGGGTCTGCCGGATGGCGTCCCGCTCGATCTCCTCAAGCGAACGCAATCCGGCCGTCAGCCCGGCCACCGCGTCCGCGGCGGCGCGGAGCACATCCGGAAAATCTTCGGGCTGCAGCACCGACTGGCCGGAAAGCACGAGCGCACGCTCCAGAGCGTTCTTCAGCTCGCGCACGTTCCCGGGCCAGGCGTACGTCTCGAGCAGCCGCCGCGCCCCGTCGCTCAGCGTCACCCCGGGCCGCCCGTGGATGACGGCCAGTCGCCCCAGCAACTGTTCCGCCAGCGGCACGATGTCGGCCGGACGGTCGCGCAGTCGTGGCACGGCAATGGTCAGCACGTTCAACCGAAAATAAAGGTCTTCGCGAAAGCAGCCTTCTGCGACCACGCGGGCCAGATCGGCATTCGTCAGCGCGATCAGCCGCGCGTCGATGCGCAGGGTTTCCGTGCCCCCCAGCCGCTCGAACGTGCGCTCTTCGAGTACCCGCAGCAGTTTTGCCTGTGCGGGCAGCGAGAGCGCTGCGACCTCGTCGAGCACAATCGTGCCGCCCCGCGCGAGCTCGAACCGGCCGAGTTTCCGCTCCACGGCACCGGTGAACGCGCCCCGCTCGTGCCCGAACAGCTCCGATTCCACCAGTTCGGGCGGCAGGCTGGCGCAGTCGATTTTCAGATAGGGAGCGTCTCGCCGCGGGCTGAGCTCATGGATGAGCCGGGCCAGTTGATCCTTACCCGTCCCGCTCTCGCCGGTGATCAAGACGGTCGTGTTCGTCTCGGCCACCCGCCGGGCCAGTTCCAGCACGCGCTGCGAAGCCGGGTCATGCGCCACCCAATCCACGCGCGCAGCGGCCGGGACGCTCTGGTCGGCTTGAGTCATCGCAGGCTGTCGTGTGGTTCCGTTTCGCGGAGGACGGCGTCGGGGAACTCCGTGCGCGGCGCCGCCCGCCACAGTCGCTCCAGATCGTAGTAGAGCCGGGCACGCTCGCTGAAGATGTGCACCACGAAATCGCCGTAGTCGAGCAGTACCCACTCGGCGCCTTCGCCGCCTTCCACGTGCCGCAGCGGACGCCCATAGCGAACCAGCTCCTCTGTGATGGCTTCTCGGATCGCCTGAACCTGCCGCGTGCTGAAACCGGTGCAGAGCACGAAGTAGTCCGTAAACGCCCCCAGCCGGCGCAAATCGAGCAGCACAACGTCGGCGGCGTGCTTGGCCTGCGCGGCCGCAATGGCCCAGCCAATCTCAGGTGGGAACGAATTCGGCATCACGTGTACAACGCCAGCTTTACAATGTATTCCTCAACGCGCACGGGCACAAGCCCGTGAATCGACTGCCGTCGCTGGCGCCGCCGGCGGATCTCCGTCGCGCTCACATGGCTAGCCACGGTGTCCAGCAAGTGGACCGCGGTGTGCCGCAGCGCAATCACGTTCCGGGCCGGTGAGGCAGTCCGCCCCAGCAGCTCCGGCGGAATCACCAGTCGCAGCGCCTCTAGGCGGTAGCCGGGCCGGCTCGCCACAATGAAATCGCACAGCCCGAGCAGCCGCTCGTACTCCTTCCAGGTGGGAATCTCTAGGAACGCGTCCACGCCGGCGATGAAATAGAGCCGCGCATGCGGATACTCTCGCCGGTAGCGCCGCACGGTTTCGATCGTATAATGCGGCTGCCGTCCGCTGTAGTCGGCGCCCGCTTCTGCCAGCGAGGGCACAAAGTGCGCGTTTTCGGCGCAGGCCAGCGCCACCATCGCATAGCGATGCGGAAACGGTGCGAGTTCCTGTCGCGGCTTGTGCGGCGGCCGTCCTGCGGGGATGAAATGCACTTCGTCCAGATGAAATCTCCGGCAGGCAGCCCGGGCCACGGCCAGATGTCCCACGTGGACGGGGTCGAACGAACCGCCCAGCAGGCCGATGCGCTGCAACCGCCGCGGAGTGCTGACCACGCTCAGCGCCCCTCCTGTTCGCGCACGACAGCCGTTTCCTGCTGCGGGGCTGTGCGCGCCCGCTCGAGCGCCGCCGCCATCGCCCAGACGAGCTCGCGGACGCCCGTGCCGGTCACCGCGCTGATGGCGTGAAACTCCAGCCCGCGCTCGGCGCAGAAGGCTCGCAGCCGCTCCAGTCGCTCCGGCTGCGTGGTGGCATCCAGTTTGGTCGCCACCACGAGCATAGGTCGCTCGGCCAGCTCGGGGTTGAAGGCCCGCAGCTCTGCGCAGATGACGGAGAAGTCATGCACCGGGTCGCGCAGGCAGGCGTCGCTGGTGTCGATCAGGTGCGCCAGCACCCGGGTCCGCTCGATGTGTCGCAGAAACCGCGTGCCCAGGCCGGCGCCGGTATGCGCGCCTTCGATCAAGCCGGGCAGGTCGGCCACCACGAAACTCCGCTCCGTATCCACGGCGACCACGCCCAGATGTGGCTCCAGCGTCGTGAACGGATAATCGGCAATCTTCGGCCGCGCGGCGGAAATTCGGGAAATCAGGGTGCTCTTGCCCACGTTCGGGAATCCGACCAGGCCTACGTCCGCCAGCAGCTTCAGCTCGAGCCGCAAACGGCGCTCCTCGCCGGGCTGCCCCTCTTCGAACTCCCGCGGCGCGCGATGCCACGGGCGCACGAAATGCTGATTGCCGCGTCCTCCGCGCCCGCCGCGCGCCACCAGGAAACGCTGTCCGGCAGCCGTGAAGTCGAACAGGCGCTCGCCGGTCTCCGCGTCCATGACCACGGTGCCCACCGGCACCGGCAGGATCAGGTCCTCGCCGGAAGCGCCGGTTTTGTTGCTGCCCTCACCGTGGCGGCCGCGCGGTGCGCGAAACTCCCGTTCGTACCGGTAGCGCAGCAGCGTGCTTTCGTGCGGCGTGGACTCGAGCCACACGTCGCCGCCTTTGCCGCCGTCGCCTCCCGCCGGTCCGCCCCGCGGCACGAATTTCTCCCTGCGGAAGGCAACGCAGCCGCGACCGCCGTCGCCCGCTTTCACAGAGATAATGGCTTCGTCAATGAACACAGCCTGTCTGCTCCCACCGGCAGCATACGCCACCGGTGGCCGAAAACACAAAAGCGTCCCGCCCGCGTCGATCGGCAGGACGCCCGTTCGTTCCGTGCCTCAATCGGCAGAAGCGGCGACCGGTTCCGGCGCCGCCTGTGGCGGGCGCTCGGCAGCCACGGTCGTCTCCGCCGGAAGGACGCTCACAAAACGGCCCAGCCGGCCCTTATTCTCGAACCGCACGTAGCCGTCCACGCGGGCATACAGCGTGTCGTCCTGCCCGCGCCCGACATTGGCCCCGGGCTTGTGCCGCGTCCCGCGCTGTCGCACCAGAATCGCGCCGGCACGCACGAACTGTCCATCCCCGCATTTCGTGCCCAGGCGCTTGGCCTGCGAGTCGCGTCCGTTGGTCGAAGAACCGCCACCTTTTTTGTGTGCCATATGGTCCTCGCGGGCGGGTTAGGAAACGTGAAAGTTGCCCACTTCCACCGCCGTGTATCCCTGACGGTGGCCGCGCAGAATCTTGTACTGATTGGTCTTCTTGTATTTCAGCACGAGCGCCTTTCGTCCCCGGCCCTGCTCGACAATCTTGCCGGAAATTTTCACGCGGGCGGCTGCGGCACCGGTGAGCAGACCTTCGTCGGTCCGCACGGCCACCACCTCGAAGTTCACCTTCGCGCCCACCTTGCCGTCCAGCTTTTCCAGCCGGACGCGCTGGCCCGGCACCACACGATACTGCTTGCCGCCGCTGCGGATCACTGCGTACATGTTGCCTCCTGGGGCTCGTGCAAATTCAACATTATAGAGTCGCCACTGCGAACCGTCAACGCGCTTCGCCCTGCCTTCTGCGTGGCAGAACTGCTGCAGAACCCGCATTTTTTCTGGAAATTTTTCGCTTGCCCCTTGCGTTCCGCACGGCCAGTGGATATAGTGCGCCACGGGAACGCGCGGCAGTGTCGCGCTGCGGGGGCGTCGCGAGCTCCCTCGCCCGGCCGGACGCGCGGCCAGCCCACCCGGGCACCGCCTCCCGTCTGCAGCACGTGACGGGGGCACATCCATATCGAGGAGAAGCGAACTCCATGGCAGCCAAGCCCATGAGCAAAACAAAGATTGTCGCCCACCTGGCCGACAAGGTCGGTGTGCCGAAAAAAGCCGTCGCCCAGTTTTTCGACGAGCTCTTCAAACTAGCCGTTCGAGAATGCAAAGGGGCGGCGGGCAAATTCGTGATTCCGGGAATCGGCCGCGCCGTCAAGGCGCATCGCAAAGCGCGCCTGGGCCGCAACCCCCAGACCGGCGAAACCATCAAAATCCCGGCCAAGACCGTGGTGCGCCTGCGCCCGGCCGGCAGCTTCAAAAAAGCGGTCCTGGGCAAGTAGTTCGCCGCGGGCCACACGCGGCACGACAACCCTCAGGCGTGCGGCACAGCGGCTTTTTCGCTCGCGCCTTGGGGGTTTTGTCTTTTCTGGCGCATTCACCGCCGGGCGCAGTCGGGGAGTCCTGCGATGACCTCTGCATACTGGGATGAACAGCAGGCCGCGCGCTACCGCGCCTTCCAGTACGACTTCCCGGAAAAAACGCTCGCCGCAAAGACCGTCATCGTTGCCGGCGGCACCGGTGGGCTGGGCGCCGCTCTGGTTGCTCTGCTCGCCCGCGAAGGTGCGCGCCTGATTGTGGGCTACCGCTCTAACCACCAGCGGGCCGAAGCCCTGGCCCGGGCCATCGAACGGCAAACCGGCCAGCCGCTCACGCTGGTTGCCGGGGAGCTGTCCGCGCCGGAGACGCGCCGCGCCTATCTCGAGCGGGTGCGAGCGCTGCCGGGCGGGTTTTCGGCGCTGGCCGGCGCAGCGATTTTTTCCGGTGAACCAGCACGCACCCCGCTGTCCGAACTCGACTGCGAAACTATGGAAGCCTCGCTGCGGGCCAACTACATTGGCCCGCTGCTGCTGGCGCGTGACCTGGGCGCGAGCCTCGCCGCCACCGGCAAGGACGCCGGCATCGTCCTGATTGCCACCATGCAGGCCCTGGCGGTTTTCCCCGGCAGCGTGAACTACGCCGGGGCCAAAGCCGCGCTCGTGCACGCCGCGCGCATCCTCGCCACCGAATGGCCTCGCGTGCGCGTCAACGTGGTTGCCCCAGGGGCCACGGTCGTCGGCATGGCCGAGGCCAGCGTCCGCAGCGGCAAGTACGATTTCGCGCTCGAGCGCGGCGCCATCGCCCGCTTCGGCCGCCCGGAAGATGTCGCCCGTGCCGTGCGCTTCTTCCTCGAGCCCGACAACTATCTGACCGGTCAAGTGCTGCTGGTGGATGGCGGCCTAACCCTGCGCCGCTGATGCGAGATCACGAGCGGCTGCGATGAAGCTTCGGCTGATTCTGTTCGGCAAGACCCGCCAGCGCGAGCTGCGCGCGCTCCAGGACGATTACCTGCGCCGCATCCGCCGCTATGCGGACATCGAACTGCTCGAGCTGCGTGATGCCGCCCGCGCCGCCGCGCGAACTGCTCCCCCGGCTCCTGCTGCGCACTGGGTGCTGCTGGCGGCCGAAGGCCGCCGGTTCACCTCCGAAGAATTCGCCGGCTGGCTCGCCGGGCTGCGCGACCGCGGCGTGCGCGAGCTGGTTTTCCTCTGCGGTGCCGCCGAAGGCATCCCGGATTGCTTCCGACGGCTTGCGCACAGCCATCTTTCCCTTTCCCCGCTGACCCTGCCGCACGAGCTCGCTCGCGTTGTGCTTCTCGAGCAGCTCTATCGCGCCTTTGCCTCGCTCGCCGGTCATCCCTACCCGCGATAGCCCGGTCTGCGCGAAACTGCTGCGTGCTGCGCGCCGCGCCCGTATAATCGTTCCGCGTCTGCGCGCCCTGCGCCGCAGCGCAGCGAACATCATGCGCCTCGGATGGCTGCTCATTCTCGGTGGACTCGCCCTGCCCGTGGTTGCCGCCGCGCAGGTCGGCGCAACAACAACCGGCGCCGCCGATTTGCGCGCCCTGGAAATCCGCGAGCCGGGCGGGGCACTGCTCAGTTTCGCTTCGTTTTCCGGTGCGACCGAAGTTGTGCTGCGCGGCACCGGCGCCGCCTCCGGCGCCTCGGCAAAACTGAAGGTCGAGGGTCGTGCGGGCACCCTGGAGCTGGAGCTGAAAGGCAGCGATCTGCGCGGACTGCCGCCCCCATCCAGCCTGGGCCGCGATTTTCTCACCTACGTCCTCTGGAGCGTCAGCCCTGCCGGCCGGGCCAGCAATCTCGGGGAACTCGTCCTCGAAGACGGCCGAGCCGCCGATTGGAAAATCACGGTGCCGGCGCAGACCTTCTGGCTGCTGGTGACCGCCGAACCCCACTTCGCCGTCAGTGAGCCCAGCGGACAGGCCGTGCTCTACAGCCTGGCGCCGCCGGCAGGCGCACGCAACGCTCCGCTGGCTCTCGAAGCCCCGCTCGTCTATTTCACCCATTTTGCCGACTACAGCGCCGCGCCGGCCCCGCAGCGTCCGCGGCTGCCGCGCGAACTGCTCCAGGCGCAGAAAGCCATCGAGCTGGCTGCCGCGGCCCGCGGCTCCGCCGGAGAAGTTCCCGAAGCGGAACGCATCGCCGGGCTGCTCGCCCAGGCCGAGCGCTTCCGCTCGGAAGCCGAGCAGGCTTTCCGCGCCGGCCAGGATGCCCGTCGTGTCGCGCAACTGGCCCGCACCGCCACGGAGCTGGCCGAAGCCGCCCGCGCCCTTGCTGTTGGCGCTACGGGCGCGGCGCGGCTCCGCCGGCTCGAGCAGCAACTCGCCGAAGCTCGCGCCGAAACCGAACGCTTGCGCACTGCACTGGCCGCCGCCGAACGCCAGTCCGCCGAGCTCGCCCGCCAGTTGCCTCCGCTGCAGGAACGCGCCGAAGCGGCCGAGCAGCGCCTGGCCGAGCTCGCGCGCCAGTTGGAATCGCTCGAAGCCGCTTTCCAGCGGGACGTCCGCGACCTGCACCGGCAACTGGAAAGCACGACCGCAGAACGCGATCGCATCTGCGGTGCCCTGCGCCACCAGCTCGAAGCGCTCGGCACCTGGGACACCCAGCAGGGTGTGCTGGCGCTCACCCTGCCCTCCGACGCCCTGTTCGCCTCCGGCAGCTACGAGCTCACGCCTGCGGCGCGCGAGCTGCTGGCGCGGCTGGCTGCCCTCGCGCCCGTTTTCTTCCCGGGCGACGGCACCCGCTACATCGGGCACACCGATCGCGTCGGCGAAGCCGACTACAATCAGTGGCTCAGCGAGCAGCGCGCGCTCTCCGTCTACCGCTTCTTCCTGGAATGGCGCCGGAACGCAGAAGCCGATCCGGCCGCACGCCAGACGCTCGAGCAGCAGATCGCGCGCGTGCAGCAGATTCTCGATGTGCCTTACTTCCGCGCCTTGCGCGAACGGGCGCAGCGGGAACGGGCCCTGGCCGAGCTCGGCGTCGTCGAAGGCCGCGGCGAACGCGAAGTTCTCGAGGACACCGGCGGGCCCAGCGCCGCGAACCGCCGCGTCGTGCTGCTCTTCCCGCGCGGCGATGCGGTGCCGCTGTGCGCCCCGCCGTCGGCACCGTAGCCGCACGCGTTTCACCGCTGGTGTACAATCGTTGCCTGTCCGGAACCATGAGCCACATCCGCATCGAACTGGATGCTCACGCGCCCACCGTGGCCATTGAACTCCCGCTCGTCCGTCCGCTCGAAGACTACGACATCGTCGAAGTCGAGCGGGAATCCACCCGGGACGTGGACGAAATCCTCGTCTCGCAGGGCTTCCGCGATCTGGTGGACGACGCTCGCACGGCACTCCGCACCCTGCTCGAGGGCACGCCGCTCGAGCTCGTCCAGCTCACCGGCCAGATTTGCAAAGCTGGCTCACGCTTTCGTCCCGGCCTCTGGCTGCTGCTGCGCGAGCGCGACGCCGCCGACGGCCAGCCCGCCTCGGCCGGCGCACGGGAGCGCGCCGCAGGCCTTGCAGCCGAGCTGCGTCGGCGCCTGCAACTCGACTGAACTCCGCTGCAGAACTCCTGTGCGCTGCCTGCCCGGCTGTGCAATACTGAAAAGCGCGAACTTTCTTGGTCTTTCGGGTGCCCCTGTCCTGAGCGCGGAAGTGCGCTGCTGGCCAGACACCCGCGTCAGCCCGGCGGGCCGAGGAGGTGCCCGGTTCGGATGCATTCCGCTCCCGCAGCGCCGGCACGCATGAGCCGCTTCGCCGACGTAAAAAACTTTTATGCGCTGTTTGCCCGCGTCGCCACGCAGCACGCTGCCCGCCCCGCGGTCTTCGTGCAGCGCGCCGCTTCCGTCGTGGAAACGACCTCCTACGGCGAACTGCATCGCCTGGCCGAGCGGGCCGCCGCCTGCCTGGCGCAGCTCGGCGTGACGACCGGTGACCGTTGCGCGATCCTCGCCGGCAATCATGCTCGTTGGTGCGCCGCCTATCTCGGCACGCTGCGGCTCGGTGCCGTCGCCGTTCCACTGGACACCGCGTACCAGCCGGCACAGGTCGCAGCGCTGCTGCGCGATTCCGGCGCGCGCATCCTGTTCACCTCGGCGCGCTACCTGCCGGTGGCGCGGCAGGCTGCGCCGGCCGGCACCCGGCTCGTGCTGCTCGAACCCGACTTCGTGGTTGTGCCGGAACCGGAATCTTTCGGGAAGGAAAACAGCCGCGACGCAGCGGTGCTGCCGTCGCCGGTGACCCGCGCCGACCCGGCCGTGATTCTCTACACTTCAGGCACGACCAGCGATCCGAAAGGCGTCGTGCTCACCCACGGCAACCTGCTCGCCGAGATAGAAGCCGTGCTCGAAATCCTCCCGGTGAACGAACGCGACTGTGTGCTCGGCGTGCTGCCGCTGTTCCACGCCCTGGCGCAGATGGCCAACCTGCTGCTCCCGTTCAGCATCGGCGCCAGCGTCGTGTATCTGGAAACGCTGAACACCACCGAGCTGCTCCGCGCCCTGGCCGAGCGCGGAGCCACAGCGTTTGCCTGCGTGCCCCAGTTTTTCTACCTGATCCACCAGCGCATCTTGCAGGAAGTAAAACGCAGCCGGCTGCGCCATCGCTTTTTCCGCGTTCTGCTGGCTACCCATGGCCGGCTGCGCCGCTTCGGGATCAACGCCGGCCCGCTGCTGTTCGCGCCGGTGCACCGGCTGTTCGGGCGGCGGATGCGCTGGCTGGTGACCGGTGGATCGCGCTTCGATCCTTCGATCGCCGCAGACTTCTGGCGCATGGGTGTGGACATCCTGCAGGCCTACGGACTGACGGAAACCTCCGGTGCCGCCACGCTGACCCGTCCGGGCGACCGCAGCATCGGTTCCTGTGGCCTGCCGCTGCCCGGTTGCGAAGTGCGCATCCTGCCGCGTGCACCGGAAGAAGCCGCCGACGCGGAAGCCCGCGACGGCGAAGTCGCCATCCGCGGCCCCATCGTCATGGCCGGCTACTACAACCGTCCCGACGCCACCGCCGCTGCCTTTCGCGATGGCTGGTTTCTTTCGGGCGACCTCGGCTATCTCGACGCCCGCGGACGGCTCTACATCACCGGCCGCAAAAAAGAACTCATCGTCACCAGCTCCGGAAAAAACATCTACCCGGAAGAAATCGAAGCCCACTACCAGCAGTGCGAGTACATCCGGGAACTCTGCGTCGTCGGCCTCGCGCGGACGGGTGAACCGGCCGCCGAACGGCTCCATGGCGTCATCGTTCCCGACTTCGACCGGCTGCGTGCGCGCAAGGTGCTGAACCTGAAAGAAGTGCTGCGCTGGGAAATCGAAGGGCTCTCCGCGCAGTTGCCGCCGCAGAAGCGCATCCTCAGCTACGAAATCTGGACCGAGGAGCTGCCCCGCACCACCACCCGCAAACTGAAGCGCTTCGAAATCGAACGGCGCGTGCGCGCCGCCACTGCCCGGGCTGCGCTCGCTGAAAAAACGGCCGCGCCGGAAGACGACCCCGCCTGGCGCGCCGACCCGCACGTGGCCCACGCCCTGTCGGCCATCCGTCGCCACGTGCGCCAGCCGGACGCCGTGCGCGGCGACGCCCATCTCGAACTGGACCTCGGTCTGGATTCGATGGAGCGCGTCGAGCTGTTTGCCCAGTTGGAACTGGAATTCGGCACGCGCCTGGGCGAAGAGGTCGCCCACAACCTCTTCACGGTGCGCGACCTGGTCGAAGCCCTGCGCCCCACGGCCGCTGTGGCTGCGCCGGCACCGACCGCCGACCCCTGGTCCCGGCTGCTTGCCGAAGTGGCCGAAGACGACTCCGCGCTGGCCGCGCTGCGTCGGCCTTCGCGTTTCCGCGCCGCGCTGCTGTTTCCCGTTGCGAAGCTGCTCTATCTGTTCTGCCGCCTGTTCCTGCAGCTGCGCGTGACCGGCCGCGAACATCTCCGCGCCGCTCTCGGCCGCGCCCGCACCCAGAGCCTGCTGCTCTGCCCGAACCACCAGAGCTATCTCGACCCCTTCGTCCTGGTCGGTGCGTTGCCCTTCTGCGTTTTTCGCCGACTGTTCTTCGTCGGCGCCAGTGAATATTTCTCCGGACCGCTCACGCGCCGCCTGGCCCGGCTGATCAATCTGATTCCGGTGGATCCGGACACGAACTTGCTCCGCGCCATGCAGGCCGGCGCCTACGGACTCCGTCACGGCAAAATCCTGGTGCTGTTCCCGGAAGGCGAACGCTCCCTGGACGGCACCGTGCGCCGCTTCAAAAAAGGTGCGGCGATTCTTGCGCTCCATACCCGCTCCGCGATCGTGCCCGTGGCGATCGACGGCGCGTTCGAACGCTGGCCCCGCACCCGCGGCCCGCAGTGGTCGCTGTGGTTGCCCTGGCGCGGCAGCCGTCTCCGCCTGCACTTCGGCCCGGCTCTGGACCCACCCCCGCCCTTGCCGGAAGGCATCTGCTTGCCTGAAGCAGAAACCCGCTACGCCGCCTACACAGACGCCCTCCGCCGTGCGGTCGAAACCCACTGGCAGGCCCTTCGTGCCGCTGCCGAAAGCCCTGCGCGATCGCCTGCGGAAGAATCGCTTCAACAAAAATAGGTACAGCGCCGGTGTCGATGGTATCGTGTAGCGCGGCGAGGTGAACGATGTTCGCAAACCGTCTGCTGGCCGACCGCACCATCTTCCTGACGGGCGGCGGCACCGGCCTGGGCCGCTCGATGGCGCTGCATTTTGCCGAACTGGGCGCAAGAATTTTTCTGTTTGCGCGCCGCGAACCGCCGTTGCGGGAAACAGCCGAAGAAATCCGGCGGCGCGGCGGCCAGGCCGCTTACGCCACCGGCGACGTGCGCCATCCCGAAGTTGTCGAAGCTGCCGTGGAAGCCGCCTGGAACGCTTTCGGCCGTGTGGATACGCTGGTGAACAACGCCGCCGGCAATTTTCTCGCTCGCACCGAAACGCTTTCCGCCAACGCCTTTGCCGCCGTCGTCGGCATTGTCCTGCATGGCAGCTTTCACTGCACGCAGGCGCTCGGGCGCCGCTGGATTGCCGCGGGCACACCCGGCGTTGTGTTGAATATCCTGACGAGCTACGTCGAAACCGGCTCTGCCTACGTCGTCCCGTCGGCGTGCGCCAAAGCCGGGGTGCTGGCCATGACGCGTTCGCTGGCCATCGAGTGGGCGCCCTACCGGATTCGTTTTCACGCCATCGCCCCGGGGCCGTTTCCCACCGAAGGGGCCTGGTCGCGCCTGATGCCCACGCGCGAATTCGAAGAGCGCGCGCGCAATTTCCATCCGCTGAAGCGCTTCGGCCGCCACGAAGAGCTCACCCATCTGGCCGTCTATCTGCTCAGCCCGATGGCCGAGTATCTGAACGGCGAATGCATCATCCTCGACGGCGGACTCTGGCTGCGCGGTGCCGGCCAGTTCAACGCGCTGACCGAACTGCCCGCTGCGGTCTGGCAGCAACTGGAAGCCGCGCGCAAAAAGTAGCCTTCGCGCGCGGCTTCTCCGCGACGACGCAGCCGCACCGCACCCTTCAGTGCGTGCGGTATTTTTCGAACCAGCCGACGATGTGGAGCATTTTGCTGATGTGATGGCTGGGCCGGCGACGGATGCCGTGTGGCTCATCGGGCACGCGCACCAGCACCGCCGGCACTCCCAGCAGTTTCAGCGCCGTGTAGTACTGTTCTGACTCGGACATCGGCGTGCGCCAGTCTTCCTCGCCGGTCAGCACCATCGTGGGCGTCTTCACATTCCGCACCACCGAGAGCAGCGACCGGCTCTCGTAGTGCGCCGCGTGATCCCACGGCAGCCCCGGGAACCAGTACTTCACTCCGAAGCTGGCGATATCGGCCGTCAGCACCCAGCTATACCAGTTGATCACCGGATAGACGGTGACGGCGGCGCGGAACCGGTCCGTGCGCCCGATCATCCAGCAGGTCAGCACGCCTCCGCCGGAACCGCCCGTCACGTAGAGCTGCTGCGGGTCCACATAGCCTTTGGCCAACACCGCGTCCACGCCCGAGTTCAGATCGTAGAAATCGTCGCCCGGGTAAGCGTGGTGAATCAGGTTGCCGAACTCTTCGCCGTAGCCGGTCGAGCCGCGCGGGTTCGTGTACAGCACCAGGTAGCCGTGAGCCGCCATCACCTGCTTTTCGATGTCGAACCGATCGCCGTAGTCGGCGAACGGCCCGCCGTGAATCTCCAGAATCAGCGGATACTTCTTTGCGGGATCGAAATCGGGCGGCTTGAGGATCCAGCCCTGAATCCGCCGGCCGTCCTTGGAAGACTCATACCAGATTTCTTCGACGGTGGCGGGGGTGCGCTGGGCCATCAGATCGTCGTTGATTGCGGTGATCACGCGCTGTGCGCCGCCGCTCACACTGGCCACGGCCACATCGCTGATGTGGGTGGCGCGTGAGTAGGTGAAGGCCAGCCGCCCCGTCGGCGCCACGCTGAACGACCCGCCGGAATAGGCCGACTGGCCGCTGCCCATGTGCCGGGCCACTTCGCGCCGGTTCCCGTCCAGTGCGATGTGCTCGATGCGGGTGACGCCGCGATCCTCGTAGGCAATCAGCAGCCCCTGCTCGGCGCGCGTCCCGGCCCACTGCGCGTCCATGATCTCGCGGTCGAGCGCGGCGCTGATGGCGCGGCTGCCCGTGCCGTCGCGGTTCATCACGTACAGCAGCGTGTTCTGATGGCCCTGGTAACGGTCGTCGAAGCCCAGATAGGCGATTCGGCTGCCGTCCAGCGAAACTCGTGGAGCCTCATCCGGCCCGCGCCGATTCGTCAGCGCGCGCACGGCCCCGGTTTCCACGTTGAATTCGTACACTTCCGAGTCCAGCGGCTCGAGCTCGAAGTCCGGACGCCGGTTCGCCGAAACAATCAGATACTTGCCGTCCGGTGTCCACACCGCCTCGCTCGCGCGGAAGCCCGGCCCGCCGTGGTGAAAATTGCCGGAAGAAATCTGTCGCGGCGTTCCTCCTTCGGCGGGCACCACGAACAGATGATGGAAGCCGGGCTTCAGGTACCCGGGACCGTTGAAGCGATACATGAGCCGGTCGATGACTCGCGCCGGCTCGGCCCACTTCGCCCCTTCGGGCGGCTTCGGCAGCCGCGCAATCGACGGTGGAGCCTCCGGCACCAGCATCGCAAACGAAATCCACTGGCCATCGGGCGACCAGGCGATGCCCGAAGGCGCCTCGGTGACGTGCGTCACCGGCTGCATCTGTCCGGTGGCCAGCCACAGCACCCAGACCTGTCCCTGTCCGCTCCGGTCGCTGGTGAAGGCAATCCGCGTCCCGTCCGGAGACCAGCGCGGCGAGCTGTCGTTGAAATTGCCCGTGGTCAGTGGACGGTGGCCCGAACCGTCGAAATTCACCAGCCACAGGTTGCCGTAGTTGCGGTCTGTCATCGCGTCGGCGAACCGACGCACATAGACAATCTTCGTGCCGTCAGGAGAAATCTGCGGGTCGGCGGCGTATTCGATCTGGAAAACGTCTTCGGCCGAAAACGGCCGCTTCGGCTGTGCCGCTGCGGTCGGCGACACCGCGAGCATCGCCAGCATCGCTGCAGCCAGCAGCACCGCAGCGAAACACTCCATGCGAAACCGTGCAGCATGGTGCTTCATGAGTCCACCTCCGGGGTAAGGTTGCGCTGCCTGTTCCCGCACCAGGACGCTGCCTGCGGGCGACTCGTCCTGCTGCGACTTTGCGACTACCTTCGTGCCGGCGCATTCTAATGTGCAGAGCATACGCTGGGCAATTCCGAGCAGCTCCTCCGCCGCGGCAGGGTTTCCTGCTCAGAAGGCGCAGAAAGGAAAAGGTCGCAGAAATGAAGCTGCGGCCGTGCGGTCTGTTCCTGTTCGTGGTTGCCTGTCGCGGCCCGCGGCCGGGTTGCGCCGGCCGCGCACACCGCCGCCGGAGTCAGCTCCCGCCCGGGACGAAGAACAGAAGTGAACCTGGCGGGCATCAGCGGACAAGTCGCACCGGAAGAGCGGCGGGCGCGAAGGCGCGCGCAGCCCTGTGAGGGTGCCGTGCGCAGCGCAGCTGGGTGACGTGCGACCTGTGGCGGTGGTTCGCCGTGCCGCTATCGGTCAGCGGCGCAGGGAATCCTCGAGCCAGCGCGCCCAGTGAGACAGGTGGTTGAGCGAGAGGGTGTGGGTGCGTTCGATTTGCAGCGGGGTAACCGACACCGCTCCGGCCTGCACGGCGGCGTAGTCGGTATCGGGCTCGAAGCCATCGGTGGCCTTCTGTTCGTGGAGCCAGAAGTAGCGCCGCCCGCGCGGGTCGGTGCCTTCCTGCAGCAGGTTCCGCGTGATCCGGTGCGACTGACGGGTGAAACGCACGCGGCCGTTCCACGGCAGGGGCACATTCACGTTCAGCAACACGCCTTCCGGCAACCCTTCGCGCAGCACCAGTTCCGCCAGCTGCCGGGCCACCGCGGCAGCTTCTTCGTAGCGGTATTCCCCGTCGCGCGCGACCAGCGAAATCGCCAGCGCCGGGATGCCGTGGATGGTCGCTTCCGCAGCGGCGCCCACGGTGCCGGAATAAAAAATGTTCTCGCCCAGATTCCCGCCCCGATTGATCCCGCTGACGACCAGGTCCGGCGGAGCGGTCAGCAGCCGGTTCAGGGCCACGATCACGGCGTCGGCCGGCGTGCCTTCCACGGCCCACTCTCCGTCGGCCAGCCGCTCGCAGGCAATCGGCTGCCGCAGGGTGATGGATTGGGCCGTGGCGCTGCGTTCGCCGTTCGGGGCCACAATGCTCACCGAACCGAGTGCGCGCATGGCCTCGGCCAGCGCGCGCAGACCGGCAGCAGCGATTCCATCGTCGTTCGTGACCAGAATGTGCGGCATCGGAACTTGTTTGTGCTGCGTACCGCAGCGCCCCGGCAGGGAAGGAGGCGGGGCGTCCGGGCACCGGCTGTCATCGCGCGGCGTTTTTCGTTGTGCCCGCGGCTCCGCAAACGAATGGTCGGGACGACTGGATTTGAACCAGCGACCTCACGCACCCCAAGCGTGCGCGCTACCAGGCTGCGCCACGTCCCGACCGCTGCGTGCTTGCGCCTCGCGAAATCTGCGGCTTCGCTTCCAACCGGCCATTTTCTCACCCGCGTTCGAGCAGCGTCAAGATCGCTTCCAGTTCGGCGCGCAGGTCCAGCAACACCTGCTGCGGGGTTCGGGAGATCCGCGGAGCCGACTCGGCCGCGGGCGCATTGGCCGTACCGTGGCGGGCGGCCAGGTGTCTGCGTGCGCCGGCAATCGTGAACCCTTCCTCGTAGAGCAGCCGTTTGATCTCGACCACCAGGTCGATGTCTTCGCGGCGGTACAGCCGGTGTCCGCTCGGCGTCTTCACCGGCTGCAGCATCGGGAATTCAGTTTCCCAGTAGCGGAGCACGAAGGCTTTCGTGTTCGTCAGCCGGCACACCTCCCCGATGCGATACAGCCGCTCACTGCTCGCCGCGGCGGCGTTGGCGGCACTGCTCACGGTTGGCCTCCTCGGTCTTATCCTATGCCGTTTTCCGCGGCTGTCAACGCGGCTGTCGCCCGCGGCTTTCGCGGCGGGTGCGTGGCGGCCGCGTCCGCAGCAGGAATCGAATCGGTGTGCCGGGGAACGGAAAACGTTCCCGCAGCCGGTTCTCCAGAAATCGCGCAAAACTGAAATGCAGCCGGCCGGCCCCGGAAGCTGCCGTGCCCGCACGGCGCGTGCCGGCCCGGCTCGCAAACAACACGAACACCGGCGGCGCTACCGAGGCCTGCGTCATGTAGAGAATCTTCGCGGCGCGGCCCGCCGGCGCGCTGCCGCGCTCCAGGTCCACTTCGCGCAGCCAGCGGTTCAGCTCGGCCGTGGGGATGCGCCGGCGACGCGCCTCGGCCACCTCGTCGATCAGTGGGTAGAGCCGGCTGACGCGCTCCCCCGTCCGCGCCGATACGAACACCACCGGCGCATAGTCGAGAAACTTCAGTTTCGCCCGCACCAGCCGCGTGTACTCTTCCAGCAGTTCGGCTTCCTCCACATCCTGTGAGCGCGGCGCACGTCCCGAATCGGCCGCCCGCGCCTGCCGGGCCTGCTCCAGCGCCAGGTCCCACTTGTTCAGCACCAGAATGACCGAGCAGCCGGACTGCTCGGCGTAGCCGGCAATGGCCGCATCCTGCGAGGTGACGCCCTGCGCCGCATCCGCCACCAGCAGCGCGACGTCGGCGCGTTCCAGGTGCCGGCGCGCCATCATCACGCTCAGCCGCTCTGCCAGCAGTTTCGTCTTGGCTTTGCGCCGGATGCCCGCCGTGTCAATGAACCGGTAGCGGCGCTGCCCGCGCACCACCACCGTGTCCACGGCATCGCGCGTTGTGCCCGGCTCCGCAGAAACAATGGCCCGCTCGGCGCCCACCAGCCGGTTCAGCAGCGTGGACTTGCCTACATTCGGCCGTCCGATGATGGCGATGTTCACCACCGCCTCGGCGGCTTCCGTGGCGGCTGCCACCGGAAAGCGCTCCGTGATGGCGTCGAGCAGGGCATCCACGCCCAGGCCGTGTTCGGCCGAGATAGGGAACACCGGCACTCCCAGCGCATGGAACGGTGCTGCCAGACCTTCCTGTCCGGCGTGGTCCACCTTGTTGGCGGCCACCACCAGTGGCCGTCCGGTGCGCCGCAGCCGCCGCGCCAGCTCGGCATCGAGTGGTGTGAGTCCGGCGCGCGCGTCCACCACCAGCACAAGCTGCGTTGCGGCAGCGATGGCCATCTCCGCCTGACGCAGCACCTCGCGGGGAATTTCCGCCTTTTCCTCCGGAACAATGCCGCCGGTGTCCACGACTTCGAAAGCCCGCCCGCGCCACTCCGCCGTGCCGTAGATGCGGTCCCGCGTGATCCCCGGCTCGTCGGTCACAATCGAGCGCCGCGTCCCGGTCAGGCGGTTGAACAGCGTGGATTTGCCCACGTTCGGCCGCCCGACAATCACCACGCTCGGCAATGGCTCTACCATCGTCGTGTCGCAGACCTCCGCCTGCGCGTTCCGTTCACCCTTGCTGCGGAACGGCGGAAGTCGGCTCGCTCCGCCTCGGTCATGAATCTACCTCAGAGCTTGCAGTGGGTACAGCTTCGCGGTGCGAGGTCAGCCTTCCGCCGGCCCGGTACGAGCACCTCTTGCTGTGCCATCGCGGCCCATGCCGATGCGCCAGGTTCGAGCTGGCGCAACCGGCAGTTTCATTTGCCCTGCACTCGGTTGTAGAGTAGTGGCACTCACCGGCCGTCGAGTGAAAGAATCCGGTACGAGACTGCGTATCTCATGGTAGAGCCAGGGGAGCGGAAAGCGGGAATGGCTGGCGCAGAGCCGGGGGAACTGATTGCCCGCGCCCGGGCCGGTGACGGGGAAGCCTGGGGCCAGCTGTACCAGCAGTACGCCCCGGCCATCTATCGTTTTTGCCGGCGCGCGCTGCCCACCCGCGAAGATGCCGAGGACGCGACCATGGAGATTTTCATCAAACTTCGGGAAAAACTCAGCCAGTACGACCCCTCGCGTCCCTTTCGCGCCTGGCTCTACAAAGTCGCGGCCAACCACTGCTGGGACTTGCTCCGGCGCCGCCGGCTGCGCCAGGATCTGGAGACCGAAGAAGCCGATGCGCTTCCCCTCGCTCACCCTGCGCCGAGCCAGATCGAGCAGCTTCTTGACCGCCATACCAGTCTGGAAGTTCGCCGCGCGCTGGAACGGCTGCCTGCGCGCGCACGGATGGCCCTGGTGCTGCGCTACTTTGCGGAGATGAGCTACGAAGAAATTGCCGACACCCTGGGCATCCGCCGCAATTTTGTTGGCGTTGTTCTGCTCCGCGCCCGGCACCAGCTGCGCGAGCAACTGGAAGGCAGCCGCATGCCGCGCGAGCTGCGCGCAGGAGGCATGGCATGAATCACCTGGACGAACTCACCTGCCTGCTCTATCTGGATGGCCAGCTCAGCGCCGAACGCAGCGCCGCGCTCGTCGCGCATGTTCGCGCCTGTTCCGACTGCGGCGCACTGCTTCATGTGCTGGAGCAGGAAACGGCATGGCTCCGCGGCGCACTGACCGAACAGGAAGAAGCCGTACCCGCACGCCTGCTGGCGGCGCACGGCACGCGCACCGCCTGGGCCTGGGCTCTCTCGCTGGGACTCGCTGCACTCGGCCTCTTCACGCTCTGGACCGAATTCATCGAACCCTGGCAGCAGCAGCTCGAACAGGTCGGTTTCGGCGGCAACAACCTGCTCACCATGTTCCTGTTCGGTGGAATCTTCTGGGAGGGATGGCTGGATATGCTCACTCTGATTCAGTTTCTGGCGGCAATCACGACCGGTGCCCTGGGACTTTTGCTGCTGCACCGCTGGCTGCGACGGCGTCCGCACCTGGTCGGCACCGGCGGAGCGCTGGTGGCGCTGGGCCTGCTGTTTGCCCTGCTCGCCCTGCCACCTGCCGCCGTCGCCGCGGAAGTGCGCAAAGCCGACACCTTCCGCCTCGCTAAGGACGAGGTCATCCCGAATGACCTGGTCATCTACGCGGGCTCAGCCCGCATCGAGGGCACTGTCGAAGGCGACCTGATTCTGTTCGCCTCCCAGGCCACCATCACCGGGAAGGTGCAGGGCGACATCCTTGCTTTTGCCCAGACGCTGCGGGTGGAAGGCGAGGTGGGCGGCAACATCCGTGCTTTCCTCAACACACTCCTGCTCGACGGTGTCGTGGAGCGCAATCTGACCACGTTTGCAGAGTCGGTTACGGTGGACCGCAACGCACGGGTCGCGGGCAGCCTGATGGCCTTCGCCAGCAACTTCATGCTGGATGGCGGCCAGGTCGCGCGCGACGTGACCCTGTTCGTCGACCGGCCCTCGCTGAACGGCCGCATCGAGGGCAACCTCACCGTGCGGGCCCGCAGCCTGAGCATTGGACCGGAAGCCGAACTGCTGGGCACGGCCAGCTATCGCGGCCGCCAGCAGCCCAACGTCTCCCCGCAGGCCCGCCTGGCCAGCCCGCTCAGCATCGAGATCGAATCCCGTCTGCCTCGCTTCCTCCAACCGAAGTTTTACTTCTGGCAGGCCGTGCGCTGGGCGGCTGCGTTCCTGCTCGGCACTGTCCTGCTGTTGCTGCTGCCGGGCTTCTACCACGACCTGCAACGCCACAGTGCGCAGATTGGAGCGTCCGTCGGATTCGGTTTGCTGGGCCTGCTGGCCACGCCGATTGTTGCCGCGCTGGTCTGTTTCACTGTGGTGGGACTGGCACTGGGCCTGGGTACGCTGCTGCTCTACGCTGTGGCGGCCTACGCCGGCCACATCATCTTCAGTGCGTGGCTCGGCCGCCGCCTGCTCGGCCCGAATCCTGCGCGCGGCGCCCTGCTCAGCCAGCTTGCCCTCGGACTGCTGCTCTATCGCATCGCCGCCAACCTGCCCTATGTCGGCTGGCTGGCCACGTTGCTGGCCGCGGCCTGGGGATTTGGTGCGTTGTTGCTCGCGCTCTACCATCGCGTGCGACACCAGCCGGCTGCCCCTGCTGCCGCACCCGCCGTATAACGCGGCGCAGCAGACCTCTGCTGCGGGGCCGCCCGCACCGCCGGCAGTCTGCTTTTTGCTCAGGCAAGCACTGTGTGCGTGGGCTTGTTCAGGGGCCCGCGCCGGCTGAAGTCAGTGCCGAAAGAGCCGTGGCGGTATCAGTCGTCTCTACCTGACTCGAGGATGACCCCGGGCGCAAGTGCCGCAGGGTTGACGTCGGGCAGCAGCAGACGAACCTCTTCGCCGGCGGCGGCTTCGGCTATGAGCTGGCGGTCTGCAGCGCGCTCGATGGTGACTACGCAGGCCGCCCCTGTGCGACCGCCGGGGGTGCGGAAGGCAACCGGCTGACCTTCGCGAAGACGACCCGCCTCGACGCGTCCTTCCAGCACAGCGCCGCCGGTCGCCAGCGGGAACACCTGCTGCACGACGAAACGGAATGTGGTGGGTGGCACAGCGCCTCCCCGCTGGATTCTACCGCATGGGACAACATCGTGCGCAGCATAGAGCCGGCGGCGTACCGTTGCTCCGGCCGGAGAGTGCGGTCGTGCTTGTCGGGGACGGCCGGGTTGCGTACCATTGCCGATGCACGCCAGTTCAACTGCGGAGCCGAAGCCGCGAGGGGAGAACGAAATGACTCGTACGCTGCGTATCTCGATGGGACTGCTGATTGCCGCCGGCTTGTTCGGTGCCGGCTATGTGGTGGGACAGAACGAGTATCGCAAGCCGACCACGGTGATCCACGTGGTGTCCGGGAAATGGAAAGAAGGCACCCCGGAAGAAGAAAAACAGAAAGCACTGGCCGGTGTCGAACAGATGGCACGAGAGATTCCGGGCATCCGCAACATCTGGCTGAAGCCACTGCGGATCCAGCCGCGCGAGTACAACTACCTGTTCGTGATCGAATTTGCCGACGCCAAGGCGGCGGAAGTGTACGCGACCCATCCGGCACACGAAAAGTGGAATCAGCACTATCAGACGATCCGACAGGAGTCGCGCTCGCTGCAGGCAACGAATTAGGCGCACGGCAAACTGACCACTGGGCCTCTGGGGCGAGGGCAGAGTTTCTTGCGGGGTGGATTTCCACCTGACCGGTGCGGAGATTTTTCATAGCCTCGCAGCAGCCCGGCGCAGCAGCGCGCCGGCGGCGCCCGCTCGATCGTGCCGCATCGCCGCAGACGATCTATTCCAGGCGGAAGGCGCGGAGCAGCCGGCGGTCCACTGCGCGGTCGCTCAGCCATCTGCGGAAGAAGCTCATCCAGGCGGCGCCACGCGTGACCGTGTAGCGCGGTCGCGGCGGCGTTTCCGTCATCGCCCGCAACACCACCCGCGCACAATCTTCGGGAGTGGCTCGTACTCCCTGGGTCCGCCGCTTCCAGCCCTCGACGAATCCTTTATAGACACGCGCGTAGGGACTGGTGGCGGCGCCGGCCACGTATTCTCCGGAAAGTTCGATGGCCGTCTGCTGCATGCTGGTCGGGATGAAACCGGGCTCGAGGACGCTCACGTAGATGCCGAAGGGATGGACTTCGAGTCGCAGGGCATCGCTGAAGCCTTCGAGCGCGAACTTGCTGCCGCTGTACGCGCCGAACAGCGGCAGCGCCACCCGCCCGGCAATCGAGCTGATGTTGATGATGCGGCCGCGGCCGGCTCGGCGCATCTCCGGCAGCACGCGCTGCGTGACGCGCACCGCGCCGAAGAAATTGGTTTCGAAAACCTGCCGGAAATGTTCGAGCCGCAGCTCTTCGGCCACAGCGACGATGCTGATGCCGGCGTTGTTCACCACGGCGTAGATCGGGCCGGCCTGGGTGCGAATTTCATCGAGCGCGCGTTCGACGGAGTCGTCGCGGGTGACGTCCATCTCCAGCACGGTGAGCGGCAACTGGCGCTGGCGCGCTTCGGCTTCCAGCCGCGCGCGCTTTTCGGCGTTGCGGCCGCAGGCGAACACACGGAAGCCGCGCTTGGCGAGCAGCAGTGCCGTGGCCCGTCCGAGCCCGTCGGTGGCGCCGGTGACCACCGTCGTGGTGCTCGGCTCCTTCACGGGACTGATTTCCACGTCGGCTGCGGTTCCCGTCACGCGTCCCTCCCGTGCGCCAGACCCTACCGAACCAATAACCGCTGCTTCCTTTTTGGGCTCAAACGAAAACATCAACGTAGATTTAAATATGGACCTTGTAATATCTACTTGTCGAGTAGCAAGTTCACACCCGGGGAATCAGCATGATTTGGACAAGAGAAGGCTGCTACCGTCGCGTGGAATACGAAAACGAGGCCGATCTGGAAGCAGCTATTGTTGAAGTTCAAGCGGCACTGTTTGGTCCCCATCGCATTTACTTGGATACAAAGAAGAAGATCGGGGCCAAGGGTGGCCTCCGGAACATCCCGGACGGCTATCTGATTGATCTGAGCGGACGCCAGCCACGCCTGTACGTTATCGAAAACGAGCTTGCTGCCCACGATCCGTTCCGCCACATTGTCTCCCAAATTTTCCAATTCTCACATTCTTTCGAAAAGGAGCCCCGGGTCGTGAAAACGGTCCTGTTCAGTGCACTTCAGTCTCGGCCGGATGCGAAGCAGCGATGCGAAAAATACTCCTCTTCCCACGGATTCCGGAATCTCGACCACATGCTTGAGCACATGGTTTTCGAGAGCCCATTCGCCGCAATCGTAGTGATTGATAAACTGCCTGAGATGCTGGAATCTATCCTGGCTAAGCAGCTTCCGTTTGTTGTGGAAGTGCTGGAATTGGCGCGGTATGAGAACGAGACGGGAGATCGCCTATACCAGTTTGAGCCTTTCCTGGCTGATTTGCGTGAAGATGTGGTGGCTGCTGAGCAGGCTGTGAAGGCCGGTGATAGCCGCTTGGATGCATACGAACTGGACACAATAGTGGTTCCGGCTCGGGAAGAAGGCTTTAAGAAGGTATTTCTCGGCGAGAACCGCTGGTACGCAGTCCGGATCCATGGAACAATGCGTCCGCAGATCAAGAACATTGCCGTTTACCAAGTCGCTCCCAAGTCCGCCATCACTCACATCGCACCCGTCAAGTCCATTGAGCCATGGTATGACACTGGCAAGTTCGTTGTGAACTTCGCGGAGCCTGCGCGAGAGATCGGCCCCATTGAGTTAGTCAGAAACGGACGCGTAAAAGCGTTGCAGAACCTTCGGTACACCAGCCGGAAACGCTTAGAAACCGCAAAGGTACTCGATGACGTTTGGTAGATTCCTTGAATTGCTGTTTGAAAACTCCTGAAGCTGAGCTCTTCCCCCTTTTCTCTGACCACGCCGTCGTGCCCGTTTTTGACGTCTTTTCCCCGCACAGGCCGCATGTTTCTCTCAGACCGTCCTGCGCAGAGCGGCGAGCTGGTGTGCGGCTGCGGGCGGGATTAGAATGGCGCGGCTTGCAGCAGGCGTGCCCCCGCTTGCGACGCAAGCCCACGGAGGCGGCCATGCCGAACACGGTAACGACGGTCTATGCTTTGACGACTGCGGCGGCAGTGTGTTTTCTGTTTGGCGCAGTGGCGCGATTTGTGCGACATCACGAAGGCACGGTCTGGTGGCGGGGTGCCATGGGATTTCTGGCGTTCGCACAAACCCTGTTGCTGCTGGAAATCCTGAGTGTGTTGTCCGGGCGCGTAGCTCCTTAGCCGCGCCAAACCAGCCGTACAGACAGTGTGAGTCGGGCCACCGAGCTGACGGTGAGGGGAGACTGGTCTCAAAAGAACTCAAAAGAAATGGAATGACCGGGGCGGCATCGAGCCGCCCCGACGCGTTTGTGGTGTGCAGTTGTCTTTCGGGTTACGGGAACAGAAACCGGGAAGGGGGTTATGTTTTTGGAAAAGCAGACAGCACCGAGGCGACTTCTGCGGGCAGAATTGCATCACATTCGTCACGCGGTGCCCAGCCTGCCGTGAGTGCCCGACGCGGCTAGCCCAAACGGGTGAATACCGATTTTGCATTTGCGCCGCGCATGGCACCGGAGTACGTTGAAAGCCAACAGGCGAGGAGGTCTGAAGACAATGCGCATGCGGTGGTCTTTTCTTGGGTTGATTCTGGTCGTGGCCGGCAGTCTGCTGGGTTGCAGCAGCGGGACGGTCGGAGGCGGCGGTGGTGGTACCGTCGGCACGGGCAACGTTGCGGTGATGATGGGCGATGCGCCTCCCGACGGTGTGACGGTTCTCTCCTTCGAGGTGAGCCTGACGGGCGCCGTCCTCCAGCCCGGCAACGTTAGCCTGGTGAGCACGCCGATTCGCATCGAGTTGAAGCAACTCGAAGTCGAGCTGGCGTTCCTGAACGCGGTCCAGGTGCCGGCGGGAACCTACACGAGCATCCAGTTGACCTTTGCCAATCCCGAGCTGACCTTCTTCAACAACACCGGCGTGACGCTGGCGGGCTGCCCGAATGGACAGGTGTGCAAGATCGACCCGCCGCTGAGTCCGGTGACGGTGAACTTCGCCGGCCCGCCGTTCCCGCTCACGATTGCGGCGAACAGTTCCCTCGGGCTGCTGGTCGATTTTGATCTGCAGAACTCGCTCAGCCAGACCCTGTCGGTCGCGCCGGTGATTTCGATTGTGACGCTGCCGGCGGTGCAGGGCACCGGCCAGATCGAAGAGATCGAAGACGTGTTTGGTCGGGTTGTGTCGGTGGATGCAGCGAACAGCCGGTTCACGCTCGAGCTGACCCTCTCCGGACAGCAACTGGTCGTCGTCGTGGATGCGCAGACCGAATTCGAGGACTTCGATGACGACGGTCTGTGCCCGGCGAACAATTTTTCCTGTATCCAGGTCGGACAGATCCTGGAGGTGGACCTGCGCATCCTGGCCGGCGGCGTGCTCCGCGCCCGTAAGGTGGAGTTCGAAGACGGTCCGAACGCCGAAGAAGTGGAAGGCATCATCGTGGCCATCCAGAGCACGACGCAATTCCAGATCGTGGTGCTGAACGAAGTGCCGAACCTGGCCGACATCGAAGTCGGCGACCTGATCAATGTGACGGTGCAGAGCGGGGCCAATTTCCGGATCGATCCGAACGGACTGACGATTCCAGCCGATTTGCGGTTCGAGTCCGGCGCGGACCTGCTGGTGGGTCAGACCGTGCAGGTGCGGCGACGCAGCGGTTCCTCGGGCACGAACATCAACACGGACCGCGTGCGACTGCGGCGGACCCGCTTCACCGCCAGCGTGCAGACGCCCGGTGCGCAGACCTTCCAGGTGAATCAGTTGCCCGCGCTGTTCACCGCGAACGGAATCACCAGCATCGAGGTGCGCACGTCGGCCGAAACCGACTTCGACAACGTGAGCGGGGCGGCGGCACTGATTGCCGGCGACCGCGTCTCTCTACGCGGACTGCTGTTCCGGCGCACCGGCGGAATCCCCGTGCTGGTGGCGAAGAAAGTCCGCAAACGCTGACCGGTCGAGCAGGCTTCGGTGGGGTGCAGGCCCGGCCTGCACGGGGCTCTGAACAGGCCTTTGGCCACCGGGCGAGCCCGGGGAAATGCGGGGCAGGCGTTCCGCCTGCCCCGCAGAAGCCTGCTCCAAAAAAGGCCAGCTTCAAAGCTGGTCTGCATTTCTCATGCGATGACGGCGAGCACTTCGCCGGCATTGACGGCCTGCCCTTCCTGCACGAGCAGCCGTTCCACCCGGCCCGTTTTTGGCGACTGCACTTCGTTCTGCATCTTCATGGCTTCGACCACCACCAGACCCTGCCGCGCCTGCACCTGCTCGCCGGGCCGCACCAGCACGCGCACGACTTTCCCCGGCATGGGGGCGGTCACCTGCTGCTGGCCTTCGGCTTCCAGTGCACTGCCGCGTCGGCCACGCCAGGTGCGCGGGTCGAAAACCTCGGCGGAAAACTCTTCCGTGCCGGCCGTGACGCGCAGCCGCCGTGCCTCGGGCTGCACGTGCACTTCGTAGACTCTGCCGCCGAGCAGCACCGAATAGACGCCCGCAGCAATCTCCACGACGTCGGCTTCGACCGGCGTGCCGTCCAGCAGGGCCCGCCAGCGACCTTCGCGCCGGACCAGCTCGACGGTGCGCGTGCCCGTTCCGATGCGTACCTCCAGTTTCATCGTGGCTCGCTCGCACCGGCTGAGGTTTCTGAGGGTTTGCCGTGGTTGGTCAGATCGAGCGCACGACGCAGCCCCGCAGCCAGTGTGGGTGCGTCCGCGTGACCCCAGAAGTGGAGAAAGAACAGCCGCGGCTGTTCCTCGAGCAGGTGATTGTGCAGCGCGGTGACCGCAATGCCCGCTTCGCTGAGCGCGCGCACCACGCGCGGCACTTCTTCGGCGAGCAGGACAAAATCTCCCGTCGCCACCGCGCTGCTGCCCACGGCCTGAAAATTCATCATCGTGGCCACACCCATCCGTGGGCCGAGGACAGCGCCGCCTGCTGTAATGGTCTCCGCGCGCGGGATGCGGAAGTGCGTCACGCCCACCGAGCTCCAGCCGCGATGCCCCAGAATTTCCCGCAACCGCATCTCGCTGGGCGGGAGGGCATCGCTCAGCGCGGGCAGCCGCGGTGCGCGCGGCGGACGCGCTTCGAGCGGCGTGCCGGTAACCTCCAGGGCAGCCCGCACGTTCCGCGCCAGGGAGACCGCGTCGCCGCGGCCGTAGAAATGAACATAGATGAGCTTCGGCGACTCGCCAACCAGGTGATTGTGCACTGCGGTGACGATCAGTCCGCCGTCCGTCAGGCGGCGAATCACCTCGGCCAATTCTTTCTCCTGCAGCACCAGGTCCCCCAGCACCAGCACGACATCGCCGACACGCTGAAATGCGGCCCAGGAAGTGAGCGCAAACGTCGGTCGCAACCGCACCTTTTCGATTCTCACGTCCAGGTCTTCGCGCGGGAACGAAACCGAATAGACACCTTCCTCCTCGGTGCCCGCGCGGCCCAGGGCACGCGCGACGTCCTGCCAGTCTCCGGCAGGCTCCTGTTGCACGGACCGCGCTGCGGTGATCTCGGCCAGTGCCACCGCACAGACCAGCACGCACAGCCAGTTCGTCCGGTTTCCTTTCCTGCTGTTGCCCCGCATACGCGAACACTCCGCGTGAATTGTATCCGGTTCCGGAGCGCCGAGATACGGCTGAACCGCAACGATTGTACTCTGCCGGCATGCGCTTGGGGTCGGTGAACTCACTGCACCGCCCGGGCCGGTTGCCTCGCCGAGCCCGTCGGCAGGATAGAGAGGGTGTGCGGGTTCAATCCGTTACGGTTGCGGTGGCGGCGTCGTGCCACCCGGCGCGCCGGCAGCCGGAGCAGGCGAGCTGCTCGCGGGCAGCTTCCCGGCCGACTCGAGCACCTGGCGCGCCAGGTAGTTGGTCACGCGGGCTTCCTCGCGGGCAATGGTCAGGAACGCAGCACGGAGCAGTTGTTCTTTGCGGTTCCGCAGCGTATCGCGGATGAACTCCTTCGTGCGCACATCTTCGAGCTGGCGCTGTCCGGCTGCCTCCCGGGCGACCATCTTGAAGATGCGGTAGGTGCCGCCCATGCCCACGACGTTGCTCACCTCGCCCGGGCGCATGCCGGTGATGATCCGTTTCACGGCCGGATCCGTGTTGTTCAGCGCCGACTCGGGAATATAGCCCAGGTCACCGCCGGTTGAAGCGGTGGTGGGGTCTTCCGAGTAGTCCATGGCGAGCTGGTTGAAGTCCGCGCCGGCCTGGATCTGCTGGAGCAGGCTGGCCGCTTTTCGGCGGGCCTCGGCGTCGGTGGTGGCGTCGTCGCCTTTGCGGTTGCGCAGTCCCGGATCCGGACGGGGCGTCACCACGATCTGGGCGATGCGATACTGCGGCTCGCGGACGTTGAACTGCTCCCGGTTCTGCTCGTAGAACTCTGCGATCTCCTGATCGGACACGCTGACCCGGGAAAACACTTCGCGGTTGAACACCTTTTGCACGGTCAGCTGCCGCCGGAGGTCGCGTTTCAAATCCTCCACGGTAAGCTCGCGCTCCCGCAGTTGCCGCTGGAACTCCTCTTCGGTATAGGGCGCTTTCATTTCGATGAACTTGTCTTCGACTTCACCGTCGGTGGCCTCCATGCCCAGCTTCCGCGCCCGTTCGAGCAGGATTTCGTTATTGATCAGCTCATCCAGGATGGCCAGTTTCATCGACAGGGCCTGCTCGTGCGGCGGGGGCGGCTGGTCGAGCGCGAGCTGCGAGCGATAGAGCTTTTCGACTTCCTCGCGCCGGATCTCCTTCCCGTTCACCACCGCCCAGACGTCCGGCCCCGGCGGCGCCTGCGAACGGCACGCAGCGCCGGCGAGCAGGGTGGCAACCAGCAGGAAGGCGGGCAGACGGTGTGCCCGGGCGTGATCGTCACTTCGGCAATTTCCCACGGCGGCTCCTTTGGCGGCACGACCGCCCCTCGGCTGCTGTGCGGCCGGCTCCGGGTTCTGAACTCGATGGCGGGCAGACACGGGTTCGACGGGGCGGGGTTAAGCGGCTTTGACCACGCGGCCCGAACGCAAACAGGCAGTGCAGACGCGTAGGTGCATGCGCACGCCGTCTACCAGCGCCTTCACCCGGCGCAGATTCGGATGCCACCGGCGCCGTCGCGCGTTGTTCGCGTGACTGATCGTGTTGCCATAGCGCGGGCCTTTGCCGCAGAGTTCGCATCGCTGCGCCATTG
>JAIMAG010000042.1 GCA_023512135.1 Terriglobia bacterium | reverse complement strand
GGGGCCCTGCTGGTGGCCGTGGACGGACTGGCGGCCTATGTCAATGCCTTCCGCTGCGCCCTGCGCAGCCAGGTGCCAAGACAGCGCCCCGGACGCCCTCGCCTGATGCCCTGGGAAGATGTCGTTATCGGCCAGGTGGTCAAGCAATACCAGCGACGTCGCGTTCTGGGCGTCGTCCGCCGCCTGGTGCAGGGCACTGAAGCGGCCCTGAATAGGCTGTTGGCCTTGTCGGGCGGTGGTCAGACCTTGAACATCGCCTACATCGAGCGCCTGAATGCCACCTTCCGCTCCCGTCTGGCCAGCCTGGTGCGGCGTACGCGCTATGGCCTCCGGCACCAACGCATGTTGACCCTGGGCATGTATCTGGTAGGCACGGTATACAACTTTTGTACGCCCCATGACACCCTGACCAACGCCCAGGGACATCGCTGCACACCGGCCATGGCCGCTGGCCTCACCCACCACGTCTGGACGGTGGCGGAATTGCTTCACTTTCATGTGCCGCCTCCACGGTGGCAGCCGCCCAGAAGACGAGGACGGCGCTCCAAGGAGCTGCAAAAGTTGATTGAACGATGGGCCTCATGATCACGGTTTCGCGGGCTCTTACCCCGCCGCTGAGCGATGCGATGCGTTTTTTGGGTATGAACAAGGTGTAGCGCGCCTCCCTGCTTCCCCAACACCCTCGCCGCCACGTAGTTCGGCAGCGGGTTGCCGCCCACCAGCAGGATCAGGTGGTCGGCCCGGTAGTCGTCCAACTGGCTCATCGGCACTTCTCCTCTTTACTCACTCGCTCCGCACAACCTAGCGACTGCACAACCAAAGCACTCACCAAACGAAGGCGCACGATCAACCCGGCGAGTGTCACGGCGCCGCTCTCGGCGGTTCCCCCCTTGACCCTGCGCCTTCAATCGGCCAGGGTAGCGCACTTTGCCGCCGGCGGAATCGCGGATGACCATGAAACTTTTCATGGCTATCCATGATGCAACCCCGCCGCCCAGAGACGACAGTCTGTGCAGCCGTGTCAAATCACATCCAGCATCCGGCCGAACTTCTCGTACAAAAACCGTTGAGTCAGGCGCGCGCCTTCCGGCAGCTCCCAGGCGATGCGACATTCCTCATAGATGCGCGCCTTGTGCGAATCCAGCGTCGCCTGGGTGACGTTCAATCGCCGCGCCACCGCCGCCGAGGTGGCCCCATCGCGGGCAAACTCGCGCAACACCTCGCGCTGACGCGGCGTCAATCGCCCCACCACCTGTTGCGCCCGTTGCATATCTTGTCGGCTCAGCCGGCCCTTTCCGCTTTCCAGCACGTCGCGCGGCGACGCCAGCGCCGCTTCCTGCAGATTCGGCGCGATCATGCTGATCGGCAGCAGAGGCACATGCACCAGCCGCACCGGCGGGTCGTCCGGCGAGCGATGCAGGATGTCGCCCCGTCCGGCGCGGTCGCGCAGCTCCAGCGGTGTGTAGAGGTGCACGCACTGGTCGTGCATGTCGAACAGCAGCGAGGCCGCCGAGAGCGCCTGCAGCCCGATCATCCGCGGGCCGCCGGTCACCAACAGCATGATGGCGGCCCCTTCGCGCTTCAGGGTCGTGATCAGCCGGTGCACCGTCAGCCAGATAGCATTGGGAGCGGCCAGGTCGTCTATTCGCTCGATGGCCCGGCCGCCCGTTGCACTGTGCAAAGCGGCCAGCGTCTCACCCGGACGCTCGCGGATGGTGAACGAGTCGAAGCGCAGAGGATTCGGCCGACGCCGGGCATAGGGGGCGTATTGCTGGAACTCCCGGCTCAGGATGGTCAGGCTGCGCTGGATGACCGGATCGCTCGGCGCAAGGTGGACGGCGCACACCCTTTGCAACGGCACGTTCTGGCGCAGCAGCTCGTCCACGGCGAACGTCACGATCTGCGGTTTGCCGCCCAGCGTGGCGATCAACGCCGTCGCCATCTCGCCCGCCGATGGCGCGGCTGCTTTGCCTTGCGATCCCCCTCGCGTGGTGATGACAGACGATGCCTTCTGAGACTCCACTGGGTTTTGAGATGAACGCGATGAACTTGTTACCCGCAATTCTGATCGGCGGACCGCCTCATTCGGGCAAATCCGTATTGGCCTATAGTTTGTCACAGGCGCTGCGGTCTCGCAACGTCCCTCATTACCTGATGCGCGCTGCGCCCGACGGAGAAGGCGATTGGTCGCAGGAGATGGACGAAGCGCGCATGAACGCCATCCGCTTCAAGGGGCCGTGGAACGAGCGCTGGGTCAACGTGGTGTGTCGCGATCTGGCCGCCCGCCCGATGCCGCTGCTGGTGGACGTGGGTGGCAAGCCGACGCCGGAGCAGTATGTCATCTTCGACCAGTGCACGGGCGCCATCCTGCTGACCAGGGACGACGCCGCTGCCGATCAATGGCGCAGGATCGTCACCTCGCGTGGGTTGCCCATCATCGCCGACCTGCGCTCGGTCCTGGCAGGCGAAGGGGCGCTGTGGCCTGCGGTCAACGGCGAATTGCGCGGCGTGGTAAGCGGGTTACAGCGCGGCCGGGCGCCCGCCAGCGGCCCGGCCTTTGATGCGCTGGTCGAACGCCTGGCTACCATATTCGCCTTTTCGCAAGAAGAACTGACCCACATGCACATGGCTTCCGCGCCCGAAGACGCCCGCGTGGTGAACTTCGACGAGCTGGCGCGACAACGCTACCCCAACGATCCTCAGCACCGCTTCGTCGAGGCGGACGTGGACGCCGTGCTGGACGGCGTGCCGGCGACCGAACCGATCGCAGCTTACGGGCGCATCCCGGCCTGGCTGGCAACGGCGCTGGGCGCGCGATGCAATCTGCGATGGCAGTTCGACGTACGGCTGGGATGGGTGCGCACGCCGTGCTTCGCGATGTGCAACCCCGGCAAAGCGCCGACCAACCCGTGGCTGGCCTTTCGGATCACCGAGGTCGGGCCGGGGCGCGTTCAACTGGACGCCTCGAAGCGGCAATACTACCTGGACTATCAGGCGCTGGACGGCTTGCCCGTGCCCCATATCCCTTCGACCGCGCACGTGACGATCAATGGGCCGGACACCAGCGGCGGCGGATTGCCGCTATGGGTGTTCGCCGCGCTGGGTCACGTCTATCGCGGCTGCGCCGGCGTGCAGGTGCAGCAAATGCGCTGATGCGCACCGCGCAGGAATAGGCTCATCGCCGCGCCGGGCGCCGCTGTGCTCGAGCGCCGCCGCGCTAGGGCGGACTTTTCCACCTCTAGGGCTGACCAAAACCAACGAGAATCTAACACGGCGCAAATAGAGCGCGAATCGGCGAAGATGAGATTGGTAGCAT
>JAIMAG010000041.1 GCA_023512135.1 Terriglobia bacterium | reverse complement strand
GGGCGCACCAGCTTCGTGATCGCCCACCGCCTGAGCACCATCATCAACGCCGACCAGATCGTCGTGCTTGACCAGGGACGGATCGTGGAACAGGGGACGCACGAGGAGCTGCTGCGCCGCCAGGGTCTCTACGCCGAGCTGTGCGCGCGACAGTTCGTTGGCCAGCCCGCGCAGGCGGGTGCCGCCTGGTTCGACCGCATCACCGTGGCCGAGGTGATGAGCCGCGACCTCTCCCCCGTCCCGGAGGAGATGTCGATCGATCAGGTGATCCGCCGGGTCCAGGAGACACGCCACCACGGCTTTCCGGTCGTCGACCGCTGCGGCGAACTGGTCGGGATGATCACGCTCACCGACATCGAGCGGGCGGCCTTGCACGGTCGGGGCCGCCTGACGGCCGGCGAGATCTGCTCGCGGCAGCCGCTCGTCTGCCATCCGGATGAGACGTTGGGGGAGGCGCTTTTGCAGTGGGGCGCGCGGGACGTGGGACGGCTGCCGGTGGTGGATCGCCAGAACCCGCGGCGGCTGCTCGGAATGCTGCGGCGCGCCGACGTGGTGAGTGCCTACGCCCGCGTCGCCCAGGAGCAGGCGGCCCTCGTGCCGGAGAGCACCGCGGGAAGGTGGCCCCTGCGGGCGCCGGACGTCCTGGGTGGGCTCCGCTTCCTGGAGTTCCGGCTCGGCCCCAAGGCGAAGGCGGTCGGGCGCGCGGTCCGAGAGCTAGAACTGCCGCGGGAGTGCATCTTGGTGAGCATCCGTCGCGGCCCACGCGCCCTCATCCCTCATGGAGACACCCAACTGAAAGAGGGCGACCTGGTGGTCGCCCTCGCGCATCCCGACTCCGGCCCCGAGTTGGGAGCGGCCCTGGAGTAGCTGGCTGGCTACTCCAGGATGCCGATCACCGTCAGGGACTGATGGCTGACAGTGTAGGCGTTGCCCTCCGCCGCCCATCCGATCACCTGGATCGTGTGCGGCCCGACACTAAGCGTCGGCATCGCCGTCGTGGCCAGTGCGGTTCCACCGCTTGTCGGTGAGCACATCACCGCGGGGATGGTCGGCAGGATCGGCCCGCCGTCCACCAGGATCTGATAGCGGAACCCCAGCGCCTCCGTGCTCCCGGCGGTCGTCTGATACGCCATCGCGGTGAAGTTGATCAGAATCTTGCCCGACTCCTCGAGATACACTATCCTTGCACTTTGACATAAGCGAGGGGGCATGGCGGGTCCCTGGCGAACGAGAGGTTACCACCACTCCGATGCCAGGGGAGATCCGCCATGCCTACGCCCATTATATGTGTCGCCGACCCCTTGCGCCACTTCGCCGAGGCGTTCCGCGGTTGCTTCACCAAGCGCCAGTGGAAGTACTTTGTCACCGTACTGCTGGCCCTCGTTCAGTGCGAAGCCCGCCACACCCTCACCGCCTTGTTGCGCACCGTCGGCGAGCCCGTTTCTCTCTCGGGCCTCTCCCGCTTCCTCTCGCGCGCTTCCTGGTCGCCCGAAGCCGTCGCCGCTCTCGGGCTGACCCGCTTCCGCCACCAGATGGCCCCCGCCGTGGCGGTCGAGCACCAGCGCCAGCGAGCACAGCGTCCTCACCGACCCGGTCGTCCCACGGCAACCCAAGTCACCGGTTACCTGATCGTGGACGACTCCGTGCATGAGAAGCCCAAGGGGAACGCGATGGCGGGATTGGGGCGGCACTTCTCCCCCACGGACCACCGTATCGTCACCGGGCACGTGCTCGTCACCGGTCTGTATCGCTTGTTGGGGCGACGCTGTCCCCTGCCAGTCTCCCTCTATCGGCAGGAAGCGGTCTGTCGCCGGGAGGGCGTTCCCTTCGCCAGCAAGGTCGACCTGGCGCTGGCCCTGATTGAGCAGTTCGAACCCGTGCCCGACACCCACACCCACCTGCTGATCGATAGCTGGTATCACAACCGGAAACTCTCTCGGGCGGCCAGACAGCGAGGGTGGGACGTCTCGGGAGGAGTGAAAGGCAATCGCATGCTGCGCCAGGTGGACGGGGAAGGAAACCGCACTTGGGTGCGCTTGGCGGCGTACGCGGCGCAGCTGCCGCCAGAGCAGTTTGAGGAAGCACGGTGGCCGGGAGCAGACGGGGGACGACGGGTCTATGTGCATGCGGTGCGCACGCGGGTGAAGGGGCTGGGAGCGCGACAGGTGCTGATCACGCTGCCGGAGCGGAACGCCCCGCTGTCGCAGGCGCGCTACTTCGCCAGCACCCGGTGCGAGGCCTCGATCGAGGAGTTGCTGCAAGTGCTGTCGTATCGGTGGGCGGTGGAGGTGCTGTTCGAAGACTACAAGGACCTGTTGGGTTCGGACCAGTACCAGGTGACGAGCGCGGCGGCGCTCGTGCGCTACTGGACGCTGATCGCTTGCCTGGCCAGCTTCTTGGACGAGCAACGGGCGCAGCAGGAAGAAGCAAGCGGCATCCCCATCACCTGGGGAGAGGTGCGGCGAGACCTCCAGCGTCAGCACTGTCGCAATCTCCTCACCTGGTTGGAGCATCAGTTCCGTACCGGCGCTACCGTCGAGGCGCTCTACGAGCGCCTCGCAGCCTGAAACGACTACAACTGCAAGGATAGTGATTCCAAGACGAGTCAATTTGCGCGAAAGCAGAACATCGGTGCAGGAAGCGGACCCCGGCGTGCCTAAAAGTCTTGCGGCGAAGCGAAAGCGGTTCCTCGACGACGAAGGCAGGCGATGAAACCCGGCGTCGGTCCATTTCTACGCGAGCTACGCGCGTCTCGCCGCGTCTCGCTGGGGTGGCTAGCTACGCGGGCAGGCGTGGGCAAATCGACCTTGAGCCAGTGGGAGAAGGGCGTCTATCAACCGATCATCTCCACCCTCGAATCCGTCCTGGACGCCCTCCGCGCCACGCCCGCGCAGCAGGAGCACGCGCTCTCGCTGATCTGGGCACCACGCGCCGTGCGGCGGATGCAGAAGCAGGTGGAGGCGCAAGCCGCGGCGCTGGGCCTCGACGACGTGCCGCTCCCCACGCGCGGGGAATTCCTCCGCGCGCTGCGTCGCCGGCGGGGGCTGTCGCTGGAGCAGGTTGCCCGGCGACTCGGCGTGACCCCAAGCACCGTCAGCCGTTGGGAGCAGGCGAAGTCCGTGCCGCCCCCGGAGCGATGGGAGGCGCTCTTCGCCGTGCTGGGCGCCGATCACGAGGAGCAGGCGGCGCTGATGGGAGAAGGCATGTTCCTCTACGCGGGGCCAGAGCCATCCGTCCTCGACCTCGGCGCGCTGGTGCGTGAACTTCGCTGCCTCGAAGAACGAGTGAGCCGAGGCGAGGAGGCGCTAATGGACCTCCGCTTCTTTACGGCTGAGGCGCGTCTCTGGCCGATCATACCCCGACATGGCGCCGCGCGCCGATTGCTCGCCCGGTTCTACACGCTACACGCGACCTGGCTTTCGGCCGGGGACCGCCACGCCGAGGCGCAACGGTACGTGG
>JAIMAG010000040.1 GCA_023512135.1 Terriglobia bacterium | reverse complement strand
AAAGAACTGAAAGGCTTCGCACGGATTTCGCTGCAGCCTGCCGAGAGTGCCACGGTGACCTTCCGCCTGCATGCCCACCACCTGGCCTTCTACGACCGCGAGCTGAGGTGTGTGGTGGAGCCGGGCACCATCCAGGTGATGGTGGGCAGTTCCTCCGAAGACATACGGCTCGAGGGAGAGTTTCGGCTCACAGGCGAAGTGGCGAAGGTTGAGCAGGAGAAGGTGTATTTCGCGGACGTGGAAATTCACCGCCAGCGGTGAGATCCCGGTCAGGCGGGTCTCTCGCCTGGCCGAGTATCATAGATATCCTGAATTTTCTGTGTGAGGTGAGTTGAGTGAAGACGAGGACGTCCCGTGGTGTCGTTGCTGCCCTTTCGGTCTTGAGCGTCGCGAGTTGGTGTGGTACCGTGGCGTGGGCAGCGCCTTCTTCCACGCACAGGTCGGTTGACGCGTGCTCCTCGAGGTATCCGAATCTGTTTGTAGAGGCTGGGTACAGTCCCGCCGACGTTCAGGCCAAGGTACAGCAGGCGTGGAATCAGTTCTTTCACGGCGATCGCGACACGCAGGCGGTTTACTACCAGATGACGCCGGATATGGCTTACATCGAGGATATTGGCAACGGGGACGTGCGCACCGAGGGCATTGGCTATGGGATGATGATTGCCGTTCAGTTGGGGCACAAACACGAGTTTGACTCGCTCTGGAATTTTGCGAAGACGTACATGCAGCACAAGGATGGGCCGACGCAGTACTTTTTCTCTTGGCACACTGACACGTCCGGGAAGGTTCTTGACACGGGCGTGGCGCCGGACGGAGATCAGTGGATTGCAGCAGCGCTTCTGTTCGCGTCTGCCCGTTGGGGTGACGGCCCCGGCATCTACAACTATGGGCGTGAGGCGCTACAGATCCTGCATGCCATGTGGCACAACGCGGACCACGGTGGCGTGAACATGTTCGACAAGACCACATACCTCCCGGTGTTCTCTCCGCCCAACGCCGTGAACTTTACGGATCCATCCTATTGTCTGCCGGCATTTTACAAAATCTTTGCGCAGGCGGATGCGCCGGATCGGAAGCTGTGGATGCATGCGTACACAGCTGCCGAGCAGCTTCTGCAGAAGGCGGCCAACTCTGAGACTGGTCTGGCCCCCGACTACGCGAACTTTGACGGCACTCCGTACATGGCACCGGGCGAGTCGCCGGACGACACGTCGTATGACCATAACTTCCAATACGATGCCTGGCGCGCCATCGCCAACGCCAACGTCGACGCGGCTTGGTGGGGTGTCAAACCGTGGGAGACGCAGTACTCCAATACGCTGGAGGCGTTCTTCTACGGCCAGGGCATCGACACGTATGAGAGCTTGTTCCATCTGGATGGGACACCCATCAGTCACAACCAGCATTCCCCGGGCCTTGTGGCGATGAATGCGTCCAGCGCCATCGCGGCCACGCAGCGTTACCGGCTCGATTTCGTGAAGGCGCTGTGGAACACCAGCATCCCGTCAGGGCACTGGCGGTACTACGACGGCATGCTGTACATGCTCGGCCTGCTCTACGACAGCGGCAACTTCCGCATCTGGTGGCCGCCGTACGATACGCCCGGCGCGGCGCACACGCATGCAGCGGACGGCTGGTTCCACCGCTGGCAGGTGTGGGCGTGACACCATCTGTCCGCTGTTCCTGCCAGGAATCTTGGCCCTTCACCGCGAACCCTAGTGTGGAGCATGTTGTGATCTGTCGGCCGCGGGCACAGCGGCAAAGGAGGTTTGGTTCACCATGACCCTGCGCTGGGGTATTCTCGGTACGGCGCGGATCGCTGAGGAACAGGTCATCCCGGCCATCCGCGCCGAGGAGGGGCACGAACTGGTGGCGGTGGCGAGCCGTGATGCGGCACGGGCCACGGCATGGGCCCAGAAGGTGGGCGCGCAAAAAGCCTACGGCTCCTATGAAGCGCTTCTGGAAGACGCGGACGTCGACGCGGTGTACATCCCGCTTCCGAACCACCTGCACGCGGAGTGGGCGGGGCGCGCCGCAGAAGCGGGCAAGCATGTGCTGTGTGAGAAGCCGGCGGCGCTCACGGCGTCCGAGCTCGAGGACATGATCCGCACCTGCGAGAAGCACGGCGTCGTCTTCATGGAAGCCTTCATGTATGCGTTCCATCCGCAGTGGGCGCGGGTTCGCGAGTGGCTCGCCTCGGGCAAGCTGGGTGACGTCATTGAGGTGCGGAGCCGGCATGGGTTCATTCTGGATCGGCTGCGGGATATCCGCTGGGACCCGGCCATGGGCGGTGGGGCCCTCTATGACGTGGGCTGCTACTGTGTACACGCGATGGTGTCCACCTTTGGGGAAGATCTCCCTTCGTCGATCTCGGCCATCGCTCACCGCTCGCCGTCGGGCGTGGACGCGACGCTGCGGGCGCTGTTCCGGCTGTCGACCGGCGCCATCGCAGCTTTTCAGTGCTCGTTTGAGTTGCCCCGAGCGCAGGGCTTCACTGTGCTGGGTACGCGCGGGACGCTGCACCTGACTCTGCCGTTTCGACCGGACCGGGGATTGCCGGTCCTGCGGGTGGAAGGGCTGAGCAGCAGCGTGAGTGAGTCGTTCCACGAGGATTTTCCCATCTATCGAGCGGAGATTCGCTATTTTGCCGAGTGTGTCCGCGAGGGACGACAGCCCGAACGCGAGCACCGCTGGTCGCTGGCCACCGCCCGCTGGCTGGACGCCATTCACGCGGCGGCTCGAGCGGACGCCTGAGTCGCAACCCGGTGTGACCCGCGTCGTCTTCCTGCGACGAACGCCCGCGTCACCACGGGTAGGTTCGCTGGCCCGCGCAATCGCGCGGGCTTTCGTCATTCGGGAGGATTTTGGAAGTTCGTTGGCGAAGAGATGGGGTGCAAGTTTCGACAGGATCGTCCGATATGAAGATATAGAAGGCCAGCGGTTGGGGGTGACGTCCGCATGCGGATCGGCGATACGCCATGGCCGGCCGGCATCGGTCCTGTGGGTGGCCATGGCAACGAGGTGAGAGCATCTCGGTGGTCCGGGGATGCCCGCGTGGGCCGGACGGATGCCGCGGCGGCAGATGCGGTGCGCGAGAGTGCCGGATCGCGGGATGGAGCGGCAAATGAAGCTGTGAACACGGAGACACGGGCGGAGCGCGTGGCGCGCGTGCGTGAGCTCGTGGCGTCCGGGAAGCCAGTGGATCTGGCAAAACTCGCAGATACTCTCTTGGGAACGGGGATCTTCTTCGATGAGCGCGCTTGATGACGCTCGGTTGCCGGAAGACGTGCTGCCCGACGTGGACAGACTGCTGGACCTTCTTGAACAGATGTGGGCCCAGCAGCGACATGTAGCGCGCCTGCTGGAGCGGCAGCGGGAGGCGCTGTTGGCGCGTCACCTGACATTGCTCGACCAGGTGAACGCCGAGTTGGCAAGTGCTGCCGATGCCATCCGCGCATTGGAAGCGGCGCGGCTTGAGGCGACGGCGAGTGTGGCCACTGCCCTGCGCATGCCGCCGGAAGTGATCACGGC
>JAIMAG010000025.1 GCA_023512135.1 Terriglobia bacterium | reverse complement strand
GATCCTACGAGGTGCTCATCGCGACCGACGACGCGCGCATCGCCGAAGCCGTCGAGCGGCACGGATTCGCCGCAGCGATGACGCGCGCCGATCATGCTTCCGGCACCGACCGCATCGCCGAGGTCGTCGCGCGCCGCCGCTACCCGCCCGCGCGCATCGTCGTCAACGTGCAGGGCGACGAGCCCCTGATCGAGCCCGCGTTGATCCGGGCCGTGGCCGCCGACCTCGCGCGCCACCGTGCCGCCGACATCGCCACCGCTTGCCATCCGCTCGGCTCCGCGCGCGAGCTCGCCGATCCGAACGTCGTCAAGGTCGTGCTCGACGAGCGCGGATACGCGCTCTACTTCAGCCGCGCGCCGATTCCGTATGCGCGCGATGCCTTCGCCCGCGGCGTGCGCGCGCTGCCAAAGGGACTGCCCGCCTACCGCCACCTCGGCCTCTACGCCTATCGCGCCTCGTTCCTGCGCCGCTTCGCGCAGCTTGCGCCCGCCGCGATCGAGCGCTTCGAGGCGCTCGAGCAGCTGCGCGCGCTCGCGCGGGGCTACCGCGTGCACGCCGTGGTTGCGCGCCGCACCCCTGCGCCCGGGGTGGACACGCCCGCGGACCTGCGCCGCGCGCTGCGTCACCTGCGCTGAGCTCCGCGCGTTGTCGCTCGCGGCCCGCGATGCTACATTCGCGGGCGGGCGCGGAACGAATGATGCGAATCATCCTGCTCGGAATGCCCGGTGCCGGCAAGGGCACGCAGGCGCGATTTCTCACCGAGAAGTACGGCATCCCGCAGATCTCCACGGGCGACATGCTGCGCGCGGCGGTCGAGGCGGGCACGACGCTCGGCGCGCAGGCGAAGGCCTACATGGACCGCGGCGAGCTCGTTCCGGACGAGATCGTGATCGAGCTCGTGAAGGAGCGCATCCGGCAACCCGACTGCGCGAACGGTTTCATCATCGACGGCTTTCCGCGCACCATCGCCCAGGCCGAGGCGCTGCGGCGCTCCGGCATCGACATCGACTACGTCGTGGAGATCGAGGTGGACGACGACGAGATCCTGCGACGGATGAGCGGGCGGCTCGTGCATCCGGCCTCCGGGCGCACCTACCACGTTCTGTTCAACCCGCCGAAGGTCCCGGGCAAGGACGACGTCACCGGAGAGGACCTCGTGCAGCGCGACGACGACCGCGAGGAGACGGTGCGCAACCGCATCGCGAGCTACCACAGCCAGACCAAGCCTCTGGTGCAGTACTTCATAGACTGGGCGGCGAGCGGCGATCCGCGCGCGCCGCACTACGTCGGCGTGGGAGCCTTCCAGCTGGTGCGCCGGTCCGCCTACGAAGCCAGCGGCACCCATCGCCGGCTCGCTCTGGAAGTGGTGGACGATATGAAGCTGGGCAAAATCGTCAAGCAGGCCGGCTTCCGCTCCGCCGCCGCAGTGGCAGGCGAGCGGGTCCGCGTGCGCTGGTACGCAGGGCTGGGCGAGCTGGTCCGGGGCGTGACAAAAAATTTCTTTGCCGGCGCGGAATACAAGCTCCGGGTGGTGGCACTGCAGGTGCTGGGGCTAATGCTTTTCTACCTGCTGCCGTTTCTGGCGCTGCCGTTTGTCCGCGGCACCGAGCTGATTCTGGCCGGTGTTGCGGCCCTAGCTGCGGTCGTCCTGCACGGAGGCATCTGCTGGGGCATGGGGGTTTCGGTGCTCTACGCGCTCACGCAACCGTTGGGCGCACTGCTGTTCCTCTACCTGCTGCTGCGCTCGACCGCGGTGACCCTGTGGCGCGGCGGCGTCGAATGGCGCGGCACATTCTACCCGTTGGCCGAGCTGCGCAAAGGGATGGTCTGAATCCGGGCCGCGCTCAGCGCCGCGGCCGACGCCGCGTGCGCGCCGGAGCCGCCGGCAGGGAACCGGACGGCACGCCTTCGGGCGAAGCGGCTTCGCGGGTCGCGGTCGCCCCGGCCGGCACGCCGGCCAAGACAATGCCGAGGTCGCGCTGTTTCAGCGCGCGGATGCGGTCGCGGAGTTGCGCGGCGCGCTCGAATTCGAACTTTTTGGCGGCCTCGTGCATCGCCGCTTCCAGTTGCGCGATGACTTTCTGGAGCTGTTCTTCGCTGGTGATTTCCTCGGTCAGGACGTCTTCGACGGGAACGGTGACGTAATCGGCTTCCACAATCTGCGCCAAGGCCATATCCACGGCTTTGACGACCGACTGGGGCGTGATGCCGTGGGCGCGGTTGTAGGCCATCTGCTTGGCGCGGCGGCGATTCGTTTCGTCGATGGCGCGGCGCATCGAGCCGGTCATCGTATCAGCATAGAGAATCGCCTTGCCGTGGATGTGCCGCGCCGCACGCCCGATGGTCTGGATGAGGGCCGTTTCCGAACGCAGATAACCTTCCTTGTCGGCGTCGAGGATGGCGACCAGGGAAACTTCGGGCAGGTCCAGCCCTTCGCGGAGCAGGTTGATGCCGATCAGCACGTCGAATTCGCCGCGGCGCAGGTCGCGCAGGATGCGCACGCGCTCGAGCGTTTCGATTTCGGCATGCATGTAACGGCAGCGAACGCCGACTTCGGTGAAGTATTCGGCCAGGTCTTCGGCCATGCGCTTGGTGAGCGTGGTGACCAGAACGCGTTCGCCGACGGCCACGCGCTGGCGGATTTCTTCCAGCAGGTCGTCGATCTGTCCCCGCGTGGGGCGTACTTCCACTTCCGGGTCCACCAGACCGGTGGGGCGCACGACCTGTTCGATCACCACCCCGCCGGACTTGGTCAGCTCATAGGGGCCGGGAGTGGCCGAGACGTAGATCACCTGGTGCACGCGGTGTTCGAACTCTTCGAACGTCAGCGGACGGTTGTCGAGCGCCGAGGGCAGACGGAAGCCGTGCTCGACCAGGGTCTGTTTGCGCGAGCGATCGCCGTGGTACATGCCGTGGAGCTGGGGCACGGTCTGGTGAGACTCATCGATGAACAGCAGATAGTCTTCCGGCATGTAGTCGAGCAGCGTGGGCGGGGCTTCGCCGGGCAGGCGTCCAGCCAGGTGGCGCGAATAGTTTTCGATGCCGTGGCAGTAGCCGATCGTGCGCATCATCTCGATGTCAAACAGAGTGCGCTGCTCCAGGCGCTGCGCTTCGACGAATTTCCCCTGCCGCTCCAGCTCCCCTTTCCACCACTCCAGTTCTTCCAGGATGGCCGCGATGGCGCGTTCCTTCTGATCGGCGGCGAGCACGTAGTGCGTTTTCGGGTAGACGGGCACGCGCGCCAGCGCTTCCCGCGAGCGGATTTCCCCGGTCAACGGATCGATGCGGTAGATGGATTCAATCTGATCGCCCCAGAGCTCGATCCGGTAGGCGTCGTCTTCGTAGGAGGGAAAAATCTCCAGCGTGTCCCCGCGGACGCGGAAGGTGCCGCGTCGCAGGTCTTCGGCACGTTCGTACTGTATTTCCACCAGCTTGCGCAGGATTTGCTGGCGCGGCAGGGTCTTGCCCTGCTCCAGCATGAGCAGCATGCCGTAGTACGCTTCCGGCGAGCCCAGCCCGTAGATGCAGGAGACCGAAGCCACGATGATCACATCGCGGCGCTCGAACAGCGACCGCGTGGCCGAAAGCCGCAGCTTGTCCAGCTCGTCGTTGATCGTGGCTTCTTTTTCGATGTAGGTGTCCGTCGCCGGCAGGTAGGCTTCCGGCTGATAGTAGTCGTAATAGCTGACGAAATATTCCACGGCATTGTGCGGGAAGAAACTGCGGAATTCATGGTAGAGCTGCGCGGCCAGGGTTTTGTTGTGAGCCAGCACCAGGGTGGGACGATTCACCTGCTCGATCACCTTCGCCATGGTGAAGGTTTTGCCGGAACCGGTGACGCCGAGCAGCACCTGATGCTTTTCTCCGGCGCGCACTCCGCGCACCAGTTGCTCGATGGCTTCCGGCTGGTCGCCCTGCGGCGTGTAGTTGCTGACAAGTTGAAAGGCAGCCACGAAAGCAAAGCCCCCTGCGTACCAATTCTTCCATTATAGCGTGCCGGACGCCGCGGCCCTGCGTGCGGTCAGGGCGCTGCCGGCTCGTGCAGGGCCAGCAGCGTAATCTGCGCATGGGTTTCCAGGCGCGCCCGGTAGCGCGCCTGCTGGCCGGCTGCACTGGAAACCGTCAGATCGAAGTGCTCGCGACTGGCCTGCGTGGCGCTGACGAGCAAGCCGGTGCGCAGAGAAACATAGCTGAGCGTTTCTCCGCCGCCGCCCATCACGCCCGCCGTGCGCAGGCCGCGGCGGCGAAATTCTTCCGGTGTGGGGTCGGCCGGTGCCCGGCGACGGACCAGTTCCGAGCGCGTCAGAATCACCGCGCACGGTTCTTCGGCGAGCGCGGCGGGAGTGGTCGGCGTGCCGGCGCTGCACGGTTCATTCCGCAGATACGTGGAACGCAGGCGGCGCACGTAGCCTGCCAGCGGAACGGAAACCGGCTGCGCATCTTCCTCTTCCCAGCTCTGGCCCACGCGGATGCCCGCACGGGGATGAGCCACGCGCAAGCGCATCTGCGTCAACCATTCGCGCACGGCCTGGCTTTGTTCGGGCAGAACTTCTTCCAGGCCGGCGATGTCGTGCACCTGACCTTCGGCGTCCAGCGTGAATTCCAGTGCGCGGCCTTCCAGCCGGCGGAGCTGCTCTTCGCGGTCGGCAATCTGCGGATCGGGAACGTCGGATTCGGTGCGCACGGCCAGTTGTTCGTAGCGGGCGCGCAGCCGCACCTGTTGCAGGCGGCCGCCGGAGTCGCGCACCACGGACAACACGTCCAGGCGCAGCCGGGCGCCGAGAGAGGTGGCGACATGGCGGGCAGCGTGGGGATCTTCGATCACTCCTTCGGCGCCGCCATCGCGCACGATGTGGATGTCCGTCTGATAGACGAGCGACTGGCCGGGAGCGAACTGCGGCTCCAGGCGCACCGGCTGCTGGGCCAGCCCACTGACCGTTCCAATCAGCAGCAGCGCAGCCAGAATGGACGGTTTCGCTCGCAACGACTTCCTTTCTGCATCGCCGGCGCGCATCACCGGTCCGGCCGGGATGGTTCTGCAGCAACCCCGGCCACCCGCAAGGCCTCCAGCGGGCCGAACAGACGCAACTGCCGTCGAGTCACCACAGGCTGCGGAGCCATGGTTTCTGCCTCTGCCGGTGCCGCTGCATGCGCCAGCCAGGGTGCGCCCAGCCACTCGATATGCAGGTCCGCCTGGCGGGCAAAATCCACGTTGCCGGAAATCCGGTATTCGCCGCGCGGGTCGCTGGCGCGGAAGTCTTCCAGCTCGACGCGTCGCCCATGCAGACGAAAGGTTCCTTCGGCGCGCAGCAGGCGGGTGGTGCCGGCGACCGGCTCGCCGCGGAGAACGGTTTCCTGAAGATCGAGCCCTGCGATTCCAGCCTCGGCGATGCGCGCCGCACCGCTGCCGCGCAGTGAATCGAGCAGGGCGTCGCGTCCCACCCCACGCGCCTGCACGATCAGATGGCCATCGGCCTGGCCACTGAACTTTTCCCGCAGTGCGGGGCTGAAGCGGACCAGTCTTCGCAGATGGACATCGGCAAATTCGGCTTCGACGCGATAGGCCGGGTCTGGATCGAACACCGCTTCCATGCTGCCCTGCACACGACCGCCGGCGAACTGCGCGCGGGCATCGGCAAGCCGCAGCGTGCGCGGCGCCGGTGCGATTTCCATCCGCGCCACCAGGTTTTCCAGCTCGAACGGCGCAATCAGCAGGGCGTCTGCCCGCAGCTCGCCAGCCGCGCGCAGTCCGGCCAGCCACTCGGCCGCCTCCGAAGGTCGGCCACGGCCGATGGTCGGCAGCACGCGGGCCAACAAGCCGCGGCGAGCACGCGGCCCGAGCCAGCGATCCAGAACCGCCACGTCCAGATGACGGGCGTGCAAAGAAAAACTCCAGGACCCGGCTGCGGCGCGCGTCAGCGTGCCTGACCACGACGTGCCCAGGGCCTGCGCCGAAGCGATCTGCACGCGCAACCCGTCTGTCTTCGGCTGCAACTCGATTCGACCGCGTTCCACCACCACCGGCTGACTGACCACGTCCGGCTGCAGCGCCAGTCCCGACAGCTCAACGGTGCCGGCGGGTATTGCGGCAAGCACAGACGGTGCTCCCCGCCAGCGCAGATTGACCCGCGCTGCGCCGCGCGGCTGGAACGTGCGCGCCCACCAGCCGGCCAGGCCCCAGCCGAGTGCCTCGGCGGCCGGCAGCAACTGTTCGCTGCGGGCCAGAACACCGCTCAAACGCAGGTCTACGTGCCAGCCGTTCCGGCTCGAACGAACGGCTTCACCGGCCAGCCGCAGTCGCGCGCCTTCGCGCGGAAACGAGAGTTGTGTGGGGCGGAGCTCGATACGGTCTGGCGCGAACTGCACCGTGGCCGCCGCGAGTCCCAGTGGCTGCGGCAGCTTCGGCGCGCGCAGCCGTGCACCAGCCGTGGCCAGCTCGCCTTGCACAATCCGGGGCGGCCAACCACTCAGGCGAAACCGGGCTGTGGCCGCGCCCTCCAGCACTGCCGCCTCGTCTACCCCCGGACGGAAAGCGCGCAGCCAGGCCAGCAGGTCGTTCCAACTGAGACCTTCCGAATCCAGATGGAACTCCGAGTCCGCTGGAGCGGTCCACTGCAGCCAGCCTGCCCCGAACAGGTTCGATTGCGGCGCATCCAGGCGCATTCGAGAAAATTCCAGGCGAGAAGCGGTCGGAAGCCAGAGAGCTTCGGCGGAAAGGTCGAGCCGGGGATCGCCGGCACGCGGCGGCAGATCCCAACGATGCAGGGAGCGCAAACGGGCACTCAGACGCAGGGTCCAGCCGGGGGTTGCACGCTCGGAGCGGGCGTGCAGATCGGCTTCGAGGCTGCCCCGTACGCCGAAGTCACGCCCGGCCACGAAACGCAAAGCGTCAGCGAGCGAAGCATCGCGCCAGGTGAGCTCCACGGATGCCGGTTGCAGTCGCGTCGAAGTGCTCGACAGCACACCGCGCAGGCGCAACGTTCCGGGTTGCTGGAGCGTCACGCCGCCACGGAACAGCTCGGCTTCCAGCTCCACCTGCCAGCGCCCGCCGCTCTGAGCCGTTACGCTGCCGCTGACGTTGCGCAGCGCCACCGACAGCTTGTCGGGCCCGCGCTTGAAATTGATCCGGCCTTCTTCCACCACCAGCCGTGAAAACCGCGGCGTGCCGCGTCCCCCGGCAGCCGGCGGTAACCAGCTCTCCAGATTCCAGTGGCTGTCCGGATTGCGCACCAGATTCAAGCTGGGACGTTTCAGCACCAGGGTATCGAACTCCAGCCGACCGGCCAGCAACGCGGTCCAGCGCAGGCCGGCAGCGAGCTGTTCGGCGCGCAGAAAGTGTTCGGGACCGAAGGCCGGGTCTTCGCCAACAGTAATCTGGTTCGCCTGCAGGCGCAGGCCGCCGAACAGGCCAACGCTGAAAGACTGCACGGCCACCGGACGTCCGAAAGCGACGGCCAGCCGCCGTTCCAGCGGCGCATGCAGCCAGCCGCGCTCCAGCAGCCAGGCGAAACCCTGCACGAGCAGCACTGTGGCGGCGGCTACCAGCCATGCGTTCCGACGCCACTTGGGCCGATGCATCGTCATGCCCCGGGATTCTGACAAACCGCAGCGCCAAAGAAAAGCAGACCCGCCCTCAGCGCACCAGACGGAACATGCGCTGCCAACGCGTATGGCGCGGCACAGTGAGCAGCAGGTGGGTCCAGCCGGCCAGGCGCTCGTTCCAGGTAGCGCCGTCGGGGACCTCGTCGGGGATTTCCAGCGACCAATAGATCAGCACCGGCTGCCCCATGATGTTTTCCCGATCTACGAAACCCCAGTAGCGACTGTCCAGGCTGGAATCACGATTGTCGCCCAGCACAAAGTATTTACCCGGCGGAATGACCAGTTCGCCCTGCTCGACGTACTGCTGAATAGTCTGGCGCCATTCCGGACGCACGTTGCGGAGCGGGATCAGGTTGGCTGCGGGCGGGAAATTGTCTTCATAGGGGTCGTAGGAGTCGGGATTGTGGACCTTGTAGGGTTCCTCGAGCGGCTCGCCGTTGATGTAGACCTGCTGGCTGACGATTTTCAGGCGGTCGCCGGGCAGGCCGATCACCCGCTTGACGTAGTGAGCGTGATCGTCGTACGGGAAACGGAAAACGACGATATCGCCGCGGCGAACTTCGCGGTAGGGGAGGAACTTCTCGTACCAGGCTCCGCGGCCGCCATAGACGAACTTGTTCACCAGCAGGTGGTCGCCGACGAGCAGCGTCTGTTCCATCGAGCGCGAGGGAATCTTGTAGGCCTGGACGACGAAGCTGGTGCCGAACAACACGAGCAGGATGGTCACCAGCAGGGACTCGGCGTATTCGCGCCACAGGGTGCGGCGTCGGCGCGCGAGCGGTGGGGCTGGCTGCTCGCGGATGGCCACCGCGGGCTCGCTCATGGTTTCCGCTCCTCGCTGCCCAAGAGACGGTCCAGGGCCTGCTGGGCCGCCGCCAGCTCCGCTTCTTTCTTGCTGCCGCCGCGTGCAACCGCCACGGACTCGCCCTCGATGCGCACTTCCACGGTGAATGTTTTGCAATGGTCCGGCCCGGATTCCGCCACGACACAATACTCGGCCGGAGCACGCCCGCGCGCCTGCAGCCACTCCTGCAAGGCCGACTTGTCGTCGGAGCGGCTCAGCAACTCTGGTTGCTCATGGAGCGCCGGTTCGAACAGCGCGCGCCGGGCGACCTCGGCGGCTGCGGCCAAGCCTGCGTCCAGGTACACGGCTGCGATCAGGGCCTCGAAGGCATCGGCCAGCAGAGTCGGCTTTTCCCGGCCGCCGGTTTTCTCCTCGCCGCGCCCGAGCCGAAGAAAGCGCCCCAGCTCGAGCCGTCGCGCCGCGGCGGCAAGCGAAGCCGCATTGACGAGCCGCGCTCGACCCTTGGAAAGCTGGCCTTCGGTCCAGTCCGGGAACCGGTCGATCAGGAATTCGCTGGCCAGCAGAGTGAGCACGGCATCGCCCAGAAATTCCAGCCGCTCGTTATCCTGCTGAGCGGCGTCGGCTTCGGCGCTGTGCGAGCGGTGCGTCAGGGCGCGTTCCAGCCACTGTCGGCTGGCGAACCGGTGTCCCAACCGGGCCTCCAGGGTTTCCAGCTCGCTGTCCCGCATGAACAGTAGCACCTGCGCGACTTACGGTTTCGGCGGCTCCAGTTGACCGGCCGCGCGCTTTTTGGACTCCTCCATCTGCGCCTGGCAACGCGCCTGCCACGGCCACTGCATCTGGCCACACTTCTGGAAGGCGGCAGCGGCTTCGTGGAAGCGATTCGCATTGGCGTAGGACAGGCCGAGCAGGAAGTAGTCGGTCGGATCGGGGTCGGGGACGAGCTGTGTGGCCTTTTCGAATTCGCGGATCGCCTCGGCGAAGCGCTGACGATGGAAGAAGACCAAACCCAGGCCGCTGTGCGCCATGGCCAGTTTGGTGTCGCGCGCCTGCTGGAACTGCTCCGGAGTCAGGTCGGGCGGCTGCTGAATCTGTTCGAGCAACTGGATGGCGCGCATGGCGTAGCGTTCGGTTTTCTGCAACTGCTGCTCGCTTTCCGTCCGGTTCTGGCTGAGCCGCCGGGGAATGCCGTTGGCGAGCATGGCCAGCACGTCCACATGGTCCGGGTTCAATTCGAGCGTTTTCTCACCCGCAGCCACCATCTTGTCGTGCTGATTGGTATTCCAGTAGGCTTGTGCCAGCCGGGCATAGACCGCCTGGTTGTAGCGGCTTTGCGGATAACTGGCCAGGAAAGCCTCGCCCGACTGAATAATCTTCTGAAAATCATTCAGGGCAATGGCGGCGAATTCCCGGTAAGCAGCCGTCTCAGCCGGACTTTCCGGTGGCGGCAGCGGCGCAGCGGTGGCAGGCGGCTGCACGGGCTGGGTCTGCTCTTGTGGAGCCGGCTGTGGGGCGGGCTGCGGAGGCGGGGCCGGCTGCTGGGCAGCAAGGATCAGCGGAGCAGCCAGCAGCAGGGGCCAGAGCAACCAACTGAGTTTCCGTTCTGTTTTGTGTCGGTTCATTGCTTTGCTTTCTCCTTTGTTGGCGGATTCGGTGCCGAGCTGCGCACGGCAGGCTTTGCGCCGCGCAGCACTACGGTTGCTGGGTGCGTGCGCGCGGCTGGAACGGAGCCTGCAGTCCACGCTCCGCCGCGCTGCGACTGTCGGGCGGGGCACCGGGCACTTCCAGGGCAGCGCGGTAGGCCTGCACGGCGAGTTCGCGGTTCCCCTCCATATCGTACATCCGGCCCAAATAAATGTGCGCCCAGGCACGAACATAGGCCCAGGTTTCGGGACGAACGTCCGCAGCAGCCGGTTCGGCCGGCAGCGCAGCCAGTTGCTGGAACAACTCTCGAGCCTGCTGCGCCTGTCCTTCCAAACTGGCGACCATGGCCATCCCGTAGAGCGCTTCGGGGTGCTCCGGGCGCAGAGCGAGCACGCGTTCAAAAAACTGGCGTGCGCCGGCAGGGTTCCGAGCCGCGAGCTCCCGCCGGCCGGCATTCAGCCAGAGTTCGAGCTCACCGGGGGCCGCGGCAACGGGCTCGCCGTGTGGCGAAGTCGTCGCCACGGCGCGGAATTCGACCTGCTGCAGACGCCGCAGCTCCGCCGCCACATCCAGGCTGCGCAGCAGCTCTGGAAAATATTGGCTGAGCGCGGGCTCGGACTGCTCATAAGCTGCCAGAGCCTGGTGCAGTGCGCGCACGAGCACATAGCCACTCTGTTCGGCCTGGTCCAGCGCTGCGGCCAGTCGGGATTCCGGCGGACGGTCGATGCGCAGTTCGATGGCCCGCACCAGACACTCGGCAACCAGTCGGCCGACATCCTGGCGGTATTCGACCGGCAGGCCGGGCGCCTTCGCGGCGAAATGCATGAACGGCTCGGCCACGTCCAATACAGACTGATGGCGCAGGATCACCGGGTCCACAAGAAAATGCAGAAAGGCGTGGCGCATCTGCTCGAGGGGGAGTTCGGCCCGCGGCCCCACGACCAGGAAGAATTCGTCGCCATAGTTGCGCAGATGGATCTGGTTGCCGACGAGCGGCTCAACATAGATGGTGAAGCGGCGCGGCTGCACCGGGCTGAGCATTTCCCGCACATAGCTCGTGGCCACCACCACGCTCTGGCCGAAAGGCTCCTGCAGGCGAGCGATCTCGCGCTCGTATTCACCGGCCAGTTGCTCCCACAGCGCACCGATTTGCGCTTCGCGATAGAAGGCCGGCAGCAGGGCGCGGAATTCTTCGATGGGCTGGACATCCGGCGGAAGGTCTCCCGGGCGCAATTGGTATTCGAATTCGGGAGCCGGCCCCAGGGTCAGCGCCAGCGAGATGTAGCGGGACAGGGTGGCATCGGGGTCGGCCAACCGGTGGCTGCGGTAGTACTCTCGCACCGCCTCCACCGCCGGCCCCTGCAGCCGGGCGAACTCTCTCGAAAGCCGCAGCCGCAGCGGATGCAAATTCCCCGCGCTGCGCTCAGCGTCGTGACCGGCGGCAGAGAGCGCCGCCAGGACAGTAAACAGCGGCTCGCTGCGCTCCAGGTTGACGGTGCGACGACTCTGCGCCGAAGCCGTCGGCGTGCAGAACAGTCCCGCGGCCATCAGGGTCATCCAGAGGCCGATTATCGCCCGAGGTCGTTTGTGCGAGCGGGAAACCGTGGCCGCTTGCTCCTGACTGCAGCGTTTCGATCGTCTGCAGTCCTGCTGGAATAGACCCACTCTAGCGAGCCCGCCTCGGCGAGTCAAGAAAGTCTCCGGCATTGCACCGATGGATGTGCCCCGAGTTTGGCCGGCTGGCGGGTTCTGTGCGAACTGCGGCAATGAAATGGGTGCGTGTATGATGTACGAACTATCCGCGCACACGAACTTCGGAAAACTGCAGCAGCACCTGGCCGGGCTCCGGCCGGCCAAAATTCATCTGCGGACGGAACCGCGAAAACATCAGCACCTGGTAGACCTGCCGCTGCACTTCGATGCTGTTCGGCCCGGCGATAATTTCGAAATCGGTCACCTGCCCGCGCGCGCTGATGCGTGCCGAAACCACCAGCGGCCCGAGCTCTTCGTCCTCACCCGGGGCCGTAATCGGAAAGGCGGCCAGCGCTTCGACCCGGGCCGGCTGCAGCAGGCTGATGGGCAAATCATCCGGTACCGCACCCTGCGGCACGCCCATCAGCAACTGGTGGAAGACAATGGCAAACACCAGCAGCGCCGTCACCACGCCGCCGGTGGCCGGCACGGCGAACGGCTCCAGCAGATTTTCCAGTCGTACCCGTGCGTGTGCCCAGGCCCGGGCAAACCACTGTCGCCGGTCGCCCTGCCGGGCCACCGCCACGCGAATTCGTAGCGGCAAATCGGCCGGCGGAGTTGCGCACTGCAATCGCGAAAGATGCGATCCCAGCCTCGCGTACGCCAACAGCTCTTCTCGGCACGCCGTGCACTGCTCCAGATGGGACCGCACGGCCGCCCGCCGCGTGCCGGAAATGCCGTCGTCCAGATACCCGGATAGTTCGCGTCGAACCTGCTTGCAGTTCACGACCCACCTCCCGAGCCGGGGTGTGCTCCCGCATACCCGATTTCTCTCGTCAGGGGGGCTGTGGCGAGCGAAGCTTCCTGATTCTGATTCAGTATGGGGGCCAGCAATTCGCGCAGCCGTCGCCGTCCCCGCAGAATGCGCGATTTCACTGTCCCCACGGAAATGTCCAGCAACTCGGCGATTTCCTCGTAGGCAAAGCCTTCCAGGTCGCGCAGAATCACCGCGCTGCGGTAGCTTTCCGGCAGTTGTGCCAGGGCACGACGCACCGCCTGTTGCACTTCGCGGGTGGCCAGCGAGTCGAACGGCGTAGCGGCAGTCGCTTCTGGCTCGGCTGGCTGGCGGCCGTCCGGGTTCGGGTCGTCCATCGAAGTCTGCCAGCGCAGATGCCGCCGCCACCAGCGACGATGATTGAGCGCTTCGCGCACGCCGATGCGGTACAGCCACGTCTTCAGCGAACTGCCTCCGCGAAATCCCTGGATGCCGCGGTACGCTTTCAAAAACACTTCCTGGGTTACGTCTGCGGCATCGGCCGCATCGCCGAGAATGCTGTACACCAGGTTGTACACCGGAGCGTGGTAGTGGGTAACCAACCAGTCGAAGGCCGTCGCCGAGCCAGCCTGGAGTTCGGTGACGAATTCAGCTTCGTCACGGCCCCAGGCGAGAGCTTGTGCCAGCTCGCCCATTTCTGCGCCGCCTTTCTCGGCCCTGGCTGGAAGGGGCCACAGGCTGCTCGAAACTTCCCGCCGATTTGCGGCGGTGGCCACCTGCCTCGGGTGTATCTCACCCGGGCGGCGAGCCCGAAGCGGCTAACCCCGGCTTGAATGACTCCAAAGGGTTAGACACCGGCCCAGCAACCCTTGTTCCTTAGGATACCAAATTTTTGCCCCGGGTTGGATGCATAGGTGGCAGACCGACCAGCACTACGAAACCTCAAAGGCAAGACGATTGGGCAACAAAAAATTGCCCTTTGGAGGGTGGTCGGAGTCGGTTGCCGCAGCCAACTAAAAACCGCGAGCACTGGAAATTTTGGTGGAGCCGATGGGATTTGAACCCACGACCTCCTCGATGCCATCGAGGCGCGCTCCCAACTGCGCCACGGCCCCACCGAAGTGCGGTATTGCTGCATTTATAGCACCGGCTGGCGTGGATGGTCAAACCCGATTCTCTACCAAGCCGGATTCCCGGGCATGCGACCGGAGTGGAACGAACAACGAACAGTGTCCGCGCACCACGCGTCATCGCGGCCGCCGCGGTCTGCCAACGACTCGGGCAGGTTCGAGCTGGCACCAGTTGGTGTGCGCCGGTCAGTTCCGCTTCGAAGTTGACCGTTCGGTTGCCGGAAAAAAATCGTGTCTCGGCCGGCAACCTCGGGGTGGTATAATCCGCGCAACGTCGGGTGAAGGGAGGCGCGCAATGTGGTGGCAGCGCATTCTGCTGGGTACGTTCACAGCCTGTTTTTCTCTGTTGTTTCTGGCAGGGTTCTGCAACGCGCAATCCCAACAGCAACCGGCCACACCCAATATACCCATCGGTCCCCGCACCTCCAATATTCAGGGCTTTGTGCGCTACCTGGACACCGAAGCCGCTGCAAATATGATCAAGGTCGAGCTGCGCCGGTTTTCCGGAGAACTGGTCGCAGTGGATTACACGCGCAACTCGGGCGAGTTTCGTTTCTTCGAGATTCCCCAGGGGAACTACATCCTGGTGATTCAACAGGAGGGCTATTTGCCTGTGCGCGAAACGGTCGATATTTCGCTGGGACCGCGCATGGGCCTGACGCTCTACCTGCGCCGCGAAGACTCCTTGCAGGCCAAACCGCCCGGCGAAGCCGTTTCCGTCCGCGAGCTGAGCATTCCCGCCCGAGCGCTCAACGCCTTTCGCCGCGGACTCGAGCTGGCCTACCGCGAACAAAATCCTCTCGGCGGGCTGAAACAGTTCGAACGGGCCATCCGCGAGCTGCCCAGCTACTACGAAGCCTACTATGAAAAAGGCATGCTCCACCTTCAGATTGGCGACTTCCCGCAGGCAGAACAGGCCCTGCGCCGCGCACTGGAGCTGAGCGAAAATCGCTACACTCCGGCTTGGTTCGGGTTGGCCGGCCTGTACTGCCTGCGCAACCAGTTCACCGAAGCCGAGCAGCTTGCCCGTAAGGGTCTAGAAACTGCCCCGGATTCCTGGCAGGGGCAGTTCGAGCTGGGCCGCGCCCTGCTCGGCCAGGGCCGCACGGAGGAAGCCGAAGTGGCGGTCCGCTCCGCCCAGCAGGCCAAACCCGACTATGCGCCCGTCTATCTGCTGCTGGCCAACATCCATATCCGCAAAAAAGATTACCCATCCTTGCTCAACGACCTCGACCAGTACCTGAAACTGGAGCCCAAAGGCCCGGACAGCGAACACGCCCGCAACCTCCGTCAGCGCATCCAGGAGGCCCTGGCCAGCCAGAACCGCTCCACCCCACCCCAGCACCAGCCCTGAGCGCTGGCTAGCCGACATAGACTCCCGCTTCGCACGTTCCGCGTCTTTTTTCGCTGTGAAACGGGTATCGGAGCGCCCGGCCCGCAGCGACGAAAAAAAATTTCAAAAAATTTGGCCGCGAAAACGAAACTTTTTTCGATTTTTTTCGTCTATATGGATAAGACCACTCGCGGGGTAGGAAGCTACCACCACAGGGCAACCGACCGTCGGCTTCCTACCCCTTCCTCAGTTTCCCGCAGAAATGGCGTACGGCGGGTTCTGCACCCGCTCGACCGGGTAGCGTCCGGGGCAAATTCCACTCCTGCTCGCACCCCCGACCAGCCAGAATGCAGGGGTGCGAGTTTCGATGAACGCAAAGGAAAGGGTCAGGAGCCCGTTTCTGTGGACTTTTGGGCCGGCGCTTCACCGGCCGCGTTGAGCCGTTCGACGGGCACCTGGCGCGGCATGGGCGGCACTTCGACGGCGCGCAGTCCGATGACGAAGCGGGGGGTGGGCGCGACGCGGCCCCAGCGATTCACCTCCCAGCGCGCGCGAAGAAAACGAACCTCGGGACGCAGGGTGACGTCGAGCAGCAGCCGCGTCACACCCCGATAGAACCGCTGCGGAAACTTCAGCAGCGGCATCCGCCCGAAATCCTGACCGTCGGCCGAGCCCCAGATGGAAAGGTCGAGCGACTGTTGCTCGATGGTCTGGAAAATCTCCAGCGTGCAGAGGAAGGTGCGCGTAGTGCTCGCGCTGATCTCGACGGGGCTGGCTTCCCCGTTTGCTTCCACCACGGTGCCGGCCGGCACCAGCTCCAGTTCCAGTGGCATCTGCTCCCCCTGTGCGAGCGTCCGCGAAGCCGCGCATTGTAGCACGGCATGGCCGGGTTCAGTGCGGCAGTTGCAACAGCCGCGCACCGGCAGCATCCAGGGTTTCGTCGCGCTTGCAGAAGCAGAAACGAACCTGGCGCGCGCCATCGGCCGGCTGGCTGTAAAAACTGGAGCCCGGGACGACGGCCACACCGATCTGCTCCACGAGGTAGCGCGCAAAGGCGACGTCGTCTGCACCGCAGCGCGGGAGAAATGCGGAGATATCGGTCATGATGTAGTAGGCGCCGGCCGGACGATAGCAGCGGAAGCCGGCCCGCTCCAGATGCGCCAACAATCGGTCGCGTCGCGCACGGTAGTCCGCCGCCAGGCGGCGGTAGTACTCGTCCGGCAGCCGGAGCGCCACGGCGCCGGCTTCCTGCAGCGGTGCCGCAGCCCCCACGGTGAGAAAATCGTGCACCTTGCGGATGGCTGCGGTCAGCTCGGGTGCAGCGATCGCCCAGCCGATGCGCCAGCCGGTGACGCTGTAGGTCTTCGACAGACCGTTGATCGTAATTGTGCGCTCGCGCATACCCTCGAGCGTGGCGATCGAGATGTGCTCGGCACCGTCGTAGAGAATGTGCTCGTAGATTTCGTCGGTGATGGCGTATGCATCCCAGCGCACGCACAGGTCGCGAATGCATTCCAGCTCCGTGCGCGTGAAGACCTTGCCTGTGGGATTGTTCGGTGTGTTCAGGATGATGGCGCGCGTGCGCGGCCCGAAGGCATCTTTCAGCTCCTCTGGATCGAAACTCCACTCCGGCGGACGCAATTTCACATACCGCGGAACCGCGCCGCAGAGAATGGCATCCGGACCGTAGTTTTCATAGAACGGTTCGAAGATGACGACTTCGTCTCCCGGGTCCACCACCGCCAGCATGGAGGCGATCATCGCTTCGGTCGAGCCGCAGCAGACCGTCACTTCCCGTTCCGGGTCCACCGCCGGCCCCTGCGTGCGCTGAAATTTTTCGGCGATGGCTTCCCGCAGCGGGCGGGCGCCCCAGGTGATGGCGTACTGATTGATGTCCTGCGCAATGGCCTGCTGCGCGGCCTGCTTGATCGCTTCCGGCGCGGGAAAGTCCGGGAAGCCCTGCGCCAGATTGACGGCGCCGTGCTGCAGCGCCAGCCGGGTCATTTCGCGGATGACGGATTCGGTGAAGCGACTCGCCTTCTGCGATATGCGCAGCCGGTCTGCTCGGGCCGAAGTCGGCACGCCGGGATTCACGGCTGCTCGGCGCCTCCCTGCAACTGGCGGTAGATTTCCGCGTTCCGCAGCACGATCTGCACGTATTCGCGGGTTTCGGTGATCGGAATGGATTCGACAAATTCCGCAGGCTCGGCAAATTCCCGCTCGTTCTGCCAGCTCGCCACGCGGTGGCGTCCGGCATTGTACGCGGCCAGGGCCAGTTCGAGCTGGGCGAACTCCTGCAACAGCTCCGCCAGGTGTGCGGTTCCCAGTCGGAGGTTGTATTCCGGACCGAACAGCCGCTGGCGCGAGTAGGGCAACCGCTGCCGGCGCGCAATCTGATAGCCGGTGCGCGGCAGGATCTGCATCAAGCCTACCGCACCGGCCCGGGAGACAGCGTCGGGTTGGAAGAGAGATTCCTGACGAATCAGCCCGCGCACCAGCATCGGATCGAGCGCATAGCGGGTGGCGTAGCGGTCAATCTGTTCGCGAAAGGCAACGGGATAGATCGTGCGCCAGAGTTCTTCCGGGACGGCGGCGAGGGGCCACCGCTCCAGGCTGGGATAAGCCTGCCGCGCCAGCGAAATGCCGGTCCAGAAGCGGCCTGCCTCGAGCGCCACTTGCGCGGCTTCCAGCAGCAGACGGGGTACACCAGTTGTTGTGTGGGCCGCGCGGAGCTCGCTTTCGGCCAGCTCATAGAGGGCAAGCCGGCGCAGTGCTTGTGCGCGCTCCCAGCGCTCGCTTCCTTCCGGGGGTACCGGCTCGTCCAACACCGGCAGTTCGGGCGGTGCGGGCAGCAACGTCAACACGGGCACGGCTGCCGTCGGCTCCGCACCCAGCTCGCGCTGCCGCTGGCGGGCCTGCAGGCCGAAGTAGGTATACGGATAGGTCCCCACCAGCTTGGCGTAGAATGCACGCGCCCGGGGTAGCTCTCCGCTCTGCTCGGCCAGACGGCCGAGCCAGTACAGCGCATTTTCCGTATAGGGCGAGCCGCGGAAACGCGCCAGATGCATTTCCAGCAAGCTGACGGCTTCGGGCCGACGCTCCAGATAGGCGGTCCAGCTCAACCGCCAGTGTGCTGTAGCGGCATACCGGCCTCGCGGGAACAGCTCCACAACACGCCGATAGAATTCCGCCGCGCGAGACCGATTCAGTTCGATCCAGAACTGATTGCCCGCGCTGAAAAGCGCCTCTTCCGTCCAGGAGCTGTTCGGATACTTCTCGGCCGCCTGCTCGGCGGCACGCACCATGGCGTCCGACTGACGCAACTGGCGGTAGCGCTGCGCAAGCGCAAAGAGCCGCTCGGCGTCCAGGTCCGGATCGGTGAGCTGCAGACGGGCAAGCACCGCCACATGGGCTCCCAGCCGCACCTGACACTGTGCGATGCGGAGCCGCGCACGCTGGGCATCGCGTCCCTCGAGTCGCGGCAACAGGGCGCGGAACTCTTCCTGTGCCGAACGCCAGCGACGCCTCCGGTACTGACTTTCGGCACGCGCCAGTTGCTGTTCCCGCGACGCCGCGGGAAATTTTCTGCCCAGCATCTGGGCCAGCGCACGTCGGCGCACGGCGGCCTGCTCTGCCTCCGGCGACTCGGAGAACTCATAGTAGAGCCGGTTGTAGTGCTGGGCAGCGGCTTCCGGCCGGCCGACGCGTTCGAGCGCGCGGGCCCGCAAAAGCAGCAGCGCAGGATTCCGTTCGACTTCCCCGTAGGCTTCCAGCTCTTCGAGTGCACGCATGGGCCGGCCCAGTTCCAGCGCCAACTCCACCAGGGCCCGCACGACCTCCTGACTCAGCACGCTTTCCGGAAACTCTCTGCGGATGCGGGCCAGTTGCTCCAGCGCGGCTGCCGGCTGTGCTGCTCCGCGCAGCGCTAGAGCATCCCAATAGAGCGCGTACTCTCGGAGCAGCGGGTCGGCGCTGGCACGCGCCAGCCACACACGCGCCTCACGATACCGTTTGCGCTGCTGGTCGTGCCGCCCGAGCAGCAGGGCTGCACGCGCCGCGCTCACGCTGTCCGATTGGGACTGCGCAAAAGCGACCAGCTCCCGATAGGCCTGTTCGCTGCCCGTTTCCCGCAGCTGCTGGGCCAGTCGAGTCAGCTCTTCTTCCGGGCCGCGAGATGGGCGCCCATGACCGGGTGTGGCGGCCAGGAACACGGCCAACACCAGCAACGTCGAGGGAAGAAACGAGTGGGCGATGGGCCGGGCGGCTCGCACAGGGTCTTCCTTACCGTTTCAGAACCGGAGAGGGATACGGATACTCGCCGAGGGCTTCCGGGTCTCCTTCTGCCAGAATTTCCACCATCCAGTGATAGAAGTAGTCCACCGGGTGGTGCAGGATGGCGGCAAAGCGGCGGTCGTACTCCTTCCTGGCTTTGTCAATTTCTTCGCGCAGCCGGGAGCAGAGGTCGCGATGCTGACGTCCGAGTCTGACCTGCTCCGGATGCAGCATTTTCAGGTCCTGCATGGAAACCTTGGCCACGCGGTTGGCGCGCCGGTGCAGTTCCTGTTCTTCGGGAGGCAGCGAGGAAAGGTCGAACGCTGCGGGCGCTTGCGCAGCGATGGCCTCGGCACGCTCTTCGGGAACTTCTTCCACTGCGGCTTCGGCTGCGTCCGCAACTGCTTCCTCTGCGGCGATGGCGGCTTCGGGCGGGATGACTGGCGCACCTTCGGCCACCATATCCACTGCGCGGAATTCGGGGTCGGCGGCCAAACCGGTGATGGCGTTACGCGGGGCAGCTTCCTCCTCTGCCATTGGCACCGGGGTCGGCGGCACTGCAGGTTCGGACGGGGTCGGCGCGGGAGCCTCTCTGCCGACCAGATGAACTGCGCGCTCGGCTTCGGCGGAAGCGGGAGGATGCAGCGTCACACTGATGAACCGTGCCAGTGCTTCCAGCGCCGCCGTCAGCGAAGCGCTGGCCAGTTGCGCGCGCAGAGCAGGCGGCAGCGCGTTGGCGGGCTTGCTGCTCGCGCAGGCCGCGACCAGGTCGTTCAGCGCCTGCTCAAGCTCGGTCAGCGGCCGTTGCAGTGCCGCCAGCGCGTCGCGCAGCGCGCGCGCAACCGCCTGCTCGATTTGCTTTTCCTGCGACATCTTCACTCCGCTGCCACGCGATAGCCCGATTATTCGGAGCCGGCCAGGCAAAGTCAACGCCTATCCCGGAACGGTGCGCACCGCAAATAACGGCACCGTGTTCCCTTCCCGCCGTGGGTGCCGGCACCGCCCTTGGGGAAAATGTCAGCGAACCGTTGAACGGCAGCAAGTCGAAAGCATGGACACGCTGCTCGAGTCCAAAATTGGGGATTTTGCGTATTATTATTTTTTAGTATGAACATAACCTCGAACTTACGATTGGCAGTCTGCCAGCCGTACTTTGGTCCTGGCACTCAGAGAGGGCTGCCGCTTCTGCGGAGATAGCGTGCCCTTCCATCGTCGGCTGACCGAGCTAGAAAAATGTCCGTGGACTGGCAGTTGTAAGTGCAAAAGTTGTTCCATTTCGTTAGAGGCGGATGACGACGGCGGCTCCCACCAGCACGGTGGAGTATTTTTACGATGAGGGCAGCTCCGCAGCGAACGCCCTGGGCCGCCTGACGCGCGTTACGGACGGCGTGGGCAGTGAAACCTACCAGTACAATCAGCTTGGCCAGATCACGCAGTTCACCAAGAACGTCGGCGGCACGAACTTCGTCATCACCTATGTATACAACCAGGCAGGCCAAATCAAGACTGTCACCTATCCCTCGAATCGCCAGGTCACGCAAGACTTCGACTCCATCGGACGCGTGACGAAGATTTCGAGCGCGGGCACGGATTACATTTCCGGCGTGCAGTACAACGCCGCCGGCGCGGCCACGCAATTCGATTACGGTAACGGCGTGCGGGCCACCATCCGCTACAACAACCGGCTTCAATTGCAGTCGCTGGCCTACGCCAAGGGAACCACGAAGCTGCTCGAATTGGCTTACGGATATACGGGCCACGACAACGGAGGCAACAACGGGCAGATTACCGGCATCACCGATAATACCGGCACGCCGGAGGCGGGGCGCTCCGTGACGTACACCTACGATGCTTGGGGACGATTGAGGACCGCGCTGACCACGGGTTCGACGCAATACCCCCAGTGGGGTCTCTCGTGGGATTACGACCGCTTCGGCAACCGCAAGAATCAGAACGTCACAGCCGGATCGGGTGGCTCGATGCAGATGAGCATTGACCAGAATACGAACCGAATCACTTTGATCGGCAGCACTTCGCCCGAATACGACAGCGCTGGCAACCTCACCAAGGACGATCAGTGGCAGTACGTCTATGATGCAGAGAATCGAATCGTGGAGGTCAAGACCCTGGCCGGAGCAACCATCGCCACGTACTCCTATGATTGGCGCGGGGTGCGCATCAAGAAGGTGACTGGCGAGTCGACGACGCGGTATGTTTTCTCGGGCCTGAAAGCTTTGGCCGAATACACGAACGGGGCGTTGACCCGCGAATACATTTACCACGGCGACCGCTTCTTGGGGGAATGGGCCTCGCAAACGGTGCACATGTTGTACGGCGATCAGATCTCACCGCGGCTTTCCGCCGACTCCATTGGCACCCAGAAGGGCGAGCAGGGCCATTTCCCCTTCGGAGAAACCTGGTATGAGTCAGGCTACGTTACCAAGTGGAAGTTCACCTACCACGAGCGCGACGCGGAGTCCGGCCTGGACTACGCCACGTTTCGCTACTACTCCAGTCGCCTGGGGCGGTTCATGACTCCCGATCCACTCGCGGGGAATATCTTCAACCCGCAGCGGCTGAACCGCTACGCGTATGTGCTCAACGATCCGGTGAATCTCACCGATCCCTACGGGTTGGAATGTACGGGGCCGGGCGGAATCATTCTTCCTTGCCCCGATGTAACCTCCATAACGGTGAATGGCTCAACTTACAGCAGCCTCGGGGCTTTCTTCGAAGGTATCATCAGCGCGAAACTCCGCCCCCGTAACGTCGACGGCGTCCGCGGCGGGACTGGTCCGGGAGGTCCCCCGGAGATCGGGCCGCCTAGGCAGAATCCACAGACATGCGTGGAGCCGAACGTTCTCCAGCGCGCTGTCATCACTGGCTTGGGATTCTGGGCAGGCTTAACCGGGAGAACCATCGGAGTGGGAGCTGGCGGATCTGCGGGCATAGGTTATGTCATGGGGAACGCGTTCAGCGCGTCACGCCAGCTAGTAGTCAGTCCCAATGGCCAAGCCGCATTCGTGACGACAGTCGGAACAAATGCAATTCCGCTGGGTCCAACGCACGGGGCTGGGGCCTTTGGAGGTCTTCAAGTGAGTGTTTCGAACGCTCAGAATCCTGGGCAACTTGCTGGGGTCTCCGTGAACGGGGGAGGAGGGGGAGGCTCTGGCGCAGGGGCCGCCGTGGACGTTTCATTTGGCACGACTGGAACTTGGCAGGCTAACGCAACCCTTGGGGCAGGTGCTGGAGGATACGGCGCGGCTGGCACATTTCAAGTGTCATCCGTAACTTCGATTTGCCCTCCCCGATAGCACGGCACAGGAGGTATATCCAAAATGGCCAGGAATGCGCAGCCATCCGTTTTTCGAAGCGACACCTCTAAGCTGTTCCTATCCAGGCTATGGTTTCCTTTCCTGATCGTGTGCGGAGTCTTGGGCATCTTCTGGGACAACTGGAAGGGAGTCTGGATTGCGTCCCCCTTAATCGTGGGGGCAGCGTTCCTTTTGTCGCTTGCAGAAGTTCGGGCTGAGGCAGGGGTCTTGCGGTACAGGCGTTTTCTTAGATGGAAGGAGATAGGTTACGACGAGATTTCCAAATGCGGGACAGCCTGGCCTCCATTCGTCGGATTCCTAAAGCTACAGGACTTCATACTCCCTTGGGGCAGAGTTTATTTTGTCCTAGACGGTTCGTTGTTTGAAAACCCCTTCCGCGACTCAGGGTCTGGGCTAGTGCGTCACATCCTAAGCACCATGCAGCGGGCTGAGAATTCTGAACCGATCACCAAGACCGGGCACAAGGCGACCCGTCATTTGATCGTTGCCGGTCTCCTAGCTGGTTCTCTAGGATTTCTGGTGTCGCTGATGACCACTTTGTTGTTTCCTGGCCTAGCTCAGTTTCACGCCAAAGAACCGGATTTCCCTCGCTGGGTTGTCATTTACGACCAGCTTAGGACGATTGTTTTTGGCTGGCCATGGAATCTTCTGGTTTTCGCACTTTTCGTTCTTGCCGCCGCTAGGTCAAGGCCGCAGGGAGCCTGGGTTTTTGCGTTCGTTGCCGGCCTCTTGCTCCCCTCGATTGTCCTTGGCTGGAGATGACGGCGGTGTGGCCCATGCCCGTGATAACGAAACTGAAGGGGTGGTTTGTTCTGATCACCCTTGCATTGACCTTGGCGGCCGTGCCGTTAGTCGCCACGCTCTATTTTGACTTCCCCTCGATTCCAGTATGGGCCAGCAGGCCAGAGCAGCAATCGGAGCCCCAGCACCTAAGGTTCAAATGGGCGGGCAGCGGCAGGGCCGTGAAGAAGGGAGCGCCCACAGTCTCGTTCGGCCGATACAAGTCAGAGGACGGCATCTTAGTTGAACGATCTGTCGAGACATACAGGTCAGACAATGAAGCGAGTGCGGCATTGAACGGTTTAAGCAAGTCCGCCTCCGAAGTTATCCTTTGGAACGACAAGACTGACGCAGATAGCCACCGAGTCGGCCGAAGGGTTGAGCTACTCTTCGAAAAATCTGCGGGTGAACCCCAACAAACGGTCGTAGCATGGGAAGATGGTCGGAGAATGTTCGTCCTTCGCTCTGGCTCACGCCGGCACGTCTTGGACTTTGAACAGCAAGATTATCCCGCTGTACGGCCAAAGGCCGTATCGCCTAGACCCTGAGTGAACGCGAGTCGCTGAGCATCCTGCCGAGCTTGCGCGCGGCGGGGCGGCACTCGATAAGAGCGCAGGCGTTGTCAAGAGACACTATTTTCCTCAGTGCGTTGAGCACTGTGTGAAAGCCAGAGGCTGAGGACCAAATCTGGGAGTCGCAGCATGAATCACCTCTCGTTTCGGGGGCGAAGGTGATTGCCGAGTACGAGAACGGCGCGGGAGTGAATAGCCCGACGCGGGAGTATATTTATTCTTGGGGCCTGTGGGTGGCGAAGATCGAAGGCGCGTCCGTGGAATATCAGATTTCAGACCATCTCTCCGTTCGCGTGATTGCGGACGCGAACGGGAATAAGGTTGGCGAACGGGGTCACTACCCGTTTGGGGGAACGTGGTACGAAACGGGCACGAACACAAAGTTCAAATTCACCAGCTACGAACGCGAGGCCGGCACAGGGTCAGCAGGCGACTTGGACTACGCGGTGTATCGCTCCCACTACCCGCGCCTGGGCCGGTTCACGTCGCCCGACCCCGTGGCCGGCTCCGTCATCGATCCCCAGTCGCTGAATCGCTACGCTTACGTCCGCAATGACCCCATCAACCTTACTGACCCATCGGGCTTGGACCCTGTTGTGCCGTTCATCTGCGGAGAGTGGGTCTGCATACCCACCAGCCCCGGCTCCGGCGGTGGTGGGGGCGGTGGCGGTGGTGAAAGCGGCCCGTGGAGCCCCTTTGGCAACTCGGTTTACGACTACCTCTTCGACCCAGCCAATGGCCTCGGCATCATCAGCGACCTCGGCGGGTGGATGGCTAATGCAACTACCCGGAACGGCATGGGCTACGAATGGTACAACTTGCCCGGCAATTGGAGTGTCGCTGCCGAAGAAGAACGCCACGTCTCGATCATCACCACGGGATGGGACCCCGAACTCAAGTGCCTTCGTGGCGTGACTTGCGGCGGACGCAGTGAGGGTGGAGGTAGCGGGGGTGGTGGTGGTAAAGACGCAATCGAGGAAGCCATTGAGAAGGCGAAAGGGATGCTTTCGGACAAAGACTGCGCGGATTTTCTGAAAGGCCTTCTCAGCAATCTTGGGCTGCCGCCCGACCTCGACCAGTTTCTTGGGAACTTCAACTCGCTGACCATCGTCCCCACCCCACAGGGCGACAGGGGTCCGGGGTATCGCACCACCGCGCACGCGCACTATGGAACCTGGACAATCCACGTGGACGCGTCTGGTGCCCGCGACTTGGTTCCGACCCTCCTTCACGATACATTTCATACTATTTACTATGGTTTTACGGATTATCAGATGGCGGTCGCCATTAATGGCAGCGGTGTGAGACCAGGGCCTAAAACCTCACAAAAGAAGGCAGACCGGTTGAATTCGAGGGCGGTCTCCTCCGCCTTCAATGCTCATTGCACTCCATAGGAGGAAACCCGTGGCTCCCAGAGCATTTTTATGGACGGCTTTGGCACTCGCTGGATCCTGCCTCCTGTCGCTTCCAGCACCTGAGTGCATGTGCGGACGCCGACCAAGCCAGATCGTTTATTACGAGCTGGAACCTGCCGACGTCCATTTTCCTGGACCAACTGTTGTCCAGGTTTTGCCCAAAGGCCCAGGCAATGTCGTTCATATTAGATTCGAAATGGCGCGGCCTGACGGAAGCACGGAAGAAGTCTTTATGCATACAACTGACGAAGGACGGTCCTGGGTGAAGGACTTCGGGCCGCCGACAGCTGCTTTCTCACGGCCTATCTACCGAACTACGGAGGACAATACGCTGGAACGATCCATCGATGGTCGCGAATGGCGGCACGCTGAGATTCGGATTGATGGCCAAGATTCCACAGAATTCAGCCGTCGCGTGTCCCAAAGAGAGGATGCCCGAATGGAGGTGCAATTAGCTGCAGTCGACCCCAAAGACTCTGCTACCATTTACGCCTGCCTCTCAGTCTCGTTCGCAGCGCGACGCCGGGCGGGAGTGGCTGAAAAGATGCCACTGAACCTTCCCGGACTCTATGTGTCACACGACGGGGGAGATAATTGGGCGCTGTTTTCTTCAGCGCTTCGTGGGCTTTCATCACAAGGACACTGCGTCCTCGGAATAAGCCCGTCCAATCCGTCCATAATGGTTGGCCACGGCACAGCGGGGGTGGTGATTACGCGCGATGGAGGCAGAACCTGGCAGCCGGTCGGCGACCAAGCAGATCTCGAAAAACCAGCTCCTCTTCGCGGTTATGCCAAGGCGCGGGCCGAACTGGAAAGCAAGAGACGAACGCCGCAGCGTGATTGGCCGTTCGATTGGACCCAGCTTGTGCTCCTGAAAGTTGCCTTTCATCCAGACAACGACAACGTAATGTATTTGGCAACGAATAAGGGCCTTTACCGGACGGAAGATGCTGCCAAGACATGGTGCCTTCTTGACACGGGGAGCCCGACCCTCTTCGATGTGGGTGACGTGTACGTCGACCCCTACAACCCCAGTAAGGTCTTCGTTGGGACAAGCACGAAGATCCTTGTCTCTGACGATTCTGGCTGCCATTTCAGGGTCCTTTTTGATTGGGAAGACTATAACGAGCGGCGGCCATTTGGGTCTGGCAACCCAACTGTGCGGTGAAGAACACTACTCCGGGTAGCTCACCTTTGCATGGTCAAGGACGTGGAAATACCGAATCTCTGACCATGTTTCCGACGCTAGCGACTGCTGGCCACAGCGGCACGAAGATTGCCGAGCAGGGGCCACCACCAGTTTGGCGGGACGTGGTACGAAACGGGCACGAACACGAAATTCAAATTCACCAGTTACGAACGCGAGGCCGGCACAGGGTCAGCAGGCGACCTGGACTACGCGGTGTATCGCTCCCACTACCCGCGCCTGGGCCGGTTCACGTCGCCCGACCCCGTGGCCGGCTCCGTC
>JAIMAG010000039.1 GCA_023512135.1 Terriglobia bacterium | reverse complement strand
GGTCCTCCGGTCCCTCGAGGTTCCGCAGCCCCTTGGGATCGATAAAGCTCACGTACTGCCGGTTGCCGTCCAGGGCTATGATCGATTCTGGTGTATGAGTTGAGGAGGCGGCGTACCTCTGCTGAAATTCAATTGTCGAGATTGAGTTCTCAGCAAACAAAGGAGATACGCCACCATGAAAGAGCATAGCGTTGTTCAGTTTCGCAAGCCAGAGGAAGTGCGCGATGCGCTGCACGGGTTGCTGCGAGAAGGAGCGCAGGGGTTGATCGCTCAGGCGGTGCAGGTCGAGCTGGAGGAATTTCTGTTGCAGTTTGCCGGGCAGCGGGATGAGCGCGGGCACCTGGCGGTGGTCAGGAACGGGTTTCATCCCGAGCGCTCGATCCTCACCGGCATGGGGCCGGTCAAGGTACGGTTACCCAAGGTGCGCAGCCGCACGGGATCGGGCGCGGTGTTCCGCTCGAGCCTGGTGCCGCCGTATGTGCGGCGGGCGCGCGCGGTGGAAGCGGCGCTGCCGTGGCTGTATTTGCACGGCATTTCCACGGGAGACATGTCGCAGGCGCTCTCGGCGCTGGTGGGACCGGAAGCGGCGGGCTTGTCGGCGCGGCGGTGGTGAGCCGCTTGAAGAGTCGCTGGGCCGAGGAATATCAGGCCTGGCGCCGGGCGCGGCTGGGCAAGGATCGCTGGGTGTATCTGTGGGCCGATGGCATCTACAGTGGGCTGCGGGCCGAAGATGAGCGGCTGTGCGCGCTGGTGGTGATCGGGGTCAATGAGCGTGGCGAGAAGCATTTCCTGGCGATCGAGGACGGGGTGCGCGAATCCAAGCAGAGCTGGCGCGAGCTGCTGCTTGATCTGAAAGCGCGGGGGCTTGCGATCCCGCCCAAGCTGGCGGTGGGCGACGGGGCGCTCGGTTTCTGGCCAGCGCTGGAGGAGGTTTATCCGCAGACCCGGCACCAGCGCTGCTGGGTGCACAAGGTCGCGAACGTCATGAACTACCTGCCCAAGGCGGTGCAGCCCAGGGCGAAAGCCGCGTTGCAGGAGATCTGGATGGCGGAGACCCAGGCCGAGGCACTGGCCGCCTTCGAGCGGTTCGTGCGCAGCTACCAGGCGAAATACCCCAAGGCGGTCGAGTGCCTGACCAAGGACCGCGAGGCGCTGCTCGCCTTCTTCGATTTCCCCGCCGAGCACTGGGTTCACATCCGCTCGACCAACGTGATCGAGTCGGCGTTTGCCACGATGCGCCATCGCACCGATCGCACCAAGGGGTGTCTGACGCGCGCGGGGATGCTCGCGATGCTGTTCAAGCTCGGGATGTCGGCAGAACACAGTTGGAGGAGATTGCGCGGGTTCGAGTGGCTCGCGAAAGTAATTCGCGGAGTGAAGTTCCGTGACGGCGTCGAGGTGCGTTCCGAGAAGCGCGCTTCGCCACGTCAGGAGGGCAGCAGGGTCGCCGCCTGATCAACTCGCCATACACCAGATTTGACAATAGCTCCCATCCGGAGGGGCCATGACGAATGTCTTCGCGCTTGCGCTATTCGTGCTGCTCACCGCCTCGGCTGCGATCGCCTCGGCACAGGGCAAGTATCCGGAGCGCCCGATCCGCATCGTCGTCGCGTTTCCGCCCGGCGCTTCCACCGATATCGTGGCGCGGCTCGTCGGCGAGAGGCTCGGCGAGAGCCTCGGCCAAAATGTGGTGATCGAGAACCGGCCCGGCGCCGGCGGCACGATCGGCTCGCAGGTCGCCCGCCGGGCGAACCCGGACGGCTACACGCTGCTGATGAACAGCTCCGCGATGGCGGTCAACGTGAGCCTCTACCGCAAGCCGGGCTACTCGATGAGCGATTTCGTGCCGGTCATTCAGGGGCCGACCACGCCCAACCTGATCTTCGTGCACACCTCGGTCAAGGCCGGCAGCCTGCAGGAGCTGATCGCCCTCGCGCGCACGACCCGGCTGAGCTACGCCTCTTCCGGAACCGGCACCACCCCGCATCTCGACATGGAGATGATCTTCCGCTCGCTCGCCAAGGTGGACATCACGCACGTGCCGTATACGCCGCCCACCGCGGCCGCGGCGGTCGCGGGGAACCACGTTCCGGTCGGCTGCACGACCGTACCGCCCGCCGTGCCGCACCTGCAGGCGGGCCGCCTGAGGGCGATCGCCGTGACGACCGCGAAGCGCTCGCCCCTGCTGCCCGAGGTCGCGACCGTGGCCGAATCCGGATTTCCCGGATTCGACGATCACACCTGGTTCTCGTTCTTCGCGCCCGCGGGCACGCCCCGTGCCATCGTCGAGCGGCTCAACAAGGAGATCAACCGCATCCTGCAGCTGCCGGAGGTGAAGACCCGCCTCGACGCCCTCTCGCTCGTCTTCACCCCGAACACGCCGCAGGAGTTCGCCGCGGCGCTCAAGGTGGAGGTCGCCCGCTACGCGAAGATGGTGAAGGAATCGGGCGCGCGGGTGGACTGAGCGGAGCGTGGATGAAGAACCTTGACGCGGACAACGTCACCGAGGCCGTCGTCGCGTCCTTCCGGCGCACGCGCGACGAGCGGCTGCGGCGCATTCTCGAGAGCCTGGTACGGCACCTTCACGGCTTCGCGCGGGAAGTGAGGCTCACTCCGGCGGAATGGAAGGCCGCGATCGATTTCCTCTACGCCGCGGGCCGGATCTCCGACGAGCGCCGCAACGAGTTCGTGCTCGCCTCGGACGTGCTCGGACTCTCGGCGCTCGTGGATTTGCTCAATCGTCCGGAGGGCGCGACGGAGTCGAGCGAGCTCGGGCCGTTCTACAACCCGGACTCTCCTTGGGTCCCGCTCGGGGCCGACATCGTGCGGGGAGCCGCCGGCGGCGAGCGCGTCCTGGTGCGCGGGCGGGTCACCGATACGGCCGGGCGGGCGATCGCCGGAGCGCTGCTCGACTTCTGGCAGGCCGCGCCGAGCGGGCTCTATCCGGCGCAGGATCCGGCACAGCCCGCGGACAATCTGCGGGGTCGCATGCGAACCGACGAGCAGGGGCGCTACGCCTTCGTCACGGTCAAGCCGGGGCCCTACACGGTGCCGTACGACGGGCCGGTCGGTGCTCTTTTGCGGGCAGGTGGACGCGACGCCTGGCGTCCCGCGCACTTCCATTTCATCGTCTCCGCCGACGGGCATGTGCCGGTCGTGACGGAGCTCTTTCCGGCCGACGATCCGCACCTCGAGAAGGACGCGGTATTCGGAGTGCGCGCTTCGCTCGTGTTCCGCTACGTCCGTCACGAGACGGCCGAAGCGGCCGCCCCGTATCTCGTCGAGCCCCCGTTCTACAGCGTGGATTTCGACTTCCGGCTCGCGCCCGCCTGAAGGCGCTGCGGCGCCGAGAGCCGGAGCGCCGGCAGGGCTGCGCCCGCTTTCACCCGTGCCCGCGAGGCGGCTCGAAGCCGAAGAGCCGCTCCGGGTTCTCGACCAGGATTTTCTCGCGCACCCGCGCATCCGGCGTCCACTCGTTGAAGAGGTCGAGCAGGTGGCCCGTGTCGGGCATGTTTCGCTCGAGTCTCGGGTGCGGCCAGTCGGTGCCCCACAGGAGCTGGTCGGGGTTGGCGGCGACCAGCGCCTCGTGCAGCGGCCGCGCGTCCTCGTAGTCCGGATAGCGCTCCGAGAGCCGGTAGACCGCGGAGAGCTTCACCCAGATCCGTCCCTCGGCGAGCGCGCGCCGCAGCGCCTCGAAGCCGAGCGCGCCCGTTCCTTCGGCCGCGCGCGCGGAGCCGAAATGGTCGAGCACGACGGGCAGCTTCCAGCCCCCGAGCCGCTCGAGAAGGAGGGGCAGCGCGCGCGCATCCATGAAGAACTGCGC
>JAIMAG010000010.1 GCA_023512135.1 Terriglobia bacterium | reverse complement strand
GTGCTGCAGATCGACGCACACGCCGACCTCCGCGAAGCCTACCAGGACAACCCGGCCAGTCACGCTTCGGTGATGCGGCGCGTCGTGGAAATTTGTCCGGCGGTGCAGGTCGGCATCCGTTCCCTCTCTGCCGAGGAAGCCCGGGCAATTCCCAAACTGCCCACGAAAATTTACTGGGCAAAAGATATCACTCGCCAGCCCGCAGAAAAATGGATTCCGCGGGTCGTTCGGGATCTGAGCCGACATGTCTACCTGACCGTGGACCTGGACGGCTTTGACCCGGCCTACGTCCCGGCCACCGGCACGCCGGAGCCGGGCGGACTCGACTGGTATCAGGTGACGGCACTGATCCGCGCCGTGGCCCAGCGGCGGCGCATCGTGGCCATGGATGTGGTCGAGCTGCTGCCGCAGCCCGGCGATCACGCCTCGGACTTTTTGGCCGCCAAGCTGATCTACAAAACGCTGGGCTACATCTTCTGCAACAAGTAAGGCGCCGCTGTGCGTGGTGTCACTCAAGCTCGTTTGCAGGTGTGTTCGGCGCTGCAGGTACGTTCTCTCCCAGGCCCGATGTGGTAGGATGGAGCCGGTAGATCAGAAGGACGACACACAACGTTGAGCCATCCAACACTGCAAGCCATTCCGCTCGGCGGACTGGGCGAATTCGGCATGAACATGCTCGCCCTCCGCTACGGCGACGACATCCTGGTCATCGATGCCGGCCTGATGTTCCCCGAAGCTGAACTGCTCGGTGTGGACCTGGTTGTGCCCGACATCTCCTACCTCAAGCAGAATCGACCGCACGTCCGCGCCATTCTGCTCACGCACGGACACGAAGATCACATCGGCGCCGTACCCTATCTGCTGCCCGAGTTGAACGTGCCCATCTACGGCACGCAGTTCACCCTGGCGCTGCTCGGCAAAAAGCTGGAAGAATTCGGCCTGACCGATCAGGCCACCCTGCACGAAGTCCTGCCCGGCCGGCGCATCGAGATTGGCCCTTTTGAAGTGGAGTTCATCTACGTGACGCACAGCACGATCGACTGCGTTGCGCTGGCCATTCGCACGCCGCTGGGTGTGGTGATTCATTCCGGCGACTTCAAGATGGATCCCACGCCGACCGACCTGCAGCCGTTCGACCTGCATGCTTTTGCCAAGTACGGCCAGGAGGGCGTGCTGGCCCTGTTCAGCGACAGCACGAACGTCGAACGGCCCGGATTTACTCCGTCCGAGCGCGCCGTCTGGCCGCGGATCGAAGAGCTCTGCCGTGCGGCGCCGCGGAAGGTGCTGGTTTCCTGCTTTGCTACGTCCATTCATCGCATTCAGCAGGTCATTGATATCGCACACCTGCTCGGCCGCAAGATTGCTTTCGTCGGCCGCAGCATGGTGACGAACGTCGAGATTGCCCACAGCCTGGGCAGGCTGCGCATCCCGGACGGCATGGTCGTGCGTCCGCAGGACCTGCGCAGCTTCGACCCGCGACGATTGGTTGTGCTGGTCAGCGGCAGCCAGGGCGAACCGATGTCCGCGCTTTCCCGGGTCGCCGTGGACAATCACCGCAGCCTCACCGTGGACGAACAGGATACGGTCATCCTGTCCTCGCGCATCATCCCGGGCAACGAAAAACAGATTTTCCGCATGATCGACCACATGTTCCGCCGCAATGCCCTGGTCTACTACGAAGACGGCGGCGGCAACCCCATCCACGTTTCCGGCCACGCCAGCCAGGAGGAGCTGAAGCTGCTGCTGAACCTGGTGCGACCGAAATACTTCGTTCCGATACACGGCGAATATCGCATGCTGTTCCGCCACGCCGCGCTGGCCCATCAGGTGGGCTCCGTCTCCGGGGGCATCTTCGTGCTGGAAAGCGGGCAAACGCTGGAATTCACCGAAGAAGGTGCCCGGAAAGGCGAACCGGTCACGGCCGGGCGAGTCTGCGTGGATGCCGGCTCGCTCGAAGAGATCGAGGAAATCGTCATCCGGGACCGCCGCCATCTGGCCGAAGACGGCGTGGTCGTGCCGATTATCGCCATCGACAAGCATACAGGCCGGCTGGAATCCCATCCGGAAATTGTCACCCGTGGCTTTCTGCCCTCAGACGATGGCCGCGAAGTTGTGGACGGTGCGCGGCAGGTTGTGTTGCGCACCATCGAGCAGTCCAACCTGGAAGAAAAAACCGACTGGTCCGTGATCAAAGAAAAGATCCGCACCGAATTGAAGCGCTACCTGAACAAACAGACCTCGAAGCGCCCACTGATTCTGCCGGTGATTCTGGAAATCTGAGCGGCGTGGGTCGCGGGCGCCAGACGTTTCCTGGCCCCGAACAAGCCTCGCTCACCCCGCGGCTCCCTCCTTGAGCGCATCCGAATCCTCTCGCGACAGATATTCTCCCGCCGTTTTCGCAGATAGAATCAGTCTATGGACGAAGCCCTGCTGCGCGAATACCAACCATCCGACTTCGAAGCGCTCTACCGCATCGACCAGGCCTGCTACCCGCCGGGCATTGCCTACACGCGACGCATGCTGCGCTGGTTTCTCTCCCAGCCCGGTCGCATCTGCCTGGTTGCCGAACGGCGCGGCGAACCGGTCGGGTTCCTGGTGGCGGTTTGCGAAGGCACGGTCGGGCACATTGTGACGATCGACGTGCTCGAACGCTATCGTCGTCGCGGTCTCGGCACCCGCCTGCTGGGCGAAGCGGAACGGCGCATGGTGGCAGCCGGGGTCCGCACCGTAGAGCTGGAAACAGCAACTTCGAATCACGCCGCCATTGCCTTCTGGACGAAGCACGGCTATCGTACCCGCGGCGTGCTGCGCGGCTACTATTCCGACGGGCAAGACGCCTACTGGATGCACAAGACGCTGGTCACTCGAGCCGGCACTTGAGCTGAGCGAACCAGCCACGGAATCCGCCTGCGCGTTGGGGCAAAACCCGATGCCACTCTATCAAGCGATCCTGCTCGCGCTGGTCCAGGCCCTGACTGAGTTCCTACCGATTTCGAGCACCGCGCACTTGTTTCTGGTCGGCTGGCTGTTCGGCTGGGGCGATTCGGGCCTGGGCTTTGCCATCGCGGTACATGCCGGGTCATTGCTTGGCGTGCTGGCGTATTTCTGGCGCACCTGGGTCCGACTGCTCCGCGCTGTGCTGCGCCGGCCGGCGACGGAGCACACCGCAGAAGCGGCGGCCGACCGAAAACTGTTCTGGCTGCTGGTGCTCGGGACGGTGCCGGCAGCGCTGGCCGGCCTGCTGCTCGAAGAATACGTGGCTACGGTCTTTCGCAGTGAACGGTTGATGGCGGCAACGCTGATCGGTTTCGGTCTGCTGCTCGGCTGGGCGGACCGTGTCGGCCAGCGACGGCGCCAGATGCAGAGTCTCGACACCACCGACGCGTTGCTGATCGGCGTAGCGCAGGCGGTGGCGCTGGTGCCCGGTGTCTCCCGGTCCGGCTTCACCATCACCACCGGCCTGCTGCGCGGGCTGACCCGTGAAGCTGCGGCGCGCTTCACGTTTCTGCTTTCGACGCCGATCATCGCCGGCGCCACCCTTCTCCACGTCCTGGAATGGCGGCACGCCCCGCCGAACCACGCCGAGCTCACCGCACTGCTGGCCGGCGCCTTGGTCTCGGCGCTGGCCAGTTTTCTGGTCATCAAGTACTTTTTGCGCTTTTTGCAAACACAGTCGCTGAAAGTATTTGTCTACTACCGGATTGTATTTGGTATAGTGATTTTGCTGCTGAGTTTCCTCCAGACGGGCTCCGCGCGCTAGCGCCCGCGCGTCCCGCTCGCGGTATTCTTTTTCCCCTGGACGCGGTGGAGTGTCTGCACTGGCTCCACCCAAACGAAGGAGACGCCTGTGCGCCTGTTCACACCCACGGACAACCGCCGGATCAACGAGCTGGTGGGATTCCTCACCCTGACGCTGGCCGCTCTGGTCGCGCTAAGTCTGCTTTCCTACAATCCGCTCGACCCGGCTTTCAACGTCTCCAGCGCGGGCGGCGCCCCGCGGAACTGGATCGGGCCGCTCGGCGCCCATGGAGCCGACCTGCTGTTCCAACTGCTGGGCTGGGGAGCGTTCCTGCTCCCGGTCGCCATGTTTCTGCTGGGCACGCGTTGGTTTCGCAGCCAGCCGGTGGAAATGCCTGCACTGAAGCTGTGCGGGTTCGCGCTGCTGCTGACATCCCTGACCGCGGGCTCTGCCCTGCTCCACCTGCCGCGGGTGCGCGGCGCATTGAACCCGGGCGGGCTGCTCGGCACGGTGCTCGCCGAAGCCCTGGTCGCGCTGCTGAATCCTGTCGGAGCCTTCCTGGTCACAGCGACCAGCCTGCTCGCGGCGCTGTTCTTGACCACGCGCTTCTCGTTTTCCCTAGCAGCGGACTGGTTGCGCGGGCCGGTGCAGAAGCTGGATGTCCTAGGTCACCTGCAGGCGCGCTGGCGGGCTCTGCGCGCCGAACGGACGACGCGGCAACTGCAGCAGCGGCTCGAGCAGCTCCGCACGGCAGGCCGCCCGCCGGCTCCTCCCCAGGCGATCGCACCCCGGGAGCTCGAAAAAAAGGCAGCTGCCCGTGAGCCGGAAGAGAAGCTCGGGCCTGTGCTTGTCCCCATGAAGGAAGTGCCTGCCGAGCCCGCAGCAAAAAGTGAAGCTGCGCCCAGAATCGTGAAAGGAAAGACCGGCTACCGGCTGCCGTCGCCCGGGCTGCTCCGGCTGGCCGAACGCGGCGAACGAATCGATGAAACCGAGCTGCGCGACTGCGCCCGCGCCATCGAAGAAAAGTTCGCCGAATTCGACATCAGCGGCGGGGTGACGCAGATCAATCCGGGACCGGTGGTCACGACGTTCGAGTTCAAGCCGCAGGCGGGCGTCAAATACAGCCGCATCACCAGCATGGCCGAAGACCTCTGCCTGGCACTGCGAGCCGAATCGATTCTGATCGAACGCATCCCGGGCAAATCCACCGTGGGCATCGAGGTGCCGAACCATCATCGCCACACCATTGCCCTGCGCGAATGCATCGAATCCCCGGAGTTCATCCAATCGGCATCGAAGCTGACCATTTCGCTGGGCAAGGATCTCCACGGGCGGATCCGCGTCACCGATCTGGCGCAGATGCCGCACCTGCTGATTGCTGGCGCCACCGGCACCGGCAAGAGCGTCTTCATCAATGCGCTGATCGTTTCCATGCTCTACAAAGCCACACCGGATGAGCTGAAACTGGTGCTGGTGGACCCGAAACGGCTCGAGCTGGGGCTGTACGAAGACATCCCGCACCTGCTCACGCCGGTGGTGACCGACGCCAAGGTGGCTTCGCATGTGCTCAAGAATGCGACCCGGGAAATGGAACAGCGTTTGAAGCTGCTTGCACAGCGTGGCGTGCGCAACATCGACCAGTACAACGCCACCTTCCGCAAGGGCCAGCCGCTCACGCTGTTCGACGACCTGGAGGAGGGCGAGCACCGGCCACTGCCGTACATTGTGATCGTAATCGACGAGCTGGCCGACCTGATGATGGTGGATACGAACGGCGTCGAGGAGTCCATCACGCGGCTCGCGCAGATGGCCCGCGCGGTGGGCATCCATCTGATTCTGGCCACGCAGCGGCCTTCGGTGGATGTGATCACCGGATTGATCAAAGCCAACTTTCCGGCGCGCATCTCGTTCCGTGTGGCCAGCAAAGTGGACTCACGCACGATTCTCGACGCCAACGGCGCCGAATCCCTGCTGGGTCGAGGCGACATGCTCTTCCTGCCGGCCGGCTCGGCGCGTCTGCACCGCATCCACGGACCGCTGGTCACCGAAGATGAAATCGTCGCCGTCTGCGACTTCTGGCGCGACCAGGCACGGGCCCAGTACAACGAAGCGCTGCTCCAGCCACCGAAGGAAAAAGACGCTGACACCGATGAGGCGACCGCCGCCGAAACCGACGAAGAAACTTTCGACGACGAGCTGTACGAGGAAGCCGTCCGCATCGTCTGTGAGATGGGCCGTGCCTCAACGTCCACGCTGCAGCGACGATTGCGCATCGGCTACGGACGCGCCGCGCGACTGATTGACCTGATGGAAAAAGACGGAATTGTCGGGCCCGCCGATGGAACTCGACCACGCGAGGTGCTCAAGAAGAAGGATTGGATGCGCGAGTTTGACGAGGCGCCCAAGTAGATTCCCGGCACCGACGCGCCGGGCAAAAGGGGCTCGAACGGGCCGCAACCGCTGGGCAGACCCTGCCCGCTTTTCCCAACCCGGGCCATGGCCGGCAAGACCGGTTACTTTGACAATTCCTCGGGGCGCCCCTAGAATCTTCTTTTCAGCACGCCGTGCCGGGGTAGCTCAGAGGTAGAGCGCAGCCCTGAAAAGGCTGGCGTCGGCGGTTCGATTCCGTCCCCCGGCACCATGGGTACAGCTGCCACCCCTATTCGCTCGAATTCACCCTTCAGATCAACAGGAAGCAGCAACACACAAACTCCGCTGCCCGCAAGCCGGCCACGGTCGCTACTCCTGCAAGGTTCTAGCTCATCTGTTCATCACGCAGGTCACAGCTGGTGTGGATGGGGCCGGTCAGCTCGGGTGGAAGCAGACAAACGATACCCCGTTTTTTGCCACCGGGTCCTAGCGGGATCTCGTTTACCACCCGAATCTCATATCGAACACCGGACCCGAAGAGCCGCCGCATACGTTCTCCCAATACCTCGCGGCAGCGCTCGGAGTATTTCGCCGTGGGCACCACAAGGAGCAAAAACTTGTTCAGCTCCTGCTGTACAAGTTGTCCTTCCCAAACCTCGTCCAGGCCAACGAACACGTTGGCCATCGCCACACGACGACCATCCGGCATGACCATGGCGTCACACACACGGCCATACAAATCTGCCAAAGGCGGAAACTGATTGCGTCCGCATGGACATGCCTCAGTGGCCCAGGCAGCCAGATCACCCAGGCGCAGGCGGATGAGAATCTGATCGCGGTTCGCCAGTCCGGTCACCACCGTCTCGCCGATTTCGCCTGGTCGTACCGGCTGTCCATCAGCACCAATCAGCTCCAGGATGCCGAAGTCCAGATGGACATGCATCCGGCCGTGCTCGCACTCGGTGGCCAGAACACAGTTTTCGACACTGCCGTACTCTTCCCAAGTGCGGGCTCCAAACACAGCTTCGATTTCAGCCCGCATGTGTGCTTCCAGCTTCTCGCCCATGGTGATTACAGCTTTGGGCCGATGCACTTCGAGACCAGCTTCCCGAATGAACCGGGCCAGAAAATAGAGCCCAGATGGCAGCCCTTCCAGCACCACTGGCTGAAAACGATTCAACGCGCTCACATAGTCCGGGATGTTCTTCAAACTGATATGGTGGAGGGAAAGGTAGAGCTGATGTTCGACCCGATTGAAGCGCCAGTACGGTGGCGGTGCCTCGGCAGAGGGAACGATCGTTTTCGCGCCGACCACCGCACGAGGGTCTAACTGACTCACGCCTGCCCAGCGGAAGCAGCGCGCTTCCCGCACTGCCATGTTGTGCTGGTGGGTCAGCCGGCGAAAATACACTCGCGCCGGCCTTCCCGTTGTTCCGCTGCTGTAAAACGATCTCGGAGGAAACATCCGGGCCGTCCGAGTCAGGAGAGATTTCGGCTGCGTGCGCAAAACATTGCGATCCAGCAGTGGCAGTCGTGGCAACTCGGCCAGCGTCAGGCGTTCCAACTGGGTCTCGGTAATCCCATGCTCAGCGAACCGGTGGCGGTAGTAGGGAATCTCGCGCCAGGCACGTAAAACCTGCTCCCGCAGACGGGCTTCCGCGTAGGCACGAAGCTGTTCGGCTGACCAGCTTTCTCGCTCCAAGTATTCTTGCACCAGACGATGAAATGCACGGCCGAATCGCCGATACCTCCAGTACCAGCCGAACGCCAGGATGGCCATCTGCTGGACCCGAAGCGGGCTGGCCGCGTAGATGCGCATCAAATGCAAATTCATCCGTAATTCCTTTCTTCGACGTTCACTGGGCAGAGACCGGTCTCGGCGCACCGATAGGCACAGTGCAGATCTTCTCCGATCCTGTGCCAGCTATAGCGACGCTCCACCAGTTCACGCCCGGCGCATACAATCTGCCTCCGCAGTGCATCATCGCTCCACAAACGAACGACGGCCGCGGCCATACTTTCCGGATCGTCGGCAATCAGAATGTTCTTCCCATCCGTGACGTCCAGCCCTTCACAGCCCAAACTCGTACTGACTACTGCCTTGCCCTGTGCCATGGCGTCCAAAATTTTCAGGCGAGTACCACCGCCATCGCGTATCGGACAGATGAAGACAGCCGCGCGCGCCATCCAGGGACGGATATCGGGCGGATTCGCAACCACAGTGATGTTCGGCTTGCGTTGCGCCCACGCGAGCAAGAATTGCGGTGGAGTCTTGCCTGCGAGGTACAAGCGCGCGCCCGGCCACTGCTGCTCGATGCGCGGCCAGATCTCCTGCAGATATCGTGCGGCAGAAAGATTGGGATACCAGCCAAACGAAGCGGCAAAAATGGCGGTACCCCGCTCCGGCTCCGTGGTGGGCGGTGTGAAATACTCCGTGTCGGTGCCGTTGGCGACCACGTGGGTGTGGATTTCAGGACAGTTTTGACGCAGTAACTGGCCATCTCGTTCCGAAACGACCAAATTGACAGCAAACTGACTGCACCAGTGCGCTTCCAGCCTGGCCAGTCGGTCGGCATACAGCGACAGGTATGCTTTCTTCAACGGATTCGGTTCCAATTCCGCGCGGCGCAGGGCCATCGCCGATTCACAATTATGGTGATTCAGTACAGCGCGACGGCCACGGGTGCCCGGAAAATAGAGTGCCAGATCCGAAGAATCGAAATGCACCAGGGCATCGGGATGCGCATCGAGCAGTTGTCGCCATCGGGATTCCAGAGCCGGTGACCACAGCGCCCGACAATTGAACGGCACGGGATCGAACACTGAAGCAGCCAGCCCGGCCCACCAGCGCACACCTTTCCAGCGAAAGGGAACCGACCAGAGATGCACCTCTGCACACCACTGCCGAAATGCGTGCACTGCTTCCCGGTCGTTCTCCCGGTCAGGGCGCGTATTCAGCAGCACAAGAATGAGCTGGTACCGTTGGGCTGCCTGCCGAATCAGGTGGTAGCTGCGCTGCGCGGCACCTCCGACGGGCGGGTACGGGAGAAAATGGGAAAACCAGATGAGCTTCATTGGCAATGGTTCGCCTATCTGCTCACAACGCTCCAGAACGTAAATGTATCTTAGGGCATCGCGGAAGGAAATCCAACACCGCGCCGAGTCTGTCTACATGACCAGTTAATGCATTTATGAAGCTGAAAGGGCAAAAAGCCGCTGGCCTCTACGTGTGGTCTGCAGCGTACTGCGGTTTATTGTGACTTTGTGGCTATTTCTTGTGGCATACTCAATCCAGCGTCTTGTGGAAACGCAGGATGCTCACGGAAAGAAACACAGCCGCCATCACAGCCAGTGGCCACATTTCCGGCCAGAGGACTTCCAGCCCGACGCCTTTCAGATACACGCCGCGAATGATGATCAAAAAATAGCGCAGCGGATCCAGATACGCGATCCAGCGCAACGCTTCGGGAATGGCGGCCACGGGAAATCCGAAACCGGAAAAGGTGATCGCCGGCATGATGAAGAAAAACGCAGTCACCATGGCCTGCTGCTGCGTGGCCGCGAGCGTGGAGATGAACAGCCCCACCCCGAGCTGGCAGAGCAGAAAGAGCACGGTGCCCAGCAACAACACACCTACGTCACCGCGAAACGGTATGCGAAACCAGAACGTTCCCACCAGGGCGATCCAGGCGACGTCAGCGAGTCCGATCAAGAAAAACGGCAGCGTCTTGCCGAGAATAAATTCCCAGCGCCGAACCGGCGTCACCATCATTTGCTCCAAGGTGCCGATTTCCCGTTCGCGCACAATCGCGAACGCGGTCAGGGTGGTCACGACCACCAGCGTGATACTCCCGATCACGCCGGGCACGAAAAACCAGCGACTCTGCAGGTCGGTGTTGAACCACGGTCGGCGCTCGACCACGACCTGCGGCACCCGGGCGGCCAGGGTGGGATTTTGCCGCCGAAGTCGTTCCGTCTGTATGTGCCGGGAAAAGTCGGCGGCAATCTGGCTGATGTAGTTCAAGGAGACCAAGGCGGCATTCGAATCCGTGCTGTCAAGAATCACCTGCACCGGCGCCGCTTCGCCCTTGCGCAGTTTCTGGGCGAAGCCGGCCGGCAGATGCAGCACCAGCGTGACGTCGCCCCGTTCGATCACCTGTTCGGCCTCGCGATGGCTCGCCAGATAGCGGTGCACGGCGAAGTACCGGCTGTCGGCAAAGCGGGCTACCAGCTCACGGCTTTCCCGGGAGCGATCCAGGTCGAGCACCGCCATGCGCACGTTGCGGATTTCGAACGTGGCGGCATAGCCGAACACCAGCAACTGCAACACGGGCGGCAGAATGAGCAACGTGCGCGTACGCGGATCGCGCAGCACCTGGATGAATTCCTTCACCAGCATATGCCGCAATCGTGTGAACATTCGCCGTTCCCTGCGACCGGAAAAAATCAGACCAGTCGTTTTCGAAACGCACGTGTCGCCAGCAACGTCAGCAGCAGCGCGAACAGAGCCAGCGGAATCAGGTCGGCGCGCAACAGCTCCATCGGGCTGCCCTTTAGAAAAATTTTCTTCAGCAGCGACACGAAATAGCGCGCCGGGATGATGCGCGTGATCTGCTGCAGCACTAGCGGCATCTGCTCAATGGCAAACAGAAAACCGGACAGCAGAAACACGGGCAGGAACGTCGAAACCAGCGCCGCCTGGCTGGCAGCCAATTGATTTTTGGCGACCACCGACATCACATACCCGATGGAAAGCACCACCATCAGGAACAATGCCGCAGCGAGGAGCAGCGCCAGCACGCTGCCGCGAAATGGAATCCGAAACCAGAACACGGCAATCGCCACACACACCGCCGTATCCAGCAGACCGATCATGAAGTAAGGCGCAAGCTTGCCGACCAGAATTTCCAGCGGCGTCACCGGAGTGGCGATCAACTGTTCCATGGTGCCGCGTTCCCATTCTCGCGCGATCGTCAGGGCCGTCAGGAACGTGCCGATCACCGCCATGACAATCGCCACTACGCCCGGCACCACGAACAGGTCGCTTTCCAGCTCTTCGTTGAACCAGGTGCGGGGCTCGACCCGCAACGGCAGTTCCACGCGCGCACGACCCTGGCGCGCCAGCCAATCCAGCTGCACCTGCTGGCGGAAACTGCTGAGCACACTTTCGGCATAGCCGGAGACAACGTTGGCGGTGTTGTCGTCGGTAGCGTCTACGATCACCTGCACCGAAGCGCGACCGCCGTCCCGCAGCTGTCGCGAAAAATCATGAGGCAGAACGACCGCCATGCGTACTTCGCCGCGATCGATGGCGCGGAGAATTTCTTCATAGTTGTCCGCTGCCAGAACGATTTCGAAATACTCGGAAGCTCGGAAGCGGTGCAACAGGTCCTGACTTTCCGGACTACCCTCGCGGTCATAGACCGCCAGCGGCACCCGTTTCAGATCCAGCGATACGCCATAGCCGAACAGAAACGTCAGCACCACGGGCATGACGAGCACTATGATCAGGCTGCGGACATCCCGGTAGATCTGGATCACTTCCTTGCGGGCCATGGCCACCACACGGCGCCAGCGCATCTTCAGCTCCCTGCCATCTGCCGGCGGACACCGGTCAGTGTGACGAACACGTCCTCTAGGCTGGGACGAATCGGGACTATCCGGTGCACGGCGAAGCCTGCAGCAGTCAGGTGCGCGCGCAGTCCGGGCACCAGGTCAGCGGCACTGGACACGACCAGGTGCAAGGCATTGCCGAACACGGCTGCGTCCAGCACTCCCGGGAAGCCTCGCACCGCGGCAAGCACTTCGCCGAGCGGCTCGGCTTCGAGCAGCAGCAGCTCGCCCGGCAGTGCCCGCCGCTTCAGTTCCGACGGCGTGCCCAAAGCGACGATCTGCCCGCGATCGATCAGTGCCAGCCGGTTGCAGTATTCGGCTTCGTCCATGTAATGCGTGGTCACAAACACGGTCACGCCCTCGGCGGCCATGCTGTGAATGAGTTCCCAGAATTGCCGGCGTTGTGCCGGGTCCACACCCGAAGTCGGCTCGTCGAGGAACAGGATCGGTGGCCGATGCAGCACCGCACAGCCGAGTGCCAGCCGCTGCTTCCAGCCTGCGGCGAGCGTTGCCGTCAGGGCGTGCTCGCGACCCCGCAGACCGGCCATTTCCAGCACCCATTCCATTCGCTCGCGAGCCACACGCGGCGGCACTCGATACAGGCCGGCAAACAGCCGCAGGTTTTCGAGGACACGCAGGTCGTTATAGAGCGAAAATCGCTGCGACATGTACCCGATATGTTCCCGCACCCGTTCCGGCTCGCGCGCGACGTCGTGGCCGGCGACCAGGGCGCGTCCCGACGTCGGGCGCAACAGGCCGCAGAGGATCCGAATCGTGGTGGATTTGCCGGCTCCGTTCGGTCCCAGAAAGCCGAAGACTTCACCGCGCTGAACCGTCAAACTGATGCGATCCACTGCGGTGAAGGTGCCGAACCGCTTCACCAGGTCTTCGACCACAACCGATGGATCCGCTTCCCGCATGGCTTACTCTCCGCTGGCTGCGGCGACACCAGCAACGAACAGGTCTTCCATCGTCGGCGCGGTAACTTCCAGAGTCTCGAAGGCCACGCCGGCCTGCTGCAGTCGCGCCCGCAGTTCCGGCAGGCGCCGATCAGCGTTGTCCACGACCAGATGCAGGCTATCGCCCATCAGAACCACACTGTTCACGCCTTCTGCCGGAGCCAGGACGTCGCGCAGCCGGCGCGGCTCCGGTCCGACAATCGAAATCACCGCACCGTGCAACTGCTGCTTCAACGCGGCCGGCGCGCCGCAAGCCAGCAGCCGGCCCCGGTGCAGCAACCCAACCCGGTGGCACCGTTCCGCTTCATCGAGATAGGCCGTGGAAAACAGCACCGCCACACCTTCGCGGACCAATCCGTACAGGATCTGCCAGAAGTCGCGCCGTGAAATCGGATCCACGCCGGTCGTCGGTTCATCGAGCAGCAGCACCCGCGGTGTGTGAATCAGCGCGCACACCAATCCCAGCTTCTGCTTCATGCCGCCAGACAGCGCTCCGGCCAGCCGGTTACGGAACTCGGCCAAACCGGCCGCGGCGAGCAGTCGCGCAGCTCGCGTTTCGCGTTGGGCGCGCGGCACGGCGAACAGATCGGCATAGAAACGAATGTTTTCGTCCACGGTGAGGTCTTCGTACAGACCAAATCGCTGCGGCATGTAGCTGATGTGGTGCTTTACCCCTTCAGGGTCCCGCACCACATCGCATCCGGCCACGACTGCCGAACCGGCATCCGGCGGCAGTACACCAGCCAGCATCCGCAGCGTGGTGGTTTTTCCGGCGCCATCCGGTCCGACCAAGCCGAAGATTTCTCCAGGGGCCACGGCGAAACTGAGCCGGTCGACGACGCGCACGCCGCCGAAGCTGCGGACCAGCTCGACCACGGAAATGGCAGGCAACGCAGACATGGCCACTAGAAATTTCTGGCTGCGCCGGTCGTATCCGAACGCTCGCTCTGCGGCACGATGACGGCGTCGGCGGGCATGCCCGGCTTCAGCTCGTAGTTCGGGTTGGGCACGTCAATTTTGATCCGGTAGACGAGCGTGACGCGCTCGCGCTGTGTCTGCACGCTTTTCGGGGTGAACTCGGCTTCCGAAGCAATGAACGAGATGCGTCCGGGATAGACTTTACCCGGATAGGTGTCGGTGGTGACTTCCACAGCTTGGCCCCAACGGATGCGTCCCAGGTCGGGGGCGCTGATGTAGGCGCGCAACCAGACGTTTTCCAGGTCTGCCAGGGTCACCACCGGCGTCCCGGCGGCGACGACTTCGCCGAGCTCGGCCTGCCGCACCAGGATCACGCCGGCGCGAGGAGCGGTGAGCACCGTGTGACTCAGGCGGATCCGCGCCAGCTCGAGCGCGGCGCGCGACTGTTGCACCTGCGTGCGGGCAATGCGAATCTCTTCTTCCCGGCTGCCCTCTTCGAGCGCGTTCAACTGTTCGCGTGCCCGGGCCAGGGCCGCTTCGGCCCGCTCCAGCGCAGTGCGCGCGCGGTCTCGCTCCTGCTCCGGGATGACGTCGCGGGCAAACAGGCGCTCGGCGCGCTGAAAGTCCAGGCGGCGCAATTCGAGCTCGGCCTCGGCATCGCGCACCAGTTGCCGGGCAGCCTGGATGTCCTGACGCCGCGGCCCTGCCTCGACCAGCGCGAGAGTGGCTTCGCGCACGCGCAGGGTGGCTTCTTCCAGCTCGACTTGCTGGCGAAAATCGGCATCGTCGAGCCGGGCGAGCACCTGGCCGGCTTCGACGCGCTGCCCTTCCTCGACGTTCAACTCCACGATGCGGCCCTGCACTTTGAAACTGAGCAGGCTTTGATGCGCTTCGATATTGCCGGAGACGTAGATGCGATCGTTCGCCACCACGCGCGATTCCGTATAGCGCCGGTAGAGGAAATAAACCGCCGTGCCGACTACAAACAGCAACAACAGGGCGAGCACGCGTTTCATGGCTTCGGCTCCTCGGATGTTCCCAGATACCACGAATAGTTCCGCTCGGTGCCCCCGACGGCCTGCGCCAGTGCCATTTTGGCCTCCCGGTGCCGGGCGATCGCCAGGATGTGATTTTCCCGTGCGCGTGCCAGTGTGCTTTGCGCTGAGACTACTTCCAGGTTGCCGGCCACGCCCGCGGCGAAGCGCTCGAGCGCCAGCTCCAGCTCGCGCGCGGCCAGTCGCAGCCCCTCTTCTGCCACGCGAACCTCCGCCGCCGCAGATTCCAACATGAGCAATGCCTCGCGCACTTCCTGCTCGATCTCACGCTGCCGGTCTGTGATTTGGGCATCCAGAGCCCGGAGACGTGCTTCGATCTCCGCCTGCTCGCCGCCGCGATCCGGATCGAACAGGGCCAGGACAAGGGTAGCCTGCAGCGCACCGGTGCCGCGCAGATCCGCTACCGTGCGGCCCAGGCCTCCGTAGTTGCCGCCGAGCCACAGGCGCGGCCAGCGGCGCGCACGCGAGGCTTCCCGTTCCTGCTGCAATGCGGCCCGCTGTTCGAGCAGCGCGCGGTAATCGGCACGGGTGTCCAGCGCAGCGGTCACCACGTGCGCAGGCTCGGGCTGTTCCAGCGGCTCGAACTGCAGAGCTTCGGCCAGCTCGATAGCCGTGCCCGGCCGCAAACCGATGTTCCGCGCGAGAAGCAGCAAGGCGCGCTGCTCAGCCGTCTGCACTTCGAGCAGTCGCTGGCGCGCATCGGCCAGCTCCACTTCGGCGCGGAGCACATCCACGCCGGTCGCAACCCCGGCGCCATGCCGTTCCCGAGCCAGCCGCAACAGCTCCTCGGCGGTCGCGACCCGCGCACGAGCCGCTTCCACGCGTGCCCCGGCAGCCTGTGCGTTCAGATACAACGTGGCCACGAAACTGACGATCTGATCCCGCGTCTGCTGAAAGTTCTGTTCTGCGGCTGCTTGGAGCTTTTCGGTGGCCCGCCAGGTGTGGTAGGCGCGAAGATCCAGCAACGGATGCTCGGCGGATGCCCGCACGTCATAGAGAGAAAATGGTCCTACGACCTCTGGAATCGGGATGCCCGGCACAGAAATGCCCAGTGCAGCCAGGTTTCGGTTCTGCAGCGTGACTGAGGTCTCCAGCCGCGCCCGGGGCAGCAACGCAGCACGGGCACGTTCGCGCGTGCCCGCCAGCTCTTCCACCCGAGCCTGCGCCGTGTGCACGCGCAGATGCGTCTGCAGACCCCGGCGAATCGCTTCGTCCAACGTCAACCGGTAGCTGGCAACTTCCTGCTGCGCCGTCACAAACCCGACGGCACACCACTGTACGGCCAGTCCTGCAAGGGTGAGTCGCAGAAAAGAGCGAGCCCACATGACCGCGCTACTCCCTTCTTTTGCGCGCCGGCACCGGCGCTGACTGTTTGGTTGCAGGTTGTGCGCTGATGCCGGCCAGCAAGGTTGCCGCACCGGTTTCAAGCCGGTCTGCAAGCCGGCCAACAGGCTCCAGGGCCCACAGCAACAATCCGCCAAAGAACGCCTGCTGAAGATGATGTGCCAGGCGGTGCGGCGGCACGTCCCGCCGAATTTCACCGCGTCGCTGTGCCTGCGCCAGCCACGTCGCCAGACGACGGCGGCCACGCCTCAAGTTGGCCAACGCCAGCGCGCGCGCGGCGGGCGCAGTCAGCAGGCCCGCGAGCATGGCGCGCACCAGCGCCGGACTCCGCCCCGGTTCCTCGGCCAGCGCACGCACGAGCCGGCGGAGAACCTGCGCGGCTGTAGCGCACTGCGTGGCGGGGTCGTGCAGGACAGATTCCAGCTTGGCCACCTGCATGGAACTGAAAGCGCCGAGCAGATGCTCTTTGGTCGGGAAATAGTTGAAGAACGTTCCCTTGCCGACGTCGGCGGCTTCGGTGATATCGTGCACGGTGGTGGCGGCAAAGCCGCGTTCGGCGAACAGGCGCAGGGCCGCACGGAAGATGCGCTCGCGAATTTCCGCGCGACGCCGCGCGCGGCGTCCGGGAGCAACCGGGGAAGCTTCCAACCGCGGGGATGCCGGAATGGTCACGCGCGCCTCCGCCTGAAATGTGACCGTAAGACATATATGACCATAGGTCATTATTATGGCCTTGTCAAGCGCCGGTGCAGAATCCCTCCCGGGTGCAATGTGTTGCTGGGCGAGCCTTCGTTCAGAAGAACGAAGAGGACTGGCCCTTTGTGGCGGGCACTCGACTCGACCTGCTAGAGCCGCTCCTAGCTGCGACCCTTGGAGGTATTTCTACCCTTCCCTATGCACTGTCTCACAGATGAGCAGCCAGACGAGGGGGGTGGGGCACCAAAGACAGGTGTAAACGTGACGCGGGCACACGCAAAAACAGGCGCTGTCGTCGGCAGCGCGGGAAAGACTGAGGCCCTTGTGGACAGGCGAACCGGTGCCACAGGGCAGCATTCTCCCCTGAGCGACTTCGACATCCCGCAGGCAACCAACCCGAGTGGATGCGAGTTGATGAACAGGCGAGCTAGGGCAGCGTCGCCACCGGCTCGGCATCCGGACGCGGTTTGGGTTGGCCCTGCCACCACCACAACGGCGGCAGTTCGCGTTCGACCGGATAGATCTGCCGCAGGGTATCGCCCTCGAACAGTTCGCCATTCAGCAGCACGTATTCGATCGTGTTTGTATTGCGGATATCCTCGAGCGGATTTTTTCGCAGCACCACCAGGTCTGCGAGTTTGCCCGGTTCGATCGAGCCCAGGTCCTGTTCGAGGCCGATGATCGTGGCGCCGTCCAGGGTGGCTGCGCGCAGCACTTCTCGCGGAGTCATGCCGCCGGCGGCCAGGGACCACATCTCCCAGTGGTAGCCCAATCCCTGCAACTGTCCGTGGGCACCGACTCCCACCAGACCGCCCGCGCGCTGAATTTTTGCGGCCTGCGCAGCGGTCTGCGGGAAGCTGTGCTCGTCTTTGCGGAACCAGGGCCGGCGCTTGGTCAGACTGTCGAGCTCGTTGTGCGGGTAGAAGCGCGCCAGTTTCGGATCATCGTGGACTTCGGTGTTCTGGTAGAAGTAGTTTTCTGCCCAGGGGCCGCCGTAGAGCACCAGCAGAGTCGGCGTGTAAGCAGTCTTCGATTCGGCGAACAGGCGCACGACGTCCCGGTACAGCGGCACAATCGGCAACGCATGTTCGTTGCCGCCGAAGCCGTCGATCGCATGGGTCATGTCCAGTTTCAGGTCCAGGGCGCCTTCGGTCGTGACCGTCAGTCCCAGCTCCCGCGCTGCCTGCACTACCCACTGTCGCTGCCGCCGGTTGCCTACCGTGTAGGACTTCAGGTTGTGGTTGCGGTAGTACTTCTTATATTTTTCCAGGACGAATTTGGCCTGCTCGAACGACTGAAAGTCGTTGCTGCTGAACACGCCCGGCCCGGTGGAATAGGCTCGCGGACCCAGCATCATGCCGGCCTCGACCAGGTCTTGATAGGTGAGATAGTCGTTCGTCGAGGTTTGTACATCGAGGCCCGTGGTGACGCCATAAGCCATGTTGGCCAGGAAGCTCCAGTTGTAAGGTTCCAGCACGCCGGCGGTGCGCATTTCGTAATGGGCGTGGGTATCCACGAAGCCGGGCACGATGTAGCGTCCGCGGACGTCCACCACTTTCGCGCCGGCTGGTATCTGCACCGAGCCTCGCCGGCCTACGGCAGCGATGCGGTTGTCGGTGACCACGAGGTCGGCGTTGGGGATGACCTCGTCACCCCGCATGGTGATGACGGTGGCGCCGCGGAGCACCAGCGTGCCGCGGGGCACGTGCCGGGGAAACTCCAGCACTACGTCGAACGATTCCACACCCGGCTCGGCTTCCCTGGGTTTCTTCTCTTCTGGCGGCTTTGCCGGTTGCCCCTGCCGTTGCCCCTGAGGCGTGCCGACAAGCGAAGAAGCGTCGCTCCCGCGAGAAGGCTCTGGTGGCTTCTCTTCGGCTTTCTCTTCCTGCCTGGGTGGCTCGAACTGAATGGAGCTGAACGGCCGGCGGAAGAAGGTGCTGCCGACTGTCCAGGTGACGGTTCGACCGCCATCGGCCCAGCCGTAGCTATCGGCGCCGATGTCGGTGAGCTGCTTGACCGGCACCGAGCCGCTGAAAACGTTCACTGTGGGAGCCGTGCCGCCTACCACCGGTACGGGCATCACGAAGATCTGGTTGTTCACGCGTGCCAGTGCCCAGCGGCCGTCCGGGCTGATGACCGCGTCTGTGGCCGGCGGAGGCTCGGTAGCGCCGGGCAGCGGTCGTCCGGTGATGCGCAGGTGTGCGCGGCGGTCGGTGCCGTCGTAGCGCAGCGAAATCAGACCCTCGCGCGAGTACAGGTAGATGCGCTCCGGGTCGGACGCGAAATGAGGCGTGCTCAGCCCGCGCGCAGGAATGACCATCTGCACGTCGCCGCCCGAGGCCGGCAGCCAGACAATGTCCAGCGGGATGCGCAGCCCACCAAATTCGCTCGGTGTCTGCATGCGCATCCAGGCATTGCCCCGGCGGGCAACGATGCGTTCGCCATCGGGCGAGAACACGACGTCGGTATAAAACGCCGGGGTCCGGGTCAGCCGCTCGGGTGGAGCACTGCCATCCGAGCGAACTCTCCAGATGTGGCCTTCACCGGTGTAGTCCCAGGTGACGTAGGCGATCCAGCGCCCGTCCGGCGACCACGCGGGCTTGAACTCGTTGGCCTCGGCCGACGTCAGCCGGCGCGGGGTTCCGTTCGGGAGGTCCATCACGTAGAGCTTGGTCATGGCGGAAAACGCCAGCCGCTTGCCATCGGGCGACTGCACTGGGTCCTGCAGCAGGCGGGCGCGCACCGGACCTGTCTCGACCCGCCGCGGGAACCGGAGCAGCGGGCCGAGGTCGAGAGAAACCTCTGCGGTGAACGGAATCGGTGACGTCGCGCCGGTCGCAATGTCCACACGGCGGATTTTCCCGTCGAACGACAAGATCAGTTCGCGGCCGTCGGGGGTGAAGGCATAACCGGGCAATAGGTCGCGCGTGGCCCGCGATTCCATATCGTCGCGCTGCACGGGATAGACGAGCCAGCGGTCTTCGCCCGACTCCAGGTTCCGGATGCGGAGGCCGGTGCGGGCTTCGTGTCGCGTACCATAAACAAGCAGACGACCATCCGGCGAAAGGACCGGACGAATCGCACCGCCCTGCTCGCGGGTGAGAATGTCCACTTCGCCCTCTTTCATATCCCGGCGAGCAATCTGCCATTCGAAGGACATCTGGTTGTAGACGCTGCCGCCACCCGGTTTCTGTGCGAAGTAGAGATAGCGTCCGTCCGGGGAGAACACCGGCCCGAGGCGTTGTGGCCCGGTCGCACCCGGACCGCCCGGAGCCGGCTGGCCTGTCTCACGGGCCGCCGTCAGGTTGATGCCCGAGCCACCCTGAATGTGGTAGAGCCAGAAGTGATAGCCGCGCTCGATCTTGGTGACCACGACATACTGGCTGTCGGGGGTCCAGGCGGGCGAGAGCACCGCGGACCGGGTTTCACGACTCAGCTTGCGCGGCTCCGAGCCGTCCGGACGGGCAATCCAGAGATTGTCGGCGCCATCGCGGTCGCTGATGAAGGCGATCCACTTGCCATCTGGAGAAAAGCGTGGCTGGCTGTCATAGGCCATGCCTTCGGTAATGCGCGTGGCCTTGCCGCCGGCGATCGGCAGCGTGTAGAGGTCGCCGAGCAGCTCGAAGACAATCGTCTGGCCGTCGGGCGAAACATCGAGCGAAAGCCAGGTGGCCTCATCGGTGGTAAATTCCAGTTTCCGCGCCGGCTCGAGCGGCAGGTCTTTCTTTTCGCCACGGCTCCGTGGCTGGCCGGGTTGTTCCTGTGGATCACCGACCGGAGCAAGCGGGCGCGCACCGGGCGCCGGCGCCAGCAGTGCCGCAGCCATCAGCACGGCCAGCCATCGGGAATGATTCCGTTTCATGTGGTTCGCCTCCTCAAAAACTCGATCCTGACAGTGTCGGCATGCCGTGAAAACAAAATTTGCTCGATCGGAGTCATGGCCACACCGGCAGGCGCCCCGGGGTGTGCGGTGCCCCCGCATGCTCGAGGGCCTTTTCGAGCGCCGGCAGGTCCACTTCGACGAGCTGGCGGAGTCTGGTCAGCTCCGCCGCGAATTCCTCCGCAGCGATGGCGAAGCTGGCCCGATGCGTCTGCGTAGGTGGCGCAGTGGACATCCGCTGTTCGGAAACGATGCTGGAGACGCGCTCGGAAATGGAGGGCGGCGTGGGCATGTTGCGCCGGGCAAGGACCTGGTCGCCGCGGAGCACGCGGAGAATTTCATCCAGTCGCGCCTTCAACGCATCGGCGCGGGCAAACAGCGTGCGGTCCGCCGTCGGCGTTTCCCGCAGCGCCCGCTGGATCGCTTCCAGTTTGGACTGGGCCGTATTTGCGACGTCCATCGCCGCGATGACCCCGCGTTGCAGGCGGGCCACTTCGCGCTGGAAGGCGACCAGTGTGGCGCGGTCGTCCGGGGACATGCGCTCGATGCCGGGCACGGTTACTTCGAACGGAACCGGGCCCGCCAGGTCCTTCCATTCCCCGCGCACGCGCTGGGCCAGCAAAACCTCGTAGCGGCCGGGCATCACCAGCGGGCCCGAGGGGGTGCGCCGCGTGTCTTCTTCACCGTCGTCGTCTTCCCGACGGGCCCCGAGCTGTGGCGGCGGAAACCGCAGATCCCAGGTGACGCGATGCAGGCCGGCACGGGTCGGCCCGCTCAAGCGGCGGATGACATTGCCATCCGCATCGCGCACAATCAGAAACACGGCCGGCGGCTCTTCGGCTTCTTCCGCGCGAAGTTCTTCCGGCGTGGGATAGGGTGGCGGTTCGCCCTTGCGTTCGGCTTCGCGCTCTTTTTCTTTTCGGATATCTTTCAGCGTCTTGAGCGATTCCTTCAGATAGTAGGTAAAGGTGGCGCCAAAGGGCGGATTCGGGGCGATGAAAAACGATTCACCCTGAAACGCGCGGCCACGGCCGCCGAGCGGAGTCGCTTCGATGTACATCAGAGCGCGCTTTACCGGGAACAGGTATGCGTCGCGCTCGAGCACTTCCGGGGTGAGCAGGCGCAGCGGTGTGTAGTCATCCAGGATGAAGAAGCCCCGGCCAAAACTGCCGAGCACCAGATCGTTTTCCCGTTTCTGGATCACCATGTCGCGAATGGCGATCGTGGGCAAACCGGCGCGCAGCCGGATCCACTTCTTGCCGCCATCGGGTGTGAAAAACACGCCGAATTCCGTACCCACAAAGAGCAGGTTGGGACTGACGTGATCTTCGGCCAAGGCCCAGAGCGGGTGGTTGTCTGGCAGATTGGAAGCGAGGGAACTCCACGACCGGCCCCGGTCGGTGCTCTTCAGGATGTAGGGTTTGAAGTCCGCGTTTTTGTGATTGTTGAACAGAGCATAGACCGTATCGGGGTCGTGCTGGGAAGCCACCAGGCGGCTGACGTAGGTGCGCTCCGGTACGGTGGGAAACGATTCGATTTTTCGCCAGTTTCGACCGCCGTTTTCACTGACCTGAATCAGGCCGTCATCGGTGCCGACGTAGAGCAACCCCTCCACCAGGGGCGATTCGGCCAGCGCGGTGATGTTGCCATAGAAGGAGGTGGAAGCGGACTTGGCCACAGCGTCCACGCCCCAGACCTTGCCCATCACGGGCAGCCGGTCCCGGTCTATCTGCCGGGTCAGATCGGGACTGACGGCACGCCAGGAGTTGCCACGGTCGTCGGAGCGAAACAGGATATTGGCCGCGAAGTAGAGCCGCGTCGGCGAGTGCGGGCTGAGGATCAGCGGCGCATCCCAGTTCCAGCGCAGAGGTGGCTCGCCCTTGCCTTCCTTCGGCTGGATGCCGATGCGTTCTCCGGTGCGCCGATTGAACCGCACCAGGCCACCGTACTGGCTTTCGGCATAGACGGTGTCGGGATCGGTTGGATCGGTCTGCACACGGAAACCATCGCCGCCGGTGACGACGAACCAGTCGCGGTTCGCAATCCCGTGCGCATAGAAGGTGCGCGAAGGCCCGCCCAGGGTGAAATTGTCCTGCGTGCCCCCGTAGACATAGTAGAAAGGCTCCGAATTGTCGGCATGCACGGTGTAGAACTGGGTCACCGGCAAGTTGGCCTTGAAGTGCCAGGTGGCGCCGCGGTCGAAGCTTTCGTAGATGCCGCCATCACAGCCGACCAGGTAATAGTCCGTGTCGCGCGGATCGATCCAGATGAAATGATTGTCCACGTGTTTGGAAGGTTCGGTCATCGGGCGCAGCGTGCGGCCGCCGTCGTCCGACACCATGATGCGCACGTTCATCACGTAGATGCGGTCCGGGTCTTTCGGGTCGGCGAAGATTTTTCCGTAATAGAGCGCGGTCTGATCGAACGGGTTGCGCCGTTCCCAGGTCATGCCGCGATCCGTCGAACGAAACACGCCGCCGCGGCCCTCGGCCGCTTCGATGGTGGCATAGACGATATCCGGGTTCGCTGGAGAAACCGCCAGGCCAATCCGCCCGAGCTCGACCGCAGGCAGCCCGGAGCGGAGCTTGACCCAGCTCTTGCCGCCATCGGTGGTTTTGTAGAGCGCCGATTCTGGACCGCCGTTGATAAGCGTCCAGACGTGGCGCCGCCGTTGCCAGGCCGCCGCATAAAGCACATCCGGGTCGCGCGGATCCATGGCGATATCAGTCACGCCGGTGTTTTCGCTGATGTCGAGGATTTTGGTCCAGCTTTTGCCGCCGTCCGTGGTTTTGTACAGGCCGCGATCGCCACCGGGGCCCCACAGCGGCCCCTGCGCCGCGACGTACACAATGTCGGTATCCCGCGGATGAATCAGAATCTTGGCGATGTGCTCGGACTTTTCCAGGCCAACTTTCTTCCAGCTCTTGCCGCCGTCTTCGGTTTTATACAGACCATCGCCGTAACCGACACTGCGCTGGCTGTTGTTTTCCCCGGTGCCGACCCAGACGACATTTGGGTTCGTCGGGTCCATGGCAATCGCGCCAATCGAATACGAGCCTTCGTTGTCGAAAACCGGTGTCCAGGTTGTGCCGGCGTTCACCGTCTTCCATACACCGCCCGAAGCCGAAGCCACAAAGTAATGCGCACGGTTGCCGGGATTCACGGCAAAAGCAATGATCCGGCCCGAGGTCAGCGCGGGACCGATGGAGCGGAAACGCAAGCCGGCCAGCGTTTCCGACGAAAGCCGTTCGCGGGCACGCTCCTCGGCAGCAGCGGATGCTGCCTGCCGCGTCTGTGCCGGCGTCAGAGCCGGCGCAGCCAGCAAATGAGCAGCCAGGCAAAGCACGAGCATCTTGCGGACGTACGCCACGGGAAAACCTCCTCGAAGCCCAACTGAGTCCTGCGGGCGGGAGATTGTACCCAAGACGTACAGCGGAGTCTGCAAAAATTCTTCGCCGCACAGGCAATCCCGTTTAAAGAATGCTGAAAAAACTCTTTCGCATTTGGCACAGGGTGAGTAGGATTTGCCCGGCACACCGACGGGAGGTTGCGGCATGGCGGCAAAGCAATGGCGGAATGTGCGGCGCATCGGCATTTTGTTCCTGGCATTCCTGGTAAGTGGGTCGGGAATCGCGCAGGCTCAGCGGTACGACGAGAAGGCGCTCGCGGGGCTGCGCTGGCGCGAGATCGGTCCCTTTCGCGGTGGACGTGCAATTGCCGTAGCAGGGATTCCGGGTGACCCCAATACGTTCTACTTCGGCGCGGTGGCTGGCGGCGTTTGGAAGACGACCGATGGCGGCAACACCTGGACGCCGATCTTCGACAAGCAACCTGTGGCTTCGATCGGCGCCATCGCCGTCGCCCCGTCTGACCCGAACGTGATTTACGTCGGCACCGGCGAGGCGTGCATTCGCGGCAACATTTCGCACGGCAACGGGGTGTACAAGTCCACCGACGCAGGCAAAACGTGGCAGCACGTCGGCCTAGAAGACACCCGCACCATCGGCGCACTGATCGTGCACCCGAAAAATCCCGACATCGCCTATGTGGCTGCGCTGGGACACGTCTACGGCCCGAACACGGAACGCGGCGTTTTCCGCACGACCGATGGCGGGAAAACCTGGGAGAAAGTCCTCTACAAAGACGAGAAGACCGGCGCCATCGACATCGCCTTTGTGCCCTCGAACCCGCGGATTCTGTTCGCGGCGCTCTGGGAGGCCCATCGCACGCCCTGGAGCCTTTCGAGCGGCGGCCCGGGCAGCGGACTCTACAAATCCACCGACGGCGGCACCAGTTGGCGGCGACTGGAAGGAAACGGCCTGCCGCGGGGGATTCTGGGCCGCATCGGAGTGAGCGTCAGCGGGGCCGACCCGAACCGCGTCTGGGCGCTGATCGAAGCCGAAGACGGCGGGCTGTACCGCTCCGACGACGGCGGCGAGACCTGGCAACTGATCAACGCTGACCGCACCTTCCGCCAGCGCGCCTGGTACTACACGCACGTCGTCGCCGATCCGCAGAACCGCGAAACGGTCTACGTGCTGAATGTGGGTTTGCATCGCTCGACCGACGGGGGCCGCACTTTCACGACCCTCCGCGCACCGCACGGCGATCATCACGGACTGTGGATCGATCCCACCGACCCGCAGCGCATGATCAACGCCAACGACGGAGGTGCCAACATTACCCACAACGGCGGTCAAACCTGGACCCGACAGGACAATCAGCCGACCGCACAGTTCTATCACGTCATTACCGACGACCAGTTTCCCTACTATATCTACGGCGCACAGCAGGACAACTCCACCGTAGCGATCGCCAGTCGCAGCGATGATGGCGGCATCGACCGCAGCGATTGGTATCCGGTCGGCGGCTGCGAGAGCGGCTACATTGCGCCGCTGCCCGACGGCAGCATCGTCTACGCAGGCTGCTACGGCGGGCAGATCACCCGCTGGGAGAGAAAAACCCGGCAGGCGCAGCAGATTTCCGCATGGCCGGAAAACCCCATGGGTCAGGGCGCCGGCGAGCTGAAACACCGCTTCCAGTGGACCGCCCCGATTCTGATTTCACCCCACGACCCCAAGGTGCTCTACCACGCCGCCGAGGTGCTGTTCATGTCGACCGATGAGGGCATGAGCTGGACCGCGATCAGTCCGGACCTGACCCGCAACGACCGCTCCAAACAAGGCCCCTCGGGCGGACCGATCACCAAAGACAACACCAGCGTCGAGTACTACAACACGATTTTCACCGTCGTCGAATCGCCGCACGAGCGCGGCACGATCTGGGTCGGCACCGATGACGGCCTGGTCCACATCACTCGCGATGGCGGCAAAACCTGGCAGAACATCACACCGCGCGATTTGCCGGAATGGAGCCTGATCAGCCTGCTGGAAGTTTCTCCCCATGACCCGGCCACGGCCTACATCGCCGTGGACCGACACGAACTCGACGACTACCGGCCGTACATCTACAAAACTAACGACTACGGCAAAACCTGGCGCAAAATCACCAATGGCATCCCGGAAAACACGTTTGTGCGCGCTGTGCGCGAAGACCCGAAGCGTCGGGGACTGCTCTACGCCGGCACCGAAACCGGCGTGTATGTCTCGTTCGACGATGGCGCGAACTGGCAGTCGCTGCAGCTCAACCTGCCGACCACACCGATCCACGACCTGGTCGTCAAGCGGGACGACCTGATCGTCGCTACCCACGGCCGCTCGTTCTGGATTCTCGATGACCTGACGCCCCTGCAACAGATCCAACCCGGCATCGTTGCCAAGGACTTCCACCTCTACACCCCGCGGGTGGCCTATCGCATCCGCGGGGGCGGCTTCGGCAACGACCCCGCCACTGGAGCCAACCCGCCGAACGGAGCCATCCTCTACTACTGGCTGAAATCAGAGCCGAAGGGCGAAATGATACTCGAAATCCTGGATAGCCGCGGCCGGGTCATCCGCAAATACACCGGCAAGGCCGGCCAGGCTTCCCGGGAACAGGAAGCACCGTTGTTCGGGAGCGGACGCGACCCGCAGCTGCCCGCTCAGGCCGGAATGCATCGCTTCGTCTGGGACCTGCGCCACCAGGGAGGCGTGCGCGTGCCGCGCGCGGTGCACTGGGGCGGCGACCCGGGCACCGGCCCGCTGGCTTTGCCGGGCCGATATCAGGTCCGGCTTACCGTAGACGGACAAACGCAGACGGCGCCGCTCGAAGTGAAACTGGATCCGCGCGTAAGCACGTCGCAGGCCGACCTGGAGAAACAGTTCGAGCTGCGGAGCCAGATTCAAGACGCCGTGAACGAAGCGCACACCGCCGTCAACCAGATTCGCGACCTGCGGCGGCAACTGCAGGCTCTGCGGCAACGCACCGGCAGCGATGCGAAGTACCGAACCCTGCTCGACGCCATCGGCACACTCGAGAAGAACATGGCGGCGGTGGAAGAGGAACTCATCCAGGTGCGCTCGATTGCGCGTCAGGACCCGCTGAATTATCCGGTCAAGCTGAACGACAAACTTCTCGCACTGGCCAGCGTAGTGGAAAGTGCCGACCGGGCACCGACGAAGCAGTCCTATGCCGTCTTCGCCAAGCTGCGCGGAGAGCTGGACGTGCACCTGGCGCGCTGGCGCGAAATCGTTGCCCGGGATGTCCGCGCAGTCAATGAAGCGGCGCGCAGCGCCGGTGTGGAAATTGTCTCCGTGGCCAGCGGAACACCCGAGTGAAGCGCACCCGGCGAAAGCGGTGGAAGGCTCCGGGCACGGAAATCTGAGCAGGAATGCCGCATCCTGCAGAACAGCAAGACCGTGGAATCTTTGGCGGCCGCAGCCTCCCGGCCGTCCGGAGGGGATACCGTGCCTCCTGCGCCGCTGCTTGCTGCCGGAGGCAATCTGTGCTAACCGTGAAAGAGACTGGAGTTGAACCGGCTTGTCCGGCTCGTGAGGACGGGCTGGGCTGTCTATGCTCCCGCGCGTAAAGCGATTCCTACTCGGCTCGCCGCTCCGCACCACGGAACTTCACGAGCAGAAGCTTTCCAAGAAAGCGGCCCTCACCGTTTTTGCGTCCGACAACCTTTCTTCCAACGCCTACGCCACCGAAGAAATCCTGCTGGTGCTCATGGCGGCTCCTGCCCTGCTGCACTATGCGTTTCCGATCTCGATCTGCATCGTCGCTCTGCTGACCATCGTGGTGCTTTCCTACGGACAATTGATCCGCGCCTACCCTTCCGGAGGGGGCGCCTACACGGTGGCGAAGGAAAATCTGGGGGTGGGCGCTGGTCTGGTGGCGGCGGCCGCGCTGCTGATTGACTACATCCTGACCGTTGCAGTCAGTGTGGCGGCGGGCGTGGCGGCGATTGTCTCGGCATTTCCGGTCCTGCTGCCCTACCGCACGCTGCTCGGCGCGCTGGCCATCGCCATTCTGACGCTGGTCAACCTGCGCGGGGCGCGCGAATCAGCGCGCGCCTTTGCCCCACCGGTCTACACCTTCCTGGTGACCATCTATGCGCTGATTCTGGTGGGGCTGTATCGGAGCGGCGAAGCGAGCGGTGCGCCACCGGTCACTGCGCCCGGCGATGCGCCGAATCTGTCGCAACTCGCCCTGATCTTTCTGCTGTGTCGCGCCTTTGCCCACGGTTGTGTGGCTTTGACCGGCGTGGAAGCCATCTCCAACGGTGTGCAGGCGTTCCAGCCGCCGGTGGTCCGCAACGCCCAGATTACGATGTACATCATGGCGGTCATCCTGGGCAGCTTGTTCCTCGGGCTGAGCTATCTGGCCACCGAGTTCCGCATCCTGCCCAAGCTGGACGGCAGCGAAACGGTTGTGTCCCAGATCGCCCGACAGGTTTTCGGGGTGTCCGTGCCCGGCTGGGGCCTTCTCTACTACCTGACGCAGTTCTCCACCATGGCGATTCTGATCCTGGCCGCGAACACCAGCTACGCGGGCTTTCCCCGGCTCGCCTCAATCCTGGCTGCCGACCGGTTCGTCCCGCGACAGCTGGCCAACCTGGGCGACCGCCTGGTGTTTTCCAACGGCATCATCGTGCTCGGGATGGCCGCGCTGGCGCTGATCTGGGCCTTCGGGGGCAACGTGCATGCTCTGATTCCGCTCTATGCGATCGGCGTCTTTCTTTCGTTCACGCTCTCCCAGTCGGGACTGGTCGTCCACTGGCTGAGGTCCCACGAAGCCGGTCGGTGGTGGCGGTTTGGACTGAATGCGCTGGGCGCTCTGACGACCGGCCTCGTTCTACTGATCATCGCGGTGGTGAAGTTCCAGGAAGGCGCCTGGCTCGTGGTGGTGGCTGTGCCGGCGGTCATGCTGCTGTTCTGGAAAACCCGGCGGCACTACTTCGAGCTGCAAACGGAGTTGACGCTCTCCGATTTTGAAAAGCCGCGGGTGGCCCGGCATACCGTCATTGTGCCGGTCCCGATTCACCTGAACCGCGTGGTGCTGACCGCGATTGAATATGCGAAGTCCATTTCGCGCGACGTGATCGCCGTCACGGTGAACACCGGCGAGGCCAAAGCCGAAACGCTGCTCCACAACTGGAAGAAGTTCGTGGAAGACGTGCCGCTGATTGTTCTGGATTCTCCCTACCGGTCGGTGGCCCGGCCCCTGCTGCGATTCATCGGAGAAATCGAAGACCTGCGACCGGACGACAAAGTCACCGTAGTGCTGCCGGAATTCGTGCCCAAGCGCTGGTGGCACAACCTGCTGCACAACCAGACGAGTTTGATCCTGAAGGGCGCGCTGCTGTTCCGGCCGGGCATCGTGGTCACCAGCGTCCCGCACCATCTCGGTGGAACGCGTGTTACCCAGGGGAGAGAACCTCGTCATGCTCAGTGAGGAACGTCGGGAAAAAATTCTCAGGCGTGTGGAACCGCTGCTGCGCGCTGTGGATCCGGACGTGCGCCTGATCGACGTGATTCTGGACTCCACCCGGGAGCAACTCGCCTTTGTGATGCAAAAGGGGGAGTGGCCGATCGTCGTGGGGCTGAACTGGCTGGATTACGTCAGCCACCGCGACGACGAGCTGCGCGAGCAACTCGCGGCGGGACTGGCTCGTCGGCTGGAGAAGGCTCGCTCCAAACCGGCAGAAGAGGAACCGTAACGAAAACCACTCATTCCGTGACGAATGTCGCGGTGAGTGCGCCAAGAAAACCATTCTGCCCGTCTCGCGTCACCCACACCCCGACCGTATACACCCCGGGCCGCCCTTTCCAGAAGGGCACCGGAAACAGGAAGCGCCCGCCCGGCAACTGCTGCATTCGGTGGGAGTCGGCCCGGCTCTGCCACCGATCGGAAGCCATGGCGTAAAAAGTGCGCTCCTCCTCTGGCAAGCTGTACGAGGAGGTGGCGGCCAGCTCCAGCAGGCTCAGCGGTCTGGGCAACGGCTCATAGAAAACAGCGATGCCGAACAGGCGCACGCCCGCCAACACGCGTCCGCGAAGCGTGACGGGATCGCGCAGCCGGCTCTGCGCGGGCAAAGGCTCGAGCTCGGCGTAGCGGCCGCCGAACACTTCGATCAACCGCATCCCCGGCGGCCCGTACGCCACACCGATCCCCACATGGGTGTGATTCGGGTCGAGAATGCTGCGGCGGTGGCCGTCGTTCGGTGGCACTTCCGCCATGAAGCTGCGGTGAGCCGCGAACATGGTCTCCAGCAGATGCTCCGGCGACGGGTCGAAGTCGGAGTGCCGAAGCCCCCACACGTTTTCCGCCGTGTAGTCGGTAATGCCGGCCTGTGCGTAGCGCAAGTACGGCTTCCAGCCGGCGCGGTTCCAGTGACTCACGTAGCCGTGTTCCAGCATTTCCCGGCAGTGCGCGTCTGCGGCAGCGGAAAGTTCCGGAGAAAATTGCACGGGCGGACGCTGGGCCAGCAAACGGTCGCGGTTGATCTGCTCGAGCAGTTGCTGCTTGAACTCGTCCGGAACGCCGGAGGCGAGGCGGGACGGCTCAGCCGCCGTCAGAGCGCTTAGCGCGGCGACAACCACCAGAGAGCGGTGCAGCATTCGGGGCACGGCGATCTCTACCGCAGCAGTTTGGCGTTCGATTCGGCGTCGGCCACGCCCAGGACCAGCAGGGCCCGCTTGGCGCCCCGGCCGATGCTGCCGTAGATGTAGTCAATGTTGACGCCGGCGGCCGCCAGTTTCCGTGTGACCCGGCCGAGCGCACCGGGCCGGTCAGGAACCAGCGCGGTCAGAACCTTCTCCTCGAAATAACTCAGCCCGAGCTGCTCGAGCACGCGCCGCGCGGCGGGCAGGTTACTGACCAGCAGACGCACGGCGCCCAGAGGACGCGCTTCGCTGCCATGAATCGCGTGGATGTTCACAGCCACCTTGGCCAATTCGGTGCACAGCTCGGCCAGCGCGCCCGGGCGGTTGTGGAGCTGAATGGTCAACTGCGTGGCAAGGGCCATGGTCTTCTCCGGAATGCTGCTCTGATTTGGATTCTACGCTGGACGTTCCCTGCAGACAAACCTCCGACGAGGGGATAAAATGTTTTGTAGGCCAGCAGTTCAGCTCGTTTAAAAGATGCGTGAGATCGAGAAACTGGTGCTTCGTGCACTCTGTCACGGCGTTTTGCAAGGCGACCACCGCGAGCAGGCTTTTCGCATGCTGGCCGAGCACCGTTTCGCTGACCCGCAACACGAGCTTCTGTTTGCGGCGCTGAGCACACTTCGACAAGCCAATCCACAGACGATCCACGAACAGTTGCGCGCACGGCTCACCAACCTCGGCTTTCCCGATGTGGATGTAACCGGCTACTTGGAAGCGCCCGCACCCGGCGCGCTCGAGGTCCAGGAAGCACTCCGTCGGCTCGCGAGAAGTGGGGAACAAGAACTGCCACCGGTACCCTCAAAACCAGAAATATGAGACAACATGAAACGCGACGCGGCGCTCTGCCATCCAACAAGGCAAACATGACGCGCGCGGCAACTCGCATTCTCCTTTGTTTGTCCGGCTGGCTGGGAATCGCCTACCTGGGCTACTGGACTGCGCTGCTGCTGGACCGCGTGGTGGTGGACTGGCCGGCATACACGCTCGCCGGTGCGGATGATGTTTCCTGGTACCTGACCCCGTACACTATCTCCCTGCGGGCTGCGTCGGCAGCGCGTGCGTGGAGCTTGTTTTCGCCGGCTATGCTCGGCGAACTTCTCCAACTGAGTTTGCAGGTCGGCCTGATCGTTCTGGCCGTACGGTGGCGTCGGCGGAGCTGGCACAGCGGCTGGCTGACTTTCGCTGCGTTGTGGACTGCATTCTTCATCGGCGGGCAGGCGTACCGCATGGCTCTGGCTGACCGTGGCACACTGGCCTGGCTTCTGCGCAGCGTCACGCCGGGCGCCAGCGAGAACGGTTACGTTCGAGGCGCCATCGGACTGGCGATTGGCCTGGTGCTGCTGTACGCCGCAATGCGCGCGGTCCGGAACCTGCTCGAAACCATCGCGGCTTCCCTTCCCGCAGCGAGCCGCCGCTGGAAATGGACAGCCGCTGCCTCGCTTTTCATCGTGGCCACGTACTGGCTGGCATGGGGCTCCGTGAACTTTTCCAGCGCCGCTCTGCGCGGCTTCGGACTGAACACGTTCATGTTGCCGGTCGTCGCTGCACCGGTGCTGGTGCTGCTCGCCTGGCAGAATCGGCCAGCAGCCTTGACACGTCCGGAGCCACAACGGATTTCACTGCGGCCTGCCGGTGTGGCCCTGGGACTGGCGGCCGTTCTTTACGCGGGGCTGACGCAGGCTGATTGGCTGCGCGTCTGGTGGGCTGACCGCGCATTTGCCCGCGTGCAAACCGCGGGCTACGAAATCCGGTACGACGCCAGCCGTTACCCGGTCGAAGAAATCCAGCAGCTTGCCGCGCGTCGCCGCGAGCTGGTGGAAGCGCTGGCGCGGCGCGGCGCAGCGACCGGGACAGACGTCCGCATTCGTCTGGTGCTGTATCCCGATTCTGTGTCGAAGCGGCTCGCCACGCGCGACGACCGCCACTTTACGGTACAGGGCACCACCATTCGCGCGTTCCAGCACCCACGGGCAACTTCACTGGCTGACCCCGAAGCACTCGATGCCGCCGCAGAAGCCGAAGCGCTGCTGAATCACCTGTGGGGCGACTCCGGTGCCCCAATCTTGCGCCGCTGGGTAGCCCGGTGGCTGGCGGGCAGTTGGCGCGGGCGTGCGGTGGATGCCTATGCCGCACAGATTGTCGCCGAAGAAGGTCACTACGCGCTGGCGGACCTGCTGGACCCGGCGTCGGACGGTGATTTTTCTCCGCTCGTGCGGGAACCCCTGGGCGCGGCCTGGGTGTCTTCCCTGGCAGCGGCGCACGGCGTCGAAGCCGTGCGCACGCTTTATCGCACACCGAACCAGGAACGCACGCTCGCCGCCGTGGCCCGAAGGCTTTCCGCATCACCCGAGGAACTGGAAACGGCGTGGCAGAAGCACACTGCGGCTCTGCTGGCCTCTCATCCATTTACCCGGCCCGCAATTCGCCAGTGGGACGTCTCCTTTTTTCTTCGAGGCATGACCCTTTCCCATGAAGGTTGGGGCAGCGGCCGCGGCGGCTACGATTCTCCGGAGGCCGAGCAGCAGTTGCAGGAGCTGCATGCGATGGGCGTAAATGCCATCGCCGTGGTGCCGTACGGATGGATGCGCTCGCTTGACGATCAGCGGGTCAACTACACGGGCACAGACGAAACCGACGAAGAGCTGGCACAGGTGGTGCGCGCGGCGCATCGCCTGGGCATGCGCGTGATGCTGAAGCCGCACGTCTGGGTCGGTGGGGGCGCGTTTACGGGCAACATCCGTTTCGACGACCCGGGGCGCCGTGCAGCCTGGCTGGCCAGCTATCGCCGCATGGCTCTGCACTACGCGCGGGTGGCCGAGCTCGAAGGGTTCGATCTGTTCTGCGTCGGCAACGAACTGGGTGGCATGACCATCCACGAAACGGAGTGGCGCGAAATCATCGCCGCGGTGCGACGCGTATTCCGCGGCCCGGTGACATACGCAGCCAACTGGGGCGAAGAGTTCGAAACTTTGCGCTTCTGGGACGCCCTCGATTTCATCGGCCTGAACAACTACTACCCGCTGGCCGAAGAGCCGGATGAGGACCCCAGAACACTGATGGCACGGGCAGACGCGCTGGCCGAGAAGATTGCCCGCCTGCAGCGGCGCTGGCAGCGGCCGATTCTTTTCACCGAGGTCGGATATCCCAGTGTCCGGGGCGGCACGATGCGCACCTGGGCGCGCAGCCGCACGCAAAGCGTCAGTGTGGAGGAACAAGCCGCCGGCTATGAGGCCACGCTGCGCGCGTTTTCCGGACAACCGTGGCTGAGCGGGATGTTCTGGTGGAACTGGCCTTCCCATGGACGCGGCGGCGGCCCGCAGGACGTCTCCTACACACCGCGAGGCAAACCGGCCGCAGAAATCCTGCGCACCTGGTACACCCGCATCGCCGCAGCCGAACAGGCAGCCGAACGTGCGCCACGTACTCTCTCGACCGGAGGCAGCGGCAGCCCGTGAACGCCCGGTTGTGGCGCCGGCTGGCATTGCTCGATGTGGCGGGCATGGCCGCTCTGGTGCCCTGGTTCATCTGGCAACTGCAGTTCACCTGGCCCGGCTCCTGGTTGATTTTCCCCGTCTGGTTGACGGCGAGCTTTCTGCTGCATCGCGACACGCCGAAAACGCTCGGATGGCGAGCGGATAACCTGAGGCCCGCCACGCGCCGCGCCGCATTCTATTTCGCGCTGGCGGCGGCTCTGCTGCTGGTCATCGGGTTCGCGCGAGGCGCGCCCACCGCGCTGCCTGCTGGATTCTGGTCCTTCGACCGGCTGTGGCGTTACTTTGCCTTCTGCCTGCTGCAACAGGTAGCCCTGAACTCGTTTTTGACGAACCGGCTGTTATCCCTCATGAAGCAGCAATGGTTGGCAGCGCTTTGTGCGGGAGCCATCTTCGCCGCCGCGCACTGGCCGAACCCGGTCCTCGTACCGGTCACACTGATCGGAGGAGTGCTGATGGCCTGGTTGTTTGCTCGCGAACGCAATATCCTGCCGCTGGCCATCGGCCAATCCGTGGTCGGTTCGCTGGTCTGGTGGGCATTCCCTTTTGACTGGCACCACGGCCTTCGCGTCGGCCCGGGCTACTACCGCACTTTTTAGTCCCGGCAACTTTGAAAGGATTTCCTCGAACTCCAGTACGCCGAACCGCTTGGTTTGCTTCGACTCCTGCACCCTGGCCGGATCAGTGGAGTGCGTTACAGATTCAGGTCGTCGTATTTTGCGGCGAGCTGCGCCGGCTGACGATGCGACTTGGCCGGCGTTTTCCCATGGGGATTGGTCCAGACCCCGGGAATCTGGCAGCCGCAGTCGGGGCAGGCACCGTTGCGCAGGCGGTTTTCCAGCACATCATGCCAGGAGCGACGAATCAGGATCACACCGCAGCTCGGGCAGTAGGTGTGCGCACCCTCGCTGAAAATGTTGCCCTCGTAGACAAAGTGCAGGCCCACGTCCAGCGCGATGCGGCGCGCGCGGTGCAGGGTTTCAGGCGGCGTCGGAGGTTTGTCGCGCAGCTTGAAGTCGGGATGGAATGCGGTGAAATGGAGCGGCACATCGGGTCCCAAGTGTTCCATAACCCACTCGGAGAGCTGACGGATTTCTCCGGGGTCGTCGTTGAGCGTGGGGATAATCAGGTTGGTGATTTCGAACCACACGTTGGTTTCCTGCTTCAGCCAGGTGAGGGTTTCCAGCACCGGTTGCAGGTGACTCAAAGTGATTTTGGCATAGAACTGTTCGGTGAAAGCCTTCAAGTCTACGTTGGCGGCATCCACGTGGTCGTAGATGTCGTGGAAGGCCTCATAGGTGATGTAGCCGTTGGTCACCATCACGGTGTTCAGGCCGTATTGCTTGGCCACCTGGCAGATGTCCACCACGTACTCACCCCAGATCGTCGGCTCGTTGTAGGTGAACGCGATCGAGGGACACCCGTAGTGGATGGCCAGTGCGACTACATCTTCCGGCGGCAGATAGCGCGAGTGCACCTGGTCATGCCGGGATTTGGAGATATCCCAGTTCTGGCAGAAGAAGCAGCCCATGTTGCAGCCGGCAGTGCCGAGCGAAAAGATCCGTGTGCCGGGAAGAAAATGGTTCAGCGGTTTTTTCTCGATGGGATCGATTTGAATGGCGGCGGGCGAGGCGTAGCCCAGGCTGTACAGCTTGCCGTCCTGGTTGATCCGGATGAAGCAGAAGCCGCTCTGGCCCGGGCCGATGTGGCAATGGCGCGGACACAGGTAGCAGTGCACCTTGCCCCCCGGCTCCGGTTCCCACCAGCGGGCTTCGTGCAGCGTGGCTGTTTTCTGGAGAATCTTCAATTCTTGCATGACAGAATCCGCGCGCTCAGGAATCGGCTCTCAGGCGAACGCAGGCAGGCGAACACAATTCATTATACGCCCTTCAGGCCGGGTGAGCCAATTCGTCAAAACGAAAAGCAACCTGGAAGGTACCTGGGGCGGTCAAAGACGCCGCAGCGCGTCGGCCCAGGCCAGGAATCGCCGCAGGCGAGCACGCTCGCGCCACAGGAGTCGGAAGAATCCAGCAGCATCGAGCGCGGCAGCGTCCGGGCCGAAAAATGTTTCTATGCGCCAGCGCAGATAGGGACTGCGCCATGGTCGCAGCCGGTAGCCTTTGGCGGCCACCCAGTAGTAGCGCAAGGCGTTGAAGATCACGGGCGTCGAGCAGAATGCAGCAGAGTTTTCCGAGAACTAGGCGCGCAACTGGCTGGCAACGTTGGCAAAGAACTGCTCCAGGGTTCGCCGAGCCGCCAGCTCCATCATGCGATTGCCCACCGAAGCGAGCAGGCCACCGACGCTGGCTACGCCGGAATACCGCACAACGGTCTGGTCCCCGTCGCTGACCAGCTCGATGTTCGCCTCCCCTTGCACGAATCCGGCTGCACCCCGCCCTTCGACGTTCATCCGGAATGAGTCCGGTGGCTTTTTGTCGCTCAGCCGGACCGAGCCGCTGAAGCTGCCGGAAATGGCGGCAAGCCCGAGCTTCAGCCGGACCAGATAGTGGTCTGATCCGACGACATCGAGCTGTTCACAGCCGGGCAGGCAGGCAGCCAACCGTTTCGGGTCGTTCAGCAGTTGCCAGACCGCTTCCCGTTTTGCAGGCAGTGTGTAGCTCCCTTGCAATTTCATGCGTGAAGGGTCTCCGGTGCCGGGCCAAACCGGTGCAGGTCGCCTGCCGCGAGGGTCGTCATCGCTTCTTGCTCTGCGCGCGGGCCAGGGCGTCTTCGAGCGCCCGGCGCGTGAACACCACCGCCATCGCCTTGCGATACTCAGCGGAAGCGTGCAGGTCCGACAACAGCTCGACGTCCTGCGGGACTGCATGCCGTGCAGCTTCGGCCAGCAGCTTTTCGGAAGCTTTCTTGCCGGTCAATGCTTTTTCGACGGCGGCGGCACGATATGCTTTCGGCGCAACTCCCGTCAAACCCACAGCCACACGTTCAACTTTCCCACCCGACCCGAGCGTGAGGCGCGCTGCCGCGCCGACGATGGCAAAACCAGAAGCCGGCTGATGCAGTTTCCGATATGCCGTACCCGTACCGGGCGGCAGCACCGGCACGCGAACTTCGGTCAGAATCTCGCCGGGCAGGAGCGCAGTGGTCAGCATATCTACAAAGAACTCTGCTGCCCGCAGGGTGCGCGTGCCGTCAGCCGAGGCGGCCACGATTTCGGCGTCGAGGGCAAGCACGGCAGCCGGGTAGTCCGCAGCCGGGTCGGCATGCGCCAGGCTTCCGCCGATTGTGCCCCGGTTGCGCACCTGCACGTCGCCAATCTCCCAAGCCGTCTGCGGTAACAGCGGACACTTTGTGCGCAACAGGGGAGATTCCAGCACTTCGGTGTGAGTCGTGAGCGCTCCGATGGCGATTCTTCCGTTTTCTTCACGGATGTACCGCAGCGCATGGATTCGGCCAAGGTCAATCACACAGCGTGGCGCCGCCAGTCGGAGCTTCATCAACGGCAACAGGCTGTGGCCGCCGGCCAGGAGTTTGGCTTCGCTTCCGTGCCGGTTGAGCAACCGCAAGGCTTCCTCCAGCGACTTTGGCGCATGGTACTCGAATGCTGCCGGAATCATCGCACCCTCCTGTCGCGGCCGGCTCCGGCGCGTCTTGCGGTCGGTCGCGACCCGGCCTGCCTGGCTCTGCGGATGAGCTGCCAGATCCGTTCGCGCCTGGCGGGCATGTCCAGGTGGCGCACACCGAACGGGGCCAGCGCATCCACCACGGCGTTGATCAGCGCCGGCGTGGCGCCGATCGTGCCGGCTTCTCCCACACCCTTTACGCCCAGCGGGTTGACTGGCGAGGGCGTGACGGTGCGTGCCGTCTCCAGCCGGGGCACATCCCAGGCGCGCGGGATGGCGTAATCGGTCAGCTCACCGGTGAGGAGCTGACCGTTTTCATCGTAGACTGCCTCTTCCAGAAATGCCTGGCCCAGTGACTGCACGATGCCGCCGTGGACTTGTCCATCCACGAGCAATGGATTGATCACGCGGCCGCAGTCGTCCACGGCCACGTAACGCAGCAGGTGCACCTCGCCGGTTTCGGCGTCCACTTCGACGACAGCCACGTGGGCACCGAACGGAAACGTGAAATTCGATGGCTCGAAGAAGTGCGTGGCTTCCAGGCCGGGCTCCATCCCCGGCGGAAGCGTTTTCGCGACGTAGGCCGCACTGACCGCTTCCGCAAACGCGAGCGATTTCGCAGGATTCGATTTCAAGAAAATTTTCCTGTCCCGGAAGACGAGTCGCTTCGGGTCTTCCTGCAGGATATGGCCGGCGATGGCCGCGAGTTTGTCACGGACTTTCGTGAGCGCGGTGTACACCGCGGTGCCACCCACGGCAGTGGCACGGCTACCGAAAGTACCGATCCCGTAGGGCACCACGGCGGTATCGCCGTGAACCACGCGGATATCGTCTGGCTCGAGCCCGAGCAGGTCGGCAGCAATCTGCGCAAAGCTGGTCTCCTGTCCCTGCCCGTGCGGCGAGGCACCGGTCAGGACATTCACCTTGCCGGTCGGTTCAACGCGCACGGTGGCGGACTCCCAGCCCCCGGCGGGCATGGCACTGGAAGGCCCCATGGCGCAGATTTCGACGTAGGTGGAGAGGCCAATGCCCAAGTAACGCCCCTGACGCCGCAATTTGGCCTGCTGAGCGCGCAACTTGCGGTAGTTGGACTTCTTCAGGGCCGCATCCAGGCTTTTCTGGTAGTTGGCGCTATCGTAGATGAGGCCGGTCGGGGTGGCATACGGAAACTCTTTCGGCTGCGGGAAATTCTTGCGGCGAATCTCGGCGGGATCTTTTTTCAGCTCGGCGGCCACCAGGTCCATGGCCCGTTCGATGAAATAAGTGGCCTCGGGCCGTCCTGCGCCTCGATAGGCGTCCGTGGCCATTTTGTTGGTGAAGACGCCGGTGATTTCCACGCGCACAGCCGGGATTTTGTAGCAGCCGCAGATCATCAGGCCGGTCAGGGTGGGAATCAGCGGCGTGAGCAACTGGTAGTAGGCGCCCAGGTCGGCCAGGATGCGGCACCGCAAACCCAGAATGGTGCCGTCGCGCCGGACGGCGAGCTCCATCGTGGCAATCTGGTCGCGGCCGTGGATGGTCGCCTGGAAATTTTCGCGGCGCGATTCCGTCCATTTCATCGGTTTGCCCAGCCGCATGGCCAGATGAGCAACCAGAACCTCCTCGGCATAGACGTTCAACTTGCTGCCGAAGCCGCCGCCCACTTCCGGCGCAATCACATGGACGACGTATTCGGGCACGCCGAGCACGGCCGCGATCTGCGTGCGCAGCAGATGCGGAATTTGAGTCGATGACCAGACCGTCAGCTGGTTCTCCCCGGGTTGGTAGTCGGCTACCACGGCACGCGGCTCCATGGCCACGGGAATCAACCGCTGGTTCACCATTCTCTGGCGGATGACTTTGTCGGCTTTTGCAAAGGCCGCCTTGACGTCTCCGCCTTCGAGTTCCCAGCGATAGGCGACGTTGTCGGAATACTGCGGGTGGAGGACCGGAGCGCCTTTGGCGAGAGCTTTTTCCGGGTCCACGACCGGGGTGAGCGGTTCGTATTCCACCTCGACCAGTTCAGCGGCATCTCGCGCGGTGTACCGATCTGCTGCCACCACGAGCGCCACGGGCTCGCCGACAAACAACACCCGCTCCTTCGCCAGCGGCGGACGCAGCGCCAGCTTCATCTCCGGCAACTGCGCGGCGCAGGGAATCACGCCCATCGCCTTGTCCAGGTCCTGACCGGTCAGCACCGCCAGCACGCCGGGAGCGGTCTGAGCGCGTGTCGTGTCGATCGAACGAATCCGGGCATGCGCGTGCGGGCTGCGGACGAAGGCGACGTAGTGCATCTCGGGCAGGCGCAGATCATCCACATAATGGGCCAGCCCCTGGATCAGTCGGGGATCTTCTTTCCGCTTCAACGGACGGCCTATGTAGCGGGTAGCCGTAGCCATGCTCTCCCCCTGTGCGCGCGAACGACGTGCGATGTCGGAATTCCCTAGCGCTTTCCCGCAGCCATCTTTTTGGCCGCGAATTGCACAGCGTCAACAATGTGCTGGTAGCCGGTGCAGCGACACAGATTGCCGGCGAGGGCCCGGCGGATTTCTTCCTCCTTGGGCTTCGGGTTGGCCTGCAACAGTTCCACCGCGGCCAGGATCATTCCGGGCGTGCAGTAACCGCACTGCAACCCGTGCTTTTCCCAGAAGCCTTCCTGCACCGGATGCAGGCCACCATTGCCACCCAGGGCGGCCAAGCCTTCGATGGTCACCACCTCCGCACCATCGGCCTGGACGGCCAGCAGGGTGCACGACTTCACCGCCTTGCCATTCAGCAACACTGTGCAGGCACCGCAGAGGGAGGTTTCGCAGCCGATATGCGTCCCCGTCAAACCCAGCACATCCCGCAGGTAGTGGACGAACAGCAGTCGCGGTTCGACTTCATGCTGTCGAGTTTTCCCGTTGACACGAACCTGGATGACTACGCCCATAGGTTCCTCTCTGCCGCCGAGGAAATTGCGGCCGCGTCCGGAAGAAGTCCGAGGCAAATTACCGCGCTAGAGAGGAAATTTCAAGCGGGCAGGCCGGCGGGGCCGACAGCGACGGTCAGGCAGGAGAGAGCCGTCGCACCCAGATGCGCGAAGTCGCCGGCTGGCCGAGGTAGATGCGTCGTCCTCCGACGGCCAAGGTAATCGTTTCGTCGTATTCGCGGCGGAGCACGCGCGCCCGGGCGCCCGGACGGAGCTGTCGCGATTCGACAAATTCCAGAAACTTCGGATCCTTCTCGTAGACCCGCAGGATTTCGATGCGATCGCCCGGCTGCACATCCGAAAGCCGCACGGCACTGTTCTGGCGGCGCAACTTGGCCATCCCCCCGCGCAGCGGCACGCCGTGCGGACAGGTGCTGTCGGGCCCGAAGCGCTTCAGCAGCAACTGCGCCACTTCATCCGAGATGCCGTGCTCGAGCCGTTCCGCTTCTTCATGCACTTTGGACCATTCTACCCCGATGACTTCGGTCAGCAGCTTTTCCGCCAGCCGATGCCGTAGCACGAGTTTGTCGGCGAGCGCCCGGCCCTTGGCGGTCAACCGGATGACTCCGCCGGCGCGCACGCGCAAATAGCCGTCGCGCGCCATTCGTTTCAGTGCTGCGGCCACGGCCGGGGGCGTCACGCCCAGCTCTTCGGCCAGGCGCGCCGCGATCGGCGTCTGCTCTTCCTGGATGAATCCCCAGATGGCCTTCAAGTAGTCTTCGCGGGAAACGCTGGTTTTCTCGCGGCGCACTCTGCCTCCTCGGCCCATTATAGTGGATTCGGCCGGCGCCGGCGCGGGCACTACCTCCGGGTGGAGGCCGTGCCGGAAGGGTTTTGCCGTGACTGTCGCAACGTGTCGGCCAGCCGATCCACAAGCTGTTCGATTTCGTCGCGCACGCGACGATGCACGGGGAGGTCATCGCCAAACGGGTCGTCCACGTCCCAATCCAATACACGCGCTCCGGGAAACAACCGGGAGCCCGGCCGGCCCGTCATGTTGACAATCAGCCCGTCGAATTCACTGACGTTTTCCGGCAGGCCCTTCGAGTACTGTCCATCGACAGGACAACCCTTCTCGGCCATTACCTGACGCGTCGGCTCGGCGATGTGTCCGAGCGGATGAATCCCCGCACTGGAGGGCTCCAGCACGTCGGCGTGGCGGTGCCGGGCGAAAGCCTCGGCCATCTGGCTGCGACACGAATTGCCCACGCAGACGAACAGAACTTTCGTTTTGCGCGGCGCGCTCATCGCTCAGCGGCCATTGCGGGCCAGTTTCAGGAATGCTTCGTGCACGGTCGTGTCGTCCGTCAGCTCCGGATGGAATGTGGCCGCCAGCACGCGACCGTCGCGCACCAGAACCGGCCGGCCGTCGCACTCGGCGAGCACTTCCACGCCGAGCCCGACCCGTTCGATGATGGGCGCGCGGATGAACACCATTTCCAGCGGCTGGGCCCGGAGCCTGGTCGGGCCAAAGCGAACGTCGCTGGCCAACTGGCGGCCGTAGGCATTGCGGACGACAGTCAGATCCGCCAGACCCAAGGATTCCTGCGACGGATTTTTCACCTCGCGCGCCAGCAGGATGGCACCGGCACAGGTGCCGAACAACGCACCACCCGCCTGAGCGAACTGGCGAATCGGATCCCGCAGGCCTTCTTCGAGCAGAAACTTCAGATGCGTGGTGCTTTCCCCGCCGGGCAAAATCAGCGCCGCCAGGCCCGAAAGATCGGCCACGGTGCGCACGAATCGCGGCTCGACTCCGAGACGGGTCAGCATCTTCGCATGGGCTTCGAAGTCGCCCTGTACCGCCAGAATGCCGACTTTCATGGCTTCCTTTCTGTCCAGAACAACGAAGCTCTCTCACCAGCCACGTGTCTGCAGCAGCTCCTTTTCTTCCAGTTGCCGGATGTCGATGCCCCTCATGGCTTCGCCCAGCTCTTCGGAAGCTTCCAGAACGATCTTCGGGTCGTTGTAGTGCGTGGTGGCCTTGACGATGGCGCGGGCGCGCTGCTCCGGATCGGCGGACTTGAAAATGCCGGAACCGACAAACACGGCCTCGGCCCCGAGCTGCATCACCAGCGCCGCATCGGCCGGTGTGGCAATCCCGCCGGCGGAAAAGTTAGGCACCGGCAGCCGACCGTGTTGCGCTACCCACTCGACCAGCTCGAGCGGTGCCTGCAGTTCTTTGGCCGCGTGGACCAGGGCCTCGCGCCGCAGCGTGGTCAGCCGCCGAATCTCGCTGGTAATGGCGCGGAGGTGGCGCACAGCCTCGACGATATTCCCGGAACCGGCTTCGCCCTTGGTGCGAATCATGGCTGCGCCTTCCGCGATGCGCCGCAGTGCCTCCCCCAGATTCCGCGCACCGCAGACAAACGGCACCCGGAAATCGTGTTTCCAGATATGGTGCTGCTCATCGGCGGGGGTGAGCACCTCGCTTTCGTCGATGAAGTCCACTTCGAGGGCTTCCAGGACCTGTGCCTCGGCGAAATGGCCGATGCGCACCTTGGCCATGACCGGGATGGAGACGGCGGCCATAATCTCGCGAATGATTTTGGGCGAAGCCATCCGCGCGACACCGCCCTCTTTGCGGATGTCTGCGGGCACCCGCTCAAGAGCCATCACGGCGCAGGCGCCGGCACGCTCGGCAATCCGGGCCTGTTCGACGCTGGTGACGTCCATAATCACGCCGCCCTTCAGCATTTCTGCGAGTCCAACCTTGACCCGCCAGGTGTTGCTTTCCATGAATTGCATGGCTACCTCCCGGTGCGATCTGCTGCTGACTTCGACTCGCGGGGCGGCTGCCGGTAGCGAGCTTCATCCACGGCGACAAATCGTGCCCGGCCGCGGGCCAGCAACTGTCCCGTGCGACTGCGAAGCTCAGCAGCATGGATCGAATTTCTTCCGCTGCGCTGCACTTCGAACGCTTCCACCACAAATTCTTCGCCGATGGGCACCGGACGGAGATATTCCACCCGCAGCTCCGCCGTCACGGCGCGGAGATCATGGAACCGGTTCAGCTTGCCCATGGCTTCATCGAGCACCGTGGCGATGACCCCGCCATGGAGAAAGCCGGGGCCACCCTGATACTCCTCACCCAGCGTGAACCGACCCACGATCCGCCGACGGGTTCTGTCCTGCACGAAGGCAAGGTGCATCCCGCGGTCATTGGCGCCACCGCAGCCGAAACACCGGTTGTCCGGCCTCGGGGGCAGCGGCATCAGGTCCGGCACCGCCCCGTTGTTCTGCTCCTCGACCATGATGCAAACCTCCCGCAACGCGGCCTGCGTCAAACCAGCGACACGCGGGCACCGCTCTCTCGCCGGCTGCGTTCCTGCCTGCGCATCTGCTGGCGCAAGACTTCGCCCAGCACCGCGACTCCACGCGCAATCTTGCGTTCCTCGACCGCGGCAAAGCCCAGACGCAGCGTGTTCGGCTGCGGACTTTGAAAGAAGAAATAGCGTCCCGGGGCGAACAGGACTCCGCGTTCCCGCGCGTGAATGAGCAGCTCGCTCGAATCCATTCCGGGCGGCAGGGTGACCCAGACACACATGCCACCCTGCGGGCGGGTCCAGTGCACTCCCTCGGGCATATGGCGTTCCATGGCCGCTTCCAGCGCGGCCAGCCGCGCGGCGTACACCCGTCGCATCCGTGCCAGATGCCTGGCAAACCCTCCCCGGCGCGTGAACTCGGCCAGCACGGCCTGAGCGAGCTGGTCGGTGTGCAGATCGGTGATCTGCTTGACCAGTCGCAGCCGCTCGATCACGCGCTCCGGAGCCAGGCACCAGCCAACGCGCAGACCGGGGAAGCCCACCTTCGAAAAACTGTCGAGCTGGATCACCGTGCCGACACGGTCCAGTGCCTTCAGGGAAGGCAGTGGTGTTCCGGTGAAACGAAGACGCGCATAGATGTGGTCTTCCACCACCGGCACCTGATACTGCGCGGCCAGCTCGAGCACCCGACGGCGGGCCGCGATCGACATCGTCAGGCCGGTGGGATTCTGAAAATCCGGGGTCAGCAGAATGAGTTTCGCCCGGTTCTGCACCAGGGCAGCTTCCAGCGCACCCAGGTCCAGACCGGGCTCGCGCGGCCGGGCATCGTTGCCACCGACGGCGCTGACCGGGACAGCAATCGTTCGCACGCGTGCACTAGCGAAGATGGCGATGGCCCCGGGATAGGTGGGGTTTTCCATCAGCACGGCATCGCCCGGACGCAGAAACGCTTTGCAAAGCAGATCCAGAGACTGCTGGCCACCATCGGTGATCAGCAACTGCTCTTCGCGCACGGCCAGCCCTTCGCTGCGAAGAAATTCGAGCAGGGCCTGCCGGAGCGGTCCGTATCCATCGGAAGAGCCCAGTTGGAGAATTCTCTGGCCATCGCTGCGCAGAACCGACTGCGCACAGGCGCGCATCTCGTCCAGCGGGAAGTGCTCGGCCGAAGGCTTGGCGGCGACGAAGGAAATCGCTCCGCTGGGAATCTGCGGCAGGAGCCGGCTCAGGGCTTCTTCGCCGCGCTCGTCGGCAAACAACGATTCCCAGCGCACGCCGTCGCTGCCCGCTGCGGTGGCCGGAGCCGGCGGCTGCGGTGTCCTCGCGGCCGCGCCAGTGATGAAGGTTCCCCGACCTACATGTCCGTGGATCAGCCCTTCGGCTTCCAGCTCGGCATAGGCATTGGCCACGGTCGTGCGGTGAACGCCAAGCTGTCGGGCCAGGTCGCGGCTGGCCGGGATGCGATCCCCGGGTCGCAACACTCCAGAGAAAACCAGGGACCGCAACTGATCCCGGATCTGAATGTAGAGCGGGACGTGGCTTTCCGGATGCAGTTGCAGCGGCAACATTGGCCTTATCCCACAGGCCAATATATACCGAATTTGCTCCCTGAAAACAGCCAAATTGTCTTTTTTGCCGGACAGGTTCGGAACCCGGGGCATGAAAACCCGAGGCGGTTCGCAGCCGACTCCCCGGCTGCCCCGCTCGCGGGATCAAGCTTGCTGTCGGAGGCGGTAGCGCTGAATCTTGCCGGTCGCCGTCTTCGGCAGCTCGGGAACGAAGTGAATCTGCTGAGGAACTTTGTAGGAAGGCAGGCGCGTGCGGACGAATTCCTGCAACTGCCCGGACAGCTCCCGCGAGGGAACGACGCCGTCGCGGAGCACCACAAAAGCGACCGGACGCGTCAGGCCCTGTTCACTTTTCCCCACGACAGCCGCTTCGGCCACCTGCGGATGGCCCAACAGCACGTTTTCCACTTCAGCCGGTGAGACCCACATGCCGGCAACTTTCAGCATGTCGTCCGTCCGACCGCAGTAGTGGTAGTAACCCTCGGCATCGCGGAAGAATTTGTCTCCCGTGACGACCCAGTCGTTGACCCGGGCGCGTGCCGTCAGCTCCGGTTTGTTCCAGTACCCGACAAAGGCACTGGCGCCGCGCACCCACAGGCTGCCGATTTCACCGGTGCGAACATCCTGCCCCGCTTCGTCGACGATGCGGGCGTCGTAGTTCGGCACCGGCACGCCGCAGGTGCCCGGCCGCGCGGCACCGGGGCGGTTGGCAATGAACATGTGCAGCATCTCCGTCGAACCGATGCCGTCGAGAATCTCGATTCCGAATCGCTGTCGAAACTGTTCGAACAGTTCCGCCGGCAGCGCCTCTCCAGCCGAAACCGCCAGGCGAACGGAAGAAAAATCGGCCCGTGCACCGGCCTCGGCAGCACGCAGCAGAGCTGCATAGAACGTAGGAACTGAGAAAAACACGGTCGGACGGTGCCGGGCCACCAATTCCAGCACGGACTCCGGCTGCGGCCGCCCGGCTAGATAGACAGTCTGGGCACCAACAGCAAACGGAAAATACATGCCGTTGCCCAGCCCGTAGGCGAAAAACAGTTTGGAGACAGAAAACGTGATGTCGCCGGTGTGCAGGCCGAGCACGCCGCGCGCAAAGCTTTCTGTCGTCACCAGCATGTCTTTGTGCTGATGGATGGCCGCCTTGGGAGCACCACCGCTGCCCGAAGTGTAGAGGAAAAACGCCGCATCGGTGGCTGCAGTGTGATGGACAGCAAGCTGGTCTGACGCTTCCCGAAGCAACGTTTCCCACGTGACGGCAGGCCGGTCATACCCGGCGGGCGGCGAGGCGCCGACAACGATCAGCAACGCCGGTTGGGCCGTCTGCAGGGCCTGCTGGAATTCCGCGAGTGCGACGGCATGCACAACGGCGACCCGCGGGGCGCAGTCGGACAGGTAATAGGCATAGTCTCCGGCCCGCGTGAAGGGATTCACCGGCACGGCGATGGCACCGACCTTCACCGCACCGAAAAACGCAGCCACAAACTCGGCCGAATCGGGCAGCACAATCAGCACCCGGTCGCCCGGCCGGCAGCCCGCGGCGCGCAGGGTGTTGCCGAAGCGGTTGGCTAAGCCGGCCAGCTCACCGTAACGAACCGCAACCGGCTCCCCGCAAATGGCTACCCGCTGGGGATGCTGGCGGGCCAGCCGGTCCAGAAAATACTCTGCGGCATTGAATTCTCGAGGAACGAAAACGCCCATCGGCGCAGGATTCTATCGCGGTGGACGCACAACGCAAGGACAATACACTACCCACCCGGCCTCGCAGTCGCGCCGGAAAACTATTTTGCGGCTACCTGGCCGAGTTTGCGCATGCGCTCTTGCAGTTTCCGACGCAGGTTGGCTGGCGTATTCGGATTGAAGGCCACCAGATACCAGAGCGGCTGACTGCGATCTTTGCTCAGCTCGGCCAGTGTTTTCGGGTCGGCATTCGGGTGCCGAGCTACGTTTTCGCGAATCGCCGGATACGGATGTTTGGCCAGCCGGGCCAGCGTCTTCGCCGAAGCTTTCGGGTGTTCGCTGATCAACCGGAGCAGGTAGTAATCTTCTTCGGGCGCTTCGCGGGCGAGCTGGTCAAGCGTTTCCGGACGCACATTGGCGCTGAGCACGGTGCCCACTTTCTGATCCCAGGTGGGATTGATCTGGTTCAGCTCGACCGTGCGGGCATGGATCAGCTCTTCCAGAACCCGACATTCCTGCTCGAACCGTGCCTTGGGGACGACGGTGCGTTCCAGCGAATCCAGCACCCGCAGCAGGTGCTGGCGTTCTCCAAAAATAATCTGCGTGGTTCTGGCCGTTTTACCTTTCGAGGGAATGCGAACCAGGTCGGCGCGTCTCATGCAGGCCTCACATGTTGATGCCTAATTCCCGAAGCAGTGCAGACAGCTCGTCGGCTTGGACAAACAGGTTTTCAGCCTGGAGCGGTCGTCCGGCTTCGAGCTGCTTCTTCAGGTACAGTCCGGCAATGTCCAGCTTTTCTTCGCGACTCAAATATCGGCGGCCCTTCTGCAGGAATTGCAGCGCGCTACCCGAAATGCCCACCACCACGTCTTTTCCATCCACCTTGAAAAAATACAGCTCCGGATGATCTCCCGCCGTCAGCCAGCCTGCCCGGATGAATTCCACCCGGTGCTGCTCCCCCGCGGGGCTGCGGGCCGCAAAGCGTTCATATTGCGGCTCGTACCTCAAGGCGGAATTATGGGATGGCGGGTCGGGCGAGTAAAGTTGACGCAGAGGGAATTGTTCCATCCCTGCAACAAGACGCAGGGGGTTTTTTCCGAATCCATCTGTCCCTGAACGGACAGACGGAGCGGCTTCGCCGTCCCGAAAGCCAGTCCGCACGGAGTTGAGAATTCGCCAATATCCCGCTATGGTGGACACGAAGCCCCGGCTGCCGGCGCGCTTTACCCGAACTGCCGCGACGCAACGGGCACCCCGGGCATGAAAGCCGTGCTCAGGAATCTGCGCAATCAGACGAGGAAACCTTATGTCGGCCTTTGAAGAGCACCGCGCTGAACTCGAATACTACGAACAGATGCTGGGTCCACAACGCGGACGGCTGGCGGTCAGCCTGGATCTGGTGACCAATGCGTTGCTGCTGGTGGGGCAGCATGGTGTCTACTGCCACCTCGCCCGCGACCCGGAAAAACCAAAACTGGACATCCAGCTGATCACGGCCGAGCTGACCAAAGCGAAAGAACTGATCCAGCACGTCATGGAAGAACTGCGACGGGAGCGGGAAGCGCGATAAGCAGCCGCAACCAGCTGAGCACCGCCGAAGTGGCGAGCCTTTCCGGAAGGGCTAGCGCCCCTGGCGCAGAAACGGATTCGTTTCCTTCTCTTGCCCGATGGTGGTCAGCGGGCCATGGCCGGGGATCACCACGGTCTGTTCGGGCAAGGTCAGCAGCTTTTCCCGCAGAGAGCGCATGATCTGGTCGAACGAGCCGCCCCACAGGTCCGTGCGACCGATGCTGCCGGCAAAGAGCGTGTCGCCTGCAAGGAGCCTCGGCGCAGCCTCTGTAGCCGGCGCCGAACCGGTCGGAAGATCAGCGGGCAGATACAAGCTGATGCTGCCGGGGGTGTGTCCGGGCGTGTGCAGCACATGGAAGACATAACCGCCCCAGCGCACGGTGTCGCCTTCTCGAAGCGCGCCATCCACACGGGCCATCGGCGGCAGCGGAACACCGATCATCTGCGCCTGTACATCGAGCATCCGATAGAGCTCCAGGTCGTCGGGATGCATCAGCACCGGCGCACCGGTCGCTTCCTGCAGTTTCCGCAGGCCGCCGACGTGGTCGATGTGCGCGTGGGTGTTGAGAATCGCACGCACGCTCCAGTTGTGCTGGCGGAGGATGGCGAGGATCCGCTCGACCTCGTCCCCTGGATCCACGACCACCGCCTCTCCGGTTACAGGATCGCCCAGGATGGAACAGTTGCATTGCAACCAGCCCACCGGAAGGATTTCGTGTACCAGGGACGACGGGTTCGGATGGCTCATCTGCGGCAGTATACCACGCACCCAACATCGGCTCGGGCCGCCGAGACGACAGGCATCTGCTAACATGGATGCCGATGAGCTCGAAGGTTTTGCTGCAAAGCGCCCATCAGGCGCTGGGGGCAACATTCGGCGCGTGGTTCGGCCTCGCGCTGCCGGAGCACTACACCAGCTTTGCCGCTGAGTACCGAATGGCGCGCGAAGCCGCTGTCGTGCTGGACGTGAGCTACCGTGCCTGGTTCGAGTTGACCGGGCCAGATCGCATCCGCTACCTGAATGCCGTCGTCAGCAACGACACGCAGGCGCTCGCACCCGGCCAGGGCACCGTGGCCCTGCTGTTGAATCCGCAGGGACATATTCTGGCGGAACTGGAAGCGTTCGCGTTCCCGGAACGCTACTTAATCAGTTGCCATGCACCCGTGCGGGAGCGGACATTGCAGACGCTCGACCGATACATCATCATGGACGATGCCACACTCAGCGACGTCAGCGACCAGTTCGTTGCGATGGCCATCGAGGGCCCGGCGACCCCGGGCATCCTGAAGGAGCTGTGCGGCTTCGACGCACCTCCCGGGCCTGAGTTCGCTCATCAGCATGTCGAAATTGCCGGCGCCAATTGTCTGCTGATCCACCGGTCTGAATTTCGCGGGACGGGCGTACGTCTGCTCGTCCCGGCAGCACAGGCCGAAGCGGTGTGGCAGGCCGCACTCACTGCAGTGCGACAGCATGGGGGTGGCCCGGCCGGCTACGCGGCTTTGAATTCCCTGCGCCTGGAAGCGGGCGTGCCCTGGTTCGGCTACGACTTCGACGACACTGTCATTCCCCACGAGGCAGCCCTAGAGTCCACCCACATCAGCTTTTCGAAAGGTTGCTACACCGGACAGGAAATCGTCGAGCGTGTGCGTTCGCGCGGCCACATCCGCCGCAAACGGGTGAGCCTGAAAATCGAAGGCGGTATCCCCGGCGCCAAAGAAACCTTGCAGGCCGGCGGAAAAGCGGTGGGCCAGGTAACCAGTGCGGCGCCGTCGCCCGCCCTCTCCGCTGCCGTGGGCATGGGGTACGTGCGGCAGGAGCATTTTGCTCCCGGCAGCCGGCTGGAATGGTCCGGCGGCATCGCGGAAGTCATAGAACTTCCGCTGCGGACATAGCGAACCTGTGCCCACTTGCCCACATGGGTCGCAGCAGACGAAAGGTACCAGCCGGCTCGGGCCCCGGGCCCTTCTGGCAGAGAACGCTACCCCGCGCGAGGCCGGCTTCGACGCAGACGTGGAGCATGACCATCGCCCAGTTTGTTCTTTTCTTCGCAGATTTTGCTGCTGCGGATTAACTGAGGTTCAGCGCGCGACGGAAGCTGCCGCGTTCGCTTTCGATTTTCTTCTGCAACTGCAGGATGCCGTAGATCAGCATTTCCGGCCGGGGTGGACAGCCAGGCACGTACACATCCACAGGGATCACCTGATTGACCCCCTGGACCAGCGCGTAGTTGTTGAACACGCCGCCGGACGTCGCACAGACTCCCATGGAAATGACCCACTTGGGCTCGGGCATCTGCTCGTAGAGTTGCCGCACGACCGGCGCCATTTTCTGCGAAACGCGACCCGCCACAATCATCAGGTCGGCCTGCCGCGGCGAGCCGCGGAAAACTTCGGCACCGAAACGGGCCACGTCCCAGCGCGAAGCGGCCATGGACATCATCTCGATTGCACAGCAGGCCAGGCCGAAGGTCATCGGCCAGAGAGAATTTTTGCGCGCCCAGTTGACGGCTTTGTCCAGCACGGCGAACAGGATGCTGTCGCGCACCAATGCGTGGCCATCCTGGCCGGGCTGTTCAAGGGTGATGCTGGGACTGAGAATACGGCTCATACTGCCTGTCCTCGCTCCCTATTCTGGCACAACTCTCGTGGCCGACCAAGCCCGCAGAAGAACGTTCGCCCGTGGCGGCGGAGGCACAGCAAAACCCATTGTACCGTGTGAAAGCGAGCGATCGCCTGTTCTCAGGGCAGCAGGACGATTTTGCCAAACTGCTCGCGACGCTCCATCAGCTCGTGCGCGAGGGCGCACTCCTCGAGGGGCATGGTGCGGTCGATCACCGCGCGGAGTTTGCGCTGAGCAACCAAATGCAGCACGTCGTACAACTCCGCCTTGCTGCCCATGTAGGAACCCAGGATGGAGAGGTTGCGGCTGAACAGGTAGCGGATGTCCACGTGCGCCTGGTAGCCGGTCGTGGCGCCGCAGGTGACCAGCCGGCCGCTGGGCGCCAGGCTCATCAGGCTGGCATCCCAGGTGGCTGTGCCGACGTGTTCGAAGACGACGTCTACGCCGCGCCGGTCGGTCAGCCGTTTCACTTCGTCGGCAATTTTCTGCCGGCTGTGGTTGATCACTTCATCTGCGCCCAGCTCGCGGGCCTTGGCCAGCTTGGCATCGCTGCCTGCGGTGGCCAACACGCGCGCGCCGATCAGCTTACCGATCTGCACCGCCGCGCTGCCCACACCGCTGCCGGCACCCAGTACGAGCAGGTCTTCACCCGGACGAAGCTTTGCCCGTGTGATCAGCATGTGCCAGGCGGTCAGAAACACCAGCGGCACCGCAGCGGCTTCTTCGAAAGACAGATCGCCGGGAATCGGAATGACGTTCACTTCCGGCGATTTCACGTATTCCGCGCAGCCGCCATCCACCATGTAGCCAAACAGAGTGTAGCGGCGACACAGATTGTCTTCGCCGGCCAGGCACTGCGGACACTGCCCGCAACTGATCCCCGGAGCCAGCAAGACGCGCTGCCCCACCTTCACGCGCGTGACGGATTCGCCGACCCGAGCCACTTCGCCGGAGATGTCGCTGCCCGGGATGTGGGGCAGGGGGATGGAAATACCCGGCAGGCCGCGCCGTACCCACAGGTCCAGGTGATTCAGCGCACAGGCGCGCACACGCACCAACACTTCGGCCGGGCCGATCTTCGGTTCGGCCACTTCGGTGTATCGCAGCACGCTCGGGTCGCCGTGTTCGTGGAAGACGATGGCTTTCATGCAGGCCTCGACCGCAAATTCGACGCACTACCTTAGCACCGCGCTGCAAGAGTGTCTACCGTGCGCACGCAATTGACACCGACGGAGCCGCGCCATACCCTGTAGGCAAGGACAGCGATGGATCTGTTCGAAGAAATCGTGCGGCTGCGGAAGGAAGGCAAGCGCGCCGCGCTGGCCACCATCGTCCACACCAACGGGTCCATCCCGAGCTTCGAAAGCTCGCGGATGCTGGTCTACGAAGACGGCTCGATTGCCGGTACAGTCGGCGGCGGCTGCGTGGAAGCCGAAGTTTGGGCCGCGGCGAAGGAAGTCCTGCGCACAGAAGCCCCGCGCAAGCTGACTTTTCACCTGAACCACGACGCCAGCTACGACAACGGTCTGATCTGCGGTGGCACACTGGAAATTTTTGTGGAGCCCATCCTGCCGCAGCCGGTACTGTACCTGTTCGGCGGTGGTCACATTGCCATGGCGCTGGCCAGGGTGGCTCACGCTGCTGGATTTGCCATCGGGGTCGTGGACGACCGCGAAACCTTTGCCAATCCGGAACGGTTCCCGATGGCGCAGCAGATCTACACCAGTTTCGAAGAAGCTTTCGCTGCGCTCCGGCCCAATGCTTCGACCTATCTGGTGATCGTCACCCGCGGCCACAAAGACGACATGCGAGTGCTGCGCTGGGCCGTGGGCACCGAAGCGCGTTACATCGGCATGATCGGCAGCAAGCGCAAGGTGCTTTCGGTCTACAAAGCCCTGGAAGCCGAAGGGATTCCTGCCGAGCGTTTCCGCCGGGTGCACGCCCCGATCGGGCTGGAGATCGGTGCGCTCACCCCGGAAGAGATCGCCATCAGCATCGCTGCCGAACTGATTGCGGTACGCCGCAACGCCGCCGCGGCGCTGCCGCACAAATCACTCTGGGTGGATCGCGCCGCTACGGTCGGCACCGAATGATTCCATGCTCGCCGCTGTCATTCTTGCCGCGGGCGAATCACGCCGAATGGGGCAACCGAAGGCCCTGCTTCCCTTCCCGGGCCGCATGACCAGCGAAGGCCCACCGTGCACCTTGCTGGAGCACTTGCTGGCCGTCGTGCGCCATCCCCAAATCGGCATGCGGCGGGTTGTCCTGGGGGCGAACGCAGACGAAATCCGTCGCCGGGTGCCGCTGGAACCGGAAAGCGTGGTGATCAATCATGAATGGCAGCGCGGTCAACTGTCTTCGATTCAAGTGGCCCTCGGCAGTCTGCCCGTCGGCGCGACCGACGGTCTGCTGCTTTGCCCGGTGGACCATCCGATGATCACTGCCGAGCTCGTCGACGAGCTGGTCACAGCCTTCTACCGCTCCGGAAAGCTGATTGTGATTCCCACCTTCCACGGACGGCGCGGACACCCGGTGATCTTTTCGAGCAAGCTGTATGGAGCACTGCTCACCGCCCCCCAGGAGCTGGGTGCGCGCGCCGTTGTCTGGGAGCACGCCAACGAAGTCCTCGAGGTACCCACCGACCAGCAAGGCGTCATCCTGAACGTGAACGATCCGGAGACCTATGAGCAATTGATTCGGAACGTCTGAGCGCGACGTGCCGAGGCGCGGCTCAGCGGGCGAGGACCGACAGCAGCGCCTGCAGCGCATCCCAGGCAAGCTGGCTGCCGTGTGCGGTGGCCGGCGGCAGCCCGCCGAGCGCAGCGGCCAGGCTGGCCGGCGTAATCTGCTGCAGCTCGTCCAGGCGGCGGCCGCGCATCAGCTCTGTCAGCAACGACGCGCAGGCGATGGTGGTCACGCAACCGCGCGCCTGAAAGCGCACCTCGGCGATGCGTCCTTCCGCGACCCGTGCCGCCAGCCGCAACACGTCTCCGCAGACCGGATTGTCGACTTCGACCGCGGCCGTTGCGTTTTCCAGCTCGCCCGCATTGCGCGGATTCTGAAAGTGATCGAGGACCGTCGCGCTGTACATCCGCATCAGTATGGCAAACAGAGCGCGGGACAGGCAATTCCTGCGGTGCACTCCGGCCTACGCTCCTGCTAGAATCGTGCCCCGATGCAGAAAGAAAAATCCAGCGGCCTGCGCGTCGTCTCGCTGGGTCCGAGCGTAACCTCCATCCTGGTGGCGCTGGGCGCAAAAGACCGTCTGGTCGGGGTGACGAAATGGTGTAAGGACGTGGTTGCCCCATCCGCGGTGCGCGGCCTGCCGGAGCTCGGCGATTGCTGGAACTTCGACGCAGAGCAGGTGCTGCGTTTGAACCCGACGCTGGTGATCGGTTCGGTGCCGTACAAAGCGGAACTGATCGCCAGCCTGTTGCGTGCTCCGGTGCCCTTCCTGGCCACCAATCCCCGCACACTCGAGGATATCTACAGAGAGATTCAACTGCTGGGAAGCATCGTCGGCCGAACGCGGGCCGCCGCCCGACTGGTCCGTCGCATGAAACAAAAGTTCGCTCGCCTTGCCCGGCAGGCAGACAAACGGCACCGGCGCCCACGCGTCTACGCGGAGGCCTGGCCCAATCCCCGCATCAGCTCCCCGCCCTGGGTCGCCGAACTGATTTCTCTGCTGGGCGGCGAAATGGTGGTGCCTGCCGGAGAGAAAGTGACCGATGAACAAATTGTCCGTGCACAGCCGGAAGTGATCCTTCTGGCGTGGGCGGCTGCCGGGGATCGTCCCCGGGCCCAGCGGGAAGCCGAACGGATGGCGTCCCGGCCCGGTTGGCGCGAGCTGCCTGCCATCCGCAACCGCCGTGTCTACGTGGTGCGCGACGAATGGCTGAACACGCCCGGGCCACCTCTGCTCCACGGCGCACGAGCACTGCAGAAAATTCTGGGCTCCGCTGCGGCGGATTCACAATGAACAGAATCACGGTGGTTGCGGCGCTGATCGAACGCGAAGGTCACCTGCTGGTCTGCCAGCGGAAGCGAACCGCGATTTTCCCGCTGCTCTGGGAATTCCCGGGCGGAAAAGTTCACGACGGCGAGCTCCCGGAGCAGGCACTGGTGCGCGAGCTAGCCGAAGAACTCGACATCACGGTCTGCGTGGGGCCGGAGCTGTACCGCACACGCCACCGCTATCCGGAGCTGCCCGAAGAGATCGAGCTGCGCTTCTTCGCCGCGCACATTGTTTCCGGCGCGCCGCGGAATCTTGCCTTCGAGCAGATTGCCTGGGTGCGACCGCAAGATCTGCCGGCGATGGAATTCTTGCCTGCCGATCGCGAATTGATCGCTCGGCTGGCTGAAGGCCGACTCCGAACCGACTGGAAACCCTCCAGCGCACCTTGAGGCAAACGCGCCGCGCTCACACCCGGACGGGAAGGCAACGCGGCTCAAACGAGCGAGCGGCCGCCATCCACCACCAGCACCTGGCCGGTGACGAATTCCGCCTGCACCAGATAGAAAACGGCTTCGGCGATATCTTCTCCCCGGCCGGTTTTTTGCAGCGGGGCCCGGCGAATGTACTCTGCATCCGGAGTTTCGTCGGGGAATTGGATCGTCCCGGGGGCCACGCAATTGACCGTGATCTCCGGAGCCAGTGCGCGCGCCAGACAGCGCGTAAGCATGATCACGCCCGCCTTCGACGTGCAGTAGTGCGTATACTCCGGCCAGGGAAGCAGGCCGCCGAGCGAGGCGATGTTCACGATGCGACCGCGGCCGCTGTGCCGCATCAGCCGCGCGGCTGCCTGGGCGCAGAGAAACTGCGCCTTCAGGTTCACGCCGTGGATGCGGTCCCACTGTTCTTCGGTCAGTTCATCGAAGCGCGCTGGGAAGAATATGCCGGCATTGTTCACCAGAATATCCAGTCGGCCCAATTCGCGGCGGACGAGCTCGAACATGCGCTCGACGTCGGCGCGGCGGGAGACGTCGGCCTCACAGGCCAGAGCCCGACAGCCCGCCGCCGCAAGCTCGGCCACCAGCGCTTCCGCATCCTGGCGCGAAGTCGCATAGTTGATCACCACGGCTGCGCCTTCCGCGGCCAGCTTCTGGACGATGCTGCGTCCGATTCGTCGGGCCGCTCCGGTGACCAGGGCCACCTGGCCGTGCAAGGGTTTGACAGTTCGCATAGCCCCTCACAACCGCTATGGTCTCGGGCCCATCAGGGTAGCACGTCGGAGGCAGGTGCGAAATCTTGCACGGAATCTCCATCTCGGGCCCCGTCGGCTCGACCCATGTGCTCCATCCCGGCCAAGCTGTTAGAATTTCCGTTCACGTATCGCATTGCCCTGGAGGCGAAATGCCCCTCGACCTGCTGGCCATCGCTGCGCATCCGGACGATGTGGAGCTGAGCTGCGGCGGCACACTGATCAAAATGAAAAAGCGCGGATATCGCACCGGCATCCTGGACCTGACCCGCGGAGAATCGGGAACGCGCGGCTCAGCGGCCATCCGCCTGCGCGAAGCACAAGCCGCCGCTCGCGTGCTGGGCGTGGACTACCGCGGCAACCTCCGCCTGCCCGATGCGCGGCTGGACGTGAACGAAGCCAACAAACTGGCAGTGGCGGAGAAAATTCGCGAGCTGGAGCCTCACACGGTGATTCTGCCCTACTGGGAAGGACGCCACCCGGATCACTACCATGCGGCCCGGCTGGCCTACGAAGGCTGTTTTCTGGCCGGGCTGAAGCGGCTGCGCGGACTGCGCGGTCAGCCATTTCGCCCGTTCAAAGTCCTCTACGCCACTCTCTACGATGCGAATGTCCGCCCGACGTTCGTAGTGGACATCAGCGCGGAGTACGAACAGCGGCGACGGGCGATCCTCTGCTACGCCTCACAGTTTCGTCCCAGAACACAGAAGCCATCTCGCGTGCCCCTGCCGCTCGACCAGCTCGAATCACGGATGGACCTGCTGGCGCGCTACTTTGGCCAGATGATCGGGGTCGCCTATGGAGAGCCGTTTCTGGTCAAGGAGGTCCTGCAAGTGGACGATGTGGTGCGGCTGCCCGTGCGTTCCTTCTGATGCAAAGCCGGCTCAGAGTTCTTCCACGTTGGTGGCGAGCGTGAATCCCACGAGCACCTGGCCTTCGCCCGTATGGGTTACCCGCACGCGCAGGCGGGATTCCGTCTCCGCACCGGCCTTCCGCAACACCGCGTAGGTCGTCAGGGCTTCGGTGAAAACCTTGGTGACGATGTAGTTTTCTCCCGTATCCATCTTCTTCCAAATCTGACCGACCTGGATGCGGCGCCACGCCATCGGTTTACAACGTCCGCCCAACGACCCAGAATCCCAGCACCAACAGCAGGAAAAAAATCACCGTGAGCAGATTGAAGTAGCGGTCGATAAAATCTTTCGCGGCCGCGCCCCACCGCCACAGCAGTGCCGCTTCGCCATAAAATCGCAGGCCGCGCCCGAGCACGCTGGCCACCACGAACGCGTCCAGCGGAATTTGAAACACTCCGCTGCCGACGGTAAACACCTTGTACGGGATGGGTGTGAACGCAGCGGCGAAAATGGCCAGAAAAGCATTCTGCTCGAATTTGGCCTGCACAATCCGGAAATTTTCCTCCGTGAAACCCGGGACGTAGGCAAAAAAGAACTGATCGAGTGATTGCCAGAGGAACAGGCCCAGCAGATAGCCCAGCAGCCCACCGAGTACGGAACACACTGTACACACGGTCGCAAACCAGAAGCTGCGGCGCGGTTTGCCCAGCGCCAAGGCCATCAGCAGGGGGTCAGGTGGAATCGGAAAAAAAGAAGACTCCGTGAATGCCAAAACTCCCAGTGCTGCCGGGCCAAAGCGGCCTTCGGCCCAGGAGAGCGTCCAGTCATAGAGCCGACGCAACCCGGCAAAGATGCTCCCAACCCCCAGGACCGTAACTTTTGCCTTCGTCGTGGAGTTCACTGCGTTACCCAACGCAACCCCAGCTTTCCAGTCCGGATTCTAGCCCAGCCACCCGAAGGCGTCCACGCGCACGCGCTGACTGTTTCCAGGCAACCACCCGTTCAACGCCCGCAGCAGTGAAACCCTTCCGAGAGACGGGGCATCGAAAATAGATGAAAAAGACCGCTGGGCATTGGTGAAGGGGTGTATACTGGCAGCAAGCGTTCCGCAAGGAGGGGCCATGGCAGGGCTGGCCAAACGACTTCTGACGACACTGCTGGCTGGGATGCTGGTGTGGGGGCCTTCCACTGTACTGGCGCAGCAGCAGAAAGATAAGAAAAAGAATCCTAAAGACGACGTCGAGCAGATCGGCAACCGTGATGTGGACGGCAACCTGAACTGGTATTCGCTGGAACGGGAAGTGGCCATCGGCAAGCGATTGGCCCAGGAAGTGGAGCGATCGGTTCGGCTGGTCGACGATCCCGTGATCAATGAGTACGTCAACCGGGTGGGCCAGAATCTGGTTCGAAATTCCGACGCGCGCGTGCCGTTCACGATCAAAGTGATCGACTCGGACGAAATCAACGCCTTTGCGCTGCCCGGCGGGTTCTTCTACATCAACACGGGCCTGATTCTGGCGGCCGAGGAAGAGGCCGAACTGGCCGGCGTGATGGCTCACGAAATCGCGCATGTGACGGCCCGTCATGGCACCCGCAACGCTACCCGCGGCGAACTCGCCCAGTTGCTGATGATCCCCGCGTTGATCTTCCTGCCCGGCGGCTGGGCCGGCTACGGCATCTATCAGGCGATGAACGTTGCGGTTCCGTTGACCTTCTTGAAATTCTCGCGCGGGTTCGAAGCGGAAGCGGATTACCTGGGCCTGCAATACATGTACAAGGCCGGCTACGACCCGAACGCCTACGTCAGTTTCTTCGAAAAGATTCAGGCCGAAGAGAAGCGCCGGCCCGGGAGCGTGCCGACAGCTTTCCGCTCGCATCCACCGACCGAAGACCGCATCGAAAACACGCAGAAAGCCATTGCCGAAATCCTGCCCGGGCGCGACGAATACATTGTCAGCACGTCCGAGTTCGATCAGATCAAGGCGCGGCTGCGGCAGTTACAGGCTCAGCGGCAGGCGCAGGAGCCGGATGAAAACAAGCCCACCCTGCGCCGTCGCACGGAAAAGAGCGAGACGAAGACCGAGGAGGACGACGATCGTCCCGTGCTGAAGCGACGTCCATAAAGGTTCGGTTACAAACACGGGAACGGGCGATTCGCTACGAATCGCCCGTTTTTCTTTGCAGCATTTTGCGAAAACCGTTCTCGTTCCGCAAGTTCAAGGCAAATCCACCCGCATCGTTTTTCGAGGCTCGCCACGTTGCATTCCGCGGAGCCGAACGATACGGGCACGTGAGGTAAAACGTCTGGTGAGTTGCTCTGCTCGGGCTTGTCCGGGTCAGCTCGACTCGCCGACCCCCATCCGCTTCAGCTCCTCCGCATAATACTTGCGGTAGAGGATGTCCCATTCCGCGCTGCCTTCGGGGATGTCTTTTTTCTGGGAGGCGATTTTCCGGCGCGCTTCGGCATCGACTTTTTCCTCTTCGCGGAGCAGCGCCTGCAGCACCTGGAAGATTTCCTGGCGGATGGTGTCGCGATCTTCGATGAATTCCACGTCGTCGCTTTCCACCAGCACTTTGGTGACGACGTGGGAGAGACGAACAGTTTTTTCGCGGCTCAGACGCATCAGCGGAGAATCAGTTTTCGCTCGCGGGCGATCTGGTTTTTCACCTTCTTGAACATCTCCTGATAGGAGACGCCGCTGCGGCGCATTTCATCGGAGTACTGGCTGAGGATCTGGCGCACCTCTTCGTTCACCCGGTCCTCGATGCTCAGCTCTTCGAGCAGGGCCAGGCGAATGCGCTCGACGAGCGCTTCCGGTGTCCGGGTCTCGAACATCTGGGATGCAGTGAGGCGCTTGACCAGCTCGCGCGCCATGTAAGCTATGAAATCCCGCGAAAGAATCATGCCCTTTCTGAAAACGCCTTCCTCTCCGCTTCCGAGTCTACTGTCGGGCATGCGGCCCGTCAAGCAAGCGGCTCGATTGACGCTGCGGTGCGATTCGGCTACGATGATGCGGGGGCGGTTAGCTCAGCGGTCAGAGCGTCCGGTTTACACCCGGAAGGTCGTCCGTTCGAATCGGACACTGCCCACCAGTTGTTTGTGTGTCCGATGTGTCGGCCAAGCACGCGGGGACGTAGTTCAGTTGGTTAGAACGCTGCCCTGTCACGGCAGAGGCCGCGGGTTCGAGTCCCGTCGTCCCCGCCATCGCTTTGACGCCCACGCCTTTGTGCTCACCGGGACTGGGAACCTTAGGGCTTAGCTTTGCTGTCTTGTCTTCCCCCGCGCCAGAGCTGTTCGATTTCTTAACCACGCAAGCTCTGCTGGAACCACCAGCTAAGCGCAGACAGCATCCCGGAGTGGTCAGCGAGATTCCGGCCTGGGTGGGCAGACCTCTGGGGCAGGTTGCGCACCCGGCGGTCGCAACCTCGGGAAACGCCTCGAAAAAACTTCCGGAACTCTTTACGGATCAATGTGTTAGGATTGGCTGCGGGGGTCTGCAGAACGGCCCGCAATGTGCTTTGCCAGTGCGTGATGTAATACCGAAGCTCCATCATCGCCGCTTATGAGGAGGCGCAGTGAAAACGGTTTTCGTAATCGGCGCAGGCCCGGCGGGACTCTTCGCGGCCAATAAACTGGCGCAGGCTGGCCACCAGGTGCTCATTTTCAATCGCGACATCAAACCCGGCGGCTTGGCCGAATACGGCATCTATCCGGTCAAGGAAAAAATGAAGAGCGGACTGCGCAAGCAGTTCGCCAAGATTCTCAGTCATCCGAACGTCCACTACTTCGGCCATGTACCCGTAGGCAAGGAGTACGACGTACCCATTGAGCTGCTGCAGGAATTTCGTCCGGCCGCCATGATCTTCGCCGTGGGTGCCCAGGGCACGAAAAAACTGGGCCTGCCCGGAGAAGACGCCCGCGGCGTCTACTCCGCAAAGGACTTCGTCTATCACTACAACCTGCTGCCCCCGTTCTCCAAAATGGATTTTTCGACCGGCAAGCGGATTGCCATCGTCGGGATGGGCAACGTGATGGTCGACATCGCGCGCTGGTTGATGCTGGACGATCCCAACCGGCAAACGGAAGAAGTGTACGTGGTCGCTCGCCGGGGGCCTTTCGAAGCCAAGTTCGACGAGAAGGAATTCGTCTACATCGAAGACTACCTGGACCGCGCCGATTTCCAGGACGAGTTGAAACGCATCCGCGACCGCCTGGCGGCCGTCGGACAGGACATTTCCAAGGTGGCCGAGGCAACATTCCCCGTGCTGGCCAAGCCCGACCCGGGCGCTCGCATGCCGCGACTGCGCTTCCGCTTTCTGAGCTCGCCCTGCGAAATCAAGGTCGGTGCCGACGGGCGAATCGAACGGCTGGTGCTGACCGAGAATCTGCTGGTCGCCAGGGACGGCGGCACCGCGGCGAAGCCCACTGACCGAACGTTTACGCTCGACGTCGACACCATGATCTTCGCCATCGGCGACGTAGCCGATCCGCGGGTCGGCCTGCCCTATCAATCCGGTTCCTACGTGACCAATCCCGCCGGCAACGGAAATGAAAGCGGGCTCTACGAAGTGTTTGATCCCCAGCGCGGGCAAGTGCTGGCCGGCACTTATGTGGTCGGCTGGGCCCGCCGCGCCAGCGAAGGACTGGTCGGCATCGCCCGGCAGGATGCCGAACGAGGTGCGGTGCATGTGCTGAAGTACCTGGAAAACGTGTCGGAGCAGCCAGCCGCCACGGCGGAAGAGATCGCGCGCAGTTTTGCACGCCAGGGGCTGCAGGTGGTCGACAAAAACGATCTGAACTTTCTGAGCCGCGCGGAAGAAAAGCAGGCGCGCGAGCGCGGGCTGGCCTCGTTTAAATTTGCCGACAACGAAAGCATGCTCGCCGCCATCGAAGCCGAAAAGACGCACTCCGGTTCACCCGCTTCGACCGGCTGAGCAGGCATGCCGGGCGGAGACCGCGGGGATTTGGCAAGCGCGGAACAATCAGGTAAGGTAATCCCGGCGACCGAAAAAGGCGCTCAGGAGATTTGGCGATGTCGGATCTGGCAAGCAAACAGTGTGTGCCGTGCCGCGGCGGCGTGCCCCCACTGAAGGGCGCCGAGCTGGAGGCGCTCCACCGGCAACTGCCCGGCTGGCAGGTGGTCAACGAGCATCACCTGGAAAAATCCTTTCACTTCCCGGATTTTGTTCAGGCGCTCGCGTTCACGAATCGAGTCGGTCAGCTCGCCGAGGAGCAGGGACATCACCCGGACATCTATCTGACCTGGGGCCGGGTGGACATCAAAATCTGGACGCACAAAATCGACGGGCTGACGGAGAGCGATTTCATTCTCGCGGCCAAGATCGACGCCCTGGCGCAGGAGAAAACCGCGTCCGCTAGCTGAACAGGCCGAAGCGACGGGCCACTGCCGTGCGCCACCGTCCCCAAGGGGTGCGTGCGCCGACCGTCGCGAACGCTGCCTGCCATTCGGCAAAGTAAGAATAGGCCACCGGCACGACGAGCAGGGTGAGCAGCAGACAGAGCGTCTGCCCGCCGATGATGGTCACGGCAATCGAGGCGCGCTGCTCGCTGCCCGCGCCGATACCCACCGCCACCGGGATCAAGCCGGCCACAATCGAAAACGTCGTCATCAAAATCGGACGCAGCCGCACGCGATTCGCTTCCAGGATCGCTTCGCGCAGCGGCACGCCTTCGCGCCGGAGCTGATTCGTGTAGTCCACCTGCAGGATGCCGTTCTTTTTCACGATGCCCAGCAGCAGGAACACGCCCAACGCACTCCACAGGCTCAGCGAGCGGCCGGTGATCCACAACGAAAACAGCGCAAACGGAATGCTGAGCGGCAGCGTGAGCAGGATGATGAACGGATCCTTGAAGCTTTCGAACTGTGCGGCCAACACCATGTACATGAAAATCGAAGCGAGCAGCATGGCGAGCAGCATGTTGTAGGTGGTCTGTTCCAGCAGGCGAACCTGGCCAGCGAAAACAAACGAGTACCCCGGAGGCAACCCGACCTTGCGGATGGATGCGATCGTATGTGCGGCCGCCGCATCGAGCGGGGTTCCCGGGGCCAGGTTCGCGCCGACGGAGACCTGAAATTCACGGTTGTAGCGCTGGAGCCGGTCCGGCCCGCCGCCGCGCTGGATGGTGGCGATGTTGTCCAGCCGAACCTGGCCGACCTTCGCCGAGGGCACCATCAGCCGTCCCAGGATGGCCGGGTTGTCGCGCTGCTCCGGCAGCAACTGCATCGTGACGGGATACTGTTCGGCACCTTCTTTGTACGTGGAGATTTCGTCCTGCCCGGAAAACAGCAGCCGCACGGTGGCTCCGATGTCGGTCATGCGCACGCCGAGGTCGGCGGCCCGCTGACGGTCCACCTTCACCTGCAGCTCCGGCGTGTTCAGATTGATCATGGGGTTGACGTCCACCAGGCCCGGGAAGCGGGACATTTCGGCCGCAACCTGCTTGGAGATTTCCACCAGCCGGGAGACATCCGGCCCGCGGATGATGGCTCGAATCGGATACCAGTTCTCGCCACCCAGGGTCGAGGGGAGGCGCACATTGTAGGTGACGTTGCGATAGGAGCCGAGCACCTGGCGGATGGCCTCGGCCATCTGTTCGTGATTGCGCTTGCGCTGGCCCGGCTCGACCAGCCGGATGTAGAGGTGTCCATGGTTGGGCATGCCGTGGGTGTAGGCATGAACGAATTCCACTTCCGGCATGGCTTCGAGGCGCTGCGCCATATCGTTCATCGTCGCTGAGGTGATCGAAAGCGCCGTGCCCTCGGGCAGGTCAATCGAACTGTTCAACTCGCTCTGGTCGTCGGGTGGGATCCAGTCCCGACCAATCAACCGATAGAAAACGAACGTGGAAGCAAAGGTGAGCGCACAGATTAGCAGGACCGCCGGCCGATGCTCGAGCGACCAGTTCAGAATCCGCAGGTAGCCGGACTCCACCCTGCGGGCAAATTTCGACTCCCGGGAATGGACATGGCCAGCCTCGCGGCGTACCCGCAGATATTTTGAGCTGAGCATGGGCGTCAGCGTGAAGCTGACCAGCAACGAGACCAGGATGGCCATGGCCATCGTCCAGCCGAACTCGTTCACATAACGCCGGGCATACCCGGTCATAAAGGCGATGGGCAGGAAGATGATCACGAGCGAGAGGGTCGTGGCCATTACGGCCGGGCCGATCTCGCGGGTGGCTTCCACGGCCGCCTGCAGCGGGGGCACGCCCTTTTCTTCCATGTAGCGGAAGATGTTTTCGAGCACAATGATGGCGTCGTCGATCACGATGCCCACCGCCAGGGTCAGCGCGAGCAAGGTCATGTTGTTCAGCGTGAAATCCATCGCCCGCATCAGCGTAAAGGTGGCGATGATGGAAGTGGGAATCGCCAGCGCGGCAATGAACACCGCACGCCAGTTGCGAATGAACAGCAGCACAATCAGGCTGGCCAGGATGCTGCCCAGGATCAGATGCTCGAGCAGGGAGTTGACGGAGGCTCGAATGAACACCGAGGCATCGCTGATGATCTGCAGTTCGACGCCTGCGGGCAATTCCCGGCGCAGCTCGGCAATGCGCTGCTTGACCGCATCGGCCACGCGCACTGTGTTCATGCCCGACTGCCGCCGGATTTCCACGGAAACCACATCTTTGCCTCGCAGGGCAGACCAGCTCCGCAACTCCTCGGCGCCGTCCTCGACCCGGGCGACATCGCGCACGCGAATCGGTGTCCCTCCGCGATTCGCAAGGATGACGTCGGCAAACTGCTCGACCGAGCTCACCCGTCCCAGGGTGCGCAGGCCGAGCTCTTCGGCTCCGTGAATGACGCGCCCGCCGGGCAGCTCCACGTTTTCACTGCGGATGGCATTGCGCACATCCAGAACCGTCAGGTTGTGCGCCGTCAGTCGTTCCGCATCGACCAGCAGTCGAATCTGTCGTCCCTGGCCACCATTCAGGCTCACTTCGCCGACGCCGTTGACGGTTTGGATGGCGCGGCGCACCTGTTTGTCGGCGATTTCCGTCAGTTCGCGACGGCTCATCGGGCCGCTGACCAGCAAGGTCAGAATCGGGTCCGAATCCGGATCGGCTTTGCGAATCACCGGCGGGAGCACACCCGGGGGAAGCCGGTTCAGCGCGCCGGCCACCTTTTCGCGCACATCCTGGGCGGCTCCTTCGATGTCGCGCTCGAGCACAAACGTGCAGACGATGCGCGCGTTGCCCTCGAAGGCCCATACGTTCATCTCTTCGAGTCCGTTGACCGAAGAGATGGCATCTTCCAGCGGCAGAACCACACTGGAGATCATTTCCTCCGGACTGGCCCCGGGCAGTGAAACACCGACGAACACCGTGGCGGGGTCGGCCTTGGGGAACAAATCCACGCCCAGTTCGCGATAGCTGAAAATGCCCAGCGTAACCAGGAAGGCAATCAGCATCACCGCGAAGACGGGACGCCGAACACAAATTTCTGCGAGTTTCATCGTTCAATCCTGTCCCGGAGTCCGCTGTTCGTTTGCCGCGGCCCGAATGGCGGCTCCATGCTGCAGCACACCCTGAACCGCTTCGGCAATGCGGTCGCCGGCCGCCAGCCCCTGGACCACTTCCACGCGCCCGGCAAACCGCCCGCCCACCTGGATATCGCGTTCTTCGACGCGGTCGCCATTGACCCGGTAGACCTTGTAGAGGCCATAGCGGTAGTACGCCGCCGACTCCGGAATCGTGAGCACGCGCTCTTCGAGCTGGCTCGAAAGGGTCGCCTGAACAAAAAACCCGGGCTTCAACCGGCCGTCCGGGTTGGGGATCAGTGCTTCGACTTCGAAGGTTCGCGTTTCGGCGGCAACGGTCGGATTGATGCGCACGACGCGTCCGGTGAACACTTCGCCGGGATACGCTTCCAGGCGCAACTCGACCGGAACTCCGACGGTCACCACGCTGGCCCACTTTTCTGGCACGTCGAGCCGCGCTCGCAGCCGGTCGGTGCGAACGATTACGGCGACCGGCGTTTGCACGCGGACGAATTCGCCGAGGGCGACGCGACGCTCTTTCACCGCTCCGGGGAAAGGGGCACGGATGGAGGCATCGGCCAGCTTTTTTTCTGCCAGCGCGAGGGCGGCTTCACTGGATTTCAACTGCGCTTTCAGTTGTTCCACTTCCTGCAAGGCCAGCTCATGTGCGGCCTGGGCTGCTTTGAAGCGTGTGGCGGCTTCGTCGAGCTGCTGCTGCGAGATGAGCTGGTCGCGGAAGAGCTGCTGGGCGCGGTGGTAGTTCTGCTGCGCTTCGAAAAATTCTGCGGCAGCGCGCTGCACGAACGCGACCTCTTGCGGGTTGCGCGGCAGCGGGTCGCCCGGGCGCAGGCCCAACCGCGCGCGCACCTGCTGCACGGCGGCCTGCTGGCGCTGCAGTTCGTACTCCAATTCGACCGGCGAGAGCACGACCAGCACCTGGCCCTGGCGGACCGTATCGCCCACGTCGGCCAGCACCTGCTCGACGCGCCCTTCGACTTCCGCGCTGATGGTGCTTTCTTCGAGCGCGTACAGCGAACCGACCGCCTCGACCGGCCGATGCACCACGCGTTCCTCGACGGTGTGAATCCGCACCTCCAGCGGAGCGCTGCCATCGCCAGCTTTGGCCTGCTGCGAACGGCCGCAGCCGGTCGTCAGCAGCACGAGCAGCCCGAGCAAAACCACTGGTCCAGCACTGCGGCTTTCGATGCGGGGGCGATCGGTCGTCATGAGGCACCTGGAACTACACAAATTTTTGGACGCGGGGGCCGCAACCCGCGTTTCACATCGTACAGCAGTTCGCCGGCTGCGGCCACCCGATATCAACCAGTTTCACGGCACGCCCGCACCGGACGTTTCCGCTGCGGCTGGTTCCCCGGCCCGTTGGGCGCCGGGTTTGCGCGCATGTTTCTGGAACCAGTAGTGGAGATAGAGCTGAGTGCGCAGGAAATTGGAAGGCCGCGAGGTGGTGCCGTGGTATTCGTCGTTGAAGCGCACCATCGCGGTGGGCACCCTGCGCATTTTCAACGCGGCATAGAACTCCTCGGTTTGCGAGATGGGCGTGCGCAGGTCGTTCACACCGGTCATCAGCATCGTCGGTGTTTTTACGTTGCCCACATACATCAAGGGCGAGCGGCGCAGGTGCTCGCTCGGGTCTTCCCACGGCAGTTTGGCAAAGTTGCGATACCAACCGATGCCATCGGTCGTGCCCACGAACGAGAGCCAGTTGATCACCGGACAGTTCGACGAAGCGGCCGCAAAGCGATCCGTGTGACCGACAATCCAGGCGGTCAGCACGCCGCCGCCGCTGCAGCCATACACAAACATGTTCTGCTCGTCCACGATGCCCTTGGCAATCACCTGGTCGACACCGTTCATCAGATCATCGAAATCCTTACCCGGGTAGGCGTTCTTGATCGCATTGCCGAAGGCGCTGCCGTACCCGGAAGAGCCGCGCGGGTTCGTGTAGAGCACCAGGTAACCTTCAGCGGCGTGATGCTGCCAGGCAAAATTGAAGCCGACGTTGTACATCGCGTGCGGGCCACCATGAATCGTCAGAATCAGCGGGTATTTCTTGCCCGGTTGAAAATCCGGCGGCTTGATCAACCAGCCTTGAATGCGGAAATTGTCTGTGGAGGTGTACCAGAGTTCCTCGACCTCGCCCAGGGTAATGCCGGCGAGCACATCTTCGTTGACGCGGGTGAGCTGACGAATTTGCGTCGGATTCGCCAGGCTGAAGCTGACCACATCCCCTGGCTGGTGGAAGCTGGAGAGAGTGCCCACGGCCTGGCCGTTCCGGTTAATATCGCTGACCGAGAGCATGTGGGTGCCGCGGGTGACCTGGCGCACCTGACCGGCGAGAGAAGCAAAGTAGAGGTTCATCGTGCCCCGGTCTTCGATTTCGAAATAGACGCCGCTCGAATCGGGCGCCCAGCGCAGGTCGCGCGGCGTGCGGTCAAGCTGCGCGGTAAGCACACGCGGATTCGAGCCATCGATGCCCATCACGTAGAGCTTGGCATCGATGTAGGTATCGTCGGTAAAATCGTAACCGGTGTAGGCGACCCACTTGCCGTCCGGCGAAACCTCGGGACTGTTGTCGGGCCCCTTGCGTGTCGTGAGCTGACGGACGGCACCGGTGGCCACGTCCACGGCATAGATTTCCGATTCCCGCCAGGCATACTCCCAGTCTTCGGTGCGCAGCGAACTGAACAGAATTTCCTTCCCGTCCGGAGTAATGGAAAAACCGCCGCCGGCAAAGCCACCGCCGTGATTGTAATCGCCGGAAGTGATCTGCCGGGGCGTACCTCCTTCGGCGGGCACGACAAAAATATGCGTGTAGCCTTCCTCCAGGAAACCGATACGGTCGCGGCGGTAGACCGGCCGTTCGATGATGCGCGGCGGCTGCGTCCAGCGAGCCCCTTCCGGCGCGCGTGGCATGCGGATGTTCCAGGTCTCGCGCTTGGGCACCAGCATGGTGAACGCAATGCTCTTGCCATCGGGCATCCAGGTGATGTTCGACGGCGTATTTTCCAGCCGAGTAATCTGCGTGGTGGCCCCTTCCGCATCCATCCAGCGCACGAAAATCTGCGATCCGCGCGGTTCACCCTGAGCGATGTAGGCGATGCGCGTGCCGTCGGGCGACCACCGTGGCGAGCTGCCGTCGACCAGGAAGCGGTTCTTCGTGCCATCAGCATTCATGATCCAGATGGCAGATTCGCGCCGGTCGTTCACTTTGTCGATCCAACCTCGGGTGTAGACAATCTGGGTTCCATCGGGTGAAATCTGCGGGTCCGAGACGGTTTCCATCTCCAGATACATTTCCAGGGTCAGCTTCTTGATTCCTTTTTCCTGTGCGGCTGCGCTCAGCGGCAGCAGCAGAACAATCAGAAACACGCGGCACCAAAGATGGCGCATGGCTCCTCCTTCGGGAATAGGCATGGGGATTCGAAGTCGTGTGCGGTCCAGCACGGTGTGGCCCAGGGCCCTCGGGCGGGCGGATTGTAGCCAGTCGCAGCAGCGCAAGCAAGCCAAACCATTCGCATGGTCACCGCTCGCTCGGGCCGCTATAATCCGGCCAGACGTCGAGGGTACCGAGGAGGCCGTCCATGCGTCTGCGCCGGTTGCTTTTCTGTCTGTCGATCGTGTGCTGCCTGGCAGCTGCTCCCGAGCAGACCGCACCGGCGGCGGACCTGGTCCTGCTCGGCGGACACGTCTGGACGCTCGAGCCGAACAAAACCGATGCGTCCGCGGTGGCCATCCGCGGCAACCGCATCGTGCGCGTGGGCAGCAACCGGGACGTCCAGAGCCTGATTCGCGACGGACACACGCAGGTGCTGAACGTGAAAGGTGCGCTGGTGCTGCCCGGCTTCATTGACAATCACGTGCACTTTGCTCAGGCCGGTCGTCTTCTGCTCGGGCTGAATCTGCTCGATGTGAACGAGCCGGTGGAGTTCCGCAAACGGGTCCAGGAGGCAGCGCAACGGCTGCCGGCTGGCGCCTGGCTGGTGGGCGGAGACTGGGGCGCGTATGCCCAGTGGGCCATTGCCTCAGCCGGCAAGCAAGAACAACAACAGAAGGCCGCGCTGTTCCTGCCCACGAAAGATTTGATCGACCCGGTCACCGGCGACCATCCCGCGCTGATCAGCCGCTTCGACCAGCAGCTCTTTCTCGCGAACTCGCTGGCCTTGAAAGCCGCCGGCATCACGCGCGACACCCCCGACCCGGAAGGTGGAGAAATTCTCCGCGACGAACAGGGGCGTCCCAACGGTCTGCTCCGAGGCACCGCCGCAGAGCTGGTGCGACGCGTGATTCCCCCGCCCTCCCATGCCCAGCGCCGCCGGGAAGCGCTCCGGGCACTGGAAGAAGCGCGCCGCTGGGGCGTGACCGGCCTGCACGACAACGTGGCCAGCTTCGAACAGCTCGAACTGCTGCGCGAGCTGCAGCGCTCGGGCGAGCTGACCGCGCGCATCTGGGCGCGCATGTGGCTTTCCGAATGGGAAGCCGTGCGTGAATACATCCAGCGTCACAATCTGCCGGCCGTGCCCGGGGGCTGGGCGGACGGCTCCGTGCGCCTGGGCGGGTTGAAGGCCTGGGTGGACGGCATCATGGGCAATTCCACGGCGCTGTTTTTTGAGCCGTACCACCATCAGCCGGAAAACCGTGGCCGGCTGCGTGACGTGATGTTCCCGGAAGGCAACCTGTACCGGCTGATGAAAGGCGCGGACGCCGCCGGCTTCACCATCACCGTGCACGCCATCGGCGACGCGGCCAACCGCATCCTGCTGGACACCTTCGAACGCGTGTTCCGCGAAAATCCTCCGCGCGAGCGACGGCACCGCGTTGTCCACGCGCAGGTTGTGCATCCGGACGACCTGCCGCGATTCGGCCAGTTGCAACTCATTGCCGAGGTGCAGCCTTATCACTGCATCGACGACATGCGCTGGATGGAAGAACGCATCGGCGCACGTGCCCGCTGGGCGTATGCGTTTCGTTCGCTCGCAGAGCACGGTGCGGTGCTGAGCTTCGGTTCCGACTGGCCGGGTACGAACGCCTCCTACTACCCCATCAATCCGCTGCTGGGCATCTACGCCGCCGTAACGCGGCAGACGTTGAAAGGCGAGCCGGCTGACGGCTGGTATCCCCAGGAGCGCATCTCGCTGGAAGAAGCTGTGCGCTACTTCACCGTGAACAACGCCTGGGCCACGTTCGAAGAAAACGACCGCGGCACCATCCAGCGCGGCAAACTGGCCGACCTAGTGGTTCTCGACCGCGACATTCGCACCCGCCCGCCCCGAGAACTGCTGGAAACGCAGGTGCTCTACACCATCTACGACGGCCGCATCGTGTACAGCCACACTCGAAAGTAGTTGCGGCACGGACGTCCCCCGGTGCGGGCCGGGCCGGCTGCAGCTTGTTTCATGCTGAAATCGGCGACCGCATCACGCAGCCGCACTGATTCGCACCGCCGGCACACAGACCGAATCGCCGGTCTCCAAATTCTGTCCGTGACAGTGATGCGAGGGCAGAAAGAAAGGAGCCGATTCGAAAAAGCTAGCTTGCGCCGAGGGCTCCCAGGCTTTCGCGAACTGCGGCCAGAGTCTGCTGGATATCTTCCGCCGTGTGCGCCGCGGAAACAAACCAAGCCTCAAACTGGGAAGGCGGCAGCAGCACACCGCGGTCGAGCATCTGCTGGAAGAAGGCAGCAAATTGCTGTGTATTCGCCGTTTTCACGGCATCATAATTCCGCACCGGCTCAGCAGTGAAAAACAGCGTCAGCAGGGATCCGAATGCACTGACCTGAGCCGGAATGTCGGCAGCACGCACGGCTTCGCGGAGACCGCGGTGCAAAACCTCGGCGGTGCGATTCAGCTCCTCATAAAAACCGGGGCGACTGAGCTGCGTCAGTGTTTCGATGCCGGCACGCATGGCCAGGGGGTTGCCGGACAGCGTGCCCGCTTGATAGACCGGCCCCAGCGGGGCGATGCGTTCCATCACATCGGCGCGGCCACCGTAAGCCGCCACGGGCAGGCCACCGCCAATGATCTTGCCGAGAGTGGTCAGGTCCGGCTGAATCCCGAGCAACGTTTGCATGCCTCCGTAGGCGACACGGAATCCGGTGATGACCTCGTCGAAAATCAAAAGCGCGCCGTGCCGCCGCGTCAGTGCACGCAGCGAGGCAAGAAAACCCGCCGCCGGCAGAACCACGCCCATGTTGGCAGCCAGCGGCTCGACAAGGACGGCGGCAATCTGATCCGGGTATCGGAAGAAGGCCTGATCCACGGCCTGGAGATCGTTGTACGGCACACTCAGGGTGAGCCGGGCGAGCGACTCGGGCACACCCGGGCTGGCGGCGATGCCGAGGGTGGCCAAGCCGGAGCCGGCCTGAACAAGAAAACTATCGGCGTGGCCGTGATAGCAGCCGTCGAATTTCAGCAGCAGTTCCCGGCCGGTGAAGGCTCGTGCCGCGCGCACCGCGCTCATGGTGGCTTCTGTGCCCGAGCTGACCAAGCGGATGCGCTCCATGGTCGGCAGCGCCTGTTGAATCCGCTGCGCCAGCTCGACCTCCAACGCCGAAGTCATGCCGTAGCTGCTTCCCCGGCCGGCCTGGTCGCGAATGGCTTCCACGACGGCAGGATGCGCGTGTCCCAGAATCATCGCGCCCCAGGAGCCTACGTAGTCGATATAGCGGTTACCATCTGCATCCCAGAGGTAGGCGCCCTGGCCGCGCTCCACGATCAGCGGGTCGCCGCCGACGGCCTGAAACGCGCGCACCGGACTGTTGACCCCGCCGACCAGAACCTGCTGGGCTTTGCGGAAGATTTCGCGGGATTGAGTGCGGAGGGATGGGCGTTCCGGTCGTGTCAATGTTGTCTCCCCGGCGGGCTGCTAGCAGGCTTTCAACCAGCGCGCCACATCCTTGGCGTGGTAGGTGAGAATGATATCGGCGCCGGCGCGGCGAATCCCGGTCAGGATTTCCAGTACGACGCGCTGCTCATCAAGCCAGCCATTCTGCGCCGCCGCTTTCACCATGGCATATTCCCCGCTGACGTTGTAGGCCGCCACGGGCACGGCAAACCGTTCGCGCACCAGCCGGATGACGTCGAGATACGGCAGTGCGGGCTTCACCATGACCAGGTCAGCGCCTTCTTCCAGGTCGAGCGCCACTTCGCGCAACGCCTCCCTTGCGTTGGCCGGGTCCATCTGGTAGCTGCGCCGGTCGCCGAACTGCGGAGCCGACTGCGCCGCTTCGCGGAATGGCCCGTAAAATCCGGAGCAGTACTTGGCCGCGTAGGAAAGAATCGCCACCTGCGCAAAGCCATGCGCATCCAGTTTGCGGCGAATCGCTCCGACCCGGCCGTCCATCATGTCGGAAGGAGCCACGATGTCGGCGCCAGCGCGAGCATGCGAGAGTGCCGTTTCGGCGAGGATTTCCAGAGTCGGGTCGTTCAGCACTTCTCCCTCTTCGACGACACCGCAGTGGCCATGGCTGGTGTATTCGCACAGGCAGACGTCCGTGATGACCAGCAGTTTCAGGTTGGCCCGGCGGATGGCTTCGATGGCGCGCTGCACCGTTCCGGTGGCGGCATGGGCTTCCGTTCCGCGTTCGTCTTTCCGCTCGGGCAGTCCAAAAAGAATCACGGCGGGGATACCCAGTTGTTCCACTTCGCGGCATTCTTCGAGGAGCTGGTCCACGGACTGTTGATAGATGCCGGGCATCGAGCGGACTTCGTTGCGCACGCGTGTCCCGGGGCCGACGAACATCGGATAGACGAGGCCTTCGGTGCCCAGACGGGTCTCCCGGACAAAACTGCGCAGCAATTCATTCCGACGCAGTCGTCGGGGCCGGTGAACAGGAAAGCTCATGGCGCTTTCGCTCCTGTAGATTTGCCTTCCGCAAAATAGGCCATCAGGGCGGCGACCAGGCCTTCGGCCGTGGAGGTTTCGGCTTCGATGGCGACGGAAAAGCCGGCATCCCGGATGGCAGCAGCAGTCACGGGACCGATCGCCGCCAGCAACACCGAGCCGGAAAGGCGCCGGAGGCGATCTCCGCCCGCCAGCTCGAAAAAGTGCTCGAATGCGGTGGGGCTGGTGAACGTGACCACATCCACTTCGCCGACCAAAATCCGATCCAACACCCGGCGGTCGGCCGCGGCCGGCGCACCGGTCTGGTAGGCAATCACTTCGGTCACCACGGCACCCAGCGCGCGCAGAGCCACGGGCAGCTCTTCCCGCGCGCGATCGCTGCGGGGCAACAGAATCTTCGCGCCGGCGACCTCGCTGCGCAGCTCTTCCGCCAGGCCGGCACCCAGAAACCGCGAGGCGACCCGGGCAACTCGAATTCCCTGCTGCCGCACTGCGTCGGCCGTGGCCGGACCCACAGCGGCAATCTGCGGCCGCGTCGTGTACCCGGAAGGTAGCTCCAGGCCCAAAGCGCGGCAGCGTTCGCAGAAAAAGCGCACAGCGTTGCGGCTGGTGAACAAAATCCAGTCGAACTGGTTCAGGTTGCGGATCGCCTGATCGAGCGGCGTCGGATCCGCCGGCGGATGGAAGGCCAGCGTGGGCAGCAGCAGTACTTCAGCACCAGCCTCCGCAAGCCGCGTGATCAACTCCTGGGCCTGCTCCGGAGCGCGCGTCACCACCACGCGTTTGCCGAGCAAGGGTTGCGAGGCGCTCATGAGCGGCTCCTGAGGTCCCGCCCCGCAAGCTGCAGCAGCCGGTCGGCACCGGCTTCCAGCAGGCTCTGCGCCAGGCGGCGCCCCATCGCGACTGCGTTCTCCGGCTGGTCCGCGACTTGCTGGCGGATGCAGGCGCTGCCGTCCGAAGCCAATACGGCAGCATCCAGCACCAGACGCCCATCCTGGATGCGTCCCCAGGCGCCCACAGGCACCTGGCAGCCCCCCTGCAGCGCCGCCAGCAGGGCGCGTTCCGCAGTGATGGCTGCGCGGGTTTCCGGGTGATCCAGAGCCTCCAGCAGCTCGCACACCGACCGATCGTCGGCGCGACATTCGATGCCGAGTGCGCCCTGCCCGACCGCAGGCAGGCTGATTTCTGGGGACAGGACTTCCGTGATCCGTTCGCTGGCGCCGAGCCGATCCAGGCCGGCTTTGGCCACGACGATGGCGTCTACTTCACCGGCGGAGAGTTTGCGCAGGCGCGTATCCACGTTGCCGCGCAGGGGCACCACACTCAGGCTGCGCCGGAACCAGAGCAACTGCGCCTGCCGGCGCAAGCTGCTCGTCCCGATGCGCGCGCCATCGGGCAGCGTACGCAGGTCAGCGCCGTTGCGGGAGACCAGCGCATCCCGGACGTCCTCTCGCTCGCAGACGGCTGCGATCACCAGTCCCTCCGGAATTTCCGTGGGCACATCTTTCATGCTGTGCACGGCCAGGTCCACGCGCCCGCTGAGCAGCGCATCTTCCAGTTCCTTTATGAATACGCCCTTCAACCCGATGGTGGCAAGCTGTGCAGACTGGAACTGGTCACCAGATGTTTTGATGACGACGAGTTCGGCCTCCACCCCCAGGCGGGCCAGGCGTGCGCGAACATGCTGAGCCTGCCAGAGCGCCAGCGCACTGCCGCGGGTCCCGATGCGGAGCGTCTTCACACCGTGCCTTTCGTGATGCCGAACAAATCGCGCACCAGGTCGAGCCGGCGCACCCGTTCGCGCAGAGCGGGCACCTGTCGGAGCTGAGCTTCCGGCTCGAGACGGGCCAGGGCCAGCAGCTCTTCCGCGGTGCGCCGTAGATCGCGGCGCTCCTGCGGGGAGAGTTCGTGCATGCGTTCGAGGCGTTGCTCGAGCGCCGCCGCATCCGGGACCGTGCCCTGGTGCCGCAGCGTCCGCAACAGCTCGACCATCTCCGCCGCAGCCCACCACGCCTCGAACCGGGCCACGTGCTCTTCGACAATCTGCTCGGCGCGGGGAATTTCCTGCTGCCGGGCACGACGATTCTGCTCCACGATTTCGGCCAGGCTGTCCAGGTTGTACAGGTAAACGTTGTAGAGCGTGCCGGCAGCCGCTTCGACATTTCGAGGCACACCCAGGTCGATCACAAACAGCGGGCGATTGCCGCGGGCGGCCATGGCCTTTTCCAGTTCTGCGCGGGTCAGCCACGGCTCCTGAACCGCCAGCGAGGTAACCACAATGTCCGGCCGGGCCCAGACCCGCGACAGCTCCTCCCAGCGTACCGCCTCCCCGTGGAAACGGGCGGCCAGGCCGCTGGCGCGCTCCCAGGAACGATTCGCCACCAGCAGGTGCTGGATTTTGCGATTGCGCAAATGTTCGACCAGTTGTTCGCCCACCGTGCCGGCGCCGACGATCAGTGCCGTGCGCTCGCGCAGCCGGCCAAAGATCTGCTCGGCGAGCTTGACGGCAGCTAAGGCCACCGACATCGGTCCGGCACCCAGAGCGGTTTGCGAGCGAACCCTCCGGCCAGCCTCCAGCGCGCCCTGAAACATCCGGTTCAGCACCGGACCCGTAGTGCCGTTGGCAAAAGCTCGCTGATAGGCTTCGCGCACCTGACCCAGGATTTCTGCTTCTCCCAGGAGCATCGAGTCCAGTCCCGCCGCGACCCGGAACAGGTGTCGCACGGCACCAGCATCCTGGTAGACGTACAGGCTCGGCTCGAGCACGGCCAGAGGCAAACGGTGGAAGGCCGCGAAGTAGTCGCGCAACGCAGGAATCGTCTCCGCCGCATTATGGTCGGGCACCGCGTAGAGCTCACTGCGATTGCAGGTGGAGAGCACCGCTGCTTCGCGGAGCAAGGGCTGGCCAACATGCGCCGAACGGGTGAGTTCCGCAGCCGCGCGACGGGCCTGCTCGGGGTCGAAAGCCACGCGCTCGCGCAGCTCGACCGGGGCGGTGCGGTGATTGATGCCCATCACCAGGATGCGCACAGCCCTGTCCACTCCTTCTCCCGGGCGGATTCCCGTTGGTCCGGACGAACCATAACCCTCAAAAATACCGATGAAACTCCGACAGATAGAGATTGACAATGGTCAGGCTGAACAGCACAACAACAAAATTGATGACACACAACCACGAGGCTCGGGCTCCGCGCCATCTGGTCGTGCGGCTGAGCCAAAGATAGGCCGTGTACCCCAGCAGAATGAGGACCGAGATGAGCTCCTTCGGATCATTCGACCAGAACCGCCCGCGCACATCGCGCGAAACGATCAGGCCCAGCACAATTCCCACCGACAGGGCGAGCAAGCCGACCGCCACGCTGCTGCGACTCATCCGTTCGAGCAGCTCCAGAGCGGGAAAACGCCAGAAGGTTCGCCCCGGGGCGCGGTCTCGCAACATGCGGTTCTGCAGCAGAAAAATCACGCTGAGCACGAAAGCGATGGCGAAGGCCGAGTATGCCAGAACGTTCAGGGTGACGTGCAGCGCGAACACCGTGCTGTGCGCTTCCGGTGGCGCCGGCGGCTGGTGGGGCGTAAACACGGTGCTGAACAGCGCCAGCACGAATACCACCGGCACCACGAACGCTCCCACCGACCGCTGCCGGTGGAACATCTCGAGCCCCAGATAGGTCAGCGCAAGCAACCAGGCGAACAACGAAAGCGAGCCGGACAGGTCCTGGTACGGAACAGAATCGAGTGCGCGGGCCCGTTCCATCAGGCTGAAGTAGTGCACCAGCAGACCGCCGGCCAGCAGCGTGGTGGCACTGACACCGACCCATGGCCGATTCGTGTACAGCAGCCAGAGGTACAGCACCAGGCTGATCGCGTAGAGCAGCAGCGCTGCGATACTGGTGGGCATAGCCGTTTCGGTGTACGCCGGCCCGGTGCAGCCCGCACGCGGAACTGAATCCTGCCGGCCTTTGGCGGCGGAAGGGTTGGCGGCGACAAGTCCTTCCCGTGCCCCCGCAATTATAGCGGAACACGAAGTGGATGCGTACCACCGCTCCATGGGTAGGACGGGCGGACGATGCCAAGCGCGGATATCTTTGCTATCATGGCAGCGGAACACGCAACGCCCGCTGCCGATGACCACGGAAGACCGCAAAACCCTGTTTCTGAGTGCCTGCCGGGGCGAACCCGTCGAGCGTGTTCCCGTCTGGATCATGCGCCAGGCGGGCCGCTATCTGCCTGAATATCGTGCCCTTCGCGCGAAACACTCGTTCCTGGAAGTGTGCAAAACGCCGGAGCTGGCCGTGGAGGTTTCCCTGCAGCCTTATCGTCGGCTCGGTGTGGATGCCATCATTGTTTTCAGCGATATCCTGATTCCCGCCGAAGCCATGGGGGTGGCGCTCGAGCTGAGCGACCAGGGCCCAGTCTTGTCCGCGCCAGTCCGCTCGGCGGCCGACGTGGCCCGTCTGCGCGATTTCGACCCGGAAACCGAAACCCGATTTCTGATGGAGACGCTTCGGCAACTCGTCCGCGAAACCGACGGGCGGGTGCCGGTGCTGGGCTTTGCCGGTGCCCCCTGGACGCTGGTCTGCTACCTGGTGGAAGGACAGACGAAGGCCGGCTTCGCCACGGTCAAACAGATGCTGTACGCCGATCCGGGAACACTCCGGCGTCTGCTGGAGCAGGTGGCCCACACCACGGCGCGCTACTTGCAGGCGCAAATTGCCGCCGGAGCCACTGCCGTGCAACTGTTCGACACCTGGGCCGGGGAGCTGGCGCGCGAGGAATTCGACAGCTTCGCCTTGCCGGCGCTGCAGCGCCTGATCGAAGAGCTGCGCGCCGATCCGCGGGCGCGGGCCGCGCCGGTGATTATCTACGTGAAAGCCGCCAACCACCTGCTCGAAAGCGCGGTGCGGGCCGGCGCCGACGTGCTGAGCGTGGACTGGCGCGTGGATCTGGCGGAAGCACGCCAGCGCTGGCCACAACTGGCCCTGCAAGGCAACGTGGATCCCTGCGTGCTGCTGGGCCCACAGGAAAACATCGAATCCGCGGCCCGCACCGCAGTGGCCAAAACGGGCGGCATCGGACACATCCTGAATCTGGGACACGGCATCCTGCCGCAGACGCCGGTGGAAAACGCATGCGCTTTTGTCCGGGCCGGCCAGCAGGCACCCGTGGCGGCCTGGAAACCGATGGCCGGAGGTCGTCGAGTCAATGTCTGAGATCCCTGTACAGATTTCGGTGGCGGGCGGGTTGCGGTTCGAGATCAGCGAAGAGTTCCTCGAGCGGTACAACCGCCCCGGCCCGCGCTATACGAGCTATCCGACGGCCCCCGTGTGGCGGGAAGATTTCGGGCCGGCGGAATTCGAGGCGGCTGCACGCGCAGCCGACGAAGCGGGCACACCCGTTTCGCTCTACCAGCACCTCCCTTTCTGTGAAAGTCTGTGCCTGTTCTGCGCCTGCAATGTGGTGATCAGCAAAAACAAGCAGGTTGCGCCGCCCTATCTGGAGGCTTTGAAGCGCGAGGTGGAACAGATCAGCCGTTACGTCTCGCGCCGTCGACCGGTCATTCAGTTTCACTGGGGCGGTGGCACGCCGACGTATCTTTCACCCGAGCAGCTCGAAGATCTGTTCCGCTACACACGCGAGCGCTTTACCTTCGCTCCGGACGCCGAAATCGGCATCGAAGTGGATCCGCGCGTCACCACCCACGAACATCTGGAAACAGTGCGGCGGCTGGGCTTCAACCGCCTGAGTATGGGGATTCAGGACTTCAACCCGGTCGTGCAAAAGACGGTGCACCGCATCCAGCCCTACGAGCTGACCCGCGAGCTGATCCTGGCGGCGCGCGCGCTGGGCTTCGAAAGCATCAACGTGGACTTGATCTACGGCCTGCCCTACCAGACCGCCGAAAGTTTCCGCACAACCGTGGAGCAGGTGATCGCCCTGGAACCCGATCGCGTGGCGATGTTCAGCTATGCCCACGTTCCCTGGCTGAAGAAGCAGCAAGGCTCGTTCGCTAAAGTGCTGCCGGAAGGGATGGAAAAGTTCCGCATCTTTCGCACCGGTTTGCAGGCATTTCTGGATGCCGGCTATCTCTACATCGGCATGGACCACTTCGCGCGCCCCGACGACGAACTGGCGCTGGCACAGCGGAACCGCACGCTGCATCGCAATTTCCAGGGCTACACGACGAAGGCCGGCGCTGACCTGTACGGGATGGGCGTCAGCGCCATCAGCAGCCTGGGGCCCACCTATGCCCAGAATCACCGCGACGTGACCACCTATCAGCAGCGCATTCGCGCCGGCGGGCTGGCCACCATGCGCGGCTACCGCCTGTCTGCAGACGATCTGGTGCGGCGAGCCGTGATCAGTCGCCTGCTCTGCCACACGGTCGTGCCGAAGCAGGAAATCGAGCAGGAGTTCGGCATCTGCTTCGATGAATATTTCGCACCTGAGCTCGAACGGCTGGAGTCGTTCCGCGCCGACGGACTGGTGGAATTGCAGCCCGATATGCTCTCGGTGACCATGCTGGGACGCATTTTCATCCGGAATGTCGCCATGGTGTTCGATCCGTACCTGGAGCAACAGCAGCTCGCAAGCCGCCCCCTGTTCTCCAAAACGCTGTAAGACTCGACACCTTCCGCCCGGAGGAAACAGCTATGCGCGTCGTAGTCGTCGGCGGAGGCATCTGTGGGCTGGCCTGCACTTGGCGCCTGCAGCGCCTCGGAGCCGAGGTGCTGCTGCTGGAGCAAACCGAAAGAGTCGGCGGCGTCATCGATAGTCTGGAAGCCGATGGCTTTCTGTTCGAGCGCGGGCCGCAGAGCTTCCTTGCGAACGCGAGCCTGCTCGAGCTGATCGCTGCGCTGCGCCTGAGCGAAGAGTTGCTGGAAGCGAACCGGCGCGCGCCTCGTTTTGTGCTGGTGCGAGGCCGGCTGTACCGGGTTCCGATGGCGCCTCCCGCGCTGCTGACCAGTCCGTTGTTGCCGCTGCGGGCACGCTGGCGCCTCCTGACCGAATGGGCCCGCAAATCCGTGCCGCCGGAGCCGGACGAATCCGTAGCGGCGTTCACGCGAAGAAAATTCGGATCTGAACTGTTGGAGCGACTGGTGGGGCCGTTCGTTTCCGGCATTTACGCCGGCGACCCGGAACGGCTCAGCCTGCGCGCCGCGTTTCCGATGCTGTATGACTGGGAGCGGAACTACGGCAGTGTGATCCGCGGAGCCATGCAGTCCCGCCGGAAAACGAAACCATCCAATCCGAAGACGCGGCCGGTGCTGGCGAATTTTCGCAACGGCTTGCGCACGCTGCCTGCTGCCCTGCACCGTGCGCTGGGCGATGTCGTGCACACCGGCACGACCGTGCAGGCCATCGAAGCCCGTCAGGCCAACGGCAGGCCGAGCATCACCGTGCGCGTCGTCCGCAATGGCTTGAACGACTTGCTCGCGGCCGAAGCCGTGGTCGTGGCCACGCCCGCCTACGCCGCCGCCGCGCTGCTGGCCGGAGTCGCCCCGCGCGCAGCAGAACAGCTGGCCGGCATCGCCTACGCGGCCGTCAATGTGGTCAGCACCGGCTACCGGCGCGAGCAGGTAGCTCATCCCCTGAACGGGTTCGGGTTTCTGGTGCCCCGCAGTGAAGGGCTGCGCACACTCGGCACGGTCTGGAACTCCTCGCTGTTTGCCGGTCGCGCGCCGCAGGGCTGCGTAGCGCTGGCCAGTTTCGTGGGAGGGGCGACCGACCCGGAGGCCCAGCACGCACGCGATGAGGAACTGCTCGGCACCGTGAGTCAGGAGAATGCTGCTGTGCTGGGTATCAGCGGCGCGCCGGTGGTGCACCACCTGGAGCGCTACGCGCGCGCGCTGCCCCAGTACAACCTGGGCCACACGCAGCGGCTGCAGACCATCCGGGAAGATTTGGCCCGGTTGCCTGGCGTATTTTTGGCCGGGAACTATCTGGAGGGCCCCTCGATCGGCAACTGCGTGGACGTCGCGTTTCGTACGGCCGCCGCGGTGGCCGAATTTTTCGGCACAGAAACGACCGCACGCCGCTCCGGCACCGGCGAATTTCAGAAGTCCCCCTGATGGAGCAGCCCGTCCGGGGGTCAGCGGTGCGGACGTTTGTAGCGATGCGCCAAGCGGATGCGCCGCCGTGCCGCGGCCTCGCGCCAGCGACGGCGATCTTCGGCCGTTTCCAGAATCAGCGGTGGCACCGGATGCGGCCGCCCCTGCTCATCGAGTGCCACGAAGGTGACATAGGCACTCGAGCAATGCTTGCGTTCGCCCGTGAGCACATTTTCCGAAAACACCTTCACACCCACTTCCATCGAAGTGTGGAACACGCGGTTCACGCTCGATTTCAGAATGATCAGTTCGCCGACCTTGATCGGACTGCGAAAATCCACGTAGTCGACCGAAGCGGTGACGACGTAGCGGTTCGAATGCCGATGCGCGGCAATGGCTGCGGCGATGTCGATCAGATGCATGACGCGCCCGCCGAGAATATTGCCGAGCGGGTTGGCGTCGTTCGGCAGAACGATTTCCGTCATCTCCGCACGAGAATAGCTGACCGGCTTGGCCGCACCCGGTGCGGCGGCCCGGACGCCAGGAACGGTACGCGGTTTGCGCTTGGCCATCGGTAGCAGGCTCCGGATTTGGGAACTCGAACAACGGCAGATATAATACGCGGCTTGTCCCGATGACCCAAATCCAGAAAAGCCGGCGGCAGATGCTGGAAGAATTCGTTGCGCAGCATCCGCAGGATGCCTTCGCACGATACGGGCTGGCGATGGAGTGTGCCAGCTCCGGCGACCACGAAGCAGCCCTGGCACACTTCCGCAAACTGATCGAAACGAATCCGAAATATGTCCCCGGCTTCCAGCAGTTAGGCCAACTGCTCGCCCGGCTCGGGCAGAAGGAGGAGGCCCGGGAGATCTTCACCCGGGGTATCGCCCTGGCGCGGGCCGCCGGCGAGCAGCGTGCCATGGAAGAGATGCAACAGGCCTTGCAGGAGCTGGACAGCTAATCTGCCTCGCAGGCAGCACCTTCCCGGCGAGCTGCCCGGGCAGGCTCTCTGGTAAGATGGAACCGGCAGGGCACGATGGAGTCACCGCATCTCCCCCTGTTTCCACTGGAAGTCGTTCTGTTCCCCGCGATGGGGCTCCCGCTGCATATCTTCGAGCCGCGCTACAAGCTGATGATCGGGCGCTGCCTGGAACAATCCTCGGATTTCGGTGTGGTGCTGGCCCGCGGACGCCGGCTGGCAGCGGTGGGCTGCACGGCACGAATCGAACGCATTGTGCGGCGCCACCCCGATGGCCGGCTGGACATCCTGACCGTGGGCATGGAACGGTTTCGCATTTTGCAGGTGTTCGAGGACGAACCTTACCTGCAGGCCCGGCCCGAATTTTTCGACGACGAAGAGTCGACGCCAGAGCTGCCCGGACAGGCCGAGCTGATTGCGCTGTACGAAAAATCTGTTCGCCTGCTGACGGGCGCCCGCGGCGAATTCACGCCCCCGCAGCCGGAGCTTTCCGTGTCCATGCAAATTGCGGCGGCGCTGCCGCTGGAGCTGGACTTCAAACAGAAGCTGCTCGAATCGCGCAGCGAAGCCGAACGACAGCGCTGGCTGCTGGCGCGACTCCGACAGTGGCTGCCCGAGCTCGAGCAAATTGACCGGACGCGGCGGAAAGCTGGCAGCAACGGTCGCGGTGCCGCGCTCGGGCGGCCGCAATGAACCGCGGGGTGTCGGACCCGCTTCGTCTTCTGTACAGAACGGTTTGGGGCGGGGGCGGCAACGTCATATAATGGGAGCTGCCGCGTCGGCCACCGCGCCGGGGCGCACAGAAAGTCAGAGAACGATGAGCCAGCGTCCCGCCACCCTGGGAGAACTCCGTCGCAGCCAATGGTCTGAAGCCCGCCTGGCCCACCGCAGCGTCAAGCAGGAAATGCGCGAAAACCTGCTGGCAAAGATCGAAGCGGGCGAAACCCTCTTTCCTGGCATCCACGGCTACGAAGACACCGTGGTGCCGCAAATCGTCAACGCCATTCTGGCCCGGCACAACTTCATTCTGCTGGGCCTGCGCGGCCAGGCTAAAAGCCGCATCCTGCGCAGCCTGGTGAATTTTCTCGACGAAGCCATCCCGGTGGTGGCCGGTTGCGAAATCAACGACAATCCGTACCGACCGATCTGCCGCGCCTGCCGGGAGCAGATCGCCACGCTGGGCGATGCCACTCCGATCGCCTGGCTGGACCGGCAGAACCGCTATGTCGAGAAGCTGGCCACACCCGACGTCACCATTGCCGATATCATCGGCGACGTGGACCCGATCAAAGCCGCCCGCGGCGGTCGCGACCTGTCCGACGAGCTGACCATCCACTACGGCCTGCTGCCCCGCGCCAACCGCGGCATCTTCGCCATCAACGAACTGCCGGATCTGGCGGGCAAAATTCAGGTGGGCTTGTTCAACATCATGCAGGAAGGCGATGTGCAGATCAAAGGCTATCCGGTGCGTCTGCCGCTCGATGTCCTGCTGGTGTTCACGGCCAACCCGGAAGATTACACGGCGCGCGGGAAGATTATCACGCCATTGAAAGACCGCATCGGATCGGAAATTCGCACTCATTACCCGACTACGCTGCAGGAAGCGATGGCTATCACCGCTCAGGAAGCCTGGGTCGAGCGGGATGGCCGGCCGGTGTTCGTCCCGGAGTTTGTTCGCGAGGCCATCGAGGAAATCGCTTTCCAGGCCCGCAGCGACAAGCGCGTGGACCGGCGCTCCGGCGTCAGCCAGCGGCTGCCCATTTCTACGCTCGAAACTGTGCTCAGCAATGCCGAGCAGCGCGCCGTGCGCAACCGCGAACCGCAGGTGGTCGCGCGCGTGGCGGATATCTACGCCGCTATCCCGGCCATCACCGGCAAGCTGGAGCTGGAATACGAAGGCGAACTGAAAGGCGCGGAAGCGATTGCCGCCGAACTGATTCGCGCCGCCGTGGGGAAAACGTTCGGCCGGTATTTTGCCGACGTCAACCTGCAGCCCATCGTGCAGTGGTTCGAGATGGGCGGCGAGCTGAAACTGCCGGCCAATGCCCCGGCCCGGGAACTCGTTCAGCGGTTCGGCAAGATTCAGGGCTTGCTGGAGCAGGTGGAACGGCTGGGCACCTCGCCGCGAGGCGAACCGCCATTTGTGGCCGCGGCGGCGGAATTCATTCTCGAGGGCCTGTGGGCCACCCGGCGCATCCAGCGCAGCGAAGAACGTGGCTTCTATGCAGAAAAACCTCGGCTGGCGGAGCCGCGCGAAACACGCGAACAGCCCGGGCGCCCGCCGCGGCGGCAGTACAACTGAACATGAAATACATCCGTTACTCCCGCTATGTGGGCGAGCCGGCCGACGATGTTGATCTTTCGGAGCTGATGCGCCGCCTGGCGGATTTCTTTCTCTACAGCGGCTTCCCTTCTCCGTACTACGGCATCTACGAGCTCGATCCGGAACGCTCGCTCGAAGCGCTCCGCCAGGCCGTCCTGCGTGCGATCGAATCGGGCGAGTTGCTCCCGGAAGAACTCACTGAAGAACTGCTGCAAAATCCTGACCTCCACCAGAATCAGGCCCTGCGCGAACTGATCGACCGGCTGATCGAGCGGATGGTCGAGGAAGGCTACCTGAATGCTCCCCTGCCCCAGGTGACACCGCCCCCGGAGCAGACGCCCGGACGCCAGCTCGGCGCCGCTGGCCCGGAGCAGACTCAGGTTCGGTTCGAAATCACGGACAAAGCCCTCGACTTCCTCGGCTTCCAGACGCTGAAAGATTTGCTCGGCTCGCTCGGGCGCTCTAGTTTTGGCCGGCACGACACGCGCGACCTCGCCACCGGCATCGAATCGGGCGGCGCCACCAAACCTTACGAATTCGGCGACACGTTGAACCTAGACATCAGCGCCACCCTGTTCAGCGCAGTGCGCCGGCAGGGGGCACGCGTCCCCATCGAGCTCGATTATCCCGACCTGGCTGTCCATCAGTGCGAATACCAGAGCTCGTGCGCCACCGTACTGCTGCTCGACTGCAGCCACTCGATGATTCTCTACGGCGAAGATCGCTTCACGCCGGCGAAAAAAGTTGCCCTGGCGCTCGCGCATTTACTCCGCACGCAGTATCCGGGCGATACGCTCGCTCTGGTGCTGTTTCACGATTCGGCCGAGGAAGTGCCGCTCAGCCAGCTCGCCCGCGTGCAGGTGGGACCGTACTACACGAACACCCGCGAAGGCCTCCGGCTGGCACGCCGGCTGCTGCTGCGCCAGAAAAAAGATATGCGGCAGATCATTATGATCACCGACGGAAAACCATCGGCGCTGACGCTGGAGGACAACCGCATCTACAAAAACGCCTTCGGCCTGGACCCGCTCGTCGTGAGCGAAACCCTGCGCGAAGTGGCGATCTGCCGCCGAGCAGGGATTCTGATCAACACCTTCATGCTGGCTTCCGATTACAGCCTGGTGCACTTCGTACAGAAGGTGACGGAAATCTGTCGTGGCAAGGCGTATTTTGCCACTCCGCACAACCTCGGCCACTACCTGCTGCTCGATTACCTGAATCGGAAAACCCGACATATCCATTGACGCGACCGGACGCGCCGCCTCGCAAAGCGGCGGCCTTTCGACACCGCGCCCACGAAGTCGTGCCTGTCCCTGTCAGCCGACCCTTTGCGGCCCCGGACAATTCGCTTAAGATGGCCCGCGAGGAGTACCGATGCCGGAACGGCTGGTGGTCATCGGCGGTGTCGCCGCGGGCATGAGCGCGGCCAGCCGCGCACGCAAACTGCGTCCGGAGATGGAAATCGTTGTCCTGGAGAAGGGCCGCGACGTCTCCTACGGTGCGTGCGGGCTGCCGTACTTCGTGGCCGGACTGGTGGCCCGCCCGGAAGAGCTGGTCGTCTACGATGCGCAATTCTTCCGCGAAAAGCGCAACATAGACGTCCGGCTGGAACACGAGGCCATTGCGATCGAACCCGGAAAGAAAACGGTCCATGCACTGCGTGGAGGCTCGCAACCGGTGGCCGTGCGCTACGACAAACTGATCCTCGCCACCGGCGCCGCGCCGGTCATGGAATTGCCCGGGAGCAAGCGACCGAATGTATTCCATTGCAACACGCTCGCCGAAGCCATCCGACTGCGACGATTCCTCGAAGAACACCGACCCCAGCGGGCTGTGATCATCGGCTCGGGCTACATTGGACTGGAGGTGGCCGAAGCGCTGGCTCGCCGCGGGCTCGAAGTGACGATTCTGGAACGTTCGAACGCAGTGCTCGATGGAATCGAGCCGGAAATCGAACAGAAACTGGAGCAGGCACTGGCCGCCCACGGCGTGAAGCTGCGCAAAGGCGCCGAAGCGAAGAGCATCCTGGGGACCGGAGAAGGACCTGCCCAGAGTGTTGCCTACGGGCTGAGTGGCAATGAACGGGCGGACCTGGTCGTGTTCTCCGCCGGCATTCGTCCGCGCACCGAACTGGCTGCGGAAGCCGGCATTGCCATCGGTCCCACCGGCGCCATCGCCACTGACGAGCGAATGCAGACCAATCTCCCCGGCCACTACGCTGCCGGCGACTGCGCCGAAGTGCGCAACCTGGTCACCGGTAAGCCGGATTATCTGCCGCTGGGCACCACCGCGAACAAACAGGGCCGCGTGGCCGGAGAAAACGCCGCGGGCTCTGCCGCACGCTTCGATGGCGTGGTGGGCACGCTGGTGACGCGATTTTTCGAGCTGGGGCTGGCCCGAACCGGATTGAGCGTGGCCCAGGCGCGTGCACACGGGTTCGCCGCCACGCAGGTAACCGTGAGCGCTTACACGCGGGCCAAATATTTCGGCGGGAAAAAATTTCTGCTGACGCTCATCTGGGATCAAGATTCCGAACGGGTGCTCGGCTGCCAGATCGCGGGCGAAGACGACGCAGCCAAACGAATTGATACAGCCGCGATGGCCCTGCACGCACGGATGCGCATCGAGGACTTGCTTTACGTGGACCTGAGCTATGCGCCCCCGTTCGCTCCAGTCTGGGAAGCGTTGCTGGTCGCGGCCAACGAAGCACGCAAGCAGAGGCGCCGCGCCTAGCTCCCCGCAGCACGGACATGTTCTCTGCCCCGCCGAATCGGCTACAATTTTCAGCTTGCAGGAAGACGGAAAGTACATCGGGAGGCCGGCATGACCACGGTCGCAGCAGGGAAAAAAGCTCCTGTATTCGCGTTGCGCGGGCTGGACGGCCGCGAATACGCGCTGCAAGAAGCACTGAAGCATGGTCCCGTGCTCGCTGCGTTTTTCAAGGTCAGTTGTCCCACATGCCAGCTCGCCCTGCCGTTTCTGAACCGGCTGCAGGAAGGCTACGGCCACGCCGCCTCGATCTGGGGCATCTCGCAAGACGATGCCCGTGACACCGAAGAATTCCGTGAAGAATTCGGCCTGAGCTTCCCGCTGCTGCTGGACGAGGACGGCTATCCGGTGTCGAATCTGTACGGCCTGACCAACGTGCCCACATTGATCCTGATCGCTCCCGATGGCACCGCCACCATCAGTTTTCACGGCTTCACCAAAGAAGGATTCGAACAAATCGCTGCGGAACTGGCTCGGCAGACCGCCAGCAAACCCGTCACTGTCTTCCATCCGCATGAGCTGGTGCCGGATTTCAAGCCCGGTTGAGGCTCGAAGAACTAGGTTCCGGGCGAACCCGCCGACCATCGCGAACGGCGACAACCGGCACTACCGGCTCCAAAGTTGGCGCATGCGCTTCTAAAACGAGACAAATTCGCACACTGGTTGGGGAACACCCGCAGCCGGTCAAAACAGTGCGACCCACAGAATGACATCGTGTGGCGGTCGGAATCGATTGCGAATACACATAAAAGTCGTATTCGTGCGAGCGGGACGTTTGTCCGGCTGCTGTTCACCAATAGTTATCAAGGTTAGGTGGAAGACCCGCTCGGTTTGGAGGACGTTCCTGAGCCCGTGGACGAGAAGTCGAAAGACTTCGCTGGTCGGAGACAGAAAGGACTTGTTTGCTCTATGTCCACGCTGCACACCGGTGCCATTGCCGGGGAGATTCCGCGATATCAGACGAGCTGTTCCTCCAGCAATTGCTTCTTGTGCTTGGGTAGCTTGCGGCGCTTGTCGGCGATGACCCGCTCGCGGGGCGGCAGCCCGAGCTTTTCACGAGCGCGGCGGCGCGCCTCGCGTGCCGGATCGATCTTCCGTGTTTTGCTTCCAGCCATGATGTCTCTGCAAGGCTTCCCCGGCCCCGTATCCACCGCGCCTGCACCCCAGAAGCTGGCGGAAGCGTGTGGGAGTCGAACCCACCACCCCGACTGAGTCGGGATCACCGGCTTTGAAGGCCGGGCGGGTCACCGGACCCGTTGCGCCTCCGCCGCCTGCTCCGTGCAAGATAGCACAGAACTTAGGCTGCACCAACAGCGCGCCTGCTTCTGCGCCTAGACTGGCCGGTGTCAGTTTTGGTGCCAAATGGTTTTCTGGCCAGGCGGCCCACAGCCTGATGCAGCCGCTCCAGGTTGGTGTGAGCGTACCGCCGCGTCATCGCCAGCCCTTTGTGCCCGAGCAGATCAGCAATGTCCTCGAGCGGCACGCCCTTCTCGCGCAGGCGCGTGGCGAACGTGTGACGGAGATCGTGCCAGCGGAAGTCCTCAATTCCTGCCTCGCGCACCGCTTCCGATTGAGGGCGCAAGCGATGAAGAAAAAGGTCGTGACGGTTGGAACAGGCAAGTTGGCGCGGATTCTAGGCGTCAGTGAGCGCTACGTTCTGAAGCTGGTGGAATTGGGATTGCCGAAAACTGCCAGGGGTGAGTTCCCACTTGCTGAGGCCCTGGTGTGGTGCGTGCGGCATTATCGAACACTGCTCGAACGGCGCGATGGCGGCGACGACCCTCAAGCCCGTGAATTGAGCCGCGAGATCAGGCGTGAGCGCCTTCGTCATGCGAAGGCCGCCGCTGATTTGCTCGAAACGGAGCGTGACCAGAAGCGCGGCGGCTTGGTGGAAATCTCCGTCGTGCGCGAGTACATGAGCTCGCACAACAGCACGGTACGCCAGAGAATCCTTATGCTGCCCAGCCGCATAGCGCACCAGCTGGAAGGCGAGTCCCGCGATGTGATCGAGGCCAAGCTGGACCAAGCCCTACGGGGGGCGCTGGCGGCCCTGGCCGAGGGTCTGCGGGCTGAGGCTCGAAGTGGGGCAAATTGATTAACGCGCTATAGGAATTTATCGCGGCAAGGCTGGGCGGGGAAGGCGAACCCGAACGGCACGCCTCGGGACATGCCACTGTGAGCGGGATGCAAAAGCTACACACAATCTTTCGCTGCATGAATTTTTACTGAGTGGTGTTCTTACCCCGCTGAGAATGGCCCTGCCTCACCCGATGGCAGCATTCTCCGGTTGCCAAGACAGTGGAGGCTCGAAATGCCCGATGTCTCCTTCCCCCTGGGCCTGCTTGAGGTCCACTCCCTGGGCTTTCTTGGGCAGTACGCATACTCACCCAACATGCAGTTTCTGTTTGGATAGCGGGACGCAGACTACCGAGGCCGCGCAAGTGGCTATTCGGTGCGCCGCTGACAGAGCTTGTCCAGAATCCGGTTGAACTGGGTTTGGTACCTCATCGCTCAGCACGGAGCCCTTCAGCCTTGCCCTTCTTCTTCAACACGGGCCTCAACCGGCTTCGTCACCACGTCCACGCGGGTGTACTGGCGCAGGCTACGGTGCAGGTCGTGGAGCAAATCCTCCTCCGTCTCCCCAAGCAAGACGACGATCACGGGCTTGTCCCATTCTCTTGTGAACAGTTCGATCTGGCCGATGAGCCGCTGTAGTTTCTGCGTGGAGCGTAAGCCTGCCTTCAGTTCGATCATCACATCCTGTCCGGTAGCCAGGTCGCACTTCACCCTGGCTGACCCATACTGCCGCGTGACCTTCACGAACGGAAGGCGCTCCTTGAGAAAGCGGTGCAGAGATTTTTCGTATTCGGATTCGAGCCGCGCCGGCTCAGGCTTCCATTCCTCGATCAGGCGCAGGACTGTGCGGCGGGGATTGGCCGCGTAGCGGACAGCCTGCATGGGGTTCTTCACCGCTGTCCAACCGGACAGGAACATCACAATCCCAACGGCGATAGCGATGATGCGAACATTGGCCGCGTCCTGTGTTTGAACCGGCCACAGGTAGGCAACCACGGAAATCAAGAGGCCGAAAACGACGCGGTTATAGACTGATGCTGGCGAGACCAACTCAATGCTTCGTTTGGCCATTGCGGTTAAGCTCCTGGGAGGTTGTCGGGGCGAAGTCTAGCACCGTCGCTGACCGCAGGCACAGGAAAAATCAGAGAAGGAATACCCAAATAGGTACTTTCCACTTGCGCACTTCGAATGAGTCTGGCACTCTCGCCGCCGTGGCAACACAGACTCTGCTGATCACCACACCCCCACCACCGCTTGATTGGCGGCGTCGCCCTCGCGTGGCGAACTCCCGCAGGAAAATAGACGGCGATCCGCTGTTGGGAGCGCTCGACGGTGCGCTGCTGAAGCGCCAGGCGCAGGCCGAGGCCGCTTTCTTCGCAGGCTTGGTGCGCGCGGGCAAGATGACGGCGCGGGTAGCCCAGGAAGCAATCGGCATGGAGCAGGAAGTCCGCGCCCGTCCGCTGGAGTTTGCCCGCCTGCATCCTGGCGCGCCTGCCAAGATGGTGAAAGACGCCCTGCGGCTGCGCGACGCGGTGATGGAGCACTTTCAAGCCCTGCTCACCGCCAAACGTCACTAAGGGTCATGTGAAACGGGGCGCGAGCGAGGTACAGAAACCCGAGGATGAACCCCTCCAGCGTGACATACGCCATCACCAAAAGTAGGGCCAGTTCAATGCGGGTCAGTTTTCCCTGGCCGTGAACGCCTTCTGGTTCGGCTTCCTGGTGGCGGGCACTCGCCCTCTCATATAGGCGATAGAGCAGCAAGACTGTGATGGGCGCAAAGACCACACAGGTTACGAGTCCGGCGACCGCTCGCTGGACAATCCATGAAGGTGGTGAAAGCTTTCCTCCAAGCGACCCAACGACGATGGCTACAGCGATCCCCGACGCAGTGAGGAAAGTTTTCGAGGCGTCCACATACATCTTCAGACTATCGGCAGAGATCCAATCCCATCCCTTGGTCTGCGCATCACGCCAGAAAGAATAGAGTCCCACCAGCGGGACAATGACGGCGAGCAGGAAAAACACTGGGAACATGCGCAGATTCTAGCATGAATAGTGGTATTTGTGCAACCTGATGGGTTCTTTGCCCAAGCTGGTTTGAAGGCCAATCAGGCCAACTCGAAACTGGGAAACTGCATGACCGTGCCGATGGGCGCGGGGATTCCAGCCCTGGTGATCTCGGCAGCGACAGGCGGCAGAGGGATGCCGTACTGCTGGCACACCCGCAGCGCGGAATCGTTCAGCAGGTACACGGCGAAGTAGTCCTGATTCAATCGGCCAAGCAACTCCTGCGCGGCATCCCGCTCGAACGGGATCACGAAATAGATCTCCACCAACTCGCGCACGACCTGACCCTGCGCAACCGCGTCTTGGAGGGCACCCAATTGCTGGTGCAGTTCTGCCATCCTACGCAGCACGTGGTCAGAGAGCGCCATCACACGGAACAAGGCACCATCCCGAACTTGGTCCCTGGTGAACCCTACCACGTGGAATCTGTCGTCAGGATGCATGGACCGGGATTATAGACTTGGGTACTCGTTCTTGTACATGCCCTTCAGCTGCACCGCCCCTGGAGGAGGCCGCCGCATGATCGAAGGCCCCCACTTTGCGCTGTAAAGCGGTGTCAGTTTTGGTGTCAGTTGGTTTTGCAATTTCGTGCGGGCGCGTGCAGGGCGCTACGCAGACGGAAACGGTAGAACCACCTGCGAACACAGGGGTTATGCGGCACTCGGCGCTTCGGTGCGGAATAGTGCGCGAACCCTGAAAACGGCTTTGAAGGCCGGGCGGGTCACCGGACCCGTTGCGCCTCCGCCGCCTGCTCCGTGCAAGATAGCACGAACCTTGACTCCACTGACAGCACCCCGCATTTTTGCTTCTGCGGGCCGAAGTCAGTTTTGAATCCGGGCGTTTCCGGATCCACGGCGCACAGCCCGAAGAAAGCAAAGGAGCAAAGCCTCATCTTGCACCGGCTGATCCTCGGGCCACCATTGCGCCGCAGTTCGGCCACGACCAACTTCATCCAGTCGCAGCTTTCGAAGCTGCGCCACGTGGCACGCTACGTGAACATTGGCAGGGCGACAACCACTGCGTGCGGCGGACCGTCCCGAACGAAATCGTCGGGGAGAGGAACTCAGCGAGCCGAGCAGCTACAGGAAACCAAAAGCCTGGCTACGAAGCAACCTTTGAATTTCAGCTTCCCGTGCAGTCCAGCCGGCGCAGAGCAGCCCCGACCGGCTCTGATGTGGATCGATGATTTCTCTTCCCTGAGCTGTCAGCGGCATGGGCAGAAAGCATCGGCTTTGCATTCCGCAGCTCAGTCGGCCTAAAGTACTCTCTGTCACGAGCCACCCGTTTCAAATACGCTCGGGACAGGAATTATGCCCGTCAAGAAACAAAAAAATGAGTCCGAAGTTCTTTTCGAGGAATATCTCCGTTCTCAGGGAATCAACGACTGGGAATACGAGCCACAAATTGCTGGCAAAAAGAAGCGTCCAGGCTATCTGCTGCACTTTGGTGGGATTCCACACGTTTTTGAGGTGAGAGAATTCAGGGAAGACACAATTCAGGTTCAAGAAGGTCCCATGGCTTACGAATCTTATCCACCCATCCGCCAGAAGATCGATAACGCCAGGGAGAAGTTCAGGGAGTTTAAGGATTTCTGCTGCGAAAAAGCGTTAACGACCACCGAACTAGGTCACGGACAGGAAGAGGCTGCGGACGATCCGCGAGCTAAAAACTGAGCCACGACAATGTACCCCGTGGAAACGTCGTGTGCCTGAGGAGGTCGAACATCTTGATTTGAGCATACCCTCGGGAGAAAAAGAGCGCTCAGGATTTCCTTGATGCCACAAGAGGTGGGAGGTCTGTCCGAACTTTGCGTTGAGTTTCAGTTACATTTTTCCGTTTATGGCTCTCACGGTAATCGGGCCGAAGGGCTGCGCCTCCATGGAGTTGCGTCAACCTCGCTTCGTTGGATGATACACGAAACGGAAAACAGCTTTTAAGGTTTCTGCTCTACACCCAAGCTACATCCCTGCTTGTAGCCATGCACTCGTCGGCGCTCAGCCGGCAACGAAGCCGCACCACCTCTGTTGCGCATGAGGCAGCCACGCAACGTTGTTCAGCAAGCGCTGTCTCTTCATAACAGGCTTGTGGGTCTGGCCGGACAGCTCGCGAGGGGAGTCTATCGGCGGTGCACGCCTGCCCGTCCATGGCTCCGTGCTGGCGTGTGGAGGCGAGTGGCCGGCGCAGAAGCATCAGTCGCCGGCGGCGCGGCGGCTGCGTTTGCGTTTCCACTCGTGCTCGCGACGCAGCTTGCCCTGATGCTTGTGGAGCTGGCGGACTAGCTCCGCAAAAGCTTCCTTCACGCTGGTGCGCAGGTCGGGCCCCTGTGCGTTGGCGTGCAAGGTACCGGTGGGCAGCGACAGGTTCAGCGAAAATTCATACTGTGCCCGGCGCGGATGTTTCTCGAAGGCCCCGTGCACCTGCACCAGGTCCGGCGCATAGCGCTTCAGCAGGCGGGAGAGTTTTGTTTTGTGCCGTGCAATTTCGCGTTCGACCGGTTCGCGGTGTTCCACGTCTTTGTAGCTGAGCGTGATGTTCATCCTTCACCTGTTCCGGGAAAACTGCCATCGGCTTCGGCGTGGCTCCTGTTGAACCGCGCGAGTCAGAATAGCAATTCGTCCGGTTTCCTGCAACCCAGCCGGCAGCGCTGGATTGTCTTTTCATTTCGGCGCGCGCAGAATACTGCCTAGGGCATTTTTGCATGAGCGCTTCGGCTGCGCAGACTGACCGCGCGCAGGGCCGCGTGCTGGTGGGGCCGGCGGGTTGGTCGTACCCCGATTGGGCTGGCGTAGTTTATCCCGCACGCCGACCGCGCGGCTTTCACGAAGCCGCCTACCTGGCCGAATTTTTCGATACGATCGAGATCAACACTTCGTTCTATCAGCCACTGCGGGCTGCGTCAGTCCGACAGTGGATCGAGCAGGTGCAGCGAAATCCAAATTTTCTGTTCACCGCCAAGCTCTGGCAGCGCTTCACGCACGAGACGGCGCGGGTCGGCACTGCCGAGGAAAGGGCCGTCCGGGAAGGCTTCGACGTGCTGCAAGCCGCGGGCCGGCTGGGCGCGGTGCTGCTGCAGTTTCCGTTTTCGTTCCACAACACCAAAGAAAACCGCCAGCAGCTCCGGACGCTGCTCAACCGGTTCGCTGATTATCCACTGGTCGTCGAGGTGCGACACGCGAGCTGGAACGAGCCGGCTTTCTACGACCTGCTCGAAAAGCGCGGTGTGGGCTTCTGCAATCTGGACCAGCCGATTCTGGGTCGCGCCATGCAACCCTCGCAACGCGCCACCGCTCCGATCGGCTACGTGCGGCTGCACGGCCGACGCTACGACACCTGGTTTGCCGACGAGCTCCGTGCATCCCCCGAGGAACGCTACAACTACCTCTACAGCCTGGCGGAGCTGAAGAGCTGGGTCGAGCGCATCCGAGCCATACGCGAGCGCACTCGCACCACGTTCGTGATCACGAACAATCACTTCGGGGGCAAGGCGGTGGTCAATGCTCTGCAGTTGCTCTATCTGCTGAAGGGCGAACGCGTGTCCGTGCCGGAGCTGCTGCGTCACCACTACCCCGAGCTGGAGGAAATCGCCCGCCAGCCGGCGCAGGCACCGACACTCTTTCCCCAGCCACCCATGTAAATTTGGACAGACCAAGGCCGTGGACATCCGTTTATGCGCTGCGCGGTGCGGGGAACTGTGCCGGACTATTTCTTGAACAGGTCTTCGAAAGCTTTTCGCGCGTCCTGCGGCGACAGGCTGCCGAGCCCGGAAAGCGAAGGACTGGGTGCCGTGGGTGCCGTATCCTTTTCCACCGTCATGCGGAATTCGAAGAACGTGCATTCGTTGCGAGCATCCTTGCGCGGGATGCGTTCCGGGATAGGCTGGGTGCACTCGAAGCGCGCGCTGGTATCGAAGTGCACACACTGCTTGCAGGAGTGCAGTTCGAAGCCGCAGCGCGGGCACTGACCGTTCAGGTCTGCTGTCGGAGCGAGCACGTGGCCGCAGTTGGCGCAGCGCGCCCGCACAACCGTGCCTACCATGCGCGGCGTGCGCGGGCCCAGCCGGTCCAGCCGCGGATGGCCCTGCGCGGGACGCTGCTCCCGGCTCTTTTCCTTTTCCGCTTTTTCGTACTCCTGATAGCCCCGCTGCCTGTACTTGCGTTCCATGGGGAGAAACCTCCACAGGTGGGAGTTCCATGATACCGCGATTCCCTGCTGGCACCAGCAAAAAAACGCGAGGTTGTGAAAATGCTACCCTATCGAGCAGCTATCGGCAAACCCGCCGTTACCCGCCCGCGATGGCTCCGACGATCAGCAGCGGTTCCGCACCGGTGGCAACAGCAGTGGGCAGTGGCGCATCGGGCGAGAGGTGCGAGAGATCTTCTTCACCGGCGAAGATGCGCAGAAATGGCCGCCGCTGTCCGGTGACGTGATCGCGGATGGTTCCAGACAGCACCGGGTAGCGCGCTTCGAGCACGTCGAGCACGGCGCGCAGCGTGACCGGCTCGCAGCACTCCAGTTCGACTTCCGGGCCGAGCCGGGCGAGCCGGCGCAGGGGGTGCGGCAACACAACGCGAATCACGGCAGCGTCTGCACCTCAACAGAAAGCACGGCCGGCAGGTGCTCAGCAATGGCCTGCCAGCTGCTGCCCGCATCGGCGGAGGCGTACACCTGACCGCCGGTCGTGCCGAAATAGACGCCGCAGGGGTCCAGCCGGTCTACGGCCATGGCCCCGCGGAGCACGTTCACATAGCAGTGGCGCTGGGGCAGTCCGTTCGTCAGTGGCTCCCATTCGCCGCCACCGATGCGGCTGCGATAGACGCGCAACCGGCCTTCCGGTGGATAATGTTCCGCATCGCTGTGGATCGGCACCACGTAGATCGTTTCCGGTTCGTGGGCGTGGACAGCGATGGGGAATCCGAAGTCGCTCGGCAGATTTCCGCTGACTTCGCGCCAGGATTCTCCTGCATCGTCGGAGCGCATCACATCCCAGTGTTTCTGCATGAACAGCACATTGGGGCGCGCGGGGTGCAGGGCAATGCGGTGCACGCAGTGTCCGACGGCGGCGTCCGGGTCAGGAAGAAAGTTCGACTTCAATCCGCGGTTGATCGGCTTCCAGCTCCGGCCACCATCGTCGCTGCGAAACACGCCTGCAGCCGAAATGGCCACGAACAACCGCTCCGGGTTGCCGGGCACGAGCAGAATCGTGTGCAGACACAGCCCGCCGGCCCCGGGCTGCCACTGCGCGCCGGTTTCATGTCCGCGCAGGCCGGCCAGCTCCTGCCAGCTCCGGCCGCCGTCGGTGGAGCGGAACAGTGCGGCATCTTCGACGCCGGCATAGACCGTATCGGGGTCGTCCAGGGAAGGTTCCAGGTGCCAGACGCGCTTGAATTCCCACGGATGCTGCGTGCCGTCGTACCACTGATGTGTGGTCAGCGGCCGGCCCGTTTCCGGGGAAGTATCGTAGACGAAACGGTTGCTGGTGCCGGCGGGCGGGCTGTAGGGATCCGGCAGCTTTTCGCCGCCGGGTGTGAACCACGTGCGCCCACCGTCGTCGGAACGCTGGATGATCTGCCCGAACCAGCCGCTGGTCTGTGAGGCGTAGAGGCGGTTCGGGTCGGCCGGGGAACCCTTCAGGTGATAAATCTCCCAGCCATTGAAGAGCGGCCCCTGGACTTCCCACTGTCGGCGCTTCCCGTCGGCAGTCAGCAGGAAAGCACCTTTCTTTGTACCCACCAGCACACGAACCTGGCTCACGATGACTCCTTTTGGCGGTTTCGCGAGGTGCGCGAGAAGAAGGCGGCCAACCCTTCGGCTGGCAGGTCTGCCCGCAGCAGGCTGCGCGGCTGACCGCAGCGCGCCAAGATCACCTCGGCGGCGCGATATCCGCTGCGAACGGCGCCCTCCATCGTACCCGGCCAGCCTGTCGCTGTCCAGTCGCCGGCCAGCAATAGATTCGGGATGTCGGTGGCAGGGCCCACGCGCCAGCGGTCGGCTTCCGGCGTCGGCGAAAACGTGGCGGCAGCTTCCTTCACCACCGTGGACTTGAGCAGGCGTGCCGTGTGGGTGGCCGGCAGCACTTCGGCCAGTTCGGCACAGGCCAGCTCAACGATTTGCTGTCGCGAGCGCGCCAGCAGGTCGTAGGATGCGCTGACGACGAGCTGCAGGTACTGTTCGCCTTCCTTCTGGGTTGCGGGCGCGCCGTAGAGGAGGGTCTTATTGAAGATCCACTGCACGGTGCGGTCGAGCAGGGTCAGGAACGGCTCGCGCATCACTGGTCGGTCGTAGAGCAGATGCACGCCCGTGATGGGCGACACCTGCAGCCGACGCAGGCCGGCCAGCTCCGCATGGCGTTCCACGACGGCTTCGGGCAGCAGCGCAAGCAGTGCGTCGTGTGGCACCGCGGCAATGTAGAAATCGGCCGTGGCCAGCTCGCCGTTGTCGAAGCGGGCTCCGACGATTCGCCCGTGCTCGACTTCGAGTTTTCGCACGGCCGCACGGGTGCGAATCTCCCCGCCGGCGCGTTCGATGGCGCGACGACAGCCGGTATAGAGCTCGGCCAGCGGCACAGAGGGCACGCCCATCCGAAAGCCCTCACGATGGGCAAGAAAGGCTTTCCAGAAAACATCGGTGCCGTAGCGGGCGCTGGCGCGGTCGAGTTCCTCATTCAGGGCACTGACCAGCACGACACGCCAGAACCGCTCCACAGCTCCGGGAGGCTGGCGGTGGCGGCGCAGCCAGTCGAGCATGGTCACATCGTGTGCGTCTGGCGGTGGACCACCATGCCGCACAATCGCGCGCAGGGCACGGAGGATGGCGCGCCGGTCTTCCCAGCGGAGCGAAGGGAACCGCGCCAGCGCCGGCGCCAGATGCAACGGAGCTGGCAGCGGCGCAGCCGAGATGATGCCCCGCTGACCCCGGCGGTCGAGAAAATACAGACGATCGAACCAGCGAATTTTGGATGCGGCGCCCGTACGGCGAAAAAAATCGTCCAGATTGGTGCAGCAACCCAGGGTGACGTGCTGACAGTTGTCTACGTGGGTGCCATCCGGCAGATCGTAAGAGGTCGCACGGCCGCCCAGATGCTGCCGGAGTTCGAAAAGGCGCACGCGCAGGCCGGCTTCAGCCAGTGCGACGCCCGAGGAGAGCCCCGCCAGCCCGCCGCCGATCACGATCACGCTGTTCAAACGGCAACCCCCTGCGCCAGGCACCGAGCCGGGCCTGCGCCAGAATCCAGAGCTTTTCTGCGGTCGGCACCGTGACCCGCGGCGCAGCGAACACAGCATAGCCGCCCGCTTCGATGCGTTCGAGCAGCCGGCTGTAGATGCGCACCAGGGCCCAAAGGGCCGCCCGACTGTCTTCGCTGACCAGCGGCAGTAATTCGGCGCCGGCGCGGTAGAACTGCCAGGCGCGCTCGGCCTGCCCGCGCATCAGCTCCTGCCAGGCGGGTTCGCTGGCGTGGCTGGGCAAATCGGCCCCAGTCCACCCGAACCGCTGCAGGTCCTCTTCGGGCAGGTAGATGCGGCCGCGTTCGAAATCTTCGCGCAGGTCGCGCAGGATGTTGGTCAACTGAAACGCGATGCCGAGCTGTTCGGCCAGTGCGGGCGCACGCGGATCGCCGTAGCCAAACACCTGCAGGCAACACAAACCCACCGTGCCCGCCACGCGATAGCAGTATTCGCGTAGCTCGTCAAAGCGGGCATAGCTGCGCACGGTCAGGTCCATGGCCGCACCGGCCAGCAGGTCTTCCAGCCAGCGGGGCGGGATCGCATAGCGGCGCACCGTGTCCGCCAGCGCGGCCAGCACAGGGTCGGGCGTCACCGCGTCGGCCAGTGCCGAGTGCAGCTCGGCGCCGAGCCGGCGCAGCCGATCCGTTTTTTCTTCCGCACGGCCGGGGCCGTCGGCGATGTCATCGGCACGGCGCATGAAGGCGTACAGAGCGCAGAGGGCGCGGCGCTTCGGACGTGGCAGCAGATGGAACGCAACATAGAAATTCGTGTGTGCGGCGCGTACCTGCCGCTCGCAGTGAGCATAAGCAGCATCCAGGTCTGGCACGGCCGCGGCCGTCGCGATGGCCGAAGCCTTCGCGGACGAATGCCGGTGCGTTTCCGGAGCCGGGTTGGCGACGAGCGGAGTCAGCAGCCGGGACCGGAGCGCACGACCCAGCAGTCGTGCCCGGGTGAGGCGGCTGACGGTAGGCCGCTGGTTCAGGGTGTCGTATCCGATTCGTTCGATCGCTTCGAGCACGGCTTCGCCGCCCCGCGTGAACAGTTCGATATCCACGCGCAGCTCCGGTGCCACTCGGCCGGCGAGCGGTCGGCCGCGCGCGAACAGCTCGCGGGTGTGGGCGATCAGCTCCTGCATCAGCGCGACGTACCGCGCATCGAACCGCCGGGCCACGAGATCGGCTTCGCTCAGCCCGTGCCGCGCCAGCGCATCCAGCGGGATGTAGATGCGCCCCTTGTCAAGATCGCGGGAGACATCCTGCCAAAAATTGGCCAGCTGCAGCGCGGTGCAGGTGGCATCGGCCAGTTGTTGCCGCTCAGCGTCCCGATAGCCGCACAGATAGAGCACCAGGTGTCCCACCGGATTCGCCGAGTAGCGACAGTAGCCATACAACGCTTCCCAGTTCGGATACCGGTGTACGGACTGATCCTGGCGGAACGCCTGCAGCAGGTTCGCGAACGGCTCGATGGGGATGGAGAACTGTTCGATCGTGCTGCGCAGGGCCACAAAGACCGGGTGGCGGGGCCGGCCCGCGTAACAGGCACGCAGTTCGGCCTCCCATTCGTCGAGCAGCACGAGCGCGCGGCGGGCATCGGCCACCTCGTCGCCCAGGTCATCGGCCCAGCGACAGTAGGCATAGACGTTGTAGAAATGCTGACGCAACCGGCGCGGCAGCAACCAGGACACCACCGTGAAGTTTTCGTAGTGATGCCTGGCCAGCCAGCGCGTATAGGCCTGGGCTTCCGCCACCGAGCAACCCGCCGGAGGCAGATGACGCGCGATTTCGAGTTCGACCGCCAAGCTCATCGGTGACGCAACGCTCTACCCCTGCGTGGAAGAGGCGGGGAAGCCGCGGCACGTACCCGCGGCGCCGGCTGCCGAAGACCGTCCGCCCCGGGCGATGCTCGCACGCGGCGCGAAGTCAGGGGATCACGGCTGTTTTCAGCTCGCCGTTGCGGTGCTTCATGTGCTCGAACATGGCCGGCAGGTCGGCGAGCGGGATTTCGCCGGTCAGCAGGTCGCTGGCGCGCACCTCGCCGCGGGCAATGGCCGCGAGCGCTTCCCGAATATGGCGCGGCGTGTGGTGGAAGCTGGACTTCAACGTGATTTCCGAATAGTGCAGTGCGCCGGGATCGAATTCGACCTTCGAGCCGGCCGGGCAGCCACCGAACAGATTCACGGTGCCACCCCGACGCACCATCTGCACCGCCCACTGCCAGGTGAGCGGCGAGCCCACCGCTTCAATCACCGCATCGGCGCCCCGGCCCCCATCGGTCAGCTCGCGCACGCGCGCAATCACGTTTTCCGTCCGGGAGACGTCGAACGCAGCCCGCGCGCCGAGCCGTTCGGCCGCGCGGACCTGGCTCGGCCGCTTGCCGAGCGCAATCACCCGGACGCCGCGTCCGGAAAGCACGCGGATGAACTTCAGTCCGATCGGTCCACAGCCAATCACCACGGTCGTATCGCCGGCCTGGATGCCGGTTTCTTCGATGCCGCGCAGCACACAGGCGAGCGGTTCGATCATCGCCGCGTCGTGAAACGTGACCCCTTCCGGGATTTCCAGCAGATTTTCGCGCGCGATGCGGCCCGGGATGCGGATGTATTCCGCATAGGCGCCGTTGTTGAACAGCAGGTCCTCGCACAGGTTCTCGCGGCCCTTGCGGCAGTACAGGCAGGCGCGGCAGGGTGCCGAATTCGCGGGCACGACGCGCATGCCCGGCCGAAGCTGTCCGTTCAGGCGGGGGCCGACCCGCTCGACCACACCGGCCAGTTCATGGCCGAAGATGGCCGGTGGCGTGATCATCCGCGGATGCGAGCCCTGCTTCCAGACCTTCAGGTCGGTGCCGCAGGTGAGCGCGACTTTGACGCGCACGAGTACTTCGTCGTCGCCGAGCGCGGGGATGGCCACGCGCTCGATCTTCAGATTTTCGCGGCCATAGAGCACGGCCGCGATCATGTGTCCGTTCGTATCGGTCTTCATCAAGGTGTGATCACCACTTTGAAAGAATCACCAGCCGGCCGGGCAGCTCGCAGCAGAGCGAACCCGATCTGCTCGAGCGGATACCGGTCTGTAATCAGGTCTTCGAGCGGCAGCCGGCGTTCGAACACCAACCGCGCGGCCTCTTCCTGCAAGTCCACATCGGCGCTGTAGCTGCCCAGAATCAGCTTTTCCTCCACGCCCACCGCTGCGGCCGGAAAGCTGACCTCCATCTGCGGGTCGTTGTGCGCAAACAACAGGACCCGCCCGCCGGGACGCGCCAGTGCGAGCGCTTCGCGCACCAGTGCTGCGCTGGGCACCGCCACCAGGACAACATCAGCGCCACGGCCGTCGGTCGCCCGGCGTACCTGCCGCTCGACCTCCCCGCTGGCCGGGTCGAGCGCGGCTGCTGCCCCTAACTGTACGCTTCGGGCCCGGCGTTCAGCAATCGGGTCTGTGGTCAAAACGACAGCCCCGCGCAGGCGAGCCAGCAGCATCAGCAACACTCCGATCGGGCCCTGTCCGATGACCACTGCGATCTCACCGGCTGCGACACCGGCTTTTTCCACGGCCTTCAGACACGTGTTGACGGGTTCGACCCAGGTGGCCAGCTCGAAGCTGACGCCAGCGGGGATCGCCACCAGCCCGCGCTCGACCACCCAGGGCATCACACGCACGTACTCGGCGAAGCCGCCGCCGTTCGGTTGAAAACCGGCCGTGACCCCCACGCGCTTGTACACCGGGCACTGCGAGAACAGCTTGCGCGCACAGTAGAAGCAGGCGCCGCAGGGAATGTGGTGGAAGCTGACCACGCGATCGCCGGGCTGCCAGCGGGCCACGCTGCGGCCGACGGCCACAATGGTTCCTGCAATTTCGTGCCCGAAGATTTGTGGTGGCGGCAGAAAACCATGCTGAATCTTTTTCACGTCGGTGCCGCAGATGCCGCAGGCAGCCACACGCACCAGCACTTCGCCGGGCCCGATTTCCGGCACGGGCACCTGCTCGACCTCGACCCGACCCGGGCCGCGATAGACACCGGCGCGCATGCTGCGCGCGGGCAGTGCCGCAGCGGTCGTCGGTTCAACTTGCATGCCGGCACCGTTCACGTCGCGGCGACTCCTTCCGGTGCCTCTGCCGGGTGCGCCAGCAGTTGCGGTAGAAGCTGCACATAGTCCTCCAGGAACCGGCACAGAGCTTCGGCGGCCTGTCGAGATTGGCGGTTCAGCCGCAGCAGCGCTGGCAGTCGCAGCGGCTGCCGCGCCACTGCCGCCACAGCGCGCGAAGGTTTCGGCTGGCCATGCACATCCACGAACTGGCCGAAGTCGTACGGCAGGTCTTGATCGCACGTATCGGCAATTGCACGGACCGCGAGCACTGCACTGCCGCACCGGCGCGCCGCTTCGAGCACCGCCAAGCTCTCCATCTCCACCGCGTCGGCCTGGCGTCCCAGCCGGCGCTTCTCCCAGGCAAAGCGAATTATGCGCGGGCTGTTCAAGAACAGCTCGGCGATACGGCAGCTCAGAAACCGCGAGGCCGAAAGCAGGCCGGAATCACAGACGAGCTGACGGTCTGCGTCGAGCGCGCGCACGGCACGGGCCAGCAAGACATCTCCGCTCCGGTGCTGCGCACGCAGTCCTCCGGCCAGTCCGGCACTGATGCAGACCTCCGGTGGTTCCGTCAGCAGCGACGTCATCGCCTGTTCGGCCGCCTGCGGGCCCATGCCGGTGATGGCCACACGCAATCGCGCGCTGCCCGCTTCACTGCAGAAGACCGGCACCGGCAAGCGCGCCGAAGAAGTATCTTGTTCGCGGCGGAACGTCCGCAGCGCACGCCACGGCGCAAATTCTCGTTCCAGGGCGAACGTCACCAGAATATTCACGTCAGCAACTTCCGCATGCACCATCAGGCCGCAGCAGGGGCGCGCGCAACCGAACGCGCCACCGAGCCCGGCACATAGCCATGGAGTTCATACCAGCGCACGGCCCGTTCCAGGGCCGCCGCGACGGAGCCGGGAGCAAAACCCAGCTCGCGCCGTGCCCGCGAATCGTCCACAAACATCCGGTGCCGCGCCATGCGCACGCCTTCCAGCGGGACGCGCGGTGCACGGTCGTCCAACCCGGCCAAGCCTGTATCCACCCAGGCAACCAGCATCGCCACCCAGTGCGGCAGCCGCAGCCGCGGCGCCGGCCGGCCAGTAATCCGGGCCAGGATGGAAAGAATTTCGCGGAGCGACAGATTTTCTCCGCCCAGGATATATCGCTCACCGGGCCGTCCGCGTTCCCGGGCCAGCAGATGGCCGGCAGCGACGTCTTCGACCGGCACCAGATTCAGTCCGGTATCCACGTAGGCGGGCATCTGCCCGCGCAGAAAATCCAGAATGATGCGGCCGGTGGGCGTGGGTTTCCAGTCGCCCGGGCCAACCGGAGTGGTGGGATTGACGATCACCACCGGCAAGCCACGTTGGGCCGCCGCCCGCGCTTCCTGTTCCGCCAGCCATTTCGACCGTTTGTAGTGCCCGATCATTTCCTGCAGGCGCGTTTCGGTGGCTTCATTCGGCAGCGCCCCCGGACGCGGCACGGCAATGGTGGCCACGCTGGAAGTGTAGAGGAAGCGTTCGACACCGGCTTCGGCGGCGGCCGCGAGCAGGTTGCGGGTTCCGGTGACGTTGGATTCGTAGATTTCCCGCGGATGTCGTGCCCAGAGCCGGTAGTCGGCGGCGACGTGAAAAACATACCGGACGCCCCGTAACGCCGCGCGCAGCGCCGCCGGGTCGCGCAAGTCGCCCCAGGCGTATTCCACCTCGAGACCGTCCAGCGCCCTGCGCTGACTGGAGGGTCGCAGCAACACGCGCACGGGTTCCCCGCGGGCTACCAGTTGTCGGACGACATGGCTGCCGAGAAAGCCCGAGGCCCCGGTGACGAGCGTGCGCGGAGGTGTTGCGAGAGCCGTCATAGAATCCGAAAAGCTCCTGTTTCGGCGTCGTAGGCCGGCCGCGACGCCTGCGGGGTAGCCGGCATGGCCGGCGAAGCGAACGACTGCTTTCCGTTGGGAGACTGGCCATTGCGGCGACCGTTACCGCCAGTGAGCTGCCATTTCAGCAGCTTCCAGTTATCGCCGAGTTTGCGCTGGCTGCCGAGCACCGCCGAAGCCTCGTAGCCCACGTGCACCATGCAGTCTTCGCAACGAGGGTCGCGGCCGCGGCCGTACTTCTCCCACCGAGTCTTCTCCAGGAATTCGCGGAACGTCGGGTAGTGCGCATCGGTGATCAAGTAACAGGGCCCTTTCCAGCCGCGCGGGTTGTAGGTGGGATTGCCCCAGGCCGTGCACATCAGTTCGCGTTCGCCGCGCAAGTATTCCAAGTAAATCGGCGAGGTCATCAGCGTGTATCGCTCCAGCAACGCACACGCTTGCCGGAATTTTTCCCGGATCTCGTCGCGGGACATGAAAATATCTTTCGTCATCACCGCGGCGTAGGAGTACGCCGGGGAGATCATGTGGCCGTCCACGCCGAGCTGCTGGAGGTATTCGAACAGTTCGGCGATTTCGTTCAGGTCGGTTTCCTTGTAGATGGTCGTGTTCGAGGTGACCTGAAAGCCGACGGCTTTGGCGGCCTGGATGCCCTCGATGGCCTCGCGGAAGACGCCGTCGCGTTCCACGCACAGGTCATGCGTGCGCTCCATGCCGTCCAAGTGCACGTTCAGGAAAAGTTGCGGCGAGGGCACCAGTTCGGCCAGGCGCTTGCGGATGAACATGCCGTTCGTGCAGAGGTAGATGTAGCGGCCCCGGTCGAGCAGCTCGCGAACCAGCC
>JAIMAG010000038.1 GCA_023512135.1 Terriglobia bacterium | reverse complement strand
GGGGATCACGGACTCCGACCTGCTCGTCATCAACAAGACCGATCTCGCGCCGGCGGTCGGGGCCTCGCTCGAGGTCATGGAGCGCGACGCCCGGCGCATGCGTGGGGTCCGCCCCTTCGTCTTCACCAACCTCCGCGCCGGCGAGGGCGTCGAGATGGTGGCGGCCTGGGTCCGGGAGCGGGTGCGTGCAAGGCACCAGTAGGCTGCGCTTCGCGCCCGTGGGCGGGCGCACGGTCCTCGCCGAGTCCCACGTCGAGCTGCCCCTGCGCCAGCAGGAAGCGCTGGAACACCAGGCTCACCGTCTCCAGGTAGAACTCGGCCGTCAGGTCCATCGTGGCGAAATACTCGGTGTAGAACGACTGGATGGCGTCGGCCTTGGCGTGCTCGCCATGGGCGCGCAAGGTGTACAGGTCGCGCAGCGCCTGCTCGTGCCGCTCGCGGTTCATGCTCATGAAGGCAATCAGCTGCACGAAGCCCGGATACACGCGCCGCATGGCGCCCGCGAACCGCCATGGACCTGCCGAACTCGCCACCGACCGACGTGGCGGCATCCTACAGACCAGGTCCAGGGTGCAACGCCTTGCGGGGGGGGGCGTGGGGCGGGGGGGCGAAGGGGCCCCGCCCCACAGAGCGGGAGCGGCCCGCCGGGCCGCGGCGAGCGCAGCGAAGATGCGGGCCAGCGGGCCGCGGGAGCGGGTCAGCGCGTAGGCGGGCCGGGCGACCCGCGCGGCGGCGCGGGCCCCACGAGCGCGCGCGGCGGAGCGAAGCGGAGCGCCTGGCGCGAGGGGGTGCGCACCGCCGGTGAGCACGGCACGCCGGAGCACCGTGCCGCGCGGCCGGCGGGGTGAGCGCGAGCGGAGCGAGCGCCGCTGGGGCCCCGCCGGGCGCGCAGGAAGGCGCGCGCCGAAGGCGCGCGCGGGGCCGGCGCGGCGAGGCAGGAGGCCGGGCCGCCATGGACGGCGGCCGCCGCGCCGGCGGAGGGGGCTGGTGGGTGGGCGAGTGAAATACACCGAGCGCAGCGAGGACCGAATCTCGCCGGGGTGTTGGGGGCGCGGGTGTGGCGCATCGAGCACCCGCTTCGGCCTGAGTTCCGATCCGCGCCGCGAGGCCATGGCCGAGCGAAGCGAGGCCATGGCCGAGTCGGTGCGGCCTCGGGGCGCCCAGGGCGGAGGTCGACGGCGGGGGATCGGGGGCGCGGGGGTCGTCGAGGGGGCGGGAAGGGGGGGGTGTGGAGATATGGGGGGGTCGTTGAGAGGGACGTTGACGGCCGCCGTCGCGGGTCAGTGTCAACGTCGTGGGCTTGACAACCGACAAGGTCGCTGTGGTAAGGTTGACACGCAGAGGAGGACGAGAGACATGGCATTGGATCGGAGCGACTGGGTGGGCGTCGCGGAGGCGGCGAAGCTGCTTGGGGTCTCGCGGCAGGCGGTCTACGGCCTGATCAAGCGGGGCGTTCTCGAGAGCGAGTGGTACGTGGGCCGGCGGTGCGTGAAGGTGGGCAGCGTCATCGAGCGCCGTCGACGGGTGCAGCGGGGCGAAGCGCAAACCAGGCGGAGGGCGGAGCGGTGAGTCTGACGCGGAAGAAGGCGCGGTACCTGGTGGTACGCGGGGAGGAGCCGGTGGTGGTCACTGTGCTTTCGGGCGCCGTGCTGGTGCCGATGCACTGGGATGCGAGCGCGAAGCGCTCGCGCCGCTGTGGCGGGCGCGCGTGCGCGCTATGCGCCGATGGGGTCGAGCTGCAGGAGCGGGTGTATGTGTGGTGTCAGTACAAGGGCGAGCGGTATTTGCTGATGCTTACGGCGAGCAACGAGGAGGAGCTCGAAGCTCAAGGGGTCTCGCTCGAGGACGTGGGCTCGGTGGTCGGAACGGTGATCGAACTGCGGCGAGAGACACCGGCGTACAATGCGAGGCAGGTGTGCCGCGTCGTCGATAAGGTCGAGGTGCTCCCGGTGGGTCCGCCTGAGGCGGAGCGCATTGGGCTGGAACCGGAGCTCAAGGGCAGCCGGCTGGTCGAGTGTATCGTGCCGGAGTCGCCGCGCGGCCGCGGATTGAGGAGGATTGGTCAATGAAGGTAATCACGGCGTTGACAGGACACACGGACCCTCGCCGGTACGGCGAGCCGGTGCTGCTGGTGGTGCATCACACGGGCAGCTTCAGTCTGGCTTCGGCGCTGCAGGAGCTCGGGCGGCGGAAGCTCAGCTACCATTACGTGATCGAGCAGGATGGGCTGGTGTGGAAGCTGGCGCCCGTGGCGGAGGCGGCTCGCCACGCGGGCGTATGCGAGCGGGCCGATGGCCGCATCCGGCCTGTGAATCAGCGGAGCATCGGTGTCGCGTGGGTGGGTGGCGTGACGGAGAGTTGGCGACCGACGACTTGGCAAATGGGAGCGCTCCAGGAGCTGGCGGCGGAGCTACGGCGGGGCACACCATCGCTGCGGTATGTCGCCGGGCACAAGGATCTAACGCGGCGAAAGGTAGATCCACGTTCCGTGGACGTGGAGGAGCTAGCCCGCATCACGGGATTGGAAGCGTGGAGGAGGGAGACGGCATGACTGAGAAGGAGGTGCTGCTCGAGCTGGTGCGGAACATACCCTGGGCGGTAGCGGCCGGGTACCTCGGGCGCGAGATGATGAGGAGGTGGGATGAGGATCGCCTGGAACTGCGGGAGCTGGTACGCGGGCTGGGGCGGGAGGTCGAGGAGATCAAGGAGAGACTGAGCAGGGCTGGGCACTGAGCAGCCAGGCGAAGAGGAGCCGGCCGGATGATCCGGCCGGCTGTTTTGGTGTGTGAAGGAGGGCCCTACGGTCCGGTCTACGGGCCGCCTGGCGGGGTGTCGATGGAGAGGAACGCCGTGAGGGGAGGACCCATGAGGCGGCCGGCGTTGAGGGGCACGACCATCACGGGGATCTTCCGGGCGCCGGCGAAGCCGCTGATGTCGCCGAACTTGGCGACGTACTGGCTGCCGATGGCGAGGGTGTAGATGGGGCCGGTGGTGTAGCCCATCCACCGGTACCGGGGCCGGGAGACGAAACGCACGCCGTGACGCACGGGCGCAGCGGCGTAGACGGCGTAGGCCTGCTGGGCGCTCGCGGCGCCGGTCCACGTGACGGTCACCGAGTCGACGGTGGGCGGGTCCTGTGCGGTGGCCGACCCGGAGACGGTGTAGAGCAGGGGGAAGCTGCCGCCGATCTGGGGCACCAGGGTGACGGGCTCGCCCATTAGCCGCCGGATAAGGTTCACGCTGATGAACAGGTTCTGGCCGGTCGGCTGGTAGGCCTGGCCGAGGCTGTCGTAGAGAGTGGTCGAGGAGGCAGCGGTGAGCCAAGCGGTCGTGTTGTCGTCGCCGATGCCGGTGCTCCACAGGTGGCTGAGGTCGCCAAACAGCTGCCGGATGCGGTCCTGGGCGGTGGTCGACGGGTTGACGGGGGCAACCTTGGCGCGGATGACTCGGCCAAAGCGGTTGCGGCTGAACGTCAGACCATCGATCGAGCCTCGGATGTCGGAGGTGAGCTGGGATAGGAACTTGGCCATGGACTTAGTATACGGCGGGAAGTGGCACCACGGGGAGGGTGCACAAGGGAAATCCAACGGCAACATTCTAGCCCACTTGGAGGAACGCATCCACAAAAACAAAGGCACGTGCATGTGCACTGAGTGACAACAACGGCCACGGAGGGAGGAGGGAGGGGAGGAGGGTTGGCTGCTCCGGCGTGCCGTGCTCACCGGCGGTGCGCACCCCCTCGCGCCAGGGAATGGCGGCGCACGGGAGCGCCGGGCAGCGCACCAGCGGCGGGGGGGGGACCAGCGGGGAGAAGGGGGCGGCAGGCGCCGAAGGCGGCCTGCCGCCCCAGCGCCGGCCCCCCGGGCCGGCGCATTGATGGGAGAGCGGCGCGAAGCGCCGGCCGAAGTGGTCGGCGCCGCGCGCCGCAGGCGCGTCGGCGCCGGGGGGGCGGGGCCGCCCCCGCGGCCGCCCCCCGGGGGGGGGGGGGGGGGGGGGGGGGGGGGCGCGGGGGGGGGGGCCCCCCGGGGGGGGCCCCCCCCCGGCCCCCGGGCAGGGGGGGCGCCGGGGGGCGCGGGCCGGCCCCCCCGGGGGGGGGGGGGCACCAGCGGGGAGAAGGG
>JAIMAG010000009.1 GCA_023512135.1 Terriglobia bacterium | reverse complement strand
GCGACTGAGCATAGCTTTTTTGCTGGCAAGCGGGTTGCGCGGCGGGAGGCGAGCGGCGCGGTGTTCTACTACTTCGCTGACCACCTCGGCAGCGCGCGCATCGTCACGGACGCGGCCGACACCATTCTCGATGACTCCGACTACTACCCGCTTGGCCGCGCGCATGTTGTGACGAACGCCACCGGCGCGATCCTGGACGAGTCGGACACTACCCATTTGGCGGCGAGCGTGCAGTTGCCTCGGGCGCAGGATCATCGGCAGGGACCCCTCAAGGTGTGCGCCATCCGTTCGACGGCGAACGCGTCGTTGCTGCGGGCAGCGGCAATGCCTACAAATTCACTGCCAGAGAACGCGACCCCGAATCCGCCCTCGACTGCTTCGGGCAAGGTATTTCGTTGGAAGGACGGGCCGGCTTATGAGCGATGTCCTGCTCTTGAACCCTGAGCAGCCCTGGGACTCGCGGAGTGAGTTCCGGGACGGCCACGGAGAGAGCAATTTTCTTCGTTCCATGGAACTGCTCGCGCACCATTTCTCTTCTCCAGAACTGCCTTTGCTGCTTCCGAACGGGCGAGTGCTCGGCGCGGCTGGTTTCGCGGGAAGAGCAAACGCTTGCTTGCCAGACTCGAGCCTAGCAGCGATTCGTTACCTTCTGGCTGGAATTGCACAGCGCCGATTTTCCGGTCAGGATTGCGCACAAGTTCACACAATCCGAATAGATATGCAGGGAGACGGTTTCTAAAAAGATGGATTGGCTTCGTTGGAGGCGAGCTGCTGGCGCAGTTGTTGTTTCCGTGCCAGCAGTGCACGCAGCTCTTCCTCGGTCGGGTTCGCTTCGATGGCCTGTTGCACGCGGGCCAGTTCTGCTTCGATTTTTCGTCGGCGAAGCACCCCGAGGCAGCTTTCCGCTTCTTCCCAGCTTGGCTGAGCAGCGGGTTCGAACAAGATGCTGAACAGGGTGCGTCGGTCTTCTTCCCCGAGCGTGGTCGCAGCCTGATTGGGGTCCGGTGCACGGCCGTCGAGGCAGTCCGGCAGCAGCACGGCAAAGATTTTCTCCGTGGCCAGGCCGTGGTGCAGCTCGGCGGCAGCGATTTCCTGCGCCAGTTTCTGTCGAAATTCTTCCGCTTCGCTGAGCATCTGAATCAGGCGCCGTTCGGCAGGTTTGGGGCCGGCGGCGAGCAATTCGGGCCGCGTCTGCACCTGGCTGCGTCGTTCCGCAGCGGCGCGACGCAGGGCTTCGCGCAACACGGGTTCTTCGACGCGCAGCTCGCTGGCCATGCGCGTGGCCCACTCCGAGCGGAGCAGCCGGCTGGGGATGCGCTGCACATAGGGCATCAGGTAGTTCAGTGCGCGCAGCTTCGCTGCAGGGTCCTGCAGGGCACCCGCCTGCGCCCGAACGCGCTGGATCAGGTATTCGATGAAGGCCGGAGCCGCGCCGAGCGCGGCCCGGTAGGCAGCCGCGCCCTGTTCGCGGATGAACAGGTCGGGGTCAGCGGGCTGTCCGCCGATGCGCGGCAGCTCGAGCACGCGCACGTCGAAGCCCTGTTCGAGCAGCAGCAGGATGGAGCGCTCGGTGGCGGCCTGGCCGGCGGCGTCCGGGTCGTAGTTGACGACCGCGCGGCGCGTGAACCGTCCGAGCAGCTTCACCTGCGGCTCCGCCAGACTGGTTCCGCAACTGGCCACCACATTGGCGCAGCCTGCCCGCGCCACGGCGATGGCGTCCAGGTATCCTTCGACCAGAATGGCGAAGTCCTGCTGACGGATTTCCTGCTTGGCGCGATCCAGATGGTAGAGGACGTGGCTTTTCGAGTAGATCGGCGTTTCCGGAGAGTTCAGATACTTCGGCAACTCATCGCCCAGCGCACGCCCGCCGAACGCAATGACCCGTCCGGATTCGTTGGCAATCGGAAACATGATGCGGCGGCGGAAACGGTCATAGAGCCGTCCACCTTCCGCGCGGGCGAACAGCCCGGACGCCTCCAGCAGGGTGTCCGGGAATTTGGCTTTCAGGTGGCGATAGAGCGCATCGCCGGAAGCGGGTGCGTAGCCCAGTCCGAACCGCTCGATCGCCGCGCGATCCAGTCCGCGGTCCTCCAGGTAGGCCTGAGCGGCCTGGCCTTCGACGGTTTCCGCCATCTGCCGGGCAAAGAACGCTGCCGCCTCCCGATGCATTTCCAGCAGCGCGGTGCGAACGGACTGTTCGCGTTTTTCCTGCGGTGAGCGCGGTCGCGGCTTCGGAACCGGGATGCCACACTTTTCCGCCACCAGCCGCACCGCTTCCGGGAAGCTGCACTTTTCCATTTCCATGACGAACCGGAAGACGTCGCCACCGGCGCCGCAGCCGAAGCAGTGATAGATCTGTTTGACCGGATGGACGGCAAACGAAGGCGTTTTTTCGGAATGAAACGGGCACAGCCCCAGGAAATTCTGACCGGATTTTTTCAGTCGGACGTAGTCGCCCACCACGCGGACGATATCGGCCTGCTGTTTGACTCGATCCGCCCAGGAACCTGCTTCGGCCATCGGTGTGTGTCCTCTAGCTGCGTAATTCTACGACAGTCACCGCGGCGCCGCCGCGTTCGGGGGCCTCATCGGTGTAGCGTTCCACGTGCGGGTGGCTGGCCAGGAATTCGCGCAGACCGCGGCGCAGTGCGCCGGTGCCGTGGCCATGGATGATGCGCACGCGCGGCTTGGCCGCCAGCACCGCAGCGTCCAGGAATTTGTCCACGCGCCGGATGGCTTCTTCGACCGTTTCGCCGATCACGTGAATTTCGTCTGCGGCATCACCCGTAGCCGAGACGGTGAGTGCCGTGCGTCGCGCAGGTTCGTCCACGATGCCCACGATGTCGGCCAGCGGTACGCGCATGCGCAGCGGCCCGGCCTGCACCTCGGCGGTGCGGTCGTCCCGCTGCCGGACCACCACCGGCTGCGCCAGGCCGCGCACGCGCACCTGCTGGCCGGGTGCGATCGCTGCGGGCGGAGGCGGTTCGACAACCTTCGCGGCTTCGCCCAGCTCGCGCTGGGCTTCCGACAGGTGTGCCAGGGCCGCCGCATCGGCTTCTGCACGAGCCGCAGCGTGCAGTTTGCTCAGCCGTCGTGCCGCCTGCCGCTCGAGTTGCGCCCGCAGCCGCTGGTCCTGAATTTCGCCGAGCAATTGGCGGACTTGCTGTTCGTGCTGACGGAGTGCTTCGGCAAATTGCCGCTCGAGCTCCGCAAGGCGGCGGCGCTGGCGCTCCACCCACTCGGTTTGCAGCCGGCGGCGTTCGGCTTCCAGTGCGGACATCTGCTCGGCCAGATCGCGCTTGAGCGCTTCCAGTTCGTCGCGGCTGCGGTGCAGATAGGCGAGCAGGTCGGCCGCTTCGCGGGCCTCGGGCGTGAGCAGCGCGCGGGCGCGCGCCAGAACCGACGGGGGCAGCCCGAGCCGCTCGGCGATGGCGATTCCACTGGAGGTGCCGGGCAGTCCGACAATCAGCCGGTAGGTGGGCTGCAGCCGCTCGACGTCGAACTCCATCGCCGCATTCGTCACGCCCGGGGTCGTCGAAGCGTACGCCTTCAGCCGGTCGAGGTGTGTGGTGACCAGCGTCAGGCACCGCCGCTGGCGGAACTCTTCGAGCAGTGCCACGGCCAGCGCGGCGCCTTCTTCCGGGGCCGTGCCGGTGCCGATTTCGTCCACCAGAACCAGGGAGCGCTCGGTTGCGGCTTCGAGCATGGCGCGCAGGTTCAGCGCATGCGCGGAGAACGTGGAGAGGTCCGCGGCGATGGATTGTTCGTCGCCGATGTCCGCCAGCACGCGGTCAGCCAGCGGGACCACCGCGCGCGCTGCCGCCACCGGAATGCCTGCCAGTGCGGAAAGTACCGCTGCGCCGACCGTTTTCAACGCCACCGTTTTGCCGCCGGTGTTCGGTCCGCTGATGACGAGCACGGTTTCTGCGCCGCCCAAGGAAAGCGAAATCGGCACCACGGTGCGTCCCTGGCGCCGCAGGTTGGTTTCGAGCACCGGGTGGCGCGCCGCCTGCAGGTGGAGCTCTGCACCGGCGGCGAATTCCGGCAGCGCGCAGTCCAGGGCGCGAGCGAACCGCGCGCGCGCCAGGCCGGCGTCGAATTCGGCAACCGCAGCGGCTGCCGCTTCGATGGCTTCCCGGTCGGCGGCCAGGCGACCGGTCAGCTCCTGCAGAATGCGGTGGATTTCAGCGGCTTCCTCTTCGGCGAGCTGGACGAGCTGGTTGTTCAGCTCGAGTGCTTCCAGCGGTTCGACGAAGAGCGTCTGTCCGGTGGCGCTGGCGCCGTGCACCACGCCGGGCATCTGTCGCCGCTCGGCAGCGCGCACCGGCACAACGAAGCGATCGTTGCGCACGGTGATGTAATCCTCGCTGTCGCCCGGCGCGACGCCGCGCGCGCGGAGCAGCTCCCGCAGCGTTTTCTGAATGGCGGCGCGCGTCCGGACCAGCGATCCGCGAATGCGCTTCAGTTGCGGCGAGGCTTCGTCCGGCAACTCTCCGTTCGGGAGAATGGCGCGGCGGATGGCCCGGGTCAGTCCGCGGAAATCTGCCAGCGACGCGGCGCGGGCCGCCAGATGCGGGTAGCGAGCCTCTGCGGTGCGGAAGCTTTCTCGCAGCGTGCTGGCGGCGTCGAGCAGGGCAGCGGCATCGAGCAACGCCGCCGGCTCCAGCACGGCGCCGGGCACGGCCAGCTTCGGCAGCCATGTGGCCGGGTCGGGCAGCCCGCCAAAACTCATCTCCTGTCCGGTGCGCAGATAGTCCATCGCTTCGCGCACCAGCGCGAACTCCTGCTCGAGCTCGCGGCGCACGGTGGCAGCCCGCGCGGGCGAATCGGCCCATCGCGGACGGAGCTGTGCGAGCGCCCGGCGGCCGAGCCCGCAACTGGCGAAACCTTGCACCAGCTCCACCACACCCCCGAACTCAACGAGCTGTTCCGGGCTCCGCGACATGGCTCCCCGATGATTCTGTTCCGGCTTGCACGCGCAGGCAATCAGGATAAAGGAAATCGCAGCGAATCGCGCAGCGAATCGTTCTGCAGGCCCGAGGAGAAAGTTCCGGACGCCTGCTCTCAGCACCATTCTGTAACTTTACCTGAGAGATTATTTTTGCTATGTTCCGCGGCGCGAGGCGGTCATGTTCACTCCCGAAGATGCCTCCCGCGATTCCCGGGAACTGAAGAGCGAATCAGCAACGGCATACATGGTGCGAATGCCGGAGGAAAAGGATCCGGGCGCTGCCTTTTTTCTTTCCCTGCTGGCCCCGGGCGTGGGGCAGTTGTATTGCGGAAAACGTTCGCGAGGTGTGTGGACACTGGTCTTTTTCGTTGTCGGCATCGCGGCCGCAGTTTTCGGCTGGATCTTGCTCGAGCAGGACTCAACGAAAGGATCGGAACTTCTCCTGGGCACTGGCTTGCGGGCTGCGCTGGCACTCTATGTGTTCGCGTTCCTGGACGCCTACTACACGGCGCGGGAGCTTTCCGATGGCACCGACAGCCAAATGGTGTACAACCCCCGCGTCGCAGCGATTCTGAATTTTCTGACTCGAGGTTTCGGCTACTGGTACTTGGACGAACGCCGCAAGGGCGTCTTCATTTTCTTCCTCATCGGAGTTGCGACGCGGGCCAGCCGCAACGTCCAGAACCCAACTTACGCCGCCCTGTTGGAGCTGGGAATCGAAATCGTCGTAGCCGTGCTGGCCGCCGACGCGTATCGCATCGCCAGGCACCAAAACGAGCTGCATCGGGAAAAGCTCGCATCGGTCTCCGCACCCGCGACGGCCCTGGCGCCAAGCCCCGGACTCCAGCCCCACATTCCACTGACGCTGGCCGGGCTGTTCGTCGGAGCCTACGTCGGCTTTGTGGCTCTGGGCATTCTGATGCCCAACTACGACACGATCGACCAGAGCAGCGTCCGGATAACAGAGCTGGAGGATCGGCTTACCTACCAGAACCCGAAGTACGGTGTGGAGATGCAGGTTCCTTTCACCTGGCAGTTCACCGAGGCGCAAGCCGGAGTTTTTGCGCAAGCGGAACACACCGAAGAAAACTGCATGGCGATTTTTCTGGCGGATTCCAGATTCCCATGGACTACGCTGGAATCCTACGGCGATTCACTGGTCGAATTGAGGAAAGCGAAACAACCAGAAAATACGACCCTGAAACGGGGCTCCGCCCGGCTGGGCAACCTGGCTGGCGTGGAAATCCTTTTCCATTCGCAATCCCGCTTGGACCTCGAAGAGGAAACGCTCGCCCTCAACACGTACGAGCATTTTGTGCTGGCAGCGAAGGGCCTGACGGTGTACGCCCTGATCTTTTCCTATTCCGAGCCTTGCTCGGACGACGTTCGGTTCATCCGCGAAAGCGTCACCATCGGGAACTGATCCCGAATTCCGGCCGACGGGCACGCCGCGCTCATTCATAGCGGAGGGCCACGACCGGATCGAGCCGGGCGGCCTTCGCTGCAGGATAGATGCCGAAGAGAATCCCGATCAGCGCGCAGGCACCGAACGCCAGCAGGACCCAGAACAGCGAAATCTGCGCCGGCAGCGACGGGAACGCTGCGCGCACCCCGAGTCCGAGTGCGGAGCCGAGCACAATGCCGATGACTCCGCCGACCGACACCAGAGTGACCGCTTCGAGCAGAAACTGCCACAGGATGTTCCACCGCCGCGCGCCAATCGCTTTGCGGATGCCGATCTCCCGCGTCCGCTCGGTGACGCTGACCAGCATGATATTCATCACGCCGATGCCGCCCACCAGCAGCGCCACCGAGCTGACCGCGAACATCAGCGCGAAGATGCCGTAGGAGATCTGCTGCCACAACTCGATGAAGGCATCCGGCGTGAAGATGGCGAAGTCGTCCGGTTTGTTCGAGGGCAGCCGGCGCTTGCGCCGCAGCAGGTCGCGCACGGCGTCCACGACCTGCGCCACGGTCTCACCGCTCGAAGCCTTCACAAACAGGACGTAGTCGCGGTATTCCGGATGGAGTTTTTCCATCGTGGAAAGCGGCATGATGGCGATGTTGTCTTCGGGGTTGGCGCCGGTGCCAAGCGCCTGCCGCTGCCGTTCGGCCACACCGACCACGGTGAATGCCTTGCCCTCGATCAGCACTTCCTGGCCGATCGGGTCTTCCCAGGGATTCGGAAACAGGGTCCGGGCGAGGTCGTGGCCCAGCACGACCACCGGCGTGCGGTGGGCCATATCCGATTCGGTAAACCAGCGGCCGCGCGCCAGCTCGATATTGAAAATTTCCTGAATCTCCGGCGGATTCCCCTGCAGGATCACGTTCTTGGCGCGATACTCTCCGCGGCGAACATAACTGGTGCCTGCCCCGAACATCGGATGGAAGATGCGCAGCGAAGGTGCCACCGCCACCACATGCGGCAGGCGCGCAATGTCCTCCGCCCATTCCGCTTTCAATTCCTTCCGGGTGAACCACTCGCTCGGCGGCCGTCCCAGCGAGGTCCACGGGTGTTTGTAGCAGATGATGATGTTCGAGCCGAGCGATTCGATCGAGCCAATCACATTGGCGTTCAGGCCCAGAATCACCGAGCTGACCGCCACCACCGTGCTCACGCCGATGACCACGCCCAAGATTGTCAACCCGGAGCGCAGCTTGTGCCGACGGAGAGCATCGAGCGCCAGCAGGACGGCTTCTTTGACTTCGCTGCCCCTTTGCCGAAGAGCGGCTACCATACCCATCCACCTGCTATTCGCTGCGCATCGCCACCACCGGGTCTAGTCGCGCTGCCTTCGAGGCCGGGTAAATCCCGAAGAACAGTCCCACGCTGGTGGCCACGACCAAACCGGCGATCACCGACCACAGTTCGATCGCGCTCGGAAACGGGGAAAGCAGCGAGACCAGCTTGGCCAACCCGATTCCCAATCCCACACCGAGCAGCCCGCCAATCGCGGCGACCGTGGCCGATTCCACCAGGAACTGCGCCAGAATGTCGCTGCGCCGCGCCCCGACCGACTTGCGCAGGCCGATTTCCTGAGTTCGCTCGGTCACGCTGACCAGCATGATGTTCATGATGACGATTCCGCCCACCACCAGAGAGATCGAAGCAATCACCACGACCACGCCGAAGAACGCCGAGCTGATGACGCCCCACAGCGCCAGGAAGGATTCGTTGGTCTCGATCACGAAATCATCGGGCTGGTCGTAGGGCACATGGCGCCGCGCCCGGAGAATCTGCCGGGCCTGATCCTGCGCCGGACCGAGCTGGGCAGGAGAAATCGCCTTGCCCCAGATGCGCAGCGACTGTTCGGTACCGTAGATTTTCTGGAAGGTGCGCAGCGGGATCATCACCCAGTTGTCGCGCGATTGTCCGAGCGCCGAGCCGAGTTTTTTGCCCACGCCGACCACTTCGAAGACGTGGTTGCCCACGCGGATTTCTTTGCCCAGCGGGTCGAAGCCCGGGAACAGGTTTTCGGCGATGTCCCAGCCGATCACGCACAGCGACGCGGCGCGTTGCATATCGGCTTCCGTCAGGTACCGTCCGGCAGCCAGTTCCACGTCATAGATGCGCGCCATCGAAGGCGTCCAGCCGCGGATGTTCGAATCGCGCACCGAGCGGGCGCCGTATTCCACTTCGGCCAGCGCAGAAGCCGTTGCCCCCACATCGCGGCACAGGGTGCAGGCCTGGCGCACCGCTTCGTAGTCTTCCACGGTCAGCTTTTTGCGCTTCTGCGTTTCCAGGAAGGAATCAATGTCGGTGATCACCGAAGGGCCCCGGTTGATCAGGAACACGTCGGTGCCCAGGTTGAAAACCTTTTCGGCGACATAGCTGTTGGCGCCGTTGATCAGGCTGACGACGGCAATCACCGCGCTGACTCCAATCACCACACCGAGCAGCGTCAGCAGGCTGCGCAGCTTGTGCGCCCACAGGCTGGCTCCGGCGATGCGCACCGCTTCTCCGAGCGCCGACATGGTTCTTCGCGCCATCTGCGTATCCGCGCGGGCCCCGAGGCCCTCTCTGAATTATACGATGGGCTTTCGCCGAACTTTCTGCGGGACAACCAGAATCGGCGGCTATGGTCGTCCCGGGCGCACGGCGGCTGCGACGGGCGCGTAGTAGCCACGCTTCGCCAGCACGCGGAGCCGGCCGCGGTCGTGGTTCCGGAGCCGGACTTCGATTTTCCGGAAGCCGCCATCGAGCGCAGTGTTCTTCGGGTAGTAGCCGAGCGTGTAGCGGGTCTTCAAGCGTTCGATCAATCGCTCAAAAGCCAGGTAGAGCGAGCCGGTTTTCTCCACATCGAACACTTCCCCGCCGGTGGCTTCTGCCAGCCGGTTCACGTTCACGCGGGTGGCCAGAGTGGCAGCGGCGAATCCCAGGCCACGGTTGTTGCCGGGCACCTTCAGGCTGTAGACCGATGCATCCGCTTCCAGCGCGGCGGTGACCACATGGTCGAGGGAAGGGGCGGCCAGCGTGGTGTGCACATTGTCGCTCACCAGGACAATCACCCGGCGCGCCGACGGCGCTTCCTGCTTCAGGTATTCCGCGGCTTCCAGGACGGCACCGCTGATGTTCGTGCCCCCGCCAGCGGTGATCAGCTCGATCTGCTCGCTCACGGCAGTCTTGTCGCGCGTCAGAGCCACCCGGCGCGTCACCCGTTCGGCAAAGGTGAACAGGGCCACCGCATCCTCCGCTTTCAACGCCTTCAAGGCCGTGAGCGTGGCGTAGCGCAGCGGGCGCAAAAACGGTTCGATCGAACTGCTCAGATCCACCACCAGGGCCACGGCCAGCGGGAGCTGATCCTGACTGAAGTGCATGACCTGCTGCTCGACGCCATCTTCGAAGATCTGGAAGTTTTCAGGCTTCAGGCCACCCACCACCTGCCCGCGGTGGTCGCGCACGGTGACTTCGACGAGCACCAGGTTGACGTCGACGCGAATCGGCTGCTGGGCCGAAATCACCGGCAGCGCGGTCAGCAGAACCACAAGCGGGATAACGAGCACGGCGTGGCTACGGCGTGATGGCTGGGCACGAAGCATCGGTTGTTCCTACCGGTAGGAGCATTCCTAGGCGTGCCGGGTTGCCTTCGGAGCAGGCACTGGCTGGGGCGGGAGGATTCGAACCTCCACCTTCTGCATTAACAGTGCAGCGTCCTACCGATTGGACCACGCCCCAGCCGCGGAAGCCTCCATTATACGAGACCCGGTTGCGCATTCAACGCGGGTATTCGCATTCGCCTCACCAGCCGCGTGCTCCTGACTGGCTGCTGCGCGCTTCCTTTCGCGCAGGCTGGAATGGCTTCGCGGCTCGGGGTACTGCCTCGTTTGTCTGCATCGGCTCGACTCGCGCGCGCATCTGTGGTTTGATTTGCGACGACACAGGATGGAGGATGCGATGGCCTGGATTCGCGTCGTCCCGCCGGCAGCCGCTACCGGAGAACTGGCTGAGCTGTACGCGCGCGTGGGCGGCACCAGCGGCTCAGTGGACAACATTCTGACCGTGCACAGTTTGAACCCGGCTTCGCTGCGGCCGAACACGCTGATGGCCGGGGCCATTTCGTCCGCGTGCGCGCGAGGCGTGGGGTTGTCAGATTTCCATGCACCTTGCGGAATTTGAAAGCAAAACCTACAGCCCGGCCGACCTGGCTGCTCCGGCGACCGCGCGGGCGGCCCGGGCGTTGCGCTGGCTGGCCGTGCGGCTGGGTCTCAGTGCCACGCCTTTCGCGGTGAACGGCTTTCTGCGGCTGCGCTTCCGCGTGCCGCCGCACAAATTGTGGGAGTACGCCCGCGGCGTGGCCTGCGTCGAACAGACGGTGGGCCGCAAATCGCCGCAAGGGAGCCGGCTGCGCGTGCTGGATTTCGGCGGCGGCGCGACGCTGCCGGTGTACTATCTGGCCTCGCGGGGAGCCGAAGTGCTGAGTCTCGACATTGACCGCGTGCTGGCAGACGCTACCAACGCGGTGGCGCGGGCACGCGGCTGGCGGCTGCAGGGTTCGACGTTCGACCTTGTGCAGGCGCCGCCACCGGATGCCTGGGGACAGTTCGACGCCGTGCTTTCCTTCAGCGTGCTGGAACACCTGCCCAAGCAGATCCAGCCGCTGGTGATGGCGCGGCTGGCCGCGCTGCTGCGGCCGGGCGGCATCCTGGCGCTCACGTTCGACTATGGAAATGCCGCGCCGAAGTCCGAGGCGTTGCGCGACGCAGCGGAGGTCGAGCGGCTCGTCGAGGCCTCGGGGCTGGCGCTGCTCGACGGGCGCCCCTTTCGCGATACCGGCGAAAGGTTCGTCCTGGACAAGCGCCACCCGGACCTGCAGTTCACCTTCGGCTCGCTGTTTCTGCAGCGGGCCGCGGCGTGAGGTCAGCTGCTGCCGGTGCCGCCGACGCAATCTTTTACAGGGAGCGAGCCATGAAATTCACCGTCGCGGTGGCGCAGGCCACGCCGGTCGTGCTCGAGCTGGCCGCCTCGCTCGAGAAGGCCTGCCAGTGGATTGCGGAAGCCGGCCGGCGTGGCGCCCGTCTGGTGGCGTTTCCGGAGACCTGGCTGCCGGTCTATCCGTTCTGGTGCGATGCCGGCACGTTTGGCCGGTGGGAGCACGCGCCATCGAAGAAACTGCAGGCGCGGCTGGCGCGGAACTCGCTGGAGATTCCTTCCCCGGAAACCGATCAGCTCTGCCGCGCCGCCCGCGAAGCCCGCTGCGCGGTCGTGCTGGGGGCGAACGAACGCACCGCCACCGGCTCGCTCTACAACACGTTGCTGTTCATCAGCGCGGAAGGCGAGCTGCTCGGTCGGCACCGCAAGCTCGTGCCCACCTTTGGTGAACGGCTCGTGTGGGGCTACGGCGATGCCGCCGGCCTGCGCACCTACGACTGCGCGGGCGTACGGGTCGGCGGGCTGATCTGCTGGGAACACTGGATGCCGCTGCCGCGCCAGGTGCTGCACGCCGAAGGCGAGCAGATCCACGTGGCCGCCTGGCCTGTCTGCCGCGAAGTCTATCAACTGGCCTCGCGCCACTACGCGTTCGAAGGCCGCTGCTTCGTGCTCGTGGCCGCCGCGTATCTCGAGAAACGCCACCTGCCAGCAGATTTCGAGCTGGCCGCCGATTTCGTTGCCGCGCCTGAAGTGCTGCTCGATGGCGGCTCGGCCATCATCGGCCCGGACGCGCAGTACGTGGTCGAGCCGGTGCGCGGCCGCGAAGAGTTGCTTGTCGCTGAACTGGAACTCGGGCGCGTGGCCGAAGAAAAGCTCGCACTCGATGTCGGTGGCCACTACTCGCGGCCGGACCTGTTCGAGCTGCGCGTCCGCCGCGAGCCGCTGCCGCAGGTGCGTTAGGGCGGCTGCTCGCCCGTTCGAAAAACACACGCCGATTCCTTCCACAGGGGAAACGGGCGCGGGCTGATCTTCAGGGCAAAGCAGCACAGGTGACAGGGAAGCTCGGCTGCTGCCTCTTCAGTGGACAATGCAACCGGGAAAGTTGGAAAGCAAGCTGGCGAGCTCTGCATTCAGAGTGCGCAGTTTTTTGTACACCTCGATGGTTTTGTAGCGATTGCCCGCCATGCAGTAGACGAGACCCAAGCCAAGCCATGTCTCGGCGTTGTCCGGCTGGAGGGCGATGGCGCGCTGGATGGCTGCGATGGCCTTCCGGTATTGCCCGAGCTTGGCATAGGCCACGCCCAGGTTGTACCATGTCTCCGCGTCGCCCGGCTGGAGGGCGATGGCGCGCTGGTAGGCTTCAATGGCCTGCTGGTATTGCCCGAGCAGGGCATAAGCCAGACCCAAGTTGTTCCATGCCTTGGCATCGCCCAACTGGAGGGCGATGGCGTGATGGAGGGCGATGGCGCGCTGGAGGGCTTCGAGGGCCTTCTGGTATTGCCCGAGATTGTCATAGGCCACGCCCAAGTTGAACAATGCCTCGGCGTAGTCTGGCTTAAGGGCGATGGCGCGCTGGTAGGCTTCGATGGCCTTCTTGGATTGCCCAAGATTGCCGTAGGTCACGCCCAGGTTGTTCCATGCCTTGGCATCGTCCGGCTGGAGGGTGACGGCGCGCTGGTAGGCTTCGAGGGCCTGCTGGTACCGCCCGAGATTGTCATAGGCCACGCCCAGGTTGTTCCATGCCTTGGCGTCGTCCGGGTGGAGGGCGACAGCGCGCTGGTAGGCTTCAATGGCCTGCTGGTACTGCCCAAGATTCATATTGGCCAGGCCTAGGTTTTTCCATGTGTCGGCGTTGTCCGGCTGGAGGGCGATGACGCGCTGGTAGGCTTCGATGGCCTGCTGGTGTTGCCCGAGCTCGCCATAGGCCCATCCCAGGATGTTCCATGCCTTGGCATCGTCCGGCTGGAGGGTGACGACGCGCTGTAAGGCTTCGATGGCCTGCTGGTACTGCCCAAGATTGCAGTAGGTCACGCCCAGGTTGTACCATGCATCGGCGAGGTCCGGCTGGAGAGCGACGGCGCGCTGGGAGGCCTCAATGGCCGGCTGGTGCTGCCCAAGCTTGCCGTAGGCCGAGCCCAGGTTGGTCCATGCCGCGGCGTCATCCGGCTGGAGGGCGATGGCACGCTGGTAGGCTTCGATGGCTTGCTGGTGCTGCCCAAGCTCGTCATAGGCCAAGCCCAAGGCAAACCAGGCCAGTTCGTCATCGGGATGCTGCTGGACACGGGCCTGTGCATGAGGCAGCAGCCCCTGCCAGTCTTTCTTTTGCACCAGCGCGGCTGCTGCAGACAGCCAGCTCAGATGTTCTTCAACCTCCTTTGCAATCGCTTTTTCCTCCCGTGCCGGTTCGAGCAGGTCGGCAATCCATTCGGCAGGTCGTGCAAAGTTGAGATTTTGTCCCGCACCGAACTGAAACGCGGTAATGCCGACCAGTTTCCCTTCGGCATCGAACAGCCCGCCTCCGGTCGACCCCGGACTGACGCGCGCGATGGTTAGGATGAACACGTCGTTTTCCAGCCGACGCAGGGAGGAGACGATGCCTTCGCTGAGGGTCAGCTCCAGTCCCAGGGGCGCCCCGATGGCATAGACCCGCTGGCCCACGCGCAGGCCGCCGGCGCTGCCGCGGACAACAGCCGGAGCCTTTAGCCCGGGCACGTGCAGCAGGCACAGGTCGCGCGAGGTTTCCGACCGGGTGCGGGTGGCAGGCAGGCTGTTCTCGCCGCTGCGCACAGCAAGGCTCACAGCTTCTGCCAGCACATGGCAGCTGGTGACCACCTGCTCAGCAGCCACCACCACGCCACTGCCCTGCGCCACCGGCTGGCCTTCTACGTCCTGGCCCAGCACGACCACCACGCTCGCGGAAACCCTGGCAAACACCTGCTTGCCCGGGTCGTCGCCGGCTGGATTTTGCGCTGCCGCGGCCGAGGCTGCAGCCAGAGCCACGCAGGCCAGCCTCCGAATCGTGCTGCTAGGAAAATGCCCGTTGAAGCACATCGTGCATCGCTCGGGGAGGAACAGGAGAAACCTTCCCAAGCCTACCTTGCTTCCTTTACCGTCGTCAAACAATTTTCCGGTTCGGTTAAGTGTCAGGCAGGCACACGCACAGCGAGAACAACCAGACGCCGCAGCAAATCGCGCACCGCGTCCGTGCTCCTGCGGGCGCAGAGCTGCCCGCGCCCATGTTCGCCGCCGCATCTCTCGTGGGCTCTACGGGCAGGTACCTGACAGCGCGGTGCGTTACAATAGGGAAACACTGGAGTGGAGGAGTATGGCCAGGGAAATCGCCACGTTTGCCGCGGGTTGTTTCTGGGGAGTGGAAGAGGCGTTCCGCCAGGTGCCCGGAGTGCTGGAGACGCAGGTCGGCTACACCGGTGGCCACGTGCCCCATCCCACCTACCAGCAGGTCTGCTCGGATACAACCGGACACGCCGAAGCGGTACAGATTGTTTTCGACCCGGAGCAGGTCAGCTACGAGCAATTGCTCGAGGTGTTCTGGAGCATCCACGACCCCACGCAGGTAAACCGGCAGGGGCCGGACATCGGCACACAATATCGCTCGGCAATTTTCTTCCACTCGCCCGAACAGGAAGCCGCCGCCCGCGCTTCCCAGCAGCGGCTGGAACAGTCTGGACGGCTGCGCCGGCCGATTGCCACGGAGATTGTTCCTGCGCAGACGTTCTGGCGCGCCGAGGAATACCACCAGCAGTACTTCGCCAAGCGCGGCATCCGCGGCCACTGCCACATCCCGTGGCGATGAGCGGCCGGCGTCAGCGGCCGGGTTCAGCGTTCCGCGATTTGTTCTGCGGTGAGTAGCGGTTCAGCAGCGCGAGCAGTTCCTGCGCCGCCGCCGGCGCGCTGGCCTTGCCTTCCAGCACGATTTCCCGCGCGGTCAGCGGCCGGCCATAGACTTTGCGGTTCGCACTGCCGTCTTCCCGCACTGTCGAGCCCTGCAGGGAAACTCCGGCAAACAGGCCCTTCGAACGCGAATAGGTCAGGATTTCTGCGTTCATGATGATGTCCGTAGCGGCTTCTGCCGTGCGGCCTTTTGGACCGGCGGCCACCGAAGCATCTGCGCCGAGTTTCATTTCGCTCTTCAGAATGGATTCCACGCCCTTCGGGTTCATCACCAGCAGAACGAAATCTGTGGCCGTGCCGCCAATCTGCAGTCCAAAACTGCCCCCTTCGATGGCGATCATCGAAGGCGCCGACCACGGGCCGGTGAAGTTCCGGCCGGTGCGGCAGGTGATGGCCCCGCGGCCGTACTTGCCGCCGAAGCCCAGGGCGAATTTTTTCACCGAGGGCACCACAATCACGCATTCAGCCTTATCCAGCAGCTCCTGCGGGATGTTGTCGGGCACCGACAGGATTTCCTTGATCACGCGTCCACAGTTTTTCAGTCGCTCTTGCTCTTTTTCCTGAGCCGCGGCTGGCAGCGCAAGCAGCGCCAGCGCCGTCCACAACGCGCAAACTTTCCGCATGGGGTTCCTCCTTCGTTCCGTCGACAAGGATACGGCTTCCCGCGGCCGGGCACAACGGAACGCTGACAGTAGGATGCCGTCGGACACCACGCCGTTGGCCTGCGGGTAGGGACGGCGTGCTCTATAATGACCGGGCGAGGTCCATGCGCGAAGCTCTGCACCAGCGCAGCCGCTGCGTTTCTTTGTTGCTGGTGTGTGTGCTGGCCGCTGCGCCGCTGTCCGCTGGCCGTGCCGCCGAACAGAGCCGTCGCGCCGAACGCGAGCTGCGTGCACGCATCGAACGTTTCCGGGCGCGCGTGGACTCACTGCTCGCCGGGCGCGACGCTTCCCTGCCGCGCGCGCAGCCGATCCCGCAGGGGACGGAAGCGGTCTCTGCGGAAGTGCTCCGCGCGCGCATCCCCCGGGGCCACTGGGGACTGCTGGTTGTCGATGCCGGCAGTGGCCGCGTGCTCTACGCACGCAATGCGGAGAGTTACTTCACGCCGGCTTCGGTGACGAAGCTGTTCACCACCGCGCTGGCACTGGCCCTGCTTGGCCCCGACTACCGCTTCCGCACCACGGTGGAAACGCAGGGCACGCTCGACGCACGCGGCCGTCTGCTGGGGGATCTGGTTCTGGCGGGCCGCGGCGATCCCAACCTTTCCAATCGCAAACTGCCCTACGACCCGCAGCAGGAATTCGAGGGGCCGCGCGAGAAGGTTCTCGAACTGCTGGCGGAAGGCGTGGTTGCTGCCGGGGTTCGCTCGATCGAAGGCGATGTGGTTGCCGATGCCACCTGGTTTGCCGAAGAGCGCTACCCGCCCGGCTGGGCGATTGACGATATGCCGTACCGCTACGGTGCTGCCGTTTCCGCGCTTACCGTGCACGACAATGCGCTGGAGGTCGAGGTGCGCCCCGGCGATCAGGTGGGCACACCGGTCTGGTTCCGGGTCGAGCCCTGGGCCGGGTTCTACGAGTTTCGCAATGCGGCCCGCACCGTGCCCGCCGGCACGGAGGTGGCCGAGCGCGATGCGCTGCGGCTGCGGCGCGAGCCTGGCTCCCGCGTGGTCACGCTGCAGGGACTGCTTCCGCAGGACAGCGAGGTGCAAACGCTCTGGCTGGCGGTGGAAGAGCCGGCCGCGCACGCCGCCGCGCTGTTTCAGCGGATTCTGGAACGGCGCGGGGTGCGCGTCTACGGCCGCGCGCGGGTGCGCACAGAGGCGGACCCGGCTGCGCCGGCGACGGTGCTTGCCGAGCATGTTTCCGCGCCGCTCGTCGAAGCCGTCCGCGTGATCAACAAAATCAGCCAGAACCTGCATGCTGAACTGCTGCTCCGTGCCGTGGCCCGCGAAAAAACGGGAACCGGTTCACGGGAGAAAGGGCTCGAGCTGCTTCGCGAATTTCTGCGTGTCCATGATCTTCGCAGCGACGAAGTGGCCATCGAAGACGGCTCCGGACTGGCCCGGCAGAATCTGCTCACGCCGGCGGCCACGGTGGCCCTGCTGCGCTGGGCGGCGGCGCAGAGCTGGGGTGATGCGTTCCGCGCCGCGCTGCCGGTGGCCGGCTACGACGGCACGCTGCGGGAACGTATGCGGCAGACCCCAGCGGCCGGACACATCGCCGCCAAAACCGGCACCCTGGAAAACAGCAACGCACTGGCCGGCTACGCGCAGACGCGCAGTGGTCGTACGCTGGTGTTCGCCCTGTTCGCCGACCAGCACCACCTGCCTTCGCGGGTGGCTCTCGAGGTGCTGGATGCCATCTGCGTGGCCATGGTGGAGGAGTTCTGAACTTGCCGCGCGCGCAGAACACGACCGGGGAACCCGCTGTGATCACCGTGTTCGGTTCTTCGCGGCCGCAGCCGGGCGATGCCGACTACGAAGAAGCCCGCGCGCTGGGTGTTGAACTCGCGCGTCGCGGTTTTGCGGTCTGCACCGGCGGCTACGGCGGTGTGATGGAGGCAGCTTCGCGCGGCGCACGCGAAGCCGGCGGACGCGTGCTGGCGGTCACCGCAAAGTTTTTCCGCACCCCGGCCAACCGCTGGGTCGAAGAAGAAATCCGTGTCGAAAGCTGGCAGGAACGGCTGTTCGAGCTGATTCGGCGGGGTGCCGGTTACGTGGCCTGCAAGGGTGGCACCGGCACGCTGGTCGAGCTGGCCGTGGTCTGGGAGATGCTGAACAAGGGCGTGCTGCCACCCCGGCCATTTGTGGTGCTGGGCAATTTCTGGCGCCCGGTGATCGAGCGCGTGCGCGAAGTCGAAGCCTCGGGACTTCCTTCCTCGGAAGCGCCGGCTTCGCCGTGGCGTGAAGCGGGCAGTCGCCTGATCTACGAAGCCGCTACGCCGGCCGATGCCGCCGAGTATCTCTACCGCGTATTGTGCGCTGCCCCGTAGGCCAGCGGGGCTCGGTCGGCCGGGCACGGTTGCATCCTTAGGAGAACTTCCGTACCCTCGGCTGTCTGGAGAGACGCATGGCCTGCCCGCTCTGCCAGAAACGGACGGCGAAACGCTGGTGCCCCGCCAAAGGGGAACGCATCTGCGCGGTCTGCTGCGGGACCGAGCGGGAGGTCACCGTGGATTGCCCTTCCGATTGCGAATTCCTGATTGCCGCGCGGCGCTACGAAGCCGACCACCGCCCGTCGCTACCGCCGGAAGCGGTGCCGTATCCGGACGTGGCGGTAACAGTGGAGCTGCTGCACGAGCTGCGCCCGGTGCTCGCCGAGCTCGGCCTGGAAATTCTCAAGCTGTCCCGCGAACACCCGCCGATGGTGGACGCCGATGTGCTGGCCGCACTGCATGCATTGACGGAGAGCTGCCGCACGCTGGTCTCCGGACTCTACTACGAAAAGCCACCCGAAGCCGGCTACGCTCGTGCTCTGTACGTGCGACTGGCCGAGGCCATCGCGCGAATCCGCGCGCGGCAGGCGGAACGTGTTGGCTTCGCCGCTTTGAAGGATTCCGAGGTGCTGGCACTGCTGGTCTTCCTGCTCCGGCTGGCCCGGTACCACAGCAACGGCCGGCCCCGTTCGCGCGCGTTCCTGGATTTCCTCCGCGCCCAGTACCCGAAGCAGGCCGGCCTGGCGCCGGAGCCACCCCGCATCATCGTGCCCTGAACCGCTCAGTTGCCGGCACAGCGGCTGCAGGCAAGCTGATTCGCCAGGGATGGTGGGATGATCCAGGACGGAGCGCTCTGCTATCGCGCTCCAGCGTGGACAGTTTCCGGGTTTTGTTGGACGGTCGGCGGGTGCCTGCTCCGCGCAGTTAGAATTCGTAACTCTGCGCCTGCCGCGCCACGCCCAGGTTGTGGAAGCCGCTCCACAGGTGCAGTGCCGTGCCCACCAGTTGCGGCAGCCACCAGAATCGCCGCAGGACGGGATGAGAACTGGTGCGCATGCGCTGGCCCAGATAGTCCTGAATCACGGGACCGACATGGATGGCAAGGTAGAGTGCATCGGAGTGGGCAAACGGCTGCAACAGCGGGTTGACTTCCCGGCCCCAACCGTTGGCAATCACTCGACGCGTCGTCCAGGCGTCGAACGTCGCGGCAGCATGCTGCGCAACGACCAGTGTCCACCACAGTTTGCGGCCGGCACTCTCTTGCGCGCGTTCTCCCACCCGAAAATCTCCTTCACGGTCGGCAACGACTTCCGGAAAGGCAGGCTTCTGTGGCTGCGAAGCGTCAGCGGCTGCCGACCATGCCGGGAAACGAAGAGCCACCGGCTGCGCCAGGGCCCTGCGTGGCTCGGAGAGAGGCTCCACGGGTGCCGCGGGAATCTCGATGCCCGAAAGCGCGCCCGGCGGCAGGCTGCGGGGCAGGCGCAGATAGGGACGCATCTCAGCAGGGGCGCTTTCTCCGTCGGACAGGCAGGAACCGGCTTCCGGGCCAGGCAGCGTGCCCGCCAGTACAGGCGTAGAAGAAAAGGCAAAACACAGGAGCAGCAGCGTGCGCAGCGCTGAGGTCATCGTTGGCGATCCTCCATCACCCACCCGCCTTTTGCGGGCGGCTCGGAAGGCAGCCTACGTGGCCGGGCCGTCGCCGCAAATGGCGGAACAGTACCGGAGAGAGGGAAGCTACCGGTCTAGTACGAAGGTTAGGGGAGCCTGCCTGACGACAGCAACGATTCCCGCAGGCTGACGCACGAATCAGTTACGGGCAGCCGCAACATCGGCACACTGAGATCGGCTCGCCGGAAACCAACGGCTTCTGCGAACACCTCCGCCGAACGGTCGAGGAAGAGGTTTCAGAGTGGCTTTCCGTGCAAGTCTGTGCAGGCAACAGAAATTTCAGTGGCGTTCGGGACCCGCGCGGCGCGGAATCGGCAGATATTCCACTGAAGGCTGGCGGCGCACCGGCTGGGGATACAGGGCCATGAGCTGGTAGATTTCGCGGGGCATGTCTGAGCGCACGTTCAGGCCGAGCCGGCGGGCTTCTTCGAAGGTGATGGGGTAGTCGTGGGTCCAGGTGCCGGTGGAAAACTTCTCGGCGAGTTCGGCGGCTTTTTCGGGCGGCAGGCTGCGGGTGAGCAGCTCGCGGACGGCATCGCGGACTTGCGTGATTGCTTTTTCGGCGATGTCGGCCAGGATGAGCGTCTGGTCGTCCACTTCGCTGAGCGGTTTGCGGGCGATGACCTTCACCAACGAGGCCGCCGGATACTGTCCGAGCTGGGGATCGACCGGGCCGAGCACCGCGTGCGGGGACATGACGATCTCATCGGCAGCCAGGGCGATCAGCGTGCCGCCGGACATGGCGTAGTGCGGAACAAACACCGTCACTTTCCCCTTGTGACTCCGCACGGCTCGAGCAATCTGCAGCGAAGCAAGCACCAGCCCGCCCGGAGTGTGCAGCACGAGGTCGAGCGGAACTTCCGGATCGGTCATCTCGCAGGCCCGGAGGACTTCTTCGGCGTCGTTGACGTCAATGAAGCGCATCAGCGGGAACCCGAGCAGGCTCATCGTCTCCTGGCGATGCACCAGCAGGATGACCCGCGAGTTGCGCTTGCGTTCCAGCTGGGCAATCAGCCGCTGGCGCGAATTTTCCAGCAGGCGCTGGCGGAAAACCGGTTGCAACGCGGAGAGGATGAAAAACAGCCAGAACAGATCGCTCCAGTTCATCGCAGGTGCCTCCGCAGTGGAGTCTAATCCCAGGCCGCTTCAAGGCCGAATTCGTCGTCTTCCCACTTCCGGGTCGGCTGCACGAAGAAACGGTAGAGCAGCACACCGGCCAGGAAGCCGCCGATGTGCGCCCACCAGGCTATCCCGCCAACGTCTCCCGGCGCCAGACTGGCCAGCGCTCCGCCCCAGAGCTGGGTGAGAAACCAGAGCAGCAGGTAGAAAACTGCCGGCAACTCAAAAAACACCGGCACCAGCAACACCGGAACAAACACAATCACCCCGGAACGCGGGAAGAGAACGAAGTAAGCCCCCAGCACACTCGCAATCGCTCCCGAAGCCCCCACCGCGGGAACGGTCGAATCCGGATTGGTGAACCAGTGCGTCAGACCGGCGGCCAGACCGGTGAGCAGATAGAAAGCCAGAAAGCGTCCATGGCCCATGCGGTCTTCGACGTTGTCCGCGAAAATCCAGAGCGTCCACATGTTGCCGAGAATGTGGCTCCAGCCCCCGTGCAGGAACATGCTGGTGAGAAACGGCCAATAGTTGTCCACGGGCAGGCCGACCCACAAGGCCCACTCCGGGTGCGTGAACCGCGCCGGCACGATCCCAAACAGGTAGAACAGTTGCTTCAGCGATTCCGAGTCCAGACTGAGCTCATAGAAAAACACAAACACGTTCACGGCCAGCAGCGACCAGGTCACTACCGGCGTGGTGCGGCTGGGAATGGTGTCCCGGACGGGGAACATCGCCTCTTGGCCTCTGGCCGCAACGCACAACGACAACGAACGATGAGTCTAGCACAGTGGCGCCGGCCTTCCCGCACCGGACGAACCGGACAAATAGCGACGAATCCTGCGCAGCACACCGAGAAACATGGCCGGAGTCAGCCGACCGGTCTGCGTGTTCTGCTGGCTCGGGTGATACGCGGCGAACAGGCGCGGCAGCTCGCCGGGCAGGCGGTAGCTGGCGCCGTGGGCGAAACGCAGTCCGGCGCGCGACGGAAGTTTGCCCTGCTCGACGAGCAGCGCCAGAAATGCGTCGAAGGCGATCTTTCCCAGCGCCAGCACAGCGCGGGGACGCAGGAGTTCCAGCTCCCGGGCCAGGTAGGGACGGCAGTTGGCAATTTCCTCCGGGCGGGGTCGGTTGGCCGGCGGAGCGCAACGCACCGCGGCGCAAATGTACGCGTTGTGCAGGCGCAAACCATCATCGCGATGCAGGGAATGAGGTTGATTGGCAAAACCAGCGCGATGGAGCATGCGAAACAGAAAATCGCCGGAACGGTCTCCGGTGAACACGCGTCCGGTGCGGTTGCCGCCGTGCGCCGCCGGAGCCAATCCCAGAATGAGCAGTTCGGCGGTTGGGTCGCCGAAGCCGGGCACCGGGCGTCCCCAGTAGTCCCAGTCGCGATAGGCGCGACGTTTGCGGCGGGCGACGGCCTCGCGCCAGCGAACCAGCCGAGGACACTTCCGGCAGGCAACGATTTGCTCGTTCAGCACGCGGAGCGCACGTGCGGGATCCGGAGTCATGCGGGCCCGTCGAGTCGAGCGTGCGCCGGCGGGTTGATTGACTTCGCCGGCACCGGCGCATAGCATAACGAATTTATCCTCCCCCGCAAGGCGGAGCGTCTGCTGCGTACCGTGGACACCGAAGCAACGACCGGCAGCATCCTGGAACGGATCGTCGCGGCCCGCCGCGCCGGTCTTCCGCGGCAGCAGTATCGCATGCCGCAGGCCGCGTTGCGCATGGCGGTCAAGCGGGCCACTCCGGTGCGCGACTTTGCAGGAGCACTGGCGCGCGACGGAATCAACATCATCGCAGAGCTGAAACAGGCTTCGCCCTCCCGCGGACGGATCCGCGACGAATTCCATCCGCCGGCGCTGGCGCAGGAACTGGCTGCCGCGGGAGCCGTGGCGCTTTCGGTGCTGACCGAGGAGGAATTTTTCCAGGGCTCGATCGCACACCTGCGCGCCGCGCGGGCAGCCACAAACCTGCCGGTGCTGCGAAAGGATTTTATTTTCGATCCCTGGCAGGTCTGGGAGACGCGGGCAGCCGAAGCGGATTCGTTCCTGCTCATCGCAGCGATTCTGGACGAGGCGCGCCTGCACGAGCTGCTGGCCGTGGGACGGGAACTGGGCATGGAACCGCTGGTGGAAGTGCACACGCGGGAAGAATTGGAGCGGGCGCTCCGGGCCGGCGCGCGCATCCTGGGCGTGAACAACCGCAACCTGCGGACGTTTGCGGTGGACCTGGAAACTTCGCTGCAACTGATCGAGGCCATCCCCGAAGACTGTCTGGCCGTGAGCGAATCGGGGCTGCGCCGTGCCGAAGACCTCGAGCGACTGCGCCGGGCTGGCTTCGACGCGTTCCTGGTCGGCGAATACCTGATGGAGTCGCCCGAACCGGCTGCAGCCCTCCGAATGCTGCTGGGTCAGGGACCATGTTTCGCGTAAAAATCTGCGGCATCACGAGCTGGCGCGATGCCCGCCTGGCTCTCGAAGCGGGTGCGGATGCACTGGGCTTCAACTTTTATCCCCTCAGCCCGCGCTACCTGGAGCCGGTTGCCGCCGCACGCATCATCCGCCGGCTGCCGCGCGGAGCAGCGGCAGTGGGTGTTTTCGTGGACACTCCGACCGAACAGATTCTCCACATCGTCCAAACCAGCGGAGTGACCCTGGTGCAGTTGCACGGGCGGGAAAACCCGGCGCAGGTCGCCGCCCTGGCCCGGCACTGTCCGGTGATCAAAGCGTTCCGGGTGCGCAACGGATTCCGCACCGCGCGGCTGCTCAACTTTCCCGCAGCGACCGCGTTTCTGCTGGACGGCTTCAGCCGCAAACTGCCCGGGGGCACCGGAACGCGGTTCGACTGGCGCATCGCGGCGCGCGCCCGACGCTACGGAGCGATCATTCTGTCCGGCGGGTTGACGCCGGAAAACGTGGCTGCCGCCATCGCGCAGGTGCATCCAGCCGCTGTGGACGTCTGCAGCGGCGTGGAAGCGAGCCCCGGAAAAAAAGATCCCGCACGACTGCGCGCGCTGCTGCGGGAAATCGAAACGGTGCGGAAAGAGTTTGCATGAGCACAGGAACACAAACCTGGCCGGATGCCCGCGGACGCTTCGGGCCGTACGGAGGCCGCTACGTGCCGGAGACCTTGATGGCACCGCTCGAGGAGCTGGAGCGTGCCTTTGCCGCAGCCAGTGCCGACCCGGGCTTCCAGCACGAGCTGGCCGCGCTGCTGCGCGATTTCGCCGGACGGCCCACACCGCTGCAGTACGCCGCGCGACTCACCGAACGGCTGGGCGGCCCGCGCATCTACCTGAAGCGGGAGGACCTGCTGCACACCGGCGCGCACAAAATCAACAACTGCCTCGGACAGGGACTGCTGGCCGTGCGCATGGGCAAGCGGCGCGTGATCGCGGAAACGGGTGCCGGCCAGCATGGCGTGGCCACCGCCACCGTCGCCGCGCGGCTCGGCCTTGCGTGCACCGTGTATATGGGCACCGAGGATATGGAACGCCAGCGGCTGAATGTCGAGCGAATGCGGATGCTCGGCGCCGAGGTGATTGGTGTCGCGGCCGGCAGCCGCACGCTGAAAGACGCCATCAACGAAGCCATGCGCGACTGGGTGACCAACGTGGAAACCACGCACTACCTGCTCGGCTCGGTGCTCGGCGCGCATCCCTATCCGCTGCTGGTGCGCGAATTCCAGCGCGTGATCGGCCGCGAAGCCCGTCAGCAGATTCTCGCGGCGGAAGGCCGGCTGCCCGATGTCCTGTTCGCCTGCGTCGGTGGCGGTTCGAACGCCATCGGACTGTTCTACGAATTTCTGGACGATGCGACGGTGCGGATGGTCGGCGTCGAGGCCGGTGGACGCGGAACGTCGCTCGGCGAGCACGCGGCCCGGCTGGCAGCGGCCCGGGGATACACGGGCGCGCGCCCGGGCGTGCTCCAGGGCACGTACACCCACGTGTTGCAGAATGAGCACGGGCAGATCGCCACCACGCATTCCGTTTCGGCCGGGCTGGACTATCCAGCGGTCGGGCCGGAACATGCCTGGCTGGCCGAACAGGGCCGGGCGGAATACACCGCCGTCTGCGACGAGGAAGCCATCGCAGCAGCGCGGCTGCTGGCGCGGACCGAAGGGATCATCCCGGCGCTGGAGGCCGCACACGCCGTGGCGGAGCTGATCCGGCGTGCTCCGAAGATGCGGCGCGAGCAGGTGGTCTTGCTGAACCTTTCGGGACGCGGCGACAAGGATATGGAAATTCTGGCGCGTTACCGGGAGCGATAAGGCCGTGGATGGAACTTCGCAGACACGCATCGGTCGGCGCTTTGCCGAACTGGCCGAGCGCGGCGAACTGGGGCTGGTGGCCTACATCACCGCCGGGGACCCAGCGCTGGAAACGACCGAGCAGATTGTGCTGGCCATCGAACAGGCCGGCGCCGATGTCGTTGAACTCGGCGTGCCGTTCAGCGACCCCATTGCCGACGGGCCCACCATCCAGCGCGCCAGCGAACGCGCCCTGCGCAGCGGCACGACACTGGCGGGCGTTCTTGCCCTGGTCCGTCGCCTGCGCGCGAAAACGGAAGTGCCGCTGGTGCTGTTCAGCTACTTCAACCCTGTGCTGCAGATGGGCGTGGAACGCTTCGCCGAGCAAGCCGCTGCCGCCGGGGCCGACGGTGTGCTGCTCACCGACCTGACTCCGGAGGAAGCCGGCCCGGTGCGGCCGGCGCTCCACGCACGCGGATTGGACACCATCTTTCTGGCGGCACCGACCTCGACACCGGAACGACTCCGGCGACTGGCCGAATCTTCCACCGGATTTCTGTATCTGATTTCACGAACGGGTGTGACCGGTGCACGAGAGCAACTCCCGGCGGAACTGCCGGAACTGATCCGCCGCGTGCGTCAGGTAACGACATTGCCGCTGGCAGTGGGCTTCGGCATTTCTCAACCCGGACATGTCTCGGTGCTGGGCGGGCTGGCGGATGCGGCCGTGGTTGGCTCCGCACTGGTTGACGAGCTCGAGCGCGCCGCCACGGCGGATGCAGCCGTCGCCGCCATCGCGGAACGCGTGCGGCTGCTCAAAGCCGCCGCGCGACATGGAATGAGCCAGCGGACGCCAGCACGGCCGGCCCTGCAGGAGCCACAATGACGCTGCATCGCGAGGAAGCCAGCCGCAGCATCGAGCAGTGGCGACGGCGCATTGACGAAATCGACCGCCAGCTCGTCGCACTGCTGAACGAGCGGCTGCGCTGCGCGATGGAAATCGGCCGGCTGAAGCAGGTGGCCCGGCTGCCGCTCTACCAGCCAGAGCGGGAACAGGAGATCCTGGCCAACGTCGAGCGCGCCAATCCCGGGCCGTTGCCGGTCACCGCGTTGCGGCGACTGTTTGAACGGATTCTGGACGAAGCGCGGTCGATGGAACGACAGGCGATGCGCGGGGAGCCGCCGCGCGAAGATTGACCGCCGAAACGAGAACCCAGGGAGTCGAGTCATGGTTGTCGTGATGCAGGAACACGCCAGCGAAGCGCAGATCCAGCACGTGATTGACCGGCTGCTGGCGCTGGGCTTTGATGTACACCGCTCGACCGGCGTCCAGCACACCGTGCTCGGCGCCGTCGGCGTGCAGCCGGATTTCGACCATCGCCAGATCGAACTGCTCGAGGGCGTGCGGGAGGTGATCCGGATCACCGAACCGTACAAGCTGGCCAGCCGGGCGTGGCGTCCGCAGGGAAGCATCGTGGAGGTCGGCCCCGGGGTGCGCTTCGGCGGCGAAGAGGTAGTTGTGGCCGCCGGGCCGTGTGCCGTGGAATCCGCCGAGCAGATCGAAACCATTGCCGAACGGGTGGCGCAGCTCGGGGCGCGGCTGCTGCGAGGCGGGGCGTTCAAGCCGCGCACATCGCCGTATTCGTTCCAGGGACTCGGCGAGGCAGGCCTGCGGCTGCTGCGCGAAGCGGCCGATCGGCACGGCCTGTTCGTTGTCAGCGAGGTGATGGACCCCTCGCAGATTCCCATGATGCTTCCCTACGTGGACATGCTGCAGGTCGGCGCCCGCAACATGCAGAACTACAACCTGCTGCGAGCGCTCGGTGCGGTCCGCAAGCCCGTGCTGCTGAAACGCGGCCTGGCCGCCACGATCGAAGAGCTCCTATTGAGTGCGGAATACATCATGGCCGGCGGGAACTATCAGGTCGTGCTCTGCGAGCGGGGCATCCGCACCTTCGAGAACTACACGCGCAATACGCTGGATATTGCGGCGATCCCGGTCATCAAGAAGCTCTCGCACCTGCCCATCATTGCCGATCCATCGCACGGCACCGGCCGCCGCGACAAGGTGCCCCCGATGGCGCGCGCCGCAGTGGCCGCCGGCGCCGACGGACTGCTGATCGAAGTTCACCACGATCCGGATCGCGCCCTGTCCGATGGCGCACAGTCGCTCACCGTCGAGCAGTTTGCCACACTGATGAACGAGCTGCGGATCATCGCACCGGCTGTAGGCCGTCGAGTGGGATGACGATGGGCGTGCCGGCGCCGTTTTCCCGTGTGGCCGTGCTGGGCACCGGCCTGATCGGCGGTTCCTTTGCCCTGGCCGTACGCCAGCACTTCCCCGAGGTGGAGATTGCGGGCTGGGACCGCGCCGAAGTGCTCGAACAGGCCCGCGCACGCGGAGCCATCACGCAGGGCTCCACGGAACTGACCGCAGTGCTGCGCGGCGCCGAGCTGGTCTACCTCGCACTGCCGGTCGGCATGATTCTGGAAATGCTGCCGGCGGTGGCGCGGGGAGTCGAACCCGCGGCGCTGGTGACCGATGCCGGCAGCACGAAAGCAGCCATTCTGCGGCTGGCGCGGGCAGTCTTCCGCAAGGAAGCGCACACGCCGTACTTCGTGGGCGGGCACCCGCTGGCGGGCAAGGAAACCTCCGGCATCGCCCATGCGGACCCAGAGCTGTTTCGCGGGGCGAAGTATGCACTGATCGGCTCTGGCGAAAACATTGACGAACGCGTGGCGCGGCTGTTGCGGCTGCTCGAAACGCTGGGCGCGGTGCCCGTGTGGATGGACGCCGAAACCCATGACTGGGCGGTGGCCATCATCTCCCACCTGCCCCAGATGGCCGCGGTCGCGCTGGCACGGGTGGTGGCCGACGAAACCGACGAGACCGGTCTGCCGCTGTCGCTGGCGGGCCGGGGACTGCGCGAGGCCCTGCGGCTGGCCGGCAGTCCCTATGAGATTTGGCGCGACATTGCGCTGACCAATACCGACAACCTGGCCCGCGCACTTGACCGGCTCGCTCAGGCCGTCGACCATCTGCGGACGCGGCTGGCCACCCACGAGCTGCGCGAGGAGTTCGAAGCCGCCAACGAGGTCTACAAAATTCTCCGTCAGTTCGAGTAAACTCAATCCGCATTCCGGGCGGCGCGCAATACCGCCGTCCACGGGAGACGAGCATGGACAAGCGTGTGGCCAGCGCCGACGAGGCCATTCAGAATCTGCGCGATGGAATGACCATCATGATGGGCGGGTTCGGACTGTGCGGCATTCCGGAAAACCTGATTGCCGCGGTGCGCCGAAAAGGGGTGCGGAACCTGACCATCATCTCGAACAACGCCGGCGTAGACGATTTCGGCATCGGCTTGCTGCTCCAGACGCGGCAGGTGAAAAAGATGATTTCGACCTACGTCGGGGAGAACAAACTGTTCGAGCAACTGGTACTGAGCGGGGAGCTGGAGGTGGAACTGAATCCGCAGGGGACGTTCGCGGAACGAATCCGGGCGGGCGGCGCCGGAATTCCCGCGTTCTACACGCCGACCGGCTACGGCACGATGGTCGCCGAGGGAAAAGAAGTGCGCGAGTTCGACGGCCGCCCGTACGTGCTGGAGCGTGCCCTGCGCGCCGACTTCGCGTTCATCAAGGCCTGGAAAGGAGACCGCTGGGGCAATCTGGTCTACCGGAAGACGGCGCGGAACTTCAATCCGATGATGGCAACGGCTGCTGACTACGTGATTGCAGAAGTGGAAGAGCTCGTCGAGCTGGGCGCGCTCGATCCAGACTGCGTGCACACACCCGGAATTTTCGTCGACGCCATCTTCCAGGCGAAGCACGAGAAGCGAATCGAGCGGCGCACCGTGCGCCAGCGGGCATGAACAGCCGGTGCGCCCGGGCGGAGGACAGATGACCGAAGACAAACGCGAACGGATCGTCAAGCGCGTGGCCCAGGAGCTGCGCGACGGCTACTACGTCAATCTGGGCATCGGGCTGCCCACGCTGGTCTCCAACTACATCCCGCCGGGCATCGAGGTGGTGCTGCAGTCGGAAAACGGGATGCTCGGCGTTGGCCCCTATCCCTTCGAGGGCGAAGAAGACCCGGATCTGATCAACGCGGGCAAAGAAACCGTCAGCGAAATCCCCGGCTGCTGTTATTTTTCAAGTGCCGATTCATTTGCCATGATCCGCGGCGGGCACATCGATCTGACCGTGCTGGGCGCTCTGGAGGTAGATGCGGAAGGAAATCTGGCCAACTGGGCGATTCCGGGCAAGATGCTGAAAGGAATGGGCGGCGCGATGGACCTGGTAGCGGGCGCCAAGCGGGTCATCGTGGCGATGGAACACGCCACCAAAGACAATCAGCCGAAAATCCGCAATCGGTGCACGTTGCCGCTGACCGGTGTGCGCGTGGTGAACACCATCGTCACGGAGCTGGCGGTGATCGAGGTGACTCCCGAGGGGTTGGAGCTGCGCGAAGTGGCGCCCGGGGTCACCCCCGAAGACGTGCAGAAACTGACCGAGCCCCGGCTGCGCGTGGCTCGCGACCTGAAGACGATCACCGTATAAGACAGGGAACGCCGCTGCGGCTCACCGTGGCGGTTTCGGCGCGGGCGCGCTAGTATCCCCGGGAGAGGCGGGGTATGGAACTGCATTCCATCGTGATCGTGAGCCTGCACAGCCCGAAGGAAAAAATCTGGGGCGAATTGCTCAACCTGAACACGGCCGGGGTGACCGTGCGCGGGATTGATCTGAACTCATTCGACGATTTCGTGCATCAGGTGCTGACGCCGGAAGGCGAGCGGATCGGACTGCCCACGCTGTTCTTTCCGATGACGCGAATCGAGCGGATTGCGCTGGACGAGCCGCGCGGGGGCATCCCCTCGCTGGCCGAGGTGTTCGCGCAAAAAGTGGGCCGCTCGCTGCTCGACTATCTGGCGCTGTTCGCCTGAAGCACGCCCCGCGGGACAATGGCCGGCCGCATCCTAACCGTTCCCAACCAGATTACGCTGCTGCGGCTGGGATTCCTGCCACTGTTCATCATCGCCATCCTCTACGACCACTACCGCTGGGCGCTGCTGCTGCTGATTCTGGCCGGCCTGACCGACCTGTTCGATGGCCTGCTTGCCCGACGACTGGGACAGCGCACCGCGCTGGGGGCCTACCTGGACCCGGTGGCGGACAAGCTGCTGCTGTCTTCTTCGTTCGTGCTGCTGGCGGTGAAAGCCAAGCTCGACTGGTGGCTGGCGATTCTGGTTCTGGGCCGCGACCTGCTGATCCTGGCAGTGAGTGCCGCCATCCTGCTGGTGGTGCACTATCGGGAGTTTCCCCCCAGCCTGTACGGCAAGGCGAACACGTTCTGCCAGATTCTGCTGGTGCTGGCCGTGCTGGCCAACGAAGTCGTTCCGGCACGATGGCTTTCCGGGATGGTGGCGGTGTTTGTCTATCTGGTCGCTGCGTTCACCGTGATCTCAGGACTGCACTACGCTGTGGTCATTGCCCAGCGGCTGAGTCAATCGCACCCGCCAACCGGTCCGAAGCCGCACGGAACCGGATGAGCCGCGGCGCCGCAGATGACCGCGTCCGCCTGTTGTGCGATACTCACCTGCGATGGCAGCAGCCCGGATCCAACGCATTCTCTGCCCGGTGGATTTTTCGGAGACGTCGCGGCAGGCATTTGCCTACGCACTGGGGCTGACACAGGCCACCGGCGCAGAGCTGATCGTGGTGCATGCCCTCGAGGAGGCCCCCCTGTTCGCCGCCTATGCCGGTCCACAGGCCAACACGATTCTGGCCGAAGCAGAAAAAGCCGCACGCCGGGAACTGGCCGAACTGGTGGCCGACACACCGTTGCCCGCGACCCGGCTCCGCACAGAGATTCTCCGCGGAAAGATCCCACAGACGATTCTGGAGTACGCCGAACAGCAGCAGGTTGACCTGATCGTCATGGGCACGCACGGACGCAGCGGCCTGGAGTATGCGTTTTTCGGATCCGTGGCCGAACGCGTAATCCGTCGCGCCCGCTGTCCCGTGCTGATTGTGCCTCCCGGGAATCGCCAGCGCTAGGCAGCGCGAAAGTAACCGAACAGCATGGAGAACAGACTGGCCGCCACCACCAGAGCCGCCAGCCAGCCGAGCAGGTAGGCACGCCGGCGCTCGACCGGCCCGTACGGTTCGCGGTCCGCAAGCAGCAGCCCGAGCAGATACCCGGAAGCGAGCCCGCCGAGATGGGCCGCATTGTCGAAGTGAAAGAACAGGCCCAGGACAAAAATGTAGAGGACCCACCGGATCAGCGAGCTGCGCATCGCGCGCATGTAGGAGCCGCCGCGGCGCTGCGTCACCGCCAGCAGCACTCCCACCAGTCCCATCAGCGCCCCCGAAGCCCCGATGCTCAGCCCGTAGCCGCCGGCCGCGTACAGGTTCCAGGCCGTGCTGACCAAAAAGCCAGCAACGCCGGTGAGCACATAGACAAACAAGTAGCGCGCCGAACCATACAGGGATTCCACTTGCCGACCGAGGTCCAGCAGCACCAGCGAGTTGAAAAGAAAATGCAGCAGCCCACCGTGCAAAAAGATCGGCATCACCAGCCGCCACCACTCCCCATGGAGAATCAGAATCGTCTGCCGCCCGCCCAGCCGGAGCAGCACTTCACCGCTGATGCCGCCGAACAGCGAAAGCCCGCCGCCAACCTGCAAGGTGGCCAGCAGGGTGACTCCGAAAAAGAAAAAGTTCAGCCCGAGCAGGAAATAGGTGACCGGGGATTCGGCCGGCAACAGGCTGGCCAGCGAACGGCTGGCCGCGGTCAGCGAAAACGTCAGATGGGCACCGCACTCATGGCACCTTGTGGCGTTGGCGCCGACCAGCTTCCCGCAGGCCGGACAAAGCCGTGGCCGCGCCGCAGACGGCGCGGAACGAAACAGGCTGGCCAGGCGCTCACGCCATCGGTCCAGCCGCCAGCGCCAGCGTAGCGGAAGAGTCACTAGGAAACCTGCCGCACACTTCGCGGCGTTTCTATAATACCGAAAACGAAACCGGCAAGGAGGCCATTCGGATGGCCAGCTTTGAAGAGATTGGACGCAGCGTGGATGAAGAGCTCGCCAAGTTGAAGCGGTTCTTTCGCGAAGAAGTGCGTCCGACGACACGCCGCCGGCTGGCCCAGGCGCTGCGCCGGGCTTCGGCGCGGCTGAGCCGGCTGGCCGAGGAGCTCGAGCGGCAACCACCGAGCAGCACCCCGTCGGACAACCGGGAGCCGACCTCGTGACGGCCTTCCTCCAGTTGCGCACGGTAGTGGCCGCGACGGCCTTGCTGGTTCTGACGATTCAGCTTGGCGGCTGCAGCCGCCGGCGTGTGGTGGTGCGAACTCCTCCCGCGCCACCCCCGGCGGCCCAACCGGCCCCAACCGCACCGGCGGTGACGGGCTACGTCGAGGAAGGCATCGCCTCCTGGTACGGCGTGCCCTTCCACGGACGACGCACGGCCAGCGGAGAAACCTTCGATATGGAAAAGAGCACGGCAGCGCACCGCACGCTGCCGTTCGACACGATTGTGCGCGTGACCAACCTGAAAAATGGCCGGCAGACCGATGTGCGGATCAACGACCGGGGGCCGTTCGTCGAAGGTCGTATCCTGGACCTTTCCCTGGCTGCGGCACGAGCGCTGGATATGGTGGTCGACGGCGTGGTGCCGGTGCGCATCGAGGTGCTCGAGGGACCGCACGAACTGAGCAGTTTCTATGCCGTGCAGGTGGGAGCATTTCGCTCGCACGAGAATGCACTGCAGTTCCGGCGGCGACTGGAAACGCGCTACCAGCCGATTTTCGTACAGGCGTTCGATTCCCCTGCAGGTACACTCTATCGCGTGCGCATTGGACGGCTGCCCAGCCACGATGCGGCCCGGGAGCTGGCTGCACGCATCGGTCAGCAGGAGGGCTTGACCGCCTTCGTTGTGCGAATCGAAGACTGACCGCGGGCCAGGTCGTGCGTCAGAGCGGAACGACCTTGTCGGCCTGCAAACCCTTCGGGCCTTCCTTGACTTCGAATTCCACCGTCTGGCCTTCGTTCAACGTTTTGTAGCCATCGGCCTGGATGGCGGAGAAGTGAACGAAGACGTCTTCGCCCGACTGGCGACGGATGAACCCGTAGCCTTTCGAAGCATTGAACCACTTCACGACACCTTGTTCTCGACTCACCTGCGTTGCTCCTGTTCCCAGTTCTCGCTGTTTGTCGCCTGTAGGCCAGGCGGTGGAAGCGGAGGCGTCCAGCCGGGACGGTCCCTTTCCCGCGGGCTTACAAGACTCACAAAAGCTCACCCATTGTGGCAGAAAGGAGAATTCCTTGTCCAGCCGTGTGCCCGGCCCGGCGCCGCGGCGGGGGCAAGCGGGGCCGCACCAGTGGCCGGCCCGATTCAGCGGAAACTGTGCAGGGCGGCTTCCTCGTCGGTGTGGACGTCGAAGACCGTGTAGAGTCGGGTGAGCTGGAGCAGGTCTCGAAGTCTCCGGTTCAGGTGGAGCAACTTCAGCTCGCCGCCGTGACTTCGGACCGCAGCGAGCCCGCTGACCAGCTCGCCGATGCCGGAGCTATCGATGTAGCTGACCTCGGCCAGGTTCAGCAGGATGTGACGATGCCCGTCGGCGAGCAGATCGCGAAGGAGCTGGCGCAGCCGGGCGGTGCCTTCCCCGAGAATGATGCGGCCGCTGATTTCGACCACGGTGACCCCGTCGGCCAGCCGGGGCGTAGCCTGGAAACTCAATCGCTCCTCCGCGGGGTCTCGCGGTGTGGGCCGGGGCTCAGGTTCGACCGCAGGTGGGGCGGGTAGCGCTTGGTCATGATCAACCGTGCGCCGCCTTGTGGGCCGCGCTGCACATCGAGCTCGTCCATGAAGCAACGAATCAGGAAGATGCCGCGGCCCGACGTCTTCAGCAGATTTTCTTCGGCAAGCGGGTCGGGGACCTGGTGGAGATCGAAGCCGGTGCCCTGGTCGAGCACTTCGACAATCAGGCGGTCTGCGGCCAGCTCAAAATTCAGGAAGATTTTCTTGCCCCGCTGCTGGCGGTTGCCGTACTGATAGGCGTTGATGATGCCTTCCCGCACCGCCATGCCGATTTTGTGCTGTTCCTCTTCGTCGAAGCCCGCCGCTCCCGCAACGCGCAGGGCGATTTGCTCACCCAGATCGACGCTGTCGAGCTGGGTCTCCAGCGTGACTTCGATCCGCCTAGTCAGCGCCACCATGGCTTCGGGCCGGGGAAAAGCCCGATATGCCTAGCATACCGTGGCCAGCCACGTCAATCGAGTCCCACACATGCGCTTGAAAATCAAGCCCTCTGGTTCTGCCTCGGCACCACACCCTTTTCTCATCCGGCAGGCGTCCACCGGCCGAAGCACAGAGGCAATCCTAAGCCCAGTAGCTGCGGTCGAGCGAGCGGTATTGGACCGCTTCGCTCAGGTGGTGCGGTTGAATCTGAGCCGCGCCGTCCAGGTCGGCAATCGTGCGCGCTACCTTCAGGATGCGGTCGTGCGCGCGCGCCGACAGCCCCAGGCGGGTGACGGCGTTCTCCAGCAGCCTTTCGCCCTCAGGAGAAATCTGGCAGTGCTTGCGGATCAGGCGGACAGGCATCTGAGCGTTCGCAAAGACTCTGGCTTCCCCGCGGAAGCGCTCGAGCTGAGCGGCTCGCGCACGCAGCACCCGTTCGCGCACGGCCAGCGACGGCTCGGCCGATTCGCCCCCGCGCAGCTCGCGAAACTTCACGGCCGGAACTTCGATGTGGATGTCCATGCGGTCGAGCAGCGGGCCAGAGATCTTCGAAACGTAGCGTTGGATCATCGCCGGCGTGCAGTGACACTCGCGCATCGGATCCCCAAAGAACCCGCAGGGACAGGGGTTCATGGCGGCGGCGAGCATGAAGCGGGCGGGAAAGGTGACCGAAAGGGCGGCGCGGGAGATGGTCACGGTGCCATCTTCGAGCGGCTGGCGAAGCACTTCGAGCACGTTGCGGTCGAATTCCGGCAGCTCGTCCAGGAACAACACGCCGTGATGCGCCAGCGAGACTTCGCCGGGCCGGGGCACGGCTCCGCCGCCAATCAATCCGGCATCGCTGATGGTGTGATGCGGGGCGCGGAACGGACGTGTGCCAACCAGGCCGCGCGAATCTTCCAGCAGGCCAGCCACGCTGTGGATGCGGGTGGTCTCGATGGCTTCTTCCAGAGTCATCGGCGGCAGGATGGTCGGGATGCGTTTGGCGAGCATGGTCTTGCCGGCGCCGGGCGGACCGATGAACAGGATGTTGTGACCGCCGGCACAGGCCACCTCGAGCGCGCGCTTGGCGGCGAGCTGTCCGCGGACGTCGCGCAGGTCCACCGGATACTGAGCGGCCGCGGCCAGCATCTGGCGCGCGTCCACGCGCACCGGTGCAAACGATTCCGGGGCATTGATCAGGTCCACGGCTTGGGGAAGCGAGCGGACCGCGTAGACGTCGATGCCCTCGACGACCGCTGCTTCGCGGGCATTCGCCTCGGGCACGAGCAGGTTGCGCATGCCGCGCTCGCGTGCTGCCAGCGCGGCCGAAAGCGAGCCCCGCACCGGCCGAACCGTGCCGTCCAGCGACAGCTCGCCGAGACAGATGAACTGCTCGAGCGTCTTGCCGAAAAATGTCCCCTGACAGCCGAGAATGCCCAGGGCCATGGGCAGGTCGAGCGCAGAACCTTCCTTGCGGATATCGGCGGGCGCCAGATTCACCGTCACACCCTGCGGCGCAGGAAAATCAAAACCGCAATTTTTCAGCGCAGCTTTGATGCGTTCGCGGCTCTCTTTGACCGAAGCGTCGGGCAAGCCCACTACGGTGAAGTCGCCCATCTTGGCCGAGCCGACGTCCACCTCGACTTCGACGACGTAGGCGTCGATTCCGTACACGGCGGCGCTGAAGGTTTTGAACAGCATGGCCAGCGACAAGCACAACAGGCTCGCGGCGCAAAAGATTAACCCAAAAGATATGATGACGCCAGAGTTCCATCGAAGGCCACCCCGACGGCGTCGATGTTCGGACCCCGCGCGGGACCGAAGCATCGTGAAAGACGCTGTGCGGATTGTCCGGCCACTGCGGAAGGCAAAGCAGCTAACGAAGGCTGGCCCGGAGTCGGCGTTGCACGGCCGGACCGGTCAGTTCGCGGAGCGCGTGGGTTCCGACCCAACGGGCAGACGGCAGTGGAGAACTGGCCAGCGTGCGGGCGGTCGCCATGGCTGCCCGATTCAGCTCCGGGCTGCGTTTGCCGATCTGGCGCAACGCCCAGTTAACAGCCGTGCTGACGGCGCGGCGGTCGTCGCTCGCGCCGCGGTGAATGAGCGGAAGCAGTCGCCGGAGCTTCGCAGCCGTCGCGCGCCGGTCATGCTGCGCCAGGTAAGCCATCAGCACGTATCCAGCCCGCTTCACGTACACTTCGCGACGACGGCTCCAGGCCACCGCTTTTTTCCAGGCAAACGGCGTGTCGAGAAACAGGTAACGACAGCAGCAATCTACGATGGACCAGGAATCGAACGCGCGGGCCCAGCGCTCCATCTGGGCTTCGGAAACTCGGCCGGGTTCCTCCACCAGACACGCCAGATGTCGTGCCTCATGAACGCCGCTGCGCCACAGTCGCAGAGCCAGCGGATGACTGCGTCCGAAAGCATGTGCCAGTCGGTGCAGCTCGGCCGCGCGGACGCCCAAGGCGCCTTCGGCCGCGATGCCGAAACGCTGCAAGGCAGCGCGCCCGCGGGCAGAACCTTTCGCGCGGAGCTGCGCTATCACCCTGGCCAGGACTGTCTCGACCGAGCCCGACTTTCGGGCGCTGCCCTCAACTGCAAAGTGTTTTCTGGTAGACATGCTGGGTTTTCATGCGGCGGTAGCCGAGCGCTTCGTAGAAGGCATGGGCTTCACCGCGCAGGATGTTCGACCGCACCAGGATGACCGGCAGCGCGCGGGCCCGCGCCCAGGCTTCGGCGCGTGCGAGCAGAGCGCGGCCGATTCCGGCGCGCCGCACGGCTGCGTCCACGACCAGTGCCACTACCTCGGCGCAGGGAGCCATTTCGAGCGAACGTCGGAGGCCGACGTGCATCCAGGCGACCACCTCTCCGCCCTGCACAGCTACGAGCACACGCTGGGCTCGCGCACGCGCCAGTGCAGCCAGACGCCTGCGGATCTCCTGCGCCGTGGCGGGATAGCCAAGCTGAGAGGAAAGCTCCGCCAGGCGCGGCGCGTCCGCAGGTCGAGCCGACCGGAACGTGAAGGGCTTGTTGTGCGAATCGTGCTGCATGGTCACGAGCTAAAACAGTTTCTCGGAGTCGAGCAGGATGGTAACGGGCCCGTCGTTGATCAGTTCGATCTGCATCCGGGCCTGAAAGACGCCGGTCTGTACCGGCACGCCCAGCGCCGCCAGGGCGCGGACGTACTCTTCGTAAAGTCGCTTGCCGGCGTCGGGCGGCGCCGCCTGCACAAAGCTGGGTCGGCGCTGCCCCCGCGCGTCACCGTACAGAGTAAACTGGCTGACGACGAGCGCGGCGCCGCCCACGTCAAGCACCGAACGGTTCATTTTGCCCTGCTCATCAGGGAAGATGCGCAGCGTGGCGGTTTTCTCGGCCAGGTAGACCGCATCGCGCTCGGTGTCGTTGCGGCCGACGCCGAGCAAGACGACCAGGCCCGGGCCGATTTCGCCCACGATGTGACCTTCCACCCGGCAGCAGGCACGCGTAACGCGTTGGACGACCGCGCGCATAGAAGGCGCCTCAGGAATTATCCACAGTCCGCCTGTGGAAGGCAGCCGAAAGCCGTTCCCTCGGACGAGACACTATGTTAGGAAGGGGTCTGCGGGAGAAGAGACGGCCTTGAAACTCGCGCTGATCGGCACCCATGGTGTGGGCAAAACCACACTGGCGTTCGAGCTCTGTTCCCTGCTCAAAAAAGCCGAATACAATGTGGAGCTGGTAACGGAGATTGCGCGGCACGCGCCGTTTCCGGTCAACGAGGGCACCTCGCTGGAAGCCCAGCTCTGGATCCTTCACACCCAGGTTGCCGCTGAAATTCGTGCCGCGGCGCAGGCCACCCACGTGATCTGCGACCGTTCGGTGCTGGACAACTACTGCTACCTGGTGAACAAGTTCGGCAGGCAGCATTCGTTGGAATCCTGGCTGGAATGGTGGTTGCGGAGCTATTCACTGCTTGTCGGCGTGCCGCCGTTGCCCGATGGCATTCCGCCGGATGGATTCCGCTCGGAAAATCTGGAATTCCAGCAACGGATTCACGACCTGCTGTGCGAGCTGCTGGATGCATCACCCTTCCACCGCATCCGCGATCGGGTCTACTGGCTCGAGCCCCGCGAACGCCGCATCTGGGGCGAACGCATCTTCGCGGCCATGGCTCCGCTGCTCGAAACCTCGGTGCGACCGATTCGCCGCACAGGCGCCGGCGCTTAGCGCCCCGGCTGAGCCAGCCACTGCTTGATTTCCGCAACGTCCGGAACCCGCCCGCTGCAGCGAACCTCTTCGTCCACCACCACTGCCGGCGTCAGGAAGATGCGCCGCAGAGCGATTTCTTTCGGGTCCGTTACGTGCAGCACCTCAGCATCCAGGTTCAGCTCGGCCAGTGCCCGCTTCACATTTTCCTCGGCAGCCCGGCAGCGCGAGCAACCCGGTCCCAGGATTTCGATTTTCATTTTTCGCTCCGCATTAACGGGAGAAGTAAAATTGTCCGGCCAGCCACCCCACCAGCGTGCCCAGCACGATGATCGTCAGCACATAGACGATTGCTTTGCGCGGGCCGAACACGCGCGCAATGGCCAACCAGTTGGGCAGACTCAAGCCCGGACCGGTCAGCAGCAGCGCCAGGGCCGGGCCTTTGCCCATCCCCATCTGCATCAATGTGTGCACGAACGGCGCTTCGGTCATCGTGGCGAAGTAGCTGATCGAACCGATCAGGGTGGCCAGCAGCGACGGCAGCAGGCCACTACCGCCGAGCCAGCGCTGGACCCACGCCGGTGGCAGCAATGCCCCGACGACGCCCACCACGAAGACGCCGACCAGCAGCAGCGGGAAGATGATGCGCACGAACCACCAGGTTTCCTTGAGCCAGGCAACGAGTTCCTGCCGAGTCTTCACGCGCCAGGCATAGAGCGCGGTCACGATCGTGCTCACCGCCCAGACATACACCTTGTGGAGATAGGGCCCTTCGCGAACCAGGTAGTTGGGCGCCAGCAGTGTCACGACGAGCAGGAAAATCAGCAGGACACTCCCGCGCGAGGCGAGCGCCGCACTCGGCCGGGGGCTCGCCGCGAACGTGGTGGTGCGGCTCTGTTCCTCGCTCCGGAAAACACCGACCATCACCGCGCCGACCACGAAGGCCACGAGGAGCGCACTGACGATCCGCGCCGCGACCATCTCGGCGCCGAGAATCGCGCCGGTATAGACCAGCGCGAGGATGTTCGCCGCCGGCGCGACCCACAGCAGGATGAACGCCGGACCGATTCCGGCTCCACCATAGTAGAGCCCACTCGAAACCGGAATCACCGTGCAGGAACAGGCGGCCACAAAGAAGCTCGAGCCCGCCGCCAGCGGAAAAGCGATGGTCTTGCGGGCCTGGGCACCCAGGTACTGCAGAATCGTTTCCCGCGAGACAAAGGTGACCATCGCTCCAGCCAGCAGAAACGCCGGCACCAGACAGGTGAGCACGTGAAGCGCCACGTACTCTTCCAGTGCCAGCCACCCCGCTTTCAGCAGTTCCACGACCATGCCCACCCCTTCCTGCCAGAAGAGAGCCCGACTGCCCCGCTGGCACGGAATTCTCCAGCAAATAGATAACCATCTATCTATGGGCAGACCCGCATCCGAACCCGTGTTCGATCAAGCAGTTAGGCGCCCCGAGCCGGGAAGACTGCCCAAACGACAGGCTCGCAGTGGGATCCTGCGCAGCGGGCACGGCTCAGTGAGCAATTTGGCGAGGACGGCGGACAGGCCGCAGGGCGGATTTTGGAGCGCGCTGGCAGCGCGGGCAGTAGTAGCTGCTGCGGCCCGCGACCACAAGGCAGCGAATTTTCGTTCGGCAACGCACGCAGGGTTTCCCTTCCCGGCCATAGACCCGATGGCGTCGTTGATAGGCTCCCGGGGCACCCGTGGCATCGCGATAGTTTGCAATCGAAGAGCCGCGCCAGCGAATCGCTTCCCGCAGGATTTGTCGCACGGCGCGGCAGAGCCGCTTCAACCTTGCCGGGCCCAGTTGCGCGGCAGGTTCTGCGGGATGGATTCGTGCGCGCCAGAGGCTTTCGTCGGCGTAGATGTTGCCCAGGCCGCGCAGGGTGCGCTGGTCGAGCAACAGCGCCTTGATCCTGGCCCGGCGGCGGCCGAGCCGCGCACAGAACTCGGCCTGGCCGATTTCCAGCGGGTCGGGGCCGAGCCCGGCGAGCGAAACATCGAGCTCGCCCGCGGAAACCAGAACGATTCGCCCGAAGCGACGCACATCGGTGTACCTCAACTGGCGACCATCGTCGAGGGTGAGCACGACATGGGTGTGAGGCGGCAGAACTGCTGCGGCCGGCTGCACGACCAGTTGACCGGTCATGCCCAGATGCACCAGCAAGGTGCCGGGCCGGCCAGTGCCATTGTCGGGAAGCAGGTCCAGGAGGAGGAACTTGCCGTACCGACGAACGGCAGCAATCCGACAACCGGGCAGTTGCGTTTGCAGGGCTGCCGGGTCAGCGAGGAAATCCGTCTTGCCCAACCACACGGCGGTGATGCAGCGTCCGGGGAGAGCGGACGCCAGGTCGCGTGCGACGGTTTCGACCTCAGGCAGTTCGGGCATCCCGGAAAACATACCACACTGCCCCTGCATCGCTTTCCCACTAGGTTTCCACACCGGCTTTTGCAGCCGTGTTACTGGCGTGATAGCGTAAGGCCTGGCACACAGCTCGAACGCCCGGATTCCTTTTGCATCCTGCAGGCAGCCCGGGGCGTCCAATACGAGTCGCGTGCAGCATTCTGTCCCATGCAGGTGTTGAAATATTTTTTACTGGATGCCGCGCTGACCGTTTTTTCGGCGGCTCGATCGGGAATGACGGTTTTCGATCGCGCACGTCATCTGAGGCAACATCTCGGGCAATGGGCAGCGGACGGGGCAGGACAAGGACGGACACACGCTGCTCCGCGGCCAGCGCACGGCCGCTTGCGAGAAAATCTGTCGGTTGCTGACCGCCGAGCCCTACGCGCAGGACATCATCCCGGTGCCGCCGCACCGGCTGGTCCGCAAGCCGCGGCCGTTTGTTTGCGGGCAGAACGCGTTGCGCTCACCTGCGGAGACGAAAGGGCGCCGGTACCGCAAAACCATTCTGTCCTCGGCGGCCTGCGCGCCCGGCTCCGGCTGTTGCTGACGATTTTCGGGGGCTTCCCCACGACCCCTTCGACTCTGCGAGTTGTGTTCGCCGAGGAAGGCCAAATCGAAGACAGAGAGCGCCGAGGGAGGATGGGCATGGAGACCTACTACCACCCGCAGGATTTGAGCAAATTTGCCGAGATGGGCAAGGGCAATCCCGAGCTTTGGGAAAAGTTCCTTGCCTACTACAACGCCGTGTTTGCCGAAGGCGCGCTGACCGAGCGCGAGAAAGCGCTGATCGCACTGGCAGTCGCACACGCGGTGCAGTGTCCGTACTGCATTGATGCCTACACGCAGGCGTGCCTGCAGCAGGGGTCGAACATCGAGGAAATGACCGAAGCGGTGCACGTGGCCTGCGCGATTCGCGGCGGTGCCGCACTGGTGCACGGCGTGCAGATGCGCAACGTCGCGCAGAAGCTTTCGATGTAGCCGACCGCGGGTCGACCGGAGTCAACGCTGATGGGCCAGAGCCTGAAAGCACAGGGCAGACCGCTCGCTTCCGCCGCGGAGCAGCTCCGGATTCTGTCCGCCCCCAACGGCTTTCCGCCGTTCGAGCGCACGATGGCGGAAGCGAATCTGTTCCCGCTGCATGCGACGGGCATCACGGTGCTCCAGATCAACGTCGGCAAGCTGTGCAACCAGACCTGCGCGCACTGCCACGTGGATGCCGGCCCGGATCGCAAGGAAATCATGTCGCGGGAAACGGCCGAGCTGTGCATCCGCGCGCTGGCACAAACCGACATCCCGGTGGTGGACATCACCGGAGGCGCTCCCGAGCTAAACCCCAACTTCCGCTGGCTGGTCGAGCAGGCGCGTGCGCTCGGCCGGCACGTGATCGACCGTTGCAATCTGACCGTGCTCCTGCTTCCCTCACAGGCGGATCTCGCCGAGTTTCTCGCGCGCCACGAAGTCGAAGTCATCGCTTCGCTGCCGTATTTCCGGGCCGCGCAAACCGACGCGCAGCGCGGCCCCGGCGTGTTTGACAAATCCATCGAAGCCCTGCGAAAGCTGAACGCGCTCGGCTACGGAAAAGAAGGCACCGGCCTGCTGCTGAATCTGGTGTACAACCCGGTAGGCGCATTCCTGCCCCCGAAGCAGGAAGCGATCGAGAAGCAGTTCCAGCGTGAACTCGAGCGGCAGTTCGGCGTGGTGTTCAACCGCCTGTACACCATCACGAACATGCCCATCAGCCGCTTTCTGGAATTTTTGCTCGCCAGCGGAAATTACGAAGGCTATATGCAGCGGCTGGCGAATGCATTCAATCCCGCTGCGGCGGCGGGTGTGATGTGTCGCTACACGCTCTCGGTGGGCTGGGACGGGACCCTGTACGACTGCGACTTCAACCAGATGCTTGAGCTGCCCCTGAGCCACGGCGCCCCGCAACACATCCGCGACTTCGATGCAGCCCGGCTCCACACCCGCCGCATCGTCACCGCCAACCACTGCTACGGTTGCACGGCGGGCGCCGGCTCCTCCTGCGCCGGAGCTACCACCAAAACATAGCCCAGGCAGCCCCGCGCACGGGGCCGCCTGCGCCGTCGTTCCGTTTCTCGCTACCTGGGGAAGCTGGGATAGGCAGGTTTTTTGTGCTGCGGCGGGGGATTGCTGCGCAGCGCGTCGAGGACCACCTGCACGGCCCGCTCCAGTTGCGGGTCCTGTCCCTTGCGCCACAATGCCGGATCGAATTCGACCTCGATGTCCGGCGCCACGCCGTGATTTTCCACGTCCCAGGTGCCGTTCGGATTCCAGAAGGCCACGCGCGGCGAGGTGACGAAGCCACCGTCGAGCAGGGGCGGATAGTCATAGATGCCCACCAGCCCGCCCCAGGTGCGCTTGCCCACCAGCGGCCCGATGCCCGCAGCGCGGAAATACCACGGCATGGCATCGCCGCCCGAGCCCGCGAATTCGTTGATGATCATCGCTTTCGGTCCGTAGATCGAGCCGAGCGGCGTCGTAAAATCGGCCCCCTCGCGCGTCGCCCAGTAGTTGAGCAGTGGTCGTCGCATGTAGTCGATGATGTAGTCGGCGGCGGTGCCGCCTCCGTTGAAGCGCTCGTCGATCACGGCGCCCTGCTTGTCGGTCTGCGAGAAATAGTAGCGGTTGAAGTTGGTGTAGCCTGCCCCGGCCGTGTTCGGCAGATAGACGTAGGCGAGCCGACCGTTGCTGAGCTGCTCGACCTTGCGACGGTTGTCTTCAATCCAGGCGAGATTGCGCAGTCCGGTCTCGCTGGCAACGGGCACGACGGTGACCTCGCGCGAGCCAGTGCCGTCGGGATTTGGCCCGACGCGGAGGACGACCGCCTGGTCTGCCGTCGCTTCGAAGAACGCGTAGATGTTGTCTGCGGCGGTCAGGTTGCGGCCATTGACGGCGAGCAGGTACTCGCCGGCCTGCACGTTCACACCGGGCTGGGTGAGCGGCGCGCGGAGCTGCGGGTTCCAATTTTCGCCGTCGTAGACGCGGACGAAGCGGTAGCGCCCGTTCTCGATCGCATAATCCGCGCCGAGCAGGCCGCCGCGAACCTGCGGGGCCGCCGGCAGATCGCCACCGGCGATGTACATGTGCCCGACGGCCATCTCGCCGAGCATATCGCCGAACAGGTACGTCAGGTCGGCACGATGCGCAACGCCGTCCAGATAGCGTGCGTAGTTGCGTTCGGCAGCGCGGAGGTCGAGCCCGTGATGATTCGGGTCATAGAAGAAATCCCGCTGGATGCGCCAGACTTCGCGGTACATCTGACGCCACTCGGCACGGGGATCCACGCGCACTTCCATCGGCTCGAGATTCAGCGCACCCTCGCCCGGCCGCGGGGGCTGCGCGGTGCCCGCGATGAACCAGCGCTGCCGCTGCGCATAGAGCAACTTTTCTCCATTGGCCGAAACGTGGAAGGCACTCACCGCATCGAGGAAGCGATCCAGCTTGCGCTTTTCGAGATCAAAGCGGTGCAGCGTGAAGCCTTCGGCGCCAAAACCCGGCACCGGCGGGGCCTCGGCGAGAAAGAGAATGCCCGATTTCGCTACCTGCAGGTCCACGTAATTCCGCGCAGGAATCGGCAGAGCCAGAATGCGCTGGCTGATTCCCGCAAAATCAATTTCGACCTTTGTGTCTTCTTTTTTCGCGCGGCCCGCTTCGGGTTTTTCCTGTGATTCCGGTTTCGGTCCCGCGGCTGCCTCTGCGGCGGAAGGTTTCGGCTCTTCTTTCTTTTCTTCCCTGACCTTTTCTTCGTCACTCTGGTGGGCCAGCGGCGAGGGCAGATCCTTGCGCAGCACCGCAATGTAGACGCTGCGCGAGACCGGGCGGTTGAAGCTGGACATATCCAGCCAGCCGATGGTGGGGCCGTAATCGGTGCTGGCGGTGAAGTAGAGATATTTGCCGCTGGGATCGAACTGCGCGAAGCGGCAGTCGCTCATGCCGTCGGTGAGCTGCGTGGCCCGGCCGGTTTCCAGGGAATAGACAAACACCGCGCGCAGGTGATTGCGCAACTGGCGCGTGTAGACAATCCACCGACTGTCCGGCGACCAGGCCGGGTCGAGCGTGCGGAACGGTTTGTCGTACAGGTCGGTATCGACCTTGACCGGCGTTCCCTTTTCGAGATCCACATACCACAGGTTCAGCCGCTTGTCGTGGTAGGCGATTTTCTTGCTGTCGGGCGACCAGACCGGCGAATAGAAAAACGACGGTGGCTCGCCGAGCGCAATCCTCCGGCGTTCTCCGAGCCCGCTCTGCTCCCGCAGGTGGAGCTCGTATTCGCCGGATTCATCGGAAAAATACGCAATCCACTTCCCGTCGGGCGACCAGGCGGGGTCGCGCTCGGCCGCGCCCGGGGTCTGCGTCAGGTTGCGGATGTCGCCCTTTTCGGCCGGCACGGTGAGAATTTCGCCTCGAGCCTCGAACACCGCCCGCTGGCCGGTCGGAGAAATCGCCGCCGAGGAAATATTGCGGCTGACTTTTTCATACCGGATCCGCACGCCGGGCAGATCGCCCCGCACGCGGATGTCGAGCCGGCGCAACCGGCCGCTTTCCAGCTCGTACAGGCTGAGCGAACCGAGCTGCTCGATCACAATGGCACCGGGGCCAGCGGAAGCAGAAAGAATGTCGCTGCCGGGATTCCGGATCAGTTGCGTGACGTTCTTCCTGCCCGTGTCATAGGCAAACAGCGAGGTGCGGCCGGCGCGGTCGGACAAGAAATAGATCCGGTTGCCCACCCACATCGGGGTGTGATCGTTGGAGTCCTTGCGCGGGATGGGTTCCACCGACGAATCAGCGAGTCGTGCAATCCAAATCGGCGAGGCACGCCCGCCCCGATACTGTTTCCAGGCGATGAACGTTGTCGGCGAACCAGCCCGATTCCAATACGGCACGTAGGCAAGCCGGCTGCCCTCGGGCGAATAGGAGGCCTGCTCGCCCATCGGCAGCGGCAACGGTTCAGGAAAACCGCCGTCGAGAGAGACGGTAAACAGACGATTGAAACCGGCATAGCTGTTGCGGCCGGAGCGGAAGACGATGCGGCGTCCGTCCGGCGTCCAGCCCACGGCGGTGTCTGCGGCGGGGTGATACGTCAGCCGGCGCGGGACGCCGCCTTCGGCCGAGACGACGTAGACGTCCGTGTTGCCGTCGTACTGACCGGTAAAAGCCACTTGACTGCCATCAGGCGAAAAGATGGGGCCGTATTCCAGACCCACGCCGGTCGTCAAGCGAACCGCGTCGCCGCCTTCGCGGCGCACGCTCCACAGGTCGCCGGCATAGACGAACACAATGTGGGAAGCGCTGAGGGTCGGGCTTTGCAGGAGCAGCGGTGGATCATTCTCGGCGGCAAAGGTGGCCACCAGGCAGAGCAAAACGAGCGTTCCAACCAGCCAAGCGGTCCAACCGGAGTTTTTGTTCATCGCCTGTTCCTTTCTCGGTCTCAGAAATGTTCCTGTGCATCGTGGCCGGCTCGCCGCGCTCGCACCCAGCGTGCTGCGGGCCAAATTCCTGCTACGCATTTTTCGAGAAAAAGTTTCCACGATCGGACCGACCGAACGCCCGCCGGCTTTACTCCGGCAAGATGGCAAAGACGCGCGCGGGGCCGCCGGAACCACCCTCCAGTTTGACCGGCGCAGCAATCAGAAATGCGCCGGTGGGCGGCAACGCGCTCAGATCGGCCAGATTCTCCAGATGGAACAAATCGGCACCGTGCGAGACGCGGTGCGCTTCGAACGTCTGCGAAGGTCCATGGTCGATGCTGAGCGTGTCAATGCCCAGGCCGCTTACCCGGCGTTCGATCAGCCTGCGCACGGCTTCCACCGAAAAACCGGGAAAGTGCATGACGCCGGCGCTGTCCTGATTGCGGTAGGCCTGCTCGTCGGGCCAGCGCGCGGCCCAGCCGGTGCGGAGCAGTACGATGGCCCCGGCCGGAATCGCGCCATGGGCAGTTTCCCAGCGTTCGATATCGGCCGGGGTGAGCAGATAGTCTGCGTTTTCGCGAGCCTGAGCCGTCACGTCCAGCACAACGGCGGGGCCGAACAAACGCGTCGGCGGGATGGCATCCACCGTCGTTTTCCCCGGAGGGAAGTGCACAGGTGCATCCATGTGCGTGCCGAAATGCTCGAGCGTGCAGAAGCTGCGGCTGAAATAGCCCGCCTGCTCGGCACGAGCCTGGATGCGGGCTTCGAACGGTTTCGCGTCGCCTGGCCAGGCCGGGATGCCTTCGCGGTGCGCGTGGGTCAGGTCGACAACCCGGACGCGGCCCTGCGGGATGCCGGCCAGCAGTTCGGTCAACGAGGGCGGGGGCGGGGGCGCGGCACTGCGACAGGCAACGAGCCAAGCGGTGAGAAGCAGAACCACGCCCAGACGCACAGAACTCCTCCTCTCGCCGCGCCGCTCGCAGCGGTTGCCGACTGCCGCTGCGAGGGCGGCCCGTTCACTGCTTTTTGTAGCCGGGACCGCGGACGAAGCGGCCCGGGGTAGCGCCGGTGTGCTCCCCGTTGCGCAGCACCTGCGTACCGTTGACGAAGACGTGCACCATGCCGGTGGCGTACTGGTGCGGATTTTCGAACGTCGCGTGGTCCTGAATCCTGGCCGGATCGAAGACGGCAATATCGGCAAAATAGCCCGGCTTGAGCAGGCCGCGGTCGGCAATCTTCAGATTGCCGGCAGGCAGCGAAGTGAGACGGCGAACGGCTTCTTCGAGCGAGATCAGTTTCTCGTCGCGGACGTATTTGCCGAGCAGCCGGGCAAAGTTGCCGTAGGCGCGCGGGTGCAAGTGCACGTTGAGCACCGGACCTTCGGCGGCGACCGAGCCGGCATCGGAGCCGAAGCTGACCCAGGGCAACTGGATCTGCTTGCGCACATTTTCTTCGGTCATCAGGAAGTAGACAGCGTCCACGCGGCTGTCATCTTCGATGACCAGATTCATTGCCGTGTCGGCGGGATGTTCGCCGCGCAGCCGGGCCACTTCCGCCAGGGTCTTCGCGAGATATTTTTCGCGGAGAGTTTTGTTGCGGAAGCCGACCAGGAGGATGCGGTCGGGGCCGGCCTCGACGAAGAAATTTTCCCAGGCGTCGGTCGGGGTGAGCATTTCGCGCTTCACGCGCGCGCGGATTCGCGGGTCGCGGAGCCGGCGAACCCAGGCATCGTGGCCGCCTTCCTGCACCCAGGGGGGCATCGTGGCGTTCAGACCCGTAGCTCCGGCGATGTAGGTGTACATATCGGCGGTGACGTGCAGGCCGGCGGCACGGGCGGCTTCGATGCGGGCGATGGCCGCGTCCATCTTGCCCCAGTTGGATTTGCCGGCGGCTTTCAGGTGGTAGATTTCGGCGCGGATGCCGGCTTCGCGGGCGATGCGGATCAACTCGTCAATCGCTTCGAGCAGCCGCGGCCCCTCGCTGCGCATGTGGGAGATGTACATGCCATCGTACTGTGCCGCGACCTTGCACAGCTCGATCAGCTCCTCGGTCTTGGCATAGAAGGCCGGTGCGTAGATCAGCGAGGAACCGACACCGAGCGCGCCTTCCTCCATGGCCTGGCGGACGAGCGCGCGCATGCGATCGAGCTCTTCCGGGGTCGGCGGACGGTTCTCATAGCCGATTTCGTGGATGCGAATTGTCGTGGCGCCGACAAACGAAGCCACGTTGGGCGAGACGCCCTTGCGCTCCAGAAACTCGAGGTATTCGCCGAGAGTGGTCCAGGCAATTTCATAGGGGCGCTCGCCCATGCGTCGGCGTTGTTCCTGTTTCATGGCCTCGTTCAGCGGGCCCATCGACCAGCCTTCGCCGAACACTTCCAGGGTGACGCCCTGCTTGATATCGCTCAGCGAGCGGCCGTCATGGATGAGCGACTCCGTGGCCCAGCTCAGCATGTTGATAAAACCCGGGGCCACCGCCAGGCCGGAGACGTCCAGTTCCACCCGCGCACGCGCATGATTCAGCGTGCCCACGGCGGCAATGCGATCGCCGCGAACGGCAACATCGGCGCGCAGCGGCGGCCCGCCGCTGCCGTCATAGACGGTGCCGTTGCGCAGGATGAGGTCGTAGGTTTCCGCCGAACCGGTGCCGGGCCGGCATCCCGTCCCGAACAGGCTGGCGGCGAGGAGCACGAACAACAGGGTTGACCGGGATATACGCATAGCGCGCGTATAGTACTAAACCGGACTGCGCGAGACCAGAGCTCGCAAAAAATTTAGTGCGATGCCGGCGGGTTCAGGGCAGCGGGATGCCAATCTGCGCCACGATGCCGGCCAGCTTCAAAATGGCAGCGTACTCGGCTTCGGTCAGCGGGGAGATCGTGGCGCGAACATTCTTCAAAAATTTCATCTTGCGCAGCTCAGGGGTCTTTTTCAACTCGTCGAGAGGAATCGGGCGCGGCAGGCGCTGGATGGCACGCAGGTCAATCGTGAGGCTGCGACCGGAGGGATCGAGCGGATCGGGATACGGCTCGCGGCTCACTTCGGCGATAGCGTAGACGGCGCGTTCGGGGGCGCCGTGATAGCAAAGGACACGATCGCCCCGGCGCACCTGTCGCACCTGACGCAGCGTGGCCGGCTGCGTGCCGGCACCGCGCCACATTTCTTTGTTTTTCACAAACAGGGTATCCCAGTGATACTGGCGCGGATCGACGGCGAAGATCCAGTGCCGCCGCGAGACCGCTGCTTTGCGCACGCGTTCCACCGTCTCGGCAGCACTATACACGCGTCGCGGGCCCGGTGGCAGCCGGTTTGCGAAAAAAGAACGCTCGGCAGCAGCAAAAGGACGGCCACGTCGTCAGCCGCAATCTACCCAGACGTCGTCGCCGCGCACTTCAACCCGGTAGCAGGTGACCCCGACGGCGGGATTCATCGTGGATTTGCCGGTGGTGACGTCGTACTGCCAGCCGTGCCAGGGACAGGTGACGACCTTGCCCTGCAACTCGCCCTGCCCCAGCGGGCCGCCGCGATGCAGGCAGGTGTTGTCGATGGCGTAAAAGGTGCCCTCCACATTGGCCAGGGCGATGGTCTTGCCGTCGAGTTGAAGCTCGGCCACCGTCCCCGGCGGAATTTCCGCTTTCTTGACTGCGCGCAACCACGCCATCCTGGGCTCCTTTGCGGGATGAAATGGATACCGGAGAAAACTGTTCAACGCGGCTGCAGGGTTTGCGCCACCATGACGCCGCGCTTGAAGTCTTCGACCATGCCCGGCTCCAGCCGCACCTCCGTGGGTCGGCGCGCCAGCGACATCTGGTCAATTTTGTCCTGCAGCTTCAGCAACGCGTAGAACAGGCCCTCGGGCCGGGGCGGGCAGCCGATCACGTAGACGTCCACCGGCACAATTTTGTCCACGCCCTGCAGCACGGAATAAACATTGAACGGCCCGCCGACGCTGGAACAGGCACCCATCGAAATGCACCATTTGGGATCGGGCATCTGGTCCCAGACGCGTTTCAGCACCGGGGCCATCTTCAACGTAACTGTGCCGGCGACAATCATCAGGTCTGCCTGGCGCGGCGAGGGACGGAAAACTTCAGCGCCGAAGCGAGCAATATCGAAGCGGGAGGTGGTCGAAGCAATCATCTCAATGGCGCAGCAGGCCAGGCCGAACGTCAACGGCCAGATGGCACTCTTTCGTGCCCAGTTGAAGACGTAGTCCACCGTCGTAATCATGAAATTGCGGTCGTGGCGGCTCGCCAGCACGTTCGGGTGCTCCTCGAAACCGTTTTGGAATTCCTTGCGCTCGTAGTATATCTGCTGGCCGCACAAAGAGTCAAAAACCTGTCTGGGCAGCGCCGGGTGGAGGCGTGGATGCGGGTTTTTATCGCCGGTGCCACCGGAGTACTGGGACGGGCGCTGGTGCGCCGGTTCCGCGCGGCCGGTCATGAGGTGTTCGGGCTGGCCCGCAGCGAAAAGAATGAGCAGCTCTTGCGCGAGCTCGGCGCCGAACCGCGTCCTGGAGACCTGTTCGATCCCGAGGCTCTGGCGCGTGCGGCTTCTGGCTGCAGTGTGGTAATCCATGCCGCCACCGCAATCCCCACCGCTGTAAAAACCCGTCCGGCCGACTGGGCACTGAACGACCGTATCCGGCGCGAGGGCACCAGCGCGCTGATTGCCGCGGCCGGACAGGTGGGCGCACGAATCTTTTTGTTTCAGAGCATTGTGTGGGTGGCACGGCCGGCGGATGGCTTGCCGTTCGACGAAGAGGCACCGCAGACCCGTGAGCCGCTGACGGAATCTGCCGTAGATGGCGAACGCATCGTACAGTCCGCCGGCGCACAAACCGGGATAGCCGTGGGCGTGCTCCGTTGCGGGCTGTTCTATTCGCCCGAGGCAGCCAGCACACGCCACTTCGGCAGAGAGCTGCTCCGCCGGCGGCTGCCTGTGGTCGGTCGCGGGGACGCTCGCTGGAGCATGATCCATGTGGATGATGCCGCCGGAGCGTTCCTCGCCGTCGCCACAGCCGGCTTGAACGGGTTGTGGCATGTGGTGGACGACGAACCGGTGAGCGTGGGCGAGCTGCTGACGAGTTTTGCCGCCCGGCTCGGCGCCCCGCCGCCGCGGCGCGTGCCCAAGTGGCTGGCGCGGCTGGTGGCTGGGGAGGCGGCCGTGCGGTTTATGACCTCGTCCATCGTGACTTCGAACCGGCGGCTCCGCCAAGCGACCGGCTGGACGCCGCGCTACCCCACCTACCACGAAGGCCTCGAACAGGTGGTTGCAGCCTGGCGCACCGAAGGTTTTCTACCCAACTGAATGCACCCGTCCTCCGGAGCTTCCGCCGGCGAAGCCGTCACATCCGACAGGGAAGCCAAAGACGTGCTGGCGGCGAAAGATATTTGCGCGAGCAGTGCATTCTATGAAGCGATTGTGGCGAGCTCGGTGCAGAGTCACACACGCGGCTTGGTGCCGTGAATGAGCAGGGCTCCCTGCTCGCGGAAGGCACGCAACTGCGCGGCATCGCGGAACCAGCGGCCTGTGTACACTTCCGGCACCGGCGTATCATCCGGGATGCAGCGCCAGGCGACTTCTGCGAAACCGGCCTGGCGGAACAACCCGGCCCACTGTTCCGCGCTGAGCAGATGGGTGGGCACCGCGAGCAGCGGACCCCACTGATGACAGTGCGGGTTGTCGCGATAGTAGTTGATCAGAATCCAGGCGCTGCCGCCTTCGCGCAGCACGCGGAAGATTTCCCGCAGGCCCGCGGCGGGGTCGGGCCAGTAATAAGCGGACTCCACCGAAATCACCTTGTCGAAGAAGTGCGATTCCCAGGGGATCTCCTCGACGCTCCCGACGATGAACAGCGCGTGCAGGAGATCGGCGTTGTTGCGGCGGGCGCGGCGAACCATCTGGTCGCTGACGTCCATGCCCACGACGCGGCCTTCGGGAACACGCTCGGCCAGCAGCCGGGCGAGCCAGCCGGCACCACAGCCGACATCCAGCACATTGTCGGTCGTGCGGAACGGCATCAGGGCCAGGGTCTGCTCGGCTATGCGACGGTGTTCACGCTCCATTTCTTCGCCGCGGCCAGCCTCGGCCCAGCGGTTGAATTCCTCGCGGAGAAGTTCCTGGTGATTCACATCGGTCATGGCCATCGACCCGGTGGGGTCTGTATGCGGGACGCAGCCGCGCCAGTCCGGTCGGCGCCGGCGGACACTATTTTATTTTTCCACGCGGGCCAGCAGCTCGACGAATTTCTGCCTGCGTTCCTGCTGGGTGCCGCCGCTGTAGGCTTCGGCGACCTGCGTGATGTTCATCGAGCAGAACTTCGGCCCGCACATCGAGCAGAACTTGGCTTCCTTGTAGAAGTCGTCGGGCAGCGTCTCGTCGTGCATCGCCCGCGCAGTTTCCGGGTCGAGCGAAAGCGCGAACTGCTTTTCCCAGTCGAACAGGAAGCGGGCGTAGCTGATGGCGTCGTCGCGGTCGCGCGCCCCGGGGCGTTTGCGGGCCACGTCGGCAGCGTGGGCGGCGATTTTGTAGGCGATCACGCCCTGACGGACGTCATCGGCGTTCGGCAGCCCGAGGTGCTCCTTGGGGGTCACATAGCAAAGCAGCGAGGCACCGTACCAGCCGACCATGGCGGCACCGATGGCGCTGGTGATGTGGTCATAGCCGGGAGCGATGTCCGTGACCAGGGGGCCCAGGGTGTAGAAAGGCGCCTCATGGCACAGCTCCTGCTCCTTGCGCACCTGCAGCTCGAGCTGATCCATCGGCACATGACCCGGACCTTCGATCATGACCTGCACGTCGTATTCCCAGGCGACTTTGGTGAGCTGGCCCAGCACCTCCAGCTCGGCAAACTGGGCTTCGTCGCTGGCATCGGCCAGGCAGCCGGGCCGGAGGCCGTCGCCGAGGGAAAAGCTGACGTCGTATTTGCGGAAAATTTTGCAGATATCAGTGAACCGGTCGTACAGGAAATTCTGCTTGCGGTGATATTCCATCCACTGCGCCATCAGCGCGCCGCCCCGGCTGACGATCCCGGTGATGCGGTTGCGCACCAGCGGAACGAATTCGCGGAGCACGCCGGCATGAATCGTCATGTAGTCCACGCCCTGCTCGGCCTGTTCGTGGATGACTTCCAGCATCAGCTCCGGCGTGAGGTCTTCAACGCGACGCACCCGCGTGACGGCTTCGTAGATCGGCACGGTGCCCACCGGAACGGGCGAATGGTCCAGAATCGCGCGGCGGATTGCGGGGATGTCGCCCCCGGTCGAAAGATCCATGACCGTGTCGGCACCGTAATGGACGGCCCGATGGAGTTTTTCCAGCTCGGCCTCGATGTTCGAGGTCACGGCGGAGTTGCCGATGTTGGCATTGATCTTGCACCGGAAGGCGATGCCGATGCCCGTCGGCTCCAGGTTGCGGTGCTGGATGTTGGCGGGGATGATCGCACGGCCGCGGGCCACTTCACTGCGGACCAGTTCCGGGTCTACCCGCTCGCGACGGGCGACATATTCCATCTCTTCGGTGACGATACCCTGACGCGCAAAGTACATCTGCGTCATGGGCAGATCGCCACCAGCCGCGGCCGCCTGCTGCAGCCGCCGTTCGACCCAAGCATCTCGCAGTGCCATGTTGCCCCCTTGCCAAACGCTCTGTTTGAGCGTATGTTCCCGCAGGAATTATCGCACCGCGCGACAGTCCCAGCAACCGGGCGGCACAGGCCCTCTGGCCGGAGCGAGACAACGGGGCTTTTGCCGATCGCATCTAGAAAGAAGATTTTCGGGGGCACGCGATGAAATTTTCCATTTCTGGCTGCAGGTTCGAATGCCCGGGCCGGCTGATCGCTGCTGCGGCGATGGCGGTTTTTGTGCTCCTGCTGATGCCGCACGGTGTGGCCGCACAGGAAATTCCTCGCTGGGAAATCAACGGAGGCTTTGCGTATCAGAGCCTGAGCGCACCGGGAATGCCTTTCCGCGACGATGCGGTAGGCGGCTGGGGCGGCGTGGCGTACTGGCTGAACCCGCACGTCAGCCTGGCAGCGGAGCTGGGCTTCCAGAAGAATCCGGAGTGCGCGCCGAACGACTTCGAGTGCATTCTCGAGCAGTTTGCCCAACCCTTACTCGTCACCTACAGCAGTCTGCAGTTTCTGGGCGGACCGCGCTTTTCCACACGACGGGACGCAGCACTGGACTTTTTCGGCCATTTCCAGGTGGGACTGGTACGTACGCGCGCCACCGTGTTCAACCTGGACACCCTGGAGGTCACCGAAACGAAATCCGGGGCACGGTTCGCGATGGGCATCGGCGGGGGCATGGACTGGAACGTGCTGCCCGCGCTGGCCATCCGCATCGTGCAGGTGGACTACCTGCCTGTCTGGCATTCCGGTGAGGTGCGCCACAGTGTGCGGGTGAGCGCAGGCGTGGCCGTTCGCTTCGGCGGCCAGCAGTGAGGCCCCAGCCACTGACAAACCTTCCGCAGGCCCAGCAGGCGGCCTCAAGCCATCGCGAGTGATCGCCGCGCGTCAGCCGGCGCGACGCAGCACCAGCAGGGTGATTTCGGGCGGAACCCCCAGGCGCACCGGAGCGCCCACCGTGCCCAGTCCGCGATTCACATACAACGAAGCCAGGCGACGCGGAGCCCCTTCACCGGGCAAAGCCGCCGCGGCACCGACTGCGGACGTACCGGAGGGCAGCGGTCGCTGGTAAAGACCGGCAATGAATTCGGTGATGAATCGTGCCGGGCTGATGCGGCTGTCGAGAATTTCCACCTGCACCTGACCGCCGTGGGTGTGTCCGGCCAGTGTCAGTTCGATGCCCAGCTCGGCGGCGCGCGGGAAGGCGTTCGGGTTGTGCGAAAGCAAGATGTTGAACCGCGCGGGGTGCACCAAACGTTCCACGCCCGCCAGCATGGGCGGCCAGTGACCGAGCGGCGGACGGGTCCGCTGATAATCCACACCGATCAGATTCAGTGGCAGCCCGCGCCAGACGAGCTCGGCGCTTTCCTGGCGGAGAATGCGACCGCCGACCCGGGCAAACAATGCCGTGGCGCGGTCTTCGGCCCGAGCATAAATTTCATGATTGCCGTTGCAGCCCCACAGGCCAAGCGGGGCCCGCAGGGCAGCCAACTCGGCGATGCAGTCTTCCAGCGGGTCGGCGGCACTGGTGAGGAAATCGCCGGTGACGACGGCCAGATGGGGCTCAAGTTCATTGGCCATCGCGACAGCGCGACGGAGCTGCTCGGCTGGCAGATAGGTGCCGATGTGAATGTCGCTCAACTGGAGAATGCGGAAGCCATCGAGCGCCTCGGGCAGCTCCGGAATCGGCACATCGACGCGCTCGATGCGATAGCGCAGTCGCTCGGCGGCAAAACCATATAACGCGCCGACAAACGGCGTGGCCCCGGCCAGAAAGGCAGCCGTTTGAAAAAAGTAGCGCCGGCCCGGGTCGGCCAGCTCAACCGGCGACCATCGCTGTCCCAGCGCGACGAGCCGGTGCCAGGTCCATTCCAGGCCGTGCACCAGTTTCACCGCCAGCCACGCGAACAGTGCGCTGGAAAGCCACATCCCCAGCAGAGCGTAGGTGCTGCGCGGGAACAGCACGCCACGCATGCCCAGCATCCACGCCAGCACCAGTACAACGACCAGCACGGCAGCCGCGAGCGCGGCCGCGCGCAGCAGCCGCCGCAGCCCAGGGTGCCGAACCCGCGCCAACAGCCGCCAAACGCTCCGGAACCAGAACCGCTGCGAAAAGTACAGCAGCGCGAGAAGCGTTCCGAAGAAAACCGTGCGCGCGAGAACCACCCAGAAGAAATCCAAACGAATGCTCCTTGCCAGCAAAAAAATTCGGCGTGCCCGCGCCGCTACCAGTGTAAATCGGCAGCCGCTGCCGGGCAAATCGTACAGACCGGGGAAGGTTCTCAACCGGCAGCGCGGGTGGAAGCCACTTCAGTGAGCAGCGCGACCAGCCGGTCGGGCTCGGTGACCGGCGGATGACAACGGGTCTCCACGCAGACGAGCGCCTGGGGCACGTCGGCGCGCAAATGAGGAATCGTCTGCCGGAGCGCCGGCGCCAGCGCATCCGCGGCGAGCCGTTCGGGGGTGACGCGCAGCACGGCTTTGCCGAAGCGGTACACGCTGTTTGCCGCCGATTCTAGCCGCGCCGCCTGCGGGTCGTCCGGTAGGCCCGTGATGACCACCTGCAGCGGATGACGGACAAAAAGCGCCGCCGCGAGCCCGTAGCTGGCCGCAAACAATCCGTACTCCACGACCACTCCGGCAAACGCTTCCAGGGTACGGCGCGCCTGTTCGTGGAAGAACGGGTCTCCGGTCAGCGCGTACAGCCGACACAGTGCAACGGCCGCAGCCGCATTCGCGCTCGGGGTCGGCGCATCCTGCAGCGGTTTGCGGCGAACGTCGAGCCCGCCGAGGAGCGGAGCATCCTGGGCGCGGTCGAAGAATCCGCCGGCTTCGGCATCGCCGAATTTTTCGATGGTGAGGCGCATCGCGCGTTCGGCGAGCGCAAACCAGCGGCGGTCGAGCGTACTCTCATAGGCATCCAGCAGAGCGAGGATGGAAAAGACCTGGTCATCGAGCAGGCCCGGCAACGGGGCGGCAGAAAAACGGTGGACGAAGCCCTGTCCTTCGACCCAGGCTTGCTGAACCAGGCGCTCGAGGGACTGCAGGGCGAATGCGCGACAATCTTCGCGGCCGAGCACGCGCGCGGCTTCCAGATACGCAGAGATGAACATGGCGTTCCAGGCCGTGTACAGCGTGGTATCCACGCGCGGGGTGGGACGCTGGCGTCGTGCGGCCAGCAGCTTGCCGCGGGCGCGGGCGGCGAGCAGGCGAACTTCGGCGACATCGCGGCCAAGTTCCCGAGCCACCTCTTCGGGCTGGCGGGCGAGCCAGAGCACGTTCTTGGCCGGGTTGTGGTGCATTTCGCCGATGTCGTTCACATCGTAGATACGCTCGAAAATCTGGGCTTCTTCCTCCGAGAGGACCGCGCGCAGTTCCGCGCGCGTCCAGGTGAAGTAATCGCCGTCGTCCTGCAGGGAATAGTCGGCGTCCTGACTGGCATAGAAGCCGCCGCGGGCGCGATCGCTGAGTGTTTCGTCCACCCAAGCGAGGATGCCTTCGGCCACCTCGCGGAACAGCGGCTTGCCGGTGACCTGAAATCCGTGCAGATAGTTTTTCAGCAGCTCCGAGTTGTCATAGGACATTTTCTCGAAATGGGGAACGCGCCAGCGTTCGTCCACCGAGTAGCGGTGGAAGCCGCCGGCGAGCTGGTCATAGATGCCGCCGCGAGCCATCTGCTCGAGCGTGGTCTCAGCCGCGGTGAGCAGCGACGACTCGCGGGTGGCCTGATAGCGTTCCAGCAGCAGGTCCACAGCGGCCGGATGAGGAAATTTCGGAGCCTGACCGAAACCGCCGTAGCGGAAGTCAAACCGGCGTAGAATGTTGTCGGTCAGGCGATCCACCAGTTCGGGTTCGAAGTGGCCGCGGGCCTCCCTGAACCCCTCTGCCTGCGCTACGGCCTCTGCCAGCGCCCGAGCCGAGCGATCCACATCAGCACGGCGGGAACGAAAAGCTTCCGCCACGACAGCGAGGATGCGCTTGAAGCCCGGCCGACCCATGGCATCTTCCGGAGGAAAGTAGGTACCCCCGTAGAACGGCATCCCCTCGGGAGTGAGGAAGGCCGTCAGCGGCCAGCCGCCCTGGCCCGAGATGGCGCTGACGGTCGTCTGGTAGCGGGCATCCACGTCGGGGCGCTCGTCGCGGTCCACCTTGACGGGAATGAAGTGGCGATTGATCAGCTCGGCGATTTCCGGGTTTTCGTAGCTTTCGCGATCCATGACGTGGCACCAGTGGCACCAGACGGCACCGATGTCGAGCAGAATGGGTTTGTCTTCGGCGCGGGCGCGGGCAAAAGCTTCTTCGCCCCATTCGTACCAGTCCACCGGTTGGTGCGCGGCGGAGCGGAGATACGGGCTGGCCGCGTGCTGGAGACGGTTTCCGTGTTGTGCGGTCATGCGCAACCTCAAAAATGGAATGTACGGGTCCTGCCCCGGCGGGCACCCAACCCGCCAGCACGGAGCGCAGGCTGCAGCGGGGCTAGTTCACCGGCGGCTCCGGACCGGTCGAGCCCGGTGCGGAAGGTTCGAGCGGCTTGCGGCCGGCGTAGCCTTCGTCGAGCCGGTGCCAGAACCGGATGCGGTCTTCGCCCAGCCGCCAGCAGAGGAAGACTTCTTCGTTGTTGAGCACGGAGGGAAAATCGAGCAAGCCCATCTCCAGGTCTTTGACCAGGCAGCCAGTGGCGTGGATCTGCTCGAGTTTCTTCCGGAGCTGCTCGGCGATGCGGTTGTGCTCGTGACGCAGACTGGCGGCGCGCTCGAGCGGAATCAGTGTGCCGCCGAGCAACTGGATGCGACTGACAATCTCAGCAAGCTGCCCGGCAACTTCCTGCATGTGACGGCGAAGCTCCATGGCCTCGATGAGCACCGGCTCAACCTGAGCGCGCACGCGCTCCGCCTCTTTCAAAGAAAACAGCTTGCTGAATTCGCGCTCTTCGTCCCCCATGGTTGTTCAGCACAATGCCAGCATGCGTTCCAGGGCCAAGCGAGCGTAGGATTTTGTTTCCTCATCCACGACAATCGGATTCACCACCCGGCCCTCGACCAAATTCTCGAGTACCCAGAGCAGATGCTGGGGTGCAATGCGAAACATCGTGGTGCAGACGCAGACGTTCGGATCCAGGGACTGCACGCGCCGATCGGCCAGTTCCTTGCCCAGGCGATTCACCAGGTGAATCTCCGTGCCCACCGCCCAGTGAGAGCCCGGTTCCGCAGCCACGATCGTACGAATGATCTGCTCGGTCGAGCCGACACAATCAGCCTTCTGGACCACCTCCCAGCGGCATTCCGGGTGGACGATGACGCGTACCTGCGGGTCGGCGGCGCGAGCGCGATCGACGTGCTCGGGGCGGAAGCGCTGGTGCACCGAGCAATACCCTTTCCACAGAATCATCTGCGCTGCCCGCAACGCCTGCGGCGTGTTCCCGCCCAGGGGCAGAAAGGGATCCCAGATGACCATGCGGTCAAGCGGGATGCCCATGCGATAGGCGGTGTTGCGGCCGAGATGCTCATCGGGGAGGAACAGAACACGGTCGCCGCGCTGGAAAGCCCACTGGAGCACCGCAGCGGCGTTCGAGCTGGTGCAGACGGCACCCCCGTGCCGGCCGGTAAAGCCCTTGATGGCCGCGCTGGAGTTCATGTAGGTGACCGGCACCACGCGCAGCCCGCCGACCGACTCCAGCTCGGCCCAGCAGGTCTCCACCTGTTCGATGCTGGCCATATCGGCCATCGAGCAGCCGGCGTTCAGGTCGGGCAGGATGACGGTCTGATGAGGCCGGCGAAGAATATCGGCACTTTCGGCCATGAAGTGAACGCCGCAAAACACAATGTAGCGTGCGTCGGCGGCCGCCGCCTGCTGGCTCAGCCGGAGCGAGTCGCCGCGGAAGTGCGCCCAGCGGATCACTTCGTCGCGCTGGTAGTGGTGTCCGAGAATGACGACGTCCCGACCCAGCCGGGCCACGGCGCGGCCGATGCGGTCGTCGAGCGAGGTATCCGGCACGAGAAGATAGGAATCAAAATCACAGCCGACGCCCGGTTCGATCTCCGGAACGCGAATCGTTTCCGGCTGGCGCGCGGTGGCTGCCGCGTTCTCGATGCTGACCCGTGCCGTCATGATCCAGCAGTCTTTGCCTGCCTTTCTATTTTCCCTTTTCCGGGCTTCAGAATCCAGTCTCGGCTCATCCCCCGATGAAGACCATCGTCCGGGCGGGCGGAACGAAGTCGGGCTCGTTGATGCGGTGGCCTTCTTCCTTTTCCAGTACACGGCTGCGGATTTCCGCGACAATTTGCTCGTCGGAAGCACCGTTGCGGAGCAGGTGTCGCAGGTCGTGGTCTTCTTGGCTGAACAAACAGGTGCGGAGCTTTCCATCGGCGGTGATGCGGATGCGGGAGCAGAAACCGCAGAAGGGCTGGGAGACCGGAGCAATCAGGCCGATTTCGCCGCGACCGTCGGCGAAGCGGAACTTGCGCGCGGTTTCGCTGGGCTCGTGGGGCAGAGGCACCAGCGGCCAGCGGGCCTCGATGCGGCGCTTGACTTCAGCGGCCGGAACCACCAGATTCCGCGTCCAGTGCCGGTCGGCATCGAGCGGCATGAACTCGATGAAACGCATCACCAGGTCGTGGACGCGGGCGAATTCCGCAAAATTTTCGACCTCGTCGTCGTTCAACCCGCGAACCAGCACTGCGTTCACCTTGACCGGGCGCAGCGGCGAAGCCTGCGCGGCGCGGATGCCTTCGAGAACCTGCGGCAGAGCACGGGTGCGGGTGATGCGCTCGAACTTGCCAGGGTCGAGCGAATCCAGGCTGATGTTGACGCGGTGCAGCCCGGCTCGAACGAGCCGGTCGCAGCAACCGGCCAAGGCCAGGCCGTTCGTGGTCATCGAGAGGTCGCGGAGGCCCAGCCGGGCCAGCCGGGCGACGAACTCCTCGATGCCCGGCCGAGCCAGCGGTTCGCCCCCGGTCACCCGCACCTTGCGGATGCCCAGTCCCACCAGGATGCGCACCAGGCGCTCGAGTTCGTCCCAGGTGAGCAAGTCGCCGTTGGGGAGATGATTTTCCGGGTCTGCGGAGCGACAGTAGACGCAGCGAAAGTTGCAGCGGTCGGTGACCGACACGCGGAGGTCGGTGATCTGACGGCCGAATTTGTCCTGCAGGGTCATGCGCAGTGGCGCTGGTCCAGCGCTCCGATCAGGGCCCAAAAACAACGCGGCCCAAAACCGTGCCAGGATTTTGGGCCTCTACCCTCGCGCCGGAACCCGGGCGAAGGCTTCTCCTTTCCAAGCACGGCGCAACCCTTTTCGGGAAGCCGCCGCACCCCGTTCTTCGTTCGGGGTGAACGGGAGGCGCAGGCGTTTCCACCCGAGCCCTCAGTCCCGCGGTGGCGGGACGTCGCCCCCGGCCCGTGGGTTTTCTCTCCGGTAGGCGCCGGGGGTCGGAGAACTCCCGGCTATTCTATGCTGGCTGCGGGGAAGCTGCAACCAGAGTCTTCAGCCAGACTCCCGCGGCCTTGCCGCATCCCCGCCGGGCGCCTGCGGCGTCGCCGCGGGTAGCCGTGCAGGGAGCGCTAACCGCACCACGTGGCAGGAAAGCACCGGAGCCGCCTGCCCTGCGCCAGGATGTGGTAGAGTGTCGGTCGGCTCAAGTTCCACGCCGCCAGGCCGATGCGCATTTTTGTGCTCGGGGCCGGAGCTACCGGCTCGCTGCTCGCTCAATTGCTCGAACGCCAGGGCCATGAAGTCTGGTGCGGGGACAAAGATCCCGACCGCGCCCGCCGTTTCTTCCCGAAAAAACGCGCATTGGAAATTCTGCCGGTCAATGCCCGGAACCTGCGGGCCGTGGTGCGCGCCGGGCGGGGCTGCCATTTGCTGGTGAACGCTTCGCCGGCGGTGTTCAACGAAATCATTTTGCGGGCTGCATTGCGGCTGCGCGTGCACTATCTGGACATGGCTTCTCACCTGGGCCGGCATCCGTTCCGGGCCGAGCAGCTCAACTACCACTGGCGATTCACGGATAAAAATCGCGTGGCCCTGATCAACGCGGGGGTTGCGCCCGGGCTGACCAATCTGCTGGTGCGACGCAGCGCCGACCTGCTGGACGCAGTCGAGACGGTGCAGATCCGGCTCTATGAAAGCACCGAGGCAGACGATCCGATTTCGAGCTGGTCGGCTGAGGTTTCTTTCGACGAAGCGGTCTCGCCGCCGCGGATCTATCGCGAGGGACGCTTCCGGCTGGCCCGACGATTCAGCGAGCGGGAGCGATTCCGTTTTCCGGCGCCGATCGGCGAGGTGGGCGTGGTGCTGGCGGCTCAGGACGAAGTCGCCACCCTGCCGCACTTCATTCGCATGCGCAACCTGGACGTGAAGATCGGCGGCAACGAAATCGAACGGCTGCGACGCTGGTACCGGCAGGGTAAGCTCAGTTCTTCCCGCGGCATGACCCGAAAGCGCTTTCCGCAAACGCCCACGCCCCGCCAGGTGGCGCGGCTGATCCGCCAGGGCAAGCTGCAGAACGCGCGGTTCGCGGCCGCTGTGATTGTCGAAGGCGTCCGACGCGAGCAACCGTTGCGGATCCGGTGGGACGCCAGCTTTCCGTCACTTTACCAGATTCGGTTGAAGGGCCTGCTGACAACTCCCATCGCCTATGCGACGGCGCAGATGGCTGCGCTGTTCGTCAAGCATCTGCCGCGGGAGCTGCCCGGCGTCTACCCGCCGGAAGCGCTGCCGGCGCGAGTCGTGCGCGCGATTCTGGCCGAGGCGCGTTCGCGCGGGATCACTCTCAGGCAGAAAATTGCCCGTCTGAAGCCGATCGAGGACGAAGAATTCTAGCGTGCCGGTCGGGATTGCAGGGGGCGCAGCGGGCTGTGCCCCCCAATCCGGTGGGTCTGGCCATCAATCTGCAGCAGCCGCCTTTGCGTTGCCGTAGAAGTGGATGGTGACCAGGAAGCCATTGGTGCCGCTGTAGTCCAGTTTTTTGCCGTGGCCCGCGTAATAATGCCGCCGGTTCTTCCACATCAGGAAGCCGTCGTTCGACTGCGCCGCCCAGTATTTCAGATTGGCGATCGCAATGTCTTTGCTGGGATCATCGCCTGCGTAGCGCTCGAGGATGATCTCGCCTTCGCCGTTGCCCAGCCGCGCCGTGGCCACGCCAGCCGTTTTGTCCACGTTCCAGGAAATCGGCTTGGTCTCTACGCCCAGGATGTTCCATTCCATGGGATAGAGCTGAAACAGAATGTCCGTCATGGCGGCACGTTGCGCTTCGGTGACGGCAGGGTCGAAATTGACCACGAGCCACTTCGCCTTGCCATGGGCCCATTCGTCGCCCAGGTCGCCGGTCAGCCAAACCTTCACACCGTCGAGGTTGACGTCTTTGTACTGACCGTTGTCCACCTTGATGCCCATGTTGAATTCACAGAAGTGTTTGTCGCCATGCTGCTTGGCGTGCTGATTGAAGTAGCAGGGACAAAACATATCGCAACTGCACGCCTCGATGTACGAGGCGGTGAGATGAAAATCTGCGTCCGCAGGCGGCTGCGACGTGGCCGGGGCCACCGCAGCTTGTTCCGGTGCCCGGCTGCAAGCCGACAACACGACAAGACACACGAAGACTGTCAGCACAACACACTTGATGCGCATCCTACCCCCTTTTACGGTTGAGATGGAAACTCAGGGCCCGAAAAGCGAACCAATGCTATCTCTGCCCCAGCAGAGATGCAACGGTGATTTTCACACACCCGGGCACCCCAGTAGTTTTTAGCCCGCAACCTGCGCGAGCAGCATCGGGGCGCCGAGCTTGTCGGAATAGTGCGGGCGGAACCGCTCCGGGTTGTACAGTTTTTGGACGTCGAGCTTGCGCGGGCCGGCCTTGGGGTCAGGCAGCGGCGCATGCGTGTATTTGCCATCCTGGAGAGCGACCATGCGACCGTGAATGTTCTGACGGAGCAGGTCCATGGCGATATTCGCGAAGGTGATGGCGACAAGCTGGTCGAGCGAATCGGCTTCACCGCTGCGCAGGTCGTAGGTCAGGTCGCTGGACATCGTATCCTCGCCGGTGCGACGGCGAATTTCTTCGGCCAGGGCGTAGCCAATGTCCGCTTTCTTCTTGTGCCCGTAAGGATCCGGCTCACCAATTTCGACAACCTGCTGCCCTTTCCAGATCGCCCCCTCGGAAGCAATCACCAGAGAGTACCGGCTGGGGTTGTTGCGTTTGTCTTCGACCAGCAGTTGGACAAGCCGGTCCAGGTCGAAGGGGTACTCGGGGATCACACAACGGGCCGAGGTGACATAGGCCGTGTAGAGCGCGGTGAAACCCGAGTCGCGGCCGAAAATGCGGAATACGCCGATGCGCTCATGGGAGCCCAGTGTGGTGCGCTGGCGCGTGATGAGCTCCTTGGCGCGGGTGATGGCGGTGGAAAAGCCGATGCAGTATTCCGTGCCCGGCACATCGTTGTCCATCGTCTTGGGGATGGCGAGCAACGGCACGCCGGCAGCATCGAGTTTCTTGGCGTAGCCCAAGGTATCGTCCCCGCCGATCACAATCAGGCAACTGATTTGCAGCCGCTCGAGATTTTCCAGGACCACGGGGGTGAAATCATAGACCCCTTCGTCGACCTGGAGTGAGGCCAGTCGCGCTGCGGGGATGTGCGGCGGAAGTTTTTTGTGTGCGATGCGGGCCGGGTTCGTGCGGGAGGTGTGCAGCACGGTGCCGCCGGTGCGGTCAATGTGCCGGGTGTTGCGGCGATCGAGGGCCACGATGTACTCCGGATCCGGCTCCGGATCGGGGCGCATGTGCGTCAGACCTTCCCAGCCGCGGCGTATTCCCAACACCTCCCAGCCGAGCTCCGTGCTCTTGTACACGACGCTTTTGATCACAGAATTCAGCCCGGGGACGTCACCGCCACCGGTCAGAATACCGATGCGTCTGTTGGATGCCATCGTCCGCTCCCTTCTGCATTCTAGCACTGCGCGGCGCAAACCTGACGGCAGAGGCAAGCCTGCCGGGCATCAGGCGGGAGACTGTGATTTCGAAGAGTTGTCGGACAGAGTCTGCTGCGGAGCTTCCCAATCAATTTCCCAGAAATTGTCGCAACTGAGCAGCTCGATGCCCATCTCGAATGTGCCCGAGTCAGCCGTGCGGCACCAGGTGACCCGTGCGCGGGCACGCTGAGGTTTGTCCAGGCGAATAACCAGCAACAGATCACCGACTTCCAGGCGATGGTGGCAGCTCAACCGGGCGCCGTAGCGGCTGATTACCTGGGTTTCCGTGACCTCTTCCCAGCGGGCATCGGGCGCTTCGAACGCCAGTCGCACCGGCACATGAAGCAAGCGCCGCGGGCTACGGCGCAAATGCTGGCCCAGTTCGGAGACGCGCAGCAGCAAATCGAGCAGGCGGGCACGGGCCAGGTTATCCAGGGCCACGGGGGAAGTAGCCAGGTCGGTCAGCACGCTGGTGCTTTCGGCTAGAAAGTCACGAAGCGCGCGATCGTCGCTTTCCTGCAGAGTGTGTTCCTGCAACCCCTGCAGGTAATAATCCACCTTTTGGTAGCAGACCTCGAACAGATGGTGAACACAATAGGGACGCTGCTGCAGTACGGAGACTGCCGCCGCGGAACACCCCGGGTCTGCGCAATGCGCGAGCCTTGCTCCCACCTGCCCACCACCACATGCGAGGTGCTGAATACAGAATAGTATCGTTGTGTCAAAAAGAAAAGGGGGCAGCCGCTTCGTTCAGGTATTCCCCCAACCCGGCCCTAGCGCGCCGGCTCGGCGGGAACACCGAGGACCTGCACCTGAACGGCACGCTCCCGGGGACCGTCGAGCTCCGCCAGGATGACCGACTGCCAGTTTCCGAGTGCGATTTCTCCGTCTCGAACGGGCAATGACAGGGTGTGGCCCAGGAGCATGGCCCGCAGGTGCGAATCGGCGTTTTTTCGATCGCATTCGGAAAGTCTGGGATCGTTGTGGCGCCAGTACTCGATGCGGCCGACGAGTTTTTCCAGAAACGCTTTGATGTCGTCGAGCAGCGCCTGCTGGAATTCGTTGATGAAAATCGCTGTGGTGGTGTGCAGCGACTGCACAATGACCAGGCCGGCTTTCAATCCGCGACGGCGGACCAGTTCGTTCAGGTCGCGCGTGATGTTGATAAGCTCGAGCCGTTCACGAGTCTTGTAGATCAGGGTTTCCAGATAGAGCTGGAACGCTGCGGTGGGACGCACCTCGGGGGCGAGGCGCGGACGTTTGGCTGATGCAGTGCTCATGCGGTTGGCTCCTACCCGTGGCGCCCGGCTCGACCACCCCGGGCAACGCCCAAAGACTGCATTATAGAGTCAGCCGCAGGCAAGCGTCCAATCCATTTTCCGGCTCGGTGCCGGCGTGCCAACCGAACTCAACAGCAACGACTGACGCCCGAGTACCGGCGTCGAAGAACGTCCAGGTAGAACTGCTCCGCCGAGAGCAACGGCGGACCGTCGCAGGAGCCGGACCGATGCGGCAGGTCATTGCCGGTGGCCGCATGCGAGGTGCTTGCGCGGCTCCGGCGCGCTTCAGCGCGGCGCAGATAGTTTTCGTAGGCGGCATCGCCGCTCACCTGGCGCAGATACCACCACAGTTTTCGCCCGAGGCGCAGGGCCGAAGCCTGCAGCCGGGCGGCCACGGGTCTGCTGCGGGCATGCATCAGTCTCCCTCCGCCAGTTGCGTGCGCAGGTAAGGCGCTTCGTGCAGCACGGGCTGCTTGTTCCCGCGGAGAATGGCGTACCATTCGCGGACCGCTTCCAGCAGCAACAGCAGAACGAGCCCGGCGAGAATGGCGGTGACCACGGCGTCCAGCCGGTAGTTGAAAATCACGCGCTCGGTGGCGGCGACCTGCTCGGCAGGGATGGCGCCGGCGGCTACGGCCGCAGCCAGGCGGTTCGCTTCGGCCAGGAAACCCACGCGGGGCTCGGGACTGAAAATCTTCTCAAAGCTGGCCGTCATGGTCACGGCCACCAGCCAGACCGTGGGGAGCAAGGTGATCCACAGCCACCGCCGCTTGCCCATCTTCAGCAAGACCGTTGTCGCAACGACCAGCGCCGTGGCAGCGAGCAACTGATTGGCGATGCCGAATAGGGGCCAGAGCGAATTGATGCCCCCGTACGGATCCACCACACCCTGATAGAGAAAGTAGCCCCACGCCCCGACCATCAGAAAGCTGGTCAGATAGACACTTGGCCACCAATTCTTCCGTCCAAACGGCTTCCAGAAATGGCCGAAGAATTCCTGCAACATGAAACGCCCGACGCGGGTGCCCGTGTCGAGTACGGTGAGAATGAACAGGGCTTCGAACATGATGGCGAAGTGGTACCAGAAACCCAGCAGGCGGCCCTGGCCGATCACACTGCTGAAGATGTGCGCCATGCCCACGGCCAGCGAAGGGGCCCCGCCGGTGCGATTCAGCAGGGACTGCTCGCCGACGGCGGCGGCCAGTTCCTGCATGGTCTGGGGCTGCAGCGGATAGCCCCAACTGCTGATCACGGCCGCTGCCTGTTCGGGCGTGCTCCCGATGATGCTGGCCGGGCTGTTGATCGCGAAATAGACTCCCGGCTGCAACGAACACGCGGCCACCAGGGCCATCACACCTACAAACGATTCCAGCAGCATCGAGCCGTACCCGATCTGCCGGGCGTGTCCTTCACGGGTGATCATCTTCGGAGTGGTGCCGGAGGAAATCAGCGCATGGAAACCGCTGACGGCACCGCAGGCAATGGTGATGAAGCAGAAGGGGAAAATCGTGCCGGCGAAGACCGGCCCGGTGCCGTCGATGAACTGCGTCAGCGCCGGCATCTCCACCTGGGGCCGCACCAGCAGGATGCCTCCGGCCAGCGCGAACATCACACCGATCTTGATGAACGTGCTCAGGTAATCCCGCGGCGCCAGCAGGATCCAGACAGGCAGGACGGAAGCGGCGTAGCCGTAGAGCATAATCGCAACCGCCAGCGGAATCGCTTCCAGCGTGAACAGCGCCGACAGCCGCGGCGACGACGCCACCCATTCACCTGCCACCACGGCCAATCCGGTGAGCAACAGACCGACGGCGGTGGCCTCCAGCACGCGGCCCGGCCGCCAGTACCGCAGATACAGTCCCATCAGACCGGCGATGGGCACCGTGGCCAGCATGGTGAAAGCGCCCCACGGTGAGGAACGCAGCGCATTGACCACGACAAGTGCCACTGCCGCGAGCAGAATCACCAGAATGGACAGAATGGCCGCCAGGGCAATCAGGCCGGCGCGGGTGTTCACTTCTTCGCGGGCAATCTGGCCCAGGGATTTTCCGTCGCGGCGGATGGAAAAGAATAAAATGACGAAATCCTGCACGCAGCCGCCGAGCACGGCACCGACCACCAGCCAGAGCATGCCCGGCAGATAACCGAACTGTGCGGCCAGCGTCGGCCCGATCAACGGGCCGGGGCCGGCAATCGAGGCGAAGTGATGGCCCATCAGCACCCACTTGTTCGTGGGCACGAAGTCGCGACCATCCTCGTGCCGCTCGGCGGGCGTGGCGCGGGTATTGTCGAGCGCCAGCACCTTCGCGGCGATGAATGCAGAATAGAAGCGATAGCCGAGCAGGTAGACGCAGACGGCCGCCACAATCAGCCAGGTACCGTTGACCGGCTCACCGCGCTCGAGCGCCAGGGCGGCCAGCGCTCCGGCACCCAGCAGCGAAATCCCCGCCCACACAGCCACTTTCAAAAGGCGCTTCATACAGATTCTCCGGCTCAGAGTTTTCCTGCGAATGCCTGCCCGGGACCGCGTGGGCCGCACCGGAGCGACCCACGCCGGCTCGCATCCTATGCGACGCAGATGCCCAGGTCAACGATTCAGGAACCGTAGGCCTGACGGCACGTCTCGTGTGTGCGGCAGACGGGCGGGCAGTTGGTATGGTCAATCAAAATGTAATTTTTGCAGTCGGCACACAGCACTCCGTACACCGTGTCGGAGAACTGCGTGTGCGCGGTCTGCGCTGTGTGCTGAGTTTTGGCCTCGCTGCGACTGAGTGGCATGTCTATCCTCCCGGGTGGCACGTTCCTGCTCGGCGTTCCGCCCCCGTGAGTGCCGGAGCACAGGGCACGCCGAAGCTGGCGCGATCGCTCCTGCACTCTGCGGAGCGGAACCTACTTTTGCCACCGCTCCGAAGAGGTGAATTCGTACAGCGGGTACAGCGCTCGGAAAATCCGGGCCACCTGGCGGTCGAAGTCCGGCTGCAGGGCATCGGCGGGCCGCAGGACACGGCGAACCACCCAGCCCCGCAGTTGCTTCCAGTCCTCCGGGCGCACGGGCCAGCCCGGGTGTTTGGTCCATTCCCCTCGTTCCATCGTGTACCAGTAGCTTTCATATCGCTGTCCGAGTCGCCGCTGCTGGCGACGTATCCAGGCCGGGTGTTCCTGCGCACGGGCGGCGCCGAGGCGCGCCAGCGTCGAACGACGCCTGTCCCCGTAGATGCGAAAGCCAACGGTCACCAGGTCGCTGCCGACGTTCACATAGAGCTGTCCGTCATCCGCCTTCGGGCCGCGCGAAAACAGCAGGTACATATGCGTGCGATAGGGAGTCTTGTCTCTGGAAAATCGCAGGTCACGGTTGATGCGCGAAAAATTGCTTCCGGTGCGCCCGCTCACGTCGAACTGAGGATTCCAGCGCAACACCTCGGGCATCAGCCGTTCGAACAGCGCGCGAAACGGCACCACCACGTGCTGGCGGTAGCGCTCGCGGTGCCGGTCCATCCAGGCTTTGCTGTTGTTTCGCTGAAGTTCGCGGAAAAATTGGAAGGTCGCTGCGCTGAACATCCCCATGCGCTTCGTGTCGGTCATCGCCGTGGTGCGCCCGGCTCCCTATTTTTACACATCTGTTTCGATCTCGGCGCCTTCCGTCTACGGCCCATTTGCGGATTGTGATAGCTTTTTCTGCCCGGTAGGGCAATGACCGGGGGAACACCCCGAAGGAGCCATGTCATGCGAAAGATCACCTCGCCATCCTGTGTCCTGTTCACCCTGCTGATCGCCGTCGGCCTGTCAGCGGCCGCGCATCCGCCCGGGCCCTCGACGAAGACCAAAGAATGGACCACCGAAGACGTCATCTACACCGAATCGGCCAGCCAGTTCCGCATCTCGCCGGACGGTCGCTGGGTCGTGTGGGTGAAATCGGTGGCGGACAAGGAAAAGGACGCGCGGATCAGCAACCTGTTTCTGTCCAGTTTGACGGAGAAAAAAGAGATCCAACTGACGCGGGGAAAAGAGAATCACACGCAGCCGCGCTGGTCGCCGAGCGGACAGTATATTGCGTTCCTGAGCGACCGGCCGCGGCCAGACGCCAAGCCCGAGCAGGCCAAGACGCAGCTTTGGCTGATCCATCCCTTTGGTGGCGAACCCTGGCCGGTGACGGACTTCGAGCGGGGTATCCGCGGCTACGCCTGGGTGGACGACAACACCATCGTCTTCAGCGCCGAAGAAGATCCCACCCTCTACGAGCAAGAGATCAAAAAGAAAAAAGACACCACGCTCGTGGTAGAGGACCACGAACACACCCCGCCGGTGCGGCTCTATCGCCTAGCCGTGAAGGAAAAGAAGGTCACCCGACTGACCACGAACGACGACTGGATTCAGCTCTGGGCGATCAACCGCGCGGGCACGCGTGCCGTGGCCGTGCACCAGCAGAGCCTGGCCTACCAGTGGGACCAGAAAATTCCGCCGAAGACGTTCCTGCACAACCTGGAAACGGGCGAAGCCCGGGAAATCCTGACCGAAGGGCGCATCCGTCCGGTGCTCTTCCGCTGGACCAAGGATGGCTCCGGGTTCTACGTGGTCACGCCGTATTCGACCCACCCGGAGTTTCTGGAAGCAACCATCAACATCCTGTACTTCTACGACCTGGCCCGCGCGACCGCACAGCAAGTAGACCTGGACTGGGAAAACGGCCTGGCCTCCGGGCTGGAAGTGACCGACGACGGTTTCCTCGCGCTGCTGGCGGCGGGCGCGCGGTTCCAGATGGCACGTTATGTGCGCCGCGGCGACACCTGGCAGCGAACGCAGGTCAGCGGCATCCATGCCGGCAACATTTTCGACTTTGCACTCGCCGAAGACGGACGGAACATCGTCTATGAGCACTCCACTGCCAGCAAGCCGACTCAGTGGTACCAGGCCACGCTGCGCGGCGCCGAGCTGAACGGAGCGCTGCAACTGACCGAACTGAACAAACACCTGGAAGGCAAAACCTTCGCCCGCGCTGAGGTGATTCGCTGGACCGGTGCGCTCGGGGAAACGGTCGAAGGCATCCTTCGCTATCCGCACAATTACGAGCCGGGCCAACGCTACCCGCTGATTCTCATCATTCACGGCGGCCCGACCGGCGTCGACCTGGACGCCTGGGACGACGGCTACACGACACCCCATAATCTGTGGAACCAGCGCGGGGCGTTTGTCCTGCAGCCGAACTATCACGGCAGCGGCAACTACGGGCTGCGGTGGGCGGAATCCATCTGCTGCGGGAAATACTACGAGCTCGAGGTGCCCGACATCGAAGCCGGCGTGGACTACCTGATCGAGCGCGGCCTGGTCGACCCGGACCGTGTGGCGACGATGGGCTGGTCGAACGGTTCGATTCTTTCCATCGCCCTCAGCGTGGCCAATCCCGACCGCTACAAAGCGGTTTCTGCCGGCGCCGGCGATGTGGAATGGTTCAGCGACTGGGCCAACGTGGATTTCGGCCACGCGTTCGACAAATATTACTTCGGCGCTTCGCCCCTGGAAGACCCGCAGCTCTACCTGCGCAAGTCGCCCTTTTTCCAGATGGACCGGGTGCGTGCCCCGACCATCATCTACTTCGGCACCGAAGACCGCAACGTGCCCACCGACCAGGGCTGGTCGCACTACCGCGCACTCTACCACCTGGGCAAGGCTCCGGTGCGCTTCCTGCTCTTTCCCGGCGAGGCGCACGGCCTGCGCAAGCTCACGCATCAGCTCCGCAAGCTGGAAGAAGACCTGCGGTGGTTCGACCGCTATCTGTTCGGCACCCTGGCGCCGCCGAACGAAGCGTTCAAGAAAGATTCGCCGCTGGCCATGGAATTCCGCCGGAAAAACATCCAGCGCTTCGGGACGCGTTACGGAGTAGCCTTCCGCCCATCCGGCCGGCGCGGCCAGCAAGTGCTGATTCCTGAAGTGGTCACCCGCGGCGAACTCGAAATCGGCCGCTTCGAAGTTACCCGGGCTCAGTTCGCCGCCTTTGACCGCAACTACATCTATGAACCCGGAACGGAGAATTACCCGGCCAACGGCGTTACCTTCGAGCAGGCCAAGGCCTACGTCGAATGGCTTTCCCGGCTAACCGGGCAGACCTACACACTGCCAAAGGTGGACGAAGTCGAATCGCTCTACGCCAACCGGGACGGCGAAAACACGCTGGATTACTGGGCGGGCTACTCTGTCAATCCGGACGACGCAGAGCGGCTGGAGAGCAAGCTGGCCGAACTGGGCGGGCGGGCACCGCTGCTCCGCGAGGTCGGCAGTTTCCGTGGCCAGGGCAGCGACACAGAAGAGCTGGTGTTCGATCTGGGCGGCAACGTGGCGGAATGGGCCGTGGCAGCGGACGGCTCCGGGCGTCTTCTGGGCGGCAGCGCCAACCGTCCGGCAGATGCAAAGGCGCGGCCTGCGGCAGCCGCTTCGCCTGCCGACCTGGCCTACGTCGGCTTCCGCGTAGTGCGCGCGCGGTAGCGGTGGCGGGCGCGTTCTTCGCCAAAAAGCCAGCGCCCCCGGCACGCCGGGGGCGCTGGTCGCGGAACCTGAGTCTGAAAGGGCCAGCTAGTCGCTGGCCACGGGCTGTACCGGCTGGGTCTGTTCGGCAGCCGGTTTTTCCGGCGCCGGCACCGCATGTCCGTTGTCGCCGTTGGCAGAGGCGGTGGCGACGACTGCGCTGCCGTTGCCGCCATTTGCCGGCCGCAGACTGCCCAGCGGGCTGATCTGCACGATCTGCGGCTGGGGCTTCTTCAGCACCAGCTCTTCGTAGATTTGCCGCACCTTCTGCGCTTCTTCCCAGGCCTTCTTGCGACGCAGTCGGTCTTCTTCCGCGGCGGTCATGGGGATGTCGTGCTCTTTGGGTCGGACGCGGGCCGCATCCACCGGGTCGATCTTCAAGCTGTGTTCGTAGGCCTCCAGGTCTACCTTGCGGCCCTTGGCGTAGATTTCATGCTTACCGTGCGTCCGGTACCACTGGGCGACAGTAGCGTTTTTGTACATCGTCTCGATAATCTTCCGCCAGCCGATGCCCGTGTTGTAGGCGCAGAAGCTGATCTCGCCCTCCTGGGTGCCATAGGGAATGATGCACATTTCGGTGCGGCGGAAATCGTAGTTGAACAGGTCCTGGAACCACATGCCGGCGATGAACAGGAAGTTCCACGGATCGGATTCGCGGCGCTTGATGGCGTCCTGGTAGGTGCGATCCGGACCCACACTGCCATACTTTTCCTTGGCGTTTTTCGAGACGCCGAAGGTCTTGTCGAACTTCTTCCACAGGTCTTTCAGGGCGAGCGAGGGCGGCGCCTCGAAGGGATGATAGTGCTTGAGCAGGGCCAGCGCCATCAGGAACGCGCTGAACTTGGGGCCGCGGGCGGCATCGGTGATGCGCTGCATGTCTTTGACCAGCCCGGGGATGTTCAGGAATTTCGGCACCGGCGCCCACTCGCCGTTGTGTTTGTTAATCATCACCGCGGTGCCGACGCCGCAGTTCGGATGGCAGCCGCAGCTCATCTGGCCCCACTGCGCCTCGGGGCCGTGGACGAGGTCAGCGAAATCGGCAAAGGGGCTGATCAGCGAGATCGGGAACCAGTCGCGGGTTGGCTCGATTTTGCCCACCTGCTGGCTGACGTCGCGCGCAAGGTGCGAAAGCGTGTAGCGCTGGCGCATGCGGCGTTCCGGGGTGATGTCTTCGTCGCGGCCGGTGAAACTGACCGGCTGGAAGCTGACGAAGGCAATCTTGCGCGGGTTCTGCATCGCGAACTTGACGATGGGGCCGACCTGGTCGTTGTTCACATTGTTGACGATGGTGGTGACCAGGACGATTTCGATGCCGGCCTCGTGCATGTTTTCGATGGCGCGCAGCTTGACGTCAAACAGGTTGCCCACCTGGCGATGGCTGTTCGCGTCGTTTCCGATGCCGTCGAACTGCAGGTAGGCGTAGCGCAAGCCGGCCTCGAATGCCTTGCGGCAGAATTCCTTCGACTTGGCGAACTCGATGCCGTTGGTGGCCGCCTGCACGCTGTTGTACCCGATTTTGCGGGCATAGCGGACGGCGTCCAAAAAATAGGGGTGCATGGTCGGCTCGCCGCCGGAAAACTGCACGCTCATCTGGCGGCGCGGTTTGATCTTCAGCGCGTTATCCAGGATCTCTTTGATTTCTTCCCAGCTCAGCTCGTGGACGTAGCCGACCTGATTAGCGTCCATAAAGCAGGGATCGCACATCATGTTGCAGCGGTTCGTCAGGTCCACGGTGAGCACCGAGCCGCGCCCGTAGCGCACGGTCGAGCTGCCGTGGCGGTGGAGATCCTCGTCGTTGTGCGCAGGGATGTCGCGCCCCGGAAAATTCTGTTCGATCCAGGCCAGGAACTTGGCGTCAATGGCCATCAGGTCTTCGTAGCGGCCGTGCTGCGGACACTCCTTGACCATCCACACCTGGCCGTCGCGCTCGATAATCTGAGCTTTGATTTCGCCGACCTTTTCGTGCATCAGGTCGCGGTAATCCTTCTGACCGCTGAGGATGGCCGCACGCGCCTCTTTGACGCAGTCGGGACACAGCGAATCGGTCTCCCGCGGCCAGCCGAGCGTGGGTTTCGATTTCTCCCACGACTTCAGCAGCGGTCGATCCGACCACTTCGGTGTGAACGAGGGATTCGGTGCAATTCGGTCGTTGAAGAACTGCACCGTATCGAACGTCAGCGCTGCCATCTTGCAGATGGCGTAATCGAAAATCTTCCACGCTTTTCTGCTCACTACCTCTGCCATCGTCACGTCGCCTCTTTTCCGAATCTGGAATCTGTTGCCGTACCCCGGCTCGAAACAGTCTCCGCTGCCCTCTGCCCGTCCGAAAGGGCGTCCATAGCGGCTCTTGTTCGAGCCCCGAGCCCAAGCACCTCTGGAAAGGCTTTCACCCCAACGGTGTGCGAAAGCCTACACCAACCCCTTCGTGCAATGCAAGTCTGTCTTTTTCAAAAGGTTCCCGTCCAGCGGCAGGCGGCGAACGGGAAGATTCCGGGGTCGAAGCGCTCCCACGGGCAGCCAACGGGAGCCAAGCGAGAGCCCTTCACCCAGCATCCCGGCTGGCGAAATTCGACCATGGGAGCCGCCCGAGCCAGTCTGGGACGGGTCGCAGTGAAGCCTGGGGAACAGGCGGAAATCACTGGGCAGGGGAATCTGCGGGGAAGGTGCGCCGGACAAATTCCAGCGCCGCTTCCCGCGTGTCGAGTTGTCCTTCGAGCTGGGCGTCTTCGACAGCCCGGAGGATTTCGCGAAAACGCGGGCCGGGCGGATAGCCCATCTGTTTGAGGTCTTCGCCGGAGATCAGACGTGCCGGGCGCACCTGTTCGGGCGGGGTGGACTGGAGAAAGTCTCGGACGAATTCGTAGTTATCGAGCATGCGGTGGCTGGCCAGGCAGTCGAGCCGGTGCAGTTCCAGATGCTCGGCGAAGCCCGGCATGCGGACGAAGCGCTTCAGGGTTGCGGGGCGCATCCGCTGGACGTCTTTGAAGCGGAGGTGATGGGCTACCAGCGCGACAATCTGCTCGGTATCGTCGTTGGAAAAGCGGAAGCGGCGGCAGATCTCAGCGGCCATGCGGGCGCCGACTTCGGCATGCTGGTCGAAGCGGATGCGATCCCCAGGGCCCGCCGGCGGGGTGAAGGTGGGCGGCTTGCCCACGTCGTGGAGCAGCACCCCCCAGGCGAGCGTCGGGGAGCAGCCGGCGGGCAGATGTTCCAGCATGAGCAACGTGTGCACCCAGACGTCCCCTTCCGGATGAAACTGCGGCGGCTGCTCGACTCCTTTCATGCGCGCGACTTCCGGCAACAGCACGTGCAGCAGACCCGTTTCGTCGAGCAGTTCGAAGGCGCGGCGCGCCGCGCCTTCGGTGAGCAGCCGGGTCAGCTCCTCGCGCAGCCGTTCGGCCGAAACTCCCGCCGCCGCAGGGGCCAGCTTGCGGATGGCGGCGAACGTCGCGGGCTCGATGACGAAGCGGAACCGCGCCGCAAAGCGCACCGCGCGCACCATGCGCAGGTGGTCTTCGGCAAAACGACGTTCGGGGTCGCCGATCGCACGGATCACGCCGGACTGCAGGTCCTGCCGGCCGCCGACGAAATCCAGCACTTCGCCGGTGCGAACGTCGAGCAGCAGGCCGTTGATGGTGAAATCCCGCCGCAGAACGTCTTCGCGGGGCGATTCCGCATAGACCACTCGATCCGGGTGGCGGCCATCGGAGTAGCCGAGGTCGGAGCGGAAAGTGGCCACTTCCACCTGCACACCCTGCTCGACGACGACGATGACGCCGAAGCGGGCGCCGACAAGCAAGCAGCCGGGGAACAACTCCTGCAGGCGATCGGGGCGGGCATCGGTGGCGACATCGTAGTCTGCCGGTTCACGGCCGAGCAGCAGGTCGCGCACACAGCCGCCCACCAGATAGGCCTGGTGGCCGGCCTCATGCAACGTGCGACAGATTTTTTCAGCCAGTTCGCGCGGGGTCATCGCCGGGTTAGTATCGCCTAAGCACGCCGGACTGCCAACCGCCATGCTAAGACCGATCGTCTTCGGGAAGGTTCAGCGATCCAGCCCATTGCACTTTCTCGAAGCCGAAGCGGTCGCGGAGGCGATCGGTGGCGCGGGCCAGCCGGTGCAGGCGCGCACGGCGCTCGGCATCGAACAAAGGCAGTTGCGGCGAAGGATGGGTCAGGCCGGAAAGACTCACGCCGATCAATCGAACCTTCTGCGCAGGGTCGCGGTGCCGCGCCAGCAGTTGCCGGGCCGCCGCGAGCACCACACTGTCGAGCTCGGTCGGCTCGGACAGGGTGCGGCGGCGGGTGATTGTGTGGAAATCGGCATAGCGGATCGTGAGCGTGACCGTGCGCGTCTGCAGGCCGGCGTCGCGCAGCCGCTTCATGGCCTTCTGACAGAGCAGGCTGAGCATTGCCTCAAGCATTTCCGGCGCATCGACGTCAGTGCCGAAGGTGTGATTGTGGCCGATGGATTTGGGCTCGGCGTCTACGAGAAACTCGAATACATCTTCGCCACGCGCCCGCGACCACAGGGCGGTTCCCCATCGGCCGAACACCGTTTCCAGCTTTTCGCGCGGCCAGGCGGCCAGCTCGCCCACCGTGCGAATGCCCAGCCGCGCAAGCGCAGCTTCCGTGACGCGACCGATGCCCGGAATTTTCCCCACCGGCAGCGGAGCCAGGAATGCGGCTTCGGCTCCCGGTGGAATCCAGAGCAGCCCGCGCGGCTTGGCCTGTTCGGAAGCGACCTTGGCGACCAGACGCGTACGGCCCAACCCCATCGAACAGGGCAGACCGGTCCGGCTCCAGATTTCCTGCCGCAGGCGATGGGCCACAGCCAGCGGAGGCCCGAGCAGGCGTTCGGTGCCGGTCAGCTCCAGATAGGCTTCGTCAATCGAAACCATCTCCACGACCGGCGAATACCGTGCCAGGATGGCCGCGATGCGGTCGCTCCATTCCTCGTAGAGCTGATGCCGGCCTTCGAGAAACACAGCCTGCGGACACAGCCGTGCTGCGGTACGCAGCGGCATCGCCGAACGGATACCGAAGCGGCGCGCTTCGTAGCTGGCGGCAGCCACCACCCCGCGCTGATCCGGACGCCCTCCCACCACCACCGGCTTGCCGCGCAGCTCGGGACGATAGAGCAGCTCGACGGAAACGAAAAAAGCGTCCATATCCACATGGAGGATGCAGGCCTCAGACAACCGTGGTGCTGCGGGAGCCGGCGGCACCGCGGCCGTGGAGCCGATCTTGGAACGGAGGCGGGCCAGTCGGGGCATGGTACATCTCGCGGGTGAAGTCGTTCGGCTCTGCTCAAACGCGCCGGGCCGACAGTACCCGGGGAATGCCGGCCAAGTCGTGGGTCAAGCGGATTTGCTGCCAGACTCCTTCGGCTTCAAGCAGCGGCTGCACATGCGGCAGAGCATCGTAGCCCAGCTCCACCACCAGAATCCCACCGGAACGAAGCAGGTGCGCGGCCTGAGCGATCAGCGGGGCGTAGAACTGCTGGCCGGATTCGCCGGCAAACAGCGCCTGCGCCGGCTCGTGTGCGCGCACTTCGCGTGGCAGATGGTCCGCTTCGCGACGTCCGACGTAGGGCGGATTGCTCACAATCAGATCCAGCGGCCACACGGGCGGGCCGGCCAGAGCGTCCAGCAAATTGCACTGCAACAGATGCACGCGCCCGGCCACCCCGTGCCGGCAGGCATTGCGGCGCGCCACGGCCAGTGCCGCTGCCGAGATGTCCGTAGCGAACACCTGCGCGCCCGGCAGCTCGCAGGCCAGAGCAATCGCCAGGCAACCGGAACCGGTGCCGACATCGGCGATGCGCAGACCGTGGCCCCGGGGAAGGCCAGCTTCTTCTTCCTCCCAGGTGGGCGGCCCGAGCCGTTCCAGGGCGACTTCGACCAGGTGCTCGGTCTCCGGCCGCGGAATCAGCACGTCCGGCGTCACTTCCAGTTCCAGACCCCAGAACTCCTGCCGGCCGGTCAGATACTGCGTGGGCACGCCGGCGATGCGACGCTCGACAAGTTCGAAGTAGGCAGCGAGCTGGGACGCCTCGAGCGGCTGCTCCGGATGTGCATAGAGCCAGGCCCGGTCGCAGCCCAGGGTGTGCATCAGCAGCAGCTCAGCGGCCAGCGTGTGGGAAGGCACCGCCGCCGCCCGCAACCGGCGCATCGCTTCGCGGAGCGCGCTGCGAACATCGGCCGGGAGGCCCGCGCCAGCCGCCGGGAAGGCAGAAGGAATCATGGCAGACCCTCAGGCTTCGACGAGCTCTTTCTTCAACCGCTCGGCTTCGTAGTGGGCCACGAGCGCATCGAGAATCGGCCCCAGCTTGCCATCCAGCACGTCCTGGAGCTGGTGCAGGGTCAGTCCGATGCGGTGATCGGTCACGCGATTCTGCGGAAAATTGTAGGTCCGGATCTTTTCGGAACGGTCGCCGGTCTTCACCTGGCTGCGGCGCTCGGCGGCAATCTGTTCGTGCTGGCGGGCGCGCTCCATTTCGAGCAGACGCGTGCGGAGCACCCGCAGAGCCCGGGCCTTGTTCTTGATCTGCGACTTCTCGTCCTGGCAGGAAACCACCAGTCCCGTCGGCAGATGTGTGATGCGCACCGCCGAATAGGTGGTGTTGACCGACTGCCCGCCCGGACCCGAGGAGCAGAAGGTATCCACGCGGATGTCTTTCGGGTCGATCTTGACGTCGATTTCATCGGCTTCCGGCAGCACGGCGACGGTCGCCGCAGAGGTGTGCACGCGGCCCTGCTGCTCGGTTTCCGGAACGCGCTGCACGCGATGCACGCCGGATTCGTACTTGAGCCGGGAATAGACCTTGTGCCCCTGAATCGAGGCAATCACTTCCTTCAGGCCGCCCATCGAAGTCGGCGAGCTGCTGAGCACCTCCACGCGCCAGCCCTGCGATTCCGCATAGCGCGTGTACATGCGGAACAACTCGGCGGCAAACAGGGCAGCTTCTTCCCCGCCCGTCCCGGCCCGGATTTCCAGGATGACGTTTTTCTCGTCGTTGGGGTCTTTGGGCAGCAGCAGGAATTTCAACTCCTGCTCGGTGGCTTCGCGCCGCGCTTCCAGGGTGCGGATTTCTTCGTGGGCGAGCTGTTTCAGTTCCGGATCATCGGCTTCGTGGAGCATCTGGCGTGCGTCGGCCAGTTGCCGGCTGAGCTGTTTCCATTCGCGGTACTTGCCGACAATTTCCGAAAGCTCCGCATGCGCCCGCGCGAGCCGCTGAAACCGCGCCGAATCGGCCACCGCTTCGGGCGTGGCCAGCTGCGCAGCCAGCTCTTCATAACGGGCTTCGATCTGGTCGAGTTTTTCAAACAGGGTCAGCCGGGCCATCGGTGCCATCCAGACTTCGCCTCGCTGAACCGGGTCAGCGGGCAAGGGTGTACGCGTTTTCGGTCCAAGCGGAAGAGGACGGGAGCGTTCCTCGTGGAACGCCAGGGGAACGGCTAATAGAACGCAGCGATCATCACCAATCCTGCGCCCAGCATAACCCTGCACGCCAGCAAAGTCAAACAGCGGCCCAGCCCGGGTTGCCCAGGTGGGGTATACTCCGCGCAGCAGGAGCGAACCGGTGGCCGGCACACCGAGCAACGAACGCAACGACGAATGGCTGTGGGGCTTCTGGTATCCCGCAGCGCGGAGCACGCAGCTTCGCCGTGGCAAACTGCGCCCTGCCGAGCTGCTGGGTACCGCCCTGGTGCTCGGACGCGACGAGCAGGGCCGGGCCTTTGCGCTGTTCGATGCCTGTCCGCACCGTGCGATGCCGCTCAGTTGCGGCTGGTTCGACGGGCGGCTGGTCGAGTGCAGCTATCACGGCTGGAAGTTCGACCCGCATACCGGTCAATGCCGCGAAATCCCTTCCCTGGCGGGCCACGAATCGCTGCGCGTCGAACGCATCTACGCCCGACGCTTTCCCTGCGAAGAGCGGGATGGCTACGTGTGGGTCTTTCTGCCCGACCCGGAACGGCCGAACGAACCGGTGCCGCCACCGCCGGAATTGCCCGTCTTCAGCGAACGCTACACGCGCACCCACCTCGAGGCCGAGCTCCCCTGCACGATGGACAACGGCATCATCGGTCTGATGGACCCGGCACACGGACCGTTCGTGCATCAGGCCTGGTGGTGGCGCAGCCGGCGCAGCATCCGCCTCAAGGAGAAAACCTTCGAGCCGATTCCCAACGGCTTCCGGATCGTGCCGCATGAACCTTCGCCGAACAGTGCGCCCTATAAACTGCTGCGCATCTACGGCCATCCGGTCACGACCACAATCGAATTCGTGCTGCCGAACATGCGCCTGGAACAGATTCGCTGCGGGCCGTACTGGTTTTCCAGTCGGGCCACCGTGACGCCAATCCACCGCGAGCGCTGCCGCATCGATTTCGTGGCCGCGTGGAATCTGTTTCGCCGGGTTCCCTTTGTGGTGCCGCTGTTCCGCGCCTTTGGCCGACGGTTCATCGAGCAGGACCGCCGCACCATGGAGCTGCAGGCAGCCGGCGTGGCCCGTCAGCCGCGCATGATGCTGATCGACGATGCCGACCGGCCCGCGAAGTGGTACTTCCAGTTGAAAGCGCGGCACCTAGAAGCCAAACGCACCGGCGTCGAGCCGCCGCACCCTCTGCCCGGGCGGGTCACGCTGCGCTGGCGGAGCTAGCCCGGCGCGCACGGAAGGCTCCGAGCGTCACGAAACCGGCAAGCACCACCAGCAGGGCATCCCGCAGCAGCGTGGCCGGTCCCACCGCCTGGCCGATGCCAAAGCAGCCGCAGTCAATGCCCAATCCCCGCAGATAGGCCCACAGCATGGCCACCCAGAACCCCGCCAGCAGGGCCGTCACCAGCGGCGCCACATAGTGCAGCAGCCAGCCGGCCACCAGCAGCAGGCCGAGCAGCAGCTCCAGCCAGGGCAGTGCCCGCGCGACCACAATCACGCCCCACTCCGGCAGCAGACGGTAGGAATCCACCGAAAGCGCAAAGCGCTCCCAGGGTTGCGCGAGTTTGGTCCAGGCCGCATAGACAAACACGAGCCCGAGCACGCAACGCGCGACGAGCTGCGCACGAACTCTCATGGCGAGCCTTCCAGCAAACGGTCGAGATAGCGGCGCAGGATCGCGTAGCTGACCACGCCGACGACGGGCGTGGTTTCACCGCGATGGCGGATGAATGTGGTCGGCGTGGAACGAACCTGGAACGTGCGGGCCAGCGCACGGTCCGCTTCGATGGCCTGTTCGATTTCCTGCGCATCGAGCTGTTCGCGAATGCGCGCCATTTCCACTTCGGTCAGCCCGGCAGCCAGTGCCGCTTCCACGTCGCCGGTTTCGCTCCACAGTTTCTGTTTTTCGAACAGCACTTCGCTGGCCTTTTCGAACAGACCGGCCAGTGCAGCGGCGTTCATGTAGCGGGCGGCGCGATAGGAGTGGCGGTGGTTGACCGTGAGGCGGAAGATCAAGAAGACCTTGCCCGTGGCCACATAGTCCTTCATCAGCGGACGCAGCGTTTCCAGATGGTAGGTCGCGCAGGCCGGACACTGCATGTCGCTGAACACTTCCACGGTGATCGGCGCATCCAGCGCGCCGAAGCGCTTGCCTTGCTGCGCCACTGCCGGCAGAGCGGCCAGCGCCGGCAGGACGAGCAGAACGCAGAGCCGAAACGCAGTGCGCATGGGTTCCCCTTCCTTCTACGCCACTGCGGAGCAGCTTGCAAGCTGCAGGCGCGCCGCCGCGATTCACTGTCCGGCAGCCGGGAAGGCCCGGTGAACGAGGAAAAGCACTCCAGCCGTCGCTGCGCCGGCGGGCAGCACCACCCACGGGTTCGTCGCCAGCACCACCGAGGCTCCTTCGAACAGAACACGCCAGAGCAACTCCGCCAGCACGGGCCGCAGCCACGGCCCGACCCCGCCGAGCACCCACAGCAATAGCCCGGACAGACCAGCCCCGGCCAACGCCCAATGCCAGGCACGGCAGGTTCGCAGCGACATTACGCGGCGCAGCAGAAACGCGAAGACCAGAGTCGGAAAACTGCCCGTGAGCAAACAGAGAAAGTAGAGATTCAGCAACCCGGGCTGCGGCACTCCGGCCAGACGCCGCTCCAGCCAGAGCGAGCCGGCCAGGGCCAGGCTGCCCACCGCCACCGCAGCGAAGTAGTAGGCCAGACTGCCTCGGCGGGTCACGGGCTAGATACGGCGCGTGAGGTTGGGAAAATCGAGCCAGACTTTGACGCCGCAGAAATGCGATCCCTCGGTGCAGATCGGCGTGGCCACGCCGGCGCGAACATGACACGGGGGCCCGATGTAGCGCACCAGCTCCGGGTGGACGGCACGAACCTGCTCCAGCTCCTCCATCGAGGCCTGGTAGATCTCCTCCTGTGCGTTGAAGCAGGTGCGCATCTGCCATTTGTGCATCAGGTGGAGCAGCGAACCGGACTCGACCAGCCGGATCGCCCGGGCATTGGGCAACAGATAGAGGGCGATTTCGGGCGGCACGCCCCGGTCGAGCAGCTCGTTTTTGGCCTGCCAGGCTTCCGCCATGGCCTGCTCGTAGCCTTCGCGGGCGCGCGGATTGGAGCGGATCAGCGCAGGGAGGATGAAATCCGGCGAACGCGTGTCGGTGAGCGTGAGCAGGGGACGCGAGCCGGGCACCATGCGGTGGCGTTGATCCTGACTGTCGGCAGCGTGGCTGATTTTCTTGGCGAACGTGTAGTGGGCGTGCTCGAGGGCGCGCATCGCCGGCGCATGCACACCCACGTTGAGCGTCTGCAAGCGGTAGGGATTGCGCGCGGGATTCAGCAGCCGCTCGAGCGCTTCGGCATCGCTGCACTGCTGCTGCGTCTGACCGAGCACGGCGCGGAAGGCTTCGGCCACAACGGCAGGCGCCTGCGGAGAAAATGCGATCAGTCTGGAGGTGCGGCCCTCGAGACGGGCATCGAACTCGCGCACGAACCGCTCCGCTTCGGTCGCATCCAGCGGGCGCCAGTGCCATTCGGGCAGCGCGGCGCGATCCAGGGGAGGGTTGTCGAAGCGGTCGAAGAACTGCGGGTCCACGCGGCGCACGCACTCCACCATCTCGCCGATCACCTGACGGGCTTCGTCCGGGGTGTCGCAGGCGGCCTGCATGCGCCAGAGCCGGTGCAGGACGATGCCGCTCAGCGTGTGCACCAGCGTGGTGAACGCAGCCACGGGCAACACGTAGCGGGCCACCTCGATGGCACGCTTTTCAGCCTGACGCTCGACCTTCTGCACCCGCTTCGGGTGCGACATCGAGCTGAGGTGCCAGATCTCGGCCAGGATGGCCCGCGCGTCGGGCCGGAGCAGTTCGGTCAGCTCGCGATACCAGTGCCAGGCACGAGCAATGGCGCGTTCGTAGATGCGCCGCTCGGCCGGGCCGAACTTCTGCGACTCCGGAGGAATGTAGGCGCGCGGCTGGTCCAACCGCACATAGCGTTGTGACTGCTGCTCGGAGTTGTAGAACGGATGCGCGTGGAGCAGCGACCAGACCAATTGCCGGCTGACGTTTTCCAGGCCGAACTCGAAATGGGCATGCTGATAAACCGTGTGATGGCCGGCATAGAAGGTGGCCGCGCCGATGGTGAGCCGCTGCTTGTCGGTAATTTCCTCAGGTTCGATCAGACGGGGCGCGTAGCAGGTGCGCGCCGCGGCGATGGCATGGTCATAGGGCCGCGCGAACCAGTTGCGCAGGGTGACCCGCGGCGGCGCGGTTTCGACCCGTTCCGGAACCGGGATGTGCGCCGGCAGCGTCGCCATCGCTCGGCACTCTAACAACCTGTGCGAACGGCGTCAACGCAAGAAGTGGTGAGAATCTGCCGGTGCCGCGCGCGCTCGCTGCGGCAGGCAGCCAGGCTACTTCTTGCGGTCGGCGTACTTGCGCTGGAAACGTTCCACCCGGCCGGCCGTATCCACCAGCTTCTGTTTGCCGGTGAAGAACGGATGGCAGTTCGAGCAGATCTCGACCCGGATCATCGGGCCTTTGTAGGTGGAGCGCGTCTGGAAGGTGTTGCCGCACGCGCAATGCACGGTGACTTCGTGGTAGTCCGGATGGATGTTTGGTTTCACGGCAGGCTCCCGGCGCTGGCCGGTCTGCGCGGAGCCTCGTGCAGCAGACTCACTCCGCGTCGCTAGGCCGGCGCAAAACCCCATTTTACGCGATTCGGCCGCACCCGCCAAGCGCGCCGCAAAGCAGGGGCCATTTTGTTGTTGTGGTCTTCCTCGAGAAAATCGGCCACATCTCAACCGGTAGAAATGAAAACTCACGTTGTGTAGCGAGCCCCGCTCACCTGCGCGCACAGCAACCGACTGCTTGCGTAGCGTGTCAGCCGTTGACAAGACGGAAGAAGCTGAGTGGCTCTGCATTCCTAACCTCTAAGAAGAATTTCCGCAAAATTCAAAGTTGCCGCGGTCGGTTGCTACTAAAAGCAGTGTTGAATCAGAACTCGCAGCGAAACCAAGCGATTTTCGCTGGGGCCGGCGATAAAGTTTGTTCCATGCACCATTTGCCTTCAGAGAAAACTTAAGCGCTCACGGAACTCCTCATAGACAAGAATTTCTACAAATTTCACCATATAATGAATCGTCGTTCCCCCGCAGTTTCTCAGAGTGGAAACAGGGTAGGTTCTGGGCATGTTTAAAGTGCTTCTTTGGCTGGCGATCGCTATCCGTCTGGCTGTTGTCCTTGTTGCATGGACGCAGGTCGTACCGTCATGGTCAGGGGGTGGCGATAGCGGCGCTTACATTGCCCTGGCAGAATCTCTTTTGTCTGGTGCCGGCTACACCTACGCGGGCCAACCCACCGCGTTTCGTCCTCCTGGCTATCCATTGCTCCTTGCGGGCGCAATGTGGGTCTTCGGAGAATTCTGGCCGGTTGCTATCCGGCTGCTCCAGTTCGCATTGGGAATACACACTGCGTTTATTGTTGGAGAAGTTGCTGCACGGTTTTGGGATTCTGAGGTTCGTCGCCCGGCGATCATCCTAGCGTTGTGGCATCCGGGACTTATCTACATAACGACCCTCATAGGCACAGAATCTTTCGGGGCGTGGGCAATTGCGTTTTTTCTAGGTTTAGCCCTTCGAGGAAGAATTGTCAGCGGGGCACTGCTAGGCATCGCGACGCTGTTCCGACAGGCTGCGCCTGTTCTATGCTTGCCCCTACTGCTTACGCTCAAACCTTGGAAAAAATGGGTATTAGCGGCAGGACTGGCGGCACTGATCGTTTTGCCTTGGGCTGTGCGGAACTGGTACTCGCTCGGCAGTTTTACACACTCTACTTACACCAATATTACCCTCTTGGCGGGCATACTTGACCCTACTGGCCGAACACAACCCAGCAAAGCACCGCTTATGAAACACACGCTTGGTTGGAGCATCGCGGATTACGAAACAAACAACCCGCAAATGCAGTTTCCCGGGGAACTGGATATGACGCGTTCCGCAATGGAGAAATACCGAGAAATTCTAGTCGCCGATCCGTATCTGCCGGTTCGAGTCCTACCGGAAAAGTTGGGGGCGTTTTGGCTGAGCTTGGACATGCTAGGTTATAGTCCGTTGAGGGCACTGGCCGTGCTGTACTGGTATAGCCTGTTCGGTCTCGTGCTTGCGGGTTTCTTCATCCCTAGTCTTCGTCATAGGTACTTCGCTCTGGTCTGGCTAGTTACGATAACCCTGGCACACGTTCCCTTCTGCATGAACACACGACTTCGGATTCCTTTCGCGGATGTTGTAGTGATTGCATTGGCTGCAGGAGTGGCTGCAAGGTTTCGGTGGGGTCGCTGGCTTGGCTCAGAAACATTGGTCCCCAAGCGACCTTCATGAATAACCTGCTACCCCATGGGTATGGAAGCCGCGCGGCCATCAAAGGTTTTGACCTGAATCCAAATGTCAGGGCATCCGGTGTCTTTGGTTGGGCAGTTCGTGCAGAGCGGTACCTGATCTACGTATACCTCATTGGTACTTGTCAACCGAGATTGTCTTTGCGGGTGCCAATGGGGTTTTACGGACTCAGCGACTGGCGTTCCTAACCTAAGCACCTTCTCGTTACCTTCGATTCCCCATGCCCGTGTTCCCACCCGTTTCGACAGTGAACCCTAGAAGTGCGGATTGCACTGGATGGTGAGCCTGCCCGGTCACACTAGGTCCCATCCAAGGCGTGACAGTAAGTTCCTTTGGGATATCGCTCGAAACTACTTTTCCTCTTCCATCTGTTCGACGAGGTAGTTCTCCAGACCCAGTTGCTCGATCAGTCCGAGCTGCGTTTCCAGGAAATCCACGTGCTCTTCTTCGTCTTCGAGGATTTCGCGCAGCAATTCGGCGGAGGCATTATCGCTGTGCTTGCGAGCGGTTTCGATGGCGCGGTTGTAGCTGGCCACCGCCATCTCTTCCAGAGCGAGGTCGTTCTGCAACTGCTGCTGCACCGATTTCCCGATGCGCAGCTTCATCGTTTCCGCCATCTGCGGCGTGCCTTCCAGGAACAGAATCCGTTCGATCAGTTTTTCGGCGTGTTTCATTTCGCCGATGGCCTGCTTTTTCGTTTCGTGAGAGAGGCGGTGATAGCCCCAGTTCTCCTGCATCTCGGCGTGCACGATGTACTGGTTGATGGCGGTCAGCTCTTCCTTCAGCATCTCGTTCAGGACCTTGAGCACTTCCGGATTCCCTTTCATAGTCGCTCGTCTCCTCTGGTGCAGTTCGCTTCTATTTTACTCCAGCACAGCGAAAAACGCAGGCAAAGCTGTGCAAATCGGCTCCCGGCGCACCGCAACTTTGCTGTTTTCCACGGGGGCGAACCGGTACAATAACTGCCGTTAAAAAAGCGACGCTCCAATGACCCTGTTTCGACGCTCGCGACTGCGCCGCGCCGGACTCTGGTTGCTGACGGCCCTTGCGGTGGGGATGCTGGTTTCCGTCCTCCTCTGGGGACGGCCGCAGCCGCCCGCCTTCACGCTGGAGCCGGCGGGTCCAAGCCAGTGGCGCATCACGCATCACGGCAACCCGGGCGAGTCCTGGCAGGCGTTCGATGGCGATGGCGACGGCGTGCTCGACCGTTTCGTAACCTCAGACGGCGAATGGACACCCCCGTCGCGTCTGCACCGGCCGCCGCAGCGCTGGCTGGTGGTGTGCATTGACGCCGTTCCCTTTGGCGTGATGGAGGAGCTCTGGCAGCGCGGCCACTTCCGCGAATTCCACCGTCCCTCGGCGCTGGTCAGTACGTTCCCTTCGGACAGCGAACTGGCCATCGCTGCGGCCCTGCACGCACCGCCCGGGCCCGGCTACGAACACCAGTACTTCGACCGCGCCGCAAACCGATTGCGCGGCGGCGTGTTCCTGACGCTTTCCGGACGCCGCATTCCGTACCTGCAGCGGTTCGACTACGTTGCGCCGGGCTGGCACAAGTCTGTCCAGTATGTGCTTGTGCGCCGGGGCTGGCATGCCGAAATGGGGCGGCTGCGACGACTGTTTCGGCAGGCGCAAAAACCGGTCTTGCATGTGCACGTCTCCAGTGGTGACCCGCTGTTTCACATGTTGCCCCGCGTCGAAGCGCAACAGTTGCTGCTCGAATTCGAAGACGTGATCCGCGAAGCTTATTACGCGGGCCGAGGAGAGCTGGGCATCCTGCTCTGGAGCGATCACGGCAATTCGATGGTGCGCAGCCGCAACGTGCCGCTCGATGCCCTGCTCCGGGCGCGCGGCTGGCACCGCACCGATGCCCTGCGTGCGCCGCGCGACGTGGTTGTGCCGGCTTACGGTCTGGTCGGATTTTTCGTCGCTTACTGTGCTCCGGAAGCGGTGGCTGAACTTGCCGCCGATCTGGCTTCCCTGGAAGGCGCCGAACTGGTCATCCACCGTGCGCCGGAACCGAACACGGTTGTCCTCCTCGCTGCCGCAGGCAGTCGCGCCCGGCTCCGCTGGAACGATGCCGGCACCCGCTATCGCTATGAACCCGAACATGGCGATCCACTGGAACTTGTGCCCGTCTTCGCCGAACTGGCCGCAGCAGGCCGGCTGGATGCCGAAGGCTGGGTGGCCGACGCCGACCTGTTCGCCGCCACCGCCCGTGCGCGACTACCCGATGCCGTTGCGCGCATTCGCGCCTGGGCCAGCGCCGGACAGGTGGAAAACCCTGCGGACATTGTCGTGAGTCTGAAGCCGGGCTACTACCAGGGCAAAGGGTTGTTCGATCGCATCGTGACGATGGAAGGAACGCACGGTGCACTCGAGCGGGATTCCTCGCTCGGCTTCGCCATGGGAACCGACCCGCTGCCGGAAACGCTGCGCCTTCGGGACCTGCTCCCTGCCGAACTGCGGCCCCGCAACTGAGGGATGGCCCGGTGCGTATCGCCGGCACACACGAGCTGGTTGCGGCCGGCTAGAACTCTCCCTGCTTGAGATACTGCACGCCATAGCGGAGCAATTCCGTGCCCGACTGCTCCAGAGCATAGACGATGCGACCCCGCACGGGCGGACCCGGGCTGTGGGAGTGGTAGGGCGCGATGACGTCGATGCGCTGGCCGACGGGATACCGCTGCGCACTGAGGAAGCTCAGGCCATCGCGCGAGAGGTCGATGCATTTCACCATCTCCTCGCCGAAGCCAGGCCGACGGATCAACGCCATCACATTCATGCGCGCACGCGATCGGCGGCGACGTTCGCTGCGGCGCGGTTCGCGGGTTGCGGGCCGGCGCTCTTCCTCCTCTCCAATCGACCGGGGCTCATGTTCGACCCACTTCCACAGCGTAACCTCGTCGCAGTGCGGACACTGCCGCGTGACCATGCCCGCCGTCCGCAGCACATGGGCTTCGCTCCGATTCAGATGCACATCCCTGCGCGTCCGACATTGCTCGCACACCAGCAGGAACCGCTCCGCTTCCGGCGCACACTGAGGTTCGACGAACCTCAACTGATACAAAAACTCTTCGCCCTGTGGCTCGGCACGGATCATCCGCACCAAAATTTCGTCGGAAGTGTCTTCCCGCTGCAGATGCAGCTCATAGTCGGGAAGCAGCTTGCTTTTCAGAACCAGAGAGCAACCCTGCGCGTCGGCCGTGACCAGTTCGGCTGACTCACTGAAGTACCGGCCGCAGGCATCCAGCCCGGAAAGGCGGACACGCTGGCCCCGGTGCAGGCGGACCCCGCCCCCAGACGTTTTGATGGTCATGGGAATCCGTACGGAAGGGGACTCTAACGTAGCACAGACAGAGGCCGCCGCAAAGCCATTCGTGCGACCGGTGGCGAAACCGGCATCGGTCGCCGCCCGGGCCAAGGACACGCCTGTGCGAAGCGCGGCTACCCGCGAAGTGCCGTAGCGATTTCGCGGGCTACCTGCCGCGCGCGCTCCAGCTCGTGCGGTTCAAACGAGATGGCGGCCACACGCGCATGGCCGCCGCCCCCGTAGCGCTCGCACAGCGCAGCCAGATTTTTCAGGTTCGGGTCTTCGCGCCAGGGGTTCGAGCCGACCGAAACTTTGGCACGCTCGGCCGACGCGCTGACCCCGACCGAATAGAGGGCATCGGGAAACAGATAGTAGGGGATGAATTTGTTGTAGCCTTCCAGGTCATCTTCGCTGACGTCGAAATAGACCACGCCGTTGCGCGATTCGGCGCGCGCGCCAAGCACCTGGATCGAACGCTCGTGCCGCCGCGCGAGCTCGGGCAGATGCTCGGCGACCAGGGGCAGACGCACGACGTCGGCCAGCGAACGAGAGGCGAGCTCAGGGATCAGTCGTGCAGGCAGGCCCGGCTCCGGGGCCGCTTCGATGACCAGCGCCAGTTGCAGCGCCGGTTCGGCCAGCCCAACCGCTATTTCCGGCGAGGCGAACTGCGCGCCATCGATCACGTCGCCCCAGTGAATCAGCTCGGCCAGGGGCGTCGGATCGAAGCCGAACCGGGCAGCCGTGACGTCGGCGAGCAGCTTCGTACAGGATTTATAGTTCGGATCGTAGAATTTCCTTCCCGAGCGGTCCTGACGAAAATGTTCGGCGTCTTCCGGCGAGAGGAACGCGCTCTGGTGGTGATCGAACCACCAGGTCAGTCGCGGGGAACTCGAGTACTTGAAGTCCACAATGACGTTCTCATCGCCATCGAAGACCTCGCCGGCAAATGGCCGGGTGGCCCGGTGCGTCATGCCGGTGAAGGCAAACGTGGCATCGGCACGAATGCGTTCGCGGTAGAAGCGGAAAAACACTGCAGCCGATGCCGCTCCGTCAAAACAGCGATCGTGGAAGCAGAGCCGAACCTTCACCGCGGCCTCACACCCGCAGCGCAAAATTCCACGCCGGGGAAAGCCAACTAAGATGGACGCCAGCCAGAAGGTTGTCAAGCGAAAAGCCCGTGGCGACGAGCCGAAAAAAAATTCCGCGGCCGTGATGCGTCCCGGCACGCCCGTGCCGGCGCCGGCCGCCGGCCGCTAACACAAGGAAAGATGCCTCGCCTGCTCGAAGCGCAATTGGAGAACGTCGCCGGATTCAGTAGAATGCGCGCCACATGCCGACCGCACCGCACGCATCCGAACGCGCCACCCGCCGCTGGCTCGGTCTGGAATGGCCTGCGCAACTGACCACTGCCGAGCGCCGCACGCTGCTGGCGGGCGGGCTCGGCTGGATGCTGGACGCGATGGACTTCATGCTGCTGGCCATGGTGCTCGACGACGTGATGCGCCATTTCGCCGTGGGAAAGGACGTCGGCGGACTGCTCAGCTCGGCGGGGCTGCTGGCTTCGGCGGTCGGCGGTGTGCTGTTCGGTTTTCTGGCCGACCGCATCGGACGCACGCGCGCCCTGATGCTTTCGATCCTGGTTTTCTCACTGGCCAGCGGTGCGTGCGGGCTGGCGCAATCGGTCGCGCAACTCGTCCTGTTCCGCACGATTCTCGGCCTGGGCATGGGCGGCGAGTGGAACACCGGCGCGGCCCTGATCGCGGAAACCTGGCCCGCGGCCCATCGCGGCAAAGCGCTGGGTCTGATGCAATCCTGCTGGGCCATCGGCGAAATGCTGGCGGCCGCAGCGACGCTGCTGGTCTTGCCCCGGTTCGGCTGGCGCGCCGTGTTTTTTGTCGGCGTGTTGCCCGCGCTGCTCGTGCTCTGGATCCGTCGCCACGTGCCCGAGCCGGAAATCTGGCTCGCGCGCGGCCGCCGCCAGCCGGTCCGGCTGCGACTGCTCTGGCAGCGAAGCGATCTCCGCCGGAATGCGCTGCTGGCCACGGCCATGAACGCGTGCGCGATGTTCGGCTACTGGGGGCTGTTCACCTGGATTCCGACCTACTTGAAAGCTCCGGTGGAGGAAGGCGGGCGCGGCCTGACTGTGCTGACCTCGATGACCTGGCTGATCGTGATGGCGATCGGGAAATGGTTTGGCTACACGCTGTTCGGGTTTGCGGCCGACCGCTTCGGCCGGCGGCGCAGCTACTGCTTCTATCTGGTGGTGGCGGCGGCGCTGGTGCCCGTCTACGGAATGGTGAGCAGCCCGCTGGTGCTGTTGTGGCTGGGGCCCTGGGTGGCGTTTTTCGGCACCGGTTATTTCAGCGGTTTCGGCACCATCGCCTCGGAGCTGTTTCCCACCGAAATCCGCGCCACGGCGATGGGGTTGACGTACAACATCGGTCGCGGCTTCTCGGCGCTGGCGCCCTACGCTGTTGGCGCGCTGGCGCTGCACGTGGGCCTGGGTGCAGCCTTCCTGCTCCAGGCCGGAGCCTTCCTTGCGGCAGCTCTGCTCGCCCTCCTGCTGCCCGAGACGCGCGGGAAGGTGCTGGAATAACGGTCCGGCAGTCGCGCACGAACCGGCGAAACCCAGCGCGACGGCAAACGTCCCCACTGCCCCGCCAAAGAAGTAGAAAAACACGGCCATTGCTGGTCAGGCAGCATGCCGGCTGTGTTTGAATTGACAGGGACAGAACTTTTCTTTACATCGCGTCTTGATGGTGCCCGGGCTACCATTCCGAGCTCCCGCTTCGGGAAAGGAAGTGAAACGATGCGCCGAATGAACGGGGAACGATTCGCGGTGTCGCTCGTCGTGGCTTTCGTCGTGGCTTTCATCGTGGCGACGCTGTTCGATATCGTCCTGAACGGAATGGTGCTGCGCGGCGCCTTCGAAGCTGGGGCACAGTCCTGGCGCCCGTCCGACGAGCTGAATCGCCTCGTCCCGCTGGGATGGTTGGTGATGCTCCTGATGTTCCTGTTCTTTGGTCTCTTGTTCGTTCACAGGCAGTGGGGAGGGGTGCGCCGAGGGCTCGAGTTCGGCTGCTGGCTGGCGGCTGCAGCTGGAGTCGCCGGGATGGCCACGCTCGTGCCCTGGCCCGCGCAGGGCTGGTCGGGACGGGCATACAGCAGGCCGGAAATGTCTTCCTCCTCGGTCTGTGCTTCGGCTGGTTGTATCGAGAGCAGGACAATCTGAACACCAATCCGAACTGAAAGAGGAGTACCATGGCACGTCGAATTGCGAACTACCTGATTCCCATTTTCGCGGGACTCGTCTTCCTTGCGGCTTCGGTTCCCGGAGAGACCCGGGAACCGGGCAGCAATCCGCAGGGAAGTACAAGCGGACAGGAATCGCTCCGCGGGATCGAAAAAAAGGACATTCGCATCTTCGTTCTGTACGATGAAAGCGAAACGCCTTCCGAGCAGGCCGCGGCACTGACCCGTGCTGCGACGGCCGACGCCGTGGCTTCGGGTGCGAAGCTCACCAAAGCGGATGCCGCCAGAGCCGCAGGAACTGCGACACCCGTGGACGACTCCCCGCTGGTCTTTCTTTCGGCAGCAAAACAGAACGCGGAAGATTGCAGCCAGCCGGGTTGCGTGAAAAGCGACATGGGCTGCTTCTGTTTCCGACTGCTCGACGTCGATAAAGTTGTGCTTTCTGACATTCCTGTTGATGAGCCCGTGTTAACAGGTCCCATCGTCATCAAGGGCAAAGGCTCTTCCACCGGAGGAACTGGGGGACGTCTTGCCAGCCCGAAAAGAACCGTTATTCTCGTTCTCGGCGACTCGCTGCCGAAGAAGCTGAGCAGCCCCGATTGGTGGAAGCGCAATCGAGCCTGGTTCGAGCAGGAAGTGTGGGCGAAAATCAAGGCGTCGCCCACGACGACAAATGTGACCATCAAGACCAAGTCATCGCCACCGTAAATCACCGCCATCCCGGGTTCCCCGGGCTCAGCGCCTGAAGCCGGCAAAAAGAACGCCATTGCCGAGCGGATGGTGGGCGAGTCCTTTCGGAGTCCGTGCCGAGAATCGCTCGAAAGCCTTCGCCAGCCTGCGCATGGCGCGCGCAGTCAGTGGGAAGAAATCTTGCCTGGCGACATGCGAAGGCGGCGCTTCGCACCGCCCCTGCGGACGCCGAAAGCGCAGATAGAAAAGCTGAGCGGCACGAGTGTTTTAGAACTAAGAAAGGAGAGGAACAAACGACCATGACGCACCGAGTCTCCGTCTCTTTGATTTCCATCGCGGCCGCCCTGGCTTTCATCCTGGTCGGGGTTGGCCTTACGTCCTATGCACCAGCCCAGGAGCGACAGCCGGGCCCGCTGCAGCGCAGACTCCCGGAGGCTACGCCGAAGGTGCTCGAGAGCGTACCCCCGATCGAGGCCCAGCGGCAGGTGGCGGATGTCGCCCGCCGGGTGCGTCCTCAGGTGGAGGCAGCCTTCACACAGGCCGCCGCTGATTTCGGAGAGCGCATCCAGCTCAACAGCATGATTCTTTACGCCGGACTCGATGGAACCGTCGCAGCCAACGTGGCCCTAGAAGGGTTCGAGAACGTGCGCGCTGAAAATCTTGCGGTCCCGCGGGGTGGCGGCAGACCCGCACCGGTTGTGCTCGAAGGCAGCCTCACCAAGAGTCTCCTCGTCTTCACCTCTCGCGACCTCTCGCCAGAGGCACCGGCCGGGTTCTACCTCGTTCGCCTGCGGCCCCGGGGCAGCCAAATCATCGCCGAGTTCCTCACTCGCGAAGGGCGCCCCGTCTACCAGGCACCGGCCACCGTGACGGAGGCCGGACAGGAAAACGCCCGCATGGCCCCGATGTGCACCATCGGGCCGCACGGCGAACTCATCCTGTTCGACTACCACGACGCACTCAAAGACGTGGTCATCGAAGCACGGCTATCCCCGTCCGGCCGCAGAGCCCTCTCCGGTGCGACGGGCGGTGATGCGGATTCTTCGCGGCGGTTGACCGGGGCAGCCGGAGAGATTATCTCGGCCGTCCGGCAGTTGCCCCGGCAGCATCAGCACAATGTAGTTCTGACCGGACCGGGAGCAACCGCCCGCTGGATCATCCGGTGGTGCTACGAAGCCGGCCAGCAAGTGGCCTGTGCGTGCAAGAGATACCAGTCCGGCAATTATGTGGAATGGTGGTGCACGACAAGCGCTGGTCATATCCTTCACTGGAGTTATTTTGTGTACGACTGATTTCACTCTGCGAAACAATGCTGGAGATCGAGCGGGCGAGGGGTCGGAAAAACCCTCGCCCGCTGAATATGGCATTCGCCGGTGCCAGCCGGATCGAGCTCGATTCCATTGCTCGAGCCTGTCCGTTATCTCCCTGCAGAGATCAACAAAACGATTGCGTGCCGAAGACAGAGCTGCCCGCGGCCAGGTGTCTCGCTGAACTGTCTTTGAAAAGGGCCGCTGGCTTGCAATGACCGGCGCCCACTCGTCCCTTTCGCGAGCTTGAAAAAAGTTTCTAAGCGAAACTCCGGCTGCCCGGTGAGCGCCAGCGTGCAGGGCGACTTCCCGGACCCACCTTTGCTCTCCAGTCCGACGGAGTGAACAGAAGCGAGCAGCACAATACATCCCGCGATGAGCAGAACTTCAGACTGAGACAGGTTCCGGGCTCCGATCGCACGACGGCAACGAAACGACGAGCGGGCGGAGACAGCCAGCGCCCTTCTCGGAAGGCGTGCGCGTTGTCGGTCTGGCCTGCGCTGCGCAAAGCATTTCCTTCCGGGAACACTTCTTGCAGTACGGTCTTGTGCGCAATGCTGCTACAATAAGCGGCTGTTGCTGACGTCACGAGTCGAGCGGCCCACTTCCGGTCCCCGTCGCGCCCGGAAACGAAATCATCGCCATGAGTTTGATGAAACAGACCCTGGGTGTCCTGCTGGCCGGCGGCCAAGGTGAACGGCTCTGGCCGCTGACGCGCGACCGCGCCAAGCCGGCCGTACCGTTCGGAGGCATCTACCGTATCGTCGACATCACGCTGTCGAACTGCATCAACAGCGATCTGCGGCGCGTCTTTGTCCTGACCCAGTACAAGGCGCTCAGCTTGAACCGGCACATCCGTCAGGCCTGGTCGCCGCTGGTCGGGCTGGGTGAATTCATCGAAGTGCTCCCGCCGCAGATGCGGGTTTCCACGAACTGGTACCTGGGCACCGCCGACGCGGTGTATCAGAACATCTACTCGATCGGCAGCGAGCCTTCGAACTACGTGCTGATTCTTTCCGGCGACCACATCTACAAGATGGACTATCAGAAGATGATCCGCCAGCACGTGGATTCCGGTGCCGACGTGACCCTGGCCACGATCGAGATGGACCCCGAACAGGCGCGCGGCCGATTCGGCGTGATCGAAACCGATCGGGAGGGACGCGTCGTCGGATTCGAAGAGAAACCCCAGGAACCGAAGCGCAGTGCCTTCAATCCCAGCAAATGCAACGCTTCGATGGGCATCTATGTGTTCAACACCCAGTTGCTGATCCCGATCCTGATCGCCGATGCCGAAGACCCGAAATCCGGGCACGACTTCGGGCACGACATCCTTCCCAAGATCTACCCGAAGTATCGCGTCTATGCGTACAACTTCATCGACGAAAACAAGAAGGAGGCCCTGTACTGGCGCGACGTCGGCACGATCGACGCCTACTATGAAGCGAACATGGACCTGGTGGCCGTTTCGCCGGTCTTCAACCTGTACGACAAGGCCTGGCCGATCCGCACCTGGCAGCAGCAGTACCCGCCGGCAAAATTTGTTTTTGCGGAAGAAAACCGGATGGGAGTCGCGACGGACTCGATCGTGGCCGGCGGATCGATCATTTCCGGCGGGCGCGTGAATCGTTCCATCCTCGGCTACGACGTACGGGTGAACAGCTATAGCCAGGTGGAAGATTCCATCATCTTCAATCATGTGAACATCGGCCGGTATGCCCGCATCCGTCGTGCGATTATCGACCGGCACGTCAACATCCCCGAACGCACCGAAATCGGATACGACCCGCAGGCAGATGCGGAACGCTATTTCGTCAGCGAGCAGGGAGTCGTCGTGGTGGTGCGCAAGGAATCCATGCTGGAAGAACCAGAATGACGCGGGAGAGTCGGGATCTGCTGTTCTGTCATCCGGGTGCGGCAGATTCCCTCTCAACGATTCCGATCGTTCCTGAAGAAACACGAGGACATCATGGGGACAACCATCGTTCGCGTTCACGGCCGGCAGATTCTGGACAGCCGCGGCAACCCGACCGTCGAGGCCGACGTTGTGCTCGAGGGCGGTATCCTGGGCCGCGCGGCGGTGCCTTCGGGAGCTTCCACCGGCGAGCACGAAGCCATCGAGCTGCGCGATGGCCACCCGGCTGAATATCTGGGCAAATCGGTCCGCAAGGCCTGCGCTAACATCCAGAGTGTTCTGGCCCCGGCGCTGACCGGCATGGACGCTGTCGATCAGCGCGCGGTGGACCGTCGTCTGCTGGAGCTGGACGGCACACCCAACAAATCCAAACTGGGGGCGAACGCGCTGCTGGCTGTCTCGATGGCCACGGCCCGGGCCGCGGCCGCAGCGCTGGGTTTGCCGTTGTATCGGTACCTGGCCCGTTATTCCACCGTGCCGGATGCCACCCTGCTCCCCGTTCCTATGATGAACATCCTGAATGGCGGCGCCCATGCCGACAATTCGGTGGATCTGCAGGAGTTCATGATCCTGCCGCTCGGCGCCACGTCGTTCAGCGAAGCGCTGCGCATGGGGGTCGAAGTCTTCCACCACCTGCGAAGCGTGCTCAAACAGCGAGGCTATTCCACGGCTGTCGGCGACGAGGGCGGCTTCGCACCGAATCTGCGCTCCAACGAAGAAGCCATCGAAGTGGTTCTGGAAGCCATCGCGGCCGCCGGCTACCGCGCCGGCGAGCAAATCGCGCTGGCGCTGGATCCGGCGACCAGCGAATTCTACGATTCGAAAAGCGGCCAGTACGTCTTTCGCAAATCCGATGGATCGGTACGCGACCGCGAGCAGATGGTGGCCTTCTGGCGCGAATGGGTGCGGAAGTATCCGATTGTCTCCATCGAAGACGGTATGGCCGAAGACGACTGGGACGGCTGGGCCCTGCTGACCCGAGAGCTGGGCGGCCGGGTGCAGTTGGTCGGCGACGATCTGTTCGTCACGAACACGGCGCGGCTCCGTCGTGGCATTCAGGAAAACGTCGGCAATGCCATTCTGATCAAACTGAATCAGATCGGCACTGTCAGTGAAACCATCGAAGCCATCGAGATGGCTCGCCAGGCGCGATACGCTTCGATTGTTTCCCATCGTTCCGGCGAAACCGAAGACACCTTCATTGCGGACTTCGCCGTGGCGATGGGCACGGGACAGATCAAAACCGGATCGGCCTCGCGGACAGATCGCGTCGCGAAATACAACCAGTTGTTGCGGATCGAGGAAGAGCTGGGCAGCCATGCGCGTTTTGCCGGTCGCGCCGCTCTGGCGACTTCCCGCTAGCGTGCTTCTCGAGCCGTTCGCACAGACCCACAGAGCCGTCGGGCCTCGGTTGACGTCCGTGCGATACCGTCTGCAGGTTTCGTTCTGGCCAGAGTGCGTGTATGCTGACCGGCGATGACCAGACGACCGCGACCCGTTGTGCTGACTGTTCTGGACGGCTGGGGTTTCTCCCCGGAAACGAACGGCAATGCGATTGCCCTGGCGCGCACACCCACCTACGACCGACTGCTGGCCCGCTACCCGCACACCCTGGTGCAAACCTCGGGGAAAGCCGTCGGGCTACCCGAGGGGCAAATGGGCAACAGCGAAGTCGGACATCTGAATCTCGGCGCCGGTCGCATCATCCACATGGACATCACGCGGATCGACCTGATGATCGAATCCGGCGCGTTGTTCACCCATCCGCTGCTGCTGCAGGCGATGCAGCGCGGACGCGAACGCCAGTTGCACCTGCTCGGCCTGGTGAGCGATGGCGGAGTCCACAGTCATATTCAGCACCTGTTCGCGCTGCTGCGCATGGCCCAACAGAACCGGGTCGAGCGCGTCTTCGTGCACTGCTTCCTCGACGGCCGCGACACACCCCCGGACAGCGGCAAGGATTACCTCCGCCAGCTCCAGCAGAAACTCCGCGAATATCAGACCGGCGCCATCGCGACCGTGATCGGGCGCTACTACGCCATGGACCGTGACAACCGCTGGCCGCGCATCCAGCGCGCCTATCGCGCCATGGTCCACGGGGAAGCCGAGTACAAAACCACCGACCCCATCGCCGCCGTGGTGGCCAGCTACGAGCGGGGCGTCACCGACGAATTCGTGGAACCCATCGTCGTCACGAACCCGGCCGGCGAACCGGTGGGAAAGATCCGCGATCACGACGCCGTGATCTTCTTCAACTTTCGCGCTGACCGCGCCCGCCAGCTCACGCGAGCCCTGGCCGAGCCAGGCTTTGACCAGTTCCTCGATCCCCGGCGACCCCAGCACCTGTTCTTCGTGGCCATGACGCAGTACGAGAAGACGTGGCCCTGGTTGCAGTACGTGCTCGGCCCTCAGAAACCCGAACACATCCTGGCGGAAATCTTCGCGGCGGAAAACCTGCGGAATCTGCGCGTGGCGGAAACGGAAAAGTATGCCCATGTCACCTATTTTTTCAACGGCGGGATCGAAACGCCCTATCCCGGCGAAGAACGCATCCTGGTGCCCTCGCCCAAAGTAGCCACCTACGACCTGAAACCGGAAATGAGCGCGCCCGGTGTGACCGATGTCGTGGTCCGCGCCATCGAACAGGATGCGTTCGACGTCATCATCATGAACTATGCCAACGCCGACATGGTCGGACACAGCGGCAAGCTGGAGGCGGCCATTCAGGCCTGCGAAGCCGTCGACGCCGGCCTTGGCCGCATCTACCAGGCACTGCGGCAGAAGGGAGGCGGCGCCTGGATCATCACCGCGGATCATGGCAATGCGGAGACGATGATCGATCCCATCACCGGCGGGCCGCACACCTACCACACCACCAATCCGGTGCCGTTCCTGCTGATTGCCGACAACTCGTGTCGGCAGCTCCGCGCCGATGGCTCCCTGCAGGACGTGGCCCCGACTCTGCTCGGCGTGCTGGGTCTGCCGCAACCCGCGGAGATGACCGGCCGCGACCTGTGCCTGAGAGATTGAGCGGCGGCCTCACGCACCGGTATGACAGGGCAGCGGCAGCTTCGGTAGAATGGCGGCTCGATGTCGCGACCTTCTCCGGCAGAAACGAAGCTGCTGATCTGCGTCTGGCACGCGTTCACCCTGTGGCGGCCACCGCGGGACGTCGCCGTACACATCCAGCGACGCTGGCCGGAGATGCGCGTGGTTCATCTGCCTACCTACGACCACCTGGAAGACGAGATCCGCGATACGGATATTTTTGTCGGCTACTCGCTGCGCCCGCACCAGTTCCGCGCGGCCACAAAACTGAAATGGATCCACGCCACCGCCGCGGGAGTGAATCAACTGATGTTTCCCGAACTGCGCAACTCCGATGTGGTGGTGACCAACTCCCGCGGGATTCATGCCCTCCCGATGGCCGAGCACATCGTGGGGATGCTGGTGGCGCTGGCGCGCCGCTTCCCCAGCGCCTTTCGTCACCAGATGCAGCGGAAATGGGCGCAGCAGGAAATCTGGGATGAACCGATCCGCCCGCGCGAGCTGCACGGCCAGACGGTACTGTTTGTCGGGTTCGGCGCGATCGGTCGCGAAGTGGCCCGACGCTTGCTGCCGATGGGCATGCGACTGTGGGCTGTGACGCGCTCGGGCAGGGCCCCGTCCGAGCTGGTCGAACGAGTCCTGCCCGCCTCGGAACTGAACGCCGCACTGCCCGAAGCAGACTTCGTCATTCTGGCAGCACCGGAAACTCCCGAGACAATCGGCATGTTCAGCACGCCACAGTTTTTGCGCATGAAACCCACGGCATTTTTGATCAACGTGGCCCGCGGCTCGCTGATCGACGAATCGGCTCTGGTCGAAGCGCTGCGCCGCCGCGACATTGCCGGTGCCGCTCTGGACGTTGCCCGCGAAGAACCTCTTCCCGCCACCAGTCCGCTGTGGGAACTCGACAATATCATCATCACGCCGCACATCAGCGCCGTCAGCGAGTTCCTCTGGGATCGCCAGACCAAGCTGCTGCTGGAAAATCTTGAGCGATGGTTTGCCGGCCGCGAGCTGCTAAATCTGGTGGACAAGCAGCGTGGATATTGACCGTGGAGGTGTCCATGCAGCCAGCCTGGATGAAAGTGATCACCGCCACCGGACGTTACGAGTACCAGTTCCAGGGCAGCGGGCCGACAGTGCGCAGCGGCCGCTATGAGCCGGCGCGGGATTTCTTATTCCTGGTGATGGATGAAGCGGGTTGGCTGTATCGCATCCCGGTGCGCGTTCCCGATGCGTTGATCGCACCGGCCGAAGAACTGCTGCAGCGCGCGGAAGCGCAGCTCCGCGCAGGGCTGGAGAAATTTCGTCCCCGCCCGAATGCCCCCTACCCGGAGCTCGATCAGCACTTTGCCCTCGCGCCGGACGGCTGACGCCGTTTGCAACACAAGCAAGAATGCCAGCGGAGAGCTCAGTCGGCCGCCTGGGGCCGCGGGATCAGGAATCCTTCGCGGGCATAGACTTCGTAGCGAACCTTGCGTCCCTTCTGATCCACGACTTCGAGCGGCCGGCCATCGGGTGCGATGACTTCCACTTTGATCTTGTGGAATTTTCCGTCCCGGAACTTTTCTGGCGGAATGAAAGCCAGGCTGTACTGATTCCGCAGCATGGCAGCAATCTGTTCGAAGATGCCGGGAAGCTGGCCATCGAAGCGTGGGAACCAGGCGCGCCCGCCGGTGATCCGGGCAAACGTGTTGAGCTGGTTTTTGGCCTGCAGGAAGGAGACGCGATCCGGACCGCTCAGAATCCCATAGGCGTCGAACAGGTCTACGATGTTTTCGCTGGCGCCGATGGCAAAGATGGTCACATCGCTCTGACGGAGAAACCGCAGCGTCTCGTCCAGGTTGTGCTGGCTGAACGTATCCAGGCCTGTGGCCACGAGCAGGATGGATTTCTTGCCTTTGATATCCTGCATGCGTTCGATCGTTTCGATCAGAGCGTCGAACAGGCGGGCTTCGGTGAAGCTGGGGAACACCATCCGCGCGATGTGCTCGCCCACCGCCATTTTGTTCTGCGTGAAATCCACTTCGATGCGCGTGCGCAGATCGAAGGAAACCAGCGCCACCCAGTCGTCCTTGCCGAGATGATTCAGGAACTGATAGGACCAGTAGCGGGCGTTGTCAGCGGGCGAATCCCAGTAGTAGCTCCACAGGATGCGGCTGAACTCCATCAGAATCACGATCGTGATGGCTGATTCCGTGGGCGCGAAGTTCGTGATTTTCTGGGGCTGGTTGTCCACCAGGATGCGGAAATTTTCCTGCTTCAGTCCGGTGACGAAATTGCCGTCGCGGTCGGCCACCACCACATCCACATTGACGAGCGGGACCTCCACAGCAATCGCATACTCCGGTTGTTGCTGGGGCTGCTGCGGAGCGGGTGGCCGGGGTTGCTGCGCCCGCACGAACGGCGAAGGCACCGCCGTCGCCAGAACACCCGTCAGGACAGCCAGAACCACGGCGCGTGCGAATCCGATGTTCATAGTTTTCTCCAGTGAGTTCGATGCTGCCACGGCCGGAAATGATGGTCAACTGATTCTCTTGCATCTCGATCGCCGGGTCGGCTGTTGCTTCCTGCGGAAGTCCCCCGCCGGCACCCGTACCGTGGCCGGTGCGCATGCTGGTATGATTTTTCGCCCAGCAATCGCAGAGGAGAGGGTTTCGCGCATGAAGCGTTTCGGCTTGCTTCTCATCTTTGGGGTTGTGTTCGGTGGCCTGCCCAGCGCACTGTACGGGCAGCCGTCGGCAGCGCCGCCGGTCCCGGCCGCCCGCTCCGGCATGGATCTGGACAAGCTGGCCGAGGAGGCCATCGAGTGGCTGGCCGGCTTGATCCGGATCGACACCACGAACCCGCCCGGCAACGAACTGGCCGCCGCACGCTACCTGGCGGAAATTCTTCAGCGCGAGGGGATTCGGGCCGAGGTCTTCGAAAGCGCGCCGGGCCGAGGCATCGTGATCGCACGGTTGCAGGCTGGCGCGATCCCGGACCCTTCGCGGGCCCTGCTGCTGCTCGGCCATACCGACGTCGTCGGGGTCGAGCCGGAACGCTGGAGCACGAATCCCTTCGGCGGCGAGATTCGCAACGGGTACCTGTGGGGCCGGGGCGCACTGGACGACAAGGCGATGGTCATCGCCAACCTGGCCGTGCTGGTGGCCCTGAAACGCGCCGGAGCACCGCTGCGCCGCGACCTGATCTTCCTCGCCACCGGAGACGAAGAAACCAGCGGCGAGCACGGGATCGAATTTGCCATCCGCCAGCACTGGGAGAAAATCGCGGCCGCGTTTGCCCTGAATGAAGGCGGACGGGTGCTGGTCAAAAATGGCCGGGTGCATCACATCGGCATCCAAACCAGTGAAAAGGTGCCGGTCAACGTCGAGGTAATCGCTTCCGGGACGGCCGGACACAGCTCCGTTCCACGGAGCGACAACGCGATTGTGCGGCTGGCGCGGGCGCTCACCAGAATCGCCGAATACGAGCCGCCCGTGCAATTGCTGGCGGTGACGCGTCGCTACTTCGAGGGGCTGGCGGCCATCGAAGACGGGGAAGCCGGCCGCTGGATGCGCGCGCTCGAAGAGCCGGGGCGGACGGACCTCGCTGCGGCACGCCTCGGGGCAATGAATCCGGTGTGGAATGCCATGCTGCGCAACACGATCTCGGTCACCCTCGTGCAGGCTGGCTTCCGCAGCAATGTCGTGCCGGCCGAAGCGCGCGCCACACTGAATCTCCGCCTGCTCCCCGGAGAATCCGCAGACAGTCTGGTCGCCGAGCTGCGCAAACGCGTCGACGACCCGAACGTTCGATTTGAAGTGGCCGCGCCCAGCCGCTACCCGGCGCCGCCTTCAGCCATCGATTCGGAGCTGTTTCAGACCATTCAGCAGGTGAGCAAGCAGTTCTTTCCCGAAGCTGCCGTGCTTCCCATGCTTTCGACCGGTGCCACCGATTCGGCGCAGCTCCGGCTGCGCAATGTGCAGGCCTACGGTCTGCTGCCCTTTCCGCTGACGGAAGAGGACCTGGCGCGCATCCACGGCGATAACGAACGCATTCCGCTCGACGCATTTCGTGCCGGTCTCCGCTACCTCCACCGTGTCGTCGCCGAATTCGTCGGCGCGGCAAAGCCATGACCATGGGCGAACGTCTCCCATTCCGGCGCGCAAAAATCGTCTGCACCCTGGGGCCAGCCACGAACACGCCGGCGATGATCGACCGGCTGGTGCGCGCGGGCATGGATGTGGCTCGACTGAATTTCTCGCACGGCACGCACGCCGAGCATGCGCGTGCGATCGCCGCGGTCCGTGCCGCGTCCGGTCGCTACGAGAAACCGATCGCCATCCTGGCGGACCTGCAGGGACCAAAAATCCGCACCGGAAAACTGGTTGGAGGAAAACCCGTTCAGCTGCGCCCGGGGGACAAAGTGGCGCTGACCCCGGAGGACGTGCCCGGCGACGCCCGCCGCATCAGCACCAACTACCGGGATTTGCCGAAGGAGGTCCGGCCCGGCGACCGCATCCTGCTGGCGGACGGCTTGATCGAGCTGCGCGTGACCAGCACCTCGCGACGCGAAGTGCGCTGCGTCGTCGTCCACGGCGGCGAGCTCGGCGAACACAAGGGCATCAATCTGCCGGGAGTGCCGCTGCGCACACCCGCCTTCACCGAAAAGGACCGCCGCGACCTGGAATTCGCCCTGCAGCACGAAGCGAACTACGTGGCGGTGAGCTTCGTGCGTCGCGCCGAAGATGTTCTGGAAGTCAAACAAGCCATCGCCCGGGCCAAAAAAGACACGCCGGTCATCGCCAAGCTGGAAAAACCGGAAGCCATCGACCATCTGGATGCCATCCTGGCCGCTGCCGACGGCGTCATGGTGGCGCGCGGGGATCTGGGCGTGGAGATGAGTCCGGAAAAAGTGCCCGTCGTGCAGAAGCTAATCATTGCTCGCGCCCGCGATTACCGGGTGCCGGTAATCACCGCAACGCAGATGCTCGAGTCGATGACCGAACATCCTCGGCCGACGCGCGCAGAGGCCTCGGATGTGGCCAACGCCATCTTCGACGGCACCGATGCCGTCATGCTCTCGGGAGAAACCGCCGTGGGACGCTACCCGGTGGAATCGGTCGCCATGATGGACCGGATCGTGCGCGAAGCCGAAGCCAGCGCACTGACCGTAGCGCGGCCGCAGCGGCCGGCCGGGCTGGGCATCAGTGAAGCCATCAGCGAAGCGGTCTGCCATGCCGCCGAACAGTTGTCCATGCGCGTCATCGCTGTGTTCACGCAGAGCGGTTCGACCGCGCGCCTGATTTCCAAATACCGGCCGCGGCCACCCATCATTGCCTTTTCCCCCATCCAGGAAACGCGCCGGCGGCTGAGCTTGTACTGGGGCGTGCTGCCGCGCCGAATTGACTCGGTGCGGGACATCGACTCGTTGGCGGCGCTGGCCGAGCGGCGGCTGCTCGAAGAGAAGCTGGTGCGACGGGGCGATGTGGTGGCGATTGTCGCCGGCACACCCTTCGGCATCCCGGGAACCACGAACTTCCTGAAACTGCACCGCATCGGTGGGTAGCCACCGGGTGCGCGCAGCCCGGATACGCTGCTCAATGGACCCAGGGATCGCGCGGAGAGCGTTCGGCTTCGCGGCGCCGCAGGTACAGTTCGAATTTCTTGCGGGCGCGACGGCGGCGCCAGTCCAGCCAGCGATTCTGCAGCTCGTAGAGAAACGTCCCCCGGCGCAAATACACATAACCCACCAGCATCCCGCCCAGGTGCGTTATGTGGCTGATGGTGTCGCCCGGGCTGGAAAGCGAGCCGTAGAACGCAATCGCCCCGATCACCAGGACGTAGACGCGCATCGGCAGCGTCACGGGAAACGGAAAGATCACCACCTGGCGGTGGGGATAGAGGATCGCCGCGCCCGCCAGAATTCCATAGACGGCACCGGACGCGCCGATCGTCGGAATCAGCGCTGGCCCGTTGCCGGCCCAGTCCACGAGCGACTTCATCAGCACGTTCAACAGACCTGCGCCCACGCCGGTGAGGAAAAAGTAGTTCAGAAACCGGCGCGGTCCCCACGTGCGCTCCAGGTCAGTGCCGAACATCCAGAGCACGAACAGGTTGATCAGCAGATGCCAGAGGTCGCCATGCAGAAACAGGTAGGTGAACGGCTGCCAGATCCGCAGTCCGTGCGTCACCGCATACGGCACCAGACCAAACCAGCGCAGCAGGGCCATCTCTGCCGCTGCCCCCAGCGCCAGACGCACCACCAGCTGCAGGGTGAATACGGCAACATTGACGATCAACAGCAGCTTGATCGCCCGGGTGAGCCATTGCCCGTCCCCGAACGAATACGAGCGCGGACCATAGGTGCGGAAGCCGTAGCCCATCCCGTCTGAGTCTAAGGGCACACGGGCAGGCAGTCAAAGCCCATCGCCATCAGCGCCGGAAAGACGCCACTGCACCAGGGGTGCGCAACGATTCCGTCTCAGTCCAGCTTCTTGCGGGCGAAGTGGAACAAACTGAATCCGAGCAGGAAAAACGCCAGCACCGCAAGCCAGTTGCTGGCCGCCACCGGGCCGAGAACTTTCGGACCGACCAGCAACAGGTCTCGAGGCACGGCACCGGCGTCTTCCAGAACCTTCATCAGGATGGCGAACAGTCCCAGGATACCGCCGGCTGCAATCAACCCGCTGGCGTAC
>JAIMAG010000008.1 GCA_023512135.1 Terriglobia bacterium | reverse complement strand
GGCGTGATCAACTCGATCTCCATGTTCACGTTGTCCCCCGGCATCACCATCTCCACCCCCGCCGGCAGCTTCACCGTACCCGTCACATCCGTCGTCCGAAAATAAAACTGCGGCCGATACCCGCTGAAAAACGGCGTGTGCCGGCCCCCCTCCTCCTTCTTCAAAATGTACACCTCCGCCCGAAACCGCGTGTGCGGCGTGATCGACCCGGGCTTGCACACCACCTGCCCTCGCTCCACCTCGTCCTTCTCCGTCCCGCGCAGCAACAAACCCACGTTGTCCCCCGCAATCCCCTCGTCCAGCAGCTTCCGGAACATCTCCACCCCGGTCACCACCTTCTTCACCGTCGGTCGAAACCCGACGATCTCCACCTCATCGCCTACCTTCACCTTCCCCCGCTCGATCCGGCCCGTCACCACCGTCCCGCGCCCCGAAATCGAAAAAATGTCCTCGATCGGCATCAAAAACGGCTTGTCCACATCCCGCGTCGGCAGCGGCACATGCTTGTCCACCGCCTCCATCAACTCCAGAATCGTCTTCTCCCACCGCTCCTCCCCGTTCAACGCACCCAGCGCACTGCCCCGAATCACCGGTACCTCGTCGCCCGGAAACTGATAGCTCTTCAGCAGCTCCCGCACCTCCAGCTCCACCAGATCCAGCAGCTCGGGATCCTCCACCATGTCGCACTTGTTCAAAAACACCACAATGTAGGGCACCCCCACCTGCCGCGCCAGCAGGATGTGCTCCCGCGTCTGCGGCATCGGCCCGTCGGTCGCCGCCACCACCAGAATCGCACCGTCCATCTGCGCCGCCCCGGTGATCATGTTCTTGATGTAGTCGGCATGCCCGGGACAATCGATGTGCGCATAGTGCCGGTTCGCCGTCTCGTACTCCACATGCGCCACCGCAATCGTGATCCCTCGCTCCCGCTCCTCCGGCGCATTGTCGATCGATTCAAACGGCCGATACTGCACCTTCGGATTCTGCTTCGCCAGCACCTTCGTAATCGCCGCCGTCAACGTCGTCTTGCCGTGGTCAATGTGCCCGATCGTCCCCACGTTCACGTGCGGCTTGCTCCGCTCGAATTTCTCCTTGGCCATAGCTGCTCAGCTCCTCAACCCGTGCGTTTGTTGCGTTCGTTCCAGATCGGGGAAGCGACCGGCGGCCGCATCCCGACGCTTACTTCAAAACCTTTCCGGTGGCGCGGGCGACGATTTCTGTCGCCACCTGGCGCGGCACCTCTTCGTAATGCGAGAAGTGCATGGTGAAACTGGCGCGACCCTGGGTCCGGCTGCGCAGGTCGGTGGCGTAGCCGAACATTTCCGCCAGCGGAACTTCCGCGCGCAGGATACTGGTGCTGCCGCGGGAATCGCGCCCCGTCAGATGTCCGCGGCGACTGTTCAAATCGCTGATGACCGCACCCAGGTATTCCTCCGGAACCACCACCTCCAGGCGCATGACCGGTTCCAGCAGAACCGGCTGGGCGCGCTGACAGGCTTCTTTGAAAGCCATCGAAGCGGCAATCTTGAAAGCCATTTCCGAGCTATCCACTTCGTGATAGCTGCCGTCGGTGAGCACCGCGATGGCATCGACCATTTCGTAGCCGGCGAGCACGCCGGTTTCCATGGCCTCGCGGATTCCGCCTTCCACGGCGGGAATGAATTCCTTGGGGATGGCGCCTCCGACGATGCGGTCGACGAACAACAGACGATGGACGCGGTCGAAGCGCCACTTGGCGCCCGGGCCGGCGACTTGTTTGGCCAGGGCATCGAGCTCGTCGGTGGAGAGTTCGTGCATGGCTTCCCGGGCGGCACTCGGCAGGGGATGAACTTCCAGGACCACGTGGCCATATTGGCCGCGGCCGCCGGTCTGGCGGATGTACTTGCCTTCTGCCGTCGCGGGCTTGCGAATCGTTTCGCGATACGCCACCTGCGGGCGACCGACATTGGCCTGAACGCCGAACTCCCGCATCATGCGGTCCACGATGATTTCCAAGTGGAGTTCGCCCATGCCGGAGATCAGCGTCTGACCGGTATCCGGATCGGTATGAACACGGAAGGTGGGGTCTTCCTGGGCCAGCTTGGCCAGTGCGCCCGCCAGCCGATCCTGATCGGCTTTGGTTTTCGGCTCGATGGCCACCGAGATGACCGGCGCGGGAAATTCGATGGATTCGAGCACGATGGGCTTGGATTCGTCGCAGAGGGTGTCGCCGGTGGAAACGTTCTTCAGGCCGACGCAGGCGGCAATGTCACCGGAATAGATCTCGTCAATTTCCTCGCGCTTGTTGGCGTGCATGCGAAGCAGCCGGCCGATGCGTTCGCGGCTGCGGCGGGTGGAGTTGAAAACCGAACTGCCCGACTTGAGCACGCCGGAATAGACGCGAATGAAAGCCAGGTGACCGACGTAGGGGTCGGTCATGATCTTGAAGACCAGGGCGGCGAAGGGTTGATCGTCGCCGGCGCGGCGCAGGATGGGTTCGTTGCCGTCAAGGGAAGTGCCCTCGACCGGCGGGATATCCACCGGCGAGGGCAGATAATCCACGACCGCATCGAGTAGGGGTTGGATGCCCTTGTTCTTGAAGGCCGATCCGGCGAGCACCGGCACCAGCTTCAGCGCGATCGTCGAGCGGCGGATCGAGGCGCGGAGCTCTTCCGGGGTCAGATCGTGCTGTTCGAGCCATTTGCCGAGCACCGCGTCGTCGTGTTCGGCGATGTACTCGACCACCTTCTCGCGGTGCTCCCGGTAGAAGGCTTCGGTGATAGCACTGGCGCGGACGGCGGCGGCCACGTCGGGCCGACCGCGGAGAAAGGTCGGATCCCAGAGTTGCTCGACGGGGAAAACGTCGTACTGAGCGCCCAGGGTGTCGTCGCGCCAGACGATGACGCGCTGGTCGATGAAATCGATGACACCGACGAAGGAATCTTCTTTGCCGAGGGGGAACTGGAGGGGAACCGGGTGGGCGGACAGGCGCTGACGCATCGAGCGGATACAGTGGTCGAAGTCGGCGCCGACGCGGTCCATCTTGTTCACGAAGGCGATGCGCGGGACGCGATACTTATCGGCCTGGCGCCAGACGGTTTCCGTCTGGGGCTGGACTCCGGCGACCGCATCGAAGATGGCCACTGCACCATCCAGAACCCGGAGCGAACGCTCCACCTCGACGGTGAAGTCCACATGGCCCGGGGTATCGATGATGTTGATGCGGTGTTTTTTGCCGAATCGTTCCCAGAAGGTGGTGGTGGCCGCGGAAGTGATGGTGATGCCCCGCTCGCGCTCCTGCTCCATCCAGTCCATCGTGGCGGTGCCTTCGTCCACTTCACCGAGCTTGTAGGTCACGCCGGTGTAGAAAAGGATGCGCTCGGTCGTAGTGGTCTTCCCGGCATCGATGTGCGCCATGATGCCGATGTTGCGCAGGTCCGACAATGGAATCAGGCGTGGCATAGAAAAACCGTTTCGCGCTGCGGCTACCACCGGTAGTGGGCGAAGGCCTTGTTGGCCTCGGCCATGCGATGCACGTCCTCCTTCTTCTTGATGGCGCCGCCGCGGTTGTTGGCAGCATCGATCAGCTCTTCCGTGAGCTTTTCGACCATGGACTTCCCGCTGCGCTCGCGCGCATAATTGATCAACCAACGAATCGCCAGCGACTGGCGCCGGAAGGGATTCACTTCGACCGGCACCTGATAGTTCGCGCCGCCGACGCGCCGCGTTTTCACTTCGACCACCGGCTTGCAGTTTTCGATCGCCTTCTTAAAGGTTTTCAGTGGATCGTCGTTGGTGCGCTGCTGGATGCGTTCCATAGCGGCGTAGAAAATGCGCTGCGCCGTGGATTTTTTCCCGTCCCACATCATCGAGTTGATGAACTTCGTGACCAGGTCACTGCCATAGACCGGGTCGGGGGGAACCGGGCGACGCGGCACTGGACCTTTGCGAGGCATCGTTCAGGCTCCTACTTCGCAGCTTTCGGCCGCTTGGCGCCGTACTTCGAGCGGCCCTGCTTGCGATTTTCCACGCCGGCGGCATCCAGAGTGCCGCGCACGATGTGATAGCGCACCCCGGGCAAATCTTTCACGCGGCCGCCGCGCACGAGCACAATGGAGTGCTCCTGCAGGTTGTGGCCAATGCCCGGGATGTAACTGGTCACCTCGATCCCGTTCGTCAGGCGGACCCGCGCCACTTTACGGAGTGCCGAGTTCGGCTTTTTCGGCGTCTGCGTGTAGACGCGAATACAAACACCCCGGCGTTGGGGCGAACCTTGCAACGCCGGCGACTTCGTCTTGGCGCGAATCTGTTCGCGCCCTTTTGAAACCAGTTGGGCAAACGTCGGCACGCAACTCCTCCAACTGACGCGACACTCCGCGCCGCTGCGCCTGGCCGCACAACGACCAGACACAGGCTGGTGAAGGATGACAAACTGAAAGGGTCAGTGGCGACCCCGGAGGAACCCACCAGAAACCCCAGCCCGCAACCCCGAAGCTTCGAGGCTGATCAGGGCGGAGAGGGTTTACTCGGCTTTGCGGGGCTGGCGCCCCATTCCGGCCGCTCTCGCCGCCCCGTTCCTTCGTTCCCTGTTCCGAGGCGGGAGACCTTCCCTTTCACAGCAGGGCAAAAATCCCCTGACAAAATGCAAAGTATACGGAGATAAACCTATGTTGTCAAATCGATTCGCACGCAGGGCCGTGGAAAAACTTTCGCCTGACATTCTCCTCTGAGTTCGTGCAACCACCAAATGCAATGCAAAAACATGGCCCAACGAACAGGCTGTGTCACTACCTGCCCGTTCTGAATCGACCTGGAAAGTCGTGCCGGGCAGGAATAGGAAATTACATTTTATTGAAAATAAATAACTTATAGAAATTTTCAGTCGGTTGCCAGAGACTGTGTCGGCAGCGCGGTAGTGGAAACCGTGTTGCTGCCGGCGTTGGCTACCCAGAGGTTGAAACCGTCAAAGGCAATCCCAAAGGGGCCATTTCCGACCGCAAAGGTAGCCAAGATGGCACCATCGGAAGGGTTCAGGCGCATCACGTTATCACTGCCGTTGTTGCTGACCCAGATCGAGGCGCCGTCAAAGGCCACTCCGGCCGGGCCGTCGCCGACTGAAAACTTGCCCATGTGAGCACCATCGCTGGCGCGGAGCTTCGTAACGCTCTGACTGAAGAAATTGGCCACCCAGATGTGCGTTTTGTCAAAGGCGAGACCAAAGGGGCCGTCACCGACGGGGTAGGTACCCAGGACGAGGCCGTCGCTGAGGCGAAGTTTCATGACCGTGTCACTTTCGTTGTTCGAAACCCAGATGGAGGAGCCATCAAAGAGCAGGGCGACCGGACGCAGGCCAACCTTGAATTCGCCGGCCAGGTAGCCATCGCTGGCCCGAAGTTTCGAGACGGTGTTGGCCGCGCGATTGGCCACCCAGATGTGCGTGCCATCGAAGGCCAGCCCACCGGGTCCGCTGCCGACCGGATAGCTCGCGAGAACGGCTCCGGTCGCAGGATCCAAGCGCGCGACGGAATTGCTCGCATAGTTGGCTACCCAGATGGCCTGGGCCGCAGCGAGCACGGCGAGTGGCTGGCGGCCCACCGCAAAGGTGCCGACCACGGCAGCATCCGCGGCACGGATCTTGGTGACCGTATCGCTGAACTGATTCGCGACCCAGATGTGGGTGCCGTCGAAGGCAATCGCCTCAGGGCCTTCGCCAACAGCGATGGCGCCGAGCTGCGTCTGCACAGAAGATTGCGCTGTCAACACAGCCACGGCCAACGTGGCACCGGCCAGCAGCACAACCGCCGGCATCCAGTAGAAGAATCGAGCACCAAGCTTCATTGCGGTTCTCCTTTAGAAAGCATCTTTTCGGCCAGCAAGCGGTTTTCCAGCTCATGGCGCGGAACATCGTAGAGATTCCAAAGTATCATCCGCACCAGATATTCCGGGTCGAGCTGGCCCGGGCCGGCACACCAGCTCAGCTCAGGTTCATTGCCCAACAACAGGTTGCCGATGTGATTCGACTTGTCCGCATCGCGAACCGGATCGGGGTCGGTGAAGCCGAGTGCGACGCGGAGCGCTTCCATGTCTTCGGGGCGTCCGGTGAGGAACAGCCAGCCGGGGCCGACGCCGTTCATTTCGGCGTAGTGGCGAAGAGCGGCCACGTCGTCCTGATCCGGTTTCAAGGTAATCGAGTAGAAGAACAGGTCCTTGCCCACGCGGTCGCGCAGCAGCTCCTGCACTTTCACCAGATTCTGGGTCACGGGGACGCAGATCCCTTCGCATTGTGCGTACATGAAGTTGATGATCACGCGTTTACCGTAAATCAGGTCATCGAAGAAGCGGAACTGCTGGCCCGTATGGGCAATCACTTCGACATTCGGGATACGCGCACGGATACGATCGCGAGCCGGAATGTTCTTCCAACGCCTGGGGGTGGTCTGCGGCCATGCGAACGAGCGTGCGGCCACACCGCCCGCCAGCGAGGTCCAACCGAGCGTTCGCAACCAGTCTCTGCGGGTGAAAACGTTCATCGCCATGGTTCTCCTTTCGCGAAACCGGACGACCAGCTAGGGTTTCGTTTTGTTATCGCCCACTTCATCCACGGCAAACAACAGGAGCATGGCATGGTCTTCGTGGATGGTGTTGTGGCAGTGCATCGGGTAGTCTCCCAAGAAGTCGCGGAACCGCATCAGCAGCTCGACTTCCGTATTGGCTTCGAGACGGACCACGTCTTTCCGCGCGAAATCCAGCTGGCCGGGTCGTACCGCGACGCCGTTGATTTTCTGAAGCTGGAACTCTTCCAGGTGGATGTGGATCGGGTGTGCCCAGCCACCGGAACTGTTGCGCAGGCGCCACCGTTCGACACTGTTGCGCCGGACGCGGAAGCGGATGTCTTCACAGTTGGCGAATTTATCGTTGATGGCCCACTGTCCGTTCTTGCGTTCGAACTCGAACGTGCGGGTGATGCGGGAATCAGCCGGGTTGATCACCGGCACCTCGTAGAAGGTGGGCAGCGTGGCGGGATCGACGCTGTTGTCCGGGGCCGGCTCGCCGATGCGGAACTCCAGCAGGAGATTGCCCTGTCCCGCCGGCAGGATCTCGTTGTCCGGGCCCCGACCGTCATCCTGGCGGAGACGGTTTTCCAGGTAGATGCGGGACGGATTGTTCGGAATCTGCGAGAAGTCCACGATGATGTCGAAGCGTTCGGCCACACCAATCCGCACACTGGTGGCCTGGATGGGTTTGGGCAGCAGGTTGCCGTCGTTGGAGATAATCCAGAACGGAATCTGCTGATTCGGACGATCCAAGTCGGTCAGGAAGAGCTGATAGAAGCGCGCAGGACCGCCGTCGAGAATGCGGAAGCGGTAGCGGCGCTTGCGCACCTCCAGGAAAGGCTGGATCATGCCGTTTACGGTGAACTTGTCGCCCACCAGGCCATCGAAGTTGAACAGATCGAAGCAGATCAGCCCCGTCTCGGGATCAATCAGTTTGTCGGCGAGAAACAGCGGGATATCGAACTCGGGAAACGAAGGCAGGCGGAAGCCCGTGTTTTCGTTCCCGGTATCGAATTCGTTGAACACCAGGTGGAAGCCAGCCAGACCCTTGTAGACATTCGGAGCCGTGAAATCGAGCCGGTGATCGTGGTACCAGAGCGTGCTGAGCGATTCGCGGATATCTCCATCGGTGGCGCTGAACTCCGGCGTGTTGAAACCGGCATTGGCCATCGTGTGGTGATAGTCGTAATACTGGCCGCGCTCAAAGAAGCGGCAGGGGCCACCGTCGCTTTCCGGAGCGGAATGGAAATTGTGCAGGTGAGTCGAAACGGAGGGCTTGCCGAAGCCGCCATTTTCGGCCAGCGGAGGCAGATCATTGTGGCGCCGGATCAGGATGGGTTCCCCGTAGCGACTGACAATCGTCGGTCCTGGAACACTGGGACCGTCCACCGGATCCGTAAAGGCCCACAAGGGTTGTAGCGGCAGCTCGCCATCACGGGCGATGCGCAGGTTTGCGCGCACCATGCGCGTTTCAAAAAACTTGACGGGTGGGAAGCGGTCGCGGAACTGGTGCGGCTCTACTCGTCCTTCGAACGGAAGACCCGTGTTCGGATTGATGGCGGTATTGGGATTCGTGGTGGGCGCGGGCACCAGAGAAGATTCCGGAACCTCCTTCAGGACCGGCATAACCGGCAGCGGCTCGACGAACGGTGTTGTCGGCGGACTACAGCCCAGCTCGCAACCTTCGGTGCAACTCGCACGGGCACTGAGCCCCCGAATCGGGACGAGCAGACCGGCGCTGGTCAGCAGGCCGAGACGGAACAATTCTCGCCGCGTCAGTCCAGCCCGGACAATTTCCTGCCGATTCTTTCGGGCGATTCGTACCAGTTTTGGTTCCCGGTATTTGAGAATCCTCATGACGCTGCTCCTTTGGGCCCCATCCGGCCCGCGCGCTGCACACTCCTAGGAAACTTGGTCGGGCAACGGCAGGCAGCCTAATCACAGATTCCCCAGCGCGCATCAGACAGGCGGCGAAAACTGCATCCGACACAACGCCAAATTTTCACAGGGTCCGGGTTAGGCCACAGCGCCCAGGGGGATTGGACAGTTGTTCCAGTCTCTGCAGAAAATACGGACGTTGCTGGCGTGAGCTTGGTGCAGCCGCTCAGCTCTGCCTCCGGCCTGCGGGCACGCGCGAACGAAGCGGTTCCTGCCGATGGCGGATCGCGTCCGCAGCAGACTCTTTTCCCACCAACCCGTGATGCAACGCGTAGCGGAGCAGTTCAAGCCGATTGGAGAGGCCGAGTTTCCCGAAGATCGAGGTCAGATGATGGCGCACGGTGGCATGACTGATCAAGAGGCGGCGGGCAATCTGTTTGTTGTTCAGGGCTTCGCCCACCAGCGAAACAATTTCGCGTTCGCGTTCTGTCAGACACTTCCACGGTTCGGTGCCGGCCTCCGTAGTTCTGTGGTGCGGTCGCAAAGTCTGGTCGAGCACGCGGGAGACGGTGGCGCGGTCGAGCCAGATTTCACCCTGATGGACTTTCTGGATGGCTTTGAGAAGGATTTCGGGCGGGTCGTCTTTGCGGACGACACCGGCAGCGCCCGCGCGGAGCAGGCTCGAGTGGAAATCAGGGCCGTGCTCGCCCGTCAGGACCAGCACGCGGAGACGCGGGGCTGCCGCCAACAGGCACGGCAAAAGCTCGTTCGAGGGATGGAGGGCGGGCTCGCAGTCGACCAGCAGGACATCCGGACACAGGCGCACCGCGGCCAGAGCATCCGCACAGGGGGCTTCTCCGATTACCCGGAGGTGACGCTGAGACTCAATGAGCAGACGCAGCGCGCGGCGAATCACGGCGTGATCGCCGAGCAAAAAGATGCGGATCGTACCCGGCACGTGCGGGGGACTGGGCATAAACCGTACTCTCCGGTTTGACCCGCCGAAGCAGCGGGGGACTAGAGCCGAGGATTTCGGCTCGCGTCGCTCCCGGTCCGTCCGAACACCGGAACAGACTCGAACACAGCGAGGTGCATCGCATAACTCCGGCTCCTGAACTTGTCCGGTGACCGTGGGCGCGGGGGGAGCACCACGGCAAGGCCTGGGGCCGACCGACCGCCATGCCCTGAGCGCGCTATTTACTAATATCATATTCTTGACATTTCGCGAGAAAAAAACGAAGGGCCGAAGGAGCGGTTTGTCTGGCGGGCAACCCTGCCCGATCTTGACGGTTCAAGCAATCCTTTCTAGACTGCTACCACATCTCAGAGGCCCGTGTGCCTGTGCTGTTCGTGCGCCGGATTCAGGAGCTTGCCTTTCTGGTTCTGTTGGGGGCGGCCTCGTTGTGCGCCCAGCAAGAGCCCGCCCCGCAACCCGCGACCACCGAGCAGGCATTTCTCATCGAAAAAAGGTACGCCTACCTGCGATTCGAAAATGACGGACTCTACCACCTGACGCAGGAGATACGGGTGCGCCTGCTGACCCAGGCCGCCATCGGACAGTTCGGCCAACTGATCTTCGAATACGCAGCGGAAACCGAGCGATTCGAGCTGGATTTTCTGCGCGTGCAGAAAGCGGACGGTGAGGTGGTGACGGTCGAGCCCTCGGCGATGCAGGAGCTGACCGCTCCGGTGTCGCGGGAAGCCCCCATCTATACCGACTGGCGCCAGCGGCACGTGACCGTGCCCACGCTCCAAGTGGGGGACACGCTCGTCTACCGCTTCCGCCTGGAAACACACACGCCGCTCGTGCCCGGCCATTTCTGGTTCGAACACAGCTTTCTTCCCGCGACGATGATCCTGGAAGAGATACTGGAGATCGACCTGCCCGCCGACCGGCCCGTCCACCTGAAAACGGCTGTCGCTTTCCAACCCGAAGTGCGCGAGGCTGCCGGACGACGGATATACCGCTGGCATCAGACGCACCCGCGGCCGGAAGCCGAGCCTGCGGAAGCGGAGAAGAAAAAAGAGCAGGAGAACGAAGAAGAGAAGGACAAATTGGCTGATATCCAGCTTTCCACTTTTACGAGCTGGGAAGAAATCGGGCGGTGGTATGGGGCGCTCGAGCGCGAACAGCGCGCCGTGACCGAAACCATCCGGGCCCAGGCAGAGGCACTCACCCGGGACCGGAAGACGCCGCGGGAAAAACTCGAGGCGCTGTACAAATTCGTAAATCAAAAGATCCGCTACGTCAGCCTGTCGTTCGGGGTCGGCCACTACCGGCCGCACAAAGCCGAACAGGTGCTGGCGAACCGGTACGGAGACTGCAAGGACAAGCACACGCTGCTCGCCGCGCTGGCCGAGGCGGTGGGAATCGAGGTTGTGCCGGTGCTGATTCATTCCGAACGCACACTCGATCCGGAAGTGCCGTCGCCGCGACAGTTCAATCACCTGGTCAGCGCCGTGACGCTCGATGGCCGGACGGAGTACCTGGACACGACGACCGAGGGAGCACCGTTCGGGCTGCTGATGCCCAGCCTGCGCGGAAAGAAAGCGTTGCTCATTGCCCGGAGGGAGCCCGCGCGACTGGTCGAAACGCCCGCCGATCCACCTTTTCTGCAATGGCACCGGATTCAGGTGTATGGCACGATCAAAAACGAAGGCGAGCTCGAGGCGGACCTGCGATACCAGTTTCGCGGGGAAGACGAAGTACCATTGCGGCAGGCCCTGCGACGCTTGCCCCAGGCGAACTGGAAAAACCTGGCACAAGCGTTGGCCCTCCTCCTCGGATTGGAGGGAGAGGTGGCCGACCTGCAGGTAACTGCACTGGAAGAGATGGCTGAGCCGCTGCGGCTGGAATTCCGGTTCTCGCAGTCCAAGTATCTGAACCGTTTCGCGCGTTCGGCCCAGCTCCAGCTCCCCCTGCCCCAAATGACCCTTCCCGATGAGTTTCCGGAGGCGGGGGCACCGCCGAAAGAAATCGAACTGGGGTCACCGTACCAGACGGAGTATCGCATCGAACTCGAACTCCCCGAAGGCTACACTGCCCGCACGCCGGTACCCGTGCGGCTGGAACGGGACTACGCTACGTACCGGTCCGACTACCGTCTGGAAGGACGCAAACTGATCGCGGAACGGCATCTGCAGAAACGGCAGCGCACGGTGCCGGCTGAGCGGATGCGCGACTACCAAGTTTTTTTGCGCGCAGTTCGCGCCGACGAAGGACAGACGCTGGCCGTCACGCGCACGTCGAGCGACCAGCCACCGAATACATCTCTCGGGCTGTTCGAAGCCGGCGAGGAGGCCCTGCGGGCAAACCGTTCCAAAGACGCGGTGTCCATCCTGAAACGGCTCGTCGAGCTGGAGCCGGAACACCCGGAAGCCTGGAACAAACTCGGGGAAGCGTACCTGCATTCGGGCCAGATTCAGATGGCGCTCGAGGCGTTCGACCGGCAGATTGCGCTGAACCCGTATCACGAAGCAGCGTACCGGAACCGAGCGCAGGTGCACTCGATTCTCAGGAACCACCAGGCGGCCATTGCAGACTACAGGAAACAGCTCGAGATCAAACCGCTCGATGCTGCTACCTTGACCAGCCTCGGGATGCTGCTGTTGCAAGAGAAACAGTACGACGAGGCGGCCGAGGTGCTCGACAAAGCCATCCGGCTGAACACAAATCCACAGTTGCTCTCCGCGCTGCGCGTGAGCCTGGGACAGGCCCTGCTGCACCTGGGGCGCAGGGAAGAAGCCCTGGAGCAAATCGATGCCGCCACGGAAGACTCGCCGCACCCGAACACGCTGAACAATGTGGCCTATGTGCTGGCGGTACACAACCTGGAGCTGGACCGTGCGCAGCGCTACGCCGAACAGGCCGTGGCAGCCGCAACGGAAAATCTGCGCAACCTGAGCCTCGACCGCCTGGAGCCCACGAAGTTCATCGAGGTGGCGGCACTGGCAGCGTACTGGGATACCCTCGGCTGGATCTACTTCCGCAAAGGCGACCTGGAACGGGCCGAATCCTACATTCACGCGGCCTGGCTGCTCACCCAGCGCGGTGAAGTGGGCGATCACCTGGGGCAGATCTACGAACAACAAGGAAAAAAGGACCTAGCTGTGCGCATCTATGCGCAGGCCGCGGTGGCCACCCAACCGCTGCCGGAAACGCGCGAACGGCTGCTTGCACTGGTAGGCAACGAGCGAAAAGTGGAGGAACTGACCCTGAAAGCCCTCAACGAGCTTTCCGAAGCGCGCACCGTAGCCCTGGGACGACTGCTAGAGCCGCCGCAGACCGTGCACGCAGATTTTTTGCTGCTGTTCGTTCCGGATGGTGCGGGGGGAGCTCGACTGCAGGCCGTGCGGTTTGCGGAAGGCGCTGAGGTGTTGCGCGGCTTTACGGAAAAGCTGCAACAGCTCGACTATCCCGTGAGGATCCCCCCGGACAGCCAGGTCCAAATCCCGCGACGGGCCATCCTGAGCTGCGGCGAGGCGACCGGCCAGTGCCTTCTGGTGTTGGTGCTGGTTGTGAACGCAGCCTCCCGAATCGTGACGCTGCCGTAGCTGCTCGTGGTGCGACCTACTTCAGCTCCAGGATTTCCTTCTCTTTGGCGGAAGAGAGCTCTTCCAGTTTTTTGATCTCCGTCTGCGTAATCTTGTCGAGCTCTTCCAGGGCGCGCTTGCGCTCATCTTCACTGAGCTTCTTTTCCTTCTCCAGCTTTTCGATCGCCTCTTTCAAATCCCGGCGGATGTTCCGCACGGCGGTGCGATGATTTTCCAGGACTTTGTGGAGATGCCGGACGAGCTCCTTGCGACGCTCTTCGGTGAGCGGGGGGATGGGGACGCGGATGATTTTGCCATCGGTGGTGGGATTCAGGCCGAGATCCGAGGCGCGAATCGCGCGGTCAATCAGCGGCACGGCAGCGGGATCCCAGGGGGCAATCAGAATCTGCGTGGGGTCGGGAACCGAAAGGGTGCCGAGCTGCTGGATGGTGAGCGGGCTGCCGTGGTAGTCCACGCGGATGTGTTCCAGCAGGCCCACGCTGGCACGGCCGGTGCGGAGCGTGGCCAGCTCGCGGCGGAAGTCTTCGACGGCCTTTTCCATGCGCTGGCGGGCCTGGGCCAGAGCGTCTTTCGCTGTTGCCACCGTAGTCATTGCCACTCCCCGTTCCTGGCGCGGTCAGTCGTGCGTGACCAGCGAGCCGACCTTTTCGCCGAGCACGACGCGTTTGATATTGCCGGGCACGTTCAGATTGAAGACGACGATCGGCAAACGGTTGTCCATGCACATGGTGATGGCGGTGGAATCCATGACGGCCAGCCCGCGCTGGATCACGTCCAGATAGCTGATGCGATCGAACTTGCGCGCGCCGGCGACCTTTTCCGGGTCGGCATCATAGATGCCCTCGACGCGGGTGGCCTTCAAGATGACCTCGGCTTTGATTTCCATAGCACGCAGGGCCGCGGCCGTGTCGGTCGAAAAGTACGGATTGCCGGTGCCGGCGGCAAAGATGACCACGCGGCCCTTTTCCAGGTGGCGTGTGGCGCGGCGGCGGATGAAGGGTTCGGCGACCTGATGCATTTCGATCGCGCTCATCAGGCGGGTGAAGCAGCCGAGCTTTTCCAGGGCATCCTGCAGCGCCAGACCGTTCAGCACAGTCGCGAGCATGCCCATGTAGTCGGCAGTGGCACGGTCAATCGCCAGCCCCTGCTGACGGGTCCCCCGAAAAATGTTCCCGCCGCCGACCATGATGGCGATTTCCACGCCGAGGTCTTTGACTTCCTTGATTTCTCGGGCGATTGCGGCCACCGTCTCGCTGTGGATGCCATAGCCCTGCGGGCCCTGCAGGGATTCCCCTGAGAGCTTCAGCACAATGCGGCGATAGACCGGCGTCGGTGTTTGCGCAAACATCGGAACAGCCGAGACGGCGTGCCGGCAAACGGGGCGGCCCACGCCATCCGCTCCGGCCCCCGGGCGGACGCCCGGCGGCATTGTAGCAAAGAATGGGCGATGACCAACAGGAAGCCGGGGTTACCCGGCCGGCGATCCCTCGCTGGAGACACTGCCCCCCGCTTCGCCGACCTTGAAGCGGACGAAGCGGCTGACCACGATTTTTTCACCTACCTTCGCCATCAGGCTGTCAATCAGCTCACGGATGGTGACGGATTCATCCTTGATGAAATGCTGTTCGTAGAGACAGTTTTCTTCGTAAAACTTTTCCATTTTGCCCTGGACGATGCGGTCGATCACGGCTTCGGGCTTGCCCTGGGCGCGGGCCTGTGCGGCGAAGATTTCGCGCTCCCGGGCGAGCATGTCTTCGGTGACGTCTTCCCGGCGGATGTATTTGGGGTCGAGCGCGGCGATGTGCATGGCCAGGTCGTGGCAGAGTCGCTGGAACTCCTCGGTGCGGGCCACGAAGTCGGTTTCGCAGTTGACTTCGACCAGCACGCCGATCTTGCCGCCCATGTGGATGTAGCTGCCGACCAGACCATCGGTGGCCTGGCGCTGAGCTTTCTTCTGGGCGGCGGCCTGTCCTTTCTTGCGCAGCAGTTCGATGGCCTTTTCGATGTCGCCGGCGGCTTCCGCGAGTGCGGCGCGGCAGTCGAGAACTCCGGCACCGGTCCGCTCGCGAAGCTCCTTGACCTGCCGGGCAGAGATGTTCACTTCTTTCGGCTGCGTGGTCATAGGAATGGGCACGTCCTTTTCCGCACTGAATTTTTCTTGCTGCAAAATTTTGGATGCCAGTCGCGATGCTTCCGCTGCGTGCCTATCGAAGAACAGAACGCGGTGCCAGCGGCTCAGCTCGGTTTCTCTTCCTCGGAAGGCACGGCCTCTTCGGCAGAATTTTCATCCGGGTAGTCGTCCCGGGCGTAACCGGCCGCCAGCGCCTCTTCCTCGTCCAGGTATTCGCCTTCGGGCTGCTCGTACGCTTCGTAGGCGCTGGTGTCCACGTACTCGACGGCTTCTTCGGCCGCGGGCGTTTCTTCGAGGGCCTTGGCCTCGGCGAGCTGGCCCTGCTCGTAGGCGCGACGGCCCTCGAGCACGGCATCGGCAATCTTGGAAGCAAACAGGCGGATCGCGCGCAGGGCGTCATCGTTGCCCGGGATCACGTAATCGACCAGCGAGGGGTCCGAGTTGGTGTCCACGATACTGACCACCGGAATGCCCATGCGGCGCGCTTCGCGCACGGCGATTTCTTCGGCACTGCAATCGATGACGAACAGGCAGTCAGGCAACGAGGTCATATTTTCGATGCCCGCCAGGTTCTGCTGCAGGTGTTTCAGCTCGCGCTCCAGCCGTGCGGCTTCTTTTTTCGAGAGCTGGTCCATGCGGCCATCTTCCTTCATAGCCTTCAGCTCGCGCAGCCGCTTGATGGATTTCTGCAGGGTGGTCCAATTGGTCAGCGTGCCTCCGAGCCAGCGGTGATTCACATAAAAGGCGCCGCAGCGCTGGGCTTCTTCCGCAATCGCTTCGCTGGCCTGGCGCTTGGTGCCGACAAAGAGAACGGTTTTGCCCTGGGCCGTCAGTTCGGTGATGAAGCGGGCGGCTTCGCGGAACAGCTTCAGGGTTTTCTGCAGGTCGATAATGTGGATACCATTGCGCTCGCCGAAGATGTACTCCTTCATCTTCGGGTTCCAACGGCGGGTCTGGTGGCCGAAATGGACTCCGGCCTCCAGCAATTCCTTCATCGAAATTTCAACAGCCAACGGACCTCCTTTGAGAACGGGTGCTTGGCACCCCGCAATCCGGGGCGAACACCCTTTTGCCGGCACCTTGCCGGCCGCGAGATCGCCCGCAGCGCGGGCGCCGGGTTACCGCTTGCTGTACTGGAAGCGCTTCCGCGCACCCTTCTGGCCGTACTTCTTGCGCTCTTTCATGCGCGGGTCGCGCGTCAGAAATCCGTTTTTGCGCAGTGCGGGACGCAGCTCAGGACGAAACAGCGCCAGCGCACGGGCCAGCCCCAAGCGCACCGCACCGGCCTGTCCGCCGACGCCTCCGCCCCGGGCAGTCGCGTAGACGTCCACCTGCGTTTTCAACTGGGTGAACTCGAGCGGTTCGACCGCGGTTTTCAACCAGGCGACATTCTTGAAATAGTCTTCCACGGGGCGATGGTTGACGGTAAAACGTCCCGTGCCCGGCTGGAGGAAGACGCGGGCGACGGCTTCGCGGCGACGGCCGGTGCCGTAGAATTTTTCTGCCATCGTCGTCGGGGTTGTACTCAACGTTCCTCCTCGAACCGGCCGCAGCTAGAGCGTCACGGGCTGCGGTTTCTGAGCTGCGTGGCGGGCCAGGCCACTGGCGTCGCGATAGACCCGCAGCTTGCGGGCGCGATGCGCGCGCAGTTTGTTTTTCGGCAGCATGCCGAGTACAGCGTCACGCACCATGACTTCAGGCCGTTCGCGGTACAGGCGCGCCGCAGCGACTTCTTTCAGACCGCCCGGGTAGCCCGAATGATGGCGATACACCTTCTGCTCCAGCTTTTTGCCCGTCAGTCGAACCTGTGCGGCGTTGATGATGACCACGTGGTCTCCGCAATCGAGATGCGGCGTAAACTGCGGTTTATCCTTGCCGATCAGCAGTCGGGCGGCACGGGTGGCCACACGACCCAGCACCTGGCCGGCCGCGTCGATCACCCACCAGCGATTGCCCTGGGTCAACTCGATGGCCTCACGGCCCTGCGGGACATACGTGCGCATCGCTCAGTCACACCCTTTCCCTCGGGGACAAACTCTGAGAATAAGGAAACATCGGAGTTTTGTCAACGCAGCCCGGCACGATTGGGCGGCACCACCACATGCACCCATGCAGCCGGACCCGGGCTGCGATGGCCGCGCAGTTCGATTTGCACGTTACCACCTCAGGGTGAAACGGCACCGGAGAGCTGCGCTCGGATTTTGTGTCAGACGGCCGAGGTAAGCCGGTTCCCGCCGGCGGCAATCTGGAACCCAGAAAAGAGAAGCGCGGGGGCAGCTGCCCCCGCGGCTGAGTGGAACGGAACGGGGCACCGCAGCGGCAGCGAACTAACCGCTGGCGGTTTTCGGCACAGCCTGAGCCGCGCGGACCAGTGTCGGCTTATCGGCAGCGCCTTCGCCGCGATCAATCTCGATGGCACCCTTGAAGTAGGCGCCGTCTTCGATCATGATGCGGGCAGTGGTCAAATCGCCAACCACCGAACCATCCTTTTTAATCTCGATGCGATCGCGAGCGCGCAGATTGCCCTTGACGCTGCCGTAGACGACGATCTCGCGGGCTTGCACGTCGGCAGTGAGCCGGGCGCTGGCGCCGACGGTGAGCTTGCGGTCTTCGAGCGAAATCAGTCCTTCGACGCTGCCATCTACGTGCAGGTCTTCGTTGCCGGAGATTTCGCCTTTCACATGCAGGCTGGGGCCAAGCCGGGCGACGCCGCCGGAAACGCTCGGCGGGATGGCGCCCGTGCGCGGAGTTTCGTTGGGATTCATGGCTGCTGCCTCCTCAGGCTTCCCGGCGGGCCGGTCCCGCAGAGCGGGCGACGTTCCCGGCGCGGGGACACCGGTTTTTTGCTCGGGTTTCTTGCTTCCCCACATCATTCCCCCTGGTCTGGCCCCGGGACCTCAGAGACTGCCCCGGGCCAGTGCAAGGATTTGGAGCAAGACTCTGAGAGCTGGGAGTCCTCACTCTAGTCCCGCGCTGCAAACCGGTGCAAGCCAAAAATGAAGCAGAAGTGTTGCCCAGGCAACAACGAACCGCGGACAAAGCAGCGGAGCGCGCAGGTATTCCGTTTGTGCTTCGATCTGAAAGTCGTCCGACCGAGGAACGAACAGAGGAGGAAGGAGCCCCAGGACGTTCCGCTTCGGAGGTACAGCTCTGACACTACGGATTGCAGGGTGGCTCTGCTGAATTCCGGTGCGGAATTGAGCGACTGCTGGACAGCACCGCTCCGACTAACGACCGCCTGCACAAGTAAAGCTGCAACTGCAGGACTCGCGGGTGAACGTGCAGTTAAAACTGCCAACACCACGGGAACCGCACAGCGTTGTCGCGCGATTTTGGCAATTGTCGCAGAAGCTGCTTTCATCACACAGAGGTTCAAAGTCCTGGACCGATGTGATGTGGGCAGGCTGGCTCGGCAGTGACGTGAGGCCGAGTATGGCCTGGAGCAAAGCCCTCTCGGAATAAGGTTGCAAGGCGGCCGTGTCCTCACCCACCCAGCCATCTATCGCCAAGGAGATACGGGCGGCGTCTCGGGTGGGGTCGAGGAACAACAGATTGCTTAAATCGAACGTAATATGCTGTTCTTCATCCGGTCGAAGCGAAATGCGCTGTGAGGTCCTTTGGCCGCCACGAGGCTGTCCTTGTCCATCCAACACTGCAACAAAGATACTGACTTCTTTTATGTGCTCACGCGTGGTGTTCTCCACCGCGAGGTGGATCGAGGTCTTTCGCAGCACGATATCGCTTGTCGCAATCGCGCGAGTAATCGTGAACGGCACCCCCGGTTGCCGGACAACCGTAACTTCCAGGCTCCCCGCAGACCGGTGGCGACCGGAAGATAGGAGGTCTCCCCAAGAGACCACTCCCAAAGAAAAAAACATAAGCGTGAGGCACACCGAAGAATAGAGTCCGGATCGGAACATAAGACCACCTTCCCTCTTTCATGAAATACTAAACAAGTTAATTACTGATGACAAGAACCAGCACCTCGCTCCGACGAGTTTGGCTGGTCTGATGGCTGTTCCTGTGCTAGACAGGTTTGCGTTATCGCATCTGGGACAAAGGCCTGAAATCCAACCGCCACCTGTATTCAGTTAGTTAGTATTTGCGGAGGACGCCGATGACGCGGCCCTGAATCTGCACTTCCGACGCGGGCAATACGATCGGTTCCATTTCCGCGTTGGCGGGTTGCAGCCGAACCCGGCCTCCGGAAGCACGATAGAAACGTTTCAACGTGGCTTCTTCCCCGCGCACGAGCGCGACGACGATTTCGCCGGGATTGGCGACCTGGGTTTGCTCGACGACGATGTAGTCTCCGTCGAGGATGTGATCGTCCTTCATGGAGTCGCCCTTGACCTGAAGGACGAAGGTGTTGCGGCCGCGAGTGAAGTCGGCCAGGGAGATTTCCTCGCGATCCTCGACCGCTTCCAGCGGACGGCCCGCTGCAATGCGGCCGACCAGGGGCAAGGCCGTGCCGCTGTGCGCGTAGCGTTCGATGACCTGCTCGCGGACGGGGCGCGGCAGTTGCAGGATTTCGATGGAGCGGCTCTGATTGTAGCCGCGGCGAATGTAGCCCTTGCGCTCCAACGTGGTGATGTGCTTGTGCACGGTGGCCAGCGAGGTCAACTTCAGCCCGCGGGCGATTTCTTCGTAGCTCGGCGCGTAGCGGTGCTTGTTGTAAAAGCTGACCAGAAAGTCGAGGACTTCCTTCTGGCGGCGTGTGAGGATCATCGCTGCACCCCGTAACAGTGAGGACCGGGCACAAACAAGCTAGGCGAACGGAAGGCGAAAGTCAAGCGGATTTCGGGCCGGTGGTGCCCGGGGACATTCCCACACGGATGGCCCGCGGCAAGCCAAACCGACCGGCGCGAGCACAGGCTCGTGCCAGTTACGGTCGCTCGAGTCGCGCCGGGCCGGCGCAGAAATGCTTGCGCCCGTAAAGGCAAACTCGCACACGTTGCCTTCGCCGAGCACCCTCGCCCGCAAGGAGCATCCACACCAGCTTCCCGACCCTGCGCAAGGATTCCGCCGCAGAGACAGATGTGGTATCTTGATGCTTTACGAGCTGGTTTGGGTAGCTCTTTCCTCGGCGGCAGCGGCTCCAAGAGTGGGCGCGGGCTGCCCGGGTGGGGAGGGCTGTGTATCTCTCCCAAACGAAACTTTTCAGAGACTCCGGAACACGAAACTGCAGCGTGCACACCGGGGTCGGGCAGGGTGATACGGATGGCGTATTTTTCCTGGATGGTCGGTGGGCCGCAGGGCAGCGGCATCAACGTAAGCGCTGAAATTCTGGCCAAGGCGCTGATGCGCGCCGGATATTACGTCTTCGGACAAATCGAGTATCACTCGAACATCAAGGGCAAGCACAGCTCCTACCGGTTGCGCATCAGCGACGAGCCGGTGCACTCCCATGTCGAAGAGGTGCACCTGCTTTCGGCGCTGGACGAAGAAACGCTGGTCGGCGACATGTACCACGAATTCCCGGCGCACCGCGGCCACGCGCATGAAATCGCGCCGGGTGGCGCAATCCTCTATGACGCTGAGAACAAAAAATTCATCTCGTGGATCGAGCGCGACGACATCTTCTTCTGGGAGATGCCCTACGCCGAGCTGCTCGACCGGGCGCTGACTGCCGCGGGCAAACCCGGCCAGGCCCGCGCCTACCGCATCATGACGAACACGCTGGCGCTGGGCGCTTCGGTCGGAGCGCTGGGGTTCGATTTCGAACCGGTGGCGGAGGCCATCCGGGACAGCTTCGGCAGCAAAGCGGGCAAGGTCGCACAGCTCAATGTGGACGCAGCACGGCTGGCTTACGAATACGCCGCGGAACATTTCCAGAAACAGATGAAATACAAGCTTCCGCCGAACCCCGGCCGCGAAGGCCAGATCATGGTGAAAGGCACGCAGGCGGTCGGGCTGGCCAAGCTAAAAGCCGGCTGCGGGCTGCAGACCTACTATCCGATCAGCCCGGCGACCGATGAAAGCGTCTATCTGGAAAGCTACCAGGGGCAGTACAACCTGGTGGTGCTGCAGACCGAGGACGAAGTCTCGGCCATCGACGCCGCGGTGATGGGGGCGCACGGCGGAGTGCGTTCGGCGACTTCGACGTCGGGTCCCGGATTCGCGCTGATGCCCGAGGGGCTGGGGTTTTCGGCGATCACCGAAGCCCCCGGTCCGGTGGTGGTGATCTACCAGCGCGGCGGGCCCTCGACCGGCCTGCCGACGCGGCACGAACAGGGCGACCTGCTGTTTGCCCTGCACGCCGGCCAAGGGGATATTCCGCGCATCGTGCTTGCTTCGGGCGATATCGAAGAGTGTTTCTATGACACCTTCGACGCGTTCAACTACGCCGATCGCTACCAGGTGCCGGTGATCGTTCTGGTGGACAAGCACCTGGCGTCGAGCTATCAGACCCTGCCGCCGTTTGCCACCGAGGGACTGCAGATCGACCGCGGGAAGCTGTTCGACCCGAGGACGATGAACGGCAACGGCGATTACCTGCGCTACGCCTTCACCGAAGACGGCATCAGCCCGCGCTCGGTGCCCGGGCAGGAAGGTGGAATTTTCTGGACTACCACCGACGAGCACGACCCGCGCGGGCACATCACCGAAGGCATCGGCAACCGTCTGGCCATGATGGAAAAACGGATGGGGAAACTGGCCGTGGCCGCGCGGGAAATTCCAGCGGAGAAGAAGTTTCGCCTGTTCGGGCCGTCCGGCGGCGACGCCGGGCGGATACCGGTGCTGATCGTCGGCTGGGGTTCGACCAAGGGTGCCATCGTGGACGCGCTGCGCCAGCTCGATCCGCAGCAGGAAACCTACCGGTTCCTGCAGGTGCGGATGCTGCGTCCGTTCCCGACGGAAATCGCGAGCTACCTGCGCGGGGCAGGCAAGGTAATCTGCTTCGATTGCAACTATACCGGACAGCTGGCTTACCTGGTGCGGGCGGAGACGGGCTTTGCCTGCCAGCACAGCGTGGTGAAATACGACGGGCGCCCGTTCAGCGAAAACGAAATCATCGCCGCCATTGAACACGCCGTAGCCAACGGCGGCGAGCGCATCGTGATTTCAGAAGGACGCGTGATCCAGCCCGGCGACGGTCGCAAGCAGTTCGACGAACTGGTGGCCCTGCGGGAGCGGCGCGAGAAGATGCTGCCGCCGATGGTGCCGCTGCCGCCGGGCTACAACAAATAATGCGTGCGGGAGGACGGCAGGACATCGAATCCGCGAATCGGCCAACCGCATCTGCATCGGCAAATATCGAGAGAAAGGGACAAAGATGGCAACGGCTGCAACCGATCTGAAGGTTTTCAAACCCACCGACTACAAGGCCGAGATTCACAACGACTGGTGCCCGGGCTGCGGTGATTTCGGCATCCTGGGCGCGTTGCAGATGGCCCTGGCCAAGCTGCAGATTCCCCCGCACCGGGTGGCGGTGATCAGCGGGATTGGCTGCTCGGGCAAGACGCCGCATTACATGCACACCTATGCCTTCCACACGCTGCACGGGCGGGTGATGCCTTCGGTGACCGCCATGAAACTGGCGAACCATGAGCTGACCGTGATCGGCGTGGGCGGCGACGGCGATGCCTACGGCATCGGAGCCGGCCACTTCGTCAACGGGGGCCGACGCAACCTGGACATCACCTACATTGTCTTCAACAACGACGTCTATGCGCTGACCAAGGGGCAGGCTTCGCCGACGATCCAGAAGGGCATGAAGACGAAGTCCATGCCGGAAGAATCCATCATGGAAGCGATCAACCCGATTCTGCTCGGGCTGGCCTGCGGGTACACCTTCGTCGCGCGCGGCTACGCGCTGGACACGAAATACCTGGCGGACCTGATTGCGCGGGCCATCCAGCATCGCGGCTCGGCTCTGGTGGATGTGCTGCAGACATGCCCCACCTACAACGACCTGCATACGAAGGGCTACTACGCTGAAACGGTGAACGGGCAGCCGCGCCTCTACAAGCTCGAGGACACCGACTACGACCCCGTCGTGCACAACCCGGACGATCCGGTCGAGGTCGCCCAGAAAAAAGCACAGGCACTGCTGAAATCCCAGGAAGCCGGCGGACGAATTGCGCTCGGGGTCTATTATCAGATGGAAGTGCCCACCTACGAGGACTACCTGAAGAAGAAAATTCCCGGCCTGCAGGAAAAGCCGCTGGCGGAACTCGACCTCTACCACCGCGACATCACGCCCAACCTCAAAGAATTGATGTAGCGGAGACTTCAGATCGCCTCACCGCCCCGGAAAGCGGCGGCTTGCCCGCCAGCCGCGCACGCGAGCTTGTTCCCGCAACAACCCATCCCGGCGGGTAGCGCGCGGAGGCGGCCTCTGCGCAGCGGCGCGAGCAAGCTCCTGCAGTTCAGCTTCAGCGGGTGAGGAATTCGGCGAAGGCGCGCCAGGCTTCGGTGCCGGAAATCCACAGCCGCAGCGGCACCGACAGCACCAGGAACAGTCCGCCCCAGATATAGACCGAATGGATGCGCCGCCGGGTGGCCAGGTCATAGACGACTCCGGCAACGATGAACAGATAGCTCAGCCCGTAAAAGGCCGGCGGGCCGAGCGGCTGCACACCGGGCCAGCGTGCGACCGCCGCTGCCAGCAAACTGATAAAAGCGAGCAGCATCAGGCGCTTGTGCGCTTCCTTGTTGCGCCGCAGCCAGAAGGCTGTCGCCACCAGCGGCGCAAACAACACCATATCGCCCAGCGGTATCGCCAGAAAGACCAGTGGGTCTACACCCGGCGGTGCTGCACCGCGTGCGGCAGCGGCAATCGCCGTCCAGGTGCCCACGACCACCATCGCCGCGGCCATCCCGACGCCCAGCAGGCCGAGCCGGCGGTGGATATCCACGCGTCGCGCCGCCACCAGCGAAGTCTGCACCAGGAACAGCACCATCCAGCCGGTGAACAGTCCGCCGTGGACGTATGCCAGCGGAGTCAGTGTCACCGCGCCGGAGATCGTCGGGCGCGGGGGCAAAAAGGCGCGCAGGTAAAACGTCGGCGCAAAGCCGACGAACACCGTCACCGCCATCGCCACCGCCATGCCGGTGTAAAACGCACGGTCGTGGGCGTGCGGCAGAACGGGCTTAGCCGGCCGGGACGCGGCAATTGAGTTCAACCATAATCTCCAGGTAAACTCGCGGGACACTAGCAAACCGCCCAGTCGCTGTCAAGGCCAGCTTGCATCCCGCACGGGAAACCCGCGTCTGAAAATACCGACGACAAACAGGCCGAAACTCACTGCGCGAACGTGAATTGAAACGGACACCCTTGCCGGACCGGGTTCGGAAACCGGAGGTACACCTGTACCCGATCCTCATTCGTCTGTTCCGGCCGTTCTGGCCGGCGCTGTCACCGCACCGGCTGCGGAGGCCGGCGTGTCCGCTCCCGCTGCGGCGGCAGCGCGTTCCGTGCCCGGGATGGGTCCGGTTGTTTCAGCAAGCATGGCCAGGAAGCGATCCCGCGTCGCGACAAATTCCTCCCAATCTTTGCGCGCCACCGGCTGCGCGGGCGGCAGTTGCAAAGCCAGGAAGTTGCGGTAGCGGCCGTGCTGCAGCACACGGAAATCGAGATGCGGGCCGGTGGAAAGACCCGTGGAGCCTACGCGACCGATGATTTGTCCCTGGGAGACGCGTTCGCCCGGCCGGACAAGAATGGCGGACAGATGCAGGTACATGGTTTCGTAGCCGTTGGCATGGCGCAGGTGGACCATCTTCCCTTCCGCGGTCCGACGGCCAGCGAAGACCACGCGACCATCTCCGACCGCCTGCACCGGGGTGCCTACCGGCGCGGCGTAGTCTACCCCGAGGTGGGGCCGGTGCCGGCGCAGCACCGGATGGAAACGGCTGTAGGAAAACCGGGAACTGATCCGCCCACCGTACTTGAGTGGGGAACGGAGAAAGGCCTTCTGCAGCGATTTGCCGTCCGGAGCATAATAGGCCGACCGACCGGAAGGCTCGCGGAACAGAATGGCCTGGTAGCGGCGACCCGCGTTGACGTATTCAGCGGCCAGAATCAGCCCGTAGGTGCCCGGGGTTCCGTCGAGGTAGCGCTTCTTTTCGACAATCAGGCGGAAACGGTCGCCCGGTTGCGGGTCGGTGTAAAAGTCCAGGTCCCAGCCGAACACATCAGCCAGCTGGACGGCCAGTGCAGGGCTTTCGCCGGCGGCGAGGACCGCGTTGTAGAGCGAATCTCGAATTTCGCCGGTGACGCCGACCAGCTCGACGACCGAAGGAACCGTTTTGATTTCGGCGTGGAAGCCATCCGGCCGGGACGCGACCCACAGCTCGCGGTCGGCGTCGATGCGATAGCGGACAGCGCGAAACTCGCCGGCCGGATTGCGGCCGATCGCCAGCCGCTGCCCGGCACGGAAGTCCCGGCGAAGGTTGAAAACAGGACGGGCGCTTTCGATCACAGACTGGGTGGTGGCGACATCCAACCCCATCGAAAGCAACATCTCGCCGAGGGTACGGCCCAACGGTACCTCCCGCTCCGAAAAGAGAACGGCCTGAGCAGCCAGCTCTTCTGCTGCCCGGAGGGCGGCGGCGACCTGCTGCTGAAAGGCCTGCTCGGCAGATGATCGCAGGCGGAAGCTGAACCCAACGAACACCATGCCGGTGAGAACGAGGATCGATACCAGGATCCGAAACGCGCGACTCACGATTTCCCCCAGAACTGTGCGCAGGCGTTCCCGCGACCTGCGATCGCAAGCAGATTGTCTTCCACCCTTTTGACGCAGCCGGCAGGATGAGTCAAAAGAAGAATTCTCTCCGTGCGCCAAAAGAGCAACCGGCAAGGAACCGGTCTACCCAGCGAGGTGGGCCATATTACACCAGGGGCTGTTCCGAGAGAGAGTTTTTCAGCAAGAGATTGCAGGGACGGTGCAGGCCCGAAGAGAAACTGCGGCCGCTGCACCGAAGAACCTGCCCGAGGCGGTGCGCATTCGGGGAGTGTTGCGGGTCGTTTTGCGCTGGTGGACTAGCGCGCCGATTTGGACTTTGCGGCAGTGGCGGCCTGCGACGAGGGCCGGGATTCCGGCTGAGCCGGCGGCTCAGGCACGAGGCCGAGTTTTCGGCGGAGAGCCTGTTCGAGTCGATCGGCCACCTCGCGGTTTTCGCGGAGGAACAGGCGAGCGCTTTCGCGTCCCTGGCCGATGCGTTCTCCCTCGTAGCTGAACCAGGCGCCGGATTTTTCAATCAGCTCGCACTGCACGCCCAGGTCCAGCAATTCGGTTTCGCGTGAGATGCCTTCGCCATAGAGGATGTCGAATTCGGCTTCGCGGAACGGCGCGGCCAGTTTGTTCTTGACGATTTTTGCGCGGGTGCGCGAGCCGACGACGCGATCGCCTTCCTTGATGGCCTGCACGCGGCGGATATCCACGCGCATGGAGGCGTAAAATTTCAGCGCGCGGCCGCCGGTGGTGGTCTCCGGGTTGCCAAACAGCACGCCGATTTTTTCCCGCACCTGGTTGATGAAAATCAGGCACGTTTTCGACTTCGAGACGATGGCAGTGAGCTTGCGGAGCGCCTGGGACATCAGCCGCGCCTGCAAGCCCATCTGCGGCTCGCCCATTTCTCCTTCCAGCTCGGCCTTGGGCACCAGGGCGGCGACCGAGTCCACGACCACAATGTCCACGCCGCCCGAGCGAATCAGGGTTTCAGCAATTTCCAAGGCCTGCTCGCCGTGGTCCGGCTGTGAGACGAGCAGGTTATCTACGTCCACGCCCAGGTTGCGTGCATAGACCGGGTCCAGGGCATGTTCGGCATCAATGAAGGCCGCCTGGCCACCTGCGCGCTGAGTGTTCGCCACCGCATGCAGCGCCAGCGTGGTTTTGCCACCGGCCTCGGGGCCATAGATTTCCACCACGCGACCGCGAGGGAAACCGCCAACGCCAAGCGCAGCATCCAGCGCGAGCGAGCCGGTGGGAATCACACTGACGGGAACCAGAACGTCCCGGCTGCCCAGGCGCATGATCGAGCCCTTGCCGAATTGCTTCTCAATCTGGGCAATGGCGAGTTCCACGCTGCGAGCTCTTTCGTCGGCCATGAATCACCTCGGCGAAGCGGCTGGGCCGGTCGACCGGCCAGAAACAGACCGCCCCAGCGCAATTACAGTTTCCGTCCTGCTGGCGGGAGTTTACCAGATAGTTTCCGCACTGTCGCGGGGTCAGCACGGGTTCCGGAGACCCAGATTATCACAAGGCGAATAAAAAGCAAAACTGCGTCAGAAACGAAAGCCCGGGATGGTCGAACCATCCCGGGCGGCTTCGTCGGTTAGTCGGAAGACTAGTCGGGGTATTTGATCGAGCAGCCGTAGGGCTTCGTACTGGAGACCGAGACCGGCTTGCCGGCCAGGGCCTCTTCGAGTGCCTGGCTGACGTAGTTGGTTGCGCCCTCGATGTCAGCCGGGTTTGCGGTAGGCCGGTCGTCAATGGCGCCGTCGTAGATGACCACGCCGTTGGGATCAATGATCACCATCTGCGGACTGGTCTTGGCATCGTAGAGGCGGCCAATCGTGCCCGTCGGATCCAAAATGGAGGCGGTAGGAGCGGCATTCATGCGCGCCACGTATTCGTTATGCTGCTCGGCAGTGACGTAGCCCTGCTTGCCCGGGGCGGAGGAGATAATCGTCAGCCAGACGACGCCGCGAGCCGTCCACTGCTTTTGCAGCCGCTGCATATTGCCACTGTTGTAGTGCTTGCGGACGTAGGGGCAGCCGTTGTTGTGCCATTCCAGCACAACGTACTTGCCGCGGAAATCAGAAAGTTTAATGGTCTGGCCGTCGCTGGTGGTGCCGGTGAAGTCCGGCGCGGGCTCGCCAACCTTGGCCGCGCGCAGGCCAAACGGAACGGCAAGAGCAACCAGCAAGGCCACGATGAGCCAGGCGGTGATGCGTTTCATCGGTTCCTCCTCTGCATGAGTGACGTGCCGGATTCCCTGCCGCACGGGGACGGCAGGGCGGTTAATTCCTTCCTTCTGCCGCTACGGGCACTTCCAGCCAATAGGCGCGGCCGTTTTCAAGCGCCAGCACACCACGCAGTCGCGCCAGCGGCGCACGGGACCGCGCCGATTTGCGCAGCGTCAGCCGGAAACCCGGGCTGCGGCTGCTGGCGGAATCCCAGTTCTGCGCAGCGGCATTTTCAATCTGCGACTCCTCCCAGGGAAAGAAGAATCCCTGCGGGATGGGTTCACCGGTTTCGCCGTACAGCACAACCGTATCGCGCGACTGGGTGGCGCGAAGCCGCCAACTGGCTGGAACGGGCTGCGGCAACGCCTGGCGCGCGCGCTCGAACTCACTGCGCAGCGGCTGGTTCACCACGGGACTACCGGCACGAACCGGCAGTGCAAGCGAGACCTGAGCCTTGCCGGTCAGGCAGACCTCCCGGCAAACCACAACGTTCACTTCGGCACCGATGTTGGCATTCGAACGCGCAGTCAAATCCGGAGCGGCGTGCAGGGGTACCAGCAACAGCACGGTGCCGTAATAACCGTAGTCCACGATGTTGGCGGCGGTCTGAATGCGCCGGGGCACGGGCCATTGTATCTCACCAACGGTCAGCCCGGCTGGCAGCTGCCAGCGCACGCGGGGTGGCTGTCCGGAATCTCCCGGATTCTGCCAGTAGATGTGCCAACCTTCTTCGAGTTGAAAGCGCAGCGCGAGGGTCGTCTGCTGACCTGGAGAAATCGAGCGATGCTCTGCCAGCAAGGTAACTTTGCCGTGCGGAATCGCTGCGCTGGCGGCGCGAACCGCCATGGGCAAGCACAGGACTGCCCCGATGGCGAGCAGAAACAAAAACCGGGAACGCAGGCACACAGATGTCACCCCTCTACCTCGACCGTCGGAAATCTTCCTGTTGTGAGACGCACAAAACGGCGAAACGGTTTCCCAACTCCCTAGCGCGCCCCCTCCGGGTCGCGCCGAGAGTCCACAACCTCGTAGAACGCTCGGCGGGCGAAATGATGGCACCTGACCCGCTGCACCTCGACGATACTCGCCGAGGCATCTTGTGATCGTTAGCCATCGATTTTGTATTTTTCAGAGCAATGCAGCGTTCGGGAAACGGCACTTTTCCCGCTCGTGGGCCGACTCTTTCCACGCGGGCCTGGCTCTATTGCCACCACCACACAGTTCTGCTACAAGTGCAAGCGAAGAAATTCGAACATAGAACGGAGGCACAGATGGCGGTGACGATTAGCGTGCGGAAGAACGGGCCGTACCGCGTGGAAGCGACCGATGGAGCGGAGATCAAAGTGGTGGACGCAGATGGCAAGGCGTTCGATCTGCAGGGCAAGACGGCATTCTCGCTGTGCCGTTGCGGGCACAGTGCCAACAAACCTTTCTGCGATGGAAGCCACAACAAGGTCGGCTTTCAGTCCGATGACACTGCACCGCGAGTCGCAGGCGCATAGAGCGGGGATTCCACTCTCTGTCGTGCTCAGATGAAGTTTCCAGAACGGCTTTGCGACCGTTTTCCCGCAACATTCACCTCGGTTCGGTTCGTCCGGCCGATCTCCTACCGGCACGACCGCCCACGGACGCGAACAGCATGACCCGTGAGGATCGCTCGACGAACGGCCAGGAAAAAAGGCGCTTTCAAAAATCGATGGTCACCATCGTTGGCCGAATGGAAAGCAGTCATCCCCTGGAAAATCTCCGCAGGAGGCTCTCGGTTCCCATCCAAGGGCAAATGAAATTCGCCATGAAATTGCCTTCCCTCGCAGGGGCGTGTGAGCCGTACATGCGGTGCGCGGGGCAGCGTGGCGGCTCGGCGCCCCCGGCCTTGTGGTGAGCACCGCATTCGCCATCCGCCGGTGCAGAAGCTGCGGCGGGAGTGCAGTCGAGCAACCACCATGGAGCGCAGCAGCGACTGCTGCTCTGACGCAAGAGCAGGCCTGCTCGAGTCGTTTCGAACCGATCGCAATCCGGCATTTACCTCCAGAGGCGGTCGCGGTCCCAGCCGGAGCGCCGAACTGCTTTGTAGTGGCGACGGAAGGCTTCGAGCCAAAGTTTGCTTTCCGGCCAGTGAGGATGTTTTTCACGGATCCGGTTCAACATCCGGGGATCGTCGATGCGTCGAAGCGCTTCCAGCGCCCAGCCGAAACCATCCACGGCCCTGGCCTTGATTCCGGTAAGCCGCTTGGAAAACCTGTATGCGATCCGAATCCTTTCAGGCTCATAGGCCATCTGCCGGATCGGGTTTTCTGAAAACCGGCTGTCGTAAATCCAGATCATAAACCCGCGCTCCATGTCGTTATAGAGCAACGGAACGGGAATGAACACAGCCCGCTGGCATTTTTTGCAGAAAACCACGTTGAGTCGGCCGTCGAGAAGTTGTCGGCAGAGTTCCGGATCGCCGGTGTTCACCGATTGCCACAAAGTGACTTCTAAACCTTCACCGCAACTGCAGGTGTACGATTTCTGAAACGCGCTGGACATGAGAATCCTCGCTTTGCGCCGAGCCACAAAGTCATGGATGGATGCCGAACTGGCTGCAGAGACGCTGGAAGGCCTCTGCTTTGTCGAGCTGCGCGCGGCCGGGCGCCGACAGGTATTTCCACAGCAAGACGCATTCGGTGAGCGGGAATCCCAGCTTCTGCAAGTTCAACAACACGCTCGCCCGAGCCGCTTTACGCACGCGGTCGATGGATTCCTCCATTTCCCGCACGCGGTGGACAAAGTAGCTGACTTCTGCCGGGTCCTTGGCCTGACTGCCCGTCAAAAGCAGTCCGCTGTGCACGGAATGGCGCCCCAGGGGGATGACGACGCGCTGGTACTCTGCATTCAAGCGGCAGACCCTCTCTTTGCATTCCTCGCAGAACCAGACCGAGAATTTACTGCCGCTCCTGACCGGCTCGAGTCCGCAGCAATGGCAAAGCTCTACGAGCTTGTTGAAATCGAATCCGGGCCAGCGGGGCTCCGGTTTTTCAGGATTTTGCCGGGGACATCCACAGTGCTGCCACTCCGCCATGCTCCAGTTTTCCCGGGGTGGCAGCTCGGGTACCGTGTCGCTTGAATTTTCCCCGGTAGTTTCCCAACAGCCCCACGGACCGAAAATCTCTCCACATTGAGGGCAGAGGAGCATTTCGCCGAGATAATAGCAGCGGGGGCGGGCGGTTCCCTCAGCCACGGAAACCTCGGCGGCAGAGCCTTCGGGAAGCGACTCGTCGGAGTCCGCCCCTGTTTCCGTGCGAGCCGATGTAGAACTGTCGTCGGGAGCTGGTGACGCTCGATCCGCTGCACGGAGAGTTTCTTTTTCGGGACGAGAACCCTCGTCAGGTTTCAGGGGATAGCCGGAGGCCTGCAAAACCAAATCGTCATTTCTCTGGCAGGTGTAGCCTTCCTCGCGAAAGGCAGCGACGATGGCGTCTTCCTGGGCCGGATCGAAATTCAGGAAAGACCCGTTCAGCAACGTTTCTTCATTGTGCCCGAAGCGGCTCTGGATCGATTCCGGGACCCAGTCGAGCATTTCCTGTGCCGGCCATGCCGGCCAGTCGCCATCGCAGAATCCCGGGATCTGTTCGGGTGAGAATGGATCGTCTTCGAGCGGCATGCGCCTGCCCGGAGGGATGCGGCGGTACTCTTCCCATGCCGCCGACAGGGGAGCCTCGGGATCCTCTTCGAGTTTTTCCTGGGCAAAGTCTTCGAAGGCATACTCGATGCTTTCGAAGAGATAGGTGCGCAATTCTCTCCACTGGTCCCAGGTGAGCAAGGAACTGAGTTCTTCCCAGGTGCTTGCCGTGTGGACGGCCTGCGTCAGTTGAGCCAGGTACAGAGCACGACGCTTTGGAATAAAGACCAAATTCCCAAACACATCGCCGTAAAACAATTTTTTCATGATGCACTCCCCGGGCGAGGAAACAGGTCAGAAGGCCAGCACGCGGGAAGAAAAGGAAAGGTGGCTCGAGGCAGGAACGTCCTTGTTGCGCTCGGCGCGCCCTATCGTTCCCGTATCCGGGCTGGCTTTGCCACCTTGCCGACGTCAGGCAGGTTGGCGGGCGGTCATCGGGCCAGTTCCCTCGCGCCTCTCTCGATAGTCGTTTTTCCTCTACACGAAATTTTATCTTCTGTCAAGAGAGAAAAGTGCGAAACAGCCTCCGGATCCTAACGGCATCCGAGCACGCCGCACCGGCAGGGCAGGGGCGATTGGCGTCAGCGGGGGTAGGTGTAGAAACCGCGGCCGGATTTGCGGCCCAGCCAGCCAGCCGCTACCATTTTGCGCAGCAGCGGACAGGGCCGGTATTTGGGGTCGCCGAAGCCGGCATGCAGCACTTCGAGGATGTTCAGGCAGACGTCGAGTCCGATCAGGTCCGCCAGGGCCAGCGGCCCCATCGGGTGATTCATCCCGAGCTTCATGACTTCGTCGACGGCCTCCGGGGTGGCCACACCTTCCTGCACGCAGTAGGCTGCTTCGTTGATCATCGGCATCAGCACGCGGTTGCTGACGAAACCCGGAGCGTCATTCACGGCCACGGGAGTTTTCCCGAGCTTGCGCGCCAGATCCATGGTGAGCGTGAACGTTTCTTCGCTGGTCTGCAAGCCGCGGATGACTTCGACCAGCACCATCACCGGCACCGGATTCATGAAATGCATGCCGATGAAGCGATCCGGGCGCGCCGTCGCCGCGGCGAGTGCCGTAATGGAAATCGAGGACGTGTTCGAGGCCAGCACAACTTCCGGGCGAACCACCGCATCCACGGCCCGGAGGACTTCCGTTTTCGTCTGCAAATTTTCGGGCACCGCCTCGACGACGAAATCGGCCGCGGCCAGCGCGTCGAGTTCGGTGACCGGACGGATGCGGGCGAGGATTTCCGGCCGTTCGGCCTCGGTGATTTTGCCTTTGTTCACTTCGCGGTCGAGATTTTTGGCGATGGTATCGAGCGCGCGATCCAGAAACCGCTGCTCGATATCGCGAAGAATGACGCGATAGCCGAACTTGGCGAAGACGTGCGCGATGCCGTTGCCCATCGTACCCGCACCGAGCACGCCAACGGTTTGGATATCTGCGAGATGCATGACGCCTCCATCAGAATTGCGCGGCGCAGAGAATCAATCACAGCCGACGCGCGCGGTCAAGGTTCGGCCGGAGGGGCTGCATCTGGCTCGCTGGCAAGGAACGCAGCCGCCGCGTCGCGGGCAGCCGCCCAATCTTCCTTGCGGACCAGAATCTCGTAGGGAAACTGGTGAAAATACAGGAGCTGGTGGCGCGTCAGATGGCGCGGGAGGTGCGCGATGCCGGCATTCACCAAAGCTTCGCACAACGCCGTGAACATCACCGGGTCATGGCCCTGCCAGAGCCGGACGACAGCTTCCGGGTCTGCGCCTGGCGCCGGCGCAGCGGGCGGCAGCTCATCGATCAGCTCCGCGCCGCACTCGGCGCAGCGGGTGAAACCTTCGCGGTATTCGGCTTTGCAGACAGGACAGAACACGGCATGCGAAACCGATGCAAGCAGATACAGCACCCGCTGCCGGGGCCGGTTACAGATCACGCAGCCCCGAACGTTGCCTGAGCGTCAACGCTCGACGGCGAGCGCAACGGCGTTGCCGCCACCCAGGCAAAGGGCCGCGATGCCGCGCTTGGCGTTGCGCCGCTGGAGCTCGTAGAGCAGCGTGACCAGGATGCGCGCGCCCGAGGCTCCGATGGGATGGCCAATGGCGACCGCTCCGCCGTTAACGTTGACCTTTTCCGGGTCGAGCCGCAGCTCACGAATCACGGCCAGCGCCTGCACGGCAAAGGCTTCGTTCAGCTCGACCAGGTCGACATCCCGGTCGCGGTCCCAGCCAGTTTTCTTCAGCAGCTTTTCGACGGCTTCGACCGGAGCCATCATCACCCACTTCGGCTCGACGCCACTGACGGCCTGCGCCACGATCCGGGCCATCGGCTCCTTGCCCAGCCTGGCAGCGACGCGCTCGCTGGTGACGACCACCGCCGCAGCGCCGTCGTTCGTCCCCGGGGCGTTGCCGGCGGTCACAGTGCCGTCTTTTTTGAACACGGGCTTCAGCCGCGCCAGCGCCTCGAGCGAAGTGTCTTCGCGCGGAGATTCGTCCACCTTGATCACCTGCGGTGGACCTTTCTTCTGCGGGACTTCGATGGGCAGGATTTGCGATTCGAAGTAGCAGGACTTGATGGCGTGGACGGCCTTGCGATGGCTGGCCAGCGCGAACTCATCCTGTTCCTGACGGGAGATGTTGTATTTTTCGGCGACCAGCTCGGCAGTCATGCCCATGTGGAAGTCGTTGTACTTGTCCCACAAACCATCCCAGATCATCGAGTCGATCAGTTGCGCGTGACCGAGCCGGTAGCCACTGCGGGCACCCGTCAGAAGATACGGACAGTTCGACATGGATTCCATGCCGCCCGCAACGACAATGTCCACCTCGCCGAGTTGCACACCCTGCGCCGCCAGCCCGACCGCCTTCAATCCCGAGCCGCAGACTTTGTTAATCGTCATTGCGGCGACGCGATGATGCAGTCCGCCGCCCAGGCCCGCCTGCCGCGCCGGATTCTGACCCAGCCCGGCCTGGACAACGTTGCCCATGATGATTTCGTCCACCTGATCGGGCGCGATCCCTGCCCGGCGGACGGCTTCAGCAACAACCTTGGCGCCAAGCTCGACAGCCGAAAACGAGGAAAGTCCACCCAGGAATTTGCCGACCGGCGTGCGGACGGCACTCAGAATGACTGGAGTTTCCATGATGGCTGCTCCCTTCCGGTGTGGGGTCGGACGCTGGCGTCACCAACGCCTCAGTATAGGCGCCAAGGCCGGCTGCGGTCAATTTTGCGAACGGGCTGTGAATGTCAGGCATGTTCCCGAACTCGTATGCCGGGAAACACCGGAGGTTGGTTGGAAGCATTGACTCTGAATTCCCTGCCGGAAGGCTTTCCAGGTGGTTTCAGTGCGACGCAGAAAGAAGCAAAATGAGACAGGGTAGAAAAGGGCGCTAAGAAAATACATGCCCAAACGATGCGTAGTGAGCATGTCGAGTAACGATGCGCAATTTCAACTAGCTCAAATGAGAAAATCCGGTCGTTATACATTTAAGTGCTTTTTAAACAAATGGATACTAAGACTTGAAAATATTAGTTTAATATGCTAAATTTTCTTTAGTGTAGAGATGGAAGTATGGAACAAAAAGGCTTCTGCAGGCATCAAAATAAAAGGCAGATGGAGCAGGAAATGCAGAGTTGAATGAGCAGAAAGTCGAGGAGGCAAGATGAGCGAGACGAAAGTGCGGGTACCCGAGCAGCTCCCTATTCTTCCGGTGCGGGATACGGTGCTGTTTCCCGGGTCGATGTTGCCGCTGACCGTGGGTCGGGAGAGTTCCCTGCGGCTGATCGAGTCACTTTCCGGCGATGAGAAGCTGATCGGTGTGGTTGCGCAACTGGACGCACGGGTGGAAGACCCGACCGGCAGCGACCTGCACACCGTAGGCACACTGGGCCGGGTGCACAAAATTGTGCGGGTACCGAACGGCAATTTGGTGGTGTTCCTGGAGGGGTTGGAGCGCATCCGGGTCGTGGAATTTTTGGCGTTGCGACCGTTTTTGCGCGCTCGGGTCGAACCGGTGCCGGTGGTCCAGGATGTCGAGGGAGCAGAACTGCTGGCCCTGCACCGGAACGCACAGGACCTGTTCCGGGATGTGGTGGCGCGTTCTCCGCAACTGTCAGACGAGCTGCAGGCCATCGCAATGAACATCTCGGATGCTTCGCAACTGGCCGACTTCATTGCCGGGAACCTGCCTTCGCTGCCGACCGTGAAACGGCAGGAGTTGCTGGAAACACCGAGCGTGCGGAAGCGCCTGGAGACGCTGATCGTCGAGCTGAGCAAAGAGCTCGAAGTCCTGCAACTGCGCAGCAAGATTCAGGAACAGGTGCAGGAGCAGGTGAGTCAGAACCAGCGGGAGTACCTGCTGCGCGAGCAGATGAAAGCCATCCAGAAGGAACTGGGCGAAGCGGACCTGGAAACGGAGCTGGAAGAGCTGCGCAAAAAGATCGAAGAGTCCGGGATGCCGGCCGAAGCGCGCAAGGAATGCGAGCGAGAACTGAAACGGCTGGAGCGGATGACGCCGGCTTCGGCCGAGTACATGGTGGCGCGGACGTATCTGGACTGGATGACGTCGCTCCCGTGGACCAAATCTTCCGGCACGGAAGAGATCGACATGGCCAAGGCGCGGCAGATTCTCGATGAAGACCACTACGACCTGGAAAAGGTGAAGGAACGGATTCTCGAGTATCTGGCGGTCAAAAAACTCCGGCCGGGGATGAAAGGACCGATCCTGTGCTTCCTGGGGCCGCCCGGGGTGGGCAAGACCTCGCTCGGAAAATCCATCGCGCGGGCGCTGGGACGGAAGTTCGTGCGCATTTCGCTGGGCGGGATGCACGACGAAGCGGAGATTCGCGGTCACCGGCGCACCTACATCGGAGCGCTGCCCGGACAGATCATTCAGGGGATTCGCCGGGCGGAAACGAACGACCCGGTGTTTATGCTCGATGAGGTGGACAAGCTCGGTCGTGACTTCCGCGGCGACCCGGCCGCGGCGCTGATGGAAGTACTCGACCCGGAGCAGAACTCGCAGTTCCGGGACCACTATCTCGATGTGCCCTTCGATCTTTCTCGCGTGATGTTCATCGCCACCGCGAACTGGATCGATCCGATCCCGGAGCCGCTGCGGGACCGGATGGAAATCATCGAGCTGCCCGGCTACACCGAGGAAGAGAAGATTCACATCGCGAATCGCTACCTGGTGCCGAAGCAGGCCGAAGAGCACGGCATGAAGCTCGGTGAGCAGATTGAATTCACCGATGAGGGTCTGCGGGAGATCATCCACAGCTACACTCGCGAAGCCGGAGTGCGGAATCTGGAGCGGAACATTGCGACGGTCATCCGCAAACACGCGCGGCAGATTGCCGAAGGCAGGAACGAAAAGCTGCTCGTAACACCCGCAGTCGTGCGCGAGATGCTGGGGGTGCCGCGGTTCCGCGTCGAGCACGAGGTGGAAGAACGCGTCCAGCGGCCCGGCGTTTCCGTGGGTCTGGTGTGGACTCCGGCGGGCGGCGACATCGTGTTCATCGAAGCGAGCCGGATGCGCGGAGGCAAGCAGTTCACCATGACCGGACATCTGGGCGAGGTGATGCAGGAGTCGCTGCGGGCCGCGTTGAGCTGGGTGCGCGCCAACGCCGAACGCTACGGAATCCACCCGGACTTCTTCCGCCGGGAGGACATCCACGTTCACGTGCCGGCCGGGGCGATCCCGAAGGATGGCCCTTCCGCCGGGGTAGCCATGGTCACGGCCCTGGTGAGCCTGTTGAGCGGGCGGCGCGTGCGACCGCGTGTGGCCATGACGGGCGAGATTTCCCTTTCCGGCGTAGTGCTGCCGGTCGGCGGCATCAAGGAGAAAGTGCTGGGGGCCAAGCGCGCCGGTATCCGTGAGGTCATCCTGCCCGCGCAGAACGAGCCGAATGTGAAGGAAGACCTGCAGCCGCATATGCTGGAAGGTCTGCAGATTCATTACGTGCGCACCCTCGACGAAGTGCTCGATCTCGCGCTGGAGCAGGCCAGCACGGAACGGCCGGCGCCGGCTCCGAAGCCGACCCAACGCGAGCAGCCGGTGGCACCGCTCCAATGAAAGACGGGTGCTGCCTGGTCAGAACACTCCGATAAAAGGCCCGGTCCATTGGCCGGGCCTTTTCCTTTCCGTGCGCATTCCCGCCCTTGCACGAACGACCGGATTCGCGTAGAGGTGAGTGAGCATGGAACTGAACCGCAGACAACTGGCACGGCTGGCCCGGCAGGCAGCGAACACACTGGTCGGAGCGCTGGAACACAAAGGCCTGGTCGCGCGCTTTGCTGAAGGATACATCGAGGCCGCAAAGCGCCCGGAGCTGAAGGCAAACACGGAACAGTACCGGGAGACGCTGGGGGCATTGCGACGCGAAGCGCTGCTCTGCATGTTGCTCCATGCGGAGGCCGTGCTGCCGCGGTATCTACCCAAACCGAAGCGCAGAGCACATCGCGACTTCACCGAAGCCCAAGCCGTGAAAATTTTCCGAGAAAGTCTGCTGGAGGAGCTGGCGCGCACGGATCGCTGGAATCCGAACGATGTTTTTGAGTTCCGCCGCGACCTGGCCATCTACGAAAGTCTGACGGCACGTCGAGCAGCAGCCCCTCGCACCGAGCGCCGCCCGAGTGAGGCGGGCGGGCCGTTTGCCGACCGTTGTGCGCTGCTGCTGGACCCTTCGATGCTCGAACGGGCGCGCGCAGCGGCGAATCGGTTCCGGGGCCAGTTGATGCGACTCGCCACCCGGGCGCTGCGAGAAGTGTTCCAAACGAAACGTCGAAGCTGAACCGGAGCTTCGAGGCAGCGGGCTCGATCTGCTATGCTGCGCACAGGATGGAAACTGCATTTTACCTGCTGGCCGGCGTGCAGGTTCTGCTCGGGCTGTACGGACTATGGCAGGTGTTTGCCTGGTGGCGGCGCGTGCGCCAGGCTCTTCAGATGCCTGCCGGTCTGTATACGCCGCGGGTGGCGCTGGTCTGTCCGCTGAAAGGCCTCGAGCCCGGTCTGGAAGCCAACCTGCAGGCCCTGGCCACACAGGATTATCCGGATTATGAGCTGGTGCTCGTACTGGCCAGCGCGCACGACCCGGCCTATCCGGTGGCGCGCCAGGTGGCCGCGACCAGCCAGCGGCCCGTGCAAATCGTGCTGGCCGGGGAACCGAGTGGCTGCAGCGAAAAGGTGAACAACCTGCGGGCCGCGGTCGAACAACTCGGACCGGACCGCAGCGTGCTGGTGTTTGCCGATTCCGATGGACGGCCGGGCCGGCGCTGGCTCGCGCAGATGGTGGCGCCGCTGGCAGACCCGAAAGTAGGCGCGACGACCACGTTTCGCTGGCTGCTGCCCGGCAGCGGATTCTGGAGCGCGCTCGGGGCGGCCTGGAACGCCTCGATTCTTTCCCTGCTGGGCACGCCGGAGCAGAACTTCTGCTGGGGCGGTGGCACCGCGCTGCGCCGCGAGGTGTTCGAGCGTGCGCGAGTGCTGGAGTTCTGGCGTGGTGCGGCAAGTGACGACTGGGCCCTGACCCGCGCGCTGCGTGCGGCCAGACTGCCGATTGTTTTCCTGCCTCAGTGTCTGGTGCCGTCGGCGGCGCAGTTCACGCTGCCGTCGCTGCTGGAGTTCACCCGCCGGCAAGTGGTGCTGACACGAGTCTATGCGCCCGGTCTGTGGTTCCGAGCCCTGCTGCTGCATGGCTGCTATACGGCAACCGTGCTGCTGGGGTTGTGGGTACTGGTGGCGCGCGCGGTACAGGGCGGGACGGCACTGCACATCGCGCTGCTGGTGCTGCTCGTGCTGTTGCTGAGCGCGCTCCGCGGGTTGGTGCGGCTGCTGGCGGTGGCCGAGGCACTCCGCAGCGAACAACCCCAACTGCTGCAGCAGGGATGGGTCTGGACCTTTCTCGCGCCGGTGGTGCCGCTGCTGTACACCTGGAACCTGCTCGGGGCAGCCGCCAGCCGGCGGATTCGCTGGCGGGGGTACACCTACGAGATCATCTCGCCAAACCAGACGCGCATCGTGGCCCGCTGAATCGGCTCAATCGAAAATCGAAGACAGGAACGGGTAGTGGTCGGCCGCACCCATGAAAAACAGCATGGGGAACGACAGCCAAAAATTAACCTTGCTGGCCAGATAGACGCGGCGGGCCAGCCGAGGCGCTTCCGGCGGCATCAATTTCCCCTCGCGAACGGCGGCATCGGTCCACTGGATGAGTCGCTTCTGCGCCCGCCAGATGATGCCCCACACGTTCAGCAGCATGATCAGTCCCAGTCCGCCGCCGACGCCGATCGAAAGCATCGCGTTGCTGGCCATCGGATGAGCGAGCAGGGAAAGCACCAACCAGGAAGTGGCTACAACGATGAATCCGATCAGCAGCGCCAGCACCCAGCCGTTGTTCAGTGCGCCTTCGGCTGGCTGCAACAGGAAATGGATGATGGCATAGGCCAGCAGCCACAGCAAAAACCACCAGCCCAGCCAGCGCCACAGCAGGCTTGGCTCGCCGGCATTCGTTGCGGAGAGTTTCAAGGTGATCATGTAATAGCGCAGGCCCGCAAGCACGGTGACGACACCGGCCCAACGGAAAAACCACATCAGCCGGGGCATGAACGCGGCAAAGACGCGATTGCGGAAGTCGCTCTCCAGTCCTTTCATGACCGGCATGGAGACAAAATTGAAGTAGTAGAGCAGACCGAGCCAGGTGATGCCGGCGACGAAGTGAATCCAGCGCAGCACGATCTGTTCATGGCTGGTGGCGTCTGCCGGAAAGTAGAAACGAACCTGGGACAACAGCAGGTAGGCGAACGCATCGGCAACGGGCATAGGCACCTCCCCAATAGGCAGCCGTCATGATACCACGTCGACGGATGCCGTAAACCCTGACTTGGACGGACCGGGCAGTGAAAACGGTCGTCAACAAATCAGGTCGAGGGGGCGACAGTGCACACGCCCGGCCTGCAGGAGAAGCGAAGGCTTGACCGTCGAACGCCCCAAGATGCGGACTGCAGAGCTCCGAGAGGCCCGGCCGCTGGAGCAGCCTGCAAAACTGGGATTCTCAACCGAGCAGACGAATGTCCGATTCTGAACCAAACGGTACGAAAACAAGCCCGGCTCAGCGCCGCACGCGGGCGTACTGTTCCGCGATGGCGTCCCAGTTCACCACGTTCCACCACGCTTCGATGTAGTCCGCGCGGCGGTTCTGATACTTCAGGTAGTAGGCATGCTCCCAGACGTCGAGGCCCATAATCGGCTGGCCGCCTTCCATAATCGGGTTGTCCTGATTCGGCGTGGAATCCACAACGAGCTTGCCATCCTTCAGGAACAACCAAGCCCAGCCAGAGCCGAAGCGATTCAGGGCCGCAGCGGAAAATTTCGATTTGAACTCGGCAAACGAACCGAAGGTTCGCTGGATAGCGTCCGCCAGATCGCCCCGGGGCTCGCCACCGCCGCCCTTCTTCATGATTTGCCAGAACAGACTATGATTCCAGTGCCCGCCACCGTTGTTGCGCACAGCCGTGCGGATCGATTCCGGCACGCGGTTCAGGTCGGCAAGGAGCTGCTCGAGCGGCAGGCGCTGGAGATCGGGATGGGCCTCGAGGGCCTTGTTCAGGTTGTTGACGTAGGTGGCATGGTGTTTGCCGTGATGAATTTCCATGGTTCGAGCGTCAATGTAGGGCTCCAGGGCGTCGAACGGATAGGGGAGTGGGGGAAGTTCGTGTGCCACGAAGACCTCCTGCTGCAAACGTAGAGTTGGCGGGAACAGCCGGAACGGCTGTTGTCTGCGCCACTGATTGGAACGCGACAGTATACCGCTGAGGCCGGCAGCGTCTCAACTCGCCCGGCGTCGCGCTAGGGCAGCGCGGGCGGCTGGATGGAATATTCCACGTTCAACGCGCGCAGAAACGCCAGCAGGTCGCTGCGCTCCTGCGGGGTGAGCTTCACCGGCTGGAGATTCGCGGTGTCCAGATATGGATTGGGAATGCCGCCGGCGAGCATCAGATCCACGGCTTTTTCGAGCGAATCCACGCTGCCGTCATGGAAGAAGTGCGTGCGGCGAGCAACGTCAATCAGCGTGGGGGTTTTGAATGCGCCGATATCGCGTTCCTGACCGGTAACGGCAAAGCGGCCTTTGTCGGTCATCTCCTTTTTGCGCGGGTCCCAGCCGATGCCGATGTTGTGATATTGCAGGTCGGTGAGCAGCACACCATCGTGGCAATTCGTGCAGCGGGCCTTGCCGCTGAAAATCTCCCAGCCGCGGCGGGCTTCCTCGCTCAACGCGGAGGTGTCGCCTTGACGGAAACGAATCCAGGGGGAGTCGGCAGGAATGACGATGGTGCGCTCAAAAGCGGCAATCGCCTGCACGACCGTGTCAGCCGTGCAGCCCACCCCGGGGAAAACTGCGCGGAACTGGCGCGCATAGCCCGGGATCGCCATCAGGTTGCGGCAGATGTCTTCCGTGCTTGGGCGACCATCGCGGCCGGAGACGCCCATGTTGCCGCCAGTCCAGGCAGCCTTGGCCTGCGCTTCGAGCGAGCCGCTGCGGCCGTCCCAGTAGAACTCGGTGTGATAGCCGATGTTCCACAGCGTGGGGCTGCGGCGCGGCAAGGCAACGTTGTAAGCGCCTACGGCTTTCGGAAGGCCATCGGTGAGCCCGTACTCCTGCAGGTGACAGGAATAGCAGGAACGAGAGCCGTCGCCGGACAGCCGCGCGTCGTAGTAAAGCTGACGGCCCAGCTCGACTTTGGCGCGCGTCATCGGATTGTCGGCCGGAATCGGCATCGCGGCGTAGCCGGGCACTTCGGGCCACTGCACGGGCTCCTCGGGCTCGCGGGTGGATTCACGTCTGCAGGCTACAGAAAATGCGAGCAACACCAGCAGCAGCGAAACGAACTTTGCAGCCGCGCGAGTCATCGGCATCATGTGGCCCCCCAGCAACAATCTCTGTCAGCCTATGCAATTCTCTGGAACATTGTCAATCCGTCCCGGGAAGAAAAGCCCGACGTCGGCCGGGAACGTTCTTGGCGCACCGATTTCAGCGATCCGGCTGCTGGTGCAGTCGCAACGCGTGGCGGGCATGCCCGGCAATCACCGGATCCTCGCTTTCCGCCAGGCGTTCGAGCAAAGCTACGACGCGATGCATGACCGCATCGTTTTCTGACAGGCCGACCCCGGAGCGGGCCCGGCGACGCGCCAGCCAGTTCCCCAGTGCCACGCAGGCATTCCGCACCAACCCCTGCCAGCGCGCACGACGAACAGCACTGCGGCGAAACAGCGCACGAAACTCCGCTTCGGTCAAACCCAGCAGCCATTCCAGCTCCGGCGAGAACAGCGACCGTGCTTCGTTGCCGTCGGCTGCCGGCAGCTCACGCGGAGCGAACTCGGCTAGAGAGGTCACCGGAGCCTTGCGATTCCAGGGACAGACGTCCTGACAGATGTCGCAGCCGAAGACGTGGCGTCCTAGGGCGGCGCGAAACTCTTCAGGAATTTCTCCGCGAAGTTCAATGGTCAGATACGAAATGCAGCGTCGCGGATCGAGCAGATACGGGGCAATGAGCGCTGCAGTGGGACAGGCTTCGATACACAATGTACACTGGCCACACTGGTCGGGCGGTGGCCCATCGGCAGGCAGCGTGGAGGCGAGCTCCAGCGTGGTCAGGAGGACTCCGAGGAAGAGCCAGGAGCCGAGCTGCTCGTGAATCAAACAGGTGTTTTTCGCCAGCCAGCCGAGACCGGCGCAGCGGGCAGCGATTCGTTCCACGATGGGGCCGGTATCCACATACCAGCGGGCCGCAAACGGCACGGGCAGATGGGCCTGCATGGATTCGAGTAAGGCTTGCAGGCGCCGGCCGAGCACGTGGTGGTAATCTTCGCCCCAGGCGTAGCGGGAAATCCAGCCGCGCGGGACTTCTTCTTCCGGCAGCACTTCCGTCGAATACGGGCGATCGGTGTTGTAGTTCAGCGCACAGACGATGATGCTGCGCGCGCCCGGCAGGACGCGTTCGGGGTCGCGCCGGCGCGGGTCCTGCAGGTAATGCATCTGGCCGGCAAAGCCGCGGGCGAGCCATTGCTCCAGCGCTGCCGCCTCGGCACGATAGGTTTCGACGCTACACACTCCGCAAAGGTCGAAGCCGAGCGCGCGTGCCCGACAGACAATCCAAGCAGTCTGCTCTGCCGTGTCCATGGCACGATTCTATCGCGTGCGCAAACAGAGAACGGCAGGAAACTGGCCGCGGGCGAAATGGGCTGCTAGAATGCATACAGATGGCAGACTGGCGACAGATTCAAGCGCGGATTCGCCGAGCCAAAGCGGGCAAAGACCCGCTCGGACAGCTCACTTCGCTGTACGAAAAATTTCACGATGCGATGGTGGCCTACGAGCTGGGCGCTCTGAAAGAAGCGGCCGGCGACCGCGACGAGGCAGCGCGATGGTACGCCATCGCCGCCGAACGGTTCCGGCGCTCGGACTGGAAACAAAAGGCACAAGCGGCACTGGAACGGCTGGCAGGCAACGGAACTGGAGTCGAGACCGGCCGGGCGTTCGCCTTGGAGGCAGCAGAAGAAGCGGTCCACGGAACCGCCGCGCAACCCGTTGCGGGAGCTGCCGAAACCGCGCCCGCAGAGGAGTTGCCCTCGCTGGAAACGAGAGAAGCAGAACCTTCCGAAGCGCCTGCACGGAAGAAACGTCGACGGGGCCGGCGCGGCGGACGAAGGCATCGCAAAAAACGCGAAGCCGCGCGCGGAGCAGCGACCGGTGAACCGGCTCCAGCCACAACGCTGACGGCGACCGCTCACCCGCGTCCGATGTTTCCACCGGCTGCGGCCGGGGAACCGGCTGGGTCAAAACTGGAACGGCGCTATCAGGCACGCACGGGCGAGCCGGCACTGGCTTCCCGGCTGGCCCGGCTCGAATCGAAGCTGCGGCAGTTTCTGGCCGGCGCGGCGATGCCGCTCACGCTGGAGACAGCCGACCAAGCACCCGTCGGGCCCGGCGTGCTGCTGATCTCCGACGCCGACCAGGCCACTCACTACTACGTGGAAGCCTGTGACAGCCTGCGCGCAGGCATCGAATACTGGTTGCGCAGCGGACGCAGCGCACGGCAGGCGCGCCGCGGCAAAGACGTGCGCACGCGGATGGCCGAACAACTCGGCATCACGGAATCGAAACTCGGCGACTACCTGAAACGGAACTGCACGGTGCGATGGCTGCAGTTGGACGAAGGTGCCGCACAACTGGCGCACTTCGCCATCGCCGTGCTGGAACCGACCCTGAACGATTGAAACCCGCGCGAGGAAAGATCCTGCGGCCGGCACCACCGAGCCCGCCCGGCAGTGTCGAGGAAAGGTTCAGCCACTGAGAGCGGGCTTGGCTGGGAGGCCTGGACTCGAACCAGGATACTCAGATCCAGAGTCTGATGTCCTACCGATTGGACGACCTCCCAGCCGGCGGGAAACAAATGCGGGTCGCCGAACCGACCCGCGCAATCAATTTACCGACGCGAGGCCCGCTCGTCAACTGCACGGGCCGATGGCACGACGGGCACCAGGCGACCTCCCTTTTCCACGCGAAATTCCTGTCCGCGCCAGCGGAAGCGCTGGCTGGCAAAGCCGGCCAGCCAGATCGGGAAAGCAACGGCGTCCCGCAGCGGCGCCAGCCACCAGGAGCGGCGCACAGCCGGGTCGTCCAGCACGCCGACACCGACCACCCAAACCGAAACATAGCGCAACAGCAGATAAGCAACCAGATACGCCAGTCCGACCGATGCCGAAGGAGCGGCAGCCACGGCGGCGAGCGACCAGGGCAGTCCATAGGTGAACAGCATGCCGGCATAGCCAGCCGGACGCACGTGGCGGAAGCGCACATACCGCATCAGCTCGTGACGCAGGTATTCGCGCCAGCCGGCGGAGGCATACACCATCCAAAACGCAGGCGGGACGAGCGCAACGTGGTGGCCGGCACGCGCCATGCGGTGGCCGAGCAGAAAATCATCGAGCTGGTGATGCACCATGGCTTCGAACCCCCCGATTTCCGCCAGGCGCTCGCGCCGGGTCGCCATGGCCGCCCCGTGGATGAACCGGGCACCGCCCTCCAGCCAGATGGCCACCAGCGCCGAGGACCAGAAGTCGTTGCCGACGCCGAGACAGTCGAGGCGGGAGACGAGCGAACCATCCACATCGCTGCGGAACAGCATCATGGCGGCGCCGGTGCGAGGGTCGCGGAAAGCGGCAGCGAAGGCGCGGAGAAATTCCGGCTCGACGCGCACATCGCTATCGGTAATCACCAGCAGGTCGTAGCGGGCTTCGCGTGCCAGCCGGCAGAGCTTGTTGATGCGGTCGTTCACCCCGAGCGGTTCGGCACCGATCAGCAGGCGAACGGGCACGTGCGGGAACTCGCGCATCACCTGCTCGACAACGGGCACGGCCGGGTCATCAGGGTCACTGGCGCAGAACAGGATCTCGTAAACCGGATAGTCGAGGCGAAAGAAGCTGGCAAAATTTTCGCGGGCGTTGCGGTCCAAGCCGCGAATGGGCTTCAGCACGCTGATGGGCGGGGTGAAGGGGTCGGCACTTCGGGCCGTGTGCTGGTCACGCGCGAAGCGACGCGCCGCCAGCAGCACCAGGATGTAATACACCAGCGGGGCCAAGGCGGCGATCAGGATTGTCCAGCGCAGCAACGTCACCACGCCGTGTTCCCTTCCCTCTCCTGCTGCCCGGTCAAACCCTGCGGGCCGCGCGGGTTCAGCCGAGCGAGACCAGAGTTACACCTGCGCAAACCAGCAGCACGCCAAGCCAGCGAGCAGGACTGACCTGCTCGCCGAGCAGCCACCGTGCGCCGAACGTGCCGACCACATAGCTGAGAGCGGTGGCCGGCACCGCCAGGCTGAGCGGTTCGCGAGCGAGCAGGGCGAGCAGCGAAAAAAACGAAATGGTCATCAGCACAATGCCCGTCCAGAACCAGGGCTGGCGCATCACCCGGGCAAGCATGCGCAGGATGGGGCCCGGGCGAAGGCGTTTCACTTCGCCGACCCGGCGCAGCGCCTGCTTGGTCGCCAGGTGACCGCCGGTACCGGCGAGCACGACAAGAGCCAGGTAGATCGTCGAAAGCAGGTTCATGACGGCGTCGTACGAACATCGGTGCGAGCAACGAGCGCGACTCCGGAGCAGATCAGCGCCACACCGAACCATCGCAGCAAGCTGACCGGCTCGCCCAGCACCAGCGCCCCCAACAGAGTGACCAGCGCGTAGCCAATGGCCATGCTCGGTTTGACAAAACTGAAATCGGCCCAGGAAAGCACCGTCAGATAGCAGACAAAAAAGAGAAGCTGAAAAGCGATGCCAATCCAGATGTTGCCGCTGGAGAGGATGCGCAGCAGGTGTTCGAACAGAGCGGTGGCCGTCCAGGCGTGCGGATCGCCAATGCGCTTCATGGCCAGGCTGAGGAACAGATTGCCGACCGAGGAAAACATCACCAAGGCGAGGATGAAAGCATAGGTGCGCAGGCGGAGGCGCACGGGCCGGCTGGCGTGCGGGAAAGCGGTGCGCATGGGCATCGGCATTCGCGGCTCAGAAGAGGCGGCTCAACTGACCGGTCAGCCGGAGCAGCTCGAGCTGGGCCTTCTGGCGCTCAAACTGGGCGTCGAGGAACTCACGCCAGCGATTGTGCTCGTCCAGGCGGGCCTGCTCGAGTTCGCGAAGGCTGGCGCGGCCTTCTTCGAAGCGGGACTGAACCAGACGGAGCGATTCCTGAGCGAGTTTCAGTTCCAGGCGGGCCACTTCGCCGGCAGCTTCCTGTTCACGAACGCGGCGCGCCTGCTGCCGCACGTCGAGTTCGAGCGCGGCGCGGCGCTGCTGCAGGGCGAGATCGGCTTCGGCCAGTTCACTTTCGGCCAGGCGCGCAGCGGCGCTGGTGCGCGCGCTGAAAATCGGGATGGTGATGCGGATGCCCGCATTGACGTTGTGGCGCTCGAAGCGGTTGAAGAAATCGTCGAAATTGTTGAACCGGGAGAGCAGGCTGTACTGGCTGAAGAATTCGAAGGAGGGCCAGAAGCCCTGGCGTTCGCCCTGCAGACGGAGCTGGCGGGCGCGGCGTTCGTGTTCCGCCTGGCGCAGCTCGAGATTGTTCTGCAGGGCGGCGGCGATGAGCTCGGAGACAGGCTGAGCAGCTTCGAGCGGGAGCTCATCGGCCGTCACTTCGATGCGGCGCTCCGGGCCGATGCCGGTCAACTGACGCAGGCGCGATTCGAGCAGTTCTTCCCGGCCTTCGAGCTGCACCAGGGCCTGCTCGATCCGGGCTTGCAGGAGCTGGGTGCGGGTGACTTCGATGGGCAGTTCGAGGCCCTCGCGGGCGCGAAGCTCTGTGTACTGAACGATCCGGGAAGCACTGGCCCGTTCGGCGCGGAGCAAATCCAGCGCCCGGCGCACCTTGCCCAGCTCGAGATAAACGGAAGCGGTTTCGATGACGATTGCGTCGCGGGTCTGCTCCACCGCCAGCCGCTGGATTTCCGCCCGTTCTTCGGCGGCACGGAGCTGACCGCGGCGCGGGCCATCGAACAGCGTCTGCGTGTACGCCAAGTTGAACACGGAAGGCGCCTGACCGCCGGGTGTGGCCGGCAGGCCGCGGGTGGCGGCGGCGGCCGACCCTACGAACAGATTCGGCCGGAACTGGGAGCGGTTCAGACCGGCCAGATTTTCCGCAACGGTATGCTGGATGCGCGCCAGGACGAGTTCGCGGCTGTTCTGCAAGGCCAGGGCAAGCGCCTGGCGGAGCGAGATGCGCTCGATTTTCACTTCGGGTGCCAGTTCAGGCTGCTGTGCCGGGGTTGTCCCCCCGAGCAGCAGAACCAGCACCAGGGTCATCGCCATGCGAATGCGGTTATTCATAGCGCAACGATTCCGTGGGAGGAAGTTTTGCTGCCCGGCTGGCGGGCAGGTAACCAAAGATGATACCGGTCAGACAGGAGGCCAGGAAAGCCACCACAACCGAAAGGCCCGAAATCGGCACCGGCAATCCCTGCGGCACAAAGGCGCGCACCAGAGCGGGTATGCTGACGGCGAGCAGAATGCCGACCACGGCTCCGGAGCCACTGATCAGCAAAGCTTCGAGTAGAAATTGCGAAAGAATTTCGCGGCGACGTGCTCCGATGGCCTTGCGAATGCCGATTTCTCGGGTGCGCTGCGTGACCGTCACCAGCATGATGTTCATGATGCCGATGCCGCTGATCACCAGAGCGATGAACGCAATCAGCAACAGGACAATGGTGAGCGTAAGGGAAATCTTCCCGGCCGTTTCGAGCAGCGCCGTCAGATTCTGCGCGCGGTAGGTGGCCCCGGGCCGGTGGCGGCTGCGCAGGATTTCTTCGACACGCTGGGTCACCCAGGGCACATCTTCCGGTCGGGCCGCCTGCGCATAGAGCACCCGGATGAAATCCTCTTCCGTGTAATAGTTGAACACTGGCAACGGGACGACGACGGATTCTTCCTTGATTTCCGACTGGCCGAAGGTCGAGATGCGTTCCCGAAAGACGCCGACCACCGTGAAGCGCAGCTCGCCGACGCGGAGGTCTTTGCCAACCGGATCTTCGTAAGGGAAGGCCCGGCGGGCGAGTTCTTCGGTAATCACGCAGACCTTGGCATGCGCGGCAAAATCCTGCGCATCGAGGAAGCGTCCGCGGAGGACCACTAGGTTGCGGATGCGCTGAAATTCCTGCGTGACCCCGACCAAATCCACCGGACGGACTCCGCCCGGGGTAACCACGGTCGTGGGGAGGTTCCGCGTGCCGGCCACGGCAACGACCTGGGGAATCTGCTGGCGGACGGCTTCCATATCCTCCAGAGTGATTTCGTCGCTGGCGGCCGTGAGAAGCTGTTCCGGGTCTTCCAGGATGTGTTTGGCATAGACGATGTTCGAGCCGATGCCTTCGATCTGCGCCATGATGTACTGTTTGCCGGAGAGGGCGATGGTGACCACAAGCACGATGCAGGCGCTGCCGATCACCACACCCAGGGCCGTCAGAAACGCCTTGGTTTTGTTGGCGCGGAGCGCGTCGAGTGCCACCTGAATGATTTCGCGGTTGAACATGGCTTCGGAGCCCTCTCGCCGACAACCGGTCGCAGGCGCTGCAACGAGGAATCAATATAACAGACTTGGCGCGCAGCGTCCTTCCGGATGACCTCTTCGGAACCGCGCCGGCGCCAGGGTTCTGGTATCGTAAAACGCTGGCCGGCAGTCGCGGTCAGCAGTGCCGATGACGCAGATTCATCAGCCACGTCGCCAGCCGCTTTCCGTGGCGGTCCTGCTCGACCTCTATCTGTATGATGCAGCCGGCGGACATGTGAAGTCGTGGGAACGGTTGGCCGAAGCAGTCGCGGCCGACGACGAGGTGGACCTGACCCTCTACTCGCTGGGGCAGCAGGTGAGCTGCATCCCCGTCCACGCGCACGCCCGCCATCAGACGCTGCCGGCCGTGCTGGGCACGGACCGCTTCGGTTTTCTGGACGGAATTGCCGACCACACGGACCTGGCCCCCTTCCACCCTGAGCTGTGGATGCGCCTGGGCAAGCATGATGTGCTGCACACCACCGACGCGTACTTTGCCATGGCACGGACTGCGCTGCTGTTCGCGCGTCGGCACGGACGCCCCCTGGTCACATCGCTGCATACGGACACGCCCGGATACACGCGCGTCTATGCCGCGGAGATTTTGCACCGGTTGTTCGGCACCGGACGGCTGGGGCGCTGGCTGGTGGAAGACCGACAATGGGCAGAACGATTCGGGTCCCGCAAAGACCGTCGTCTGCAGCACTATCTGCACCAGTGCGACTGGGTGCTGACTTCTTCGCACGCCTACGCGGGGAGCCGGTCGGTCGTCCTGCCGGCGCAGCGCACTTCGGTGCTGCGTCGCGGAATCGACCGGCAGTTGTTTCATCCGGCGCGACGCGACCGCGGCTGGCTGCGGCAGACCTGGGGAATCGACGACGCAGAAGTCGTCATTTTGTATGTGGGCCGTCTGACGCCAGACAAAAACGTGACGCTGCTGGCGCGAGCGGTGCGCCGACTTCTGGAGCGGGGCGAGCACATCCACGCGGTATTTGCCGGCCGGGGCGGACAGGGGGATGCGCTGCGCGAGCTTCTCGGGACCAAGCTCACGCTGACCGGCCCGTTGCCTCAGCCCACTCTGGCGCGCCTGTATGCCAGTGCCGACCTTTTTGCCCTGCCCTCGGAACTGGAAATTTTCCCCAACGTGGTGCTCGAGGCCATGGCGAGCGGCCTGCCGGTGGTTGTAGCGTCACGGGGCGGAGCGGCTGCCCTGATCGAACGACCCGGCGTGGACGGCATCACGGTGGCCCGCGCTGAAGAAGAAGCCTGGGCCGAAACGCTCGGCGCGCTGTGTCGTGATGCCGGGCGACGGCGCGCCATCGGAGCAGCGGCGCGTGCGCGAATCGAACAGCACTGGCCCAGCTGGCGCGACGTACTGGTCGAGGATTTGCTGCCCGTCTGGCGCCGGGTGCACGTGGAACGCTCATCGAAAGCGTGACAGCGAGCCGCCGTTCCGAAGGCGAGCAACAAACCACAGTGCGCGCAAATACCCCGGCAGACTTCCGCGCGACGGGTGCGACGGCCAGCTAAGTTTGCTCTCCGCCGGCTAGAGGTTCCTTTCGATTCGCTGGAGTGCCGTGCGCGCAGAATCGCGTCGGGGGTCGAGTTCGATCGCCGCGCGGTAGCGTTCGGCAGCTTCGCGCGGCCGACCCTGCTTTTCGTAGAGCCGGCCGAGCCATTCGTGGGCGGCGGCGAGCGGAGGCCAGTCATTGCGGCGCGGCGCGCGGGCCAGATAGTTCTGCAGGAACTGTTCGGCCTGCTCGAGGCGATCTCCAGCCAGAACGCGTGCGACACCGCGGTAGTAGTCCAAGCGGGGATCGGTGGTCTCCAGCGCCTCGGCAGCCCGCAGAACGTTTTCCATCGCGGCGGGATCGTTGCGGCTTTCGTAGAACTCGATCACCTCAAGGTAAGACTCAAGGCGGTCGGGTCGCAGCGCGAGGGCGCGACGATATTCCTGTTCGGCGCGCGCAGCTTCGTCGGCTTCCAGCCAGTACGTGGCCCAGCAGAGATGCCCTTCAACGGGATCCAGGCGCGCGACGGCGCGGCATTGCTCCCGGGCCTTGCCATCGCTGCCACCGGCGATCCACGGCGCGCGGGCGTAGTATTCGGCCAGCGCGCGGCGGGCAGCGATGTTGTTGGGGTCGGTGCGGACGGCTTCTTCAAACGCGGCCTTCGTTTTTCTCGCGTACGAGAAACTGCGTTCGCGCGAAGCTTTGCGCCCGTAGGCACGAGCGAGCCAGTAGTGAAACTCCGAATTGGAGGGAACAAGGGCGACGGCCCGTTCGGCAGCCTGAATGGCGCGGTTGTAGTCGTCGAGTTCGAAATAGGCGCGGGCAAGCCAGAAATGAAATTCCGGATTGTTGGGCTGCTTGGCCAGGGCAGCAGTCAATGTGGCAATGACGGCGTCGTAGCGGCCGACTTCAAACTGCTGGCGGGCCGTTTCCAGCTCCTGCTGGGCGGAAACGGCCGGTCCGGCGGTGAGCAGAGCGGCGAGAAGAACGGGGACGGGCCACTTCATGACTGCCTTCGCGGCGTGACGCGCATGCCGGCTGCCAGCGGTTCGGCACCGGGCAGCGCGACCAGTTCGCCCTCCTGCAGCCCTTCGCGAATTTCGTAGAATTGCGTGCTGGCCAGGCCAAGCCGAACCATGCGGCGCTCCAGCCGACCGTCCCGCACGACGAAGACGAAGCGCTGGTCGCCTTCCTCCTGCACGGCCGGTCGGGGCACAACCAGCACCTGGCTGCGTTCTTCTACTACGATGCGAACATAGACGTTTGTGTTGGGCAGCAGTTCACCCGCCGGGTTTTCGATGGAGCAGAGCACCTCACCGACACTGCGGGTGCCGCGGGGAACCACCTGTTTGGGGATTTGCGTGGTCTGGCCGAACCAGCGGCGGCCCGGCAGAGCCTCCCAGGTGATTTCGACCCGCTGGCCCACGGCCAACGGGCCCAGCTCGGGCTCGTCCACAAAGGCCCGCACGCGGATGCGCGAGAGATCAGCGACTTCGGCAAGCAGGTCGCCCGTACGGACATAATCGCCGGCCTTGACCGGCAGCGAATAGACGGTGCCGCTGATCGGAGCCGTCAGTCGCGCTGAACGCAGCTTTTGCTGCCAGGAGCGGATTTCGCTCTGCGCGCGGGCAATCATCTGTTCGGCGCGTTCCCGATCCACCCGGGCCTGGTGGGCGAGCGCATCGCGTTCCTGGCGGAGACGGTGAAGATCGGCTTCGGCCTGCTCGAGGGCGAGCCGGGCGCGGGCGACTTCATCCTCGGTAGCAGCCTGGCGGGCGAGCAAGCGTTCGAGCGCTTCCTGCTGCTGGCGCAAGCGGGTCGTTTCCGCCTCCGCCTTGCGAAGCTCGCTTTCCAGCCGGGCCAACTGCTCCGGTGGGCCGCCGGCGCGGGCCGAACGAAGCAACTCCTCGGCAGCAATCAGCTCCTGCTGGGCGCGGGCCAGCTCCGCGCGCGCTTCGGTGGCGTCCAGCTCCAGCAGGAGCTCGCCCGCGCGAACCTTCTGGCCCTCAACCGCCACCACGCGCTCAACAAACGTGGGAAACAGCGCGCGCAGCACCGCCGGGTCAATCGGCTCTACGCGGCCATTGCTGGACACCGAAGCGCTCAGGTCACGGCGTTCGACAGAGGCAACCACCACTTCCGGCGGGCGATTGCAGGAGACCAACAGCAGCAGCGCAACAACTAACACCCCTACCGACCCACCGAAACAGCAGACGCGTGCGCGCGCAAACTGTGTAACCGGCTGCGACATGTCAAGCAAACCGTCACATTGTAGCAGACCAGCCCCCGAGACAACCGTCCAGCAATGCGCCTGAGCCGGGCAGGGGCCGGTGCGCCGTCCGGGATGATATACTCGTCGCGAGAGCCGTGGAGCACAAATGGCTACCGTATTTGTGATCAGTTCCGACTGGATGCTGCGCTCCGGACTGCGTGCCGAGCTGCGCGAGCAGGGCATCGAGACGCTCGGATTTGCGACGGTGGGAGATGCAGCACAGGCCGTGGACGCCGAGCACCGGCCCAGCATGATTGTGGTCGAAGCTTCGGAATACCCGCTGGCGGCGCGTTGGCGCGCCCGTCTGCACGGACACACGCCGATCCTGGTCGTCGCCTCGGCCCTGGAGCCGACACCAAAACTGGAGAACGCGGATCAACTGTTGACGCGTCCGGTGCGTATCGGCGATGTGGCCGCCAAAATCCAAAGCCTGCTGAAGGGAATCCCTGCCTGATGTCCCGCGATCCTGCGTATCCTCCCCAGGGGGTAGAGACCCCGGCGGCCCCTGCCCCGCGCGTGCCGCTGGATGTGCTGCTGGCGCCCGAGCGTGGCTGGTTCCGCGCGCTGCGGCATCCGGATTTCCGTCTGTTCTGGATCGGGAACTTTGTTTCGAACATCGGGACCTGGATGCACAACGTGGCCCAGGGGTGGCTGGTGCTGCTGCTGACGAATTCTCCCTGGTGGCTGGGCGTGCTGGGATTCGCGCAGCAACTGCCGGCGCTGCTGTTCTCGCTGCCGGGCGGCGTGCTGGCAGACCGGGTGCCCCGACGGCGGCTGCTGTTCACGACACAAAGTACGATGCTGGCACTTGCGCTGACGCTGACGGTGCTGGTGTGGCGCGAAGCAGTGACGGTGCCGATCATCATCGTGCTGGCATTTCTTGCGGGCACGACGATGGCCCTGAACGCACCCAGCTACCAGGCCGCCCTGCGGGACCTGGTCGAGCCGGAAGACACCCTGAACGCTATTGCCCTGAATTCCATCCAATTCAACACTTCGCGGGTGCTGGGCCCTTCGATAGCAGGTTTTCTGATTGCCGCCGTCGGCGTGGCCGCCTGCTTTTTCCTGAATGCGCTCAGCTATCTGGCGTTGCTGTTCGCCATTCTGAAGGTGAAATTTCCAGAGCGGGAAGCGCGGCCAGCCAATTCGTTCCGGGCGGAGCTGGTGGAAGGCTTTCGGTACGTGTGGACCCATCGCCCCATCCTGATGCTGGTGGTCGTGGTGGCCATGGTGAGCATGTTCGGGCTGCCTTACCTGGTCATGATGCCTGCGTTCGCCCGCGACGTGCTGCACGTGGGGCCGACCGGGCTCGGCTACCTGGTGGCGGCGGCGGGTGCCGGCGCGCTGCTCGGCGGGCTGCAGCTAGCCGCGTGGAAGTCGCACCGGCGTCGCGGGCCACTGGTGCTGGCGGCGGCCATGTTGTTTTTCAGCGCCCTGGTGCTGTTCTGCATTTCCCGGCAGCCTCTGCTTTCCGCATTGTTGCTGGCCGTTGTGGGCGGAGCGATGGTCAGCTCGGTGGCCACGGTGAACAGCCTGATTCAGACAGTGGTACCGGACGGGATTCGCGGGCGCGTGCTGAGCATGCACACGATGGCTTTTTTGGGATTCACGCCCCTGGGCAGCCTGCTGGTCGGAGCCCTGGCCGAGCGCTGGGGGCCGCCGACAGCGCTGGCTGTTTCGAGCGGGTTCGCGCTCGTGCTGACCGGGGTGATCGCGGTGGTCGCTCCCGAAGTCCGACGGTTGCAGTGAGGCGGCTGCGCGGGCAGAATGCCTGTGCTAGAATCACGCCGGTATGACCCAGCAGACCAAAACGGAAACGGCACCGTCACAGAAACCGCAGGCGGTGATTCACCGGGTCTGCGTGACGTGCAACAACATGTTCCGGGTCAGCGCCGATCACTACGAAGCTAAGCAATGCCCGAACTGCCACAAAGAGTAAGTTCGGAGGCTTGGCCCAATCGGCATGGCGCCAGAGCGCCCTTCGGTTCATTCGCCAGAAAACCTTTCTCCTAGTCCCGCCGCGTACGCGGGCAGCCGGACAGCCGTGCGCGGACCGGGGGAGAAGTTCGCACAGAGGAGAAATCTGCAGGCAGGAGTGGAAGGATGAGAATCTGGAACGAATACGTCACCATCCAGACGAAGAACAAGCGGGAAATAGTAGACCTGACCCCGCGGGTCAGCCAGGCCATTACCAAAGCCGAGATCATGGAAGGCATCGTGCTGGTGAGCTCGATGCACAACAACGCCGGTGTGTTCGTCGGGCAGGAGGACGAGCCTCTGCACCGCGACCTGCTGGAATGGCTCGAGGGACTGGCCCCCGAACGCGAGGGGTACCAATTCACAAAAGGCGAAAGCAACGCCGGCGCGTACCTGAAAAACCTGCTCACGGGACAGCAGGTGGCCCTGTCGGTCGAAAATGGCAAGCCGGTGCTGGGGCCGTGGCAGAAGGTATTTTTCGCGGAATTCGACGGCGGACGGCCGAAACGCGTGTTGGTGAAAGTTCTGGGAGAGTAGGCTGCGGCTCCGGCTGAAACTTGTCGTGTGGCGGCAGCGTACCCTGTAGGTGCAGGGAACGAGAAAGTCCAGCAACGGCGGTTGAACATGATCGAAGCCCATGGACTGACGAAAGTGTTTCAGGATCGGAAGCGCGGGGAAATTCGCGCGGTCGACCGGGTGAGTTTCCGGGCCCTGCCCGGACAAATCTACGGCCTGCTGGGTGCTAACGGCGCAGGGAAGACGACCACACTGCGCATGCTGGCAACCATCCTGCAGCCAACCGAAGGCACTGCCCGCGTGGCCGGCTACGACGTGGTCCAGGAGCCGGAAAAGGTGCGTCAGCACGTGGGTTTTCTTTCCACGGCCACCGCGCTGTACGGGCGGCTGACGGCCGAAGAGATGGTGGCGTATTTCGGGCGGCTGCACGGGATGGAGGAGAACGCACTGCGGGCTCGCATCGAGGAACTGTTCACCACGCTGGATATGCATTCGTTTCGCGACCGGCGCTGCGACAAGCTGTCCACGGGAATGAAGCAGAAAGTCTCGATTGCCCGCACGCTGGTGCACGATCCGCCGGTGATGATTTTCGACGAACCGACCGTCGGGCTCGATGTCATGACGGCGCGAACCATTGTGGGGTTCATTCGCGACTGCCGAGCGCGCGGAAAAACAGTCATCTTTTCAACCCACGTGATGAGCGAAGCCGAAAAACTGTGCGACACCATCGGCATCATCCATAACGGCACGCTGCGGGCCGAGGGCACCCTGGCCGAATTGCAGCGACGGTACAACGAAACCGACCTGGAAGAAATTTTCATCCGGGTCGTCGAGCAACCAGCGTGAATCTACAAAGCGTCAGCACCGTTTTCCGAAAGGAGCTGCTGGATACGCTGCGCGACCGGCGCACGTTGATCTCCTCGATCCTGCTGCCGATCCTGCTGTTTCCATTGTTGTTTCTGGGCTTTGGGACACTCGGATTCATGATCATGACGAGGATCGGACAGGAAAAACTGGTGGCCGGAATCCGCGGAGCCGAACATGCGCCAACCTTGGCGGCACAACTGCGGGCGCATCCGGAGCTGGAAACAGTGGCTGCCGACGAGGATTTCCGCGCAGCGATCCTCGCCAAACGGTTGCGCGCAGTAGTGGAATTCCCGTCCGGGTTCGAGGAGCACTTGCGCGCCCGCCCGGACGCGTCGCAGAGCGTGCTCCTCTACTACAACAGCAGCGACCAGCGCTCCGACGAAGCCGCCGACGACATCGAGGAAACCCTTGCCCGGTTCGGCGCGGAACTGGTTCAGCAGCGGTTGGCCACGCAGGGCTTGCCGGAGGGAATCGGCGAGCCGTTCCGGATTGCGAAGCAGAACGTGGCCACCGCCGAGCGGGTCGGCGGAAACATCCTGGGCCTGCTGCTGCCCTATTTCATCATCGCTCTGTGCCTGACCGGTGCGATGTATCCCGCGATGGATGTAACCGCCGGCGAGAAAGAACGCGGAACCATCGAAACCGTTCTGGCCAGCCCGGTCCGGCGCACCGACCTAGTGCTGGGGAAATTCCTGCTGGTGTCGCTGGTGGCGGCCGTGACGACGGCTCTGGCGATTGCTTCCTTCTCTCTGACCGCGACGCTGGGTGCCGGCCTGCTGGCCAGGGTCAGCGACCGGCTCGTGCTGGCGCTCAGCGCGAAGGCGGCGGCCGCAGTGTTTTTCATGGTGCTCCCGCTGGCGGTGACGTTCGCTGCCGGTCTGATGGCCGTTGCGCTCCTGGCGCGGAATTACCGGGAAGCACAGACCTATCTCGGGCCCCTGCTGTTCGTCGTGATTCTGCCGGCCGTGGCTTCGATGCTGCCGGGCATCGAGCTGACGCCGAAACTGGCGCTGGTGCCGGTGCTGAACGTGGCCCTGGTGGCAAAGGAAATCTTCGTGGGCAACTATCCCTGGAAGCTGATTGGCATCATTTTCGGCTCCACCTGCGTCTACGCGGCCTTGGCGCTGTGGGCCGCGGTGCGACAATTTCACCGGGAAGAAGTTCTGTTCCGGTCCTAGAGCCGGAGGCTATCCGTGACGTTGCGGAATGTTCTGATCGTCTATCGCAAAGAGTTGCTGGATATGATGCGCGACCGGCGCACCCTGTTCGCCACGCTCGTCTTTCCGCTGGTGCTGTTTCCGCTGCTGTCAACGGGATTTGCCAAACTCTCCGAAATGAGCCTGGAGAAAACCCGGCGGGAAGCCCAACGGATCATGCTGCTCGGCGAAGAACACGCCCCAGAGCTGGCCGCGCGGATTCGGGCCGACGAACAGTTCGACGTGGTGGCGCCCGAAGCCAACTTCCGCGAACAAATCAACGAGAAGAAGCTGCGGGCCGCGGTGGAATTCCCGCCCGGTTTTCAGGCCAGCCTGGAGCAGGGCGCACCGGCACCGGAGATTCGCATCTACCTGTATCAAACCGAGCTGCGCTCGGAAGCGGCTGCCGAACGGCTGGAAGCCATCGCGCGAGAATACCGGGAGCAGGTGGTGGGTCGCCGGCTGGCCAGTCGGGGATTTTCCGCAGCACTGTTGAAACCGGTCGAGACGCGGCGCGAAGATGTGGCCCGGGCGGAACAGGTCGCCGGGATGCGGCTCGGGCGGTTGCTGCCGTATTTCATCATCCTCTTGTGTGCCAGCGGGGCCCTGCACCCGGCCATCGACCTGACGGCGGGGGAAAAAGAACGAGGCACGCTGGAAACTTTGCTGGCCAGTGCCGCACGGCGGATCGAGCTGGTGGCCGGAAAATTCCTCGTGGTCCTGACCCTTTCGCTGGTCACGACGCTGCTGGCGCTGGGCTCCTTTGCCTACAGTGTCCTCTATCTGCAGCGGGGCGGATCCGGGGCCAGCGAGACGTTCACAGTGAGTGCGGGTTCTGCAGTGCTGGTCTTCGCGCTGGTGCTGCCGGTGGCGGTGCTGCTGTCGGGTGTGCTGCTCGCGCTGGCGGTGTTTGCGAAAAGCTACAAGGAAGCGCAGAGCTATACCGGCTACGTGATGCTCGGGGTGCTGCTGCCTGCGATCGGCTCGGTGCTGCCCGGAGTGGAAATCAATCCGGTGACGGCCTGGGTACCGATTCTGAACGTCTCGCTGGTCGCACAGGAAATTTTTACTGGCAGCTTTCCCTGGCTGTCCATTGCGCTGGTGCTGATTTCCTCCTGTGTGTACGCCGCCCTGGGTCTGGGGCTGGCGGCATGGCAGTTCAACCGCGAGGAAGTTCTGTTTCGGGCCTAGCCAACAAAATGCCACCTCATCCGGTTGCCCCCGGATTCCCCCGGGAATGCGCTCAGGCCGAACGGGCCTGCTGTGCCTGGGCCAGGCGGGCAGTGATGCGACGAATGGTCTCGCGCAAGCGGACGGCAAGCTCTGTGATCGTTTCCAGCCGTTGGACGGCGGCCGCCGGGAGTCGTTCACGGCGGGCGAGCAGCAGTTCGGCATTGCCCAGGATGCCGGTGAGTGGATTGTTGACTTCGTGCCGGAGGATTTCGGCGAATTGTTCAGGGGGCCAGCCCAGCTCGTCGCGCAGGGGCACACGCAGGGGGCCGGGCCGGGCAATCCGGCGGAAGACCAGCGCAAAGACCACAGGCAGGTAGTTGCCCACCTGAGGGACCACGTCCACGTCTCCGGTCCTGATCCAGTCGGCCAATTCGGCCTGACGGGCAGAATCGGTCAACGCGATGACCGGTGCCAGGGGGACGAGCCGTTGCACTGCCTGTCCCATCGGGCGATCCCCAGCACAGGTTTCATCGAGAATCACCACTTCCGGGCGCAGGCGTTCGGCCTGCCGACAGGCCTGTTCGAAGTCTGTGGCAACAGACAGTTGCAGTGGTCCATCCGCATGCAACAGATGGGCAACCAGCAGATGGCGCAGGGTGGGTTCGGCAACAGCCAGCAGAACCATTCGTCGCGGTGCGCTCATGATTTCCTCGCCGGGGCTGCAGCTGTTTTCCCGGGCTGGTCAGCCGCATTGGTGGCCGAAGAACTCGCCAGCAGACGGTGCACGGCCAGAGTCAATTCTTCGACCAGGAACGGCTTGGCCAGGTAGGGAATCTGGTGCGTTTTCAAAAACTCTACGGTACGGGGTGCAAGCGTATCTCCGGTGATGAAGAACAGCCGGTTGCGGGCGGGACTGCCGGAGCGAACCAGAGCTTCGTAAAAAGCGCGTCCATCCAGGCGGGGCATGCGCAGGTCGCAGATGACCAGGTCGTAGTCCTGCTGGGAGACCCGGTGGAGGCCCTCGCGGCTGTCGAGCACCGCTTCGACCTGGTGGCCCTGTTCGGTAAGCACGTCCACGATAAGCTGGGCGACGGTGGGCTCATCTTCGACGACCAGAATTCGCCGACCGGGATGCACACGGCACTCCGCACTGGCCTGGGACTCAACCCGTCGTGACGGCTCAGCCACGGTGACAACCGGCAGCTGCACAACAAAGGTCGCACCCTGGCCGGGCTGGGAATCCACGGTAATTTCACCGCCGTGTTCCTGCACGATGCCGTAGGCGATCGAAAGTCCCAGCCCGGTGCCCAGTCCCGGCGGTTTGGTGGTAAAGAACGGGTCGAAGATGCGGGAAGCAAGCGCGGGGGGAATGCCGGGGCCATCGTCGGCGACTTCGAGCGCGATGCGGTTGCCCGGCGCCCGACGGGTGCGAATCCAGATGTTGCCGCTGCCGCGGGCCATCTGCAAAGCCTGCTCGGCGTTGACCACGAGGTTCAGGATCACCTGCTGGAGCTGGTGGGCATCGGCAAGGGTTCGCGGCAGATCGGGATCAAGATCGAGTGTGACCTGAATGTTTTCCACCTTCAATTCGTAGCTGCGCAGCGCCAGGGTGCGTTCGACGATTTCGTTCAGGTCCACGAGCCGGTGTTCCGGCTTGGCTTCGCGGGCAAACAGGAGCAGGCTTTTCACCAGCCGGCGGGCGCGTTCTGCTTCCTGGTAGATCTTTTCGGCATCGGCGATGCGGTCTTCGTGCAGGCGGCGACTGAGCAGCAATTGTGCGTAGCCCATGATGGAGGTGAGCGGATTGTTCAGCTCGTGGGCGATGCCACTGACAAGCTGGCCGAGGGCCGCCATTTTTTCCGTTTGCACGAGTTGGGTCTGAATCAGGCGCTGCTGGGTGAGGTCGCGATAGACCTCCAGCCAACCCAGGCACCGGCCCGCGCGGTCCAGCACCGGACGTGCACAGCGTTCGATGATTTTGCGTGTCGGACGAACCATCTCCAGCTCGTCCACGCAGACTTCTTCCCGTTCGCGGCGCAGCTGCCGCCAGCGTTCGGCGAATTCTTCGGGATTGCGGAAGCGGTCCTGAACGGCGGCAGCCAGCGCATCGAGATGGCGCAGCTCCGGCTGCTGAAGCGGGTCCACACCCAGCAACTGCACAAAGCGATGATTGACGTAGCGAATCTGTCCTGACCGGTCTGCGAGCAGAATGCCGGCGTGCACCGAATCGAGCACACTGCGCAGCTCGGCCTCGAGGCGGCTCGCCTGCACTGCCAGAGCGGCGCTGCCCTCAGCCTGCACCGTTTCCTCGGTGCGTTCCCCTGCCGGATGCAGCGCGGCGGCATCGGCGCCCATGGATTCGACAGGTTCCGCATGCGCAGCCAGCGCGACCAGTTGCGCCAACATGAGCAGGTAAGTGCGAGCAGATTCCTCCAGCGATTCGACTTCGAATCCAGCCAGCAGCAGACTGGGTGTCGCCCACGGCAGCGGAACCGGCACCAGGAGCACCGTTACGGATTCTGCGGCGGACTGGGGCACGGCTCGACCGGGCAACCTGGCCGAAACCGCTGTGCGGTTCACCCAGGCGCGGCAAGCGGCAGCCAGAAGTTCTGGGAGATGCAGGGGTGCGGAAAACTCCGGCGGACCGTGACCGCTGAGGAGGTGCAATGTGGCTCCGTCTAACCGGGCGAGTGCAGCCCAGTGCGCGGGTGTGTGGGCCACCACCGCCTGGGTAATGCGAGCAAAAACCTCTGTTCGGGAAGTACCGGTAAACACCATCCGCACAAGCTCTCCCAGCGCTGCGACCGCCGCTTGCAGCCGATGGAGTTCTTCCTTTGCGGCGCGTTCGCTGAGCACAACGACCAGCTGCTCGACGAAAGGATGCAGGACCTGCGGTTTCGGTGGCTCAGCCGGATCGCGATAGCCGACCCAGGCCACTCCCCAGAGGCGTTCGGCAGTCCGGAGCGGCAACCAAACCACGGTGCGGAGACCGGTCAGGGCTTCCAGGTCAGACGCTTCGGCAAACTGATTGCTCTCGGCGACGATCGGTTCCCTGCTGTGCAGCAACATACCCAGCGCGGGCGAGGGGAGCCGGGCTCGACACCAAGCCGGCGGAACCGGCGAAAGCAACGCATCCACGACCGCGCCGGTCAACGTTTCCGCTTCCCGGTCTCGAACCAGCCAAATACCGGCGCGATCAGCACGGCCCAGCTCCAACAGACCCCGGGCAGCCCGCCCCAGCAGCTCGTCCGTGGATGCACCGGCCAGTGCGGCGCGGGTGAAGGCTGCCCAAGCAGCCTCCGAGACAGTGTCCCTGCGGCGGAACTGTGACCAGGCTGCGCGCATTGCAGGCTTCCATCAAAAGCGCAGAATCAGGTAGCTGCAGACCAGTGCCGCGGCGAGGGCTAGCACATATTCGAGAACTCTGCGCAGGAGCGGGTGAATGGAAAAACGGTCTACTTGCCTCATCTGCAGCCCCCCACATGGGCATTGCACAGTCCATTCCAGCCCGGGGAAGCGGTAACCCCTGCGGATTCAGCCCTACGACCGGTTCGGGGAGTACGGCTCGTTCCCACTCCGAAACCGGAGCGCAGTTGCTTCCCAGTTAGGAAAACCAGAACAGAGATGGCCAGCAGAGGCATTTCCGAAGTGGGGTCCTGTGGGACGGAAGATGCGAACGGAAATCAGGCGGACTGGCGTTCAGCTTCGTACTGTTTCAATTTGCGGTAGAGAGTTGTTTTGCCGATGCCGAGCAAGCGTGCCGCGGCGAGCTTATCGCCGCCGGTTTCACGCAGGGCTCGAAAGATGGCGCGTCGTTCCAGCTCTTCGAGCGGAAGCAGTTCATCGCTGGCCGGCAACCGGTCCGGGCTGCTGGAGTGAAGATTCGAGGGCAAGTCGGCCAGCTGCAGCACCGGACCGCTGCCCAGTGCCAGCGCCCGTTCGATTGCGTTTTCCAGTTCGCGCACATTGCCCGGCCAGTCGTAGGCCATCAGGCGGGCCATGGCTTCTTCCGAAATGGAGCGCACGGGTCGCTCTGGATCACTGAACTTTTCCAGGAAATGATTGACGAGCAGCGGGATGTCGCTTTTCCGTTCCCGCAGTGGCGGCAGCTTGATCTGCACCACGTTCAAGCGGAAGTAGAGGTCCTGGCGGAAGGATCCGCTGCGGATGGCGGCTTCCAGGTCTCGGTTGGTGGCTGCAATGACTCGCACGTTGATGCGCACGCGTTCATTGGAGCCGACCGGGCGGATTTCTCTTTCCTGCAGTGCGCGGAGCAGCTTGGCCTGCAGATCGAAGGGGAGATCAGCAATTTCGTCGAGAAACAGTGTACCGCCATCAGCGGCTTCCAGCAGGCCGACCTTGCTGCGGAGTGCGCCGGTGAAGGCGCCTTTCACATAGCCAAACAGCTCCGACTCGATCAGGGTGGGCACCAGAGCCGAGCAATCTACCGGCACGAACGGGCCGGAGCGGCGCGGCCCGGAGAAATGGATGGAGCGCGCGACCAGCTCCTTGCCGGTGCCACTTTCGCCCAGAACAAGCACGGGGTAGCTGTGCTGACTGACTTTTTCAATCAATTTGTAGACCTTCTGCATGCGAGGGGAAATCCCGACCAGTCCCCCGAAGCCGGGCCGGCTGCGCAACTGCTCGCGCAGAATGCGATTTTCGTGGTCCATCTCCACGGCACGAAGCAGCCGCTCGAGCTTGTTGCGGAGCTCTTCCACATGGAACGGTTTGGTGAGGTAGTCCGCGGCACCGGCGCGCATGGCTTCGACAGCGGTTTCGATGGTGCCGTACTGGGTGAGCACGACCACAGCGATATGAGGGAAGGCAGCCCGGATCCGGCGGAGCAGTTCGAGGCCGCCCATCTGGGGTACCTTCAGGTCGGTGACCACGATGTCCACCGGCGCCTGTTCGAGCGCCTCCAGCGCCTGCTCCGTCGTAGCGGCAGTGCGCACGCGCAGGCCAGCTTCTAGCGCAACTTCGCTGCAGAGCTCCCGGGCAGCCACCTCGTCATCCACAATCAGAACCGTACCCGGAGTCGAACGAGTCGAGACGAGCTTGGTCGCAGCGGCGGAGTTTTCGTTCATGAGCACCTCCCGAGATGGCCTACATTCAAATCGGGAGCAGCCTCTGTGCCAAAAGAGTACGGAAGACAATTCTCTGAAACGAAAGCCATTAGTTAATCACTTAAGTTATACTCATTAGAATAATATGTCCATATTGAAAATACAGGCAACAGAATTCGAGACTGAGGGGGCCTGCAGTTGCTTGATTACAGGAAAGTTACCGTTTTGGGCAGAGGGCTAGGGCCAAAATGGAACGAGATGAAGTTTCAGTCGGGCTGGCCGCCGACGTCGGCAACCTGAGCTGCCTGATGGAGCTCGATGACGTAGAGGCCGTCGGTGGAGGATGCCGCGTAGATCCTCGCAGCACCGGGCACGGAGGTAACGACGGGGAAGAAGCCATCGGCGAGCAGACCTTCCACACGCGTCCAGTTGAAGCCGCGGTCAAAGGAGAGGTAGAGGCCACCGGTTTGCAGGGAAGCCAGCAAAACATCGTCGACGATGGCCAACTGCTGTACCGGGGCGGTCGGCAACCCGGAAGCCGCGGGGCGCCAGGTTTTGCCCGCATCGCGGGAGATGTAGAGGCCGCGCCGTGCCAAGGCAAGCAGAGTGTGCGGGTCGGCCACCTCAAGGCGGAGCGCGCCCCCGGAGTCAAAGGGTAAGTCATGCCAGGTCCAGCTTCGCCCGCCATCACGCGAGAAAACCATCCCGCGCAGCGAAACAATCCAGAGCTGCTGGCCGTCCGGAGAGACGCGCACAGAGCTGACCGGAAGACGGACCGGCGCAAACGGGAACGGCTCCCAGGTGCGGCCGCTGTCGGTGGAGACGAGCAACCCCTTCGGGGTAGCCGCAAACCATCGGTCGCGGCTGAAAGCCATATCGAGAACAAGATACTCCAGTTGTGCCGGTCTGCGTGCAGGGCTCATCGGGCCCGTGCGATCACGGCGGGGAGCAGTTTCGCCCACGACAGTACCGGTGCGAACCCAAAGTTTCCGGGATTCGTCGTAGCGAACCAGACCGCCGTCCTGCAGGGCAGCCCACCAACCATCCGGAGCGGCATAGACGCGGAGGACCGCTTCGGCCTGGAGGCCGCGGCCGAGCGGGGTCCAACTGTGGCCACCGTCTTCCGTAACCAGCACCGGTTCGGGTGCATGGGCCAGCACGGCGAGGACGCGTCCGGGACGATGCGAATCCAGCGCTAAAGCCAGAATCTGTCGGTGCGAAAAGCCCTCGTTCGAGGCGCGGAAGGTTTCTCCGCCATCGTCGCTGGCCAGCACGCCCTGCTGCTCGGTTCCCACCAGCAGTCGGGCGGGGTTGCGCGGGTCAATTTCGAGCGCGTTGATCACCCAGTTTTGCGGCGTCAGCCGTCGCCAGGATGCACCGGCATTCACGCTTTTCCAGAGGCCTTCCGTAGTGCCGGCATAGACGACGCGGGCATCGGTCGGGTCAAGGCGAATTGCGTAGGTACGCCGGGCGGAGTAAGGAATTCCCTGCACTTTTTTCCAGAGCAGGCCGGCATTGTCGCTGCGGTAGATGCCGGAGCAGGCGCTGGCATAGATGCGACGTGAGTCCGTGGGATCGACAACGATGCTGAAGACATCGGAGTCGTCAATCATGCCCGCATGAATCGGCAACCACGTGCGACCTCCGTTGCTGCTTTTCCAGGGCAGGCGGAACGTGCCCACATAGAGGATGTCGGGATTGCGCGGGTCAATGGCCACGGAATCCACGTTGCGAATTCCCGGATGACCGGCCGGGGAGATGCGTTCCCAGGACCGGCCGGAGTCGCGCGAGCGGAACACACCGGTCAATGTCCCGGCTATCAGGATATCTGGATGGGAAGCGGACTGGGCAAGCGCACGGACGTTTTCCCCGCCCAAGCCGACCAGTTCCCAGGACTGCCCGCGGTCACGACTGCGAAAGACGCCGCCGCCCCCAGCCTGGCGCGACCATGCAGAAGCATAGAGCCAGCGCGGGTCGCGCGGGTCCACCAGGATATGCGTGAGCACGTGGTCGGTGCGGTCTTCACCGACGCGGCTGAGCAGGACCCAGCTCCGGCCACCGTCCTGACTCAGAAAGAGGTGACCATCAGCGGTACCGAGGTAGATTCGGTCGGGGTCATGCGGGTCGCGCGCCAGCGTGCGGACATCACCCCCCGGCGGGCCCAGCGGCCGCCAGGTTTGCGCAGCCGCCGGGCAGAGGCTGGCCAGCAGCAGGCCCGCGCAAAGGGCGGCGCGGAACAAAAATTTCCTCGGACTGGCTGGGCTTAGCATGGCCGCTCGCAGACGCGACCGGCCCCGGCGCAGAAGGCACGCGGGGCCGGCAGGTGCAGTACAACTCAGTATGTTGCGCCTTCCGGCACCCAGATGATGTCCACGCGCCGGTTCTGTCGCCCGGCACCGGCTTGTCCAGTGGCGGTGCGCACGTCCACGCGTGTCTGGGCAATGCCCCTTTCGACCAGGTAGCGGCGAGCTGCCTCGGCGCGCTGCGTAGCCAGCTGTGCGGCACGGCGCTCGGCCGGATCGGCGTACCCGACGAGCACCACGCGGGCCCGCGGGTCGTTCTGCAGCCGCAGGGCAACGTCGTCCAGCACACGCTTGCAGACGTTATCGGCACGGGCACTGCCCGCACTGAAGAAGCACTCGTTCAGCTTGCTGGCCTGCGGGGGTGGCGGAGGGGCCTGCACGGTGATGTTGACCGAGCAGTCGGCGGCGGCGCCGCGGCCGTCCTCGACGCGTCCGGTGACCGTGTAGGTGCCCGGCTGAACGCCACTGGTATCCAGTTGCACGGAGCTGCCGGAGCCGACGATCTGTCCACCATTGGTGCGCCAGGCGTAGTTCAGCGTGTCTCCATCGGGGTCATTGGCACGGGCAGTGATGCGGGCGCGTTCGCCGACCAGCACGGCGGTGCGATCGGCGGAGCAGGACATCGTCGGCGGGCGATTCGGCCGCGGTTCGACGCGGATGTCGACGGCGCAACTGGCGGTGCCGCCGCGGTTATCGTCGACGCGAACGGTCACCGTATAGGTGCCCTGCTGCGTTCCCGCAGAATTCCAGCGGACTTCGGCGCCGCTGCCCTGCACGCTGCCGCCGGTCGCCGACCAGGAGTAGTTCAGCGGGTCGCCATCAGGGTCACTGGCGCGGACGCGCACAGCAACGGAATCGCCCGAACCGACATACACCATGGTCGGTTCCGCCGAGCAGGCGGCGGCGGGGGCACGGTTCGGTGGCGGTGGAGCCGTCGGCCAGAGGGTCGTACCCAGCTTGAAGACGAAGCCGTGCTGGTCGCCGTGGTTGACCAGGTTGGCCATGTAGCGATAGCCGATGTCGAGCGCCAGCCCGCGCGCTCCGTAGATGCGCAGGCCGAGCAAGCCGTCGACGGGATCGCTTGCACCGGCGCTGGTGTTGGGCGTGGCATCGTTGACGAAAATCAGGCCGGTCGATTCCAGGATGATCTGGAAGCGCTTTTCGGGCATGAAGAGCAGACCCGCGCCCACGCGCAACTGGTCGGCCATGGTCATCGTGGGCACGCCGGCCGAACGCGGGTCGCGCGTGAAGCGATAGCCGATATTCAATGCGCTGGTCATCCAGTCGCTCCAGGTGCGGCTGGCGGAAACCGTGACCGCGTAGTTGAACTGGCCGGTTTGCACCTGATTGTTGATCAGGTCAGTGAAATTCGTGACGGTCGGGATGATGAAGTCGCTGCGCACGCCCAGGCTGAACGGGTCGCCCCACAATTCCGAAAACAAACCAACCTTCAAGCCCAGAACCACTTCGCCCGGGTCGCCACTGTTCCGCGCAGCGAACGGGAAATCTTCGACGTAGCCGGGCAGCCCGGTGGGCGTCAGGCGGCGGTACATGGTCGTACCGAACTGCGGATTGGTGAGCGGGGCATTGAAGCTCAACTGGCCCTGGCGACCACCACCGACGTGCACATGGCGGTGCGGTTCAAACTGCAGGAAGGTCGAGACGCGGTCGTGCAGGCCGTAGCCGACGCTGAAGCCCACGGCCGTGATGGTGACGCTGCCGGGCATGCGGCCGAAGCGATTCGCGAAGCCGGAAAAGGTGGCACCCTTGCGGGGCAGGGTATCGCCCAGTTCTACGGTCAACAGTCCGAGCGTGCCGGTCGTCGCAGGAACCGGGCGCCACTGGGGATACCGTTCCCACTCGACCGGTGCAGGAGCCGGCAGCGCTGCCGGGCTGAGGGTAGATTCGGCAGGAGCCGGTTTGGCCTCGTTCTCGCGAGCATCGGTTTTTTCGGGCTGGGTAGCGGATGCAGCAGCCTTGGTTTCTTTGTCTCTGCTCTTGCCTGTTCCCTCTGCTGGCCCATGGTCTGCCTGGATGACCAATCCGAAAGCCAGAACCAACACGAGCAAGGACAAAATTCGTGGCACCGGTTTCATCAGCCCATCCTCCTCCACCGCTGGGTTCACCAGGCCCGCGCTACTTTCCGGCACGGAATCGTGCAGTCTTCGAAGACAAACTAAAAGCTGACACAACCAACCACCGGGCTCTCGCCCCGGGCAAAGATGGCATCTTTAATCTCACCCGCATGGCGACAGCCCACAAAACTGCTGGGCCATTATAGGGCAGAGGCAACGCCCCAGAAAAGCATTTTTCACCATAAGTTATGCTTCCGTATAACACTATACTTTTCCTACCTGTCCGTTTTGCCCAACGGACCAGACTGCCGGCTGTCCGCCAAGACAGGACGAACAGGGCCCACAACAGGCGGGTCGTGCGGGGAGTAGACTCCTGACCTGTTTGTGGCATCTTAGCCAGCAGGTATTCGGCGAGCCAAGTCGCTTGGTTTTGCCGAAATGTGCTGGTACATTCCAGCTAGCCCATGACAAAGAATCCGCTCACAGGCCGGATCCTGATCGTGGAAGACGAGCCGAATGCCCGACGGGGCTATGAGGCGCTTCTGCAGACCTGGGGCTGCACGGTTCTGGGTGTCGGCACGGCCGAGGAGGCCCTGGCGCGGTTTGCCGAGTTTCAGCCCGCCGTGCTGATTGCCGATGTGGAGCTGCCCGGTGTGAACGGCCTGGAACTGATCCGGCGTCTCGGGCCGGAGCTGGACCGCGTGCCGGCGATTGTCATCACCGGCCGGGGCAGCGACGAACGCGTCGTCGCCGCCATCGAAGCCGGAGCGTTCTGGTACCTTGAGAAGCCCATTCAAGCGGCCACGCTGCGGGCACTGCTCGAGCGCGCCCTGCAGCGCATGCAGAGTGAAAAGCGGGTAGCGGCGCTGACACGACAGTTGCGCGAAGCGGGCCGGCTGGGAGAGCTGGTCGGACAGTCGAAACCGATGCAGCAGGTGATGCGGCTGGTGGAACTGGTGGCTCCGGCGAAAACTTCAGTGCTGATCACCGGAGAAACCGGCTCCGGCAAAGAAATTGTGGCGCGCACCATCCACCAGCTTTCGCCGCGCGCCGACCAGCCGTTTGTGGCCATCAACTGCTCGGCGATTCCCGAGTCGCTGATGGAGAGCGAAATTTTCGGGCACGAAAAAGGAGCCTTCACCGGTGCGGCCGAGCGGCGGCTGGGCTGCTTCGAGCTCGCCGACGGCGGCACGCTGCTGCTCGACGAAATCGGCGAGATGCCCGCGCCCACGCAGGCCAAGCTGCTGCGGGTGCTCGAAGAGGGACGCATCCGCCGGCTGGGCAGCCGGGTGGAAACGCCGGTGGATGTGCGCGTGCTGGCCGCAACCAACCGCGACCCGGAGGAAGCCGTGGCGCGGGGCGCGCTGCGTCAGGACCTCTATTTCCGGTTGAACGTGTTCCGCATCCACGTTCCTCCCCTGCGCGAGCATAAGGAAGACCTGCCGCTGCTGATCGAGGCGCTGCTGGCCGGACTGAACGAAAAGCACGGGCTCGAGGTGCGGGGCGTGAGCCCGGAGGTGCTGGAATTGTTCCACGGCTATCCCTGGCCGGGGAACATCCGCGAATTGCGCAACGTGCTGGAACGTGCTGCGATCAGCTCGGGGGGAGGAACCATCACCCGGCAACACCTGCCGCCGGAATTCGGCCGGCCGGTAGCCAGCCCGCAGTCGCTCCGCTTCCCCATCGGCACCACCGTGGACGAAGCCGAGCGGGCGCTCATCCTGCAGACGCTGGCCGCCACCGGGAACAACAAAACACGAGCCGCTGAACTGCTGGGAATCAGCCTAAAGACTCTGCACAATAAACTGAAAGAATACGAAGCCGCCGGGCAGCTTTCCCAGTCGCATGCCACTTCGCCTGAAAACTAAACTGACCCTGGCACTTTCGCTGCTGGTGCTGGCTGTGGCCACCGCAGTTTCCGGGGTCTACCTGGCGACATTGCTGCAGCAAGAGCTGCGCCAGACAGAAGAACGTGCGCAGGATGTGGTGCGACAGGTGTTTTTTCAGGCGCAGCAGGCCCTGGAAGATGCGGCCGCCGAAGGGAACGCCCCGGCCAGCACCGCTCCCGACGACTTGCGGGAGTACGTCAGGGCTGTACTGGAAGAAGATGCCGGCGTGACCCGCATCGTCAGCGGAGCCACCGAGGTGCAAGCCATCTATGAGGTCACGGTGACCGACCACCGGGGTGTGGTTCTGATCTCCAGCGATCCGGCGTTGCCCGGGCGTGCGGTCAGCGAGCGCGCGCCGCTGCAGGCCCTGCTGCAGGCCAGTTTGTGGCGGCAGCTCCGCGTGGTCTATGGCCCGCCCGAGGTGTTCGAGATCCGGCAGCCGTTCGACATCGGGAGCGGAGGCCGATTCGGAGACGTGCGCGTGGCCATCTCCACGGCGCTACTGCGGGAAAAACTTCGCAGCGAGGTTTCTCAGGCCACGCTGCTGGCCCTCGGCGCGGTGTTGATTTCCACGCTGCTGGCTTCGGTGGTGAGCCACCTGGCCCTGTCCCCCCTGAAGAAAATTTCCGATCAACTGGACCGCATCGCTGCGGGGCGATTCGACTTCGAACCGCTGCGGCGTCATGACGAGCTGGGACTGGTGAGCACGAAGATCACCCAGCTCAGCCTGCAACTGCGCGAGCGAGCGCTGCTGACCCAGGAAGAGCGGGCGCTGGAGCGCATCCGGGCCCAGATGCACGTGCTCGACCGGCTGGCCGGACTCGCGCGGATCACGGCCGGGGCCGCCCACGAAGTGAAAAATCCGCTGAACTCGATGCGCTTGTGGCTGGAGAACCTGAAGTCGAGCGGAAGCGAAAGCCCGCAGATGCAGCAGCAGGCGGTACAGATTCTGGACAAAGAAATCGAGCGGCTCGACCGTGTGGTGAAGCGACTGCTGGAGTTCTACCGTCCCGTGGAACTGCTGCTGGAACCGACCCGCCTGGATGACCTGCTGCGCAGCACGCTGGAACTGGTGCGTCCACAGATCGAAAACGCCGGGGTGGAACTGGTCACTGAACTGGAAGAGGCGTTGCCGCCGGTTCGTGTTGACCGTGAACTGCTCAAGCAAGCCGTGCTGAACCTGTTGCTGAACGCGTGCGAAGCGATGGCGACCGGCGGGCAGCTTCGCGTGGTTCTGCGTCGCACCGCAAACGCCGCCGAAATTCTGATCAGTGACACCGGACGCGGAATTCCGCCGGAGCACCGGGAGCGGATCTTTCAACTGTTTTTCACCACGAAGCCCGGCGGGAACGGCGTGGGTCTGGCAACCACATATCGGATTGTGATGCTGCACAATGGTTCGATAGACTTTACTTCCGAAGTCGGCCGGGGCACGACCTTCCGAATCGAGCTGCCCCTGGATACCCACGATGCGGCTGCGTGAAGTCATGGCGGTGCTGCTGTTGCTGGCGCTGGCCGGCGGGGCGGCGGGCTGCAAACGACGCGCACCCGTCGTTGCGGCACCGGCTCCTGCGCCAACCCCTGCGCCGGCCGAAACACAACCGGCTGCGGAGACTCCTCCTCCGCCGGAACCCGAGCCGACCGAAGCACCCAAAGAACCCATACCCGAACTGGCTGTGCCGGCCCCCGCGCCCAAACCAGCCGTGCCGGAACCCAAACCGACACCGGCGGCACCTGCGGTGCCGCCACCGCGAATCGCACCGCAGCTTTCCCCGGAGCGGCAAGCTGAGCTGGAACGGAAGACGAACGAAGCGCTGGCCGCCGCTGAGAAAAATCTGGAGCAATCCTACGGGAAAAAGTTGAACGCCACTCAGCATGACCTCGTGCAGAAAATCCAGGGATTCCTGGCGCAGTCCCGGGAAGCCATCCAAGCCAAGGACTGGATGCGGGCCTCGACGCTGGCGGAAAAAGCGCGCGTGCTTTCCGTCGAGCTGGTGCGCTCGCTCAGATCCCCTCAATAGGGGAAGCGGCGGCGCTGCGGCTGGCGATTGTCGGGGCCAGGCAGGAGCGAAGCTTTTCCCGGGTCGGTGAACTGAATTTTCTCAGCGTCCAGGTAGAGCGGCCGATCGAGGGTGACGTCAATTGTTGAACCCCGGGGCAACTCGGCTTCGGGACCGCGCGAAAGCAACACAGCGAGCAGGCCGGCTCCTGCGCCCGCGGCAGCACCGATTCCAGCACCCTTGGCACTGCGGGTCGCCACACTGCCGATGCCGGCGCCCAGTGTGGTCGTAGCCGCCACGGTAGCTACGTCGGAACTTTTGTCTGTATCCCCCTTGACGGTTCCCTCGGGATCAACCGTTTCGTTGCCTCCGGTGCCGGCATTTTCCGGAACCGCGTTGAAGTCCACCACGTAGCCGTTCGGGAGAATCAGGGTGTTCAGGCGGAGCATGAGTTCCGCACGACCCGAAACGCGCCCGGGACGTTTTGACTCCACGATCTCCCCGCGCACATACGAACCAGCAGGGATCACGATGCGGTCGTCCTGAACCACGGGAAAGATCGTTTCCAGGTAAACAGCCATACCGGGACGGGCCTGACGGGTGGAGATGGAATTGTGCAGGATGAGAGCCAGTCGGGTGCCGGCGGGCACAACGATTTTTTCGCTTGCCTTGGGCTCAGCAGCCTGGCCGGCTGCTGGCGGCGCAGCCGTCTCGGGCTGTTGAGCGAACGAAATCGCTACTGCAAAACTGAGGGAAACCAGTGCGACAGCCAACCAGCGGTAGAAGGGTTTCGGCATAGGAAGGCCTCCCACGTTTTCCGCACACGGTGCGATGCCGCGGGGGCACCGCAGGGATGTCTGAAGGATATCTCCCCGGGCGCGCAAGAGCCAGCAAAACTTGCATTTGACGGGGGCGGGCTGAACGCCTACCGTATTCGCGTAATTCGAAAACGCAGTATGGGAGCCTACATGGCCAATCTAGCCCTGGTCTACGGCATGCGACTTTTTCCAGCCGAAGATCTCGAACAGGTATCGGACGCGACGGTGCAACTGAAGAATGGCCGCAGCGGGCGCGTGACCATGCACCTGATCGAAGGCAGCAAAGAAGAAATCCAAGCAACGCTGCTGCGGTCGATCGAAGCCTTTTTTGAAATGTACCCGGAAATCTGAGCACGGTGCGCAGGCGCACCGCGAACGATCCCGGGCCGGCCGCGGCGCCGGTCGGGCTAGAGCAAAATGACGCTCTGGCCGGTCAGCTCGAAGCGTTTGCGGCAGCGGATGTTGCGGCAGGCGACGAGATCATCGACACGGACCATGTAGCTGCGAGCCCGGGCAAAACGGGCGCGGGCTTCGCGGTCAGCATCCGGGGGCGGCGCAGCTTTCTTTGTGCGCACAAGCCAGCGGACAGGGTAGGTGTTTTCCTGGCGGCAGTGCGGACAGATCAGCGGCACCTGTTTGATTTCCTGGCGCTCATCGTAGAATCGGCGATCGTCCATCATGGCTGCCGCCGGCCAGCGCAATGACCGCGCGACTCGAGTGTAACAAAATCCCGGCAAATTTCCTCGTGGCCGCGTGGAAAACCAATCCTGACAGGTTCGGGCACAACGCAGGAGGGCGGCTCGGAAAAACAGCCAGTCCGTGGGTGCGAGGACGCAGCAGAAAACATGTTGTCCTAAGGAGTCAACGATGAGGAAACGGTGGAGCTTGCTGGCAGCGGTGCTGCTTGTGCTGAGCCTGGCGTTCGGTGGGAGTGGTTGTCGACGCGAAGAGCCAACGATCGAGCACGTCGTTCTGGTCTCTGTGGACGGCTTGATGCCCGCCAGCTACCTAGAGCCGGATCGCTACGGATTGCGCGTTCCCACGCTGCGGCGGATGCGTAACGAAGGAGCGTACAGCGAAGGGATGCTGAGCGTTTTTCCGTCACTGACCTATCCGGCGCATACCACCATGGTCACCGGCGTGCCGCCGGGCCGGCACGGGATTGTCACGAATCTGGCCTGGGATCCGCTGGGGCGGAATCAGGGTGGCTGGCGATGGTACGCCGCGGACATCCGCGTGCCCACACTGTGGCAGGTGGCGTATGCAAAGGGGCTGCGCACGGCGATGGTCTGGTGGCCGGTCACGGTTGGCGCGCAGGCCACTGCACTGCTGCCGGAGTACTGGCGTGCGAGCACAGCAGAAGACGCCAAACTGCTGCGGGCGCTGAGCACGCCGGGCTTGCTCGAAGCGGTCGAGAAGAAATTTGCCGGGTTCAGCGAGCGCTTTCTGGCTCCATTCAAGGACGACGAAACCGTGACCGACGTGGCCGTGTATATGCTGGAGACGCTGCGGCCCCACCTGCTGCTGCTGCACATGGCGCAGGTGGATCACTGGCAACACGAAGCTGGCCCGCTGGCCGAGCCGGCACGGCAGGCCATCGAAAACGCTGACCGGCAAATCGCGCGATTGATCGAAGCGGCCGAGCGAGCCGGCCTGTGGGAGAAAACAGCACTGATCGTGGCCTCCGATCACGGATTTGCCCCGACCACGCGGCAGGTGCGGCCCGGAGTGTGGCTGCGCGAGAAGGGTCTGCTGACCCTGGATGCAGAGGGGCGTGTGACCGACTGGCGCGCCGTCGTCGTCGCCCACAGCGGCTCGGCCTTCGTCTACGTGCGAGACGAGCAAGATGCGACCACGCAGGCGGAGGTGCTGGAGCTGTTTCGCACCGCGGCCGCGCGGCCCGAAAACGGGATTGCGCGGCTCTACACGCGGGAAGACATTGTGGCGCTGGGAGGCGACCCGGAGGCGTTCCTGGCACTGGAAGCTGCCCCGGGCTTTGCGCTGAAGAGCGGATACGCAGGCGAAGTCGTGCGCACCGTTGCGGTGCGCGGGGAACATGGCTACCCGCCGGCACAGGAAGCGATGCGGGCAGCGCTGCTGATTTACGGTCCGGCCATCGGAGCCGGCCGGATCAACAACGCCCGGATGATCGACCTGGCGCCGACTATCGCCGCGTGGCTGGGATTGCCGTTCGCACACGCCGAGGGCAGGCCCCTCGAGCTGCCGCAACGGAATCCACGATAAACACGAATTCCCGACTCAGGACTGGGCAAGATCAGCGCTGGGCGGACCGGCAGCTTCCGACAGCGCGCCGGGCTGCGCTTCAGGAAAAAGGATGCGGAACGTGGTGCCCTGGCCGGCTTCGCTTTCCACAAAGATGCTGGCGCCGTGATCGCTGACGATGGATTGCACGATGGCCAGCCCGAGGCCGGTGCTGTAGGGGCGGCTCGTGTAGTAAGGGGTGAACAACCGTTCGCACTCTTCCCGGGAGAGGCCGGTGCCGGTGTCGCTGACCTCGATGCAGACCGCACCGTTTTCCCGGCGCGTGCGCACGGTGAGCGTTCCGCCTGCAGGCATCGAGTCCAGGGCATGACGCACGAGCAGATCCAGGACACGCCGGAGCAGATCGGGATCGGCAGCAATGAAACGCACCTGCTCGTCCAGGTACAACTCCGGGGTGACCGAGGGCCGACCAACAGCACTGAAATGCTCGTGATGGCTCTGCACCACATCGCGCAACAGCTCGTTCACACTGACGGCACGGGGACGCGGCGCAGGCAGGCGGGCAAATTCAGAGAAGCGCGCGAGGGTGGATTTCAACTGCTCCAGTTCGGTCTGCAGCGTTTGGGTGGCTTCGTTGAAGATTTCGTCGAAGCGGTCGGCATTGTGTTCGCGGGCCCGGCGCAGGGTTTCGAGAGTCAGCTCGATGGGAAACAGCGGGTGTTTCACTTCATGGGTGAGGCGGCGGGCCAGCTCGCGCCAGGCGGCGACGCGTTCCGATTGCATCCACTGGCGGCGCTGGGCAACGAGCTCATCGGCCATTCGATTGAAGGCGCGAGCCAGTTCTCCGATTTCACCGCGGGCGTTGCTCTCGACGCGGGCAGCCAGATGGCCGGCAGCCAGTTGCTGAGCTGCATCCACCAGCTGGCGCAGCGGACGCGAAACGCGCGCCGCCACCCACCCGCGCAGCAGCCAGCCGCACAACAACGCAACAGCCAGCATGGCCAGTGCCCCTTGGAGAATCGTCCGCTCGAGCGCCATCAGCTCGCCCTGGGCACTGCCCAACAGCAACACGGCCAGCACGCCACCGTCCGGCGCCGTGAGAGGCAGGGCACGGAAGACTTCCGTCTCTCCGGCGCGGTCGGTCCAGGCAACCGTTTGCGTCTGGTCGCGCGGCGTCGCCAGAACCGCGGCGATCAGCGGAGCGAGGGCCTCGGCACCGGCGACGGGTCCGGCTGGGTCGGTAACCTGTTCGGCGGAAAATTCGCGGCCCAGGTGGCGATACAGCAAGGCGCGCATGCCCGCGGGCAGCGCGACTGCATTCAGGAATTCGCGGTCGAGCCAGCGGCCGCCCACAATGTACAGCCCTTTTTCACCGACCGGCACACGCTGCACCGCGACCAGAGCCAACGCCGGGCCCGCCGGTGTTTCTTCACGACGGAGGAACGCGCCGCGTGCACGCCAGTCGACCGGTTCGACTACCCAGGCGTTCTGATAGCCGGCGCGGTCTGGCCAGTGCGCCGAAGAGAGGATGGTACCGTCGTGCGCCACCAGCTCGAGCAGGTCCAAACCCTGCGCAGCAGCCAGGCCGAACGCGTCGTTGCGGTAGAGAGCGTAGTCGGGTTGCGGACGACTGACGTCGATGGCCATGCGAAGGGTGGCTTCGGCATCGGCAATGGCCGCAACCCGGTGCACCACCTCCGCACCGCGCATGTCGAGCTCACGGCGAAACTGCAGCGCCAGGGCGGCAGTACGCTCCCCGTCCAGCCGCTGAAAGGCGAGCCGCACTGTCCGCAAAACAAACCAGCCCAGCGCACCCACCACCAAAACAGCGGTGAGCGTGAAAGCCAACAGAACTCGGGCGGGCAGACGCATGGCCTTGGAATTCCCTTCGATCGTTGTGGCGGGTGACTCCATCCCGGGCGAATCGAGCACCGGCCGTTGACCCGGAAGAAGCTCACCTGCCCCGCCACGCGGTCCGGCAAGCGCCACCGCCCGCCGGCTCCGGCGGCAGCAGAATCATACGCCAGGGAAAGCACCTATAGTGGACAGAAAGTTGCGGGTGTGTACCGGCACGCAGCAAGGAGTTTCGATATAATCGGCGAGGGAGGCGGCGTGTTCAGCTCCGGACTGAAAATCGGGCGCATCTTCGGGATTCCCATCTATCTGCACGCGAGCTGGTTTCTGATCTTCGCGCTGATCACGATTTCGATCGCCGAGTACTACGCACAACTGAATGCTGCGTGGACTCCGTGGCAGCGCTGGGTGCTGGGCATTATCACGAGCATCCTGTTTTTTGGCTCGCTGTTGTTCCACGAGCTGGCCCACAGCGTCGTGGCGCTGCGCTACCAGATTCCGGTGATTTCGATCACCCTGTTCGTATTCGGCGGACTGGCCCGCATCGGGCGAGAACCGCACAACGCCAAACAGGAGTTCGCGATTGCGATTGCCGGGCCAATTTCCAGCTACATGCTCGCCGGAATGTTTCACGGATTGGAGCGAGTTGCTCAGGGGACGGAAATGGCAGCGGCGCTGCTGAACTGGCTGGCGTTGATCAACTTTGTGCTCGCCACGTTCAATCTGGTACCCGGCTTCCCGCTGGACGGGGGACGGATTCTGCGTGCGGCCGTCTGGGGCTGGACGCAGGACTACACAAAAGCCACCCGGATTGCTTCGCGGGGCGGACAGCTCTTTGCCTACCTGCTGATCCTGCTGGGGATTGTGGGGACGCTGCAGGGGAATCTGGGGAGCGGGCTGTGGCTGGTCTTCATCGGATGGTTTCTGCTGAGCGCTGCTCAGGAAAGCTTTGCGCAGGTGGCGATGCGGAACTCGCTCCGGGGCGTCCGTGTGGGCGACGTGATGAGCACCGAGCTGCCCATGGTGGCCCGGGACCTTTCGCTCGAAGGCTACGTGCAGGAGCTGTTGCGCACGGGCCGGCGCTGCCATCTGGTGGTCGGCGACGGCGAACTGCTCGGGCTGATGACCGTGCACGCGCTGAACCGGGTGCCCCGCGAAGACTGGGCACGCACCTCGGTGCAGGCGGTAATGCTGCCGCCGGAGCGGATTCACTGGGCGGCCCCGGAAGAACCGGTGCTGGGGCTGCTAGAGCGCATGCAAAACGAAGATGTGAATCAGATGCCCGTGATTTCCGGCGGCCGCGTGGTGGGACTCATCTCTCGCGATACGATCCTGCGTGTGCTGCAGACGCGGCTGGAGCTCAGCCGGCTGGGCGAGCTGGCCGAACACTGAAGCGCCCTTCTGCTCTTTCGCCACAACCCAGCCTTCAACTTTCGTAGCCGTTTGGATGGCGCTGTCGCCAGCGCCAGGCGCTGGCCACCATCTCTTCCAGGCTGCGACGGGGCTGCCAGCCGAGCTCCCGCTGCGCGCGCTCGAAGCTGGCGACCAGCCGGGGAGCATCGCCGGGACGGCGCGGCATCTCGCGCACGGGGATTTTCTTTCCGGTGACCGTTTCGACGCAGGCAATCACTTCACGAACGGAATAGCCCCGGTTGGTGCCGAGGTTGTAGACGCCGGCGACATGCTGCGTTTTCTCGAGCGCGAGCAGGTGCGCTTCCGCAAGGTCCAGCACGTGGATGTAGTCGCGGATTCCGGTGCCGTCGGGGGTGTCGTAGTCCGTGCCGAACAGCTCCAGATGCGGCCGCTGGCCCAGGGCGACCTCCAGCAGACAAGGAATCAGGTGCGTTTCCGGCCGATGCGCTTCGCCACAGCGCTCGGTCGCACCAGCGACGTTGAAATAGCGCAACGTGATGGCGCGAATGCCATGAGCTTCCGCGGCATCGGCCAGGATCTGTTCCCCGACGACCTTGGTCCAGCCATAAGGATTGACCGGACGCAGTGGGGCTGCTTCCGTCAGCGGGAGATGCTCAGGCGTGCCATAGACAGAAGCTGTCGAAGAAAACACGATGCGGCGGGTGCCGGCGCGGCACATGGCCTCCAGCAAATTCAGCAGGCCGGTGACGTTCTGCTGGTAGTACCGGAGGGGCTGTCGCACCGATTCGCCGACCACGGATACGGCCGCCAGATGGATTACGGCTTCGATGGGGTGTTCTTCGAAGACGCGGGCAATCTGTTCGGGCTCGAGCAGATCGGCGCGGAAAAACTCGACAGCATCGGGCAAGGCGGCCCGGTGGCCCTGCGTCAGATTGTCCACAACGACGACCGGAAAGCCGCGGGCTACGAGCAGCTCGGTCACCACACTGCCGATGTAGCCGGCACCACCCGTCACCAGGATTTTGCCCACGTACACCCCCTGCGTTCTGGGATTCTAGCAGGGCGCTGCCGAAAATAGCGCACAAAGCGGCGGCTGCGCACCGGGGTGGGAACTACGAACGCCGGCGCTAGGATCGATGTTTTTCCGATTCCTCACCCCGCTGCCCTGTCGTGCGCACATCGCAGGGGGCAGCAGCAAAAGCCACTTTTCGGTATCATCGGCCGCGGAGATGGGCCACAGCACACCGAGCAACGCCACGGGCAGGCGGCGCGGACTCGCCTGGTGGGTAGCAACGGGCTTCGGCATCGGACAGATACCGCGAGCACCGGGCACGTGCGCCTCAGCGCTGGCGCTGGCCCTGCACGCGCTGACGAGCTGGCTGGCGGCTTGCGCGAGCGGACCAGCCGCGGCGGCGTGGTCGGCTTCGCCGATGCCGCTCGCCGTGCAGTGTGCTGCGCTCGTCGCCGTGGCGCTGGCCGGGCTGTGGGCTGCAGGTCGTGCCGTGGCCTGGTTTTCGCAACGGGACCCGAGCGCGATCGTGATCGACGAAGTCTCCGGCCAGATGATCGCGTGGCTCGGAATTGCTGCGGGCGACTGGCAAGGTCTGGTGGCCGGATTCGTTCTGTTTCGCGTGCTGGATATCTGGAAGCCGTGGCTGATCCGGCGGACGGAAACACTGCCGGGCGGATGGGGCATCATGGCCGACGACTGGCTGGCTGGCGCCTACGCCGCCGCGGTGCTGCTGGCCGCACGGGCCGCGGGCTGGCTGTGAGCGACAACCTGCTCAAAATGAACGCGCGAGCCGACGAGCGGGAGGAATTCCGAAGGATTTTTGAGCAGGGCATCGCCCAGTTCAACCAGGAGCTGTTCTTCGAAACCCACGAAACCTGGGAAGCCATCTGGTTGCGAGCGGTCGAGCCGGAACGAACCCGTCTGCAGGGATTGATCCAGATCGCAGCGGCCTTCCATCACTACCAGCACGGGAACACGACCGGGGCACAGAGGCTGCTGGCCTCTGCATTGAAGAAGCTGGAGAACGCACCGGAGAATTTTCTGGGCATACACCTGGAGAAATTGCGAAGCGCAGCCCGGCAGTGGCTCGGAGAACTCGAACGCGGCGGGCGGCCCGCGAAGGCATCGTTTCCCCGCATCGAAACCGCCTGAAGACATCTGCCGCGCCGGTGCGCTAGGGTTCAACGACGAGCGTGCCCTTCATGCGGCGATGACCGAGACCGCAAAAGACCGCACAGTGAAACGCATACGTGCCGGGGCGCTCGGCGGTGAATTCAATCACCTGCTCCTGATTCGGCTCGAGCTTCCATTTTTTCTGCTCGCCGGGGAAGCGCAGGCCGGCAGGCCCTTCCTGCGGACCACCTTCCGGATGGAGACGGAATTCGATGCCGTGAGCGCGGTCGAGCGCACGGACACGCAGCCGCACACGCGTGCCCTGGCGGACGCGAATCTCGGACGGCTGAAATTCATATTTTTTGGCCGTGACTTCGATTTCCTGAGCCGGTGCCGGCTCGGGTTGCTGAGTGGACATGGATGCAAGCGCTGCAACCAGCAGCGCTGCGGAAACTGCCAGAAGTCGAAGGCTCATTGTCCCTGCACCCCCTGCGAGAAAAGGCTGGCTGCTTCGGACTGTCCCGGAAGCTGCCACTGCAACAGCGCGGCTTCTGCCACGAAACCCGGCCCCAGCGCCAGCAGCACACCATAATCACCCGGGCGCGGCTGGCCGGAACGAAGCACCTCGTGCAACACGAACAGAACCGTGGGCGAAGACATATTGCCAAAATCGCGCAGCACACGCCGCGAAAAAACGAGCTGGTCATCGGTCAGCCCGAGATAGCGGGCGGCGGCATCGAGAACTTTGCGCCCGCCCGGGTGCAGAATCCAGAAGCGAATCTGGTCGCGGCGCAGGCCGCGGGGAGTCAGCAGGCCATCCAGGCACCGGTCGACAATCGGGCCGGCCAGGTGGCGAATCTCCGCCGCCAGGATAATCCGCAACTTCCCTTCCCGCTGCTCGAATCCCACTTTGTCCTGATGCGCCGGGTCGAGCACGGAGTAAAAATCGAGCAGCACGGGCGTCGCTCGGGATTCCGTGGAGCTGCTGGTAGTAGAGAGCAGCACGGCGGCCGCACCGTCGGCACAGATGGCATTGCCGATAACAGTTTCGAGCGTGTTGTCCAGGTAGTAGGCTGCCGAGCAAATCTCTACGGCGATGGCCAGCGCGCGCCGGCCCGGATGGGCGCGTGCGAAATCGGCAGCGCGCTGCAGCAGCGGCAGCGCTCCCGCGCACCCGTGGCCGAGCAAAGCGCCTCGCTGGACATCGCTGCGCATCGGCAGGTGGCCGGCCAGGCGGGTGGACAAATCGGGACAGAGATATCCGGTGCAGGAAGCCACGAACAGACAATCCACGTCGGCGGGCTGCAGGCCGGCAGCGCGCAGGCAGTCGGTGGCCGCCTGACAGGCCAGATGCAGCGCGCCTTCGCGGTAACGACGATGGAGTTCGTCGGGCGTTTCGTTGGACGTGAAGTTTTCCGGGTCGAGCCAGAAGTGGCGCCCGTCGATCCCGGAGTTGAGAAAAATTTCGCGAATGCGCGGACTGGTGTAGCCGGCCAGTTCGAGCGCCTGCTGCTGCGTGAAGCGGCGCGGGGGGACACTGGTCGCACAGGAAAGCAAAACGACGTTCTGCGCGGAACCCATAGCGCGAGTTTTTACGCCCACTAGTATAGATGCAGAAAACGAGAGCAGCGGCAAGCAGAACGAGGCCAGCGCAGGCCCGGGGCGATTGACAGGAGCACAGGTCTGTGGAACTCTAAACATACTGGATCGAGACGACTGTCATGCGCATCAGTGCCAAAGGCGAGTATGCTGCCAAGGCCGTCTTGTACCTGAGCCTGAAATACCCCCAGATGGCCACGATCCACGAGATTGCCGAAAGCCACAGCATCCCCGTCAAGTACCTGGAGCACATTCTGCTGACCCTGAAGCGCGCCGGATTCCTCGAGAGCCGACGCGGGGCACGGGGTGGATATCTGCTGAGCCGGCCGCCCGATCAAATCTCCGTGGGGGACGTGCTGAAGGCGGTAGATGGAAAATTTTCACAGGCGAGCTGCATCGAAGTGAGTCTGCGCGAACACTACAGTTGTCCCGAGAGCCAAGCCTGCGGGTTGAAACAACTCTGGCAGGATGTGCAGGGCGCCGTCGAGAAGATTCTGTTCCACACCAGCTTCGACGAAATCCGCAAGCGGACGCTGTCCGGCATGGTCGACCAAAGCCCCTACCGGCTCTACGAAATCTAAAGACACGGGAAAACATCGCAGAGCTAGCTTCGCACAAGTTCCTCGCCATGCTGCAGGGCGGGAAGCGTTCGCTTCGGTGAGCGGGCCGGTTTCCAGCACTCCAACTGTTTTCCGCGATTCACCGTTTCTGGAAAGCGCCAAAGGCAGGCACGCGGTGCCGCCGCTCGCAAAAACAAAGGCGGCGCTCCCGCAGCCGGGAACGCCGCCGAAACGCTTCGCGTCGAGACGAGGGGGCAGGCTTATCCAGCAGCAGCGCGGCTCTTATACCATTCGGCGTTGATCTGGGCAAAATTGGCCCATTTCTCGGGCAAGTCTTCCAAGGCAAAAATAGCGGTCACCGGACAAACCGGCACACAGGCGCCGCAATCAATGCAGGTGTCAGGGTCGATGTAGAGCTGCGGCTCCTTTTCGAAATCCGGCTCGTCTTTGCGTGGATGGATGCAATCCACCGGGCAGACATCGACACACGCCGTATCCTTCGTTCCAATGCAGGGCTCTGCAATCACGTACGCCATCGTCGCTTCTCCTCGGTAAGACTGTGCCTTCCCTACTACCACCTCGCGCGGCGCGCTACAAGCTGTTTATAACATCAAAGCGGCGCGGCGACAACCCCCGACAGCACCCAGGGCCGGGGCGAGGCAGTACCGTTCTTGACGAAACGGCCGGCAGCGGGAAAAACTAGCGTGGGGGAATCGGAGGCAACATGCTGAATCTACGCGGGAATCAGATTACCTGGCTCGGACATGCGACGTTTCGGATCACGACGCCTTCCGGAAAGGTGCTGCTGATCGATCCCTGGGTGATGGGCAATCCGGCCTGCCCGGAAGCAGAGAAGAAACCGGCCCGGATTGACACCCTGCTGATCACGCACGGACATTTCGACCACATTGCCGACGCGGTGGCGCTGGCCCGCGAACACAAACCGCAGGTGGTGGCCATCTACGAGACCTGCGCCTGGCTGGAGTCAAAGGGCGTAGGCAACACGCTGCCCATGAACAAAGGCGGCACCCAAACAGTGGGCGAATGCGAAGTCACGATGGTCCATGCGGTGCATTCCTGCGGCATCCTGGATGAAGGGAAAATTGTCTATGGCGGCGAGGCCTGCGGATATGTCGTGCGGCTGCCCGGCGGGCTGACGTTGTACCACGCTGGCGACACTGCGGTGTTTGGCGACATGAAACTGATTGGCGAGCTCTACAAGCCGGAGGTGGTCTGCCTGCCGATCGGCGATCTGTTCACCATGGGTCCACGCGAGGCGGCCCTGGCGATCCGCCTGCTGGGCGCACGGCAGGTGATCCCCATGCACTACGGCACCTTCCCACCCCTGACCGGAACACCGGCTGCCCTGCAGGAGCTGACCCGAGATATCGCCGGCCTGGAAATCCACGCCCTGCAACCCGGCCAGACTCTGGGTTAGTAGCCGCGTCGGGTGTCCACAGCCAAGCGGAAAATGTGCGCTGCAAAGTGCAGCGGCGAAGACGGTCAGACTTTGCCGTTCCAGCCGAGTTCTCGCTTCGGGTGGGCCGAGTCGCAGGGGCGCGAGAGAAGCAGGCCACGCGGACGCGCAGCAGAGCACCTCAACCGCGGAACAGGTTCCGGAGCAAGAAGAGCAGGTTGGCGGGGCGCTCGGCCAGCCGGCGCATGAAATAGGGGAACCAGTCCCGGCCGAAAGGGATGTAGATGCGTACGCGGTAGCCTTCGCGAACGAGCTGCTGCTGCAGGTCCGGGCGGATGCCGTACAGCATCTGGAATTCGAAGCGGTCGGGGCCGATGCCGCGGCTGCGCGCAAAATCTTTGGTGGCCTGAATCATGCGGGGGTCGTGGGTGGCGATGGCGTGGTAGAGATCGCTGGAGAGCAGCATCTGCATCAGGCGAACGAAGTTCGCGTCCACATCGGCCTTGCGCGGGAAAGCAATCTGCGGAGGCTCCTTGTAGGCGCCCTTGCAGAGGCGGATGCGGCAGCCGAGCGCGATGAGCTCGCGGACGTCCTGTTCGCTGCGGTACAGGTAAGACTGGATCACGGCCCCGACGGCCGGGCTGATGGCGCGCATGCGTTTGCAGAGCTGCAAGGTGCGCTCGGTATAGGCGGAGCTTTCCATGTCGATCCGCACGAAGCTGCCGCAGGCTTCGGCGCGGCGCACGATGGGCTCCAGCAAGCGAGCGCAAAATTCCATGTCCAGGTCCAGTCCGAGCTGGGTGAGCTTGAGCGAGACGTTGGCCTGCAGCCGCTGCTGCTCGATGCAATCGAAGATCTGCAGATAGGTTTGCTGAGCGCGGAGCGCCTGATCGGGGTTGGTGACGTTTTCGCCGAGGTGATCCAGCGTGGCCGACATGCCTCGCTGATTGCAGGCGCGCGCAGCGGCACAGGCCTCCTCGAGAGTTTCGCCGGCTACAAAACGGCGGGACATGCGGCGGGCGAAACGGTTGCGGGTGAGCCAAGCAGCCAGCGCGCGGCTCCGCGAAAGCTGCAACAACAGCGCGCGCAGCATGGTTACCACCACGGGCGGGGCGAGCGGGGCGGGCGCGGGTCAGCGGGTTCGGACGGCGATGGCGGATTCACGAGTCGTGGTGTTCCTCTAAAAATTTCTCTGCGTCCATAGCGGCCATGCAACCGCTGCCGGCCGCGGTGACGGCCTGACGATAGCGAGCGTCCTGCACATCGCCGGCAGCGAAGACACCGGGGACGCTCGTGCGCGTGCCGTTGCGGGTGAGGATGTAACCGGCGGAGTCCATTTCGAGCTGTCCCTGAAAGATTTTCGTGTTCGGCTCGTGGCCGATGGCGATGAACAGCCCCTCGGCCGCCAGCAGAGATTCCTCGCCGGTGGCCACGTTGCGAATGCGAACCTGTTCGACGGCGCCTTTTTCCGCGTCCAGCACATCCACAACCACGGCCGGGGTGAGGAAGCGAATTTTCTCGTTCTTGCGGGCGCGCTCGAGCATGATTTTCGAGGCGCGAAACTCATTGCGGCGATGGACAACGGTCACCTGGCGCGCGAACCGGGTCAGGAAGATGGCCTCTTCCATGGCGGTATCGCCGCCACCCACCACCACGACATGCCGGTCGCGAAAGAAATAACCGTCGCAGGTGGCGCAGGTGGAAACGCCGTGGCCCATCAGCTTGCGCTCATTGGGCAGACCGAGCAGGCGGGCAGAGGCACCCGAAGCAATGATCAACGCCTGGCAGCGAAACGTCTGCTGGCCGACTTCGACCGTGAAAGGACGCTGGCGGAGATCGACCGCGGTGACGGAGCCGGATTGAAATTCCGCGCCGAAGCGCTCCGCCTGACGGCGCATGCGTTCTGTCAACTCAGGACCGAGGATGCCCTCCGGAAAGCCCGGGAAATTTTCGACCATCGTGGTCAGGGTCAACTGCCCCCCCGGTTCGTAGCCATCCACCACCAGGGGCTGGAGGTTCGCACGGGCTGCATAGATGGCCGCTGTCAGGCCCGCACAACCGCTGCCGATGATGATGACCTTCCGCGTGTCGTTTCCCATGGGCGTTACGTTCCGGACAATCGGTGCCCTGCAAAAGGCATCGTATTCTAACACCCGGCAGCTTGCAGGGAAAATCCGATGTCCGCATGCAGCGCATCGCTGCGCTGGCGGCCAGCCGTGATAGGCTAGTGCGAGTCATGCCCCAACCGGCACGAATTTTCCAGTTGGTGACCGAAGTGCTGTTTGCCCTGCTCGGGCTGCTGCTGGTGTGGCTGGCAGCGAGCGGGCGGGCGCAACTGAATCCGCGCTCGCTGCTCTGGTTGGCCGTGGCCGTGTTGCTGGCCTACCGTGGCCTTCGCGCCTGGTTGCAAGCAGGCCGCTATGCGCTGCGCTGGCAGCACCGGTTGCGCGGCGGGTCCCTGCTGCTCGTAGGAGTCATGCTGCTGGCGCTCAGCGCAATTCCGGAAGCGCTGGGGGCACCGGTGCTGACCGCGGCCGGCCTAGTCCTCATCACGCGGGGCATTCTGGGTGTGGCGCTGGTGGTGCGGCAAGGGTGAACGCCGCAGCCCGGGCTGTTGGAATCGCGATTTCCAGCCTGCAGGCGGAGAGGAGGGACAGATGCTGAAAGAGTTCAAGGAATTCGCGTTGCGGGGAAACGTGCTGGACATGGCGGTGGGGATCATTCTGGGAACAGCATTCGGCAAAATTGTCAGCTCGCTGGTGAACGACGTGTTGATGCCACCCATCGGACTGCTGCTGGGCAAAGCTGACTTCAGCAATCTGTTTCTGACTCTTTCCGGCGACGACTTTGCGACGCTGGAACAGGCGCGGGCCGCCGGTGCGGTGACAGTGAACTACGGAGTGTTTGTGAATACGGTGCTGGATTTTCTGCTCGTGGCGCTGGCGGTATTCGTGCTGGTGCGGCAGGTGAACCGGCTGCGGCGCAGGCAGGAGGCGGCCACAGCGCCGACCACACGCGACTGCCCGTTCTGCTACTCGACGATTTCTGTGCGAGCATCGCGCTGCGCCTACTGCACTGCAGAGCTGAAGCCCGCCGCGGTGTAGGCAGACGCTCCGGCATTGCGGCACAACACAGCACCCGACACTGCATGTGGCGATCGCATATTCGAGCGCGCGAGCGCAGCTAGCCCGGCACAGTTTTCTGGCATCCTACGAACGACCGGAGCGAAAGGTTTTCTCGCAATCCGGGCACGGACAGATTTCACGCAAATAGTCGAAGCTGTAGATGCCGGCCGAGTGGCCATCGGTGAAGCTGATCTGAATGGCATAGTTGCCGACCGGCGCTGCCGCGCGGGCCGAGGGCCGGGGCCGGAAAATCGGCAGCGGATTGAGGGAGGCTGGATTCTGTTCTGCCGTCCGTGCTGCGTTCCGGGCACGCTCGTCGGCACAGCCGGCACAGGGGCAGTGCTCTCGGAGATAGACAAAGTCGTAGTGGCTGGTATGGCCGTCCGACCACTGCACGTCTACGCCGGCACCGGAAGTTACGTGAACCTGAACACGAACGGGCTTTTTTCTCGGATCCTGCGGCGCCGGCATAGCAAAACCATCATAGCAGAGGCAGCCATGCCGGCCGACCCTGCGGCATTCGCGGCAGGCACAGAATATTGCGCGCGAGGATTGGGCTACACGATAGAATAGCAACCCAGGGATGTTCCGGAGATCACGGATCGGGCGAACGGTGCTGGCTGCGTACCTGCTGATGGCCAGCGTGCCGTTGCCGGCGCAAAAGGCCGAGGTGGCGATGCCGGCACCGCCACACTGGTTGCCGCAGCATCCGCAGCAGGCCCGTGCCGCGTATGAACGCGCGCGAACGGCAGAGCAGCGCGGCGACTGGGCGCAGGCGTTTGCGCAGTATGCTGAGGCCTGGCGATTGCTGCCGAGCGAACCGGACTACCTGCACGGCCGGGAGCGAGCTCGGTTTGCTCTGCTGCAACAACACCTGGATCGCGCCGACCGGCTGGCCCTGGCTCGAGACTTCCGGCAGGCACGGGTTGAGCTGCTGGCCGCGCTCGCCCTGGATCCGACGGAACCACTTGCCCGCGAACGACTGCAACAACTTCCCCCGGAATCGAACGACCGACCGCGGCCCCCGGCACGCACGCAATCGGCAACGGTTGAAGCCGCCGCCGGCACACGCTCGTTCTACTACAGTGGAGATGTCCGCGGAGCCTACGAAGAGGTCGGGCGAACGTTCGGCGTGACGGTATCGTTCGATTCGGATCTGCCGGCACAGACGATCCGGTTTCGGGCCGAAAACGTAGATTTTGCTACGGCACTGCGCCTGCTCGGCCAGCAGACCAAAACCTGGTGGATCGCGCTGGATCGGCGACTCATCCACATCCTGCCCGACACTCCGCAGAAGCGGCAGGAATTCGCACCCAGAGTGGAACGCCGGCTGTTCCTGCCCAACCTGATTACACCGGAAAGCGCCACCGAAGCGGTGCGGGTGGTGAGCGACATCGTCGGCATCACGCAGGTGCAGGCGGACAATCGCACGCACGCTCTGATTTTACGCGGGCAACCGGAAGCGGTGGCCCTGGCCGAGGCGCTGCTGCAGGACCTGGAACAGGCGCAGGGCGAACTGATGCTGGAGGTGCACGTTCTGGAGCTGAGCCGCTCGGCGCTGCGACGGTTGGGCATCACGCCGCCGTCGAGCAGCCAGTTGATCACCCTGCGGCCGGAAGACATCGCCGAGGCGCAGCAGTCGCTGGAAGGATTGCTGCGGGTGCTACAGCGGCTGTTCGGCCAGTCGGCCGTTTCCGGCCTCACGCCGGAGCAGTTGGCCCAACTGATCGGCTCGGGCCAGCTCGGAACCCTGGCCCTGATTCCCTCGCTGATTCTGTTCGGCGGCGGGCGTTCTCTTTTTCTGGCCACGCTGCCGCAGGCGGCCGCGGAGTTCTCTGAAAACTTCAACGTCCTGCGCCGCTCGCGACGGCTGCTGCTGCGCGCGCAGGATGGGCAGCCAGCGACCTTTTTCCTCGGCGAGCGGTTCCCGGTGACCATCGGCCGGCTGACTCCGACGGTGGTCGATCCCAACCTGCTCCCGCTGCTGGGACCGCAACTGCAGGCGCCCTTCCCGGCGTTTCAGTTCGAAGACCTGGGATTGCGGGTGCGCACGACACCGCGAATGCACGGAAACGGCGAAGTCACACTCCAACTGGAAATTGAAATCCGCAGCCTGAGCGGTGCGGAACTGAACGGGATTCCGGTGATCAGCAACCGAACGGTGCAGCAGACGGTGCGGCTGCGCCAGGACGAATCGTCGGTCATCGCGGGAATCATTCAGCACGAGGAGCGACTGGGGATTGCCGGCTGGCCGGGTCTCGCCCGGGTGCCCGGCGCGGGAGCGTTGACGTCCACCCGCGAGACCGAGACACGCGACGAAGAACTGCTGCTGGTGATCACGCCACGGGCTCTACGCCTGGCGCCGCGCGCGGGTCGCAGCCTGTACGCCGGCCGCGAAGCCGAGATGGGCACGCCCGCACGGTCTCAATGAGTTCTCCTTCTGCGCCCCGGCAGTTTCTAGGGAGCGGCGTCCAGCACAACGATGGGCTGATAGGTGCGGGGGACAATCGCCTGTGCAATCGCAATCAAGCGGCCCTGCTGATTGAACACCCGAAGACGGTTGGGCCGAGGAGCTGCAGAGACGAGCGGCGCAGTGGCTCCTGCAGGCATCACGTCCTGGCCGGGCTGAATCTGCGCCGGGAGAACATCGAAGCGGGTGCCGTGGCGGACGCGGCGTTCGATGACGGGCAGCACCGTGACACGAGGCAATTCGGGCAGCAGGTGTTCGAGCGGAATGATGACTTCGGCCAAGCGGCCCGACTGGACGCAGCGCGCGAGCTCTTCGAGCGCGATGGCGCGGTCCAGGGTGAATTCGCCAACGGCCGTGCGCACAATTTCCGCCAGATGAGCCCCGGAGCCGTGGAGCTGGCCGAGCTCGTGAGCCAGCGAGCGGATGTAGGTGCCCGCCGCGCACTCGATGGCGACGCGGGCGCAACAACCCTGCACGTCGAGCACCCGAAATTCGTAGACCTCCACTTCGACGGGCTTCAACGTCACCGGACGTTTCCTGCGGGCCAAGGCATGGGCAGGCCGGCCGTGGATCTTCTTCGCAGAGAACGCCGGGGGAATCTGAGTGATCCGGCCGACGAACCGAGCGGCGAGGGCTTCGATCTGCCGGCGATCGAGCACGGGCTGGAGGTCCGGCCCGAGGGGCTGGCCATCGGCATCGTAGGTATCGGTGGCAAAACCGAAGCGAATGGTGCACTCGTAGCGTTTGTGGCGCCCTGCGTAGAACTGGGCCAAACGCGTGGCGCGGCCGAGCAGCAGCGGGAGTACCCCGGTGGCCAGCGGGTCGAGCGTACCGAGGTGGCCAATCTGACGGAAACCGAGCAGGCGGCGAACGGCTTCGACCACATCGTGCGAGGTTTTCCCGGCTGGTTTGTGAATGACCAAGGCGCCTTCAAAAGGAGGCGGTTCGGGTTTGCGCGGCATGGGTGGCGGTGTTCAGCCCTCGCTGGGTTTTCGCACCTGGCGCAGCAGTTCTTCCACCTGCTGGCTGTATTCGGCGGCACGGTCGTGCACGAAGCGCAGATCCGGAGAGCGTCGCAGCCGCAGGCGCACAGAAAGCTCGCGACGGATGAAGCCGGTGGCGGAAGCCAGGGCGCGGAACGCAGCGGCTTGCTCAGCGTCGGTGCCCAGCACGCTGACGTAGATGCGAGCGTGCTTCAGATCGGGCGAGACGCGCACGGCCGTGACCGTGACCAGCGTGGCCAGTCGCGGGTCTTTCAGTTCGCCGCAGAGCATGGCGCTGATCTCGTGGCGGATTTCTTCGGCGATGCGCTCGTGGCGATGTCCGGGAGCCAGCATGACGGCATCCGTTCAGAAGAATTCCATCTCGTGGCCAACCAGGTCGCGGCCGAGCAGGCGCTCGGATTCCAGGATCACGGCGCGGAGGGACTGCTCGAGGTGATCGGCGTCGCTCGAAATGGAAACAATGCCCACCACGGCGCGCTGCCACAGCTCCTGATGATCGAGTTCGGCGACGGCCACATTGAACTGGCCGCGCAGGCGGTCTTTCAGACTGCGCAGGACCTGGCGTTTGTCCTTCAACGAATGGGCGTTGGGCAAATGGATTTCCAGGGTCACCAGACCAACCGGCATGGGCCCTCCGCGCGGCGCACGCGTGCAGCGACGGCCCCGAGCTAGGCCGTCACTTCCGGCGCCGCAACCTTTTCGACGCGGAAGAATTCCAGAATATCGCCAACCTTGACGTCATTGAAATTGGCTATGGCAATGCCGCATTCATAGCCGGCGCGGACTTCGTTGACATCGTCTTTGAAGCGCTTCAGCGAACCCGGGCGGCCGGTGTAGACGACCGCGCCGTCGCGCAGCAGGCGGACTTCGGCGTCGCGGCGGACGACGCCATCCTGCACGTAGCAGCCGGCCACGGTGCCGACGCCCTTGATGCGGAAGGTTTCCCGCACCTCGGCGCGGCCGAGGTAGGTTTCGCGCAGGACCGGTTCGAGCAGGCCCGCGATGGCCTTCTTGATTTCATCGGCCACCTCGTAGATGACCGTGTGCGTGCGGATGTCCACGTTCTCTCGCTGAGCCAGCTCGGCCGCCTTGCGGTCCGGTCGCACGTTGAACGCAATGATGATGGCATTCGAAGCCGAGGCCAGCAGCACATCGGTTTCGGCCACGGCACCGACTCCGGCGTGAACAATTTTGATTTTCACCTGATCGGTCGAGAGCCTGGGCAGCAGCTCGCTGAGCACTTCCACCGAGCCCTGCACGTCGGCCTTGACTACCAGCGGGAGCTCCTTGACTTCGCCGGCCTTGAGCTGCTCATGCAACTGATCGAGCGTGATCCGCGGGCCGGCCGTGCGGGCCAGGGAAGCTTCGCGGCGCTTGGCCTGGCGGTACTCGACAATCTGGCGCGCACGGGCTTCATCGGCCACCTGGAACTGATCGCCGGCTTCGGGCAGGCCCTGCAGACCCAGGACTTCGACCGGTGTGGAGGGGCCGGCTTCCTTGAGGCTGTGGCCGCGGTCGTCGAGCATGGCACGAACCTTGCCGTAGACAGCGCCGCAGAGGAAAGCATCGCCCACTCGCAAGGTACCATTTTGCACCAGCACGGTGGCGACCGGGCCGCGGCCTTTGTCAATGCGGGATTCGAGCACGGTGCCGGTTGCGGGAGCATTCGGGTTGGCTTTCAGCTCGCGGAGATCGCCGACCAGCAGAATCATCTCCAGCAGGCGGTCGAGGTTTTTCTTCAATTTTGCGGAGACCTCTACCATCACCGTATCGCCGCCCCATTCTTCCGGGACGAGACCCAGGTCGGCGAGCTGGCGCTTGACCCGTTCAGGCTGAGCTTCGGGCTTATCCACTTTGTTGATGGCCACGATGATGGGCACACCGGCAGCGCGGGCGTGATCGATGGCTTCCAGGGTCTGCGGCTTGACGCCGTCATCGGCGGCCACAACCAGCACGACCACATCGGTGACACGGGCGCCGCGGGCACGCATGCGGGTGAAGGCTTCGTGACCCGGCGTGTCGATGAAAACGATTTTGCGGCCGTTGATTTCCACCTGCGAGGCGCCGATGTGCTGGGTGATCCCGCCGGCCTCACCTTCCGCGACGTTCGTCTGGCGGATGGCGTCCAGAAGACTGGTCTTGCCATGATCCACGTGGCCCATGACGGTAACGACGGGGGCGCGCGGCTGCAAGTTTTCCGGCTTTTCCTCGCGGACGATCTCCTGGGCGACTTCTTCTTCGAAGGAGACAACTTTCACGATGCCATTGAAGGCCTGGGCCAGCGAAGTGGCTGTTTCGATATCGAGCGCCTGATTGATGCTGGCAAAGATGCCTTTGTCAAGCAGCGTCTTCAGCAGGTCTTTGGCCCGGACATCGAGCTTTTCTGCCAGCTCGCGAACCGTGATGCCTTCAGTGATGGTGATCTCGCGGGGCTCGCGCACGACCGGCGGCGGGGGCGCAACCACTCGCGCACCGCGGCGCTCCACCACACCCGGCCGCGCCCGAACGGGATGGAGCTTGCGTTCACCCTCGGCAAAACGCTTTTCGATCAGCGGACGGTCCCGTGTGGGTTTCCGCGCATAAATTGGCTTTCCCGGCTCCGCCTTCGGCGGGATCTTTTCCGTGACGGGCGCAGCCGACGGCGTCGTGGCCCGCACCGGCTGAGTGGACGTCGCGGCTGGCCTCGAGGCAGGGCGCGCAGGAGCCGGCGGTTTCACCGGCGGACGCTGTACCTGCGGCGCGGAGGCCGGTGTGGCCCCGGCCGGTCGTGGTGTGGTGCGGAGCGTTTTGCCGGGCGGAGGTGCAGTGCGCGGCGGCGGGGCCGCCGGCGCAGCCGGCGCAGGCTTGCGTGCCGGCGCCGAGGTCGCAGCCGGTCGAACAGCTTGCGGTGGTGAGGGAGCAGGCGGCGCCGTCGCAGGTGCGGCGGGTACGGGACGAACAGGCGGGGCCGGTGCCGCGGGCCGCGGCGGAGTGGCCGGAGCCGGCTGGGCCGGCGGTGGCGGCGGTATCCGGGCAGTTTTGGCAGCGGCCTCGTCAGCAGCTTTCTGCGCAGTGGCCTGTACTTCTGCGGCCTCGGCCTCGGCGAGCTGGCGGAAATGCTGACGCACCTTGTCCGCAATTTCGGCGCTGATCGAGCTGGAGTGGGTTTTGCTCTCCGTGACCCCGATCTCAGGCAGATACTCGAGGATTGCTTTGGCCTTGATCTCGAGTTCGCGGGCCAGCTCGTTGATACGAATGTGTCCAGATTCTGCCATTGGCTTCAGGATTCCTGCTCCTCCACGTTTTCCTCAGAGGGTTCGTCTGACTCCGAAGCCTGCGCCTCGGGCAGCGGGGTCGCAGACGAATCGGCGGCAGCGCTGGCGGCTGAGGCTTGTGCCGCCGTTTCGGTGGCTTCCGGCAGCGACGCGTCGTCGGCAGCTGCTTCCGCGGCCGGCTCGACAGACTGCTGCTCGGCTTCGATGGATTCGAAGTGCGCCGCGACGGCGAGGCGAATTTTTTCGACCATTTTTTCGCCGATGCCCGGAATCTCCATCAGTTGCTCAGGAGTCATTTCCGCCAGTTGTTCGATGGAGCTGATCCCATGCTGCGCTAATTTTTCCAGGGTTTTCGGTCCGAGTCCCTTCAACTCCTCGAGCGGAGTCGTGGGAGCCGTGAGCGCCGCCATCTGCGCTTCGATTTCGCGACGCTTCTCTTCCTCGCTCTTGATGTCGATGTTCCAGCCAATCAGCTTGCTCCCCAGGCGAACGTTCTGCCCCTTCTTGCCGATGGCCAGCGAAAGCTGGGTATCTTCGACGATGACTTCCAGTCGCTTTTCGACCGGATCCACGATCTGGACGCGGGTCACTTTGGCCGGCGAGAGGGCTTTCTGGGCGAACGTAATCGTATCTTCCGAGTAGGGGATGATGTCGATTTTCTCGCCCCGCAGCTCGCGAATGATGGATTGCACGCGCATGCCCTTCATGCCCACGCAGGCGCCGACCGGGTCAACGTCCTTGTCGCGACTTTCCACGGCGATTTTGGTGCGTTCGCCGGCCTCGCGGGCGACGGCGCGAATCTGCACGGTGCCGTCGTAGATTTCCGGCACTTCCATTTCGAACAAGCGCTGCACGAGGGCGGGGTCGGCGCGGGAGACAATCACCTGCGGCCCTTTCGTCGCGCGTTCGACCGCTTTGATGACGACGCGGATCCGGTCGCCGATGTTGTAAGTCTCAAGCCGGGACTGTTCGCGGCGCGGCATGCGGGCTTCGGTGCGGCCGAGGTCCACGATCACATCCGGCCCCTCGATGCGCTTGACGACGCCATTGACCAGCTCACCAACGCGTCCGTGGAATTCGTTGAAGATGGTGTCGCGTTCGGCCTCGCGCACCTTTTGCATAATGACCTGTTTGGCCGTCTGCGCCGCGATGCGACCAAGCACAGCTCCCGGTTTGCGGAGCAGAATTTCTTTGCCAATTTCCGCGTTGGGGTCCAGGGCGCGGGCTTCGTCCAGGGAGATTTCCCGGCGCGGATCGTTGACCTGCTCCACGACGGTGCGCACGGCATAGATATCCACCTGGCCGGTTTCCGGGTTGAACTTTGAGCGCAGCTCTTCATCGGTGCGATAGTACCGGCGGGCCGCCACGGCCATGGCGTCTTCGATGGCGGCGATGATCACTTCCGGTTCAATGTGTTTTTCCCGGCTGATCTGTTCGATCGTTTGGTAGAGATGATTGGTCACGATGCCTACCCCTAGAATTCCACAACCAGATTGGCTTTCCGAATCTGTGCTAACGGCACGGAAACAATCCGGCCGCCGAGGTCCACCTGCACAACATCTTCGGCAAAGCCGGCCAGACGACCCTGCAGAAAACTGGCCCCTTCGACCGGCTCGTTCAGCACCAGGCGGGCCAGCCGACCGGTAAAGCGCTGGTAATCGGCCGGAGTGCGCAGTTTGCGATCGAGGCCGGGCGAGCTGACCTCGAGAATGTACTGCGGGCCGGGCACCAAATCCTCGACGTCGAGAATCACGCCCAGTTGCTGGCTGACGAGCTCGCAGTCGCGGTGGCTGATGCCACCGGGCTTGTCAATGTAGACGCGCAGAAAGCGCTGCCGGCCGATCTTCCACTCGACATCCACCAGCTCGACCCCTTCCGAGCGGGCCACGCGCTCTGCGGCGGCACGAATTTTTTCCAGATCCATTTTGCCAAACCGTAATGCCACGAACCGGGTCGGAGAATCGCAACAAAAAAGTGGGCTCGCGCCCACTGGAACATCCGACCAGCTTCTACCCTCTGCCAGTATAGCCGGGATCAGCGATTTCTGCAAGATATCGTATCGCGCCGTTCAAATGCACCGAAGAGGGGCAACGCCGCCCCACCCGGTGAGGACGGGTTGCCTGCGGAAACAGTCGAGGGTGTGGCTCTTCCGATCTTTGCTGTCCAGCAAAGCAAACCTGCACCTTCTATCTGTTTACACACAAAATTACGTCACCCCGCAAGCTTGAACGGCGTGTGTGCAAGGTCACTCGAATCGAAGAATCGTCGCTGGTGGAAGGGCTGCGGCCCGACGGGCAGGGATATAGCTCGCAAGCACGGCCGCGCCAAGGAATCCAGCAAGAACCAGCACGTGCGTGACCATTTCCAGGCCTACGATCCCAGGCAGTAGAGCCGCCAGGGTTCTGGTGTAGACCTCGGCTAGAAGAAAACCCGGTGCCGCTCCGATGGTGGTCAGCAGCAGGCTCTGTCTGAGGACCATCCACCGTAGTGTGCTCGGCGAAGCCCCCATCGCCATGCAAATTCCGAACTCCCGAACACGATTGGTTACCATGTAGGACATCACACCGTACACGCCGGTCAGCGCAAGAACCAACGAGAGAGCTGCGAGTCCAGAAAACAAAAGGCACGCAGCCGTGGGTGAGCCAGATGGGCAGACAGCATTTGCTCCAAGGTTGTGACCGCGGCAGCTGCCTGGTAGGGATCCAGGGCATAGACTTGCCCACGCACGGCATCGGCTAAAGCCTGAGGGGTCGGAAACACTGCGAACGAATAGAGCCATCGAGGTAGAGGGCAGCAAGGTGTAAGGCACATATAGGGTGGGTCGGGGCTCCGACTCGAGCGAGATGTCGCGAACCCAACCGACCACGCCGACGATCTCGAGCCGGAGTTCCGTCCGTCCCCAGCCGGAGAGCACGACCTGCCTGCCCACCGGACTCTGCTCTCCGAACAGGGCGCGGGCCAGCGTTTGATTCGCGATTGCTTCGCGTACCGAGGCGCCCTGGTACACACGTGCGTCGAAGTAACGACCTGCGAGCAGGGGAATTCGCAGAGCGGGGAAATATCCCGAGCTCACAGAACGAAATTCGACTTCAAGCTGACCCGCGCCTTCGCGAGAGCTCCCTGGTGTCGGTTTGAGGAAGGCTGTCAGCGAGCTGCTCAGCACCCCGTTGTTATTCAGACCTGCCGTGTCCACACCAGGCAGCGCGCGCACGCGCGAGAGCAAGTTGTTGAAGAAGGCTACAACCCGGGCGTTTTCCTGATACACTGGTTCGTCAGCACAACGGCTACTGCCACCTGGACGGCCGCCAGCTCGCTGCTCAACCTGTACTGACCTCCGAGTCTCAACTTGCCCGCCGCGCGGTACGTCGCTCCCCTGAGGTTCGGCAAGATTTCCGCTTCACGCAGGCGCGTCGCAGGAATTACAGCCAGTACGACACCGATAAGGAAGCAAAGCATGAGCGTCAACAGCAGGGCCTCGGATTCCAGCCGAATCTGGTCCAGTTGCAGTTGAGCTGTTATTTGGAGACTTTTGACGCCTTGCAAAGCCCATTTCGCCAGCAGGACTCCCAGTGTTCCCCCCGCGAAAGCCAGCAACATCGTCTCGGCCAGCAAGAGACGGAAAATTTGCCCCCAGCCGGCGCCAAGCGCCCTGCGAACTGAAAGTTCGACGCGCCGGGAATCGGCTCGCACAATGCTGAGGTGCGCGATGTTGGCACACGTGAGCAGGAGAATTAATCCAGCGGCTAAGCAGAGTAGCAGCAACGCCGGGCGGAATGCCTCGCTTTCCTTCGCGCGAAGCGCAACAACCCTCAGCCGCTGGCCGCGATTCCCGACCGACTGACTGCCTAAGTGGCTGGCCAGCACGTTAAGTAAGGAGCCAGGGGGACTTTACCCCCTGGCCCCCCTTGATGATTGAGGAGACAGTCTCCCGGAGGGCGCACCTTGCCTAAAGACGCTGCCGCCATCCGCCTTGACAAATGAGGCGCTACAACCTTTGCACTGCAACTGCCGGTCCACGACTTACTGCATTCCTGACACCTGGCAGCACGTACAGTCTCCGCAGGTCGGGCAATCGCTACCTCTCGATTGAGCGCTGATAGAGAGCGGCCCCACAGCAGCCATGCTCAGCACGTGGGTTTTTTCATTTTTTTATCGTTATAAAAATAATTTTAGGCACAAACTTCAATTTAACTAATAGACGTCCGTGCTTTTGACTCGCTGCGGTTCAACGGTTCGCCGCGCATTTGCCCCAAGGGCGGTGCCGGCACCCACAGCGGGAAGGAAGCACGGTACCGTTATTTGCGGTGCGCACCGTTCCGGGATAGGCGCTGACTTTGCCTAGCCGGCTCCAAATAATCGGGCTACGCGCTCGAAGCGGAGCGAAAGATGTCGGATGTCGCAGGAAAAGCAAATTGAGCAGGCAGTTGCCCGCGCGCTGCGGCAGAACCGAATCATGGCGCCTACTTCTTCCGCGGAGAATGCACTGAGGAGGATAGCAGAGCGGCACAAAAACAAGAAGCCCTCCCGGCGCGCCGGGAGGGCGGAGGACACCGACGTACGCTAGCGCTGTGGCGGCCGCTGGCCGGGCTGCTGCGGTTGTTGCTGTGGGGGCTGCGGGCGGGTCTGGCCAGGCGTCTGCGGCTGCTGGGCGGGCCGAGTCGTGGACACCGGATGGGATTGGTCGTAGAGCCGGATGATGTCCTGGGTGATGTCCACCGACGGATCGGCGTAGACCACAGCGCCCTGTCCGGAGACGTCCAGCACAACGGCGAGGTTGTTTTCGCGCGCGTAGCGATCGATCACTTCCATCATCTTCGAGCCGATGCGTTCGACGACCTCGTTTTCCGCCTGATTCAAATCTTCCTGGAAATCTTCCTGGCGACGCTGAAACAGCCGCTGCAACTGGCCGAACTCGCGAGACAGCCGCACACGTTCCTGGTCGCTCAAGACACGGTCGTTCTGCAAGCGGCTCTGCAGGTCCTGAAGCTGTTTGCGCAGGTTTTCCAGCTCGGTCTGGCGGGCGGCGAATTGCGACTGCAGCTCGGCGGAAGCCTGTTTGCCTTCCGCACTGGAAATGATGGCCTGCCGGACATTCAGAATGGCGACGCGTGCAGCTCGCTCCCGCGTTTGGCCCGCAGGGGCCTGTCCGCCCGGCTGCTGCGCCTGCGCCAACGTGGTCGGCACAGCCAGAAGGGTAAGTACCAGCAAGGTTGACATGTGCTGCTTCATTCTCTCTCCTCGAGGCCAGATTCGGCCAAGCACGAATTGGGGATTATAGGGAGCCGGCATTGCTCCGGTCAATCGAAAACCCGTGCTGTAGGGGTGCGATGCAACAACCCGGGGCTGCGGTTGGCCCGGTGGCCGAGCGCAATCGAACGGCCAGGGCCCCGCGACTCAGCGCGGCAGCGGGACAAGCAGGATGCGGTCGTTGGCTTCATCGGCGATGACGGCGATGTTCGTGCGCGGGTGGATGTCCAGACTATAGCGGGTCGATCCATCCATTCCGAACACAGCGCGCACGCGCCGGTCGAGCAAATCGATCACGGAAAGTGTGCGGCTAGCACTGTTGAAAGTGACCAGCGTGCCGGAGAGATAGTTCAGGGCCACCGCCGTCGGATTGATGCCCACCCGCACGGGCAGCGACTGACCATTTTCCGGGTTCACCAGCGAGATGTTGTTCGTCAAGCTGGAGGTGACGACAAAGCGATCGGCGGCGGGATCGTAGGCCACGCTCGTGGGCAGCTGGAAGCCCGGAATGCGCTGCGTGAAGGAAGGTGTGCCGGTAAGATTGATGAAATTGACCGTGTTCTGCGTGGCGTTCGCGACAGCGGCGAGATTCCGCGATGTGTCGATGGCCGCTGCCACCGGGCCCTGGTCCACGGTGACGGTGCCCAGCGGAGCCGTCGAGGCAGCATCGATCACCGTGACGCTGTTCGACGCGGTGTTGGTGACCACGGCGACGGCATCTTCTGAATCCACAGCCACGCCGGTTGGTTCGGAGCCGACCGCAATGTCGGTGATGACTGCAAAGGTGTCCAAGTTAATAAACGTGGCGCTGTTGCTGCCGCGATTGGCCACAATGGCGCGGCCCAACCGCGAACTGACCGCCACACCATGCGGGCGGATGCCGACGGAAACCGTCTGCACGACGGTGCCGGTGGTCAAATCCACGAAGGAAACGTTGTTGGAACCGCTGTTGGTGACGACGGCCAGGTCGCGTTCCGGGTCAATGGCCACCGCCAGCGGCGCATCGCCAACGGCAACCTCCTGAAACACGGCAAGCGAGGCGGCATTAGAAACTTCTCCGCCCGGATTCAGCACGTCGACGACGAATCGCCGCGCGGTAGCCAACAGGGCTGCGGGAACGGTGGCGGTGAGCCTGCGTGCGCTGATGAACGTGGTGGTCAGCGGGGTCTCATCCAGGCGCACCACGGCACCGGGCAGAAAACCGTTGCCGGTCACGGTGAGCGTCAGGTCCGTATTGGAAGTCAAGGTCACCGCGGGATTCACCTGGATCAGGTGGAGCGCGCGGAGCGGACCGAGGTCCACGATCGAAACGCTGTTGTCGGCCTGATTGACCACGACGGCGCGGTTGGTGGTGGGGTCCAGTGCCACTGCGACCGGATCGGTGCCGGTCGCCAGGGTAGCCAGCCGCGCCGGCGTTCGCAGATCAATCACCGAGACCAGGTCCGTGTTGGGGTTGACGGTAACCGCGACATCACTCAACGGATTGGCGGCAGAGGCCACGTGCCCCTGTTCCAGGGTGAGGTTCTGCACGGTCTGGTCCACAAGGCTGAACAGGATCACTGCATTCGATGTGGGATTGGTGAGCACGATGCGCTGGGTCTCCGTATTGATGCCTGCTCCGCGAACCTCGGTGCCCACGGCCACCGTGGCGACAACATGGCGGCGGCCAAGGTCCACGATGGTGAGAGCGCCGGCACCGCCGCCCGGGGTGACCACCGCCCAATCGAGCTGTGGCTCGACGGCCACCGAGGGATTGGCACCCGTGCTGACGGTCTGCTGGCCCCCGCCAATCGTGCCCACAAACGAGAGGGAATCGAGGTCGAAAACGGAAGCAAAGTTCGTCGTCTGATGCGCGACCAGAGCCAGGCCACTGAGCGGGTTGATGCCGACGGCGAAGGGCGACGGCGGCGTGCCTCCGGGGTTCAAGGGGGGCACGGGAACGGTGGTCACCACTGCGGCGGTGGCCAGGTTCACGACGGTAACATCTTTGCTGCCATTGTTGACGACCACGGCCAGGTTGCGTTCGTTATCTACGGCGACACCGGTGGGCGCCGTGCCGACCGGAACTGTGGTGACGGCAAACGTCGCCAGATTGACGATGGAGATTGAATTGCCGGCGCGGTTCGCGACGACGGCGGTTCCGGTGGCCGTGTTGACAGCCACCGCTGTGGGCTCCAGCCCCACGCCAATCGTGGTCACGACCGAAGGTACCGCCGCCGCAGGCTGCACGGCCAGATTGATGGCGGCCACGGCTCCTGCGTCTGGATTGCGAAGCAGCAAGGGAAACAGACCGGCGGTGGTCAGGTCGGAAGCGGACAGCGCCACGTTCATCTGGCGGGCATTGATTACGGTGGCTGCGCGAAGCTGTCCGGCAAATTCCGCTTCCAGAGAAGAAGCGTAGAACCCGCCGTTCAGATTGATGCTCACGGGGGGACCGCCCTGCGGCGCGCTGTCGGGAGAGGTGCCCACCACCGCAGGACGAACCGGTTCGATGGTGACCGAAACCGGCGCAGAGAGGTTGCCGTTCTGCCGCTCCATATCCAGCACCAGCGTGCCTGGCGTGCTCAGCTGGTCGGCCGTCAAGCGGACCCGGAACAGCCGGGTGGTGACGGGAGTGCCACCGACAGGCACGCCGTTGGCGCGCACCGTCGTGGTGCCGCGGAAATTTTCGCCTTCGAGATAGAAATCCTGGAACAGCGAATGCTGGGCGACGCGGGAAGGTGAGACGGAGTTGAGCACGGGATCGGCAGCGGGGAACACGGTGACCGTGGCGATATCGAATTGCTTGGGGTCGAACTGGGAAACAGCCTTGATGCCCACGCTGGCCGGACTGGGAGGCGTGGTCGGCGCCGTGTAGAGCCCGGTGGGACTGATCGTGCCCACGGTGGTGTTGCCCCCCTCGATGTCGTTCACAAACCAGGTGACGTTGGTGTTGGAGGTGCCGGAAACCGTGGCGGTGAACTGCAGCGTCTCCTCGGTGTTGATGCCGACCGCTTCGGGAGTGACGGTGACGCGGACGCCGGAATCAATGCTGACGATGGCGGTGGCGCTCGCATTTTCGTCGACCACGCTGACCGCCTTGACCTTGACAGCCGTGGACGAGGCAGTGCCACCGCCGCTGGTGGCATTGGGACCGTTCTGGCCATAGGTGAAGGTGGTTTCCGAGGGCACGGTGGTCACAACGAAGGTGCCGTTGAAAGAAGAGTCCGTGACGCCGGTGATGGTGACAATCTGGCCGGCGAGAAAACCGTGTGCAGCCGTGGTCGTGATGGTGACCACGTTCGAGGAGCGCGAGGCGCCGTTGCTGGCGGCGATCGTGGCGGTGGTCGGCGGTGGAAGCGCAGCCGGAGCCGTGTAAACACCTTCCTGCGTGATCGTGCCGACGGTGGAATTACCACCCTCGACATCGTTGACAAACCATTTGACGGTGATGTTGTTCACCGAGCCGCCGCCGCTGGAGGCATCGGGCCCGTTCTGGTTGTAGGTGAAGGTCGTCGAAGAAGGGACCGAGGCGACGGTGAAGGTGCCGTTGAAGGTGGCATCGGTAACGCCGAGGATAATCACGCGATGGCCGACCGAGAGCCGGTGGGCCGAGGTGGTGGTGATGGTCACGACATTGTTCGAACGCACCGCACCATTCGAGCTGGCGATGGTGGCCACCTGCGCACCCGTGACGGTGGCCACAAACTGCTGCAGCTGATTCACCAGGATGGAGACCGCCGCCGGTGTGACGGAAACGGTGATGTTCTGGCCGCCGTTGCCGTTCCCGTTGCCGCCACAACCCCACAGCAGTATCGCACTTAGCAGCGCAGAAATGACCAGCGTCCACCGCCTCATGAAAGCTCCTCTCTGCTCAACAGGGTGCTGAAAAAAGGGCGGCAGGAAGCCGTCCCTCCGGAGCTGCCGTCGTCCGGTCCGGCCGACGGAGGGATTGTACCCCACCCGCGTGGTTTCAGCACCCAACTCGGAGTTCGCAGCAGCCTGCACGGCGTAAAACTGGCAGCCGCAGTGCAGACGCACCCCCAAAACCCGACTGCTCAAAGCCTAAAACGTCCTGCTCACCGTGAACCGGAACGTGCGCAACGGCTCGAAGAAATTGATTCGCGTCGCACCGATGCCCAGCAGATTGTTCAACTGGGGCAGAATTTGCGAATCCAGGACACCGGGCGGGAGCGAGTTGCGCAGCTCCTCGCTGAGGAAGAAATCGCCCCGCGGTTCGAAGATGACTCTCCGGTACCGATTCAGGTTGTACGCCCAGTAGAAACGAAATGGCGCGTTGACAACCGGCAACTGAATCACCAGCTCGATCCCGGTCGAAGTGCGCAGTCGGAAATTCGATCCCGGGGCCAGCGCGAGCCGTTCGCTGAGATTCGTGTTCGGGAACTGGGAGCGGAGACGTGCCAATCCTTCTGGCGTCAGCGTCAACTGATCGCGCCGGAGAATGCCGTTGAGGCCCGCATCGAAGAACAGGCTCAAGCTCAGCGGCCCCACCAACGGGATCCGGTATTCCACATTGGCGACCACCTGGGCATCGCCACCCGGAAACGTGGTGCTGAAGTCGAGCAGAGGAACGTTCAGAAAACGAAGGCGCGGATTGCCGCTGCCATCGAGCTGGGTCGGGTCAAAAAAGAAAAGCTGAGTCTCCGTCTGCACCGGAATGAAGGCCAGCGGAGTGATGTTGAAGATATCGAACCCGCGGACGCTGTCCTCGCCTCCCAGGAAGAACCGATTGAAGGGCGGCAGGACCTGACCGCCGAAACCGGTGGCGAATGCAGTGAGCAAGCGAAATCCAAACGTATTCCTGGCCGGGCGTGCTGGACGGAAGTGTTTGAACTCAACCAGCTGGGTGAGGGCTTTCACGTTGCCGCCGAGCAGCCCGCCTTCGACGCTGGTTGAAAGGAACAGGCTGGTGCCTCGGGTCGGATTGATGGGGTGGTCGATCGTATTGTAGGCGAAGGTGGGCACCAGGCGGCTGGAACGAATGCCCCGCAGCGCCGACGGGCCCGCAAATCCGCGGAATTGCAGATTCTCGAAGATCAAGCGCGAGGCCTGGCTGAACGGGGTGATGTCGCTGGTGGAATAGGAGTAGGTGAGCCCGACCCGGGAGAAAGCGAACCGCCGCAGCGGGTAGCTGGCGAACACGGTGAAGCCCGAGCGGTTCTGGTCAAAATTCTGGGTCAGGTTCGGGTCGAGCTGAATGGGACGGCCAATCAACAGCGCAGTTTCGCGCGCCTGATCAAAACTGAAGCGGCTCGAAAAGATGGTGAAGCCCACGGAGATGGGACGGTCGAACAGGTACGGCTCGGTGAAGCCGAACAAGAAATTGCGCTGGCGGTCTCCGAAATCCGCGGCGAAGCTGAGGGTTTCGCCGAGGCCCAGGAAGTTGTTGGTTTGATACGAGATGCCGACGAAGCTGCCGGCAATGCCGCTGACCCCGCCGGTCAGCCCGATCGACTGCTTGCCCTTTTCTTTGACCTTGAGGAGCAGGTCGAGGGTGCCTTCCTTCTGATTTCGCTTCATCTCGACGTGCTCTTCCGCCTTGATGGGTTCGAAATAGTCGAGCTGATTCAGCCGCAGGATGCTGATTTCCCATTTGCGGCTGTCGAACATATCGCCTTCGTCGAGAAGGATTTCGCGGCGAATGACTTTGTCGCGGGTGGTCGTGTTGCCCTGGAATTCGATGCGGCGGACAAAGAACTGCTTCTGCTCGTCGAATTGCAGGGTGAGGTTGATCAGCTTGTTTTCGGCGTCGATATCGAACAGGGGCTCGGTGGTGAAGTCGATGAACCCGAAGGTGCTGTAGAGCTGCTGGTAGTCTTTCAGCGCCTTGCGAACTTTTTCCACCGAAAACACATCCCCTTTCTTCAGCGGGAAGGCATTGCGCAGCACGTCGACGCGGAAGCGGAGGGGCTGGTCGGGATTCGAGCTCCGGATGAAGAGCTCGCCCATGCGAAACAGATCGCCTTCCTCGATGCCGATGGTGATGTTGGTCCGCTTGCCGCGTTTGCGCCCGATCAGCGGCCAGGGACCGGGCAGGCCCGGCCGATTGATGTCTGCCGTTTCGATGCGCGGCTCCTTGACCAGAACGCGGAAGTAGCCGTGATCCTGGTAGAGGCTGCGGATGCCAATTTCCAGGTCTTCATTCAGCTTGCGGCGGTCGTAGGTCTTGCTCCAGAGATTCAAGTCGAACAACCACATCGGGATGGCCACCGGACGCGAGTGGCGCATGGCGCGGATGATTTTCCGGTCGGAGAACACGGTGTTGCCTTCGATTTCGATGCGGCCGACTTTGACCTTGGGCCCTTCGTCGATGTTGAAGATCAACCGGACGGCGTTGGTGGCCTGGATCCGCTCATACGTAGGTTTGACGGTGGCGAACTGGCGGCCGCGCTCGCCCAGCAGTTCGCGCAAAACCACTTCCGCACGCTTGATGCGGGTGGGATCGAACGGGCTTTCCACGGACAAACCGACTTTGCGCTCCTTGAACCGCTCCAGGACGTCCGATTCGGTGACGGATTTCAGTCCCTGGTATTCAATACGGCGGATGATGGGACGTTCCTGCAGATAGAAAATTACAATGCGGCCGTTGGGATTGTTGGGGCTGGGCTCGACTTCCAGGCGGATATCTTCGAAAAACTGCGTATTCCACAGGGCGCGGAAGTCCCGCCGCAGGGCATCTTCGTTGTAGGGGTCGCCGGCACGGCTGAACAGACGTGCCTGGATGGTGGCGCGGGGGATGCGGCGGTTTCCGCGGATTTCAATCTGCTCGATGACCAGCGCGGGCTCCTGGGTCGAAGAAGCCGGCGGGGACTGCTGAGACCCGAGGAGAGTTTCTGCGGGCTGCGGACCGACCGGTGAACCGGCTGCCGGCGGCACAGCCGGGTGCTCGGCCGACTGGCTGACGGCGGCGTCCGGGAAAACGAACAGCAGCAGGAGCGTCGCCGAAGCAGCGACTCGCAACATCCCCTCTGGAATTGTAAGAAACTTGGCCAGAGCCCTCATCCGGGCTACTGCCCCCCAACCCAGAATCTGTTCCACGGTCCTGCTCAGGCGGCCCGCACACCGCCTCCGGCACAGAACCGGTGCGCGCCGAGCAGTTAGGATTCGTTACTGCGCGACGGGGGTTGCTTCCGTCACGGGACGGAAGCAGAGTCCGTCCCCTTCGACATACACGCCCAACGTCACCGGCCGCTGCAAGCCGCCCTGAATGAGCTGTTCGGAGAGCGGGTCTTCGACGTATTTCTGCAGTGCACGGCGCAGCGGCCGTGCGCCATAACTGCGGTCGCCGCAGGTTTTCTCCAGGATCCACTGGCGGGCCTCCGGCGAAACCACGATCTGGACCTGCCGGTGAATCAGCGTGTCGTTGATCTGGCCGACGAGCAGGTCGATGATGCGCAACAGGTCTTCATCGGTGAGCGGGTTGAAAACGATGATCTCGTCGAGCCGGTTCAGGAATTCCGGATTGAACGCGCGCTTGACCTCCTGCATGACGAGATCTTCCATTTTGGCCGCAATGGCCTGCTCTGAGGCGGCCTGAAAGCCGAGAGCGGTGCGCTTCTCCAGGTGGCGTGCCCCCAGATTGGAGGTCAGGATCAGAATGGTATTCCGGAAATCCACGGTGTTGCCCAGGCCATCGGTCAGCTGGCCGTCTTCGAAGACCTGCAGCAGGATGTTGTAGACATCCGGATGCGCCTTTTCGATTTCGTCCAGCAGGATGACCGAGTACGGCGAGCG
>JAIMAG010000024.1 GCA_023512135.1 Terriglobia bacterium | reverse complement strand
TGGTGCCGCCGCTTTCCGCCTTCCATTCCCAGACGCGCCGTTCGAATGCTTCCCGCCCGAGCTGTTGCCGCGTGAGTCCTTCCGCCGCCAGGCGCCGCTCGACCACCACCTGCGTAGCGATGCCGGCGTGGTCGGTACCGGGCAGCCAGAGCGTGTTGTAGCCCTGCATGCGACGCCAGCGCACCAGCGTATCAATCTGCGTGTGTTCCAGCATATGCCCGATGTGAATCGAGCCGGTCACATTCGGCGGCGGAATGACGATGCTGAAGACTGGCCCGGGAGCGCGCGGGTCCACGCGGAACAGTTGTTCGGCGTACCAGTAGCCGGACCAGCGCTGCTCGATCGGTTGCGGTTCGTACGCTTTGGGAAAGTCCCGAGCCATCGGCTCGCCCTATGCCTTATGCAGGAATCGGCCCGAGCTGCCAGGATGCCGGCTTTTACAAGCGGCAGTTTGGCACAGGCACGGCGCGCAGCAAAGAAACGCTCTACTATACGGGTCGCTCGCAGATGCGGTCAACCACCGGCGAAGTGGTCCCTCCATCTGCTCGTCCCGACCGTCCGAGAGCGTGTCCGTTCCCGTCTTTGTGGAGCGACGGAAAATCGCATGGTAAGGTTCCGTTCACGCTCTCCACCGGGCAAGGCAAATAATGAGGGCGTCTTTCTTCTCCATACAGGTGGGGTTGCTCGAGAAGCTGCACGGGGCAAGGTCCGGGTTGTTTGTCATCGGCCGATTCCTCTATAGTGGATTTCGGAGGTGGCCATGGCGGAGCAGGTTCTCTGCGCGCAGTGCGACCAGCCTGAATATGCGTGCACCTGCGAACGCTACTGCTGCCTGTGCCTGTCGCAGTACGGCATCCGGCTCTGTGTCGACGGCCAGTACTACTGCCCTGAGTGCCGGGAAGCCTGCGAAATCCCGCTGGCTGGAACCCGTGTCCACTGAAAACTCACAGGTTCACATCAAGCTGCCCAACGCGCCGGAGCTGGTGGGAGCCGTAGTCGGCGCCGCAGAATATCTGGCTCAGCGTGTCGGCTTCGACGCCGCGGCCCAGGACGACCTGCGCCAGTTGACGGAGCAGGCCTGCCGCAACGAGGTGGCGGCGTTGCCGACCGAAGATTCCACCCTGGACGTCACCCTCGAGGATTTTCCGGACCGCGTGGAGCTGACCTTCGAGCATGAAACGCGTGCGCAGGTCGCGACGGCAGCCGACTACCCGCTGGCCGACCGCGTCGAAGCCGAAATCCGCGACGGCGTCTCGCACCTGAAGCTCACCAAATACGCACACGCACGGAAATAACCGCCGCAACAGCCGTGCATCCGTTCTACAGCGTGGGCAGGAAGAGATTCCGCCGCAGCAGCGCCTGCAGCAGGTCCTGGTTCAGGGCCATCAGCAGTTCCAGCCGTTCGCCGCGCGGAGTGATGCGGATGGCGTCCAACAGTTGCACCAGCTCACCCTGATTGGCCTGCTGCGCCTGGTAGCGACGATAGAGCAGGCCGGCCTGCAGAGTCGCCGCCAGCAGGTTGGCATCTTCCGTGTTGGCGCAGACGGCGTGGAACTGTGTGTTCACATCGCGGTCTGCGTTCACCAGGATGGTCATGTACTGCACCTTGGCAGCGATGCGGCTGGCCTCGGGGAACTGGGCCGCTTCCGGCACCAGTTGCTTCATGGCGACCTGCGTGTAGGTGCGGTCGAGCACGGCCCAGACCAGTCCGCGCCCGTTCAGCTCATGGATGAGCGGAAACATCTGGTCATTGCGCAGCAGCCCTTCGGCAGCGCCGTAGCGCACCTCGATCAGTTGCTCGACCAGATTCCGATGGCCGAAGGCAGCCGTCGTGGAATCCAGAAAGAAGAAGAAAATGTCCTGTGGGCCGGCACCGCTTCCGTAGGCATAGAGCCGGAATCCGCGGTGTTCCACCACGGGCAGCTTCAATTGCCGGAAGTTGGCCTCTGTGGACTCCGGCGAGAATGACCCCACGGCAATCCCGACGATCTGCTCGCCGGTCGTTTCCGTCGGGGGCACCAGCGCCCAGGCGGCCTCGTGCACCTGGTTGGCCGGGTCAAGCCCAACGCTGGCCAGGAACTGTTCGAACTGTTTGAACCGGGAAGGAGTCAATTGCTCCCGCAGTTGAGGAAACCAGGCATACCGGCGCGCGCTGCGCAGGTCGGCATAGGCGAACTCTCCGATGTCTTTCGGGAACATGGCCACCAGATCCATCGGCAGCCGTCCCACCTGCTGCGCGGCGGACGCCTGTGGCCACAGCAGTCCGCTGCCCGCCAACGCAGCAGCGAAGGTCGCACCCAGCACGACCAGTAGAAAGCTTCTGGCTGCTTTCACCATTCCCCCTTTCCGGCCCGAGGTGGTCGCTCAGGCCCGCACGGCCGGCTCGGCCTGGGCAATGCGCTTCCGAATGGTCTCTACCTTTTCCCGCATGGCCCCGACGACTTCGCGGTCCGACAGGTTCTCCAGGTTGATTTCGACATTGGCCAGTGCGGCTTCGACCGCCGCGGCAGCCAGCAGTCGGCCAACGCGCAGGTCTGAAAGCATAGAAGGTGCGATGAGCGGCTCCAGTTGCCCGAGCTGTTCGTAGATCACAACAGCCTGCTCGGCTGTGGCCAGCGGCACTTCGGCAGCATGACGGGTGGCCCGCTGGATGGCCTGCTCGCGCTGCTGGTTCTGTTCCGGCGTTTCTTTCGGCATCTGGAAAGCAGCCAGCACGGCCTGAAAAGCTTCCGCGTCGCGGTCCATCGCCGCGGCCAGCGCTTCGCCAAGCCGGCGCAGCCGGTCCAGGGCTTCGCTGAGCGGCTCGACAAATTGTGCCTGCGATTTCCGCTTGCGGGAAAGCCCGGCCACCATCTGGCCCAGTGCTGCGCTCAGCGCACCGGCCAGTGCGGCCACCGTCCCGCCGCCCGGTGTTGCCGTGGGCGCTGCGACCGCTTCGAGCAGCGGAGCAGCCAGCGAGGCCAGTCGGCCCGGCGTCGGCCCGGGCAGGCCAGCCAGCGCCGCCGCGAGCCGATTCTCCAGCACCTGCGCCGGGGAAAAGTTTTCCAGTTGGATGTAGTAATCCGCAGTCATTTCGATCGCGCGCTTCGGAACCAGACCGACGATTTCGCTGCCCACAACATTCACGCCGTATCGCGCCGCTTCGCGCTTCACCATTTCGAACACCACGTGCAGCGGCGTCTGCTCGAAATCGGTCAGGTTAATTGAGACCTGGGCCAACCCCCGCGCGCGCAGTTCCACACCCATCGCTTTCACATACCGCAGCCCGCCGGAAGAAAACCGGATCGTGCGCGCAATCTTTTTGGCGATTTCCACGTCTGGTGTTGCCAGGTTGATGTTGTAGGCAATGAGGAATTTTCGCGCGCCCACGACCACAGCGCCCGCAGTCGGATGCAGCTCCGCGGCTCCGACGTCCGGGGCGCGGTCGGGATTTTTGCGGACTTCTTCGCGCAGGCCCTCGAACTGGCCGCGGCGGATGTTCTCCAGATTGACGCGTTCGGGCCGCGTGGCTGCTGCCTCGTAGAAGTAGACCGGCACCCGGTACCGCTCCCAGATTTCGCGGCCCACACGCCGGGCCAGCACCACGCAGTCTTCGATCGTCACGCCCTCGATGGGCACGAACGGCACCACGTCGGCAGCGCCGATGCGCGGGTGGGCGCCGGTGTGCCGGGTCAGGTCGATCAACTCGACCGCCTTGCCGACCCCGCGCAGCGCGGCTTCGGCGACTGCCTCTGGTTCGCCGGCCAACGTGATTACGCAGCGGTTGTGGTCGGCATCCATTTCGCGGTCCAGCACCACCACGCCGGGCACGGCCTGCATTGCTTCCACCAGCGCGTCTACCTTGGCCGCATCGCGCCCTTCGGAAAAATTCGGTACGCATTCGACCAGTCGCCGCATCGTTTTGTGGTTGCTCCTCGGTCCCTGCCTCGCGGGCGGCGCACCAGTTCAGTTAGCGCAGCCGCGAATAGATCAGCTCACCGTGCTTGAATGTGGCCACGCAGCGGTTCACTCCAAAATAGTACGGGATTTCGCGGTAGTCGTCCAAATCGAACACGGCGAGGTCGGCGAACTTGCCAACCTCAAGTGAACCGATACGCTCGGCGCGCCGCAGCGCGTAAGCGCCGTTCAGCGTGGCCGCCACGATGGCTTCGGCGGGCGTCATGCGCATCTGCGAGCAGGCCAGTGCCAGAACCATCGGCATCGACACGGTGGGCGAAGTGCCGGGATTGAAGTCCGTGGCCAGCGCGACAATCGCACCCGCTTCGATCAAACGCCGGGCCGGCGCATACTTCCGCAGGCCGAGATGAAAGCAGCAGCCCGGCAGCAGCGTGCAGCAGACCGAAGACCGCGCCAGCGCACGGAGATCGGCCGCGCTGACTTTTTCTAAGTGGTCGGCGCTCGCCGCGTTCAGCTCGACCGCCAGCAGCGCTGCGCCGGTGCGCGCCAGTTGCTCGGCATGGATGCGCGGCGCCAGCCCTACGGCGCGCCCGGCTGAGAGCAGGCGCCGCGCCTGCGCCACGGTGAATGCGCCGCGGTCGCAAAACACGTCGCAATACTCGGCCAGTCCTTCTGCAGCGACCCTGGGCAGCAGCTTGCGCGCCAGGTATTCGATGTAAGCGTCGGCACGACCGCGGAACTCCGGCGGCACGACGTGAGCGCCCAGAAACGTGGGCACGAGCTCCAGCGGCTGTTCGCGGCGAAGCTGCCGGTAAAGACGCAGCGTTTTGAGCTCGCTGGCCGAGTCCAGTCCGTAGCCGCTTTTCGCTTCCAGCGTGGTGGTGCCGTGCGCCGCGAATTCCTGCAGCCATCTGCGCGCCCGTTGCAGAAGCTCCCCGGGTGTCGCGCGGCGCAACCTGCGCACCGAGGACAAAATCCCGCCGCCGCGCTGGGCAATTTCCTCATAGCTGGCCCCGGCGATGCGCTGCTCGTATTCTTCGACGCGGCTGGCGGCGAACAGCAGATGGGTGTGCGAGTCCACGAAGCCCGGCAGCACGATTTTGCCGCCCAGGTCGAGCCTGCGGGCGCGCCGGGCAGCCGGCAGCCGTTCGAGACTCCAGCGCGGTCCGACGGCGGCAATGCGACCGTCGCGGATGAGCAGCGCGCCGTCGCGAATCAGCCCCAGCTCACCGAGCGCCCGGCCGCGTCGAGGCCAGCCGCCGCGCAACGTGAGCAACTGCTTGCAGCCGGTGATCAGCAGGTCGCGCGCCACCTCGCGCATTCTACGCTGCCCGCGCGGCCTTGTCATAGTCGGCGTCGGGCGCTCAGCCGGTACCCCTGTCGGAATTGACCGTTGCACGGGTGCCGAGTAGGATTTTTTATGGAAAGTGCTGGGAGGTTGCTATGCCGCATTACCAGTTCTTCTGCCGGACCTGCAAGAAATCCTTCACCGCTGTCATGTCGTTGGACGAATACGAAAAGGCCCGGGGCAAGGCCAAGTGTCCGAAGTGCGGAAAGAGCACCAACGTCGAGCAGCAGGTTGCCGCATTCTACGCGGTAACGTCAAAGAAAAGCTGACCGCCAGAGCTCTGCACGGCTCCGACACAGGCGCGGAAGACGTAAGGCTGCCTTACAACGAGAAAGCAAGCGGGGCCAGTGCTGCCGCGATTGCCTGTGAAATAAAAGTGCACACGACGGGCACCCGTTCGCTTAGCCGCGGGCTTTTTTATTTCCCGGCCTTGCCCGCAAGGCAGAAAGACCACGCCTTTTTGCGAGCGCATCGCGCTCTTCGAGATCGATCGCTTTTCAACCCGACCACCATCTGCGCGCGAGGGCAGAATGCTCCCGCGGTGTCGTTCACGCGCCCGCGGCTTGTCCCCGGAAGGCCGGCACGAACACTTCCGTGGCCCACTGCTCCAGCGTCGTCGAGGTGGTATTTTCCGGTCCGCGCTTTTCCTGAGCGACCACGCGCCCTTCGTTGAATGCCCGGTACATTTCGTTGATGAGCCTTGCGCCGTCCGGCGATAGCCCCATCCGCGTCAGGATGGACTCGAACTGTTCGTAGGGCATTTGCTGGTAGCGCAGGTCCGGCTTCCCGATGGCTTTTCCGAGGATGGCGGCGGCCTCGGCCAGCGAGACGTCGCGCGGGCCGAGCAGCTCGCGCGTCTGCTGTCCGGTGAAGCTCCGCCTGGCCAATTCTTCAGCGGCGCGGATGCCGATGTCTCGGGTGGCTATCATGGCCACCGCCAGGTCACCACGCATCGAGCCGCCCATCATCCCGAACTGTCGGATGGCGCCGATCTGCATCAGAAAATTTTCAAAAAAATAGCCCGGGCGCAGATGGAGCACGTTCAGGCCGCGCACCTGATTGATGCGCTGCTCGAAATGGTGCAGGCCGCTGATGGGGCCGGCGCCTTCGGACAGGTGTGCGCCGACGCTCGACAGCGTGACCGCATGCGTCACGCCCGAGGCTTCGATGGCCCGGGCCAGAGAATCGGCGACGCGCGCCTGATAGCCGCGGAAGTCGGCCTGCGTGAAATCCGGCGGTATCATCAAGTAGACGGCCCGGGCGCCGGTGAAGGCTTTCGTCATGGCTGCGGTGTCCAGGACATCGCCGGTGAAAATCTCCGCGCCCTGCTCGGCCAGTTTTTGCAACCGTTCCGGGCGGCGGCCGACGGCGCGCACCTTCTCTCCTCGGGCCAGCAACGCCGCCGCCGCCACACTGCCCGTATTCCCGGTCGCACCAACGATGGTGATCATAGCTTCTCCTTTCCGAAGCGGTTTTCCCTGCACTCGATGAACGAAGTGGCTGCGCCGTCGCTGATGCTGCAGGGATTGATTGACCCTGGCCAGATCGTTCTGCGATTTGCGTCTCCGTCAGCCCTGAGCCATCGGAATTTTGATGCCGGATCTGCGGGCAAATTCGATGGCTTCGGGATAGCCGGCGTCCGCGTGACGTGCGATGCCGATGCCCGGGTCGTTAGTGAGCACGCGTTCGATGCGTGCGGCCATCTCTTTGGTTCCGTCGGCGACGGTCACCTGTCCGGCGTGCTGCGAATAGCCAATGCCCACGCCGCCGCCGTTGTGGATCGAAACCCACGACGCGCCGCTGGCCGTATTCAGCAGCGCATTCAGCAGCGGCCAGTCGGCGACGGCATCCGAGCCGTCGCGCATCTGTTCGGTTTCTCGGAACGGCGAAGCCACCGAGCCGGTATCCAGATGGTCGCGGCCGATCACAATCGGTGCTTTCAGCTCGCCGCGCGCCACCAGATCGTTGATGGCCAGCCCGAAGCGATCGCGCTCGCCGTACCCCAGCCAGCAGATGCGCGCCGGCAGCCCCTGAAAACGCACCCGCTTCTGGGACAGACGAATCCAGCGGTTCAGGATCTCATCTTCCGGGAAAAGCTCGAGCACCAGTTTGTCGGTGCGATGAATGTCGGCCGGTTCGCCGGAAAGCGCCACCCAGCGGAACGGCCCGCGCCCTTCGCAGAACAGCGGCCGGATGTAGGCCTGCACAAAGCCCGGAAAATCGTAGGCGTTGACGACGCCGGCTTCGTATGCCATCGTGCGGATGTTGTTGCCATAGTCGAACGTGACGGCCCCCATCTTCTGCAGCTCGAGCATTCCGCGCACATGCACAGCGATGGACTCCATCGCCCGCCGGCGATATTCGTCCGGGTCGCGCCGGCGCAACTCCGCCGCCTGCTGAACGTCGAATCCCTGCGGGATGTAGCCGCCGACCGGGTCGTGCGCGCTGGTCTGGTCCGTCAGCAGGTCGGGCACAACGCCGCGTCGCGCCAGCTCGGGGATCACGTCCGCGCAGTTGCCGATCAGTCCGACCGAAGCCGGCTCCTTTTTGCGCACGGCATTTTTCAGAATCCGCAGCGCCTCGTCGAGCGAGTTGACCATCACGTCGCAATAACCCATTTTGACGCGCCGCTTGATGCGTTCCGGGTCCACCTCGATGCCCAGAAACGCGCCACCGTTCATCGTCGCGGCCAGCGGCTGCGCGCCGCCCATGCCGCCCATGCCGCCGGAGACGACCAGCCTGCCGGCCAGCGAGCCACCGAAATGCTTTTTCGCTGCTGCCGCGAACGTTTCGAACGTGCCCTGCAGGATGCCCTGCGTGCCGATGTAGATCCAGCTGCCGGCGGTCATCTGTCCGTACATCATCAGTCCGGCGCGTTCCAGCTCGCTGAAGTGCTGCCAGTGGTTCCAGTGGCCCACCAGGTTCGAGTTCGCGATCAGCACCCGCGGCGCCCAGGGATGCGTCCGAAAAATGCCCACGGGCTTGCCCGATTGCACGAGCAGGGTTTCGTCGGATTCCAGTTCGCGGAGCGAGCAGACGATCGCCTCAAAGCAGGCCCAGTTGCGTGCCGCTTTGCCCGTGCCGCCATAAACGATCAACTCCTGCGGTCGCTCGGCGACTTCCGGGTCAAGATTGTTCATCAGCATGCGCAGGGCGGCTTCCTGTTGCCAGCCTTTGCAGGAGATAGCCGAGCCACGCGGCGCCCGGACGGTGCGTACTTCCGTCGTGGCGGGATCTGCCGGGTCGGTAGTTTTCGGGGGAGTCATTGTAGACCTCTCTACAGCATCTTAACCCACCGTGCCGCAGAAAATCACTGCAACCGTGGATGAACGCCCTCCATCGCCGGAAAGACGCCAGCACATCCCCACGGTCCTGCCGAGACAATCGAAGCCGCCTGTCGCGTGCAATCCCGACAATTGCCCGCGGCAGGCGATTGCGCTGCCGAGGCCGCCTGCGCTAACCTAACCCCAGCCGATATGCCGTACACACCCCTGCCACAATGTTTTCTCGAAGCGGTGGACCGCTTCGCCAATCCTCGCGCGCAACTCTACAAAGTCGGTGGGGTCTGGCAGGCGACTTCGGCGCAGCAGATGCTGGATCAGGTGGCGGCGCTGGCACATGCGCTGGTTGAGCTGGGTGTCGGACCGGGCGATCGCGTCGGCCTGTTCGCACCGAACCGTCCCGAATGGCACATTGTGGATTTTGCCGTGCTCGGCCTGGGCGCAGTGGATGTGCCCATCTATTTCAACGAAGCGCCAGATCGGATCGTCTACATCCTGAACGATTCCGGCGCCAAGGTGGCCGTCGCCATCGGAGAAGAGCAGGTCCAGCGCCTGCTGAGCGTGCGCGAGCGGCTGGCCAGTGTCGAACATATCCTCGTGGGCGGCACCTCGGCCGAAACCGGCCGCAGCGTGCTGCGCTACGAAGCTCTGGTTGCGCAGGGCAGCAAAGACCGGGTGGATGCATACCGTCGCCGGGCTGCCCGGGTGCGAGCCGAGCAGCTCGCCTCGCTGCTCTACACTTCGGGCACCACCGGCGAGCCCAAGGGTGTGATGCTCACCCATAACAACTTCAGCTCGAATGCCACCGACGTGCTGCAGGGAATGAAGCTGCGTCCGCGGAATGACGTCGGACTGTCCTTTCTGCCGCTCTCCCATGTCTACGAGCGGCTGATTGATTACACGTATCTGTTCAACGGCGTCACGGTCGCGTACGTGGATCGCGTCGAAGCCCTCCCGACGGCGCTGCTCGAAGTTCGCCCAACGCTGATGGCGGCAGTGCCCCGCGTATTCGAAAAAATCTACGCGGGCATCCAGGAGCGGGCCGCGCAGACCACCGGCCTGCGACGAAAACTGTTCGACTGGGCTGTGAGGGTTGCGCGCCGGGCGGTGCCCTGGCGCGGCTACGGCAAATCCGTGTCGCTGTGGGTGAAGCTGCAGTGGTGGCTGGCCAACTGGCTGGTCTATCCGAAGATTCGCGCGGCCCTGGGCGGGCGCATCCGACGAATGAACTCCGGCGCGGCGCCGATTGCCCGCGAACTGCTGGAGTTTTTCTGGGCCGTCGGCGTGAAAATCTACCAGGGATATGGGTTGACGGAAACGTCGCCGGTTATCTCGACCAATCATGAGCAGGCCAACCGGCTCGGCTCCGTCGGCCGGCCGATTCCCAACGTAGAAGTGCGCATTGCCGAAGACGGCGAAATCCTGGTGCGCGGGCCGTGTGTCATGCAGGGCTACTACAACAAACCGGAGCAGACCCGCGAAGCATTCACCGAGGACGGATGGCTGAAGACCGGCGACATCGGCTGGCTCGATGAAGACGGCTATCTCTACGTTACCGACCGCAAGAAAGACCTGATCAAAACTGCAGCCGGAAAGTTCGTGGCCCCGCAGCCGATCGAAAACCGCCTGAAAACTAGTCCTTACATTGCCAATGCCGCCGTGGTGGGCGACCGGCACAAGTTTGTGGTCGCTCTGCTGGTGCCGAATTTCGTTGCCATCGAGGCCCGCGCGCGCGAGCACGGGCTGCAGTTTTCCTCCCGCGCCGAGCTGGCTGCGCATCCCTGGGTGCGGCAGTTGCTGGGGCAGGAGCTCGAACGGCTCACCGCCGATTTCGCCCAGTACGAGCGTCCCAAACGCTTTGCCGTGCTCGACCATGATTTCAGCTTCGACGGCGGCCAGCTCACCTACACGATGAAGCTGAAGCGGCGCGTGATCGAGCAGCGCTACGCCGAGCAGATTGCCGCGCTCTACGCGGACGTCGAAGAACCCCGCCCCGCCTGAACGGGCAAGAAAACACGTTTCCCGTTCTGCGCGGCTGCCGGCTTTCCTCACTTCCGCAATTTGTCCGCTGCTTTCCACCGGAGTAGAATGCCAATGAGGAGCACCCATGAACGACCAACTCGTCATTGCCGGCCGCGCATTTCGTTCGCGGCTGATCGTCGGCACCGGAAAATACCGCACCTACCAGGAGATGGTTCGCGCGCACGAAGCCTCGGGCGCAGAGATGGTCACCGTGGCTGTCCGCCGCGTGAATCTGACAGACAGGTCGAAGGAATCGCTGCTGGACTACATCGACCGCGAAAAATTTTTCATCCTGCCGAACACGGCCGGCTGTTACACCGCCGAAGAAGCTATCCGCACGGCGCGGCTGGCGCGCGAAGTCGGGCTTTCCCACTGGATCAAGCTGGAAGTGATCGGTGATCAGCAGACGCTGTTTCCCGATACGGAACAGCTCGTCGCGGCGACGCGGGTTCTGGTGAAGGAAGGGTTCGTGGTGTTGCCGTATACAAACGACGACCTGGTCGTGGCCCGCAAACTGATCGACGCCGGCGCCGCGGCGGTGATGCCGCTGGCCGCACCGATCGGCTCCGGACTCGGCGTGCAGAACGCCACCAACCTGCGCATCCTGCGGGAACGCATCACCGAAGTGCCGCTGATTGTGGACGCCGGCGTGGGTACCGCTTCCGACGCCACCATCGCCATGGAGCTCGGCGCCGACGGCGTGCTGATGAACACGGCCATCGCCGAAGCCCAGGACCCGGTACGGATGGCCGAAGCCATGCGCGCCGCCGTCGAAGCCGGCCGCAAAGCCTATCTGGCCGGACGCATGCCCAAGCGACTGTACGCTTCGGCATCTTCGCCGCTGGCTGGCGTTGTCCGCTGATGCCCGGCCCCCCTGTACTTCCGGAGAACTCAGGCCGTCCGAAACAGCAGTCCCCAGACTGTGTTCACCAGCGTGTGCACCATTGCGGAGGCAAACAGCGAACCGGTCTTCTGCCACACGCGCCCGTAGAACAGTCCGGCCAGCGTCGCCAGCAGCACGTAGCGCCAGTTCGGAAAGCCCAGGTTGTTGATGTGCGCCAGGCCAAAGACCACGGCACCCGCAATCAACCCGGCCTGCGGCCCGCGCAGTGATTTCTCGAGAAAATTTTGTAGCAACCCGCGAAACAGCAACTCCTCCGGCCAGGCTGTGAACAGCAGTGTGGCGACCAGGGTCACCGGCAGCAACGACAATCGTTCCGGGTTTGGTTGCCAGGCGAGGAAGCCGAGGGCCAGACCCAGCGGAATGGCCAGCACAGCAAATATCGCGAAGTGGCCGACAATGATGCGCCCCCAGCGCGGCCCCCAGCCGAGCGAATAGCCCACACCATCCAGTCTCCGCAGCAGCAAAAAGCTGGCAATGGCAGTGTTCACGGCCAGCAACGTGGTCAGCAGATGGCGAAACTCGCCACTGGCCGCCCACGCACCCTCCAGCCAGCGGAATTCCACCGGCAGCCAGAGCGTCAGCGCGGCAGCGTAGTCGGCCCAGGTGCCGGCCCGTTGTCCGCGCACCGATGCCAGGAGCAGAGCCGGCGTGAGCGTGTAGGCGGCCATCGCCAGCATCCAGCCGGCCGTGGTCGTTCCGGTTGCTGCAGCATACGCTGCGTAGACGCTCAGCGGAACAAATACACAAACCAGTGCCCCGAACTTTCCCAATCGCTCCGCAGCGCGTTCGGCCAGACCGGCGGAAGCCAGCAGAATCTGTCCGGCCAGCAGTGCGAGCAGCACCGCCAGGCTGACAGCAAAACTGCGTCCGCCCAAACCGCTCCAGTTTCCGTAGAAGGCCGCGGCCAGTCCGAGCAGTCCGCACACCACCAACGCGGCCGGGAAGGGAAGTGTTCGCATCGTCGCCATGCCTACCAGTTTACTCTGCCTCGGCGTGGCGATTGCGGGATTGTGCTGATGCGCTGCCAGTTCGTTGGCGGAGGGCCGGTGAAGACTATTCCGGCGACTGCGGTTTGGGCGGTAGTGTGAAGACGAACTCGCCTGGTTTGGCCAGCCCCATTTCGTCGCGAGCGATGCGTTCGATGGTGGCGGGATCGCTCTTCAGTGCCTCGATTTCACCCGCCAGCCGTTGATTCTCTTCGTTCAGCGCGGCGATTTCCTGTTCCAGTCGTGTGGCTTCCTTCTGGCTGCGCCGCAGGGCCAGCAGTCCGTGCTCGCCGAACAGATCGTGCACCAGCAGCAGAAACACGCCGGCAGCGAGCACGGAACGGCCTCGCCTCCGGAGCTGTTCCCGCAGTCGGCGGGCTTCGGTGCGGATTGGCTGGACGGGGCGTCGTCTTACCTGCTGCTGTTGCAGCGATGGCTTTGCGATGCTGTTCATTCCAGCAGCCACTGTTTGGCCGTTCCAATCAGTCTTTTGGTTTCTGGCGGCGAACTGCTCTCGGCGTAGATGCGCACCAGCGGTTCGGTGCCGCTGCTGCGCAAAAGCAGCCAGGAACCGTCGGCAAACACGAGCTTGATACCATCGGTGCGGTCGGTTTGAATCACTTTTTTGCCGGCGAATTCCGAAAAGTTACCCCGGATGCGTTCGGGCAGCCCGGCCCGCACCGTTTCCGGCACGGCCAGGTTTTCGCGCTGCGGCCAGAATTCCGCACCCAGTTTTTGGAAGAGGGCCCGCAACTGCTCGGCCAGCGGCATGCTGCCGCGGCGGGCCATCATTTCCGCCACCAGCAGGCAGGCCAGGATGCCGTCTTTTTCGGGCACGTGGCCGTGGATACTCATTCCGGCGCTTTCTTCTCCGCCCAGCGCGACTCGTCCCTGCCGGATCAGCTCACCGATGTATTTGAAGCCGACGGGCGTTTGGTGGACCTCGACGCCGTGATGGCGGGCGACCGCATCGAGCAGATGCGTGGTGGCCACGCTCCGTGCGACCCCGAGCCGCCAGCCGCGCGTCTCGAGCAGATAGTCGAGCAATAGTCCCAGAATGTGGTTCGGTTGCACGAAGCTGCCGTCGGCATCCAGTACGCCGAAACGGTCGGCGTCGCCGTCGGTAGCCAGTCCGACGTGGGCCTGCTGCCTGCGCACAGCCTCGCGCAGCGGTGCCAGGTTCCGTTCGCCGACGTCCGGTCCCAGCCCGTCGAAGAGCACGTCGCGTTCGGTGCGGATGGCGGTGACGGCCACGCCGGCTTCGGCGAGAATGCGGTCGAGATAGCCGCTGCCGGCGCCATGCAGCGGGTCACAGACCACCCGCAGCCCGGCGCGGCGAATCGCATCGAGGTCCACCAGTTCGCTCAGGCGTTCCAGGTAAGGCTGGCGCGGCGCGATGCGCTCAAAGTCGGCGTGGGACGCTTCCGGCACCGGCCGGCCGGCCGCGGCCAGTTGCGCAAAGCGTTCTTCGATCTCGCGCGTCACTTCGGGCAGCGCGGGTGCGCCGTCAGCACCGGAAAATTTCAGTCCGTGATAGTCGGCCGGGTTGTGCGACGCGGTAAAGTTGATGGCCCCGTCGGTCTTCCGCCTCAGGATTTCGTACGCGATGGTCGGTGTGGGTGCGGCGCCATCGCACAGCAAGGGGCGCACGTGGTGGGCAGCCAGCACGCCGGCGGCCGTCTGCGCAAATTCTTCGGAGAGAAACCGCGTGTCGTGGCCCACGATCAGTGCGGGATTCCGGCTCCGGGCCTTCACATGGCCAGCAATTGCCGCCACCGCCAGCCGGACGTTGTCAAACGTAAATTCATCGGCCAGGATGGCGCGCCAGCCCGAAGTGCCAAAGCGGATCCGTTTGCTCGGCATCGGCGGCTATTGTATCTTGACGCCGGACCGAGGCAAGCGCGGTGTGGTCGAACTGCGCTTGCGGAGCTGCCAGGAGTATGCCGGGACGGCGTGACCACATCGTTGTTTTTGTGACCTGCAGCACGGCCACCGAAGCCGACCGCATCGCCCACGCACTGGTCGAGCAGCGTCTGGCCGCCTGCGTGAATGTGCACGAAGCGCGCGTGCGCTCCACGTATCGCTGGCAGGGAAGGATAGAAACGGCGGGTGAGCACCTGCTCGTCATCAAGACGGCCCGGCGGCTGTTCGCCCGCCTGGAAGCGGCCATCAAGCGACTGCACAGCTACCAGGTGCCGGAAATCATTGCCGTGCCTGTTGTGCTCGGCTCGCGGAGCTATCTCGATTGGCTGGACGACTGTCTGCAGCCCGAAGCGCGCTCCCGGCCGAAGAAAGCGAGTCGCGCATGACCACGCCGGCGGAACTCGCACCGTGGCTGCTGGGCGAGCGGAATGGCTTCCGCTGGTACCATGTCGAAGATGTCTCGGGCCCGGCCCTGGAACAGCTTGCCGCTGCCTTCGGCCTGCATGAGCTGGCCATTGAGGACTGTCGCGATCAACTGACCCGAGCCAAGCTGGAAGAATATGAGGGCCACCTTTTCCTGGTGGCGAACACCGTCCACTTCGATCCGGACACCTGCACCTGCCGCTTCGGGGAGTTTGACGTCTTCGTCGGGCGCGATTTTCTCATCAGCGTTCATCGAGGCCCCAGCCGCACCGCCGCCGCCGTGCGGCCCAGGTTTGAGGCGCAGGCGCGGTTGGCGCATCCCGGCCGGCTGCTGCATGCGCTGCTCGACGTCATCGTCGACCGCTACCTGCCCGTGCTCGATTCCATCGAAGATCGCATCCGCGCGCTCGAAGAGCGGGTGATCGAAGATCCCTCGCCGGCGCTGCTGGCGGAAATCTTCCGTCTGCGTCGCGCGCTGGTGGATTTCCGTCGCACGGCGGCGACGATGCGCGAAGTGCTGAACCAGTTGCTGCGCTGTACCGAACCCTGGATTCGCTCCCAGTACGCCTACTTTCGCGATATCTACGACCACCTGGTCCGCGCCATGGATTTGACGGAGTCGTACCGCGAAATTCTGACCGGCATTCTGGACGTGCACCTTTCGGCCACCGCGAATCGAGCCAACATGGTGATGAAAGCGCTCACCATTTTTGCCACGCTGGCGCTGCCGTTTCTGCTCGTGACCGGCTTCTATGGCATGAACTTTCCGAACCTGCCGCTGCTCGAGCATCGCTTGGGGTGGTGGGTCGCGACGGGCGTGATGACCGGCGTAGCGCTCGGCCTGCTCTGGATGTTTCGTCACAAGCACTGGCTGTAGCGCCGGCGGCGGGTCGGCACAGCCGTTCAGACCTTGGCCAGCGCCTGATCGAGATCGGCGATGAGGTCTTCGGCATCCTCGATGCCGACCGACAGTCGCACCAGTCCATCGGTGATGCCGATCTGCTGACGAACTGCTACCGGCACAGAGGCGTGCGTCATCAGCGCGGGTAGGGAAATCAGGGTTTCCACTCCGCCCAGGCTTTCCGCGAGCGAGCAGAGCCTGACGTTTTCCAGCATCCGTCGCGCCGCCTCCAGCGTGCCGAGATCGAACGAAAGCATGGCCCCCGGTCCGCGCTGCTGCCGCCGAGCCACTTCGTACTGCGGATGGGATTTCAGCCCGGGATAAAGCACCCGCTTCACCTTCGGGTGGTTTTCCAGAAACTCCGCCACGGCCATGCCGTTCTTACAGTGCTGTTCCATGCGCACCGGCAGGGTTTTGATGCCGCGCGCCACCAGCCAGCAGTCCATCGGAGCCAGTCCCGTGCCCGCCGAACGCTGGAGGAAATAGATGCGTTCGGCATCTTCCTGTCGCGTCAAAACGACGGCGCCGCCGGTGCAGTCGCTGTGCCCGTTCAGGTACTTGGTCATGGAGTGGACCACAATGTGCGCGCCGAGCTCCAGGGGACGCTGGAGGTAGGGCGAGAGGAACGTGTTGTCCACCACCAGCGTCAGGTTGTGTGCACGCGCCAGGCCGGCCACCGCAGCAATATCGGTGATCAGCATGGTCGGGTTGGTGGGGGTTTCAACGTAGATCATCTTCGTCGACGGCTTCAGCGCCCGTTCGATCTTGTTCAGGTCGGAGGTATCCACAAAGTCGAAGGAAAGCCCGAATTCGACCAGCAACTGAGTCGTCAGTCGAAACACGCCGCCGTACACCGCCTGCGAAACGATTACGTGATCGCCCGGCCGCAGCAACCGGAAGACGGCATCAATCGCCGCCATGCCTGAAGAAAACACGTATGCGGCGCTGCCACCTTCCAGCCGGGCCACGCAACGCTCCAGCGCGCGTCGGTTCGGATGCGCCGTGCGTGCGTAGTCGTAGCCTTTGTGCTTGCCGACTCCTTCCTGCACATAGGTAGAGGTCTGGTAGACCGGCGGCACGATCGCGCCCGTGCTCGGGTCCGGTTCCTGTCCGACGTGGATGCAATCGGTGGCAAAGCCCATAAGTCTCTCCTCGCCTCGTCGCGGGTCACTTCCGTTGCATGCATTTTCCGTTGCCGAGCCGAGCGCCCCGGGTGTAAAAAACCTTACGAGCCGGTGCCGGCCGCGGGCGGGCCCACGAAAGTAACGCAGCACACAGCCGCAGTCAATTCGCACCGGTGCTGGTTCAGCTCTCGCCGTGCGTCAGGTAATCCATTTCGTCTTTGCGGTTGCGCTGGCCAGCGGGCCGACTGTTGCCCGGGCGGAGCCACAACAGAAGCACGCCGATATCCGCCAGATTGGCAAGCGCGACATCACCCGGGGCACCTGGAACTTCTATTCGCTCGAAGAGGAAGCGAAACTGGGTGCCGAACTGGCTGCCGAAGTCGAACGCAGCGTGCTTCTGCTGCGCGACCCGTTCGTGGTGGAGTATGTGCGCGACCTGGTCGAGCACCTGGTGCGTCATTCTGATTCGCTCTTCCCCGCCCAGGTGCGGGTGGTGGATTCCGAAGAACGGAACGCGATGGCACTGCCCGGCGGCCATTTCTTCGTCAACACCGGCCTGATTCTGGAAGCTGAGACCGAGGCCGAACTGGCCGGCATTCTGTCTCACGAGATTGCTCACGTCGCCGCGCGGCACGCTACCCGCCAGCGCAGCCGGGCTCAGCTCTGGAACTGGGTCTCGATTCCGCTGCTGCTCTTTGGTGGCCCGGCCGGCTACCTGTATCAGGGAATGGCTCTGGTCGTGCCGCTCACATTTCTTCAGTTCGGTCGGCATGCGGAACGAGAAGCTGATTTCTTCGGTTTGCAGTATCATTATCTGGCGGGCTACGACCCGGCTGCATTCGTGGTGTTTCTGGAGCGGCTCCGGCGCCTCGAAAAACAGGGAGAGCCGGGTGGACTGGCGCAGGTTTTTGCCACCCATCCGATGACCCGTGATCGGCTGCGCCGGGCCGAACAGGTGATCGAAAAATATCTGCCCGAGCGGGAACAGTACGTCGTCACCACCTCGCGCTTCGACCAGGTGCGCGCGTACCTGCTCGCTCGGCTGGGCCAGCACGCCGGTCGCAACGCAGGCCAGGCGCTGCCGGGACTCCGCGACCGCACCGGTCGTGAGACTCGGGACAACTTTCCTATGCTGCCCAACCTCTAATGAGTTGACGCCTATGAAACAGCTTCGGAATTTACAAAGCTGGTTGCTGGTGTTTTTCCTGTTGCTCCTGTTGCCCGCTGCCGCCCAGGAGAAAAAAGAAGCAGAAGAAACGCCTGACGAAGATGCCCGCACCGATTTGCGCATCGAAGTCGTGGGCGGTAAAAAAGAAGTTCCCGTGGATAACGCGAGCGTGTACTTGCGCTTTCCCCGCGACAGCAAATCGGTCCGCTCGAAGCTGCTCGAGCTGAATCTGAAGACCAATGCGCAGGGCGTAACCCGCTATGAAATCGCTCCCCGCGGCAAAGTGCTCATCCAGGTGATTGCGCCGGGATGGAAAACGTTCGGCCGCTGGTACACCCTCGAAAAAGAAAAAGAAACCATCCGCATCCAGCTGGAAGAACCGCCGCGCTGGTACTGAAGCGCCAGCCCACGTTTGTTTGGTCCCAGCGTACCTGAAGCAGCACGTGGCACTGTGCGTGCTTTCTTGCAGATTTCGTTCCAAAATTTTCTTCGCCGGTTGCCTCAGGATAGTGCAATTCGTACCAACTCGCGCTCTGCTCTGCGTTTAGAGAATTTCGCAGCGCGATTTCCACAAACTTTTCGACATTTTTGTTGAAAACGCAACTCGACAGCATGTTTTTGACCGCGCAGATGGCCGATGCTAGAGTGAACGCTGGTCGAGGCAGAGCGAATGTCAGCCGGAGCAGCCAGAGGGTTTTCCTATCGCCAGTTTCTTTGGGCCAACCTGTGGACGCGGCCGGTCCGCTCGGCGCTGACCATCACGGCCATCGCCCTGCAGGTCTTCCTCGTGCTGTTCATTGTCGGCTTGTCGAGCGGAGTGGTCCGCGAATGGGGGAAGCGTGTCGAGGGCGTCGGTGCCGACCTGTTCGTGCAGCCACCAAATGCCTCGATCTTCTTCGCGTTTTCCAAAGCGGTCATGGAGGAGACCCTGGCCGACCGCTTGCTCGAGCTGCCGGATGTCGCCCAGGTGGCGCCGGTGCTGGTGGTGAACGACACGGCCGGGCTCAGCGTCATCTACGGCATCGACTATGCCAGTTTCCATCGCCTGAGCCATGGCTTTGAATTTCTTGCCGGCGGCCCGTTTCAAGCTGCCGACGAGGTGCTGGTGGATGACATTCGCGCGCGGGCCAGCGGCCTGCGCGTGGGCGACTCCATTAGCCTGCTTGGACAAACCTTTCGGATTGCCGGCATTGTCCGGCACGGCAAAGGCGCCCGGTATTTTCTTCCGCTGCGCACCGCACAGCAGTTGGTGGGCGCGCAGGACCACGTCTCGCTGATCTACATTCGCAGCCACGGCGACACCGAAGCGACTCGCGCTGCCATCCAGGCCTTGCTGCCCGGCTACACGGTACGTTCCGTAGCCGAATACATGACGTTGATGAATTCCGAAAATTTGCCGGAGCTGCAGCCGTTCATTCACTCGATCGTCGGGCTCGGGGTAGCCGTCAGCTTCCTGGTCGTGCTGTTGACGATGCACACGCTGGTGCTCGAACGCACGCGGGAGATCGGCATTTTGAAAGCTATGGGCAGCTCGAAACGCAGCGTCGTCGGGCTGATTCTGAGCGAGACCTTGCTGCTGGCCGCACTCGGCAGTGTGCTCGGTCTGTTCGGGACCTACGCTGTGCGGGCTATTCTGGCCCAGACGAACCCCACGCTCACCGTGCTGATTGACTTCCCGTGGATTCTGCGCTCCGTTTTGCTGGCTGCCCTAGGCGCTACCGCCGGGGCACTCTATCCCGCCTGGCGCGCCGCCGGTTTCGATCCAGTGGATGCTCTGGCGTATGAATGAAGGTTTTCGGTGCAATGCAGCCGAAAACGTGCGATGATGACGACTGGCCTGGCTACCTGCCGGCTGAGGTGGACTATGAAACCATTGGCCAAGGCGCTGGCTTTGGTTTGCGTTGCAACGCTGCTGGCCTGGGCCGGCGACCCGTGGAAAGAAAAGCCCTACACCGAATGGAACCAGAAGGATGTTCAGAAAGTGCTGAACGATTCTCCTTGGGCACGGACGGTGCGCGTCACAGTGAGCTGGCGCCCGCTGCCGGTTGGTGCCAACACCGGATATGAAAGCGGCGCGCAGGCTCCTGGCGCACAACCCGCCGGTGCGCAGCCCGCAGGGGAGATGGCTCCTGCCGGACCTGCTCCCGGACAATCCGGCACTCCGGCGGCGCCATCGGACATGGCGCTGCGCGTGCCGCAGGCAGAGTTCGTTGTCCGCTGGGTTTCGGCGCTCACCGTGCGTCAGGCTCTGGTGCGCAACGCGGAGCTGGCCGGCAATCCGCTCCAGGACCCCAACCAGTTACTGCAGGCGCAGCCGGACTCCTACCAGATCCTGGTTCTCGGCGCAGACCTGAGTCCTTTTGCAGGTGCCAATGAAGCTGATTTGCAGGGGCGGGCCGAGCTGCGCATCGGCAGTACAAAAAAGAAACTGGCTCCGGTCGCCGTGCAACTGCTGCGGAGCAACGCCGGAGGACGGCTGCAGGGTGTGCTGTTCCAGTTTCCCAAGCGCGATGCTTCGGGCGAAGCTGTTGTTCCGGCGAACGAAAAATCGCTGGAATTCGTCTGCGAGGTCAAGTCGCTGAGCCTGCGCGCCAAGTTCGACCCGCGCAAGATGGTCAATCGCGAAGGTGTTGATCTTTGAGGCCAGATAAGGGCTCCGGAGCATCTTCCAGCATCGTGTCGAGGGGTGACCTATGCAGAGAAAAAGGCTGACCCTTGCTTGTTGGCTGGCCCTGCTTGGCTGCGCATCGGCCGGAGCCCAAATTCCCGGTCCGGGACCACTACTGCGCGGGATTTGGTCTCCCAAGGTTGGCAGCGGCGCCGCCTACGAAGTGCTGCATCCGCAACACGGCAAGATGCAGATGGAGATCGCCGTTGTGGGAGAAGAAAAGGCCGGCGAGAAAACTGCCTACTGGTTGGAGATGCGCATGCAGGCTCCCGACAAAGGCCGTGTAATCGTCAAGTCCCTGGTTGTGTTTGAAGGACAAAAGTCCGATGCGCTGCGGTTGATTGTGCAGAGCGAAGATGAGCTGCCGATGGAGTTCCCTGTCCAGATGCGGCGCAATATGAGCAATTCGACCAACCCGGCGGCTGAGGATATCCGTGCGATTGCTGAGCACGTGGGCACCGAAACGATTACTACCCCGGCCGGCTCATTTACCTGCGAACACTTCCGCATGAAGGATGGCTCCGGCGAGGCCTGGGTCTCCCAGAAGGTTGCGCCCTACGGGATCGTGAAGATGACCAGCCGGGAGGGCTCCATGGTGCTGCTCAAAGTGCTCGCGGGGGAACGCTCGCAGATTCGCGGCGAGCCGCAAAAGATGGCGCCCATGATGCCCGGGTTCCCTCAGCCCTGACTCGGGAGACTGCGTTTCGCGGCCTGCATCGGCTCTGGCTCTTTCTTGGCGGACGGCTCGGTGCCTATTCCGGGACGGCTAGCAAATGCCCCGGAGTCGGGCAGGCGGTTGTTCGGTCTGCAAAGCCGCTATGGGCAGGGAAGCAGGCTGTCGGCCCAGAGGCAGTTGTGGCTGCGGTGCTCTCCCAACAGGCTTTGCGCTCGCTCCACTTCGCTCATTACCTGCGCAATGGTTCGCAGCGGAATTTCTACGTAGACCGACTCGTCCGGAGATTCCACCTCGACAATCAGCTTCCGGCCGCGCTTTTCGATGTGCACCCGCTCGCCGATTCGTTCGACTTCCGCCAGCACGAAATCCGGCGTGGTTTCCAGGTGCTGCGCGGCCTCGACCAGAGCCGGTAGCACCGCGCGCGCTTCGGGTGGCAGTTGCGGGAAGTGGGTGTTGGGAATAAGTTTCAGCGTCAACGGCAGCGGTGCCGCCGGCAGAAACAGGTTCACGTTTTCGCCGGCGGGCTGGTGCGCCGTCACCCGGACAACCACCGCGCCTTCGCTGTAGGCCAGCACGACGGCTAGCACGACTGCGCCCAGCAAACCCAGCAAGATTTTTCCCAGCACGGCCATGGTTCGCCCCTCGTTCGCTGCTGGGCACGACCGCCCGAAGCTCTCGGTTCGCCGTGGCTACGCAGTCAATCCTGCGTGCTGCGGGAATCGACCCACACGCGCACCGATTCTTTCCTGTCGCGCACATCCACGATGACGATGTCGCCGTGTGCCGCCAGCGCTCGCAGTGCGGCGGCTACATTCAGCTCGTTGGGATCGTCGGTGTCCAGCAAGGCTTCGACGACCCGCATCGGAACCTGAACGTCCACATTTTTGTCGGCGCCGCGGACCTGAGCGATCAGGTAGCCGCTCTGCTTGGCCACACGCACGTTTTCCTTTTCGCTCTCGACGGTCAGAAATTCACCGTCCCGGGTCGTTTTCAGCGCTTCCACGACAGCGCGGATGTCCACCTCGCGGATGCCAGGACGGCCAATACGCAATCTGCCTTCGCGCAACTCGGCCGTCCGAACGGCCGGCAAAATCTTTTCCGCCAGCGCAAGCGGCAGGTTGATGCGCACCTTTTCGCCCTTCCCCTCGGAGTCGTCCACGCGGATGTGCAGCCAGCGCTCGCCCTGCTCCTGCGCCGCCGGAGCTGCCAGTGCAAATCCCACCAACAACGCCAGCACGGCAAGGATGTTTTCAGGCTTTCTCATCGCAGTTTTTCCTCCCTGCTGCAAGTGTACGCAACCTGCCGCCCAAAAGTTCCCTTATCTGTGAGCCGTGCAGTAACGGTCGAGTTGTCTGGTCGGACAGGGAATCAGCCTTCAAAGCTGTTTCTGCAGCGGAGGGGATGGCGGGGAGTGCGAAGAAAAAAGAAAGGCGGCCGGTCCTCGCCTGAGGGATTCCCGAAATTTCCCGGCCGCCGCTATGACCCTAGTTGCCCTGGGGCAGGACAACCGAGTCAATCACATGAATAACGCCATTCGAGCAGAGAATGTCGGTCTTCACCAAGCGGGCGTTGTCCACCAGCACATTCGAGCCAGCCTTGACGCTGACGCGCAGTGAGCCGCCCTGCACTGTCTTCAGGCTGTTCTGCTTGACCACATCAGCGGCGAGCAGTTTGCCGGGCACCACGTGATAGGTCAGGATGGCCGTCAGCCGGTCCTTGTTCTCCGGCCGGAGCAGGGAGTCGAGCGTGCCCGCCGGCAACTTGGCAAACGCCTCGTCGGTCGGCGCGAATACGGTGAACGGTCCCTTGCCCTTCAGGGTTTCGACCAGCCCCGCCGCTTGCAGCACCTTGGCGAGCGTGTTGAACTGCCCGGCCGCGACCGCCGTTTCGACGATGTCGCGCTCCGGGGCTTGGGTCGGAGCCTTGTCGGGTACAACCCCGGCAAGCAACAGGGTCGTGCCGCACGAATTTTCTCTGGCATCCAGACGCGCGCTGGCTACAATGCGCCCTGGGAGGCTGCGATGTGCGCTAAACAGCGAATGTGTTTTCGAGCGGCATTTCTGTTCCTGCTGGCGGTGTGGCCGGTCTTCGGCCAGGTGCCGGCGAACGACTTTGTGGCCCGCGCCGAGGAGTACTTGGCGGCCCAGATGCGCGTGAACCGGTTCATGGGGTCGGTGCTGGTGGCTCACAAAGGCGAAATCCTGCTGCGCAAGGGCTACGGCTTTGCCGACCTGGAGCACCACGTTCCCAACACGCCGCTCACGAAATTCCGCATTGGTTCGCTGACGAAAGCGTTTACGGCCGCCGCCATTCTGCAGCTCGAGCAACAGGGTCGGCTGCGCGTGCAGGATTCCATCTGCAACTTCCTCGATCCCTGTCCGCCGGCCTGGCAGCCGATCACGTTGCACCATCTGCTCACGCACACCTCCGGCATCCCGAATTTCACCAGTTTCCCGGACTACACCGCGAAGATGACTCTGCCGTGTCCGGTCACCTGCACGATGGAGCGCTTCCGGGATCGCCCGCTCGAATTTGTCCCGGGCGAGCGGTGGGCCTACAGCAATTCCGGCTATATTTTGCTCGGCTACGTGATCGAAAAAGTTTCCGGGCAGTCGTACGAGCAATTCCTGCGCGAACAAATCCTCGAGCCACTTGCGCTCGACGACACCGGTTACGACCGCACCGAACCGATTCTGTCCCATCGCGCCCGCGGCTACAGCCGCGAAGGCGAGCAACTGCGGAACGCCCGCTTTCTCGATATGACCATCCCGCATGCCGCCGGCGCCCTGTACTCCACTGTCGAGGACCTCTATCGCTGGGAGCAGTCGTTCTACACCGACCAGTTGCTTCCCGCTTCGGTGCGCGAGCGCATGTTCACGCCGGTGCAGAACGAATACGCTTACGGCTGGGGCGTGCGACAACAGTTCGAGCGCAAAATGATCGGGCACGGCGGCGGCATCAACGGCTTTTCCGCGTTCCTGGCGCGATACCCTGAGGAGCGCGCCACCGTCATCGTGCTCAGCAACGTCGAGCAGGCCAACGCAGGACGCATCGCACGCGACCTGGCCGCGATTCTCTTCGGTGCCCCGTACGAGCTGCCCCGGGAACGCACGGCCATCGAACTGCCGCCGGAGGTCCTCGAGCGCTATACGGGTCGCTACGCCGCCGACAGCGTCCTGAGCATGGAAATCACGCGGGAAGGGAACCGCCTGTTCGTGCAGGCCGCCGGACAGCCCAAGCTGGAGCTGTTCGCCGAAGCCGAAGACCGGTTTTTCCTCCGCGTCGTGGATGCGCAGATCGTCTTCCAGCGCGATGCGACCGGTCGCGTCACCGGTCTTGAGCTGGTGCAGGGCGGCACGCGGCAGCAGTTGCGCCGCCTCGAATAGCCTCGTGCGCGGCCTGCGTGCCATCCAGAGAGGTGAGTTCATGCGTTACCGCCGAGGGAAGTGGCACTGGCTCGTCGCGATCTGGCTGGCCGGGACGGCAACCGCTGCCGGTCAGAGCGAAGCCGTCCGGCTCGCGCAAGCCTGGCGGCACATCGCAGCGTTTGTCCGCCAGCAGATGACGGACTCGCGCACGCCCGGGCTGGCACTGGCCATCACCAACCGCGAAGGGCTGCTCCATCTGGCCACGTTTGGACATGCGGATCCGGCCGCGCGCCGTCCGGTCACGCCCGAAACCCTGTTTCAGATCGGCTCGATCTCGAAATCGTTCACTGCCGTTGCCCTGCTGCAGTTGCACGAAGAGGGAAAGCTGAAGCTCGATGAGCCGCTCGTGCGCTACTGGCCGTGGTTTTCCATCTCTTCGGCACATCCGCCGTTCACCGTGCACCATCTGCTCACGCACACCGCCGGGCTGCCGCGCGACCGGGACGACATCCCCAGCTCGTGGTTCACCGTTTGGGCGCTGCGCGAACGTGTGACTGGAGCGGCGCCCGATGCACACTGGGCCTATTCCAACGTCGGCTATCAGGTGCTCGGCTATCTGCTCGAAACCCTCGATGGTGCCGACTACGCGACGATTCTCCGCCGCCGCATTTTTCAGCCGCTGGGGATGCACCGCAGTGAGCCCACCATCACTTTTGCTGCACGGACGCGCATGGCCGTCGGCCACCAGACCGCCTACGACGACCGTCCTGCGCACCGCTCGCATCCGCTGGTTCCGGCTCCCTGGTTCGAATATGGTGCGGGCGACGGTTCGATTGCCGCCACACCAGCCGAACTGGCTGCCTATCTGCGCATGCTGTTGAATCGTGGCGCAGTGCCCGGCGGACGCATCCTCTCGGAGGAAAGTTTTGCGCTGCTCACGCAGCGGGCCGCACGTGCCCGGGGTGAGCGGTGGTATGGCTACGGCCTCGAAGTCTGGGAAAAAGATGGCCACACCTGGTTCGGCCACGGTGGCGCCATGGTCGGTTATCGCGCCATGCTGCTGGGGAATTTGCACGAAGGGCTGGGTGTGGTGGTGATGACGAACGGGCCGGGCGCACCCGACCGCATCGCCGAGTTTGCCCTGGAGTGCGTGCGCGCCGCCCTGCAGTCGCGGCCCTTGCCTGAATTGCCCGAGCGCGTGCCACCCGCGCGGGTCGAAAACGCCGCCGACTATGCCGGCACGTTCACCGCACCGGATGGCCGGCAGTTGCGGTTAGTGGCCTCCGGCGACCGGCTGTATCTGCTGCACGGCGGACAGCGCATTCGGCTGGAACGCCGGGGACGGGATCGCTTCTACGCCCATCACCCGGACTTCGCTCTTTTCCCGATTGTTTTCACCCGCGCACCCGCCGAGAACGGTTCGGGGCCGGTGACGGAAGTGCACCACGGCGCCGCTTGGTTTTTTAACGAACGCTACACTGGCCCGCGCACGTTCGCTGTGCCCGCCGAGTGGAATGCCTATGAGGGCCACTACCGCACGGCCAATCCCTGGCTCTCCAATTTCCGCGTGCTGACCCGCAAGGGAAAACTCTGGTTGGTGTTTCCTTCCGGCGAAGAAGAAGAGCTGGTGCCGCTGGCGCCCGGTCTGTTCCGCGTGGGCAGCGAAGAACATTCTGCCGAGCGACTCCAGTTGGACGCGGTGGTCGAAGGGCGTGCGCTTCGGGCCAATTTCTCTGGCGTCGACTTCTACCGCACGTTCACGCCGTGAAGGGCCGGAGACGGCCGGCACGGTTGGCTTGCGCGGCGGTGCGGTTCGCGATAGATTGGCGCGCCCGGGCAGAGAGGGTCCCATGAAACGCATCGGAATCGTAGCCGGACTGCTGTGCGTGGGGGTGCTGATGAGCACCGGAGAGTTGGCTCCGCAGGATCGCTGGACAGCCCGCTCGATGACGGTCACCCGCTACGGCATCGTCGCCGCTGAAAGTCCGCTGGCGGCGCAGGCCGGTGTGCAGATTCTCGCCGCCGGCGGGAACGCCGTGGACGCCGCGATTGCCACCAATGCCGTGATGGGAGTGGTGGCACCGACGTCGAACGGCATCGGCGGCGACTTGTTCGCCATCGTCTATGAGGCGAAAACCGGAAAGCTCTACGGCCTGAATGCCAGCGGCTGGGCGCCCCGCGGGCTGACGATCGAGTTCCTGAAATCGCAGGGTCACCAGGACATGCCGCAGCGCGGCATCCATTCGGTCACCGTGCCCGGGGCGGTGGAAGGCTGGGCCAAACTGCGCGAACGCTTCGGCCGCATGTCTTTTGCGGAGCTGCTGGCGCCGGCGATTCGTTACGCGGAAGAAGGGTTTCCGGTGCCGGAGCTGGTCGGTGCCCTCTGGCCGCTCAGTCAGCGGTTATTCCGCAACGACCCGCCGGGACTGCGCACGTTCTACCCGGGTGGTCGCGCACCGGCGGTCGGCGAAATCTTCCGCAATCCGGACCTGGCCTGGTCGTTGCGCCAGATTGCCGCCGAAGGCCGCGACGCTTTCTACAAAGGAGAAATTGCGCGCCGCATCCTGGCTGCTTCCGAGAAATACGGCGGCACAATGGCTCCCGAAGACCTTGCCGAATACGAAGCGGAGTGGGTGGAACCCATCTCCACGACCTACCGCGGCTGGCGCGTGTACGAAATTCCGCCCAACGGGCAGGGCATCGCCGCGCTCGTAATGCTGAACATCATGGAGAATTTTCCGCTCGGCGAATATGGGCACAACTCCGCCAACGCGCTCCATGTGATGATCGAGGCAAAAAAACTGGCTTATGCAGACATGCTGCGCTTTGTCGCCGATCCGCGCTTTGCCCGGGTGCCGGTGGGCGGCATGCTCTCCAAGGATTATGCGAAGCAGCGTGCCGCGCTGATTGACCCGCAGCGAGCGAACTGCAACGTCAACGCCGGCACGCCGCCCGAAGCGGGCGACACCGTCTACCTGAGCGTGGTAGACAAAGAGGGCAACCTCGTCTCGCTGATTCAATCGAACTACTCTGGCTTCGGCGCCGGCATTGTTCCCGAGGGCACCGGCTTCGGCCTGCAGAACCGCGGCGGACTGTTCACGCTTGATGCCGAGCATCCCAACGCGCTGGCGCCGCGCAAGCGTCCCCTGCACACCATCATTCCTGCACTGATGGAAAAAGGAGATACGCGCATCGCCTTCGGTATCATGGGCGGCTGGAATCAGGCGCAGGCGCATGCGCAGTTCGTCGCCAACATCGTGGATTTCGGCCTGAACGTCCAGCAAGCGCTCGAAGCCGCCCGCTTTACGAAACCCACGTTCAGCGGCTGCGATGTGATGCTGGAATCGCGCATCCCTGAAGCGGTCCGCGCCGAACTGGCCGCCCGCGGACACGAAATCGAAGTCCGCGGGCCCTACTCCGGACAGATGGGCGGCGGCCAGGCCGTGATGCGCAATTACGCGACCGGGGTGAACTTCGGTGGCTCCAGCCCGCGCAAAGATGGCGCCGCCATCCCGGAGCCACCGCCCGCACAGCGCTAGCGGCCGCCGACACCGGGCAGCTCGGCCGCAAAGGCAGGCCCACGATGATCACGATTCGTCGCGGAAACGAACGCGGGCGCACACGACTGGATTGGCTCGACAGCTATCATACGTTTTCCTTCGACACCTACTACGATCCGCACTGGATGCAGTTCCGCTCGCTGCGGGTGCTCAATGAAGACGTCGTGGCTCCCGGCCGCGGATTCGGCATGCACCCGCACCGCAACATGGAAATCCTCACATATCTGCTGGCAGGAGCCCTGGCACACCGCGACAGTCTCGGCAACGGCTCGGTGATTCGCCCGGGCGAAATTCAGCGCATGACGGCTGGCACCGGCATCGCGCACAGCGAATTCAACGCTTCCGATTCGGAACCGGTCCACCTGCTGCAAATCTGGATTTTTCCCGAACGCAAAGACCTCACGCCCGGCTACGAACAGCGCCGCCTGGATCGCGATGCGATGCGCGGCCGGCTGCTGCGAATTGCGGGCCCTCCCGGCGAAAGCGCGGCGGTCACCATCCACCAGGATGCACACCTGTACGCTGCCTGGCTCGAAGCGGGCCAGCAAGTGACCCACACATTCGCCCCGGACCGTCACGGGTGGTTGCAGGTGGCACGCGGCCAGCTCGAATGCAACGGCCACTCGCTCGAGGCCGGCGACGGCGCTGCCTTCAGCACGGAAACGCAAATCACCCTAAAGGCCGTCACCCCTGCAGAAATCCTCCTCTTTGATCTTGCCTGAGACGCACGCAACTGAAACTCCGTCCTGCAAAACATGCGGTTCGTATCTCACTGGTTCAAGTCAGCAACCCCTTTATTGACCGCGTTGACGCTGGCATTGGCGGTCCAGGCCGTGGTAGGCATGCTGCTGGCCTTCGCCGACCAGTTTGAGCCTCTGCCCATGTGTCACTTACTCCTGTGCAATGACCCTTCGGATTGCGGGAGCAAGTGTTTCTGTAACAATCCGACGGACACATTGGGAAGCTGTTTTGCAGACCGCTAGTTTGCTCGTTCAGGAAAGGCAGGGGTCGAGTTCTCGGCCCCTGCCTGCAGAAGTGCTGCGCAGCAGGTAGTAGTATAAAATCTCCTCCGCACGGGTTTCCCCGCCATGAGTACGTTCCGCCAGACTTTCCGTTCGCTGCGCAGTCAGCCGTTGTATGCCGTTGTGGTGATTCTGACGTTGGGGGCTGGCGATTGGCGCCAGCACAACGGTTTACAGTTTCCTGCATGCGATTTTGCTGCGGCCGTTACCCCTGCTGGATTCCGCGCGCTTGTGTGTGATCAAGGAGAAGAACCTGACGACAGGCGAACGTACTCTTGTTGCGCCGGCCAATTATTTTGACTGGATGGAGCAAAGCCGGACCTTCACGGGATTGGCTGCATTTACGCGCTGGCGGCCGCTTCTCCGGCAGGAGGGGATGCACGAGCAGCTTCCGGGAGCGCGCGTGACGGCCAATTTCTTTGCGGTGCTCGGAGTCTCCCCCATCCTCGGACCTGGTTTCGATTCCAGCAGCACAGCGGGCGCCGGCCAGGTCGTGCTCAGTTACGAACTGTGGCACTCGCGTTTTGGAGGCAACAGCGAAGTCATTGGCCAGACGATGGCGCTTCGGGAATTGAACGGGGAAGAAGTTCCCTATGTCATCGTTGGAGTCATGCCGTCCGGATTTCGTTTCCCCTGGCCCTTGCTGGCGGACCGTCCGGCCCTCTGGTCGCTGCTGCGGATGGAAAACGAGCGCCAGAGTCGGAAGGGGAAATCTCTGCACGTCGTCGGGCGGCTGCGGACGCAGGCCACGGTCTCGGCCGCCGAAGCGGAGATGCAGTGGCTGGCGCGCCAGTTGGAACAGGTCCATCCCACCACGAATCGGAACTGGAGTGCAGCCGGCATCACGGCTGTTGCTGCGGTCACAAACCTTTCTCAGCAGCGATCTTGGCCATGGACGGTTTCTGCTCGGAGGAGCGAAGGCGAGCCGGACTTCGAAGGCAAAGCAGAACTGCGCTTTGTGCGGGGAGATCTGTTTCGAGTTTTGGCCATCCCTTGCTCAGAGGCAGGTCATTTCGCCCGGACGATCAGGCGCCGGGCGCCCAGAGAGTCGCCATCGTAAATGAGACGCTGGCCCGGCGCGCCTGGGGGGGGGGGGGGGGGGGGGTTAAGGGGGTTTTTTTAAAAAAAACCCCCCCCCCCCCCCCCCGGGGGGGGGGTGTTTGGGGGTGGGGGTGTAAAAAAAAAAGGGGGGGGGGGGGGGGGGGGGGGGG
>JAIMAG010000037.1 GCA_023512135.1 Terriglobia bacterium | reverse complement strand
CGCCCGGGGCCGCCCCCCCGCCCGGGGCCGGGGCCGGGGGCCGCCCGCCCACAAGACGCGCGCGCCCGTGGCGCGCGCGGAAAAATCAAATTCGGCCGCCGCCGCCGCCGAAGAAAACGTTGGAGGAGCGCGCCGCGGACGCGGCAACGCCGCGGACAGGAGGCGCGCGACGACTAACGCGGACGGAGTCCGGCGCGAGCCCCCGCCCGAGCGCCGGCGACGGACGCGGACACCGCCAACGCAGAACGCCCCCCCATGCGTGACGGACGCGCGCGCGGCGACCCGCTGACGACGACGCCCGCGCAGACCGACGGCGCGCGCCGCCAAGTCCAACGCGCCAAGCAACTTACGACGGCGACCCGCCGAGCAAGGACGCCGACCGCTGACGAACGGCGCGCGCGCGCGCTGCTTAGGAGTGCAAACGAGCGCCGACGGAACGCCGCGCGCGCTTGACGAGAGCACGGACGCCAACCAACGGCCGCCGAGCGAGCGCGCCAGTGCAGACCGACCGCCGACCGCCCGTGACCGACAACGCGCCGACGAGACGGACGGGAACGTGAGCGACGGCAGCGCGCCCAACGACGCGCGCGCCGCGCGAGCGCGCACGACCGACGACGACGACGACGAGCGAGACGACCCGCCGACCACCGCCAGCCAACGCCGACCGCGACGCGCGCGCGAGCGCCGACGACACGCGACCCGCCGAGCAAGGACGCCAACCGCCAACGGACGAGCACGGCGCGCCCTGAAGACAGAGCGCCGACGGCGCGAGTTACGACCGACAACCCGAACGAGAGGACGGCCACCGCCCGACTTACAAACGCGCGCGAGCGACAATAAGCACCGAACAAACGAAGAAAGGACACCGGCGCGCCCCGCAGAATGGTAGCCGCAGGCGCGCGTGAGACGGGCGCGCCCCGATTTCAGTTCTCGAAATTCCCCTCCCCTAAGACCCCACCCCAAGAAAGAAAAAAAATTTATAAAAATTTTTTCTTCCATTTTCGTGCGCGCGTGCGTATATTTGTTGCAGCGGCACAGGCAAACTTGCGACAGTGGCGCGATTTCCGCGCGACACGCGCGCGATGCCCGGCGGCGGCTGTAACTTCAAATTGTGCAACAACTTATGAGGCGGCAACATGGCACAACCAAAAGGATTGTGGATACCACTGGAGATACTCCAGCGGCGCGACCTTCAGCAATACGACAAGATTGTGTATGCGCTGATTTCCTTCCTGGACCAATACGGCGGGCTGCAACACGATATGCTGGAGCAATGGGCGGGCAACTTGGGATGCGATAGAGCTTGGCTGGATTACGAGTTACAACGGCTCGCCAAAAAGTACCTCATTCACAGACAGGGCATGGCATGGCGGCTTGGTCCGGCGCAGTCTAACCCGGCAACACTACTGCCCGAACTCCCCGACGGGGTGCAACCATTGAGCGTTTCAAAAGGAATAGCAACAGTGTACGATGAGACCCAAAAAGCTGTGAAATTTTACCGAGTCGCCGGCAATGGCGACCCTAATTTGTCACACAAAATCTGAGGTGCACAAATGGCAATCATCAAGTATGGCCACCTAATTTCGGAAGCGCGCGCTTCCCTAAACGGGACGGTGTTCAGCCGCAACTCCGCCGGCCCTTATATGCGCGCGAAAGTATCCCCGGCGCAACCACGAACGGCGCGCCAACAGCAAGTCCGCCAACGCCTAAGCGCAGCAAGTGCAAGCTGGCGCAATCTTACCGAAGATGAACGCAAGGCGTGGATTACTGCGGCAGCAATCGCGACTAAAATCAACGTGTTCGGCGACAACATGCCACTCACCGGCCACCAACTGTATATGCGACTCGCACGCGTGGCGCAGGAGCTCGGGGCATCAATACTCACCACGCCGCCGCAAATTGAGGCGCCGCAGGGATTAGACACAGCGACACTCACCGCGACGGCAAGCCCGGCCGCGCTTTCTTTGGCATTCACCCCAACGCCGGCAGGTACAGGCATTCGGCTAATGATTGATGCAACCGACACATTGAGCGCCGGGATTAGTTACGCCGGTGGCAAATATCGGCGGATTCTCGTCAGCGCGGCAGCCGCAACGTCACCCGTTGACATCCTCAGCGCCTGGCAGGCCAAATTTGGTACGTTAGTCGCAGGCAGCAAGGTATTTGTGCGCGTGAAAACGGTGGACCAGACAACCATGATAACATCGCCCGAAGTTATCGCATCGGCAATCGTCGCATAGTGCACGCGATGGCACGTTTCTTGCCGGCACTTGGGCCACTCATCGGTAAGTTAGGCGGAACAGTGTTTCAGCGCTCGCGGGCGGGATACACAGCGCGCGCTTACGTGCGCGGCGTGGACCCGCGAACGCCGGCGCAGGCGTGGTCGCGGTCGCGTTTGTCCGCCGCCGCCCGCAATTGGCACGCGCTGACCGATGCAGAAAAAGCGGCTTGGGACACATACGCGGCCACATTTTACGCGCCGCGCGACGGCCGAGACCCTGCGGTGAGTTATACGGGGCAACAGGCATACGTTGGTGCGCGATATAGCGCGATTTGCGCTATCAATACCGCCGCAACGATTGTAATGGTTACGGACCCGCCGGGAGCAAGCGTAGTGTTAGGCACTCAGTCGGTGCCAACGAACGCGCCCGCGCATCCTTACGAAGCGGCGTGGATAATTGATGGCATTGCTCGTTCGTTGCAATTGCGGAGCGCGGTTATAAACTCGCCGTTGATGGTTACACTCGAAATTGGCTGGGATGGTTCAATTACGGCCGCGAACGCGCCACTTACGGCAGACCCGCTAACGGGGGAATTTACGGCCTTGCACGTGCTGGTATCGTTGCAGTCGCCACAGGTGCATGGTTGGCAGCCGCGGCGCAGGTCAATTGCGCTGGTAACATGTCCGCCAATCACCGCAATAACGAACTGGACGCCGGCCGACCACATAACGTTGCAACTCACCGCGTCCGGCAGCGCATATGACCGCATATCACAAATTCCACTTTTTGCCGGTGCGTGGCGCATTACTTGTGTGGCCGTGTCGTCAATTTCAGCGCAACTGCGAATTATTGGCGAACTGGCCGTGCAGATTTAGGCCACATTGCGGGCACATATTGGCCACACAGTGGAATTTTTGACGCGCCCGCAACGGGCGCATGGATTGAAACGGCGCGAATTAGTAGATGCCGCCACGCGTCGTTCATACGACCGGGGCGCCCTTTCTGGGCGCCCTTTTGGTTGGATTGCATGGCTTTTGCGGCTTTTTGGGATTTTGGCCGATATTTTCCGGCCGGGCCGTTTGATTTTCTGGGCCGCGCGGCCGAATTTTGGGCAGATTGGCTAATTTTTGGCGGCTAACGGCAGAATTTTGGCCAAATCGGCGAAAAATTTTGAGCCGCGCGGCCGAGTTTTTGGCAAAATGGCGAATTTTGGGATTTTGGCCGATATTTTCCGGCCGGGCCGTTTGAATTTCGGGGCCGCGCGGCCGATTTTTTGGGCAATCGGCCAATTTTGGGCGGATTCCGGCGGAATTTTGGCCAAATCGGCGAAAAATTTTGAGCCGCGCGGCCGAGTTTCTGGCAAACTGGCGAATTTTGGACGCCAAACGGAGGCAACATGGGCGAAGTTCATGAAAACTGGCCGCGCGCGCTTACGCGCGCTGCAATTGAACGGCGTTGTGAAATTTGCGGCGCGCGCGCGCCGGCGGATGGGCGCTGGCGATTGCAGGCGCACCACATTGACCACACACGGCAGACGGCCGCGCGCGATTTGGTGGTTTTGGTTTGTCCGCGATGTCACACGCGCGCGCATCAATGGTTGGCGACTGATTGGCGATGGCTCTTCAACCCGCCGGATGCGATACGCGCGCGCGTGCTGGCATGGTGGGCCGCGCGCTGTGGGCAGACAATGACGCCCGGCGAGTGTGAGGCGCGCGCGGCCGAGTTGTTGGCAATCATGCGCGCGCGGCTGGCGGCCGTATTTGCGCCGATTGATTGGCCGGCCGCGCGGGCCGAATGACCGAAATCGCGAATTTGGCCGTTTCCGCGCGCGATATTGCGCGAAACGCCGAAATGCGATGATTTGGCCGCGCGGCCGCCGAATTGTTGCTCCTGAGCGATTCCAGACGGCAAAAATTTTGGCGGACAATGAACCCCGCGCGCGCGGGCGCTACGCTGCGAATCCAACTGCACATGTCGTCCCCGTTGTGCGCGCCCGCGCGCGCTTACGCGCGCTGCAAGACGGGAAGGCCGCGCGCCTCGTCCCACCGTCGGGCACCCGCCACCCGCCCTCGGTGGGCTCGGCGCGCGGATAGGTCGCCCGCCGGCTCCTCGGCGCGGAATTCCGCGCCCGCGCCGGCGGGCGCCCAAGTTTTTGGCGCGCGCCCGTGTTCCGCCACGGGCGAGCGCGTCTTGTGGGCGGGCGGCCCCCGGCCCCGGCCC
>JAIMAG010000036.1 GCA_023512135.1 Terriglobia bacterium | reverse complement strand
TCGCCAGTGCCTGCATGATGCATTGGAACGGCGATAAGTTGCATATACTCTATGGTTTTGCCCCTCCCGAAGAATCTCCTGCCGCATAAATCGCAAACCAAGGAGCAATATTTGAGGTTTCTTGCTCTGCCATAATATTAGTTAGTTTGTATTCATTCAATTTAATTTGGCTTTTAGTGTACTACAACGGGTTAGTGTATATGCCGTAGGGATTGCGGGGCAGTTTCCTGTCCACTGACACCTAAGTTTGAGCGGGGAAGAATGCTTGATTACCACTGAAATCCTTATGGCATATACACTTTGTTGGTGGCTGTGCTTTTTATTCTTCGTCAATATCATGATATAATTTGTTATCCTGTTCAATTTCACCTGCTTCACCTAATAAAGCAACCGTTTGATCTTGTGGTAATTGTTGAACTGTTCTAAGTTTTCTTTCAATAACCCTTGACTTGACACCAGCTTTGTCAATTACATTTGTTGCTTCTTGTAATTTCTTTTTTGTTTTTTCCAAGATTGTTCCAAAATTACTAAATGCAGTTTTTACTGCACCAAGTATTTCCCAGACTTCACTTGACATTTTCTCAATGGCTAAGGTTTTAAATCCCATCTGTAAACTACTTAAAAAAGCTACTAAATTAGTCGGTCCAACAACAGTAATTTTTAGGTCTCGTTGCAAAGATTCAAAAAGTCCAGTCCGCCTTAAAATTTCTGCATATAAACCTTCTGTTGGCACAAACATTATCTCAAAATCAGTCGTAACAGGGGGATTGATATATTTTTCCTTTATATCCTTTGCATTCTTCCTAACTGAGTTTTCAAACTGCTTAGTAATTGTTTCAACATCTCTAGGGTTTAGATTAGTTATATTATCGTATGCTTCAATTAATCTCTGATAATCTTCAATTGGAAATTTTGAATCAATTGGTAAGAGTAAACATTTATCATCCAAGTTTTTACCAGGTAATTTAATAGCATATTCTACCCTTTCTTGACTACCTTCTTTTACTATAGCATTTTGTTCATATTGTTCTGGCGATAGAATCTGCTCCAAAATTGTACCAAGTTGAATTTCTCCTAAGTTGCCTCTAGTTTTTACATTAGTTAAAACCTTCTTCAAATCTCCTACACTTGAGGCAAGAGCTTGCATTTGACCAAGTCCTTGATGAACTTCTTCAAGTCTATCACTTATTAATTTGAATGATTCATTAAACCCTTTCACAACTGTATCTTGAAGTTTTTCATCGACTGTTTTTCGCATTTCTTCAAGTTTTTTATTGTTGTCCTCTTGGATACTCTTTAACTTTACTTCAACTGTTTCTCTGATTTCCTTTAACTTTCCTTCTATATCCTTCTTAACGGTTTCCTGCCTATTTACAAGGTCATCAAACTTCTGTTTTTGAAGAACATTAAAATCTTTAACATTTTGAGTGAATTTATCTTCAAAGGAATTTAATGAATCAGTAAGTTCTTTTCTGCTATCTTTTGCAGATTTGTCTATTACCTCCTGAATGTTGTTCATTTTACCCTCAAATAACTGGACTAAATGACTAAGTTGATTTGAAAAGATATCAAATTGGTTCTTTTGAGCATTGGACAAATCTGTAACAGTTTTAGTTAAATTATCTCCTAATAGTTTGAAGGAACTATTTAGTTCTTCTCTATTTTCTTTAAAAGACTTCTGACTTTCATTTCTACTTCGACCAAATTCATCTCTGATTAAAGGGTCAATTCTTGACAGGTCAGAATCAATTTTAATTAACTTTTCCTTTAATTCCTCGTTATTGACAGTGACTTTTTTTGTAAGGGTTAACCAAATATTGGCTATTACTAAGCTTATCAAAACAATAATTAATACTTGAATTATCATATCATTATTTTTTTATAAGATTCGTTGTTTTTTAGCATTGCCACCAACGTTTTGGCGCTTGGCGCAGTAAAGGATTACGGAGCACTTCACTATCCCCCGCTACAAAGATAATTACTTGCACACATTCTCAAATTGCTCGTCAGCAGCCATTGCCTCAAGGTACTGTTGGCGGTAGTTTTATCTTTCAATTTTTACTTCTCTCTGAACTACATTTACAAATTTGTCTTGCCAAGGTAATAGAGAAACAATTTTGTCAATGAGTGTCTGTCTGTCGTAAATTTGAGTTGTGTCCCTGTTGTCTGTTTTGAAAATTACCTTTTGTCCATTGTCAATTGCTCGTGTGAGCCATCGTATTTTGCTGTATGCAGCATGAACCGAACTTGCAGAATCGTCCGCTATCCATTCTTTTAGTTTTTCAATGTTATCTGTTGTCAAGATAATTTCTTGAAAATTTAAACTTAAAAAATGGTCAATGATAAAAGATTGCAAATGTATATGGTACCGTGCCGTCTCGCTTATTATGGGGGATATTTTTTTAAATGAGATCGGGTCTTGTAGCCAATCTCCATCATATAAAAGTATCAATTCTTTTATCGTATCTCTTTCCCATTCTGAATTGTCGTCATTATGCCAAATATAACCTTGAAAACCGTTTTTGGATATTATCTCAACTGTCAAGATGAGGGCAAGTTCAGTGAAAATCCTTTGTTTTAAGAGATAAAGCAGTTCGTGTTTGGAAATATCTCTAATTTTCTTCTTCGTTATTTCAAACGACTTTTTTGTATGACCGTAAAAGTATTGCGAAAGGTCAGTCAGTTTGTATTTGCCAATTTCTGAAAATTTAACTCCGTCCATTTAAAAATTGTTTATCTGCTAAAAATTTGTCAAGTTGCACTGTCGCCATAAAATTACCGCCAACACACAAGTATACGCAACATATTTCTTTTATCAAAAAATTTATTTTAATTACATAAAAATTATTTGGAGAACTTACAGGAGATAATATTTTTCCTTGAAGGACAGAAAGGTAGAAAACCATGGAGTAGATGTAACCTGTCGTAAGTATCAGATTGCTCGTAGCCTGTACTACAACTGGAAAATCAAGTTTTCCGCCAGGGTCCTGATGGTTTGGCTGCGAATATCATCTGGTCGATCCGCTCATCAAAGCGCTTGAAAAGGAGAAGGTGAGGTTGCATAATGTATAGGTTAGATAACACAAAAATTGCATTTTCTTTAATCGGATTTAAAATATCAAAATTCAAAATATGCTGTATTGTTTTCTGTGCACCACATTCCGCAAATTTTAGTCCTGCATGTATTATAAATGGACATTTTGGAAAATAAATATTTCCGTTTGGATTATAAGCCCTATACATTACAGCAAGAATGATAACCACAATTATCGCTATACTCTATTTGATAGTTTTAATAATATCTTTTTGCACCAACTATAATTACTATAATTAAATAAATTACACCGCTTGTAATTCCGAGCCAAAAACATATTGTTGTCTATTTTTCGCATCTGCTGATGACCTATTTGCCTCTTCTATATCACCAGCATAAATCATGATTCAACTATTGCTGCATTTACTATTCCATACTATTTCAAAAGGTAGATGGAAAGATAATGTTACTAAAATAGGTTATATCAACCAAGTTTCTGGTTGTTTCTAATTGTTTAAATTCTCCATATTATTAAAATTTGATTTTGTTTTTGTAATGAGTGGTGAAATTAACTTAAAAAAATCTGTCATTCAGGTGCCTATCCTGCAGGCTTCCATTCTCATAAATCTTGAAACCAAATCATAGTTTCTCTTATAATTTTTTTGAGTATTTCAATCGTAAAAGGACAAAATTATTTTCCAATCTGAATAAAAATACTTTTTCATATTCTGTCGATTTTGTTTTCATAATTATAGTAATCATCGTTTGTAGATATGATAGAATCAGATAATTTAATTATTTTTGATGTATACGTGTATATTAATAAAACGATTACAATATAAAATTTTATTATAAATCGTCAAACCTGCTTTTAATTTTTTGTAAGGTTATTTGTCATAAACCAACCTATTCAAATATTATAACATTATTTTCATTGTCAATTAAAATCTTCCCAAATTTTTCTAATGCACTTTGTCCTAGCAACAAAGGTGCTTCATTATTATCAATTACTATCGCTTCAATGTTTTTCAATACCCTATTACCAATTTTTACTGTTCTCAAATTTATTCTTGTACCGGCTGAAACTTTACCAGTTGCATCCTGAAAATATTCGACATCTAAAATATCTTCTTTTTGTAATGTTCCTTCTCTGTACAATACAGTAGCTTCAGCAGATGAAATACAAATATTACTTGCACCAGTATCAAAAATGAATTTCAAGTTTAAGCCGTTAATATCAACCCAGATATATTTTACGCCATTGTCAATTTCCATCTTAACAATGGTTTTGCCTTGAGAGTTACTTGTAAGATAATCATTAGCCTGTGAGGAAGGGTTTGAATATCTATTTGATTTATCCTTGAGACCTGATTTAGAACAACCACCACAACTTTGTAAGGATAGAATGATAGTTATCGCTATTAAATAAAAAG
>JAIMAG010000002.1 GCA_023512135.1 Terriglobia bacterium | reverse complement strand
GGTAGCTGCGGTCGCGCCCCACCAGGGTGATGTCGGTACCATGCAGCGTGGTGATGAAGGGCAGTCGCCGCGGGGCGCTCATCGCCCGAGCCAGATAGGCAGAGATGGAATGCGGAATCGCATAATGGACGTGCAGCAGATCGAGTCTGGCCGATTCGGCCACCTCGAGCATCTTGGTGGCGAGCGCTAGGGCATAGGGAGGATGGTCGAACAGCGGGTAGGTGGTCACCTCGACTTCGTGGAACTGGATGCGGTTCGAATCCTGGTTCAACCGGATCGGCGGGGCATAGCTGATAAAGTGCACCTGGTGACCCCGGGCCGCCAGCTCCATGCCCAGCTCGGTGGCCACCACGCCGGAGCCGCCGTAGGTCGGATAGCAGGTGATCCCGATGCGCATCTTCGCGCTTCACTCTACCAGTCTGTAAGGCCCCGGGCAAACTGGCCGGGGCTGCCTTGCGTGGTTGACGCCTGGGTGCTAGATTCCCGCATCGGCTGCGCACTACACCTTTCGATGCGCCGCAAGGAGCTGGGGTGGCACGGCTTTCCGGCAAAGTGGCATTCATCACCGGCGGCGGCACCGGTATCGGCCGTGCGTGCGCAGAGCTGTTCGCGCAACACGGTGCGCGGGTGGCGGTAGCGGGTCGCCGCTCCGAACCGCTGGAGCAGGTCGCGGCGGCCATCTATGGCCGCGGTGGGCAAGCCCTCGCGTTGCGTTGCGACGTGACCGAAGCGAGCCAGGTCGCGCGTGCCGTGGACACCACGGTGCGGCGCTTCGGCCGGCTCGATGTGGTGGTGAATTCCGCGGGAAAGATTCTGGTGGCCACCGCTGAGCAGACCACGGAAGAGCAATGGGCGGAGGTCTTGGCGGTCAACCTGACCGGCACATTTTTGGTCTCGCGTGCTGCGCTGCCCCATCTGCGGGCTGCGGGTGGCGGTTCGATTATCAACATGGGCTCGATTTTCAGTCTGGTAGGACGCAAGGCTCGGGCGGCCTACGTCGCAGCGAAAGGCGGCGTGGCCCTGTTGACGAAGGCCATGGCCCTGGATCATGCCGCCGAGGGGATTCGCATCAACTGCATCTGCCCGGCGATTGTGGATACCGAAATGGTGCGCGCGCTGCTGGCTGGCTTTCCAGACCCCGAGCAGGCCCGCCGGGAGCGGATTGCGGAAATCCCCATGGGCCGGATGGGCACGCCTGATGACGTCGCGCAGATGGCGCTCTTTCTGGCCTCGGACGACTCGCGCTGGGTGACCGGAGCGTTGTTGCCTGTGGACGGTGGCTTCACTGCTGCCTGAGGTGTCCTGCGATGCCGACAGCACATCCGACCCTGACACGCAAGGCGGAACAGGAGCTGGCCCGCCGACTGCGGAACTCCAACCCTGCGCGTCTGTTCGGCTTGGAACTCGAGGCGGCCGAGCCGGGCCGTGCCCTTCTGCGCATGCCAGTACGACGGCGACACAAACAGGTGCACGGTGTGGTCCATGGTGGTGTGATTGCTGCCCTGGCGGATACCGCCGGTGGCCTGGCCGTCTACATGAGCGTGCCGCGTGGCACGCGCGTGGCTACTGTGGAAATGAAGATCAACTATCTGGAAGCGGTCGAGCAGGGCACGCTCACCGCCGAAGCGCGCGTGATCCGTCTCGGGAAGAATTTTGCCGTCGTGGAAAGTGACGTCCGGGATGCGGGAGCGCGGCTGGTGTCCAAGGCCCTGATGACATTTTCCATCGTTCCGCCCACGACCGGCGCCCGCCGTCGCTGACCACCCCCACAACTCTTCTCCGAGGCAACGGCAGGCGCGAAGGACCGCCGGAGCCGGCACGGCAGGCGCCGAAGGCCTGCCGTGACGTACGTGGGTTACTGCCCGTTTGAGCCCCCGCGGGAGAATTCCTCACCTTCTTTGTAGAGATACTTGATCGAGTGCTTGAAGATGAGCAGGTTGGGCTGGCCCTGTCGGGTCAGTTTGATGCAGTCGCGGTCGTACCATTCCAAGGTTCCGCTGACGATTTCGCCGTCGGTCAGCACCACGGCCATCGGCGTGCGCGCCTGCATCTGTTTGACGTAGTAGAACTCTTCGGCGTGGGTCTGTTCGGGTGGCGCCGGCTTTTTGCGCGGTGCGCCAAAACCCGGCCCACGAGCGTACTGTTCTTTGACCTCATTGAGCGAGGGACGAATCAACTTTCGATTCACGGTCGGCTCCTTTTCCTGTTGGCAAGTCGCGTCTGCACCCGGGCGTTACCCTGTTTAGATGCAGCCGGAGCTTCGCCGGTAACAGAAAATCAGCAAGTCAGCTCGGCGGGCTGTCCTGAGGATTCAGCGGGCTGCACTGGCAGCGACCCAGGCGTCCAACCCCAACTGTCGGTTGATGTTGCGACGCAACCGTGTGTGAAACTTGTCCAGCTCTTCGGTGGCGCGCGCGACCCACTCCACGGTTACGCGCGGAGCCACCCGCTCCAGCTCCGCCCGCAGGTCCGGATTGCGTACCGAGGCACCGTTCGGGTCGCAGGACAGCTCGAGCAGGTCTCTCAGCAAACTATAGAACAATTCCAGCAGATTTTCCAATCCTTCCTTCGGGCGCCGACTCAGTTGGTCGGTGAGCGCAAAGGTCTCGGCACCGGCTTCTCCCGTCAGTGCCGCTTCGATCAACTCCAGCAGATTCCGCCGCAGCCGGGCCGATTCCTCCAGATCCATCGTCATGGCCACGCCGGGGCGGCCGGCGGCCAGTTGCGCCGCCAGCCGGCGTTCGGCCGGTTTCAGACTGGTTTTTTCCTTCAGCAACCGCTCCACCTGTTCAGTGGTGAGTGGCGCAAAGTGGAACTTCAGGCAGCGCGACTGGATGGTCGGCAGCAGGGCGTCAGGTGTCGGCGCCAGTAGGATGAGTGTGGCGGTTTCTGGGGGTTCTTCGAGCACTTTCAGGAAGATGTTTGCGTAATCCCAGCGCATCGTTTCGGCGCCATCGATGATGAACACGCGTCGGCGGGCCAGGGGGCGGAAATAGGCAGCGCGCTGCACCGCGCGCAACTGTCCCATGCGGATCGCTGGCCAGGCCACTGGGTTGTGCAGACGTACCGGGTCGGGCACGAGTACCCACACATCCGGGTGCGTTTGCAGGATCAGCGGGATCCGCTCGACGGTGGCCGCATCTGGCGATTCGCCGCGTTCGGCCAGGCCGGCTTCGATCAGCGGTCCGGGTTCGGCCAGGCCGGAGATGCCACGGCAGGGAACGCATTCGCCGCAGAAATCATCGGCCAGCCGTTCGCAGTTGGCGGCTTGGGCGAACATCCGCGCCAGAAGGTATTTGCCGACGCCGCGCGGACCGGTGAACAGCAGTGCGTGCGGGATCCGCCCCGAGGCCAGCATCTGGCGTAATGCCGCGACGATTCTTTCGTTGCCTACGAACTCTGCAAATCCCATCGTGGTTTCCTTCCGCCCCCGTGGTTACTGCTTTTGTGTCCGTGTGGCGTGCAACAGGTGTGCGCTCACGGCGGCGAGCACGTCCTGGTGGATCTCATCGGGTGAACGCAGGGCTTGGCGCGCAGGGTCGAAACACTCCACCTGGATCCAGTTGGGCTCACGCGCCAGCCGGTCGTAAACCTGCGCGGCGTCGTGCAGGTGGGTCAGGTCCGCTTCGTGCAGATCGCGACGATGCGGTGTATAGCTGCGTGCGGACTTCCGGTCGATCAGCCTCTGGGCCTGCTCGGCGGGCAGGCGCAAATAGATGACCAGGTCCTCGGCCGGCAGTGCGTAGATGGTGTATTCCAGGCGTCGCAGCCAGTTCAGGTACTCCTCACGGTGGCTGGGGGGCACCCGCGCGCCTTGATGGGCCAGGTTTGAGCCGATGTAGCGGTCTGCGAGCACCACCCGGCCGTCGGCCAGGGCGGTTTCCAGCTCGCTTTTGGCCTCCAGGCGATCGCCGGCATACAGCAGGGCCGAGAAGTGGGGGTCCACGTTCGTCAGCGGCCCAAATTCTCCGTTCAAGTAGCGCGCCACCAGTTGGCCGAAGAACGAATCGTAACGCGGGAAACTGATGCAGAAATGCGGGATGCCGCGCTGGTCGAGTGCTGCGGTGAGCCGCTCGAGCTGTGTGCGCTTGCCGGCGCCGTCGATTCCTTCGATGGCGATCAGAGTCCCACGCGGCATCTGCGTCGGCATTTCGCGGCAGGATGCTCCACCCCGCGCCTCTCGTGGCGAGTCTACCGCCGGGCTGGCCGGCATGCAATGCTCCGCTTGGAGAAATTGAGCGTGTTAGAATCGCGGCAATGGCGGTCGAAACCTCAGCGATTGCCGTCCAGGTGGCCCGTGTGCGCGAGCGCGTGGCTCGCGCTGCCAAGCAGGCCGGGCGCGATCCGGCAGAGATCACCCTGGTCGCGGTGAGCAAAACCTTTCCGGCCTCCGCCATCCGCGAAGCCTATGCAGCCGGTGTGCGGCATTTCGGTGAAAACCGCGTGCAGGAGTGGGAGGCCAAGCGCCTGCAACTAAACGATCTGGAGGCCACTTGGCATCTGGTGGGCCATCTCCAGACCAATAAAGCGCGCCGCGCTGTGCGTCTGTTTCACACGGTGGATTCGCTCGACAGCATTCGACTGGCGGAGAAGCTCGAAGCGGCTCTGGCGGATCTGGATGCTCCGACCGGCGCGGCGCCGGCTCGAATGCCGGTGCTGCTGGAGGTCCGGCTGGCCCCTGAGGAGACCAAGCACGGAGTGGAGCCCGAAGCGCTGCCGGCGCTGGCGGAAGCTGTGCTGAGGCTTCCCCATCTGGAGCTGCGCGGTTTGATGTGCATCCCACCGTGGGCAGAAAATCCGGAGCAGGTTCGGCCCTATTTCCGGCAGTTGCGCCAGTTTCGCGACCGGCTCGAGCAGCAGCTCGGCCATTGCTTGCCCGAGCTTTCAATGGGCATGAGCCACGACTTTGAAGTGGCAATCACCGAAGGGGCCACTCAGATTCGGCTGGGCACAGCCATCTTCGGAGCGCGAGACTGACCCAGACGCCGGCGCGGCTCGTTGCTGCGGGGCGATGCTTTCCGCATCTGTCCGCCGCGGGTTTGAACATCCTTGCTGCGGCTGTTAGAATCCTCGCCGGCAAGCACTACCGGACGAACCCGGTGCAGCACGCAGGGCAGTCGACCGGCCTGGGCCGATGCCAGAGAAGCAAACGACAACGCCTTTGAGCGACCCGGGGCTGCCGGAGCCCGACAGAGTCAGGGGGTACTGAGGAATCCATGGCCAGGATTCGGGAGATTCAGAAAGAATTGCGCGCGGCGCGGATCGATGCCTGGCTGCTGACTGACTTCTACCACCGCGACCCGATCTCCTATCGTGTGCTAGGTCTGCCTGCAGGCTTGGCCAAGCGACGCTGGTTTTATCTGATTCCTGCGCGCGGGGAACCTCGCAAGCTGGTGCACCGCATCGAGGCGGGCGCGCTGGACGCGTTGCCGGGACAAAAAACGCTCTACGCTGGCCTGGAGGAGCTGAATGCCGGATTGGCCAGATTGCTACGCGGGGTTCGGACGGTGGCCATGCAGTACTCGCCGCGCCTGGCGGTGCCCTATGTTTCTCTGGTGGATGCCGGTTTGGTCGAGCTGGTGCGCAGCGTTGGTCCGCGGGTGGTCAGCTCCGCAGACCTGGTGCAGTTATTCGAGGCCCGCTGGACGTCCCGGCAGCTTGCCTCGCATCGCGCTGCCGGTCGCAAAGTGGATTCCATCATGCAGGCGGCATTCCGCCGCGCCGCTGAGTTTGTCCGCCGCGGACGCCGGCTGACCGAATACGACCTGCAGCGCTGGATTCTTGAGCAGTTCGAGCGCAGCGGACTGATCAGCGACGACCCGCCGATTGTCGCCGTCGGTCCGAACAGCGGCAACCCGCATTACGAGCCACAGCCGCACGGCAGCCGGCCCATCCGCCGGGGCGATTTGCTGTTGCTGGATATCTGGGCGAAGACGCGCGCGCCCGACAGTGTCTACTACGACATCACCTGGACCGGCTACCTGGGTGCGGCGGTGCCGGAGCACTGCGCGAAGATTTTCCGCATTGTGCGTCAAGCGCGGGATGCCGCTGTTGCCCTGGTCCAGCAGGAACTGGCCGCCGGCCGCACTGTGCGCGGTTTCGAAGTGGACCGCGCCGCTCGCACCGTGATCGAACAGGCCGGCTACGGCCGCTACTTTGTGCATCGCACCGGACACAACATCGGCACCGAGGTCCATGGCGCCGGGGCGAATATGGACAGTCTGGAAACCCACGATACACGCCGCGTGATTCCCCGGACCTGTTTTTCTGTAGAACCGGGTATCTACCTGCCAAGCTTCGGGATCCGCAGCGAAGTCAACGTCTATGTGGACGGCCGACGCGCGCGGTTGACCGGGCCGGCACAGCAGGAGATTCTACCGTTGCTGGGCTGAACCGTGAGCACCCCTGCCCAGTTTCCTGAGCCTGCCGACGGGCGACTGCCGCCGTTTCTGGTTGCCCTGGCGGGTTGGCTTGTGCCGGGATTGGGTCATCTGCTGTTGCGACGACCCGGACGCGCACTCATCTACTTGCTTTGCGTGGGCAGCCTGGCTGGGATGGGCCTGGCCCTGGGCGGTCACATCTTCCGGCTCCCCGCTCGCGGTGTTTTTGAGTGGCTGGGTGTGGCCGCCGACGCCGGCACGGGCGCGTTCTATTTCCTCTCCGGGATGTGGGATGGGTTGACCTCGGACGTCTCCCGGGCCGTGGGGGATTACGGCACGCGGTTTATTGTCGCCGCCGGTGTGTTGAATCTGCTGTTTGTTTTGGATGCGCATGAGATGGCCAGTCGCCGCCGACGGTAGCGCGATGATGCTCACGCACTTTGAAGCCATGTTGCTGTTTGCCCTGGTGACTTCCGTCGCGCTGGGGGTGTTGAGCCGCCGGGGAACCGCAGCTCGACTATGGTACACCGCAGGGGTGTTTCTCGCCTTTGTTGGGATTGCCATTGCCGTGGCCTGGCTGATGTATCTCGCTGTCGAGTAGCTTTGCTGCGGCTGGACCTCTGACCGTTTCCTGCTGAAATGGCCAAGTTCTGAGAAGGGCCAGTCTGTCGAGTTTGGCGCACGCCAATTGCAGTTTTGACAACCCGGTGCTACATTCAATTTCAGCCGGCCGAGGTAGCTCAGCTGGTAGAGCAGCCGATTCGTAATCGGCAGGTCACCGGTTCGATCCCGGTCCTCGGCTCCAGCCACCTTTGTTTTTGCGTGGAAACTGCCTGCTGAAACGAATAAGGCCCGGCCGCTCCCGAGTTATGCAGGGGCAGATGGGTCGCCGAGCGAAGCTTCCAGTTGTCGCAGGTAATCGTGGCGCAACTGGGCCAGGTCGGTTTTGACCAGATTCAGTGCTACCACGCACTGTTCGAAGTGTTCTGACAGTCGGCGGAACAACGGGGCTTCCTGGCGGAACTCGAACTGGTCGAAAGAAGCCACAATGAAATAGGATTCCTTGCCGGCTTGCACGTAGTCCACAAACGCGTCGACGCGGCCCAACTGCCGGCGTCGCGGCCCGGCCACGTACTCGGGGAACAGGCCGGTCATAAACAGCGTGTAATCGCCGATGTGCTTGCGGATCTCTCGTTCCTTGAACACGTTTCGTTGTTCGAGCAGCGGGTTCGATTCGAGCAACATCACCCCGACATCGTCCAGGGGACGCCCTCGGGCATCCCGCAGCCGGTAGAGGTTGTCAGCGTGGGTGAAATCGGTCAGCAGTGCCGTCACATACTGCGCCACATCGGCGTCGTACAGTTGCAGGTCACCAAAGAAGTGGCGCCAGACCAGTTCCAGAAACAGTTGACGCAGCGGATGGTCCGCAGGGATGTTCATAGCCGCTTCTCACCCCCGGCAGAATTATTTTAGCGAGAATGTGCTGCCGGTGAAGTGCGTCGTGCCCGCGCGATGCTCGTTCGCGCAACACACCGAAGAAGGCTAAAAGCGGCGCGGGAAGCTGTTTTGCAGAAAAGTTTTCCGGGCAGAACCGGTTGCCGCCCCGGGCCGGGCGAGCAGATAGCGGAAAGCAGAAAGCCCACCGCGAAGGTGGGCTTCCGAGGGGATCAGAAGTTCTAGAGCCAATGCGCGGAAGGCACCAGAACTTTATCCTCATGCGAAGTCTAGTAAAGCGACGCAAACGAAGTCAAGCCTAGAAAATGTGAGAAACCTGCGAATGTAAAGTATTTGTTATCAATGAATTATGTTAGAACCTGGACTTTTTTCCGCAAAGCCAGCTTGGGGGTAGCTCTGGTGCCGGTTCAAAACAGGTCAGTGCCCTGAATGGGTTTTGAGGAAAGGCCGAGCTGGAGGATTTCCACGCGTTTTGGACGGTCGAACACTTTGTTGGGCAGAATCTTCTGGATGAAAAGACGCACGCCGGCAAACGCCAGCCCTGTAAAGATGCAGAACAGTACGAGCAGGCCAGTGCCCAAAAACACTCCGATGAGCATGGTAGAAAACGGGGGTTCTTCGGCCAGAAAGCCGGGTTCATTCCAGGTGACCTGGGTTTCCACCTGAATTCGGTCGAGCAGGCGATTGGCCATCTGGCTGGATTCCGCTTCGGCCACAACCGCAACGAGCGCGCTCGACCGCCGCGCATAGAGGGTCGGGCGCGCATCGCCGGCTTTGGCCTGGGAGTTCAGGTTGAACCGCTGTTGCAGCAGCCCGAGCCAGTGCTGGGCAAGTTGTGGGGTCGGATAGTTGATGAGCAGCAGGGTCAATTCGCGTCCGTTTATGCGGTAGCGGGCCAGTTGAGCCTCGGCGCCGTTTCCGAAGCCCACCCAATCGCCCTGTGAAATGGGCAGCAGCCGGTTCAGGGCCGTGGGGCCGAGCAGATATCGTTCGGAGCCGACCACGCGCCCCTCGGTCGGCAGATAGTCCTCGAGCACCGGAAAGGGGGCCTTATCAGTGCGCGGTTGCAGCTCAGCCACCAGCTGCTTTACTTCATCAGCGACCGCCAGGGGGTTGGCTCCAGTGGCCTCGATCAACAGATTTCCTGTCACTGCCAGGGTACGTCCTTCGGCCACTGCGGATAGTTGGGCAATATCGGCGTTGATCATCCGATGATTGCCGCGCAGGTAGTGAAAAGCGCCGTAGGCCGCGCTGGGGTCGAGCATGCGGTACAGGGTCAGGGTGAAGGACTGGCCGGCGCGGGCATACTGGCGCTGTTCGGCACGGCGGATGCCATATTCGCGCAGCACTGCGGCGTCGGAGCCGACAATCGTTTCCAGCGCCGCCGGTTCGTAGGTGGTCAGCGCCGAACCCCTCCAGCCGGCCAGCTCTGCCGGGAGGAGTTCCTGGGCCGAGGCAGGTGCAGCCGCCAGCGCAGCCAGTAGAGCCAAACTGAAGCAAACACTGCGCATTTCCTTCTGCCTGCTGATGGGTGCGAACATCAACTTCTGCCAGCGTTCTGCGCTGGTGGCCGTACGCTGCCCATCGCCACACTTCGTTAGACGCCACCATTCTACGCCGGGTTCCCCGCGGGTGCCAGCCTCAGCCCGCGCAGGTCTCTCGAGGCCTCGTTCGCCGCACTGGGCCGCTCCGCAACGGCTCAGCGGCTGCCGCCCGGCTCTCCTTTTGCTGTGAGGATAGCCAAGCTGTTCAGTCCGTCCAGATAACTTCGTACGCCGTTGAACAGCCCTTCGGCGATTCGGTCACGGTGGTCGCTTCGTTTCAGGATTTTTTCGTCGGTGGGGTTCGAAAGGTAGGAAACTTCGGCGAGCACCGAAGGCATCTTCGCACCAATCAAGACCACGAAGGGTGCCTTGCGCACGCCCCGGTCAGGGAGCGATTTACTGAACCGCCGCAGCCGTTTGGCCAGCTCGGTCTGCACCGCGGTGGCCAGCTCCCGCGATTCTTCGATTTTTTCGTTGTTGGCGATTTTCAGCATCAGCTCCTGCATCTCGTGCATGGAAGCCTGATTCATGCGGTTTTCCTGGGCGGCCACCTCGAGCGCTTCCGAGGAGCTGGCGAAACTCAGATAGTACGTTTCCACACCGCGCAACTGTGGATTGCGGTGGGAGTTGGCGTGGATGGAAAGAAACAGGTCGGCTTTGGCTTCGTTGGCGATTTGGGTGCGGCGCTCGAGCGGCACAAAAACGTCACTGGTGCGGGTGTAGATGACCTCCACCCCGGGCAATTTTTCCTGCAGCATCCGGCCCAGCCGCAGTGCCAGGTCAAGACACAGCTCTTTTTCCAGCAATCCGGTAGGGCCAATCGCACCCGTATCATGGCCGCCGTGACCCGGGTCGATCACGATGCGGTTTACCTTCACGCCGAGCGCCCGGGTCATGTTGTAACCGCCCCGGCTGGTTGGCTCCGGGGTTTTGGCCGGCGGAGGATTGGCTGCAGCGCTGTTCGGAGCCGGCGTGCGACTGGCTGCTTCCAGCTCGGTGCGGGCGGGCGCAGTCGGGCTGGCCGGCGGGGTTTTCTCGGCGAGCTGAATTTTCTCGCTGAAGGCATCCACCACCAGACGGTATGGATTTTCGAGCAGGAAAATCGAGTAGTCCTGCACCCGATCCACTTCCAGCACGACGCGCACGACCCCGGCCTGATTCGGTGCCACCCGGATGCGGTTCAGAAAGCCGCCCGGAATTTCGATATTGCGATCGGCAAAGCTGCTGCTCAGCCGCGCCGGATACAGGTCGAAGTAGATGCGGTCGGGATTCGGGATGCGCTGGGAGTGAAATTCTACCGCTGCAGTCAGATCGACTACCACCCGGGTATAGTTCTCCGCGTTCCAGTGGCGGATGGCCGTCACCTCAGCGGCCGGCCCGCTGCGCTGGGTGACTTCGCTGCGCTTCGACGGCTGTTGCGCGGTGCGTGTAGCGCGAATTTTCTGCAGGGCCTGCTGGGCCTCGGCGGCGCCCGGCGAGCTGCCATATTCCTTCAGAAAACCCTCGAAGGTCAGTTGCGCGGCTTCCGGCTGGCCGAGCACGTCCATCTGCAGCCGCCCGACGCGCAGCCAGGCTTCGGCCCGGTGCTTGCTGCCCGGGTATTCGTGAATCAGGAACTGGTAGGCATCGATGGCAGACCGGAAGAACCGGCGGTCGTGCTGCCGGCCCATCGCTTCGTACAGCTCGCCGACGGCGAGCAGCGCTGCCGTCGCTTCGACCGCGTGCGGCGTGATGCGGTAGACACGGCGGAAGCTGTCCACCACCGCTTGGTAATCTTTCAGCGTGCGCTCAGCTTCCGGACGCGCTTCCAGTGCGGCCCGGGCCGACTGGGCCCGCGCGAACTGTTCGGCAGCCAGCTTGCGGCGCTCGGCCGGCGATTGGGCAGCGGCTGGCCCTGCAAGCGCGCACAGCAGCACAGCCGCAGCCAGTGTGCGCAGCACTGCCGGTATGTTTTTCTGCTGCTCGCTCCGCATGGCCTCGACGCCCGCCCGCGGCGGGCCCCCCACTCCAGCCGGCCTACTGGTTCGTGAACACCACTTTGCCAGATTCGTCTTGCATCCGGTAGATCTGCCGTGCACGTCGCAGAATTTGCGGTTGGCGGCCGGCGTCCGGACGGAAATACGCTTCGGTGACTTTTCGCACGTAGTCCAGGGTTTCCGGGATATTCGGCACCCGCCCGTTTCGGTCCACCGCACCCGGCCCGGCGTTATAAGCAGCCAGGGCCAGTTCCAGGTTGCCGTCGTACCGTTCCAGCAGCTCGCGCAGGTGACGGACACCGGCATCCAGATTTTGTTCCGGGTCGAACGGGTCGCTCACGCCCAGCGCGGCGGCTCGCTCCGGCATCAATTGCATCAACCCCATGGCGCCCTTGGGAGAAACGGCCCGCGGATCCCAGGCCGATTCCACCGCCACGACGGCGCGCACCAGGGCCGGGTCAACCTGGTGTCGTTCCGCGGCCTGTTCCAGCAGGCGTTCCAACTCCGGTCTGTTTGGATGCAGTACTGGTTCATTGCGTCCGCCGGGGTTGCCCGGCACGTTGACGGGCACCAGCCGGCCCCGCGGAGTGGTGCGCACCAGCGTCGGGGGTTCCGCGTTGACATACACGATTTTGCCGTCTTCGTCGCGCACCGGCATGATTTGTGCCTCGGCCGGAGCAGCCAGCGCCAGCAGGCTCACCGCGGCAGCAACGGGCCAGCCGCGCCGGCTGCCGCGGAGATTCGCGCACGCACGGATTGACGTCAGCTCGCGCATCGGAGATACGATGGCGCAGACACAGTCCACGTTGGAGGGGGAAAGCTCAGGCCGTCCCGGACAAATCTTCTGGCGCGGCGCTGATTATAGCATCCGCGCGACGATTTCGTACACATGCGCGATGGCTTTTTCCAGCGCCTGTGTGTCTTTTCCGCCAGCCTCGGCCAGGTCGGGCCGGCCGCCGCCGGAACCGCCCACTTCGCGGGCCAGCTCCTGGATGATGCGTCCGGCATGCAGCCGTGCGGTCAGGTCGTGCGTCACGCCGGTGACCAGCGCCACCTTGCCGTTTTCCGTCGTGCCCAGCACGACCACGCCCGAACCCAGCTTCTGCCGAAGCGTGTCCACCAACTGGCGCATCGCGGCGCGGTCCACGTTGGCCACCTGAGCGGCAATCACCCGCACGTCTTTCACCAGGCGGGCACCTTGCAGCAGCTGGTCGGCCTGTGACTGCGCCGTCTTCCGTTTCAGCATATCCAGTTGTTTTTCCAGGTGGCGGATTTGTTCGCTCAGCCGTTCCACCGCTGCAACAACCTGGTCATCCGGCACGCCCAGCGCGGCGGCCAGCTGCTGCAGAGTGGTCAGCGCCTGCTGGTAGCGCACCAGCGCCTGCTCTCCGCTGAGGGCTTCGACACGCCGGATGCCTGCCGCCGCCGATTGCTCGCTCAGAATCTTGACCACGCCGATTTCTCCGGTGCGCCGCACATGCGTGCCGCCGCAGAGCTCCTTGCTGTAGAAGCCGCCCGGCCAGGCCGGATCCGGAATGGTCACCACGCGGACGTTTTTTTCCGGGTACTTGTCGCCGAAAAACGCCAGCGCGCCTGAGGCCAGGGCATCATCCAGGGTCATGATATCGGTTTGCAGCTCGACGTTTTTCAGCACCTCTTCGTTCACCTGCTGTTCGATGTCGCGCAGCTCGGCCAGCTCCACGCCGGCAAAGTGCGTGAAATCGAAGCGCAGACGGTCCGGAGCCACCAGCGAACCGGACTGCTTGACGTGCGTGCCCAGAATGTTCCGCAGCGCGGCATGCACCAGATGCGTGGCGGTGTGGTTCCGCTTGATGTGCTCGCGCCGTTCGGCGTCGGCAAAGCCGCTGACGCGGTCGCCCACCCGCAACGTCTCTTTCGCCACGATGCGATGGGCAATCAGGCCGGCTACGGGATAGTAGGCGCCGAGGACTTCGGCCAGTTCCACGCTTCCGGAGTTGTCCCGCAGCACACCCGTATCTGCCACCTGTCCGCCGGCTTCGGCATAGAACGGCGTGCGGTCGAGCACGATTTCCGCCTGCTGGCCGGCGCGCACCTCGGCGACTGCGGTGCCGCTTTCCGGCAGAATGATGGCTTCGATCTTCAGATCCCGCCCGCTGGTGCCGAAGTAGAAATCCGGTTCGGTGCGGAATGTTTCTGCCAGTCGGGCGTAGACCGGGCTGGCCACTTCCTTGCCGGTTCCTTTCCAGGACGCCTTGGCGCGTTCGCGCTGCTTTTCGAGCTCGCGGTCGAAGCCGGCGCGGTCGATCGTGAAGCCGCGCCAGGAGCCTTCGTCTTCCAGCAGGTCGAGCGAAAGTCCGTAGGTGTCGTACAGCCGGAAGGCCACTTCGCCGGGCAGTACCAGCGTGCCGCTGACCACCTGGGGCGAACCGTCGCTGCGCGGCTTCAACACCACGCCGGGCGCGCGCCGGGCTGCCGCTTCGACTTCTTCATCCAGCTTGCGCAGCGCCAGCGTCAGGGTATGTTCGTAGCGCTCTTCTTCGTGGAGGATGATCGTGGCCACGCGCGCGATGTGTTCGCGGACTTCCGGATAGGCATTGCCCATCAGCGCAGCTACCCGGTGGGCCATCTGATGCAGGAACGGCTGCGTAAAACCCAGCATTCGCCCGTGCCGCACCGCGCGGCGGATGATTTTTCGCAGCACGTAGCCGCGGCCTTCGTTGGCCGGCAGCACCCCGTCGGCGATCAGAAATGTGGCGGCGCGGCTGTGGTCTGCCAGAATCCGCAGGGAAACATCGGTTTCTGGCGCCGCCCCGTACGCTTTGCCCGCCAGTTCGCAGGCATGCTGGATCAGGGGCAGCAAGAGATCGGTGTCGTAGTTGGAAAATTTCTGCGGGTCGCGCAGGTTCAGTTGCGCTGCCGTCATGCGTTCCAGACCCGCGCCCGTGTCCACGCAGGGGCGGGGCAGCGGCGCCAGCTTGCCGGAAGCATCGCGGTTGAACTGCATGAACACCAGGTTCCAGATCTCCACGTAGCGGCCGCAGTCGCAGGGAAATGTGCAGTTCGTGTGACCCTGTTCGCTCGCCACCGGCCCGAAATCGTAGAAAATCTCGGAACACGGCCCGCAGGGCCCGGTGTCGCCCATGGCCCAGAAGTTTTCTTTCAGGCCCGGGACGGCCACGATTCGTTCAGAAGGCACGCCGATTTGCCGCCAGATTGCGGCAGCTTCCTCGTCGGGTTCGAGCCGGTTTCCCTGTGCGATTTCCGCGCCGCCGAAAACGGTTACGTACAGCCTCTCAGCAGGAAAGCCGAACCAGTCCGGAGCCGTCACCAGCTCCCAGGCATAGGCAATGGCGTCTGATTTGAAATAGTCGCCGAAGGAAAAATTCCCCAGCATTTCGAAGAAGGTGTGGTGCCGCGCCGTGCGTCCCACGTTTTCGAGGTCATTGTGTTTGCCGCCCGCACGGAGACATTTCTGCACGGTCACTGCGCGCGAATAGTCGCGCTGTTCCAGGCCCAGGAAGACGTCTTTGAACTGATTCATCCCCGCATTGGTGAACAGCAGGGTAGGATCGTTAGCCGGTACCAGCGACGAGCTGCGGACATGCCGGTGGCCCTGGCGCACGAAAAACTCCACGAACGTTTGGCGAACTTCGTTGCCGGTCATCTTGGGTAGTGGTCGACCTCGCGCCTGCCGCGACCCCGTTCGATTGAACGGGCTGTGCAGGTCTGACCAACCAGCACGCATTATCGCACTGCCCTGCGATGCGCGCCAGTTCCAGGCGGCGGTCGAGGAACAGACGGGCGGGCCGTGGGGCCCGCCCGGGTCGGTTCAGGGGTGGGAGTGGTGTGGAGGAGACCGGGGAATCAGTTCCAGCGCAGCGCCAGCGTGAGGCCATAGCTGCGACGGGGAGATTGCGCGCGGTAGACTTGGCGCAACGCGCCCTCACCGGCGCAATCCCGCACGCACAGCATGGCCACATGCAGTTTCTCTGCCGGCCGGCGTGCTTCGAAGGCCGCAATCTGGACCGGCCCGAGGCCCACCAGGTGCAGCTTCACCTCACGGTGGAAATAATTCGCTGTTTTTTCCAGACGAAACTGCTTGCGCAGAGTTTCGAATGGGTCGGCCACTGTGCTCCGCTGGTGCGTGCCGAACTGCACTACCGGCGGAGTCATCTTTGTTGTTCGTCGGCGGTCACCGTTCCAGTACAAGGCTGGCTTGGGTCCGGCGGTGGTCAGGGCGGTGCGCGGGCTCTCCGGGACGGCGGACTCGAAGCCAAGCAGACCGGGCTCGATGGCCGCACGTTCTTGCGCCAGACATCCCAGCGCGCCGGCCAGCAGCGCCCCGACCCCGAACATTGAAGCAAGAACTCTCATGTTGTCTCCTTTTGCCCGGCCGGGGGTGGGGCGACTGAGCGGCAAGAGCATACGGAGGTTCCGGCACTGCGCGCGACTGGTGAAGGGAACAAACGGAGTACAGGCGGCCCACTGTCCTTCCGGGCCTTCCAGAATGAAACTGGGGAAGGATCGCGCTTTGCCTTCAGCGGAGTCGCGCAGCTATTTTCAGTTTTCGTCTCCCGGGACTGCGGTGCGCTCCTGGGCTACCCTGCGCAGCTCGTTGCGGATCAGCTCAGCCGGGAAGCCAGCGCGGAGCAGACTGCGGTAGAGCGCCGCCAATCGTTTCCTGTCCAGCGGGGATCGTATCCCGCGCAATCGCCGCTCGATGCGCGCGCGGAGCAGTGTGGCTTCCTCGGCTTCAGTGAAAATTTCTTTTAGCGCAGCCTCGATGTGCCGCTCGGCCACACCCCGCGCACGCAGCTCTTGTGCGATGCGGTAGCGACCCTGGCGGCGCGCTTCGGCGCGGTAGCGAGCAAACTGGCGGGCGTAGCGGGCATCGTCGAGCAAGGCTTGCTGACGCAGCCGCGCCAGCACGACGCGCACCGCTGCTTTGTGTTCGGTGCGGGCTTCCAGATACTGCCGCATCTCGTGCACCGAATAGCTGCGACGCGCCAGCGCACGCAGCGCGGCGGCGAACAGTTCCGGTTCGGTGTTGTATCTGCGCATGGGCCGGTTCCCAGTCAGCATAGCAGGGAAGCGCTGCGTTCTGCCTGGTGGGGATGCTCCGGCGGGAAGGCGCGAACGGGTCATCCCGCTGGCCGGGCATTCCGGAGCCGGGAACTTGGCTGCCGGAATCGCGTGGCCAGCCACCGCCCCAGTGCGTAAGCCAGCACGGCCAGGGCTGTTCCCACCAGCGTTACGCCCATCAGGAAGGTTCCCAGAAAATTGCTGAGTATGGCGGCCAGACCCTGTTCGATCAAGCCCGGTGCGATGCGCCGTTCTTCGGCGACCAGTGTGTTGCCCACGACTACCGCTGCGGTCCACAGCAAGGGCATCAGCGGGCCGGTGGCGGCCATTGCGGCGAGTGCCGCCGCGCGATTGGCCCGCAACGGACCGGCCAGCAACAGCGCGAGCAGCGGTCCAAACCAGAGGGTCGGCAGGATGCCAATGAACACACCCAACCCTGCGCCGCGCCCGATCCGGTCCGGGGAATCGTTCTCGCGAACCAGTTTCAGGTAGGCGTAGCGATAGATGCGGGCGAGCCGGCCGCGGCGGCGTCCGGGAATTCTGCGGGCTTGGGTCATTGTCCCGTTCCAGCATAGCCGAACCTGCGGCAGGCACCAACCGCAGGCCGGATTGACATTCCGCGGCCGCTTGCATAGGTTTCTCCCTGCTTCCCGGGAACGCTGGAGCCGGTGAGGGGGGAACTATGGCCAAAGTGTTGCGGTGCCGGGACGTCGGTATCGACTGCGACTTCGAGGCACGCGGTGTAAACGAGGATGAAATCCTCGAAAAGACGCGGGAACATGCCCGCCGGATCCACGGCATGGAAGAAATTCCCGCTGCGCTTGCGGCCAAAGTGTTAGCTGCCATTCACGACGAGTAGCCTGGCATTCCAAGCGCGAAGGCGGCGGGAGCAGAACGAGCAGCGGCGGCGGTGGTTCAGCGTCGGAAGCGCTCGAATTCCGAAATCGCGCGCTCCATTTCTTCCCGGGCCGCATCGGCGGCCGAACGGATGCCCTGCACACGCAGACGGAAATCGTCCGGGTTGGAGGCCCGCAGCAGAGCTTCTTCATAGGTGATCAGGCCGCGGTTGTACAGCTCGTAGAGCGACTGATCGAACGTCTGCATGCCGTACTGGCTGGTTCCGGCTGCAATCGCGTCGCGAATCAGACGGGTTTTGTCGGGGTTGATGATGCAATCGCGGATATAGGCCGTGGCGATCATCACTTCGACGGCAGGCACGCGGCCGATGCCATCGGCCCGGCGCACCAGCCGCTGGGAGATCACCGCTTTCAGCGTCGAGGCCAGTTGCAGCCGAATCTGCTTCTGCTCCGGAGGCGGGAAGACGGCGATGATGCGCTGGATGGTCTCCGTCGCATCCAGCGTGTGCAGGGTCGAGAGCACCAGGTGGCCGGTTTCGGCGGCGAGCAGGGCCGTCGAGATCGTTTCCAGGTCGCGCATTTCGCCCACCAGGATCACGTCCGGGTCCTGACGCAACGCGGCGCGCAGCGCGGTGGAAAAGCTCGCTGTATCCACTTCGACTTCGCGCTGGTTCACAAAGCCCTTCTTGTCCCGGTGCAGGAACTCGATCGGGTCTTCGATCGTGATGATGTGGTCCGAGCGGGTGGAATTGATGCGGTCGATCATCGCCGCCAGCGTGGTGGATTTGCCGGAACCGGTCGTGCCGGTCACCAACACCAGTCCGCGCTGCTCCTCGCAGATTTTTTCGATTACCGCCGGTAGATTCAGCTCGTCGATCGTGCGGATTTTTGTGGGGATGACGCGCAGCACCATGCCTACGTTGCCGCGCTGCTGAAATACGTTGACGCGGAACCGGCCCAGCCCGGCCACCCCGTAGGCCATATCCAGCTCCGCCGATTCCTTGAACTTCTGTTTCTGCCGGTTGGTCATCATGCTGAAGGCCATCGAGAGCATCTCTTCCGGAGTGATGCGCGGCACGTCGTTCATCGGGTGCAGCACGCCGTCGATGCGCAGGTAGGGGTGGTTGCCGACCTTCAGATGTAAGTCCGAGGCGCGCGATTCCACCGCGCGGCGCAGCAGGTCGTCGATGCTCAGGGCCATGGCCGATTGCTCCGGCAAACTCCTTCTCGCAAGCTAGCACGCGTACCGGATGCCGGCAAGAAACCAGCCGCTCCGTGTTTCCGCCGGAGCAACAAATCCCGCCACCCGGGCGGCTTGGCAAGCAACGCGCAGCCGCGTCGCGGGTTGCGCTCCGCAGAGCCTATCGACGGGGGAAGAGTATGTCGTGCAACCAGCCAGCCAGCACCCCGCCGGCCAGCGGGCCTACCCAGAAGACTCCGTGCGCTGCCCAGAAACCACCGGCAACCGCCGGACCCAGCGCCCGGGCCGGGTTCAGTGCCGCGCCCGTGTAGGGAATGGCTACCAGCACCGCGGCTCCCACCGCCAGACCGGTGGCCAGACCTTGTCCCGGGTTCAGGCGACTGGCATCCGCAGCCAGCGCCAAGAAGACAAACACGACCAGAAAAGTTGACACGCCCTCGAGCAGCATTCCCTGCACGCGCAGCAGGTCGGTGGCCAGCCACGGCGCGCCCAGCAGCACCGGGCGCCAGATACCGGCTGGCAGAATCGTCTTTATTGCCGCGGCTGCGGCGTAGCCGCCCAGAAACTGCACCAGCCAGTACGCCAGCGCCTCCAGCGTATTCATCCGGCGGGTGACCCAGAAGGCTATCGTCACCGCCGGATTCAGGTGTGCCCCGCTGACCGGCGCCAGCAGGGTGACCATCGCCGCCACCATGCCGGCCTGCGCCGCCGCAACAGCCAGCAGGCGCGCCGCTTCGGTTTCGCTGCCCGGGCGCAACTGCACCGCACAGATTGCCCCGATCGCGACAAACACCCAGGCGAAGCTGCCGAGGAATTCCGCCAGCAGGCGTCGAGGCAGGGAAGCCATTGTCGTCCCAGGGCTCTGTCGATCAAGCCGACGGGGATTCTAGCAGGTTTTGCCGGGGAATGTCGGAAAGCTCGAGGAGACGCTGCCGGCCACAGTTTTCCACTGCCGCCCTGCAGTTTTCTCTTGACAGGTCGGGGCCGCCCGCGTAGCCTGTTGAAAATGAGACTGAGTCTCACAAGCAAAAAATGGCGCCGCCTACCCCGGCGCACCCGGGAACGCGAGCTGATCCTGGACCGGTTGCCGACGCTACCCGGCCACTTCAGTGCCGACGACGTCGTCTATGCCCTGCGGCGTCACGGCGTCTCGCGGGCCACGGTCTATCGCACGCTCGACCTGCTGGTCGAGCAAGGTTTCCTGCAGCGCGTGCACCTGGACGCCGGGGGCGCGCGTTACGAAATCATCCACAACCGCGCGCCGCACGCCCACCTGTACTGTCTGGGCTGCGGCCGCCTGAGCGACTACCCGCTGCCCCTGCTGCTTCACCTGCCCGAACAGGTGCGACGCAAGCAGGGTTTTGCGGCCGAGCACCTGCTGTTCCGCATCTGCGGCTACTGCCGCGCCTGTCGCGCGCGCCTGCGGAGGCAGCAGCGTCGGCCGAAGCCGTCGAAACGCACGGCAAAATCCTGACGCACGAAAGGAGAAAGAACCATGGGGAAGGTTGCCCGAGAGGTTGTCGCCAAGGCCGGCATCAACGTGGACGAGCTGGTAAAGAAACTCGTCCGGGCCGCCGCGGCGGAATTCACCACCTACTACTACTACACCATCCTGCGCGTGAACTCGATCGGTTTTGACGGCGAAGGCCTGAAAGAGATCATCGAGGACGCGCGAATCGAAGATCGCAATCACTTCGAAGCGCTCACTCCCCGGATCTATGAGCTCGGCGGGGCGCTGCCACGCGACATCCGCGATTTCGCCAACGATGCCGCGTGCCCCGATGCTTACCTGCCCAAAGATCCCACGAACATGAAAGAGATGCTGACCGTGCTGGTGGAGGCCGAGCGCTGCGCGATTCGCGTCTACACCGAAATCTGTCAGATGACGGCCGGGAAAGACCCCCGCACCTACGACCTCTCGCTCGCCATCCTGCACGAGGAAGTCGAGCACGAGTCGTGGTTCAGCGAGTATCTCGGCGAAGGTCCTTCGGGCCACTTCCGTCGGGGTGCGCCGGGCGAATCGCCCTACACCTCGCGCTTCCTGGTCGTGCCGAAGGGCTGAGCCGGACGCCGTAACGGCACAGTCAGCACGCCTGCCGGTGACCTTTCCGGTCAAGGCGCCGGCCTGGGCAGGGGTCACCCAGAGCTGCGGCCGGGTGACCTCGCAACCAGTTTCTCACCGAGCCGGGAAGCTGTGCCGGGATAGGTCGGCGGTCCGGACCGCCCACAAAGCAAGCTCACAACGTCGCACCCGAGCATAGAGGAGGAAAGGCCATGGTGAAAACAAAGTTCACCCGAGGGTCGGGCCTTGTCTTGGCCGCAGGCACCCTGCTTGTGCTGCTCCTGGGAGTGGCATTCGCTCAGGAGCGAGGCCAGACCAGCTACGGCCCCGTCGCCATCCAGGAAAGCTTTGCCAGTATTCTGAACCGCCTGAAAGCAAGCAAAGACGAGGTGATGGCCCGGCACCGGCAATTGCTCGAGGAACGGTATGACCTCAGCAATCGTCCGGCGCCGGGTGTGACAATGAGCCGCGGCAAACCGGTACAGGCCGGCGTGCGTGTCCGCCTGCCTGCGGGCGTCACCTGGGAGCAGCTGGCCGCGATGTCGCCGGAGGAGATTCGGGCGCGCAATCTTTTCCCGAAAGGCTTTCTGCCGCTGCCGCACCCGAATCATCCCGAGGGCGGCATGTTGTTCCCGAAATTCCACATCGACGCGATCCTGCGACAGGAAGGCCGCGACCTGACGCGGTTCGATCTCGACTATGATCTCCCGGACCACCTGCTGCCGGAATTTCCGCCTCCCATCTACCTGACCACCCGGCCCGATCTCGGGGACGTCTCCCAGGGTCAGGTCGTCACGCTGAGCAACTACTACGAGCTGTTCAACGGCATCCTGAATCCCAAACAGCTTGAGGGCCTGCGACTGCTGTTGACTCCGTTTCCACAACAGCAGTTCAACCAGACCGAGGATCGTCGTTCGGAAAAGCCCAGCCTGGGCGTGGCGTGTTTTGATTGTCATGTGAATGGACACACGAACGCCGCCACCCATCTGGTGGGCGACATCCGGCCACAACCGTTCCGCCACCGCATCGACACGCCCAGCCTGCGCGGCGTGAATGTGCAGCGGCTGTTCGGCTCGCAGCGGGCGCTGAAATCGATCGAGGATTTCACCGAGTTCGAGCAGCGCGCCGCTTATTTCGACGGCGACCCGGTGATGGCGCAGAAGAAGGGAGTGAACATCCTCGAGCGCGGCAGCCAGGTGCATTTCATGGCGGAGTTTCAGGCCCTGCTGGATTTTCCGCCGGCGCCAAAGCTGAACCTGTTCGGTCGGCTCGACCGCAGCAAAGCTACGCCGGAGGAGATTCGCGGCGAGGAGCTTTTCTTTGGCAAGGCGCAGTGCAGCGTCTGCCACATTCCGCCGTACTACACCGACAACCTGATGCACAACCTGCGCGTGGAACGCTTCTACACGCCGCAGATGATCAACGGTCGCTACGCCAGCGCGGATGGGCCCATCAAGACCTTCCCGCTGCGCGGCATCAAAGACTCGCCCCCGTATCTGCACGACGGGCGCCTGCTCACGCTGGAAGATACGGTGGAATTCTTCAACCTGGTACTGGGTCTGAAGCTGACCGAGCAGGAAAAGAAAGACCTGGTGGCCTTCTTGCGCGTGCTCTGAGGCCGCCAGGGTCCGGCGCGATGACCCCGGCCGGCCGGCGGGTCGTGAACAGGGTCCCGGCCGGCCGGGATCGCGCGGCCTTCATCGCAGAGTAGAAGCCGGAGGAACCGATGCAAGGGAACGGCTGGATTGCCGTTGCTCGACTGGAAGAGCTGCCGTCAGGCCGCGTGCGCGGTGTGGACGCGGCCGGGCGACGCATCGTTCTGGTGCACCTCGATGGTCAGGTTTATGCCTTGGATGCTCGTTGTCCGCACCAGGGCGGTCCGCTGGATGAGGGCGAAATCTATCTGGGTGCGCTGGTTTGTCCCTGGCACAACTTCCGCTACGACCCGCGCACCGGCGAGAACGTTTTCCCCGCCAACGTCTATCCCGACGATATGCCGCAGCTCCGCGACCAGTTGCGGGCCGCTACCTGTCTCCCCGTGCAGGTCCGCGACGGCCTCATCTTCGTTCGCCTGTAGCGCATCGCAGCAGCCACAGAGATTTTCCGGCGTTTTCTGATTTTGTCCGATCGCCTGAAAGGACAGGGAACGAACCGGATTCCGCGGACAACAACACTGCCGGAAGGAACTGGCCCGGTTGCTGGTGTCACCGGGAGCCAGCGGCCACCGGCACATTCACCGGTGTGAGCCAGCCGTGGCGGTCGGCTTTGGTGCCGCTGGTGATGCCGAAGAATTCCTCCTGCAGCTTTTTTGTGATCGGGCCGCGACTGCCCTTGCCGATGGGAATCTTGTCCACCGAACGGATCGGCGTGATTTCGGCCGCCGTGCCGCAGAAGAAGACCTCCTCGGCCACGTAGAGCATTTCGCGCGGGATCATCTGTTCGCGGACCGGGATGCCCAGGTCCTGACACAACGTCATCACCGTGTTGCGAGTGATGCCGGGCAGGATCGAGTTGGCCAGTGGCGGCGTGAGCACGGTGCCTTCGTAGACCAGAAACAGATTTTCACCCGAGCCTTCGCTGACGTAGCCGTTGGGGTCGAGCGCGATGCCTTCCACGTAGCCGTTCAGCATCGCCTCCATGCGAATCAGCTGTGAGTTCATGTAGTTCGCTGCGGCCTTCGACATCGCCGGCAGCGTGTTCGGCGCCATGCGGGCCCACGAGCTGACGCAGACGTCCACGCCCTGTTCGATGGCCTCGTTGCCCAGATACTTGCCCCACTCCCAGCAGGCGATGTAGACCTCGACCGGCGAGGGGAAGGGATTCACCCCCACCTCGCCGTAGCCGCGCAACACAATCGGCCGCAGGTAACAGGCGGCCAGTTTGTTCACGCGCACCACTTCGAGCGAGGCCGCCATCAGTTGTTCCAGAGTGTAGGGAAATTCCATCCGGTAGATGCGTGCCGAATGAATCAGCCGCTGGAGGTGCTCCCGCAGCCGGAACACCGCCGGTCCCTGCTGGGTCTGATAGCAGCGAATGCCTTCGAAAACCGCCGAGCCGTAGCTGATGACGTGCGCAGTAACGTGGATGGTGGCCTCATCCCAGGGAATCAGCTTTCCGTTGTGCCAGATTTTTTCGGTTTTTTTGATGGTCATCGCGGTCTCCGGCGCCTCCGTTTCAGTCTGCGTCGTGCACCGGCGTGCAGGAGTGCTTCCGAGACTCCGCAGCCGGTCATGCGGATGGGATGACTTGGCCTTGCTCGCGCTGGCCCGAACTTCCAGCCCTGGCGCACACGTCGGGGCGGGGACGTTCTGCTGCGGAGCCGCGCTCCGATGCGCCAGGCGCGGATTATAGCACACGGTCTCTGCTGTCCAAGCAATTCTGTCACGACCGGCGTCTGGCGCCCGCCGCAGCCAACGCGGCAACGCGCGTGTTGTTCCGCGTCGGCGATGTGTGTGTGCCACGGAGGGCGCCGATGCGGCTGCGTCGGGATCAGCGTTGCTCCGGCAGCGGACTCGTGCGTTCCCCGAGCGACCGGTAGATTTTCTGCAATTCGATGCGTCGGGCGTCCAGGGCGTTTTCCCACACGCCCAGCAACAGGAACGGAATGATCACGGCAGCGGCCCAGGCCTTGGCCGACCGCGAAATTTTTTCCCCCGGCTCCCAGCGGAACAGTTTCCAGGAAAGAGCAAACGCCAGTGCGGCGCCGCCGACCAGTGCGACCACTTCCGGCCCGAGCGAGCGAACCGGCACCGCGCCGATCAGCGTGAACTGCAGTCCCACCACCAGATGCGTTGCCGGCAGAAACATGCTCAGCCGCTGCAGCCACTCCGGGAAGAACACCAGCGGGAGCGTGGCCCCGGAGAAAAACAGGAACAGGAACCAGATCGCGTTGTTCAGCACCTGGGTTTCCTGCATCGTGTTCGTCAGACTGGCCACGATCAGACCGAAAGCGGCAAACGTCACAATGCCGAGCGTGATGAAAAGCCACGCGCCCCACAGGTTGCCGAACGTCGTGACGCCGTAGACCGCACGCACGAGCACGAATTCCAGCGCCACAGTGGGCAGCGTCAGGACGTAATTGGACAGGATGCTCGAGGCCAGCAGCGCGGCGGGTCCCACCGGCGTCAGACGGAACCGTCGCAGAATGCCGTGCTCGCGGAACATCACCAGTTGAATGCTCAGGCCCCAGAAGCTGCCCATCACCGTCAGGGCCAGGACCGAGGGAAACAGATAACCCACCGCGCGCGGCTCGCCCTTGGCAAACAGGCTCGCGTAGAGGAACAGAAACGCGAGCGGCATCAGCAGGCTGAAAAACAGAAAGGCCCGGTTGCGCAGCGCCAGTCGCATGCGCATTTTCGTCAGCGTCCAGGTCGTCCGCATCGTTCGCTCGTCCGGAGGCTCTCTAGTCGCGCAGGGAGCGTCCGGTCAGTTCGATGAACACATCTTCCAGGGTAGGTGCCGAAATTTCCAGACTCTGCAGCTCATTGCCCAGGGCTTCCAGTTCCTTGACCAGTGCGACGATGGTCTGCGGCGGCCGCTGCGAGTGCAGCAGGTAGCCGTCCGAGATTGGCCGGCAATCGACCACCCCATCGAGCTGTCGCAGCCGTCCGTCTTCGATGGGTTGCGCCAGTCGCACAGCAATCCGTGTCGTGTTGGCCGACCGCTGCCGCAGTTCCGCCGGTGTGCCGAGCGCAATCAGTTTCCCGTAGTCCATGATGGCCACGCGGTCGCACAGCCGCTCGGCTTCCTCGATGTAATGCGTGGTCAGCAGGATCGTTTTTCCTTCCCGTCGCAGTTCCTCGATGATTTCGTAGATTTCGCGGCGCACCTGCGGGTCCAGCCCCGCGGTCGGTTCGTCGAGAAACAGCACGCGCGGCTCGTGCACCAGAGCCAGGGCCAGGGCCAGCCGCTGTCGCTGACCGCCGGACAGCTCGTCGTAGAAGGCGCGTTGCTTGTCGGCCAACCCGAGCCGCTCGAGCAGTGCGTCCAGGTTTCGCCGCCGGCCATAGAGGTTGGCGAACAGCTCGACGGCTTCGCCCACACGCAGCTTGTCAGGCAGTGCGGTGTGTTGCAGCACGGCGCCAATTTGCCGTTGAAAGGCAGCGCCGCCGCGGCGTGGGTCCAGGCCGCAGACCTGCGCCAGGCCTGCATCGGCCGTGCGCATCCCTTCGAGGATTTCTACCGTGGTGGTTTTGCCGGCGCCGTTCGGGCCGAGCAGCCCGAACACCTCACCCTCCTGAACCTGAAAGCTGACGCCACGCAGGGCTTCGACGCTGCCGTAGCGTTTGCGGAGCTGCTCGACGCGGATGACTGGCTCGCTCACCGAAGCACCATCTATAGCACAGCTCCACGCGACCGTCTGCGGCGGCGTGCGCGGTCCGGCCGCCACCGATGGCGGGTCAGATCCACGCGGTCGCCGGCGAAGTGCACGCCTTCGGCTTCGAGCAGGCGACGCTGCAGTTGCGCCAGCGGTTCACGGAGCAGTAGTTTTCCCTCGGCGCCGACCACGCGCTGCCAGGGGATGCCGCGGCCCCGCGGACAGGCGGCCAGGGCGCGTCCCGCCGTGCGGGCCCCGCCCCGCAAGCGCAGTGCGCGCGCCAACTGCCCGTAGGTGACTACGCGACCGCGCGGAATTTGTTGCACCCAGCGATAAACCGCTTCCCAGGACACGTCTCGCTCCGCTGCGCGCGTCGTGGCGATGGTTCCGGTTTCATTTTGGTTGCCTGCCGAAGCCTGTTCCAAGTTCCGCGGCAGGTTGGCACAGGCTGCTGCGGAACGGAACAGCCAGCCGGCCAATGCATCTAATCATAGTGGAGCAGGAAAATTCTCTGAAATGTTTGAGGCCTTGAGAACTTCGGAGCCAACAGGTGTCGCGCAGCACTCCTGGCATTCCGGCTGCAGCGAGCCGGGGTTGATGGATTGGCAGCATGCGGCAACAAAGCGGCAGTTCTCGATTGACAGCCGTAGTGGACGCTCCGTACACTACGCCTCACCTTCCACTCTGGGGGCCGCTCTGGGGGATGCCAGCCGCACGGGGGGAATCATGGCCTTCGTCCGTCGCAAGGGCAATTCGTTCTATCTGGTGCACAACGTGCGCCGGCAGGGCAAGGTGAAGCAGTTGCACCTGGCCCGGCTCGGGGAGACGCCGCGCATCACCGACGATGTCGTCCGTCAGGTTTCCCGCCGGCACCCGTTCCTGGCGGTGGACTGGACACGGCTGCGTGAGCAGGTCAACAGCCGCGTCGAGTTGTTCGACTGGGACTCCGACTATGCCCGCAAGCTCCTGCAGTCGATTCGGGAGCTGAACCTGGACCTCGCCGGTCTGGCACCGGCAGTGGTGCACGCCACCGCCTCGCCGGACACGCGCCGCGAAATGGTCGCGCTGCTGCGACTGCTCCGCTCGACTGTCGAGGTCAAGCTGAATCAGTTCGAGCTGGGCCGCGACATCGAACTGCTGGCCCGCCGGAGGTACTCATGAGCCGGGGCATGGCTGTGAAGGAACGTATCGAACAACTCGATCCCACGCGCCGCAGCGTCGAATCCCGCGAATTCGAAGCGGCCCTGCGGCGCAAGATTGTCGGCCAGGACGAAGCCGTGCAGGCCCTGGTGGAAATGTACCAGGTCTTTCGCGCCGGACTGAATCCTCCCGGCCGGCCGGTGGCCAATCTGCTCTTCCTGGGGCCGACCGGCTCGGGCAAGACCCGGATTGTCGAAGCGGCAGCGGAGATTCTGTTCGGCGATGCTCGCGCCGTCATCAAGGTGGACTGCGCCGAATTCCAGCACTCGCACGAAATTGCCAAGTTGATTGGCTCGCCTCCCGGCTATCTCGGTCATCGGGAAACGCACCCGCTGATCACTCAGGAAGCTCTGGCGCAGTACCACACCGAAAAACTGAAGCTCAGCTTCCTGCTGTTTGACGAAATTGAAAAGGCCTCCGATGCGCTCTGGCAGCTTCTGCTCGGCATCCTGGACAAAGCGACGCTGACGCTGGGCGACAACCGCCGTGTGGACCTCTCCCAGACGATGATCTTCATGACCTCGAACCTGGGCGGGAGCGAGATCACCGAATTGCTCACCGGCGGCCTGGGCTTCGTGCAGCCGGCGGACAAGCGCGAGTCACGGTTGGATGAGAAAATCGAGCGCACCGCCGCCGAAGCCGCCCGCCGGAAATTCTCGCCCGAGTTCATGAACCGGATCGACAAGGTGGTCGTCTTCCACCCGCTGCGTCCCGAGCAGCTCGAAAAGATTCTTGACATCGAGCTCGAAATGGTGCAGCAACGCGTGCTGGAGACCGCCGGCAAACAGTTCCTGTTCCGCGTCACCCCGGAAGCCCGCGCCTTCCTGCTGCGCGAAGGTACCGACATCAAGTACGGGGCCCGACACCTGAAACGCGCGATCGAGCGCCACATCGTCTATCCGCTGGCGAACCTGCTGGCTACGGAACAGATTCGCCTGGGAGACGTGCTGGCCATTGACTCGAGCGGCGAAGGACTGATTTTCCGCAAAGAAGCCGAAGGGGCCGTCCTGCCGGTCGAGTTGCCGCTGGCGAGTTCGCCGGCGCCCGCCGCTGCAGTTTCGGGCGGGCGCACGGTGGAAATTCCCGCGGCGGCGGCAGCCGGCGAAGCGAAAAGCTCCAACGGCAACAATACGCCGCAGGTTGCACCGGCCAAACGCAATCGCGACCGCGAACGCTGAGCGCAACCGGACGCCGGTGCGGTGTGGCTGGTCGAACCAGTTTGCTCCCTTCCACATCTAATCGAGTGTGTGGATCGTTCGCGGTACAATTCGGGGGATTTCGTTCTCCAGCCCGATACCCGGGCGCGCACGGAGCAGGGGAGCAGCGTACACCTCGAGACGAGGGAAGGTCATGAGCAAGCGCAGTCAGATGGGTTCGCTGGGCCAGCGATGGCGGGCAGCGACGGTGCTGCTGGTGGCGGTGTCGCTTCTGCTGACATCGGTCGCCGCGGCCACCCGCACCGCACTGAAACCGGGATGGAATCTGTTCAGCGAAGAACAGGATATTCAGCTCGGCCGCCAGGTGGCTCAGGATGCCGAACGCAAGCTTCCGCTGCTGAACCACACACGCGTGGACAGCTACCTGCAGCGGCTCGGCAGAAACCTCGCCGCCAAGGCCCCGTTCTATAGCTATCCTTATACCTTTAAGGCCGTAAACGAAGCTTCGATCAATGCTTTCGCGCTGCCCGGTGGGCCGATCTACATCCACCGCGGTGTGCTGGAAGCCGCCGACAATGAAGCGCAACTGGCCGGCGTGCTGGCGCACGAAATTGCTCATGTGGCCCTGCGCCACGGCACCAATCAGGCCAGCAAAGCGTACGCCTGGCAGCTCGGTCTGGGACTGTTCGGCGGGGTCATCGGCAGCGATTCGGTGGGGGCCGTGCTCGCCCAGCTCGGTGCAGGGTTCGCGGCCAATTCCGTGCTGTTGAAGTACTCGCGGGACGCCGAACGCCAGGCCGATGTGCTCGGCACCCAAATCCTCTACGATGCGGGCTACGACCCGCGGGCCATGGTGCAGTTCTTCGAAAAGATCGAAGCCGAACGCAAGGGCGGTGGCCCGCCGGAATTTTTCTCCTCGCATCCCAAGCCGGAGAACCGCATCGAACGCGTGAACGAAGAAATCGAAAAGCTCGGCGGGCTGCCGCGCAGCTACCGGCGCGATTCCCCCGAGTTTCAAGAAGTGAAGCGGCTGGTGCTCTCGCTGCCTCCGCCGCCCAAGCGCGGCCAGCCCGCCGCCGGCGCGACCAGCCCGCGTTCCCCTGAGCCGCCAGCCTCGCGCCTGGTGACGTTCGAACACCCGGTGTTACGCATCCGCCATCCCGAAAACTGGCGCGTTTATGGCGAGGGCCGCGACGTCGCCTTGGCCCCGGACGGCGGAATCGTGCAGGCCGACAGCGGCCAAACCGCCTTTGCCTACGGAGCACTTCTCGGCGTATTCACACCGCGGCCGGACCGTCGAGGTCGCTACACGCTGGAAGACGCCACCGAGCAGCTCTATGCCTCGCTGCGTCAGTCGAACCCGGAACTCCGCATTGCCCGCCGGGCCCGCAGCGTGCGCGTGGATGGCCGCGCCGGACTTTCCACTCTGCTGGAAAATGCTTCGCCGCTGGGCGGGCGCGAATACGACTGGCTGGTTACTGTGCTGCGCGACCGCGAGCTGGTCTACTTCCTGGGCGTTGCGCCCGAGCGCGATTACCCGCAGTACGAACGCGTCTTCGAGCAGATGCTCGCCTCCATCCGGTTTCGCTGACCCCCGCCTGCCCGGCGCGCCTTCTGCGTTCAGGTTTCGATGGAGATGGAAGGGCAGTGTGATGCGCCAGAGCTGCTTCAGTCGGCGGCTTCACTGCTCTCTGCAGGTTTCCAGCGCAGGATGGGTTTGCGCGCGGCGGCGACCTCGTCGAGCCGGCTGATGCGGGTCGAATGAGGTGCCGTCTTGACCAGCTCCGGGTTCGTGGCTGCTTCTTCTGCGATAGCGCGCATCGCGTCGATGAACAGGTCGCATTCTTCCTTGGATTCCGACTCGGTCGGCTCGATCATCAGCGCCCCGGGCACGATCAGCGGAAACGCGGTTGTGTACGGATGAAAGCCGTAGTCGATCAGCCGCTTGGCGATGTCCATGGTGGTGACGCCGTATTTCCGCTGACGGGCATCGCTGAAGACTACCTCATGCATCGAGGGCAGCTTGTAGGGCAGTTCGTAGTACGGTTCCAGGCCGTGCCGGATGTAGTTTGCGTTCAGCACGGCGTCTTCGGTGGCCTGTCGAATTCGGGGTCCGTAGGCCAGCGTGTAGGCGAGTGCGCGCACCAGCACCCCGAAGTTCCCGAAGAAGGCACGCACCCGTCCGATGCTCTGCGGGCGCTGGTCGTCGAGCACTAGGGTTCCGTCCGGCTTTTCCACCACGACCGGCACCGGCAGGAACGGCTCCAGGTGTTTCCGCACCACCACCGGGCCGGCGCCGGGGCCGCCGCCGCCGTGCGGAGTGGAAAAGGTCTTGTGCAGGTTCAGGTGCATGACGTCCACGCCGAAGCTGGCCGGCCGGGCAATGCCTGCCAGGGCATTCATGTTCGCACCGTCCATGTAGAGCTGCGCGCCGGCCGCGTGGAGCACGTCAGCCACTTCGGCGATGTTGCTTTCGAAGATGCCGAGCGTGTTCGGGTTGGTGACCATCAGCGCGGCCACATCCTCGTTGACGATCTGCTTCAGTTGCGCCACATCGATCTGTCCGCGCGCGTCGCTTTTGATGTTGCGGACCTCATAGCCGGCGATGGTCACCGTGGCCGGGTTGGTGCCGTGTGCCGAATCGGGGATCAAGACCACCTTGCGCGGATGGCCCTGGCTGGTGAGATAGGCGCGAATCAGCAGCAGACCGGTCAGCTCCCCTTGCGCGCCGGCGGCGGGTTGCAGCGTGGCCGCGTCCATGCCGGTGATCTCGAGCAGGCATTTTTCCAGCGTCTTCAGGATCCGGAGGCAGCCCTGGGCGAGCTCGACCGGCTGATAGGGATGTTCGGTGGCGATGCCATCCAGTCGGGCCACGTACTCGTTCACCCGCGGATTGTATTTCATCGTGCAGGACCCGAGCGGATACATGCCCAGGTCGATCGCGTAGTTCCAGGTGGAAAGCCGCGTGAAGTGGCGGACGATTTCGATTTCGCTGACTTCGGGAAAGCCTGCAATTTCGTCGCGCAGATATTCCTCGGGCAGAGCCTCGGCGGGTTCGACGGGCCGGACGTCCAGGGCCGGCAGCTCCATGCCGCGCTTGCCCGGCGCAGACTTTTCGAAAATCAGCCCTTCGCTCTGCGAGACGTGGCGTCCGGCTTTTTTGATCGCTGTTGTCATGCACTCCCCTTGCGGTGGTTTTGCTTGGGCCCCAGCCAACTGCCCGCGTGTTCAGTGTTTGACTATGCGGGTTGCGCCAGAATGCGGCGCAGCGCATCGGCCAGCCGCTCGATTTCTGCCCGTGGCGTCTTTTCCGTCACACAGACCAGCGCATGCTTGGTCAGCTCCGGGTAGAACGGTCCGAGCGGAAGCGGGCCGATGATGCGTTCGGCCAGCAGCGCGCGGTTCACCCACCGGGTCGCCCGCGGCAGCTCGATGACAAATTCGTTGAAAACCGGGCCGCGGAACCGGCAGCGCACGCCAGCCACCGACTCGAGTTGCTCCCGCGCAAACCGTGCCTTCGCCAGATTCTGCAGCGCCAGCTCGCGCAGTCCCTGCTTGCCCGCCTGGCAGAGGAAGATGGTCGCGGCCAGCGCGTACAGCGCCTGATTCGTGCAGATGTTGGAGGTGGCCTTTTCGCGCCGGATGTGCTGTTCGCGTGTTGCCAGCGTGAGCACGAAGCCGCGGCGCCCTTCCCGGTCGGTTGTCTGGCCGGCCAGCCGTCCGGGCATCTGACGCACGAACTCTTCCCGCGTGGCCAGCACCCCCACCGAAGGGCCGCCGAAGCTTGGCGGGATGCCGAACGATTGCGCTTCCAGGGCAACGATATCGGCTTCGGCCGGCGGCCGCACAATGCCCAGCGACAGCCCTTCGGCAATCGCCACCACGAGCAGCGCGCCGTGCGCATGAGCCAGCTCGGCCAGTTGCGGCACCGGTTCGAGCACGCCGAAGAAATTCGGCGACTGCACGATGAGCGCGGCTGTTTCTGTGTCGAGCGCTGCACGCGCGGCGTCCCGGTCCACCTGGCCCGTTTCGGCCGAGAAGGGAATTTCGGCAATGGCCAGTCCGTGATTGCGCGCGTAGGTGGCGGTCACCTGGCGGTATTCGGGATGCACCGAGCGCGCCACGACAACGCGGTGCCGGCCCGTCACGCGCTCGGCCATCAGCGCCGCCTCGGCCGTTGCTGTTGAGCCGTCGTACATCGAGGCATTCGCCACCTGCTGCGCGGTGAGCTGGCACATCAGCGTCTGAAACTCGAAGATGGCCTGCAGCGTCCCCTGGCTGATTTCGGCCTGATAGGGGGTGTACGAGGTGAGAAATTCGCCCCGCTGGATCAGCGCATCGGCCACCACGCTGGTCAGGTGATCGTAAACGCCCGCGCCGAGAAAGCGCGTGTACCCCCGCGCGTTTTCGGCGGCGCGCGCCCGGAAGTATTCGATAATTTCGAATTCGGAGAGCGGCCCGGGCAGATTCAGCGGCTCGCGCAGGCGGAACGCTTCCGGAATGGCGGCAAACAGATCTTCGATCTCGTGCAGGCCAAGCGCGGCGAGCATCTGCTGGCGCTCGGCAGCCGACTTCGGCAGGTAACGCATCAGTGTCCCGCTTCCTTTTCTTTTTCCGCCACGTAGGCCTGGTAGGCAGCCGCGTCCATCAGGTTCTGCACCTGGCTCGGGTCCGCCACCCGGATCTTGATGATCCAGGCCGCGCCGTGCGGATCCTGGTTGATGGTTTCGGGTGCGCGGTGCAGGGTTTCGTTCACTTCGATGACCTCGCCGGCCACCGGACAGTAGATGTCGCTGACGGCCTTGACCGATTCTACGGTGCCGAACGACTGGTTGGCTTCCAGCTTGGTGCCCGGCTTGGGCAGTTCGACATAGACGATATCGCCCAGCGCGCGCTGCGCATAGTCGGTGATGCCGATGATGCCGGTGTCGCCCTCCAGCTTGATCCATTCGTGCTCGCGCGTGTAGCGGTAGTCGCTCGGGTACATGGTCGGCTCCTTCGTTGCGGTGTTCATCCGGCGGCGCGTTGGCGCAGCTTCACTTGGGCCGTTTGTAGAACGGCAGCGGCACCACGCGCGCGGCGGCGGGCTGGCCGCGGATGGCGATACGCAGCACGGTGCCGGGAGAGCTATGCTCCGGCGGCACGTAAGCCATGCCGATATTTTTTTTCAGGAACGGAGCGGGCGATCCGCTGGTTACGCGTCCGATTTCGCGCTCACCGGAGAGCACCGGATAGCCGTCGCGGGCGATGCGGTTGTCCACCATTTCGAAACCCACCAGAATCCGCTGCAGTCCCTGTTGCTTCTGCTGCACCAGGCGCTCGCGGCCGAGGAAATCGCCTTTGTCGAGTTTGCAGATCCAGTCCAGCCGTGCTTCCCACGGCGTGGTCGTCTGATCCAGCTCGTGTCCGTACAGGCACATGCCCGCTTCCAGCCGCAAGGTGTTCCGTGCGCCGAGTCCGCAGGGCAGCAGCCCGTCGCGCTGGCCGGCATCCAGCAAATCGTTCCAGATGCGCTCGCTGTGTTCGGGAGCGAAGTACAGCTCGAAGCCATCCTCGCCGGTGTAGCCGGTGCGCGCAATCAGGCAGGACACGCCGCTCACCTCGCCGAACGTGAATCGGTAGTAGCGCAGCGCCGCCAGTTCGGTTCTGGTCAGCCGCGCCAGGATGTCTGCAGCCTTCGGCCCCTGCAGCGCCAGTTGCGTGTAGCGCGCCCCGGCGTTTTCCACCGTCGCGCCGAAACGGTTCTGCGCACAGATGTGTTCGAAGTCGGTGTCCTGATTGGCCGCGTTCACGCAGAGCAGATAGTGCGCGGCGGAGATTTTGTGCACGAGCAGGTCGTCGACAAACGTGCCCTGCCCGGTCATCAGCCCGGAATACTGCGCCTGTCCCTCGCTGAGCCGCGCCGCATCGTTGCAGGTGACCCACTGGACGAGCTCGAGCGCGTGCGGACCGCGAATTTCGATCTCGCCCATGTGGCTGACGTCGAACAGGCCGGCGGCGGTGCGCACGGCCAGGTGTTCGGCGATGATGCCGGAGTATTCAACCGGCATCTCCCACCCGCCAAAAGCCACCATGCGGGCGCCCAGTCGGCGGTGGGTCGCATGCAGAGCGGTTTTGCGAAGCGTTTCCGTGGCCGGCGGACTCACTGCGGTGTCTCGAAAGCTGCGAAAAGCAAACGAAACTAACATGCGTGCAGAGGGGTGTCAAGAAACGGCGCGGTTTGGGCGGCTGGCTTGACCCTGCCGGGCGGTTGCGTTAGGCTTTTGCGGAGCCATTCCGTTCCGGGAGGGATCGTCGTCCAGGCAGAATGAAGCGCACGGTGCAATTGGCCGGCGGGGTCGAGGCCCTGTTCGGCACTCTGGACGAAAACCTCAAGCTGCTGGAATCCGCACTGCGCGTGAGCACCCAGTTGCAACAGGACCGGATTGAAATCGAAGGCGAACCCGCCCAAGTCGAGCGTGCCGCTCGAATCATCGAAGAGTACAGCGATCTGGTGCGCGAGGGACGCGTGCTGAGCAACGGCGAGGTGAAGTCGCTGCTGCGCGTGGCCACTCAGGAGCCGAATGTGACGCTGCGGTCGCTGCTGGTGCCTCCGCGGCCGCGGGCGTTCGGCAAAAAGACGATCCAGCCGAAAAGTCCGAACCAGCGGCGCTACATGGAATGCATTGAAAAGTACGACATAGTGTTTGCCATCGGCCCGGGAGGCACAGGCAAAACGTATCTGGCCGTGGCCATGGCTGTTTCCGCGCTGCTGACCAAGCAGGTGAGCCGCATCATCCTGGCGCGGCCGGCCGTCGAGGCAGGCGAACGGTTGGGGTTTCTGCCCGGCACCCTGCAGCAGAAAGTCGATCCTTATATGCGACCGCTCTACGACGCGCTCTACGACATGCTGGATGCCGATAAGCTGGAGCGTCTGCTGGAGAAGGGCATCATCGAAATTGCACCGCTGGCGTTCATGCGCGGTCGCACGCTGAACGATTCCTTTGTCATCCTGGACGAGGCCCAGAACACCACCAGCGAGCAGATGAAAATGTTCCTGACGCGGCTGGGATTTGGTTCCAAGGCAGTCATCACCGGCGACATCACGCAGATCGATCTGCCCAGCGGGCGCCGGTCCGGGTTGGTCGAGGCCATCGACGTGGTTGGCCGGATCGAAGGCATTGCCTTTATCTACTTCAACGAACGGGACGTGGTGCGGCACAACCTGGTGCAGCAGATCATCAAAGCCTACGACGAATTCGCGGCGCAGTCTGCCCGCAACGCCACTGTGCCGGTGGCAGCCAGCCGCGCCAGCTCCGCTGCAGAAAACGGTGGAGACGAATCCTCCAACCAGTGATCTTCCGCGAAGCCGCGCTCAGCCAAGGGCTCGGGCGGGGACTGCTCTGCCAGCATGGTAATCAACCGCCAACGCGCTGTCCGGGTGCGCCGCGCGGCGCTGGACGCCTTTCTGGCGCGCGTGCAGCAACTGTGCGGTCTGGGGCCGGACTCGGTCACCGTAGCCCTGGTCAGCCCGGCGGCCATCGCCCGCCTGAACCGGCAATTTCGCGGCAAGTCCGGCCCGACCGACGTCCTTTCGTTCCCCATGACCAAGAACGGGAAACGCGACGGGTATCTGGGTGATATCGCCATTGCGCCGGCGGTCGCCCGTCGCCATGCCCGACGAGCCGGTCACCGTTTGGAGGAAGAGCTGTGTGTGCTGATTCTGCACGGCGTGTTGCACCTGCTCGGCTATGACCATGAAACCGACCGAGGCGAGATGAACCGGTTGGAAGGCCGGTTGCGCCGTCGGCTGGGATTGATACGGCGATGAGCTCCAACGTGCTCTGGTACAGCCTGTACACGCTCGGGGTCGTGGCGCTGGGCGCCGGGCTCTGCGTGGTCGCTTATCTGGACCGCGTCTATCGCGAGCTGGGCCGGGTCACAGTCGGCCGGGTGCGGCGCAACCTGGAAGTGTTCGAAGCGGAAGTGGAACCGCGCATCGGACTGGACCGGCGCAGCGCCGCCACCAGCTTTGCCCTGTTGACGCATCTGTGGCTCGTGCTCGTGGCCGTGGTCACCGCCGGCGGAGTTTCGCTGTTTGTCGCGGAAACCTGGCGGGCGCTGGCCGAGGCGGTGTTTTTCCTGACGCTGGAAGTGGTGCTGGGATTGCATTTCGTGCCTTACGTGCTGCTGACCCGTTCGACCGGCCGCTGGGTGCTTCCGCTGGTGCCTTTGCTGCGCGTGCTGCTGTGGTTGACCTGGCCGCTGCGCGCCAGCATGGAATTGCTGGATTCGTTGATGCGTCTGGGCGAGCCGGCCGAATCGGAAAACGGCAAGCACACCGCAAACGGGATCGAAGCCCTGGTCGAAGCAGCCGAAGAAGAGGGCATCCTGAAGCCCGACGAAGCGGACTTGATCGAGCAGGTAGTGGAATTCAGCGACAAGCGCGTGCGCGAGCTGATGACCCCCCGCCCGGACATCGTGGCCATCCCGGCCGATGCGACCGTCGAGCAGCTCCGCCGCCTGATTGTGGAGACGAAGTATTCGCGAATTCCGGTCTACGAAGGGACCGTAGATGACATTGTCGGCGTGGTGTACGCTCGCGACGTGCTCCAGGTACCGGAACGCGAAGCGGCCCAGCGGCGCGTGCGCGAGCTGATGCGGCCGGTGCTGTTTGTTCCGGAAACGAAACCGGGGTCGCAACTGCTCAAGGAACTGCAGCAGAAACACCAGCAGCTCGCCATCGTTGTCGACGAGTACGGTTCGGTAGCCGGATTGGTGACGGCCGAAGACCTGGTCGAAGAGATTGTGGGCGAAATCGGGGAAGAAGACCGCGCGCCGATGCCCGACGTGGCACGCGACGCAGAAGGCACGCTGCTCGTGCGCGGCAGCGTGCCCGTAGAAAAACTCGCTGAGCTGGTGGGCGTGGAACTGAGCGAAGTGCCTTCGGGGGTAACCACGGTGGCCGGTCTGCTGAACCACATTGCCGGACACGTTCCCCTGCCCGGCGAAGCCATCGAATACGCCGGCCTGCGCTTCGAGGTGCTCGAAGCCAATCAGCGCAAAGTGCTGCGCCTGCGCGTGCGGAAAACTGCTCCGGCAGCGCAGGCCGCCGAGGTGAACTAGTCCGGTCGGTTCCGTCCACCTTTGCGGACGGGCGGTGCGCGTGAGCCAGGCCATTCCGGAAGCTGTTCGGTGCCGCTTTCGATTTGCTCCGATGAGCGGTGTCGGGATCGTCGCAGCCCGGTGGACAGTTCTGCACAAGTTTTCCCGGGACTGCATTTGTTTATTGACAAGTAAATAAAAGGTCTTTATTGTACGGACGAAGGAAACCGGCGAGTGGTCTTGCCGGCTATTTTCCCGCGAGGGAGACCCAGGAGAACAGAACAAAATGAAACGACTCTCCATGCGAACCCTGTGGTTGGTTTTGCTTTTGGGTGTTGTGGCGGGCTCACTGCATTCGCAACGCCCTGCCGCCACGTTTCCTGTCATTGTAGTTTTCTCGGACACAGCTCCTTTCGACAGTTTTCAAGGCGCCTTCCGCGCCGATGAGCGCATGGTGGAGGCACCGGCTGCGTGGGACTATCTGGACCGGCGGGTCATCGGTGCGGTGCAGAACCTGGAGCGGCGCCACGGTTTCCGCGCCGAACACGTCTACAGCGCTGCCATCCGCGGGTTCTCCGCGCGGCTGACCGCAGCGCAGATCCAGGCGATCGAAGCGCTGCCGTACGTCAAATATGTGGAGCCGGACGGGGTGATGACCATCACCGCACAGACGTTGCCCTGGGGCATCAACCGCATCGACGCCGACATCAGTTCGACCCGGGCCGGTGACGGCGCGGCCGATCCCCGCGCGGGCACCGTTCACGTCTACATCATCGATACCGGCATTGACACGACCCACAGCGACCTGTTCGTCGTCGAACACGTGAATTTTGCCGGCGGGTCCAACCGCGACTGCAACGGTCACGGCACGCACGTGGCAGGCACGGCCGGTGCGCGCGACAACACCAGCCATGTGGTCGGCGTGCTGCCCGACGTCCGTCTGCATGGCGTCAAGGTGCTGAACTGCGCCGGCAGCGGCACCACTTCCGGGGTGATCAAGGGCGTGGACTTCGTCACCGCCAACGCCATCAAGCCTGCGGTGGCCAATATGAGCCTGGGCGGCGGCGCCAGCCAGGCGCTGGACGATGCCGTCAAGCGTTCGGCCGACAGCGGCGTTTTCTATGCAGTGGCTGCGGGCAACGAAGGAACGAACGCCTGCAACTCTTCGCCGGCGCGCGCGGGCACGCACAACGGAGTGGCGACAGTCGCCGCCACCGACAGCAACGATCGCGAGGCCTCCTTCAGCAACTTCGGCACTTGCGTGGACATCTGGGCGCCAGGTGTAAGTATTCTTTCCACCTGGCTGCGCAACGGCACTCAAACGCTCTCGGGCACCTCGATGGCTTCGCCGCACGTGGCGGGTACCGGTGCGCTCTATCAGGCCGGCGCGGGCCAACAGACGGCGGCCAACGTCGAAGCCGCCATCAAGAACAACGCCGTTTCGACCGGCACGACCAGCAAAGACGGGCGAGCCATCCAGCTCGTCTACGCCGGCCGATTTTAACTACACCGCTGTCCTGGCGTTTGGCGGAGACCCCGCAGAAGGGGTCTCCGCCTTTTCTTTTTTTCCTTGGCTTCGGGTAGGCTGGCTGTGTTCGTCAGACCTCGGCCGCGCCCATCTTCGTCATGGTCATGATTTCGACCCTGTGCGTTGTTACCCTGGCCGCTGCCGGTGCGTCCTATTCTGTGCAGGGCGGTGAACGATGATGAGCACAGGTTTTCTGACACTGCTACTTTTTCATTTTTTGATGGGAGTGCAGCAAGCGCCGGTACCGGCGGAAGCGGCCAAAGCTACCGCGACCTGTGTGGTCGAAGGCGTGGTGCTGGCGCAGGATACAGGCGAGCCGTTGCGCAAAGCCAGCGTAATTTTGATGAATGCCGGCGAGCGCGGCGGCCCGCCCGGAGGGGTCCCACTGAACCCTCTGGGACAGGCCGTGCGCCGCGGACGCACAAGGCCGATGGTCGCGCGCACCGATGAGACCGGAAGGTTCCGGCTGGAAAATGTCGAGCCGGGCGCCTACCGGCTGGTGGTCGAGCGCACCGGCTACGTCCGCCGTGAGTACGGGCAGCGCTCTGCCAACCGGCCGGGCACGGTACTCGAACTGCGGCCGGGCCAGCAGATACGGGACCTGTTGTTCCGCCTGGAACGCGCTGCGGTGATTACCGGACGGGTCTATGACCGCGAGGGCGAGCCGATGGCGGGCGTGCAGGTGCAGGCCAGCCGCATGGCGTACGTGAATGGTCAGCCGCAACTGGTGCCGGCGGGCTCCAGCCAGACCGACGACCGCGGTCAGTATCGCGTCTACGGGTTGAGTCCGGGACGATATTTTCTGAGTGCGACGCCGTCGGCAGGCCGTTTCGGCGTTTTCGCCACATCAGGGGAAACCGAAAATTACGTCCCGACGTACTACCCGGGCACGACCGACCCCTCGCGGGCGATTCCGCTGGAGGTGAAAGCCGGCGACGAATTGCCCGGGGTAGATTTGACCGTGGAGCCCGTCGAAGGTGTGCGCCTGAGTGGCGTTGTGATGGACGCCACCACCAGCGATCCGGTGCCGGGCGCCTTGGTGATGGTGCTGGCGGCGCAGGGATTGGTGCGCGACCTGGTTACAGCACGGCGCGAGACCACCGCAATGGACGGGACGTTTACTATTCGCAATGTTCCGCCGGGGTCTTACCAGCTTGTGGCGATTGCGGCACAACAGGGTGCGGCGCGGGCGGCCCGGCTGCCGTTGGAAGTGGGACGCACCGACCGGGAAGGTCTCGCGCTGCGGCTGTCTGCCACTGGTACGCTGAGTGGGCGGGTGCGCGTCGAAGGGCAACCGAACGCCACACTTGAGGGGGTGCGGGTGAATCTGCGCCCGCGCGAGCTGCCGTTTGCGCTGGGCAGCGGCGGAACCCGCGTCGACCCGGACGGTACGTTCACAACGAACCTTCTGCCGGGCCTCACCTTCGAGGTCACGGTGACCGGCATGCCGGCCGGCTACTACGTGAAATCGGTGCAGCACGGCTCGCAGGAAGTGCTCGACGTCGGTTTCGATCCGGCCAGCGCGCCCTCGGCACCACTGGAAATTGTTTTGAGCCCGAACGGGGGCAGCGTCGAAGGTCGAGTGCTCGATGCCGAACTGTTGCCGCTGGCAGGTGTGACGGTGGTGCTGGCACCGGAACCGAGCCGCCGTCACCTGCTCCGGCTGTTCCACAGCACCGTGACCGACACGCAGGGACGTTTCGTGTTGTCCGGCATCGCCCCGGGCACCTACAAGCTGTTCGCCTTCGATGATCTGGAGCCGGGCATCTGGCAGGATCCGCAGTTTCTGCTGCCGTACGAGGCGCAGGGCACGGCGGTGACGGTCCGCGAGAACAGTCGCCACTCGTTTGAGCTGAAGCTGATCCCGAGTGGCACGGGTCGCTGATCGGCCCGGCCAAGTCGTGCACTGGGATTCCTGTGAGGGTGCGAGCTGATGGCGTTCAAGAGCGGATTCGTGGCTGTGGTCGGACGACCCAATGCCGGCAAGTCGACGCTGGTGAATGCACTGGTCGGGCGCAAGGTGGCCATCGTCACACCGAAGCCGCAGACCACGCGAAACCGCATCCACGGCATCGTGCACAGCGAAGAAGGGCAAATCGTGCTGATCGATACCCCGGGCCTGCTGGCGCCGCGCACCGCGCTCGAACGGCAGATGACCGATGAGATCGCGCAGGCGCTCGAAGGAATCGATCTGCTCTGCTTGGTCGTAGACGCCACCGCCGAATTTGGTCCCGGCGACCAGCATGCGCTGGAGCGCGTCCGACAGGTGCGTTGTCCGCAGTTTCTGCTGCTCAACAAAATCGACCTGATCGAAAAACAGAAGCTGCTGCCGCTGATCGAGCGGTACAGCCAGGTGTATTCCTTCGCGGAAATCATCCCGATCTCGGCGCTCACCGGCGACGGACTCGACCGACTGCGACAGAAACTGCTCGAGTATCTGCCGGAAGGCCCGCCGTACTTCCCCCCGGATCAGGTGAGCGATGCACCGGAACGCTTTCTGGCTGCGGAAATCATTCGCGAAAAGGCCATGCAGGCCACACGGCAGGAAGTGCCCCATGCGCTGGCGGTCCTGGTGGATCGCTACGAAGAAGGCGAAAAACTCGTGCGCATCTACGCCACGATTTACGTGGAACGCGACGGGCAGAAGGGCATCCTGATCGGCAAGGGCGGCCAGATGCTGAAACGCATCGGCACGCTGGCTCGCGAAGAACTCGAATGGCTGCTCGGCCGGAAAGTGTTCCTGGAACTGTATGTCAAAGTGCAGCCGAACTGGCGTGACCGCCCGGAAATCGTCCGCCAGCTCGACTGGCGCCGTCAGCTCGAACGACTCAGCTAGATGGATACTCCTTTGCGTGGGCTGCGCCGGCACCTGCCGCGGCTACAGCAGTCTTCGCCCGTTTCGGAATCCTGGCAGAGTGCTGTGGGCACTGCCTGCGCCGGGGGCAGGGAGACAGGAGCAAGCGGGATATTCGAAACGGTCCTGGGGCTGTTTATCAGTTGGATTCTTCTGCGGGGGAGATACCCAGAGATTTCAGCTTGCGGTAGAGGTGGGTGCGTTCCAATCCGACCGCCGCCGCGGTGCGGGTGATGTTCCACTGATTTTCCTCGAGCTTGCGCAGAATAAACTCGCGTTCGTAGGCAGCGCGGGCCTCCTGCAGACTGGCATAGGGACGCGTCGCGGCGGCGCCGCGGAACAGTTCCGGCGGCAGGTGATGGGGTTCGATGCGGTCGGAATCGAACTGCGGCGCGATGATCACCAGGCGCTCGACCAGATTTTTCAACTCGCGCACGTTGCCCGGCCAGGCATAGCGCTGGAGCACGTCGAGGGCCGCGGGGCTGAAGGTGAGCGGACGGCGCCCGTAGGCGCGGCAGTACTCTTCCAGAAAGTGACGCGCCAGCACGGGCACATCTTCACTGCGTTCCCGCAGGGGCGGCACGTGGAAGGGGATGACGTTCAGCCGGTAGAAAAGGTCTTCGCGGAAGCGCCCTTCGGCGATACGTTGCTCAAGATTCTGATTCGTGGCGGCGATGACGCGCACGTCCACCTGCACCGAACGGTTCGCCCCGACCGGTTCGAAGCGCTGCTCTTCGAGCACGCGCAGAACTTTGGCCTGGGTCTTCAGGCTCATGTCGGCGACTTCGTCGAGGAACAGCGTGCCGCCATCGGCCATCTGAAATTTTCCGATTTTGTCTTCGCTGGCGCCGGTGAAGCTGCCTTTGACGTGGCCGAACAGTTCCGATTCGATCAGCTCTTCGGGGATGGCCGCGCAGTTGACTTCGACAAAGGCACGCTCGGCCCGTAGTGAATGGAAATGCAGGGCGCGCGCGACCAGTTCTTTGCCGGTGCCGGATTCTCCGTAGATGAGCACGCGGCCGTTGGTCGGCGCGGTCAGGGCAATCTGCTGCCGCAGGGCTTTCATCGACACGCTCTCGCCGACAATCTGATAGCGACGCTCCAGCTCCGCGCGCAACCGGCGGTTTTCCATTTCCAGACGCAGATGAGCCAGTGCGTTCTTCACCGTCAGGATGGTTTTTTCGAGCGAAAGCGGCTTCTCGACGTAGTCGAATGCGCCGAGCTTGGTGGCTCGCACGGCGGTGGCCACGGTGCCGTGGCCGGAAATCATGACGACGACCGGCGGCGAATCCAGTTCGCGCAGCCGCCGCAGGGTCTCCAGACCGTCCAGGCCGGGCAACCAGACGTCGAGCAGCACCAGGTCGAAGTGCGTTTCCCGAGCCGCGCGCAGACATTCTTCGCCGGTGGCGACGGCTTCGGCCTGATACCCTTCCTCGCGCAGAATCGAGGTGAGCGATTCCCGGATGCCTGCTTCGTCGTCCACGATCAAGATGGCGTGGCTCATGATTGTGCCTGCGGAGCGGCGACTTCCACCCGCGGCAACCGGATGACGAACCGGGCGCCGCAAGGTTGATTGTCTTCGACTGCAATCGTGCCGCCGTGGTCCGCCACCACCCGGCTGGCGATGGCCAGGCCGAGGCCGGTGCCGTGCTCCTTCTTCGAAAAGTGGGGCAGGAAGAGTAGATCCTTTTCTTCTGCCGGGATGCCCGGCCCGGTGTCGGCCACGACGATTTCTACGGCTTCGGCGGTGGCGGCCACACGGGTGACGATCTCGATCCGTTTGGCCGGAGCGTGTTCGAGTGCGGCGGCGGCGTTGTCGATCAGATTCACCAGGACGTGGCGAAGCAGCTCGGCGTCGGCACGCACGAGCGGCAGGGCCGGATCCAGCTCCGTATGCAGCGTGATGCCGTTCAGCCGGCCCGCGAAAACGTCTAGGGCGGCGCACACGACCGCGTTCAGATCTACGGGCTGCGGCTTCGGCTTGGGGAAGCGAGCAAAACGGCTGAACTCGTCCACCATAGTTTTCAGGGTGGACACTTCGCGCTCGATCAGCGCAGCGCACTCGCGAACCATCCGTTCGAACTCGGTGTCGCGGGCTGTGCCGGCAGGTTTTCCCAGGTAGCGCTGCAATCGCTCGGCGGAGAGTTGGATCGGCGTGAGCGGATTTTTGATTTCGTGCGCGATGCGCTGGGCTACTTCCTGCCAGGCCGCAGCGCGCTGGGCACGGAGCAGTTCGGTCAAATCGTCGATCACCACCAGAAAACCCGGATTCGACGTGCGCGGACCGAGCGCGCTGACGGTCACCGCGACGTGCAGCACGCGGTCGGCGCGGGGAATTTCCAGCTCGCGTGTGGCCATGCCCATCCGCAGCGCCCGCTCCAGGAGCTGGCGAACGCTGCGGGCCGCTTCGCCGAACAGTGCCTCGAGCGTTTCGGCCCGGCCGGCCTCGGGGCCGAAGATGCTTTCCAGCGCGCGATTGCCGCGCAGGATCCGGCCGGTGGCATCGAGGGAGAGTACACCGGCCGGAACATTTTCCAGAATCGCTTCCGTGAATTTTCGGCGGCGCTCGATTTCATCGAGCGCACTCTGGAGATTGCGGTTCGACGCTTCGAGCCGACGGCGGTTGTCGGCCAGTTCCGCGGTCATCTGGTTGAAACTTTCCACGAGCACGCCGAGCTCGTCGTGCGCCTGCACTTCGACACGATGATCGAAATTGCCGCGGGCGACCTCGGTCGTGGCGTGCGCCAGGGCTTCGATCGGCGTGGTCACCAGCTTCGCCAGGAACAGGGCGAACCAGGTGACCGACACGAGCAGGACGATGGTGAACAGGCCGAGCGCGAGCAGCAGTTGGGTTTTGAAGGCGCGGTAATCCTGTTTCTGGGCTTCGTAGTTGGCCACCTGCTCGGCGATGGCTTGGCGGCGCGCAGCAAACGCGTCCCGGTCGGTTTCCGGTACGTGCGGGGCGAGCTGATCGAGCAGGGTGCGGCTTTCCTGCACGGCGGCTTCCAGCGACCCGGGAAACCACTTCGCCAGCGTGCGATTCACCAGGCCGTAGCTGATCCAGAACATGAACACGATGGGCAACAAGGAGATGGCCAGTGCCCCCATCACCATCTTCCACTTGAAGCGTGAGCCCGGGCGCCCGGCCTGCCGTTCGGCCCAGGTGCGCAGCAGGCTGCGGCCGAAAATCACCAGAAAAACCAGGAATGCCGCGACGATGAACGTAGACAGCGCAAACAGAACGATCGTTTCTGTGCGGCTTTCCGGCTGCAGCGGTACGTTCAGCGACCCGAGCGTGAACACAGCAGCGGCCAGCAGGGTGACCAGAATGCCGATCATCGTCAGGCGGAGCTTGCGCTGACGGCTACGTTCGTCCTGGGACAGCGGAGTCATACGGGTGCGTGCGCCGCGGGCAGGAATCTTCCGAGCGGGCAGGTTTCGCAGCGCGGTTGCTGCGGCCGGCACCAGCGCTTGCCCACCGCGACCAGCAGGGCGTGGTATTCGTTGAACAGTTGCACGTTGCGCGGCAGGGCCGCTTCCAACCAGCGGCGCGTCTGCTCGTAGTCGGCCCGCTCGTCGAGCAGGCCGTGACGCACCAGAATCCGCTTTGTGTAGGCGTCCACGACAAAGACCGGGTGGCCGCCCGCATACAGAAGGATCGAGTCAGCCGTTTCCGGCCCGATCCCGTGGACCTGGAGCAGTTGCGCGCGCAACTCCTCGGTGGGCGTAGCGAACATGCGTCGCAGCGACCCGCTGTACTCGGCATCGAGGAAACGCACAAACGCCTTCAGTTTTTTTGCTTTCTGACGGAAATACCCTGCAGGACGAATCAGCCGGGCCAGCCGTGCCCGGGGCACCCGCAGCAGGGCACGGGGCGTGAGTAGTCGCGCGCGTCGCAGATTGGCGATGGCCCGTTCCACGTTCGTCCAAGCTGTGGACTGGGTGAGGATTGCGCCGACGATGACTTCGAACGGTGTGCGCGCCGGCCACCAGTGTTGCGGGCCCAGCGCTGCATGGAGCGCGCGATAGTAGCGCCGCAGCAGGCGCGATGAATCGGCTGGCGTCGTTCCGCCGGCCCCTGCCCGCACGACGAGCCGGCGGGCCGAGTCAAGTGCTGGCCGCATTGCAGACAAGATAGAGGCGCGCGGAAGGGCAAGTCAAGCCACGCCTCGCCGGGTCCCGAGGTGGTCGTGTGGCCAGCCGGGTGCACACCCTGCCGGGCGCGACGGCGATTCCAGCACTGTTGCTGCTTTCAAAACCCCTGTACTTTCGGCCAAGGTGCCGGGACGGACGGCTGTGTTAGGTTGGGATTCCCTCGCGGGGTGAGGGCAGAGGGTGGTGTAGGAGAAGGTATGTCGGCCCGTCTGGGCGAAATCCTGATCAAAGAAAAGCTGATTTCACCGGAGCAACTTCAGCAGGCGACCGAATATCAGAAACGGCACGGCGGGCGCCTCGGGGCGGCGCTGGTGAAATTGGGATTTGTCACCGACGAAGAAATCACGTCGGTGCTCTCGCGCCAGTACGGTGTGCCCTCCATCAATCTGAAATTCTACGAAGTCGATCCGAACGTCATCAAACTGGTGCCGCAGGACAAGGCGGTGCAGTACCAGATTGTGCCGCTGTCGCGCGTGGGTTCCACGCTGACCATCGCGATGACCGATCCCACGAACGTCTTCGCGATGGACGACATCAAGTTCATGACCGGGTTCAACGTGGAACCCGTGGTGGCTTCGGAATCCGCCATCAGCGAGGCCATTCAGAAGTTCTACAGCAACTCCTCCTCCGAGGAAGCGCTCGACAATGTTATGAAAGAGCTGGCCGGCGAAGAGGCCGACCTGGAACTGGCTGCGGAAGAGCAGGAGATGGATCTGGCCTCGCTCGAGCGTGCGGCCGAAGAAGCCCCGATCATCAAACTGGTGAACCTGATCCTGACCGATGCCGTCAAGCGCGGCGCCAGCGACATCCACATCGAACCCTACGAGAAAGAATATCGGGTGCGGTTTCGGATTGACGGGGTGCTGCAGACGGTGATGACGCCCCCGCTCCGCTTGAAAGATGCCATCACCAGCCGCATCAAGATCATGGCGCGCCTCGATATCAGCGAGAAGCGGCTGCCGCAGGACGGCCGCATCATGCTGAAGTACTCGAAAGACGGCAGACGGAAAGAGCTCGATTTCCGCGTTTCCACCGTGCCGACTCTGTTTGGCGAAAAGATTGTGCTCCGGCTGCTGGACAAGGAAAACCTTCGGCTGGATATGACCAAGCTCGGCTTCGAACCGGAATCGCTGGCCAAATTCGAGCGGAACATTCTGAAACCCTACGGCATGGTCTTGGTGACGGGACCTACCGGTTCGGGAAAGACGAACACGCTGTACAGCTCGATTGCGCGGCTGAATCAGCCGGACACCAACATCATGACCGCCGAAGACCCGGTGGAGTTTCAGTTGCCGGGCATCAACCAGGTGCAGATGAAGGAGCAGATCGGGCTGAATTTCGCTGCGGCGCTGCGCGCCTTCCTGCGCCAGGACCCGAACATCATCTTGGTCGGCGAGATTCGCGATTTCGAGACCGCAGAGATTGCCGTCAAGGCGGCTCTGACGGGCCACCTGGTGCTTTCCACGCTGCATACGAACGACGCGCCCTCGACGATCAGCCGACTGATGAACATGGGGATCGAGCCATTCCTGGTGGCGACATCGGTGAATTTGATCTGCGCGCAACGCCTGGTGCGGCGCATCTGCACGAACTGCAAAGAGGTGCTGGAAGTGCCCGAGCAGGCCCTGCTCGACGCCGGCTTTTCACCCGAAGAGGCTAAAACCGTCAAGGTGATGCACGGGCGCGGCTGCGGCATCTGCAACAACACCGGATACAAGGGACGCGTGGGTCTGTACGAAGTGATGGAAATCACCGATGAGCTGCGCGAGCTGATCCTGGTCGGCGCCTCGGCGCTGGAGCTGAAGAAGAAAGCGATCGAGATGGGCATGATCACCCTGCGCCGCAGCGGCCTGATCAAGATCAAAAATGGAATTACGACCCTGGAAGAAGTTCTGCGCGAAACCGTGCTGTAAGGGAGGGGGCTATGGCTGTGCCATCGTTGAGCGAGCTGCTGAAGCGCATGATCGAGCTGGGCGGCAGCGACCTGCACATCACCACGAACTCACCGCCCCGCGTGCGCATCCACGGCAAGCTGCGTCCGCTCGACCTGCCGCCGTTGACCGCGTCGGACACAAAGGCCCTCGCCTACAGTGTGCTGACCGATGCCCAGAAGCATCGGCTCGAAGAGAACCTGGAGCTGGATTTTTCCTTCGGGCTGAAGGACCTGGCCCGCTTCCGGGGCAACATCTTCCATCAGCGCGGTGCCGTGGCGGCGGTGTTCCGGATGATTCCCTGGGAGATCAAAAGCTTCGAAGCGCTGGGATTGCCCCCCGTGGTGAAAACGCTGTGCGACCGCCCGCGGGGACTGATTCTCGTGACCGGGCCGACCGGCTCGGGCAAGTCCACGACGCTGGCCGCCATGCTGGACAAAATCAACAGCGAGCGCGAAGAGCACATGATCACGATCGAAGACCCGATCGAATTTCTGCACACGCACAAGAAGTGTCTTGTGAACCAGCGGGAGGTGCACTCGGATACCCACTCGTTTGCAAATTCGCTGCGCGCTGCTCTGCGCGAGGACCCGGACGTGGTGCTGATCGGCGAGATGCGCGACCTGGAAACGATCGAATCGGCCCTGCGCATTGCCGAAACCGGCCACCTGACCTTCGCGACCCTGCACACGAATTCGGCGGTTTCGACGATCAACCGCATCGTGGACGTCTTTCCCGCCCACCAGCAGCCGCAGATTCGCGCGCAGCTCTCCATGGTGCTCGAGGGGATCTTGTGTCAGGCGCTGCTGCCGCGGGCCGACGGCCGCGGGCGCGTCATGGTGATGGAGATTCTGATTCCCAATGCCGCGATCCGGAACCTGATCCGCGAAGACAAAATTCACCAGATCTATTCCGCGATGCAGACCGGCACCGGCCAGACCGGCATGCAGACGTTCAACCAGGGGCTGGCCAATGCGTACTTCCAGAAGTTGATTACTCTGGAAACTGCGCTTTCGCGGTCGTCGAATCCGGATGAGCTGCAGGATATGATCAATCGAGGGGTGGCCACGCCGCCGCCGAGCGGTGCGGCCCGAACATCGAATTCCTATCAGCCCGTGAAGCGGTAAAGCCGCGCACGGCCCAAGCCAGTCAGGCAGGAGGCAGTTGCCATGCCGGTTTACACCTACGTCGGAACCAACCGCGCCGGGATCAAAGTCTCGGGCGAGCGGGTCGCCAACAGCAAAGCCGAGCTGACCGACATGCTGCGCCGCGAAATGATCAGCGTCAGTCGGGTGAAAGAGAAGGGCAAGGAATTCGCCCTGCCGACGGTGGGCGGCGGAGTCAGCACGAAAGAACTGGCCATTTTCACGCGTCAGTTCAGCGTGATGATCGATGCCGGTCTGCCCCTGGTGCAGTGCTTGGAAATCCTCGCCGGGCAGCAGGAAAACAAGACGTTCAAGAAGGTGCTGAGCGGGGTGCGCGGCTCGGTCGAAGGGGGCAGCACACTTTCGGCAGCGATGCGCCGCTTTCCAAAGGTCTTCGACGATCTCTACGTGAACATGGTCGAGGCCGGGGAAACCGGCGGTATCCTGGACACGATTCTGCAGCGGCTGTCTACCTACATCGAGAAGAACGTCAAACTGAAGCGGGCGGTGAAATCGGCGCTGGTCTATCCGGTGGCGGTGCTGCTGGTGGCCGTGGGTGTGATCGTGCTGCTGTTGTGGAAGGTGGTGCCGATCTTTGCGCAACTGTTCGCGGGCCTGAACGTGGACCTGCCCCTGCCCACCCGCACCGTGATTGCCATATCCAACTTTGTGGGGAGCATCTACGGGCTGCTCATTCTGGTGTTCTTTGCAGCGCTGGCAGTGAGCATCAAGCTTTGGTACGGCACGCCGCAGGGGCGCTATGCCATCGACGCGATGCTGCTCCGGCTGCCGCTGGTGGGCATGCTGCTGCGGAAGATTGCGGTGGCGCGTTTCACGCGCACGCTCGGCACGCTGATCACCAGCGGCGTGCCCATCCTGGAGGGCCTGGACATCACGGCGCGCACCGCGGGCAATGCCGTCCTCGAAAAAGCGATCCTGCATGTGCGCAAGGCGGTCGAAGCCGGCCGCACGCTGGTGGACCCGCTGCGCGAAACGGAAGTCTTCCCGAGCATGGTGGCCCAGATGATCGGCGTCGGCGAACAGACCGGTGCCATGGACGCCATGCTCCAGAAAATTGCCGACTTCTACGAAGACGAAGTCGATGCCGCCGTCAAGGACCTGCTGGCGGCGATGGAACCGATCATGATTGTCTTTCTGGGCATCGTGGTCGGCGGCATCGTCATCTCCATGTACCTGCCGCTGTTCGAACTGATCGCCAAGCTCGGTGGTGGATAACCGGCCGCGGCCGGCCCACCGGGCCGGTCACCGAGAACAGCCCGGCACAGACGCCGGCGGGCAACTCGCGATGGACAGTACGCAAAACGTGCGCGACTGGCTCGGGTGGCTGGTGCGCGTGCGGTTTCTCGCGATCACGCTGCTGCTGGCCATCATTCTGGTCCTGCGCGATTTCGAACTGCTCGCCCTGCCCCCGCGGCTCTTCCTGCCGCTGTTGTTGCTCTGGTATGTCCTCGCTCTGTTCTTTGCCATTCTGCTGCGATGGGTCGCGGATGCGCGCTGGCAGGCCGTGCTGCAGCTCGGCTGCGACATCGGTCTGGTCACTTCGCTGGTGTACATCAGCGGTGGCTACGAAAGTTTTTTTGTCTCTCTGTATCTGCTGGTCATCATCGTCGGCGGGATTCTGTTCACTCGGCCGGGAGCCTATCTGACGGCGCTGAGCAGTTTTCTGGTACTGGCGGTGGTCGTCGAGCTGGCCCACTTCGAGAAGATCCCCAGCTTCGCGTTGCAGCGACCCACCCAGGAGGCGTTGCAGCTCTGGCTGATCGGCAACTTCTTCGCGTTCTTCTCGGTCGGCTATCTGGCCAGCCAGCTCACCCAGAGCCTGCGGCGCAAGGGCCTGGAGCTGGAGCAGAAGCATGAGCAGTTGAAAGACCTGCACGCCTTCGCCGAAGACATCATCCAGTCGATGCGCGGCGGCCTGCTGACCACGGACCTCGATGGCACCATTCGCCGCCTGAACCGCGCGGGCGAAGAGATCACCGGCTACCGCATGGAAGACGTGCGGGGCCGGCGCGTGGCCGAGCTGTTTCCGGGTCTGTTTGCGCCGGACGGCAGCGACGTGCCGTTGGATGCCGTGCCCCCGCGCAAAGAACTCGAGTTCCGCACCGCCAGCGGCGAGCTGCGCTACCTCGGCGTTTCCATTTCCCCGCTGCGCACGGCCGACGGACGCCGCACCGGCTACGTGTTCAATTTTCAAGACCTGACCGAACTGAAGCGTCTGGAAGAGGAAGTGGCCACAAAAGAACGGATGGCGGCAGTCGGCCGGCTGGCTTCGGCCATTGCGCACGAAATTCGCCAGCCGTTGACGGCGGTAGCCGGGGCCGTGCGCGAGCTGGCGCGGCTTGTACCGATGGAGGAAGACGAGAAGCATCTGGTGAACATCGTCAGCCGCGAATCGGAGCGCCTGAATCACATCATCAGCGACTTCCTGCAGTATGCCCGCGAGAAAAGCTACGCGTTTGCAGTCGAAGATGTGCGCAGCCTGCTCGACGATACCCTGACCCTGCTCGAGCAGAAGCCGAACCTGAACGGAAACTATCGCATCGAACGCATCTTCGGCAACGTGCCGGCGCGCGCTCGAATCGATCGGAACCGGCTCCAGCAGGTGTTCTGGAATCTGTGCGACAACGCCCTGCGCGCCATGCCCAACGGCGGCACGCTGCGCGTCAGCGTGGAAGTGGACCCCTTCTGGGTGCGCATCCGGTTTCGCGATACCGGCCCCGGGATCGATCCGGCCGTGGCCGAAAAACTGTTTGAGCCGTTCCAGTCCGGTTTCGCCGGGGGTACGGGCCTGGGGCTGGCGATTGTCTACCAGATTGTGCAGGCGCATCGGGGGCGGCTGCGGGTGAGTTCGGTGCCCGGCCGGGGCGCAGAATTTTCCGTCGAACTGCCCCGGGCGGCGTAGGCGCGCCGCGCCGTCGCCCCGTTGCAGGGCACGCAACAGCGCGCCCGGCGGCCACCCGCATGCGCCGCAAGCATGTCAGAATGCGAACCGGCCGGCTACGCGCCGGAGCTGTCCATGGCCATTGGAACACAGAACCTGAAGGCTGCCGCCGCGGAGACGAACGTTCATGTGCTCGTGGTGGACGATGAACGGTCCATCTGCGAGCTGCTCGAAATCACCTTTCGCAAAGAAGGCTATCGGGTCGAAACAGCTACCGATGTGGAAACGGCGCGGCGGAAGATCGAATCGCAGGTCTTCGACATCATCATCAGCGACATTCGCCTGCGCGGCGCGGCTGCTGACGCCACCGGCGTCGAGCTGCTGCAGTTCGCCAAGGAAGTCGCGCCGGACTGCACCTTCATCCTGATCACCGGTGTGCCCCGCGTGGAAACAGCGATCGATGCCCTGAACTTCGGCGCCGATCGGTACGTCATCAAAGGCGACAAACTGACCGATGAGCTGCGCCAGGTGGTTCGCCAGGCCGCCGAACACATCGCGCTGCGCCGCGAGGCCGGATATCTGCGCCGCGAGCTGCGCCGGCTGACCGGGCTGGACAACATCATCGGCCGCAGCCCGCAGATGCGCGCGCTGTTCGATCTCGTCCAGACGATCGCGCCGCAGGATTCCCGCGTGCTGATCACGGGCGAAAGCGGCACCGGCAAAGAACTCGTCGCGCGCGCCATTCACGAAAATTCGCCGCGGCGAAAGGCCCCCTTCGTCACGATCAACTGCGGCGCGTTTCCCGAAACGCTGCTCGAATCGGAACTGTTCGGCTACGTGCGCGGCGCTTTCACCGGAGCGCTGGAAAACCGCATCGGATTGTTCCAGGCGGCGCACGGCGGCACGTTGTTTCTGGACGAAATCGCCGATATGAGCCAGGCGATGCAGGTGAAGCTGTTCCGGGTGCTGCAGGAGGGCCGCGTGCGGCCGGTCGGCTCGACGCAGGAAGTGGAAGTGGACGTCCGCGTCATCGCCGCGACGAACAAAGACCTGGAGCGGGAAATCGCCGAGGGACGTTTCCGCGAAGACCTCTACTACCGCATCGGTGTCATCCCCATCCATCTGCCCCCGCTGCGCGAACGTCGCGAAGACATCCCGTTGCTGGCCCGGCATTTTCTGGACCGCTTCCGGCAGAAGATGAACAAGCCGGTCGAAGGAATCACGCCGGAAGCCCAGACGCTGCTGGAAGCCTATGACTGGCCCGGGAATGTGCGGGAGCTCGAAAACACCATCGAACGCGCCGTGGCCCTAGAAGCCAGCCCGATGATTCGTCCCGAATCGCTGCCAGAGAAAATCCGTTTCCACGGCGCGCCGCAGGCGGAAGCCACCGGGCCCGCCGAGCCGGACCTTGCAATGGAAATTCCCGACGACGGGCTCGACTTCAAGGCCTGGATCGAAGACCGCGAACGCATGCTCATCCTGGCGGCACTCGAAAAATCCGGCGGCGTGCAGCGGCAGGCAGCCCGGCTGCTGAAGATGAGCTACGACAGCTTCCGGCACTACCTGAAAAAACACCGCATCGAATAGCCTCGCCTTCGGTGCAGACCAGTAGCACTGGTTTCTGCCTGGGCCGGGCCGTATCGGTGCCCGGCGCAATCCACGGCATGCGGGAAGACTGCTCTGGCCGCACCAGCTCGACAAAAATAGGTAGCGGCGTCCATCATGGCGCCTGCGGCTGGTGTTTTTCACCGCGGCGATGTGGTGGAAACTGCCATTTCCGTCACGCAAAGGCAGTACACAAGCATGGTAAAATCTGCCTTGGCGGAGGTACCCCATCCGGCAAAATGCTGACAGGCAGCAGGTTAGACGAGATTTGCTCTATCGGTTACCTCCCGGGCTGGCTCTGGTTGCCGGCGTGCCCTTTTCCAGGACGGCTTTCCCGGATGGGAGTCCAAGATTCCGAGAAGGAGACAACATGCGCAACAAACAGAAAGGTTTTTCGTTGATCGAGCTGTTGATCGTCGTGGCGATCATTCTGATCATCGCGGCGATTGCTATCCCGAACCTGCTGCGTTCGCGGATGGCGGCCAACGAGGCCTCGGCAGTAGGTTCGCTCCGCACGCTGAACACGGCTGCGGTGACCTACGCGAGCCAGTGCGGTGGTTTCCCGGCGAACTTGGCGGCACTGGGTCCGCCGGCGAGCGGCGGCAATCCCGACTGCACGAGGGCTGACTTGATTGACGAAGTTCTGGCGAGCGGCAGCAAGAGCGGCTACGACTTTCTCTACAACGCGGCCGACGCCAATAGTGATGGCAACATGGATACCTACACCATCAACGCCGACCCGATCACGCCCGGTACAACGGGTACGCGGCACTTCTTTACCGACCAGTCCGGTGTGATTCGGCAGAGCCTGACCGGTGCCGCAGATCAGACCAGTCCACCGATCAGCTAACCTCTAACCGATTAGCGGGGGAGGAAGGCCTCTTCCTCCCCCTTTTTCGTTAGAGGACACATGGAGGAGTACAGAATTTGCAGAGCAGGATGAACGAGCTCGGGAAACGAGACAAGGAGTATGGCCATGAACGCACAAAAAACAAGGCTGCGGCGAACAGGATGGACGACGCAAGCCGGATTCTCGCTCATCGAGTTGCTGATCGTCGTGGCCATCATCCTGATCATCGCAGCGATTGCCATTCCAAATTTCTTGCGTTCGCGCATCGCCGCCAATGAATCGGCCGCGGTGGCTTCCTGCCGGAACATCGTAACTGCGCAAGTTGTTTATTCTTCGACGTACGGCATCGGCTATTCCGATACTCTTGCCGAACTGGGGCCAGCCCCCGGCGGCGGTCCGGCAACGGCCAGCAACGCCGGCCTGATCGACGATGTGCTGGCGGACGGTTTGAAACACGGCTACAAATTCTTTTACGCTCCGGTGGATAACAATGGAGACGGCATCAACGAAGCGTTTACTCTCAATGCGGAACCACTCAATCCGGGTTTCACCGGAGAACGATATTTCTTCACCGACCAGAGCGGCGTGATTCGCGCCCGCCGCACCGGTCCCGCCGAAGCCAGCGACCCCCCGATCGGATAGAGATCCCATTCAAATTTTGTCGGATCGAGAGGCAGGCCGCGCCGCCTGTGCGTGGCCTGTCCGTGTTGTGTACCGAACCCGGGATTTGGGCAGTTCACACCCGCAGGATTTGCTGGCCGGCCCGACTGCGGCCCGGGCGCAGCGCTGCACGAAGTTGTTCCGCAGATTTTCGACAGGCGAGCGGCGTCGCATTATTCGCGGAGGGGGCCGGCAATTTCCGATTGTTCCACAATGGCCACTCCGGGCGGCACATCCAGATGAAACAGCACTTCGCGCAGGGGCAGGTTTTCTTCCCAGCGCGCAAAGCGAAATTCCGTTTCGATGCCGGCGGGCTCGCGCACCAGCGCGCGGACAATCTGGTGCTTGCGGTTCACTTCGAGCAGCACTTCGCGGAAGGGAGCATCGTCTCCACGGGGCAGGCAGCGCAATACCGGATTGCCGGCTTCGGAAGGGCGTGCGGCCGGGTCGGCTGCGTCGGCGGGCACTAGCTCTACACGTCCGCAGAAACGGCGGAACTCCGGACGGCGCGTCAGCATGGCAAACGGCGTCTGCCACTGCGCCGCCTCGCTCAGCTCGGCCCGAGTGACCGTGCGGTCGGCGGGCACGTAGAACCACACCTGCTTGCCGTCCACCAGGAACAGTTTTTCTTCGGGAGATTCATACTCCCAGCGCATGCGTCCCGGGCGGCTGAAATAGACGGTGCCGGACTCGGCGCGCAGATGCCCCGGGCCTTCGCTGTAGCGTTCGAGGAAAATTGCCCGGGCGGTGCGCACGGACTGATAGTGGCGTTCGATGGCGCGCACCAGCTCGCGCACCTCGCGCGTCTGGGCTGCCGCACCGCTGCCGAGCAGCAGCGCGAGCAGCAGTGCGAGCAGCAGTGCCTGGGGAGCTCTCATCCGTGCCAGTCTAACAGGATGCCGCCGCGCACGAAATGGTGGCTGCGTGCGCGGCAGCGACGTCTTTGCTGGCCGCTCCGGTGCCCTGCATCTTCCCGTCGCCGGTGTGCTGCGCCCTACTTTTTCTGCTGCCCCTCTACCTTTTGCTGTTTCCGGCATCCTGCTTGCGAGGCTGGGCATCTACCCCTGCCGAACCCAAGTGCTCTGCTCCGGGCCTGTCCGCGCGAACAGGTTCCTGCCCCGGAAAATATAAGACCTGCAGGCACTTGCCGGGTTTATCCTAGACGGGGGCCAGGCTTTCGACGAGCATTTCCCGGCGCGGGCGAAGGTGCTAGACTGGCGGCGGAGCAGCGGCCCCCGGTGGGCCGCGCGGAAGGCCTTGTGCCAGTAGCCATGGCGGAATTTCTCTGCAAAGTCGCCGATGCCACCGGTCGCGTCTTCGAGCAGGTGGAAGCGGCCGCGAATGAGGTCGAAGCGCGCCAGAAGCTGGCCGAGCGCGGGCTGTACGTCTATGCGGTGAAACCGCACCGGGGCCTGCTGGCCGTTGCGCTGCCGAAGCCGCGGGCGCGGGCCGTGCGCAGCGCGGAATTTCTGATTTTCAACCAGCAGTTCAACACGTTGATCAAAGCCGGCCTGCCCATCCTGCGCGCGCTCGACCTGCTGGCGGAGCGCGCAGCGGCACCCGCGCTGCGACCGATTCTGGATGAAGTGCGCGAACGGGTGCGGGGCGGCGCGCTGCTCTCGGAGGCTCTGGCCGAGCAGGAAATTTTCCCGCGGGTGTATGTGACTTCGGTCCTAGCGGGCGAAAAGAGCGGCAACCTGCCCGGCGTGCTCGACCAGTACATCAGCTACCAGCGGATGACCACCAGCTTCCGGCGGCGCCTGCTGGCGTCGCTGATCTATCCGGCCATTCTGGTGGTCGTTTCCACGATGATTCTCGTGGCGGTCACGACGTATGTAATCCCGCGGTTCGCCGGGCTGTTTGCCGAGCTGCACATCGAAATGCCCGCGGTGACGCAGGTGTTGATTGCGCTGGCGCTCGAATTTCGTCCTTTCGTGCTCACCGGTTTTCTGCTGCTTGCGGTGGCGGCTTTCGCGGGATTTCTGTGGACCCGGACCGAAGCGGGCGGGCGGGCGCTGGACCGGCTCATACTGCGGCTGCCGCTGGCGGGCGACACCTGGCTGAAATTCCAGACGGCGCAGTTGGCGCGGACCCTGGCCACGTTGCTGACCGGCGGCACGCCCCTGGTGCAGGCCCTGGAAACTTCGGCCGGGGCTGCTTCCAGCCGGCTGCTGCAGCAGATGATTCTGCAGGCTGCCGCACGGGTGCGGGAAGGGAAATCGCTCCACGACAGTTTGCAGGAAACCGGCCTGGTGCCGCCGCTGGCGCTGGAGATGATCGAAGTCGGCGAAGCCACCGGCGCGCTGGCCCCGATGCTGACCAGCGTGGCCGAGTTTTACGAGGAAGAAGTGAATCTGCGCATGGCGATGATCGTCAGCGTGGTCGAGCCGACGATTCTGGTAGGAACCGCCTTCGTGGTGGGCTTCATCCTGGTGTCGCTCTATTTGCCGATTTTCACGTTTGCGCTGGGCCGCATCGGCTAGCCGGCGCAAGGGCGGCGAGGAAAGGGAACGATGGCGAGCACGGGAAATACGGGCAACCTTCCGCGAACGTCCGAAGCGGAGGCGCGCATCGACGAGCAGCAGGAACGCGAGCACGCCCAGCAACTGGCCGCGCGGTATCGCTGTCCGTTCATCGAGCTGCGGCAGCAGCGGATTGATCCGGAGCTGTTCCGTTCGGTGCCGGCCGAATTGATGTTCCGGTACAACTTTGTGCCTCTGGAGATGCACAACAACGCCATGGTGATCGCCGTGGCCGATCCCGGGCCGGTCATCGCCAGCGACGAGCTGGCCCTGCTGCTCGGCCGCAAGCTGGTGCTCAAGGTGGCGCCGCCGTCGCAGATCAGCGACCTGCTGAAACGCACCGAACAGTCGCAGCGCGTGCTCGAGCAGGCCACCGAAAGTTTCACGATCCAGGTGGTCCACGAAGAGGAAGAAGACGAAGAAACCATCTCCATGGAGCGGCTGACCCGGGAAACCGACGCCAGCCCGGTGGTCCGCCTGGTGAACACGATCATCTTTACCGCGCTGGAGCGCCGCGCTTCGGACATCCACATCGAGACACGGGACAACGAAGTGGCGGTGAAGTATCGCATCGACGGCGTGCTCCAGTACGCCATGCAGCCGCTGGCCAAGGAGTGGCATTCGACCATCCTGTCGCGCATCAAGGTGATGAGCGAGCTCGACATCGCCGAACGGCGTATCCCGCAGGACGGCCGCTTCCGCGTGCGCTACAAGGGCCGGTTCATTGACTTTCGAGTTTCCATCATGCCCTCGATCCACGGGGAAGATGCCGTGCTCCGCGTGCTGGACAAAGAAACACTGAGCGAAAAGTTCCGCACGCTGACGCTCGATGTGGTGGGCTTCGACGAAGAAGACCTGCGCAAGTTTCGCCGCTACATTCGCGAGCCCTACGGCATGGTTCTGGTCACCGGTCCGACCGGATCGGGCAAGACCACCACGCTGTACGCCGCCATCAACGAAATCAAAACCGACGAGGACAAAATCGTCACCATCGAAGACCCGGTGGAATACCAGATTCGCGGCGTGACGCAGATCCCGGTGAACGAGAAGAAGGGGCTGACGTTCGCGCGCGGCCTGCGTTCGATCCTGCGGCACGACCCGGACAAAATCATGGTCGGCGAGATCCGCGACCTCGAAACGGCCCAGATTGCGATTCAGGCCGCTCTGACCGGACACCTGGTGTTCACCACCGTGCACGCAAACAACGTGACGGACGTCATCGGCCGGTTCATCAACATGGGCGTGGAGCCCTACAACTTTGTCTCGGCGCTGAACTGCGTGCTCGCCCAACGGCTGGTGCGCGTGATTTGTGAAAACTGCAAGCGACCGGTACGCTACGACGACGAGTATTTGCTGGAATCGGGGCTGGATCCAGCGGTCTGGCGCGAGGTGCCTTTTTATGAAGGTGCCGGCTGCATCGAGTGCTCCGGCACCGGTTTCCGCGGACGCACCGCGATTCACGAGCTGATCGACCTCTCGGATCGCATCCGCGAAATGATTATTTCGCGACGGCCAACCTCGGAAATCAAGCGAGTGGCGCGGGAGGAGGGCATGACGTTTCTGCGCGATGCCGGCCTGCGGAAGGTCCGCGCCGGCATCACCACACTGCGCGAAATCAACAAGGTGACGTTCATTGAATAGCCCGGTCGCACAACGGAGCTGGCTCGGAGCGCTGGGCCGCTGGTTGCGCGCCATGCCGCATCCGCGCTGGGTGTGCGAAATTGCGCCGGATCGGGTCGTGGCGGCGCGCTCCGGTCAATTCCGCGCCGCCGGGTTTTTCGCCGAGCCGTTGCCGGCCGGTGCCCTGGTGCCATCGGCCGTGGAGCCGAACGTGGTTCAGGTCGAACCCGTGCGAGCCGCCCTGCGGGCAGCGCTGGGCCGACTGGACGCCCGCGGCGAGTCCATCGCCTTGCTGATCCCGGATCCGGCGGTACGCGTGTTTGTGCTGCCGTTTGAAAAATTTCCGCGACGGGCTGACGAAGCCGTGCCGCTGCTGCGCTGGCGACTGAAGAAGAGCGTGCCCTTTGATGTGGAAGAGACTGTCGTTTCCTGGATGCAGCAGCCTGCGGCAAAGTCGGGCGTGGAGGTTTTGGTGGCGCTGGCCCGTACCCGCATTCTTCGACAGTACGAAGAGCTGGTGGAAGCGGCCGGAATGATGCCGGGCGTGGTGCTGGGTGCCTCCCTGGCGGCCCTGCCGTTGCTGGAAGATGACCGACCCTCGTTGCTCGTGCGGCTCGCGGGCACAACGCTGACGCTCGTCATTGTCTGGGGCGAGCGGGTGGTGATGTACCGCTCGACCGAAGTGGGCGCCGAGCCGGCCCGCCTGGCACCACAGGTGCTGCTCGACGAGGTGTTTCCAGCTCTGGCCTACTTCCACGATGCGCACCACGCCGAGGTGCAGCAGATCTATCTGGCCGGTTTCGGGCCGCGCTGGGCGGAATTCCGCGATGCGCTGGCCGCCGAAGTTCCGGCGCGGGTGCTGACACTGCTGTCTTCTTCGGCCGTGCCGACCGAAGCAGCGGCCGAAGCCCGCGCACTGGCCGAGCGCAGTTTGGAAGCTCTGGTCGGCTGGATGGCGAACCGCGGCGCCTGAGCCGTAGAACGGTCCACCCGGCGGAGGGTTCACGCCGGAAGGAAAACGCTTTTCGGCTGGGTGAAGGGAATGAAGGTTCGACTCAATCTCGCGACGACGCCGCTCGAAAACAACCGCCAGTTTCTGACTGCCGCCGGACTGGTGGGGCTGGTGAGCCTGACAGCGCTGGTGTGGCTGGCCTTGCAGAGTTATCAGGCCTGGCGGGAAACCCGCGCGCTGCGGGATGAGCGAATCCAGCTGGAAGCCAAACTGAACACGCTGCAACAACAACGGCGCGAGCTGGAACAATTCTTCAGCCGACCCGAAACACGTCGGGTCACGGAACAGGCAGCGTACCTGAACACCCTGATTGCCCAGCGCAGCTTTTCCTGGACCCAACTGTTCATGGATTTGGAGCGGCTGCTGCCAGCGGGCGTGCGGGTGATCAGCATCGCCCCGCAGTTGGTCGAAGGACGCGTGGAAGTGCGTCTGGTGATCGGCGCCAGCAGTGACGAGGCCAAACTGAAGTTTCTGCAAACGCTGGATCAGGCGCAGGAGTTCGAACGCTACCACCTGCTGGCGGAGACGCGGCCACGGAGCGGGCGGGACACCGACCAGGTGCAGGTAGAGCTGGTGGCCTGGTACGTTTCGAGGGTGCCATGAAACGAGCTGCGCGACACTGGAAGCGCCGTGTGAGTGCTGCCCTCGGTGTGATCGTGCTGGCTGACCTGGTGCTGCTCGGGATGGTCGTTCAATCCGGGGCACAGCCGACCGCGTTGCGCGAAGAGCGCGACCGGCTGGTGATGCAGTTCCGCCGGCTGAGCGAAGACGTGGTCAAAGCGCAGGCCATCCGCAGCAACCTGCCCGAAGTGGCCCGGCAGTGTGAGAACTTCTTTGCGCAGCAGTTCCTCGAGGCCAGCCGCGGCTACTCGGTTGTGCTGGCTGATTTCACTCGACTTGCACAACAGGCCGGTCTCGAAGTGCAGCGGATCGGCTTTCGACAAAACGCCGTGCCCGAACGCGAACTGACGGAAGTGCACATTGAGGTGAACGTCGAGGGCGATTATCCGGCACTGGTGCGGTTCATCAACGGATTGGAACGCAGCGAGCATTTCTATCTGATGAACAGCCTGGCGCTGGCCTCAAGCGCGGCCGGGCGCATCAAACTGACTCTGGAAGTGAAGACCTATTTCCGCAATGCACCGCCGCAGGCGGTAGCGGGCGGTTGATTCGGGTGCACGCGCGATGTGGAAGCGACTGCGCATCTACGTCCTGATCGCTCTATTGCTGGTGCTGGTCCTGCTCGGGGTACTCTATCTGCGGCAGAACCAGGCGGGTCCACTGGTGCGCGTGTTCAGTGCGCCGGCGCAGTACACACCGTTGCAGGTGCCGGACCCGACGCTGCGGCTGGACCTGCAGGAGCGCAAGCGACAGATCGAGTATACGGGCACCCATCGGAATATCTTCAGTGCGTCGCTGCCGCCCCCGCCGGCTGCTGCCGTGCCGGTGGCCCAGTCGGTACCGCCGCCCCCCGTGCCGGCCGGGCCGCCGCCGCTGGCGATCCCGTTTACCTATTTCGGCTATGTAGAAGACCCGCGCTCGGGCCGGCGCCGGGGCGCATTTACGAACGGGGAGGAGGTCTGGATTGCTGCGGAGGGCGAGACGGTGATGACGCGCTTTCGTGTCGTGCAGTTGGGGAGCGCCAACGCGGTGATCGAGGAAGTTTCCAGCGGACGGCGCGCCACGCTGCTGCTGGAGCAGCCGCCGCAGGGGTGAGCCATGCATCCACTGCCACGCACCGCACAGGCCGGTTACGCGCTGCTGAGCGCGGTGTTTCTGGTGGCGCTGCTGATCATTGCCGTCAGCGCCGCCGTTCCCGACCTGCTCACTCAGGGCCTGCGCGACCGGGAAGAAGAGCTGATCTGGCGCGGCCAGCAGTACGCCCGCGCCGTGAAACTCTACTTCCGCAAAAATGGACGGTTCCCCCAGAAGCTCGAGGACCTGACGGAGCCGCAGAACAACATCCGGTTCATGCGCAAAGCGTATCCGGACCCGATGAATCGCGAGGACGGCTCCTGGCGACTGATCTACATGGCGCCCAACGGGCAGTTGATCGGCAGCATCACGCGCACCGGCTTGATTCGTCTGCCGCAGCCACCCGGACAGGCACAGGCGTCCGGCAGCAGCCCGGGCGCCGGTCAGCCGGCCCCGGCCGGGGCAGCGCCTCCGCAGCAGCCACCCGAGTCGGCGTCGCAGAACCTGCCCGATGCCAGCCGACCCATCATCGGCGGGAACATCATCGGCGTGGCCAGCAAAATCCAGAGACCTTCGATCAAGTACTACAAAGGCTTTGGGACCTACCAGCAGTGGGAGTTCATCTGGGACCCCACCGAAGATCAGGCGGTCATCGGGACGACGCCACCGGGGCCACACGGCGCCGGCCGTCCGCAGCCGGGCAAGGCGCCGCAGCCGCCCACCCAGCCCCAATCACCTCGATAACGGGTTGCCGGAGCGGTCAGGCAGGACTCCTGCGCGTCGGTGGTATTCGTTGAGCACGCGCTCGACATAGCTGCGCGTTTCCGCAATCGGCGGGATACCGCCGTGCTCGACGACGCGCCCCGGGCCGGCATTGTAGGCTGCCAGCGCCAGGCGCAGGTCGCCGGCAAAACGGGCCAGCAGCTCGGCCAGGTAACGCGTGCCGGCCAGAATGTTTTCGCGAGGGTTGAAGTTGTCTTGCACGCCGAGCTGGGCGGCGGTACTCGGCAGCAGTTGCATCAGTCCCTGTGCATTGCGGCGCGAAACGGCACGGGGATCGAAACCCGACTCGACCGCAATCACACTGGCCACCAGGGCGGGATCGAGACCATGGCTGCGCGCGGCTTCCGCGATCCATTCGCCGAAGGGCTCGGAAACAGGCGGCTGCGGCGCAACGGCCGGCGCGTTCCGGAAATCTTCCGGCTCGATGCGCACCAGCTCTGCGGCCGCAATCAGCGCATACCCACCGTGCAGATGCAGCTTGACCTGATCCCCGATGCGTTCGTGGCCGGTGATGTGCAGCCGTTGCCCGTTGCGGAGTACAGCGTAGTCCGCATGCGTACCCGCGGGAAGCAGCAGCGCGGCGGCAAGAAGCACAGTGCGAAGTCTGACTGGGTGGAAGCCATCCATGTCGGCTAACAGCGTCCGTCCGGGCACAGGGCAAAGGCTTCGATGGCGGCAGCCACACCGGCTTCGTCGTTGGTCATCGTGATCGGCCAGCCCAGTTGGCGCAGCTCCGGCACGCAGTTCCCCATCAGCACCCGGGTACCGGCAAATTCCAGCATTTCGCGATCGTTCAGATTATCGCCGATGGCGAGAATTTCGTCGCGGGAAATTTTCCTTCGCGCTGCCCATTCCTGCAGTGCCGAGCCTTTCGAGGCGTCGCGGTGCACAACGTCCACCAGGGCAAAGTTGCGCGCGGCGTATTCGGTCAGCGCCAGGGAAAACTGGTCCCGCTGCGGCAGATGGTTCAGCCGGCCGGCGAGCTCGCGCATGCGCTCGACCGGTCCAGTAAACAGGACCTGAATCGGATCTTCGGTCAGGCAGGATTCCAGCGGGGCGATTTCCGCCAGAAAGCTGCGATTGCGTTCGAAATACTCGCGACGCTGGGCGTCTTCCCAGTCGATCTGTTCAAAAATGACCTGATTCTCTCGAGGACGGTCGAACATTACCGCGGCGCCGGCACGAAACTCGGGCGTGGCCTCCAGCACGGCGCGTGCCAGGTCCCGCGGAAGAAGTCGCCGCAGATGCGTGGTGCCGTCTACGGCTTTGATCAGTGCGCCGTTGTTCACCACGAGGACGACTGGAGCGGCCAGCAGACGGGCGATCGGCAGGGCAAAGTCGAACCGGCGACCGGTGACGAGGACAATTTCCATGCCCCGGGCAACGGCCTCGGCGATGGCCTTGCGGTTTGCTTCGGGCAGCTCCCAGCGCGAATCGAGCAGCGTCCCGTCGATATCGATCGCAATCAGGCGGATCGGCATCCGTCGTCATTCTACCGCGGTGGCTCACGGCAGAACAGTGCGCTGGGCCGGCTCGCCCCCGGGCGTGCGGAGCGGGCGGGCATGCTACACTTCTGCGGCGATGCAGAGCGCGCTGACCCATCTGGAATGCTCGCGCTGCCGGCGACTGTACCCGCACGAGCAGTTGATCAACCTCTGTTCCTGTGGCGGACCGTTGCTGGCGCGGTATGACCTGCGCGCCGCCGCACGGACGCTCGCGCCGTGGCTTCGCCCGAATGGCGGCGAGCCGTCGCGGCCGCCTCGGCCGGCTTCGATGTGGCGCTACTGCGAACTGCTGCCACCGGGCGAGCCGGTCTCCCTGGGCGAAGGATTCACCCCGTTGCTGCACACGCGCCGGCTGGGCGAAGGGCTCGGGCTGCCGAATCTGTTCATCAAGGACGAGGGTTTGAATCCCACCGGTTCGTTCAAAGCCCGCGGACTTTCAGCCGCGGTTACGCGAGCCAAAGCGCTCGGCGCGCAAACGCTGGCGATACCGACGGCGGGCAATGCCGGCGGCGCACTGGCCGCCTATGCGGCGCGCGCCGGACTGCGCTGCGTGGTGGTGATGCCCGCCGATACGCCCGCCGCCAACGTGCTGGAATGCCGCGCATTTGGCGCGGAAGTGGTCCAACTGGACGGTTTGATCAGCGACTGTGCCCGGTATGTGGCCGAGCAGAAGCAGCACCGCGGCTGGTTTGAAGTCACCACGCTGAAAGAGCCTTACCGGATCGAGGGCAAGAAGACGATGGGTCTGGAACTGTTCGAGCAGCTCGGACGACTCCCCGACGTGATTCTCTATCCGGCCGGTGGCGGTGTGGGCCTGATCGGCATGTGGAAAGCATTCGACGAACTGGAAGCGATCGGCTGCATCGGACCGGAACGGCCTCGGATGGTGGCGGTGCAGGCAGCCGGCTGCGCGCCGGTCGTGGAGGCCTTCGAAAAGGGCGGAGAATCCTGTGAATTCTGGGAAGACGCGCGCACGATAGCGTCTGGCCTGCGCGTGCCCAAACCGCTGGGCGATTTCTTGATGCTCGCAGCGATTCGCAGCAGCTCGGGAACCGCCGTGGCTGTGCCGGACGAAGCCATGCTCGAAGCGGGACGCGAACTGGCCGCCAGGGAAGGCATCTACGCCGCACCCGAGGGTGCTGCCACGGTGGCGGCTGCGCGTCGCCTGCGGGAGCAGGGTTGGCTTCGCGCCGAGGAAACCGTGGTGCTGTTCAACACCGGCAGCGGTTACAAATATGCGGAAGCCTGGGCAGAGGCGTTGCGAGCGCGTCCGGCCGAGCCGCCCACAGCGCGCACGTCGAATCGCCGAGAACCATGACGGAACGGCTCTACTACCACGATGCCTTCCTGCGAGAGTTTGCTGCGCACGTGATGTCCTGTGCGCCGATGCCCGGAGAGCCAGAGCGCTGGCAGGTGGTGCTCGACTGCACCGCGTTCTATCCCACTTCAGGAGGCCAGCCGCACGACACCGGCAGGCTTGCCGATGCGCGCGTGCTGGACGTGTACGAAACCGAGGATGGTACGGTGGTGCATGTGACCGACCGCGCGCTTGCGCCCGGGCCGGTGCACGGGGCCATCGACTGGCCGCGCCGCTGGGACCACATGCAGCAGCACACCGGCCAGCATCTGCTCTCGGCTGTGTTCGTGGAACACTTCGGGCTGCCCACTGTGTCGTTTCATCTGGGCCGCAATGCTTCGACAATCGATCTGGAAGCGCGGGCCGTGCTGCCGCAGCAGCTGGCCGAAGCCGAGCAGTATGCCAACGCGATCGTCACCGAAGACCGACCTGTGGAGATTCGCTGGGCACGCGCCGAAGAGCTCGCGGAGCTGGACGTACGCCGGCCGGTGGCACGCACCGGTCTGTTGCGGATCGTGGAAATCGAAGGCTGCGACCGGCAGCCGTGCGGTGGCACCCACGTGGCGCGCACCGGCCAGATCGGCTGCATTCTGTTGCGCCGGTGCGAAAAGGTGCGCGGCCACTGGCGCGTCGAGTTCCTCTGCGGGCAGCGTGCGGTGACCGCAGCGCGCGCCGATTTCGAAGCGCTCGGCGAAGTGGCGCGACGGTTGAGCTGCAACCCGGCCGAGGTGCCCACCCTGGTGACGCGTGCGCTGGAGGAACGGCAGGCCCTCTACCGGGAGCGGCAACGACTGCAGGAACATCTGGCTGAGCTCGAAGCGCTGTCGCTGCTGGCCACCCGGGCCGAAACGCGCTCCGACGGCATCCGGCAGCTCGTCCATGTCTTCGAGCATCTCGAGCCCGGCTATCTGCGGCTGCTGGTGAACAAGATGATCGCCGAAGACCGGGTGCGTGTCCTGGTGGGCACGCGGCTCGGTGGCCACGTCATCTTTGCGCAGTCACGTGGACTGCAGGGAGACATGAACGTGTTGCTCCAGCAGGCCCTGGCCGCAGCAGGCGGTCGCGGCGGAGGTACTCCGCAGTTTGCTCAGGGTCTCGTGCCCGAAGCGGCCCGGCTGGAAGCATTCCTCGAGACAGCCCGCAACCTCCTGGGTTAGACCAGGACCTCCAGCCTTCCACTCCGAACATCGAGTATCCAGGCAGGTTGGCCAATTGTGCTGTGGAAGCAGCAGCGATCCGAAGCATCGAGGCATGTCATTTGGGCTTGACAAGTGTATTAACTTCATTTAGTATTCAGTGTTAATGCGAATTAATAAAGACAGTAAGCCAGTGTTAGGAAGACAGCTCTTGTGGAAAGGGATTCTGGGTCTGGGCGTGCTGACTGCCGTTGTGGCGGTCGCACTGTTCCGGTGGGGCGGCGCGCACGCGGGGGTGCGCGCCGCCCTAGAAGTTGCCCAGGACGCGGAGCACAGGTTTGGTCATCATCGTCCACCGACCAAGGGCAGCGAAACCTACCAGTACGCCTATCCGGCACGACGCCTGCCGGCGGAAGCGGTCTACGATCCGACGCCGCCACCTCCGCCGCCGCGCGACCGCCGCGTGCACGAGTACGAGCTGGTGATCACCGAGGACGTCGTGCACGAAGTCGCTCCCGGTGTGCACATGCCCGCCTGGGCGTTCAACGGCACAGTCCCCGGGCCCGTGCTGCGCGGTCGCGAGGGCGACCTGATGCGCATCAAATTGATCAACCGCGGCAAGCTGCCGCACACGATCCACTTCCACGGAATCCACCCGGCGGAGATGGACGGTGTGTTCGAGCTGGTACCACCCGGCGGGGAATTCACCTACGAATTCGTCGCCCGGCCCTACGGTGTGTTTCCGTATCACTGTCATTCGATGCCCACCAATCAGCACATCCACAACGGCCTGTACGGGATGATGATCATCGATCCACGCGAAGACCGGCCCCCGATGCGCGAACTGGCCATGGTGATGAGTGCATTTGACCTGGATCGCGACGGGGAAGCCGATTTCTATGCTTGGAATGGTAAAGCGTTCCAGTACGCCGATCATCCGATCGAGCTGACGGTGGGAGAAAAGGTACGCATGTACGTGATGAACATTTTTGAAGAGCCGATGGCCCCGCACATCCACGGCAATATGTTTCACTTGATCCGCTCCGGAACGTCGCTCAAGCCACAGGAGCTGACCGACGTGCTGACGCTGGGCATTGCCGAGCGCGCCATCCTGGAATTCCAGTACGATTCGCCCGGACCGTACATGTTCCAGTGCCATCTGACCGAGCACATGGAGCTGGGCCTGATGGGCTGGTTTCAGGTGAAACCGAAAGCGGACCGCGCTGCACAGCCCGCCTCTCATGCGCACCCCGCGGCCGGGGCAGGGAACTGATCCATGTCATCCAAATGGACCGTCTGGGCTAGTTTTCTGCTGCCGGTGTTGTTGCTCGGGGTGCTGCTCGTCTGGTTCTGGCACTCGACCGGCGGGCTGCGGTTCGAAGCTCCCGCGCCTATCGAGGCAGTTACCTATGAACGCGTGGTGCTTCTGCCGGCCAGTGGGGCAGTTCCCGAACGGATTGTGGCGCACATCCGCAACGTCGGGCCGGGACCCGTGACAATCGCACACGTGCAGGTGGGATGGTTCAGCCGCGCGAGCTGGGATTTTTCCATCGTTCCCTCGCCGACCATCCCGCGACTGGGCACCGCGCAGGTCATCATTCCGTATCCCTGGACGGAGGGCGAACCCTACGAGATTGTGCTGTTCAGTTCGAATGGGATTCCCTTTGTGCACGAAGTGGCCATCGCCACGGCCACGCCGCAGTGGAGCGCGCGCAGCTTCGGGCAGTTTGCCATGCTGGGCATCTACGTGGGCGTGTTGCCGGTGTTTTTGGGCATTCTCTGGTTGCCGTTTTTGCGCCAGCTCGGCCGGCGGGCGTATGGATTCCTGCTCAGCCTGACCATCGGGTTGCTGGTGTTTATTGGTGTGGATGCCTTGGCCGACGCTCTGGCAGAAGCCCAGCATTTGCCCGGACCCTACCAGGGCGTAGGGGTGATTGCCATCGGTGTGGCGTTGAGCCTGCTGGGGCTGTATGCGCTTTCCCGGACAATCGAAGCACGACAGCAGGCCCGCGGCGGCGAGATGTCGCTGACGATTGCCTATCTGGTGGCCTTCGGCATCGGCATCCACAATCTGGGAGAGGGATTGGCCATCGGCGGCGCCTACGCGCTCGGTGAGGTGGCCACCGGGGCGCTGCTGATCATCGGCTTCATGATCCACAATCTGACGGAGGGCGTGGCCATCGTCGCGCCGATTGTCCGCAGTGAATTCGGCACGGGCCGCTGGCGGCATCTGATCTGGCTCGGGCTGCTGGCCGGTCTCCCGACGATTCTGGGAACTTCGATGGGGGCCTTCACGCCTTCACCGCTGCTGGCCGTGCTGTTTATTTCCATCGGTGCCGGCGCTGTGTTTCAGGTGGTGCTGGAAATCGCAGCCCAGATGCGACGCGAGCACGGCTTGGCGTTCGCGCAGCCAGCCAATGTCTCGGGTTTCTTGCTCGGCCTGGCTGTGATGTATGCTACGGGGCTGTTCATAACGGTCTGAACGTTGCGGCGCCGCGCCGCCGCAATGCCGTCACCCAGGAGAAAAAACGCATGAAAGGGTTGGCGCTGATGGTGTGCCGTTCTGTCCTGGCTGCCTGTGCGGTTGTCCTGACAACGATTTTGCTGCCCGCACTGGCTGGCGGCCAGGAGCTCGAAGAGCGAAAAACTTCGACAACGGCAAACGCAGGCCGGAAGCCGCCGGCGATGGCAGCTCCAGAGCGTACGGACAAAACTGTGGATTTTTCCGTACCGCGCCGGCCTCGTCTCGAGGTCGAAGCGGGAAGTGTTCTGCCAGAACGGGTCTACTGGCGTCCGACTGAGGCTGCCCGTGCGCGTGTGGCTCGCCCGGCGCAGACGGCGGGGGATCCGCATATCGCCGACAACAGTTTTCTGATCGAAGAAGCCTACAACCAGGAATACGGGGTCGTGCAGCACATCAACGCCTTCCAGCGCGGTCGCCGCGGCGACTGGGAATTCACGTTCACACAGGAATGGCCGGTGCAGCCGGCGCCGCGACATCAGTTCAGCTACACGCTGGCGGTAGCCGACTACGAAACGGTGCCCGGTGCCGGCGGCGGCCTGGGCGATTTGCTGTTGAACTACCGCTATCAGCTCGCCGGCCAGGATGGTGGAGCGGTGGCGATCGCCCCGCGCATCAGCCTGCTGCTGCCTACGGGTGATTCTCGCCAGGGGCGTGGTGCCGGCGGCACCGGCGTGGAGTTCAATCTGCCGGTGAGCATCACCCTGCACGAGCAGTTGGTGACGCACTTCAATGCCGGCGGCTCGATTGTGCCCAATGCGAAGAATCCTGCCGGCGAGGAGGCCGCCACATACGGATACTTCGTCGGCCAGAGTTTCATCTGGCGGCTGCATCCGCGTTTCAACCCGCTGTTGGAGGTGTTGTTTTCGAGCCAGCAGAGTGTGGCTGCTCCAGGCGATGCGGTGTGGGAAAACAGCGTGATCCTCAACCCGGGGTTCCGCTGGGCGTACAACTTTGCGAACGGCTTGCAGATCGTGCCCGGCATCGCTTTTCCTGTGGAAGTGGGGCGCGCGAACCGCGGCGAGTGGGGCATTTTTCTCTATCTCAGCTTCGAGCATCCGTTCGCCGCGTCGCGGTAAGGGCGGGGTGTGGCACTGCTGCGTGGGCCGCACCATAGCCTCGGCGCGGCAGCGTCAAGGACGGCGCAGGGCGCCGGAGTGGTCCTCGTTGTCGCGGCACTCGTAAACCTTTCGCAGCGTGGGCGCATCTCGATCTTTCTTTTCCATCTCGAGCACGATCTGCGCGAGCTGACCCTGGATCCGCTGAAATTCGGAGGTGTCGTCGACGGACTGCTCCTGCCGGGGCAGGGCCAGGATTTCCGAATAGGTCACGGCCATGCGCTCATAGAAAGGCGGATGGGTGCGAAACCAGCTCAGGCCGGTGGCATACCCTTTCTCCTGCGCCATGCGGTCAAAAAAGCTGATGAAGCCGTGCGTGTTGTAGCCGGCTTTCCACAGATACTGCGTGCCGAGAATGTCCGCTTCGATTTCGTAGTCGCGGCTGACGCCGAGCAGCTCCAGGCTCAGGAACAGTCCCAGGCCGTAGAAGCCGTACTGCAGCGCGTACGCGGTGCCGACCGAGGCCACGCCCCCGGTGAGCACCAGGGCAGCAATCTGCGCAGCCTGATAGATCAGGCTGGCGATCGTGGCGCGTTTCATCAGACGATGGCCGTGCCGGGCGGCGACGTGGGCGATTTCGTGTGCCAGCACGCCGGCAAGTTCGGATTCCTTCTCGGCTTTCAAGATCAGTCCGGTATTCACGAACAGGAAGCCGCCGGGCAGCGCGAAGGCGTTGATTTCTTCGCTCTTCAGCACGGCAACTTGCAACGGCACCTGGAGATCGGAGTTCTGGGCAATCCGCTGCGCCAGCGTGCGAACGTAGCGCACGATGGCTTCGTCTTCGACTTCGGGCGGCAGGATGCCGTTGCGGCGGAGCTCTTCGATGGCTTCGCGGCCGCGGGCGATATCGTCGGCTTGATTCTGGAAAGTGCCGTTGCGAAAACCGATGTCGCGGAAATCGCCGAATTTGCGCTCGGCGGCCTGCCCGGATTGGATCCGGGCGAGCCACTGGCGCTGCGCGGCGGGCCATTCTTCCAGCAGCCGTAGCTTGGCGAACAGGTTGTCGTATTTGACGTTGACGCCCTGCTGGAGGGCGAGTTCGAGATCACCGATCTGCCGGCGCAGCTCCTGTATGTGACAGTGCAGGTCGTGACGGCGTTTCTCGCTTTCGGTCGTAGCTGGCTGCCGATTCAACTCGCGCAGCGTCTGCTGGGCACGCTGGATTTCCTTTTCGAGGTTTCGGCGCTGCTGCTCGAGCTGCTGTTTTTCCTGGCGTTTTTCCCGCTCGAGCTGCCGCCGGTGCTCCTGCAAGGCCGCAGGCGACAGATTCAGCTCGGCCGCATTTTCGAACAGCCAGAGGTAGGGCTTCGCCAGCAGTTCGGCGAGCGCCGGTGCCTGCGAACCCGTCTGCTGCGCTGCCGCCGCGAAACCAGACACCGGCCAGGCCAGCCACACGCTGAGAAACACGGCCAGTCCGCGACGCATCGTGCCTCCTCGGGCTGTGCGGCTGCAGTGAGCCGCACTGTTCCCCGCAGAAATCTTAGATGCTTTCGGCGCCAACCAGGGAAACTTTCTTTCAGGGCAGGGAACTGGTGGACGGCATGGGATTTGAACCCACGACCTCCTCGTTGCGAACGAGGCGCTCTCCCAGCTGAGCTAGCCGCCCACCGGTCGAAAACATTGTTTGCGCCGTTGGCTGCTGATTCCGACGCAGAAGAATATCTTAGCAGAGCTCGACGGGTCGGGCTAGATGGCAGCACGGTTGGGGGCAGGTCAGGGACGGTTGCCCGCTTCGGCAGCCTGGCGCTGGGCCATCACCTGCTTGGCTCTTTCGTACAGCGCGCGCGCTTCCGGGAGCACTTCGATGGCCTTGGCCACCTGCGGATCATGGTCGAGTTCGAGGCGGAAGGCTTCGTCCATCCCGAAGACAGAAAGGAAAAGCTCTTTTTTGATCTTCTGCTCGATCCAGGCGCGATTCGCTTGCAGGTCGGCTTCGGTGTACGGGATGTTTTTCTGCTGGAGATAATGGCGGAATTCGCTCAACACCGATTCAGTAACCTGGAAGGTGCGGGTAACCTTGGGGGTCGGTTTCAGGCCGAGGTAATAGCGGGTGAAACCGCCGACGCCGACCTCGAGCGGGAAGAAAACATCTCGGCGATAAAGCAGCGACTGGAACTCGTTCGGTTTCGGGGTGGGCACCAGAACGTCGGGAGTGATGCCACCGCCGCCGAACACTTGGCGGCCGCTGTCGGTCAGGCGCACGTCGGTGTTCCCGTTGTTCACGGTTTTCTTGCGGTTGTAGAGGTAGTCGTAGATGGAGACGCTTTTGTAGTCCCGCTGGATCAGGCGACCCGACGGCGTGTACCACTTGGCGGTCGTCATGGCCAGGCCGGTGTTTTCGCTCAGATTGAACAGATTCTGCACCAGGCCCTTGCCGAATGTCGTTTCTCCGACAATCAGGCCGCGGTCGTGATCCTGGATGGCACCGGCAACGATTTCCGACGCGGAGGCGCTGACCGAATTGACCAGCACGACCAGAGGCACTTCAAGACCGCGGTGGCCGCGCATGGCGAAGTAGCGCCGTTCGGGCGAAGAACGCCCGCGGTGGCTGACGATGAGCTGATTTTTCTCCAGGAACATATCGGCCACGGCGACGCCTTCGTTCAGTAGTCCACCGGGGTTGTTCCGCAGGTCGAGGATCAGCCCTTTCAGATTCTCCGCGTCGAGTTTCCGCAGGGCCTGCTGGAGCTGCTGGTCGGTGGTTTCGTTGAACCCATTGACGCGGATGTAGCCGATACCCGGCGCAATCTGGAAAACGTGGTCCACGCCCGGCCGCGGAATCTCATCGCGTGTGACCGTGAATTCGAGCGGCTCCAGTTCGCCTTCACGTCCCACGGTCACGCGCACGACGGTGCCCTTGGGACCTTTCAGCAGGTCGGCAACTTCTGCCGTGCTCAGGCCGTCGGTGGGCGTATCGTCCACCTTGAGGATCACGTCGCCCGGGCGAATGCCGGCGTTGTAGGCGGGCGAGCCGACAAACGGCGCCAGCACAATCGTGCGGCCTTCCCGTGGTGCCACCTGCATGCCCACGCCATAGTATTTGCCCCGCTGGTCTTCTCGAATCAGCGTGAATTGACGGGCATCGAAGAAATTCGAATGGGGATCCAGCACGCGCAGCATGCCCGGGATGGCGCCCTGGTAGACCAGCTCATCGGCTTTGACCGGATCGGCGTAGTTCTCTTCGACAATGGCCAGCACCCGGGTGAACTGCCGGACCGCGTCCCGCAGCTCGTCGGTGCCCCCGGCGGTAGCCCGCACCGAAGGGCCATAGATGCCCCCCAGCAGGGCCGCTCCCAGAATGACGGCAGTGACCAGCATGGTGCCGCGCGTGTTGGAATTCATCGTGCGCTCCCTGAGCTGACTCCAAGCCGAGTATAGCATAGCGGGCGGGTTTGACACCTGCCAAAGCCCTTTCATATGATGCACCAAGAGGTACGGAGGCTGTGGGCCCGTTCGGCGTTCCCGAGATGATTTTCATCTTTGTGCTGGCCCTGCTCATTTTTGGGCCGCGCAAGTTGCCCGAGCTGGGCCGCACGCTGGGCAAAGCGCTCACCGAGTTTCGGCGAGCTTCGGCAGAAGTGCGTCTGGCAGTCGAAGAAGAGATGCGCGAGCTGGACCGGCAAGCCCGCGAAGCCACCCGGGCAGCCGACCAGGCCGTGCGCGAAGCCCAGGATGACTCGCCGACGCGTCCAGACCCGGCCGCACCGGCCGCGGCAGAATCCTCCCCCACTACCGGCTCAGCGGAAACCCGCGGATGACCAGCATCGAACCAGCCGCACCCGCTCCCACGCCGAGCCCGGATTCCAGCGACAAGATGTCGTTCTTCGACCACCTGGCCGAACTGCGGATGCGGCTGCTGTGGTCGCTGGTGGCCATCGGGGTGGGCTTCGGAGTGGGCTTCGCCTATGCCGAGGAAGCCTTCGCGTTTCTCGCCCGGCCAATGATGCGCGCCTTCGAGCAGGCCGGCTATTCCCAGCAGCAGATGATTTTCACCAACCCGCTCGGCGCGCTGCGCCTGTACATTTCCGTGGGGCTGTATCTGGGGATTGTGCTCGCGCTGCCGTTCGTGCTGTACCAGTTGTGGCGGTTTGTGGCTCCGGGCCTGTACCGGAACGAACGCCGCGCGATTGGCCTGTTTTTGTTCTCTTCGATCTTTCTGTTTCTGGCCGGCACGGCATTCGGGTACTACGTCTTGCTGCCGGTGACGTTGACTTTTTTGATCAGTCTGCAGGGAAACTTCACGCCGATGATCAGCATCAATGAATACTTCGATGTGGTGCTGGTAATTCTGCTGGGGCTCGGCGTGGTGTTTCAGTTGCCGATCCTGATTTTTTTCCTGTCGTTGTTCGGGATTGTGACCCCGGGGTTTCTGTGGCGGAATTTTCAGTATGCAGTGCTGTTGATTGCGCTGGTGGCAGCCCTGGTGACGCCGACAACCGACATCGTCACGATGGTCGTATTTATGGTACCGATGCTGGGGCTTTACGTGCTCGGCATCGCGGTCTCCTATCTGGTGGTGCGACGTCGCCGTGCCCGCGAGGCGGTGTGGACGCGACGGTGAACCTGCGCGAACGATGGAAGCCCGGCTGGGGGGCAAGCGTGTTGTCGTGGGTGCTCACGCTGGTGCTGATGGCCGGGGGATGCCAGCCGCAGTCCGTTCCTGCCTCGGGCGCGCCCGTCACGGCGGCTGCGGACCAGGCGCCGCCACCGGAGCAGACCGGTGGTTTCGACGGCAACCGCGCGCTGGCCCATGTGGCCGAGCTGGTCCGCTTCGGACCGCGGATTCCGGGCACCGAGGCCGCTCGCCGGGCGCAAGCTTACATCCGTCAGCAGCTCGAAAGTTACGGCTGCGCGGTCGAGGAATTTCCTTTTACGGCGCAGACGCCGCTCGGGCCGGTGCCGATGAAGAACATCCTCGTGCGGATTGCCGGCCGCACACCGGATGCCCTCCTGCTGCTGACGCACTACGACACCAAACGAACTCCGCCCGGCTTTCTCGGCGCCAACGACGGAGGCAGCTCCACGGGCCTGATGCTGGAGATGGCCCGGCTGCTGTGTCCGACGTCGCAGCCGGCCGGCTCGGCACCGCGCGCGCTGAGCGTGTGGATTGCATTTCTCGACGGCGAAGAAGCCCAGGTGGAATGGACGGAATCCGACAGCCTGTACGGAAGCCGCGAACTGGCTGCACGGCTAGCCCTGCGTGGCGAGCTGGAACGCGTCCGGGCAGTGATTCTGGCCGACATGGTCGGCGACCGCGAGCTGCGGTTCCTGCGGGAGCTGAACTCCACCGACTGGCTGGTGGATTTGGTCTGGGATGTGGCCGAGCGTCTGGGCTACGGCCACATTTTCGTGAACGAAACGCACGCCATCGAAGATGACCATCTGCCGTTTGTGCGTCGCGGGATTCCGGCGGTGGATATCGTCGAAGTCGGGGAATATCCCTACTGGCACACCCGCGAAGATACGCTCGACAAGCTGAGCGCCCGCAGCCTGGCCATCACCGGACATGTGATTCTGGAATCGCTGGCGGTGCTCGAACAGCGGCTGCGCTAGACCGACCTTATGCAAACCCGACTTCACGGTCCCGCTGCACGACCGAGTGTCGGGCAAATTCCTCGTCATTGCGGATGGGATAGTCGGAACGATAGTGGCTGCCGCGGCTTTCCTTCCGGGCCAGCGCGCAGCGCGCAATGAGCTGCCCCAGGACCCACACATTGTAGAGCTCGCAGGCGGCGCGGGAAGGCGCGGTGGGACGTTCGATCTCCATGGCGCGCAGCGTGGCGATGGCCTGTTCGAGATCGGTGCCGTTGCGGATGATCCCTACCTGGCGCCAGAGAATCTGCTGAATTTTTCGGAAACGCGGCTCGCGCTCCGGCGCCGCATGCCGGGCCGGATTTCCTTTGACGGGGTTGGCTCGGGCTGTTTTGTGTTTGCTGCCGGCGAGTTTGGATATGGAGCTTTTCCGGGAGCAGACGTCTTCGACCATGGCCTGTCCGGCGCGTGCGCCGAACACCAGCCCTTCGAGCAGGGAGTTGCTGGCCAGGCGGTTGGCGCCGTGAACACCGGTACTCGCTGTTTCGCCGGCCGCGTAGAGGCCGGGCAGGCTGGTGCGTCCCCACAGATCGGTGCGTACGCCGCCCATGGCGTAGTGCGCAGCGGGACGCACGGGCACCAGGTCCTCGCCGATGTCCAGCCCGTAGCGCAGGCAGGTTTCGTAGATGCGCGGGAACCGCTTGCGCAGAAAGCTGGAGCCGAGATGGGTCAGGTCGAGATAGACGAACTCGGTGCCAGTGCGCTGCATCTCGGAAACAATGGCCCGCGCCACGATGTCGCGCGGGGCCAGTTCCTGGGCTGCGTGATACCGCTTCATGAAACGCTCCAGAACGGCATTGCGCAGCACACCGCCTTCGCCCCGCAGCGCCTCCGAGAGGAGAAACCGCGGCGCGCCCTTCACGGCCAGCGCGGTGGGGTGAAACTGGACAAACTCCAGGTCACTGAGTACGGCGCCGGCATCGTAGGCGATGGCCATGCCGTCGCCGGTGGCAACTTCCGGATTGGTGGTTTCGCTGTAGACCTGCCCCAGGCCGCCCGTGGCGAGCAGCACCGCGCGGGCGCGGACAGTGCGAAGCGTGCCGGAGGCTTCGTCGAGGAAGCGCAGCCCCACCACCCGGCCTTCTTCGCAGAGCAGTTCCGTGGTGAACGCATGGGGGCAGAAGCGAATCTTGCGGATGGCCGAGGCGCGGGCGAACAGGGCGCGACTGATTTCGCGACCGGTGGAGTCGCCCTGGGCATGGAGCACGCGCGAACGGCTGTGAGCCCCCTCGCGGGTGAAGGCCAGGCGGGTGCCGGCGCGATCAAACCGCGTGCCCCAGTCGATCAGTTCCTGAATGTAGCGCGGCCCTTCCTGCACCAGGACGCGCACAGCTTCGAGGTTGCAGAGCCCGTCGCCCGCCGCCAGCGTGTCCTGTTCGTGAAGCGTCACCTCGTCGTCATCGCTGAGCGCGGCGGCGATGCCGCCTTGAGCATACTCGGTGGCCGATTCGGTCAGCGCGTCCTTGGCCAGCACCAGCACGCTGCCGGCTTCGCCCAGGGCAATGGCGGCGCGCAACCCGGCGATGCCGCAGCCGACCACGGCAAAGTCGACCTGAATGGGATCGTTGGCGGACATCCGTCCTGGTTCCACCCGCGGCGGCTATGTTAGCACGATGGCGACAGCGGTACAGGCGAACGCGCAACAGAATCCGAAAGCAGTTGTGCTAGAGTTCTGCCCCGGGATGCACCGGGTGAGGGTCAACGCGCCGTCAGGGTCCTATACGGTGATCATCGGGCAGGGTGTGCTGCGCCGTGCCGGTGCGCTGCTCGCCGAACTCGGCAAACCCTCCGGTTTCTTCATTCTTTCCTCGCCGCGTGTCTGGCGGCGGTGGGGCCGGCAACTGCAGGCGGTGCTGCAGCCGCTCGGTGGGAGCCGCGCGATTCTGTTCGACGACCGCGAAGTTGCCAAGCAGGTGACTACTGTAGAACGGCTGTGTCGTGCGCTGGCTCGCGCCGGTGCAGACCGCGATGCCGTGCTGGTCGCGCTGGGCGGCGGCGTGGTGGGCGACGTCGCCGGTTTCACCGCCGCTGTGTACCTGCGCGGCGTGCGCGTGGTGCAGGTGCCCACCACGTTGCTGGCGCAGGTGGATGCCGCCATCGGCGGCAAGACCGGCGTTAATCTACCGGAAGGCAAAAATCTGGTCGGCGCCTTCCATCAGCCTCGCCTGGTGCTGTGCGAGCTAGCTACACTGCACACGCTTCCGCCCCGTGAGTTTCGTGCGGGATTGTATGAGATCATCAAATGCGGGGTGATTCGGGACGCGCGGCTGTTTGCCTTTCTCGAACGCCATCTCCCTGCCGTGCTGGCCCGGCGGCACGAAGCACTGAGCTGGGTGATTGCCCGTGCGGTCCGCGTAAAAGCCGAAGTGGTCAGCCGGGACGAACGGGAAACGGGCGGTGAACGACGCGTGCTGAACTTCGGACACACCATCGGACATGCGCTGGAATCGCTGACCGGCTACCGGCGGTTTCGGCACGGAGAAGCGGTCGCCTGGGGGATGCTGGCCGAATCAGAAATTGCCGTGGTGCAGGGGTTGCTGCGTCGCGCCGACGGTGAACGCATTGCGCGCCTGATTCGCCGCGTGGGACCTCTGCCCGCGCTGCCGCGCCTGCGCTGGCCCCGGCTGCGAGCCGCACTGTACGCGGACAAGAAAACCCGCGGCGGGCGGCTCCACTTCGTGCTGCCCCGGCGCATCGGTGCCGTCGAGGTGCGCAACGATATTCCGGAAGCGCTACTGCCGGAAATTCTTCGCCAACTGCGCCAGACCCACCCGCCGGAGCGCTGATGCCTTCTCGCACTCCATCGCCGTTGCCGGCCGGTTCGCGCCCCGCCGGCGCACAGGATGAATCCGACGCAGCGCGCCGGGTGCGCGAGATGTTTGCCCGGATCGCTCCGCGCTACGACCTGCTGAATCACCTGCTCTCCTTAGGATTGGATGTCGTTTGGCGGCGGCGTGCCGCGCTGCGGTTCCGACACCTGCTGGCGCGTCCCGGTGTACGGGTGCTCGATGTGTGCTGCGGCACCGGCGACCTGGCCGTGGCACTGGCGCGGCGAGCACTGCGCGAACGCCAGCGGCTTCACGTAACAGAGCTCGTTCCGACCCTGGTGTGTGCTGATTTCGCACATCCGATGCTGGTGCGTGCCCGCGAAAAAGTTGGCACGGCTTTTCGTCCCCACTCGGCTTCGGGTGGCTCGCTTGTGTTTTGTTTCCTCGAAGCGGATGCGCTGGCGCTGCCCTTTCCGGAGGACAGTTTCGATCTGGTGACGGCGGCGTTCGGATTCCGCAACTTGGCCAACTATTTCCGGGGTGCGCAGGAAATTGCCCGTGTGTTGCGGCCGGGCGGAGAGCTGGGCATCCTCGAATTTGCCGAGCCGGCCGGCTGGGGAGCACCCCTGTGCCGTTTCTACGTGCGGCGCCTGCTTCCCGGGATTGGTGCTGCCGTTTCGGGGGATCGGGGTGCATACAGCTACCTGCCGGCTTCGGTGGCCGCGTTTCCCACGCCGGAAGCAGTCACACAGTTGTTGGCTGAAAGCGGATTTGCTGACGTGCAGGTGGAGCGGTGGACCGCCGGCCTGGTGGCGTTTTACACGGCACGCAAAGCGGACCGTGCAGGCGGTTGAAGCGGTGGTTCAGCTTTCCAGGCCGTGGGCGCGGATTTTGGCGAGCAGCGTTTTGTAGGAGACTCCGAGTTTTTCAGCGGCGCGGGTTTTGTTCCACCGACACTCGCGCAGGGTGCGTTCGATCAGGTACCGTTCCAGGTGTGCGACCGCCCGGCCGGTGACTTCCTCCAGTGAGCCTTCCCAGTTGAATTCAGCGGGCAGCATGCCGGCGGGCAGTTCCGTCGGGGAGGGCCGTGGCGCGGGAAGCTGGAGGTCCTCCGGCGAGATTTCATCTCCGAGGGCGAGAATGGCTGCTCGTTCGATGGTGTTCTGTAGCTCGCGGACGTTGCCGGGCCAGGGATAGCCGAGCAGGCGCTCCCGGGCCGCCGCGCTGAGTTTCAGGCGCGGCTTGCGGAACTCGCGCCGGAATTTTTCGAGGAAATGTTCGGCGAGCAGCAGCACATCGTCGCCGCGTTCGCGCAACGGCGGCACCAGCAGCGGCACGGCAGCGATGCGGAAGTAGAGGTCTTCGCGGAACTGCTTGGCGGCCACGGCGGCTTGAAGATCTTTGTTCGTGGCCGCCAAGATGCGCACGTTGATTTCGATCGGCACGGTACCCCCGACGCGCTCGAAGCGCCGCTCTTCGAGCACGCGGAGCAGTTTGGCCTGCATGCCGAGGGGCAGCTCGGCAATTTCGTCGAGGAAGATTGTGCCCCGGTGGGCCATCTCCAGCTTGCCGATCTTCCGCGCCCCGGCGCCGGTGAACGCGCCGCGCTCGTGGCCGAACAGCTCCGTTTCCACCAGGCCTTCGGGGATCGCCGCGCAGTTCAGAGCTACGAACGGGTGTTCACGCCGGGCGCTCAGATGATGAATGGCCCGGGCGAACAGCTCCTTGCCCGTACCGCTTTCCCCCAGCAGGAGCACGGTGGTATCGGTGGCTGCCAGTCGCTGCACCTGCCCGGAGAGCTCCTGCATGAGCGGATGCTCGCCGACAATCCGCGGAAAACCGTAGCGCGCAGAATACTCCTCGCGGAGCAGGATGTTTTCCCGCAGCAGTTCCTGCTGGCGCGCGGCCCGTTCGATGAGCAGTTTGAGGTGATCGAGATCGATCGGCTTCTGGATGAAATCGAACGCACCTTCCTTCATGGCGGTGACGGCTTCTTCGATCGAGCCGTAGGCAGTCATGATCACAACGGGCACGGTGGGGTCGGCCTGGTGAACCGCGCGGAGAACCTCGATGCCGCTGGCCCCAGGCAGTTTCAGGTCCGTGAGCACGACTAGGTAACGCCGCGAACGCACCTTTTCGATGCCTTCGCTTCCATCGGCCGCACTTTCTACGCTGTAGCCGGCGCGCTCGAGCGCCTTCTGGAGCATGGCCCGCAGCTCGGCTTTGTCTTCCACAATCAGGACGGGTTCCAGGGTAAGTTTCGGCCGTACACCGCTGCGCGTGGATGATTCGGTTGGTGCGATGGTGGTGCTCATACCTGCCTTTTTAACACGACGGCTGCAGAGACGGGGACGCAGCCGTCGGTGCTGTTGCTAACGCAGCAACGATCCGGCAGGCCGCCAGAGAACCGTTCAGGCCAGATAGCGAAACAGGAAGGTACCGAAACGCAAGCCGGCGGCATAGCTGAACGGCGGGAGTTCCAGCGTGTAGTGGCCGACCGGCATCAGAAAAGCTTCAAATTCGATTCCGTGGTGGCGCATGGCCATCAGCAGTTCGGCAGAGAACTCCGGCAAAAATGTGGCATCGTAGCGACCACTGATCACCAGAATCCGGGGACGTCGATAGCGAACCCGGCCGAGGTAGGGGAAAGGACTGATCGGCGACCAGAACCGACGCAGCTCTTCGGCGGTGACGCGGGTGCGCAGGCTTTCCCACACGTGGGCTGTGGTCAGGCCGGTCCGCACCACGTCGCCGAAGTAGGTCGAGACGTGCAGGAACGCGCCGGCGCGCACGGCCGGGTCATGGGCCATGGTGATGAAACCGATGGAGCTGCCGATCGAAGTGCCCAGCAGGCCGAGCTGGTGGTAGCCCATCTGCTCCAGCCAGCGGAGACAGCGGCGGGCGTCGAGCACGGCTTGGCGATTCGCCTGCAGAGTCAATCCCAGATTGGGGCCGACCAGATGATCGGCGCGGTCGTGGCCCGGGACAGCACGTGCATCGTGATAGGGCAGGCTCAGCCGCAGCGCGGTGATGCCCAGCGCGTTCAACCAGCGGCACACGGCCAGATAGGCCTCGGGCTTGGCATTCCAGTGCGGCAGCACGAGCACGGCTGGGCCGGTTTTGCGCGCCGGGAAGAAGCGGGCGTACACGCGGTTGTTCTCCGGCCAGGGGGATGCGACGGCACTGGTAAACGTGAGCCATTCACCCTCCAGGTGGTAGTCCGGGGCGGCCTCGGTGGCATACCACTGGTCGCTTTCCGCCACGGTGCGTTCCGCCCAGGCAGCGAGCCAGGCGCGCGGGTCGGGTTCTTCGGCGCGGCCGCCGATGTGCTCCAGGCCCCAGGCAAAAGGAAGCACGCGCCGGTTGTTGTCGCGCGCCCAGCGGGAGTGTTCGTAGCGGCGAATTTTGCGTTCCAGCAAGCGCATCCGCGGCAAGAGTGTAGCGGCAACACAACCTGAACGGTAGCCTGGTGCAGTGAGGTGGGCCAGACACACCCCGAACGGCAAAGGAAGGCCTTCGGAGTGGGCAGAGACGGGTTGCCTTGCTGCATCGGGCACCGACGCCGGCGCTTGGCTTGTAGCGGTGGCGTCGTTGTGTCAGATTTTTCAGCGTGGGCGAAATTTTTGTGTTTGTGCTGGGACTGGTGATCGGCAGTTTCCTGAATGTTTGCATCTACCGCCTGCCGCGCGGCGAGTCGGTGGTGCGGCCGCGTTCGCGCTGCCCGGCTTGCGGGGTACAGATTCGCGCCTGGGACAACCTTCCCGTGGTCAGCTTTCTGCTGCTCGGCGGACGCTGCCGGCACTGCCGCGCGGCCATCTCGCCGCTCTATCCGGTCGTGGAGTTGCTGACGGGTCTGCTGTTTGTGGCCTGCTATGGAGCGTTTGGTGCCACGGTCGCCGGCGCCAAGTGGATGGTTTTTGCGGCGCTGCTCGTAGTGCTGTTTTTTTCCGACCTGCGTGAACGCATTCTGCCGGATGCGGTGAACTACACGGGCCTGGCCCTCGGGTTCGGGTTCAGTTTCTTCAGCGGGCCTGACGATGGCACCGCGCTGTGGCTTTCCCGGAAATTGTTCGCCATGCCTCCGCCGGACCCGGTACTGGCGTTCGTGGATGCGCTGGCAGGCGCAGCGCTTGGCGGAGGGTTGCTGTGGCTGGTCGGAGAGGGCTATTTCCGGCTGCGGGGACGCGAAGGGATGGGACTGGGCGACGTCAAAATGATGCTGATGGTCGGTGCGTTTCTGGGAGTGAAGCGCACGCTGCTGGCTATTCTGCTCGGGTCGCTGGGCGGGAGCGTGCTGGGCCTGCTGTACATTCTCGCGTGGCGCAAGGGCAGCGATTATGAGCTTCCCTTCGGTTCATTTCTGGCGGGCGCGGCGCTGGTCACCGTGTTTTTCGGCACGCCGGTGATTGCCTGGTATCAGCGCGTGGCTGGCTTCTGAGGGATTCGCATGGTTTCACCGGAACAATGGCCGCTGTGGCTTTCGACGGGACTGGCGTTTGTGCCCGTCGTTCTGGTGCTCGTGTTCCTGTTCAGCGCCGCACTGCGCCGGTATCTGGCCGGATCGCGGCGCCGGATCGACGAGCCGGAACGGTCCACGCCCAGCAGCGAAAATCCGGCTGCGTTTGTGGCCGCTTCGATGCAGGGTGTGATTCAAAGGCTCCGCGAACAGGAAAGAGAACTGGAGCGATTGCACCGGCTCGAACGGGAACGTTTGCAGCAGACCGAGCGGCTCAGTGAAGCGGTCACCCGCAACATGCCCACCGGCATGCTGATCGTCAACTCGGCAGGACTGATCACTTCAGCGAATCCGGCCGCCGAGGCAGCACTGGGAGTGCGAGCACTCAGCTTCCGGCGCTACAGCGAAGTCTTCGGCGAACAATCGGCGCTGACGCGACTGGTCGCGGCCTGCCTGCACGAAGGGCAGACGTTTCGTCGTGAAGAGGTCGATCATGCCACACCGGCGGGCCTCGTGCGGCGTCTGGGTGTAACCATCTCGCCGATTCTGCCGCCGCAGTTGCCTGTGGCTGTACCGGCGCCATCTCCAACGGCTCGGAGAACCTCCGGCGCGCTGATTCTGTTGAGCGACCTGACCGAGCTGGCCGCGCTGCAAAGACAGATGCGCTTGAAGGAGAGCTTGGCTGCGCTGGGAGAGATGAGTGCCGGCATTGCACACGAGTTCAAAAACGCTCTGGCCACCATCCAGGGCTACGCCCAGATGATTCGCAACGAAACCGACCCGGAAGAAATCCGCGAAGCTGCGAACCGGATCATGCAGGAAACGCGCGCGCTGTCCCACGTCGTGATGGAATTCCTGCGGTTTGCACGGCCGTTGGAGATCGAACCCGGTGAAGTGGATCTGGCTCCGCTGGTGGCGCGCGTGGTGAGCGAAGTGCGCGAAGCGATGCCCGGCGTGACAATTGCCGCAGAAGGTGAATTCGGAGAAGTGGCCGGTGATGAGGGGCTGCTGCGCCAGGCCCTGCTGAACCTGGTGCGGAACGGTGCCGAAGCCGTAGCCGGACAGCCGGACGGTCGGGTGTGGATTCGCGGCAAGTATCTGGAGCAGGGGGGCCAACCCGTGCAGGTGGTTGCGGTGCTGGACAACGGCCCGGGAATTGCCTCCGAAGAACTGCCGAAAATCTTCCTGCCGTTTTACACGACCAAATCGCAGGGCACCGGCTTGGGGTTGGCGGTGGTGCAAAAGATTGTCCTGCAGCACGGCGGCACGGTCGAAGCCCGAAACCGTGCCGAAGGTGGCGCCGAGTTCCTTCTGACGTTACCCTTGCGGCGCACTCCGGCTGCGGAAGCCATTGCATCGGTTGCGGCGCGCATCTAAGCTAAAAGGAGACCTCGGCCATGCGCCACGGGATTCTGCTCGCCCTCAGCCTGGTGCTCACCGCACCTGGTTTTGCCCAGCAGTCGCCGACCGCGAAGCCGGCCGAATCTGCCCCGCCGGCACAGACCAGTCCGCAGAAACCTTCGGTGGCGGAAGCGGCCCGGCGCGCGCGAGAGCAGAAGAAAGACGCACCGAAAGCCCGCCAGGTCTTCACCAATGACAATCTGCCGGCGGCTGGTGCCGTGTCGGTGGTCGGCGGAGCGAGCACCGGCACCGCAGCGACAGCGGCGGGCACGGCCGCGGCGGCAGCCCCGGGACAAAACGAGGACCCCGATAGTGAAGCTGCCTGGCGCAAACGCTTCGCCGAGGCTCGCGAGAAGCTCCGGCTGGCGCAGCAGGAACGCGACATCCTGCAGCGCGAGCTCAATCTGATGCTCACGCAGTACTCCTCTGACCCGCAGGAGACCCTGCGGCAGGAATTCGATCGCTCCAAAATCAACGCCCACGCCGAAAAAATTCGTCAGAAGGAAGCCGAAATCGCACAGCTCCAGCAGCAACTGGCCGCGCTGGAAGACGAACTGCGCCGTAAAGGTCTGCCGGCCGGCTGGGCGCGCGAACCCTGAGGCCGACGCAATTCAGCTTCGCATCATTCCGCAGCAGCTCGTGGGGCGGGCTGGGTGTCTGCGTGGTTCTTCTCAGCGTACCAGCACGGCAAACTGACCTTCCCGAATAAGACGGGCAACGGCGGCAACGTCGGCGGCAAGCGAACGGTCTTCATCGAGCGGGGTCGAGACGGAACGCACTAGGCGGTGTGCTCGGGCGGCCTGCTCGCCCGTGGTGAGCGGCGCCAGCAGGTCTATACCCTGGCAGGCGCAGAGCAGTTCGATGGCCAGCACATTGGCTACGTTTTCCAGCATCGGGCGCAGCCGCCGCGCCGCACCCATGCCCATCGAGACGTAATCTTCCTGATTGCCCGATGTGGGGATGGAATCCACCGAATGCGGTGTCGCCAAGGCTTTCGTTTCCGCAGCGAGCGCCGCGGCAACAATCTGCGGCATCATGAACCCGGAATTCAGACCGGGTCGGGTGGTCAGAAACGCGGGCAGCAGACTGGTGGCGGGGTTGGTCATGTGTTCGATGCGGCGTTCGCTGATGCCGGCCAGCACCGCCAGGGCAACAGCAAGCTGGTCGGCAGCCATGGCCAGCGCCTGCCCGTGAAAATTGCCGCCGCTGAGGATTTCCCCGGAGTCGGCGAAGACGAGCGGGTTGTCGGTGGCCGCATTCAGCTCCACCAGCAGGGTGCGACGCACTGCGCTCAGGGTGTCGCGAACGGCGCCGTGCACCTGTGGAGCGCAGCGCAGGCTGTAGGCATCCTGCACACGGGGGTCGCGTTCGGGTGAGCGGTGCGATTCGCGAATCGTACTGCCCCGATTCAAGCGGGTCACGTTGCGCGCCGTGACGGCGTGCCCCGCATGGGGACGTACAGCGGCAATGCGTTCGTCGAATGCAGCGGGACTGCCGCGCAAGGCATCGAGCGAAAGTGCGGTGGCGACATCGGCGGTGTCTGCCAGGATTTCCGCTTCCCGCAACGCCAGAGCCAGCAGCGCCAGCATCGCCTGGGTGCCGTTCAGCAGGGCCAGCCCTTCTTTGGCCTCCAGGACCAGGGGTGCGATACGGGCGCGGCGCAGGGCCTCGCCGCCGGGCATACGGCCCATGCCGAAAAAGGCCTCGCCTTCGCCGATGACCACCAGGGCCAGATGGGCCAGCGGCGCCAGGTCACCCGAGGCGCCCACGCTGCCCTGCGCCGGGACCACCGGATGGACGCCGGCATTCAGCATCGCACAGAGCGTTTCGACCACCACCGGACGCACTCCACTGTAGCCCTTCGCCAGCGTGTTGGCGCGGAGCAGCATCATGGCGCGCACTTCAGCCTCGCTGAGCGGCGGGCCGACACCGCAGGCATGGCTGCGAACCAGATTCAGTTGCAACTGCCGGACCTGATCGGCCGAGATCCGTACTGTGGCGAGTTCGCCGAAGCCGGTATTGATGCCGTAGATCGCTGCGTTGCCAGACGCCAGCATGTGCTCGACGACCGCGCGCGAAGCCTCCATGCGCTGGCGGGCTTCTGGAGCTAGCACAACGCGTGCGTGGCTCCAAACGACCTGTTCGAGTTGCTCCAGCGTCAGGTCGTTACCGGTCAGTGATACGGTCGTGGTCATGGGCGGGTATCGGAGGCCGGGGCATTCGTCAGCGGGAAATATTTGCGATATTTTTCCGGCAGCGCGCGCGGCCGGCCGTTCGCGTCGCAGACGACATGGGTCGTTTCACCGGTAGCGAGCAGCTCACCGGTTTCTTCGTTGTAGATTTCGTAGGCGAAGCGGATCGAGCGGCTGCGGGATTCGACGACGCGCGTGACGATCCGCAGCCGATCGTCGAAACGCGCCGGCCGCCGGTACTGGCAGCGGGCTTCCGCCACGACGATGTAACTGTTGTCCTGCTCTTCCATGTCGCGGTAGCGAAAGCCCATCTGGCGGAGCAGCTCGACGCGGCCCACCTCGAACCAGGTGAAGTAGTTGCCGTAATACGCGACACCCATCCGATCCGTTTCGGCATAGCGCACGCGCAGGGTGGTGCTCGCTTCCGTCATCGTCGCGTCAGTGTAACGGAAACACGGCCGCCAGCAAAGCGGGTGACGCGAAGCAACTGGCGGGCTGGTCAGGCCGGGCCGCGCCAGACCGGCTTGCGCTTTTCGAGAAACGCCGCGATGCCTTCGCGGAAATCCGGCGTAGCGCGGATGGCGGCGTTTTCGTGGATGGCGAGGGCCAGCTCGCGTTCCAGCGATTCGCGGACCAGCGCGCGCAGCAGCGCTTTTGTGCGCTCCAGACTGGTGGGACTGTTGGCCAGCAGCGTGCCGGCCAGCTCCCGCGCGCGATGCATCAGTTGTTCGGCGGGCACGACCTCATTCACGAGGCCGAGCCGCAGTGCCTCGGCGGCATCCAGCAGGCGGCCGGTGAGCAGCAGGTCGCGCGCCACCCGCTCGCCCACCTGTCGGCGCAGGAACACAGAAACAATCGCCGGCAGAAAGCCGATGCGCACTTCGGTGTAGCCGAACTGGGCCTCGGGAACTGCCAGCACAAAGTCGCACAGGGTCGCCAGGCCGCAACCGCCGGCGACGGCCGGGCCGTTCACGGCCGCAATCGTGGGTCGCGGGAAGTCGTAGAGTGCTTGGAACAGCCGCGCCATGCGTTGCGAGTCCGCCCGGTGCGCTTCGGGCGGTTGCGTGGCTATGGCCCGGAGCATCTCCAAATCCATCCCCGCACAGAAGGCTTTGCCGGCGCCGGTCAGGATCAGCACGCGGGCGGCGCTGGCTTCGAGCTCGGCCAGTGCTGCGGGCAGCTCCTCGAGCATTTCCGCAGAGATGGCGTTGCGTTTTTCCGGGCGATGCAGCGTGAGGGTGGCAAGGGAGCCATCGAATTCCAGCTTCAGCGTTGCGTACGGCATGGCGCAAGAATAGAGGCACTGCGGATGGGACGCAAGCGTCGGCCACCGCTACAGCCGCGGAGCGGCTAGTGCACCAGGGCGTGAGCGTACTTGCGGCGGAGCTCGCGCGTGGCGGCGAGGGCGCGTTCCAGCGCTTCCGGTGCGAGTCCGACGTCCACGCTGCGCTGGGTGAGGGCTGCCACAACGGATTCGGTGGGAATGTTGCCGACCAGTTCGTCTCCTGCAAACGGGCAGCCGCCCAGGCCGGTCAGGGCGCAGTCGAACCGACGGCAACCGGCATCATACGCCGCCAGTACTTTTTCGACCGCTCCTTCGGGACGGCTGTGCAGATGCACGCCGACCTCGAGCCCTTCGGCGTCGCGCGCTGTGGCCAGGAACAGGTCGCGGACGTCGCGCGGGGTGGCCAGTCCCACCGTGTCCGCCAGGGACACGGTGCGTATGCCCACTGATTTCAACCACTCGAACGTTTCGATGACCAGCTCCGGCCCCCACGGCTCATCGTACGGATTCCCGAAGGCCATCGAGATGTACACAACCAGGCCGCGGCCGGCCGCACGGGTCTCGCGATGCAGGGTTTCGACCAAGGCCCGCGATTCTGAGCGCGACATATTCGCATTGGCACGACGGAAGTAAGCGGAGATGGAATAGGGATAGCCGAGCGTGGTGACTCCGGGTGCGGCCAGGGCTCGCTCCAGGCCCTTTTCGTTGACCACGATGCCGATGATTTCAGGCCGGTAGCGTTCGAGCAGACCGGCATCGGCCAGCCGCTGCAGCACCTGCTCGCTGTCGGCCATCTGCGGAACGTGCTTCGGGGAGACGAAGCTGACCGCATCGATGTGCCGGAAACCGGCTTCAAGCAGGGTGCGCAAATAGTTGGCTTTTTCCTCGGTCGGGATGATGCGATCCAGACCCTGCCAGGCGTCGCGCGGGCATTCGATGAGTTTGACGGCCATCGACCTCCAGCATAGCACAGCCGGAAACGGTCTGGATGGTTCTGGCTTCAGGTCTGGAGCACGCCGGTTTTGAACTCGGGGACTTCAGGATTCAACGCGGCGGCTTCGAGTGCCCAGATCAAGGCTTCGCGCGTCTGGGCCGGATCGATCAAAGCGTCCACCCAGAGCCGGGCTGCGGCGTAGCGCGGATCGGTCTGGTGTTCATAGGTCGCGCGGACCGATTCGAACAGTTCGCGCTTCTCCTGCTCGCTCAGCTTTCGGCCTTCCCGTTCGAGCTGCTTCAACTTGATATCCACCAGCGTACCCGCAGCCTGGTCGCCGCCCATGACGGCGTAGCGGGCCGTGGGCCAGGCGAAGATGAACCGCGGGTCGTAGGCTTTCCCGCACATGGCGTAATGTCCGGCGCCGAAGCTGCCTCCGCAGATGACGCTGATCTTCGGCACCACGCTGTTCGAGACTGCGTTGACCATTTTGGCGCCGGCGCGAATGATGCCGCTCCACTCGGCTTCCTTGCCAACCATGAAACCGTTCACGTCGTGCAGGAAGATGAGCGGAATCAACTGCTGATTGCAGTCCATGATGAAGCGGGCGGCTTTTTCGGCCGATTCGGTGTAGATCACTCCGCCGAACTCGAGCCGGCGCTCGCCGGTGCCCGGCGCGACCGTCTGGACGTGCTTTTTCTGGTTGGCCACGATGCCGACCGACCAGCCGCCGATGCGCGCGTACCCGCAGAGCACGGTCTGGCCGTACTCGGCGCGGTACTCTTCCCAGCGGCTGCCGTCCACGATGCGGGCGATGATTTCGCGCATGTCGTAGGTTTTCGCCGGGTCGGAGGAGAAAATGCCGTAGATTTCCTCCGGTGGATAGGCCGGCGGCTCCGGCGCGATGCGGTTGAAGCGCGGCTCGGGGGGCGCGCCGAGCTGGCTGACCAGCGAACGAATCCGGCGCAGGCAGGATTCATCGTCGGGCTCGCGGAAGTCGATCGTGCCGCTGATCTGCGCATGGACGCGAGCGCCGCCGAGCTCCTCGGCGCTGACCTTCTGCCCGATGGCGGCCTGCACCAGTGCCGGGCCTGCCAGAAACAGGCCGGAACCCTCCGTCATCAGCACCGTGTCGCACATCACCGGCAGGTAGGCGCCGCCGGCCACGCACATGCCCATGATGGCGGCAATCTGCGGGATGCGCATCGCGCTCATCACCGCATTGTTCCGGAAAACGCGGCCGAAATCGTCGGTATCGGGGAAAACGTCTTCCTGCAACGGCAGAAACACGCCGGCGGAATCCACCAGATAGATGGTCGGGATGCGATTGGCGATGGCAATGTTCTGTGCGCGGATGACCTTTTTGGCGGTCATGGGGAAGAAGGCGCCGGCTTTGACGGTGGCGTCGTTGACAATCAACATGCAGAGCCGACCCGCGACGCGCCCCAGGCCCGTGATCGTGCCCGCGGCAGGCGCCCCGCCCCATTCCTGGTACATCTCCCAGGCGGCGAACCGACCCAGCTCGAAGAACGATGTGTCGGGGTCCAGCAGGCGCGCGATGCGCTCACGCGCCGTAAGCCGGCCCTTGCTGTGCTGGGCTTCGATGGCCTTCGGCCCGCCCCCCTGGGCAATCTGCTCTTCCTGATTTTTGATTTCTGTGAGCAAGTCCACCAGAACGCGACTGCGCGCCTGGAATTCTTTGGAGCGGGGATCGATCTGCGTGGAGATAATTTCACTCGCCAAGTTTTCACCTCGCGCGGTCGGCGCGGTATGGCCGCGCCAGAACTCTGCGGCGGCGACGTCGCAAGCGAAACAGTATATAGGGAATCCGACCGGAATGGGTCAGGCTGGTTTTGGCAGGCACCGCACAGTCCGCTGGCCAGCTTTGCGACCGTTCGTTTCCTGCGGACAATAAAAGGGGCGGGCCTGCCGTCAGCAGACCCGCCCGGAGACCTTACAGGCTGGTGACGTTCGACGCCTGCAACCCCTTGGGGCCGCGGACGACTTCGAATTCTACTGCCTGTCCTTCGTTGAGCGAGCGGTAGCCGTCGCCCTGGATGGCAGAGAAATGCACGAAGACGTCTTCACCGGACTCCCGGCGGATAAAGCCGTAGCCCTTGCTGGCGTTGAACCACTTCACGATTCCTTGTTCTCTCACTGCTGTTTCCTCGTTTTGTAAAGCTATTTGATGCTTTGCGAACGCCTCCAGCCGCAACAAAAAAGCCGCAAGTTTGGCACTTGCGGCCTTCGCTGTCGGTACGAAAGGTCCTACAAGAGCAACAAACGCAAGGCAAGCCTAGCACAGCCGGACAGCGGTGTCCAGTAAATTCATGCTGAGGGAAAAATTCGGCCGGGGCCGGACGGGTTGGTGCGGGCAAGTTGAAAAGCCAGCGGAAACAGTTGGTCCGGTTTGACGATGTGTGCAACCAGCCCCCAGGCATGCGCCTCGGCGGCCGATAACGTCCGCCCCGTGGCGAACAGCTCCCTTGCGCGAGCCCGGCCAACGATGCGCGGCAGCCGCGCCGTTCCTCCCCATCCGGTCATCAGGCCAAGGCCCGCGCCGGGGTGGCCGAAGCGTGCGTCAGAACTGGCCACGCGCAGGTGGCAGGCCAGTGCCAGGTCGAAGCCGCCGCCCAGACACCAGCCACGCACCGCGGCCACGACCGTGCAGGGGGAGCGTTCGAGAGCCTGCATCAGCGCCTGCCCGAGGGCAGCATAGCGAAGGGCCTCCAGCGGTGTCAGGCGACTGACTTCCGCCAGATCGGCGCCGACGGCAAACGCCCGGTCGGTACCGGTCAGCACGATGCCGCGGAGCCAGGGCTGTGCCCGGGCGTGCACCAGAAGCTCGTGCAGCGCAGCCAGCACGGTGCGACTCAGGCGCGGCAGGCCCCGACGGGTCCGGCCGGGCAGATCGCTCGGGTCGTTGAGCTGAACCAGCAGGACACCTTCCCGCAGCTCGGTGCGCACCGATGCGAGCGTAGCGAACACGGTCAGGTTTGCGCCGGCTGGCCGCGGCGGACGTTCTGGCGAATGTACTCGACAATCTGCTGGGTGGAAGTGCCAGGAAGGAAAATTTCGGCAATGCCCATGGCGCGGAGAGCGGGGAAGTCGGCTTCAGGGATGGTACCGCCCAGCAGGACGAGCACGTCGGTCATGCCTTTCTCCCGCAGCAGGTCCATCAGCCGACGGCAGATCGTCATGTGGGCACCGGAGAGAATGGAGAGGCCGATGACGTCGACGTCTTCCTGCTCGGCGGCCGAGGCAATCATCTCCGGCGTCTGGCGCAGACCGGTGTAGATGACTTCCATGCCGGCGTCGCGCAGGGCGCGCGCAATCACTTTGGCGCCGCGGTCATGTCCGTCCAGGCCGGGCTTGGCCACCAGGACTCGAATCTTTCGCTCGACCATCGGGCAAAAGCATACTCGAATTTGTCCCGGTAGGGTAGGGCCAGGAGAGTGTGCACAACTCTGTGACCGGGAATCCTGCGGTCGGTTTCGGAGCGCCCGCCATGGTGTTTCAATCGCAGCTGCCGGTTACACCCTGCAAGCCCCGCAATGCTTGTTTGAACAGCCAGCGAATCACCCGCTCGGCGCTGTAACAGTACGCTAGATTGTAGCCGCGTGTAGAGATGAGCAACTTCTACGGGAGCGGCGCTGGCCTGAAAACAGCTGGCTGGCGGGAAGCACCTGCAGCAACAAGGAAGTCGGTCAGCAGGGAATTGAATCGCTCTGCGTCGTCCACGAACAGCGCATGGCCGACCCCCTGAAGTTTTTCGAAGCGCGAGCCAGAAATTTTCTGGTGCAGCTCCTCGTAGAGTGCGTTGAACGGATTCCCTTCGGCCCAGGCGACCACAATCAAGGTTGGCCTGTCGAACTTGGCGAGCGCCGGCCGCAGGTCGCTGGTAAATGCGCTCACAAACAGCATCAGTGCGGAATCAGTCGGGGTAGCGAACGCCGCTTCCGTGACGCGTTGCAGGTAGGCCTCGCTTTGTGGCCGGCGATACATGCCGCGGACGAACGCTTCGGTCGCACCACGCCGGTTGCGGCCGAACGACGCCACCCACTGCAGCATCCGGGGAGAAACTTCCGGGTCGTATGGTCCACCGGCGATCCCATCCACCAGAACCACAGCGGCCACGCCTTCAGTGCCGAACTGATCAATGTAGGCCGCCACTTCCTGCACGCCCATCGACCAGCCCACGAGCACCACCGGAGCCAGCTGCAGTGTTTCCACGACCGCGCGGATGTCGCGCGCTCGCGTGGCGGGATCGTATCCATCGTTGGGCTTGTCGGATTTTCCCTGTCCGCGGGGGTCGATGGCCACGACGCGGTGAGACTTCGAAAATTGGGCGATTTGGTGCTCCCAGATCCACGCAGGCATGGTCCAGCCGGGGATGAACAGCAGGCTCGGGCCGGCCGCGGAGCTCTCGGATGGTGCTGCGGCGAGATAGTGGAGGTTGGTGCCGTCCGGGGTAGTGACAAAGCCGCTCGTCGTCACCGAAACTTGCGCAAAAGCGGGGGAGTATGCTGGCGAGACAGCCAGAAACAGTGTGAGCCCAAACCAAACCAGAGAACGCATGCCTTCTCCTCTCGGATACGGTTTCCCCGGAACCGCCGGGGTCGAGGCCGGAAAATCCTTCGCGTGATTCGGTGCGCCCGGCGAGGTGTGGCTGGACTGTGTTACGTGATCGCGGATTCCTCGTAGGTGCCGAAGACGTCGCGCATCGCGTCACAGATTTCGCCCAGAGTGGCGTAGGCTTTGACGGCGTCGTAGATGTACGGCATCAAATTTTCCGTGCCCGCCGCGGCCTTGCGGAGCGCAGCGAGGCGGCGCTGCACCTCGTCCTGGGAACGTTCTCGGCGCAGTTGGGCCAGCCGCTCGGCCTGGGAGCGCGCCACACTCTCGTCGATCTGCAGAATTTCGATCGGCTCGTGCTCGCCGACGTATTCGTTGACGCCGACGATGATTTTTTCTTTTTTGTCCACGGCCATCTGATAGCGATAGCTGGCCTCGGCAATTTCCCGCATTGGGTAGCCGCGTTCGATGGCGGCGATCATGCCTCCCAGGGCATCGATTTTCTCGATGTAGTCCCAGGCGCCGCGTTCGACCTCGTTGGTGAGGGCTTCGACGAAGTAGCTGCCGCCCAGCGGATCCACGGTGTTCGCCACTCCGCTTTCGTAGGCGATGATCTGCTGCGTGCGCAGCGCGAGTGTGGCGGCGAACTCGGTGGGCAGCGCCCAGGCCTCATCGAGCGAATTCGTGTGCAGGGACTGGGTCCCGCCGAGCACAGCCGCGAGAGCCTGAATCGCTGTCCGCACCACGTTGTTGTAGGGCTGCTGCGCGGTGAGCGAGCAGCCCGCCGTCTGCGTGTGAAAGCGCAGCATCCAGGAGCGCTCGTTTCTGGCGCCGAAACGCTCGCGCATCGTCTTGTACCAGATGCGCCGGGCCGCGCGGTACTTGGCGATTTCTTCGAAGAAGTCGTTGTGGGCGTTGAAAAAGAATGAAAGCCGCGGAGCGAATTCGTCCACATCGAGCCCGCGGCGAATGCCCCACTCGACGTATTCGATGCCGTCGCGCAGAGTGAAGGCCAGCTCCTGGATTGCGGTCGAGCCCGCTTCGCGAATGTGATAGCCGGAGATGGAAATCACATTCCATTTCGGCGTGTGCTTGATGCCGAATTCGAATGTATCGATCACTAGCCGCATCGAGGGCTCGGGCGGATAGATGTACTCCTTCTGGGCGATGTATTCCTTCAGGATGTCGTTCTGGATGGTGCCCCCGAGCCGTTTCCAGTCCACACCCTGCTTTTCTGCTACGGCCAGGTACATGGCCCAGAGGACTGCGGCCGGTGAGTTGATGGTCATCGAGGTGGTGACGTCGCCGAGCGGAATGCCCTCGAAAAGGACTTCCATGTCCGCCAACGAACTGACGGCTACCCCGCATTTGCCGACCTCGCCTTCCGCAAGCGGGTGGTCGGAGTCGTAGCCCATCAGGGTGGGCAGGTCGAAAGCCACAGAGAGGCCGGTCTGGCCCTGTTTGAGAAGGTAGTGGAAGCGCCGATTCGTGTCGGCGGCGGTACCGAAGCCGGCGAATTGCCGCATGGTCCAGAGCCGGCCGCGATACATCGTCGCGTGGATGCCGCGGGTGTACGGCGGCTGGCCGGGATAGCCCAGGTCGCGCTCCGGGTCCCAGTCGGCCAGGTCTGCCGGAGTGTACAGTCGCCGGACGGGATGGCCGCTGATGGTGGTGAACTCCTTCAGCCGTTCCGGAGCACGTTCGATGGCCGGGGCGAGCGTTTTCTCCTCCCATTCTTTTTCGCGTTGAGAAGGCCGGCGCTTGCCGTGCTCTTCGATGGCGACTGGGGTTTTCTCCTGCTGGTTCATGGGCGTGACTCCGGCCGAAGTGTCGGGAGAGTTGCCATACGAGCAATCATAAGCGAGAGCGCCAGCAATGTCATCTGGCGGATGCGGATGAATTCCCAACGCACAAAAAAAACGGGGCGGGGAAGCCCGCCCCTGGTTTGTTGTGCTACGCGCCAATGAACATCAGTATTTTGCTCCGGCGGGCAGCAAAGCGGCTTCGATCCGACCCGGAATGTTGGGCACGCGTTCGATCTGTCCGTCGAGCGCATCGGCGATTTCAATGTTGTGCACCTCGAGCGTGCGGCCCAGGGCGCGGTCAAATTCGACTCGAGCTTTCAGCAGGTCGGCCATGGCGCGGATTTCCTGCGCCTGCGCCTGCGCCAGGTCGCGTTGAGCCTGAATGACGAAGAAAATGGTGGAGGCACCGAGCTGATATTTTTTCTGTTCGGCGTCCAGGGTGCGTTCGGCCAGCTCGCGCGCCTTTTGCGCCGCTTCGACGCGGGCCCGCGACTGCTCCAGGGCAATCTGCGCGTTGCGGACTTCCACGACGACGTTGTTCTGCAGCTGCCGCAGTCGCGTTTCCGCCTGGCGCTGCTCGAGCAGGGCACGAGCGGCGTCGGCTTGCGCGGAGCGGTTGCGGATCGGCACGTTCAGCGTGAACCCTGCCGAATAGGTGGGGAATCGATTGTTGATGACTTCCTCGAGCGCCGTGGGTAAGCCTTCGGTGTTGACTCCAGCCACCGGTGTAATCGTGCGCGGGACAAACAGATTGGGCACCGGGTTGCCGCTGCTGTCCACGACCTGCGTGCCCGGAACAACAAAGGGCGTGCCGCTGACTAGCGAATTACCCGCCAGGCCCTGTGCCCCCCACTGCGCAAACACGCTCAGAGTGGGCAGCAGCGCGTTGCGGGTGGCTTTGACGTTGATGCCTCGATTCTCCAGATCAATTTCCGCCTGGCGCACGTCCGGACGCTTCTCCCAGGCTTCTTTGACAGCGTCCTGCAGCGGGAGCACTTCGACCTGCGGCGGAGAGGTAATCGCATCGGTCGGAATGACTTCGACGAGTTGCACCAGCGGGTCCATCGGATTTTTGGTGATGGCGTTTTTCAGCAGCATCTGCTGCTGGAGCAGGAAGGTCTGCGCGACAATCAGATCCTGCCGGGTGCGGGCCACTTCGGCTTCGGCGCGCACGACTTCGATCGGGGCCAGCGTGCCGATCTCCACCTGGCGTCTGTTGTCTTGATACAACTTTTCGGCCAGCTCGACCGAGCGCTGCTTGACGAGCACGTCTTCCCGCGCAAAGACCAGATCCCAGTACAGGTTTTGCACCTGGGTCACGGTGGCGATCACCTGGTTGGCGAACTGCAGGTCAGCGGCGCGCTTGGAATTGCGGGCAATGCGAATGAAACGCGTGTTCGGCAGCAGACCGAAGCCGTTCAGCAGTTGCTGCGAAACCGTGAGAAACAAGCTCGAGCTGACCGAAGGATTCAGAAACGCGCCGGCCGAAGTCGTCGACTGGCGGTTGTTGTTGAAGGTCAGACCCAGACCGGTGCCCGTGGGGAAACCCTTCGAGAACGAGCTGTTCACCCGGATGGTGCGGTTGGTGATCGAATCCACAATCACGCCCGTGCCGGCCAGGAAGGGGTTGTTGATGGGGATTTCCCGCTGGTCCCAGCTCACATCGATCGTCAGTTGCGGGTCGAAGCTGGCCGAGGGAATCGCGCCGAGCACGGCGGCAGTGCCGGTGCCGGCCAGGCCCCGGGTGGCGCCACCGGAAAGGGAGCGCAGCACATCGGTTTCGGCGATCCAGGGGATGTAGCGCTGCACCTGAATGTCTAGGTTGTTTTCCAGCGCCAGCATGATCGCGTCCTGCAGGCTCAGGTAGAGTTTGCCGTCACGGATCATCTGTTCGACCTGCGGCGAGTTGGTCAGCACCGGTGCCGGGACGCGCAACGGAGTATAGGGGCCGAGCAGGTTCGGGAAATGGCCGCGGCCCTGGCTGTAGTCCGGGCCGGTGTCTACCCGACGGCGCTGCTCCGGAGCCTGAGCTTGCTGCGCCAGAACGGGCGCTGTGGTCAACAAAGCCGCCAGGAACAGTGCCGTGGCGGCGCGTATCTGCCTTGCCATCATCGTGGTCTTCTCCATGGTGTAGGTTCCGGCTTCACCCCAACCCTGGCGTGTCGCCTCGATTACTGAAACGTGCCAATGCAGGGAATTGTTTCATCTTCTTTGACGCAGCAGAAGCGCGAAGGTTCGTTTTTCCCCGCGGGCAATACCGGGGTTCGACCTGCCGCCCGGCGTGGTGCGGCTGGCTTGACTTCGCCGAGGCCGGTCGCTAGCCTGCTGCGGGCTGCCTGTCGCTGTCTGGCGTATCCTCGAAGGTGCACCGGAATCAGGCGATGTCCATACCTGCCGCAGAGATAGAAGCGCTGTTGGAATCGGTCGGTGCGATTCGCCACGGCCATTTTCAGCTTTCCTCGGGCCTGCACAGCGCAACGTATGTACAATGCGCGCTGGTGCTGCAGTTCCCGCACCACGCAGAACGGCTGGGGAGAGCACTGGCGGCGGCGCTGGGCGATGTGGGCGCCGAAGTGGTCGTCTCGCCTGCGCTGGGTGGAGTGATTCTTGGCCACGAAGTAGCCCGTGCGCTGGGCTGCCGGGCGCTGTTCGTCGAGCGCGACCGCACCGGCGCGATGGTGCTGCGGCGAGGCTTCGCGTTGCGTGCGGGCGAGCGGGTGGTGGTGGTGGAAGACGTCTGGACAACCGGAGGCTCGACGCGCGAAGCCATGCGCGTGGTGGAAGCGGCCGGCGCGCGGGTGGTTGCGGCCGGTGCCCTGGTCGACCGAGGCGAAGGTTTTGTGGCCGAGCTGCGCAGCGTACTGCCTGCCAGGGCCCTGCTCGAGCTCTCCATTCCCAGCTATCGGCCCGACGAGTGTCCGCTTTGCCGCACGGGCCTGCCGGTCGAAAAGCCGGGCAGCCGGCGCGGATGACCCGATCCCGGAACTGGCGGCTTTCGCAGCCTGTTCCTGAGACGAGCAACTCTGCCCCGCTTCCGGTATGATTCCGTGCCGTGCGCAACATCAAGATGACCGTTGCCTATGACGGAACGGATTTTGCGGGTTGGCAGATACAGCCTGGCGTCGCCACGATTCAGGGTGCGCTCGTCGAGGTAGCCCGGAAAATTACGCAGGAGCGGATACTGGTCTACGGTGCCGGCCGGACCGATTCCGGTGTCCACGCCATCGGCCAGGTGGCGCATTTCCGGACGCAGTCGGCGTTGACTCCGCAGCAGTTTCAGCGTGCGTTCAACGCGCTGCTGCCGCCGACGATCCGCGTGGTGCACTGTGAAGAAGTGGGGCCGGACTTTCATGCGCGCTGGCAGGCGGTGGCGAAAACCTATGCCTACCGCATCTGGCGCGGCCGGGTCGTGCCGCCGTTTGCGCATCGCTATGTGCTCCACTATCCGTTCCCGCTCGACGAAGCCGCGATGGCCGAAGCCGCAGGACGATTTGTCGGCGAGCACGATTTCACCTCTTTCGCCGCGTCTTCGGGCTCCGAGGAAAACGACCGCGACCGCAACCCGCACCGCGAGGTTTTGAGCTGCACGGTCGTGCGTCCGGCTGCCCCACCGGCGGAGTCGACTTGGGCCAGCTCACCACCGGAGTGCGCGGCCGCGATGGGCGCGCTGCAGCGTTTCTTCGGGCTGGGCGAGGAGCTGGTGTGCGTCATCCGCGGCAAGTCGTTTTTGCGGTACATGGTGCGGAAAATCGTGGGTACGCTGCTCGAGGTGGGCAAGGGGCGGCTGACGCCGGAGGACGTCACGCGGCTGTTTGCGCTGCGCGACCGCTCCAAATCCGGATCCACACTGCCGCCGCATGGGTTGTGCTTGGTGGCGGTGGAATATCCCGAGCCATGGCGCATTTAGATGCGCCTGTCTCCCCTGCACGCCTCGTCTGCTTGCATGGGAGCTGGGGTCGGTATGAAGTCGTCCCGAACGCAAAACGGCGGCACGGTGCGTCGGCATCCAGCCAGCCCTCCGGCCGGAGGTACCCAAAACTCGAAGCTATTCGGGCACCGTCCTCTCGTGGAAACGACAATTTCTGCGGTACAATGGTACTAATGGCCGTGCCTGCTGCTCCAGCCACACCCCCTGCCGAACAGCCGGAATTTCTGGAATCCTGCGATCCGGCTACCGGTGAAGTTATTGCCCGCTTCCGGTCGACTCCGGCGGCTGCGCTTCCCGAAATTTTTGCCCGCGCGCATCAGGCCCAGCAGGTCTGGGCCGCAGTGTCCTTGCGGGAACGCTGCCACCTGCTCGCTCGGCTGCGGGATGTGATTTTCAGCCGGCGAGCGGAGCTGGCAGAAGTCGTCACCCGCGAGAGCGGAAAACCCCTCGTGGAAGCCCTGTTGGCGGACGTTTTCCTGGCCCTCGATGCCGCCGACTACTATGCCCGGCGCGCACCGCGCCTGTTGCGGCCCGAGCGGGTGCCTCATCACAGCCTGGGCGCGAAAGGGAAGCTCAGCTGGGTGCACTATGAACCGTTCGGGGTGCTGGGCGTGATCTCTCCGTGGAATTATCCGTTTTCGATTCCCATGAGCCAGATCATTCCGGCCGTGGCGGCAGGCAACGCGGTCGTGCTGAAACCTTCCGAGATGACGCCGTGGTGTGGGGCGCTGGTCGGAGAGGTATTCGCCAATGCGGGGTTCCCGGCCGACCTGGTCCAGGTGGCGCAGGGCAGCGGTGCGCTGGGCGCAGCTATGATCGAGCTGAGCGGCGCGGAACGTGTGGGCGCGGGTGCGGACAAGTTCCTGTTCACCGGAAGCGTGGCCACGGGACGCCGCGTCGCGCAGGCCTGTGCCCAGCGGTTGATTCCCTGTGTGCTCGAGCTGGGCGGGAAAGACGCCATGCTGGTGCTGTCCGATGCGCCGCTGGAAAACGCAGCGCGAGCGGCAGTCTGGGGCGCGTATATGAACTGCGGGCAAACGTGCATTTCGGTCGAGCGCGTCTATGTGGAAGAAGCCGTCGCCGACCGGTTCATCGCGCGCTGCGTCGCGCTGACGCAGCAGCTCCGGCTGGGCCACGGACTGGATCCGGAAACCGACGTCGGGCCGCTGATCCGCCAGCGACAACTGGAACGGGTGGAAGCGCAGCTGCAAGATGCCGTCGCGCGCGGCGCGCGGATCCTGACCGGCGGCGTTCGGCGACCGGAGCTGGGGCCGTGTTTTCTGGAGCCGGCGGTGGTGGACCGCGTGGATCACTCCATGCGTCTGCTGCAGGAAGAAACCTTTGGCCCGGTGCTCCCGATCTGCCGAGTGCGGGACGTCGAACAGGCCGTAACGCTGGCGAACGACTCCGTCTTTGCGCTGGCCGCCAGTGTCTGGACGCGCGACCGGCGGCGCGGGCGTCAGGTTGCCGCGCAACTGCGCGCGGGCGCGGTGATGATCAATGACGTGGCTTCCTATTACGGCATCTGCGAGGCACCACACGGCGGCCGCGGAGCTTCCGGCTGGGGGCGCACCCACGGCCGGCTGGGTCTGCTCGAGCTGGTCCACCCGAAATACGTGGACGTGGATTACCTTTCGCGGTGGCCGAAGCCGTGGTGGTACGGGTACAATCAAGCGTTGCTGGTGGCCGCCGATCGATTTGTGGAGTTTCTGCTGGCGCCGACGCGCCGGCAGCGGTGGCGCGCGGCCGGCGGGGCGCGGGCACTGTTGCCGTTCCGGCGTCAGGGGCGTTCGATGATTCGCCGCACGGACAGGTCAGTGCCGAATGCGTTTGGAGGGGAGAACTCATGAGCGAAGCAGACGTGGCTGTGACGCCGGCAAGTGCTCCGCCGCCGAAGCCGGCCGAAGCCGTGGCGGGCGCCGAGGCGGAGACGCCGCGGTACAAGATCAAGACGAAAAAACCGCGGCAGCGTTCCTGCGACGAGCCCGATCCGAAAGGCAATCTGCCTGCGAAAAATAAACTCTGCTGCGGGCATCTGAAGCGCTGGTACGATTACCCGCCGGAGGTGGAGCGGCTGGTCGGCAAGGGTGCGGAACTCTATCGCTGCGAAATCTGTCGTACCCTCTATCGTCCCGATCCGCACGAGCGCCCGCGGAGCTACACGCACCGTTTCTGAGCTGCTGAGCCGCGACGCCGGACGAGCTGGCGATGAACGTTCACGAACTCATCTACGATTGGAACACCGTCCGTGGCCCGGAGATCCCACCCGGCCGCCGCGTCCTGCTGGACGACGAAACGTTACGCGACGGCCTGCAAAACCCTTCCGTGCACGACCCTTCCATCGAAGAAAAGATCGAAATCCTGCATCTGATGGAAGCGCTGGGCATCGACGCGGTCAACATCGGCCTGCCGGGGGCGGGCCCGCGGGCCTATGCGGACACGCTGGCGCTGGCGCGTGAGATTGCCCGCGCGCGGCTGAAAATCCGCCCGAACTGTGCCGCGCGGACCGTGGAAGCGGATATCCGTCCGATTGCGGAAATTGCAGAGAAAGCGGGCATTCCCATCGAGGCGGCCACGTTTCTCGGCTCCAGCCCAATCCGACGGCTGGCGGAAGACTGGACGGTGGATCACCTGGAGCGCACAACCGAGAAGGCGGTGACGTTTGCCGTGCGGCTGGGCCTGCCGGTGATGTATGTGACCGAAGACACGGTGCGCACCGATCCGGAGACGGTCAAGCGACTCTACACGACCGCGATTCGCTGCGGCGCACGCGCCATTGTGCTGTGCGACACTGTGGGCCACGCCACCCCGCAAGGCGCGTATAACCTGGTTCGCTTCGCCATCGAGGAAATCGTCCGGCCGTCGGGCGAGACAATCCGGGTGGACTGGCACGGACACTGCGACCGCGGACTGGCGGTGGCCAACTCGCTGGCGGCGATCGCTGCCGGCGCCGATCAGGTTCACGCCGCGGCGAATTCGCTCGGGGAACGAGTCGGGAACACTCCGATGGAACTGATGCTCGTCAACCTGCGGCTGATGGGGTTGATTGACCGCGACCTGTCCCGCCTGAAAGAGTACTGCGAAAAAGTGGCCCGCGCTACCCGCACGACGATTCCCCCGAACTATCCCGTGATCGGACGGGATGCGTTTCGCACCGCGACCGGTGTTCATGCGGCCGCGATCATCAAAGCCTATCGGAAGAACGATGTGCTGCTGGCCAACTCGGTTTACAGCGGTGTGCCCTCGCACCTGTTTGGGCTCGAGCAGGTGATCGAAATCGGCCCGCTGAGCGGCCGCTCGAACGTCATCTACTGGTTGGAAAAGCGCGGCATCCCGGCCAGCGACGATCTGGTGGACGTGATCTTTGCGCGGGCCAAACAGTCCTCCCGGCTGCTCACGGAAGCGGAGATCCTGGAGATTGTCCAAACGCATCCAACACGCGCTGTAAGCGATTGACGGCGGCCACACAATCAGCGAAACTGACTGCTTCGCGCGCGGTGAAGTCCCGCCGTTGGCTGGCCTGTGCGCGCCACTCCGTGAAGCAATTGGCAGCATTGGTTCTTGTCGGACTGATGGTAACTGCGGCGACAAAATCCCTGCCGGAACGTGCCGCACAACTGGCCGCGCAGCCACCGGTGCGTCGCGCGCTGGACTGGCTGGAACAGAACACGGACTGGGTGACCGAACAGCACATCCGCATCGTGGAAATACCGGCACCGACCTTCCAGGAAGCTGAGCGCGGCCGATACCTGGCCGGGTTGCTGGCTGCCTGCGGAATACAGGTGCACACCGACGCCGTCGGCAACGTAATCGGCGAGCGGCCGGGTCAGTCGGAGGAGATCGTTTTGCTGACGGCGCATCTGGACACGGTGTTCGATGAAATTCATGAAATCCGCGTGCAGCAGAAGGGGGGACGGCTCTACGCGCCGGGTATCACCGACAACGGCACCGGCCTGGCCACGCTGGTGGCAGTGGCACGGGCCCTGCACGAAGCCGGGGTGCGGACCGGGCGTTCGGTTGTCTTTGCCGCCAATGTGGGCGAAGAGGGCGAGGGCAACCTGCTGGGCATGCGCCAGCTGGTGCAGACGTATCGGCCGCGGTTGCATGCCGTGATTTCCATAGATGGCGCAGCCACCGATCACATCATCAGCAAAGCGCTGGCCTCGAAGCGACTGGAGCTGTCTGTGCGCGGTCCGGGCGGTCATAGCTGGTCGGATTTCGGCCTGCCGAATCCGATCCATGCGCTGGCCCGGGGCGTAGCCCGGTTTGTCCGCGTGCCGGTGCCGGAACAGCCACGCACCAGCATCAACGTGGGAGAGATTCGCGGCGGCACTTCGGTGAACTCGATCCCGGCACACGCATCCGTCAAAGTGGACATCCGCTCCGAATCGCCGGCGGAAATCGAACGGCTGGAACGGGCGCTGCGCGAGGCGATCCAGGCTGGCGTTGCCGAAGAAATGGCGCAGGCGCGGGTCAAAGAAGTTCGACTGACGATTGAAGTGCGCGAGCTCGGCGTGCGGCCGGGCGGTGAGCTGCCGGAGGATTCTCCCTTGCTTGCCGCTGTCCGCAGTGCAGACCAGTTTCTCGGCAACCGCTCGCGGTTAGAGCGCTCTTCGACCGATGCCAATGTGCCGCTCGCGCTGGGTATCCCGGCCGTGACGCTGGGCGGCGGCGGGCAGGGTGGCGGCGCACATTCCCTGCAGGAATGGTATGACCCCACCGACCGCGCGCGCGGCTTGCAGCGGGTGCTGCTGACCCTGCTTCTGATGACAGGAGTGCTTCCGTGAAACACCGACCCCGCATGTGGCTCTTCCTGCTGGTCGCGGTTTTGGGAACCGCGATGGCGGTGCGCTCCGGCGCCGACCGAACGTACCCGGGGCGCTTCTGCTGGTGGGGCGCCGGTGTCGCGGCTGCTGCCGAGCCGGCGGCTCAGGCCCAGGCGGACCTGGTTCTGGTGCAGGGCAACATCTACACCGTGAATCCGCAACAGCCTCGCGCCGAAGCCGTGGCCATCCGCGGCGAGTACATCGTCGCCGTCGGTTCCGATGCGGAGATTCAGAAATGGGTCGGGCCAAACACCCGTGTGGTGGACTTGGGCGGACGCTTTGCCCTGCCCGGTTTCAACGACGCCCACATCCATCTGGCCAGCGGTGGCGCAGCGAAGCTGGCCGTGGATTTGAGCGGCGCGGAATCGCTGGAAGCGTTTCAGGAACGAATCCGCGCGCGGCTGGGCGACTACCGTCCGGGAGAATGGATTACCGGCCGGGGTTGGGATCACACCTTGTGGGATCCACCGCGGTTTCCCACCCGCGCCGACCTCGACGCCGTATCCCGTGAGCATCCAATCCTGCTGACGCGCGTGGATGGCCACGTGGCCGTAGCGAACTCGCTGGCCTTGCAACGGGCCGGCGTGACGCGCGAGACTCCCGACCCCCCGGGTGGCGAAATTCAGCGTGACTCGTTGACCGGCGAGCCAACTGGTCTGCTGAAGGAAACAGCGATGGGCCTGGTGGCGCGCGCGGTGCCGCCGCTCACGCCAGCACAGCGGCGGCGTGGAATCGAGCTGGCCCTGGCCGAAGCAGCGCAGCTCGGCGTCACTTCGCTGCAGGACAATTCCAGTTGGGACGACTTTCTGCTCTACCGCGAGCTGCGCGAGCAGGGCCGCCTGACGGCGCGCATCACCGAGTGGCTGCCGTTTCAGGCACCGCTCGAGCAGTTGCTCGAGATGCGTCGGCAGGGCGGAGTGCGCGACCGCTGGCTGAAAACCGGCGCGCTGAAGGGGGTGACGGATGGCACGCTCGGCTCGCGCACGGCCGCCATGCTCGAACCATATGCCGATGACCGCTCGACCCGGGGCATTCTGCGTATCCCGCAGGAAGAGCTGCGGCGGATGGTGATCGAACGCGACGCCGCCGGTTTCCAGATTGCGCTCCACGCCATCGGCGACCTGGCCAACCGTGCCGCACTCGATGCGTTCGAAGCGGCCCAGCGTGCCAACGGTCGTTACGATGCGCGCCATCGCATCGAGCATGCTCAGGTGGTTGCCCCGGACGATTTTGCGCGGTTCGCCGCGTTGGGCGTGGTTGCTTCGATGCAGCCCGTGCATCAGTCCACTGACATGCGCTGGGCGGGCCAGCGGCTCGGACCGGAGCGTTCCCGCGGCGCGTATGCCTGGCGCACGATGCTGCAGCAGGGAGTCCGCCTGGCTTTCGGCACCGACTATCCGGTCGAGCCGATGGATCCGCGCCGCGGGCTCTATGCCTGTGCCACCCGCGAGCTGCCGGAAGGCGGCCCCGCCGGCGGCTGGGTGCCGGAAGAGAAAATTTCAGTGGAAGAATGCATCCGGGCGTACACGCTCGGCTCGGCCTACGCCGAATTCGAAGAGCAGAACAAGGGCCAGATTACCGCGGGCAAGTACGCAGACATCGTCGTGTTCGCCGAAGACCTGACCCGCATCACGCCCCGGCAGATTCTCACCACGCCGGTCGTGCTCACCTTGGTCGGCGGGCGAATCGTGTACCAGAAGCCGTAGCCTCCCGCACAGCCCGGAACCGGAGTAAAATGGCAGAAGTTTCCTGTGAGCTCCCCGGCCGCGGGAGGAAACATGCCTGCCGAAGTGGGTTTCTATGACCAGGCCTATGCCCGCTTCACCTCCGAGCTACTGGCGGAAATCCGGCGCGAAACCTTCGGGCAGGACATCGGCCAGACCAGTTGGGTAACGGTCGAGGAGCTCGACCGTTTTATCGGCTGGCTGGCGCTGCAGTCGAGCTGCCGTGTGCTGGAGCTGGCCTGTGGCGCTGGCGGGCCGACGATGTACCTGGCCGAGCGCACCGGCTGTCATGTGGTCGGCCTGGACAACCACGCACAGGGCATTGCTCTTGCGAACCAGTTGGCGGCCGAGCGCGGGCTCGGCGCCCGACTGCAGTTTTCCTGTAGCGACGCCGCGCAGCCGTTGCCGTTTCCCGCCGAAGAATTCGACGCGCTGCTGTGCCTCGATTCCATCCATCACCTGCCCGGGCGCTCCGGGGTTTTCCGGGAATGTTTCCGCGTGTTGAAGCCGGGCGGCAGGTTCGTCTTCACGGACCCGGTGGTGATGACCGGTCCGCTTTCGAATGAAGAACTGGCGCGGCGGAGCGCAATCGGATTCTTTCTGTTCACGCCGCCCGGGTTGAACGAAGCCTGGCTGGCGGAAGCGGGATTCCGCGTTCTGTGCGTGGAAGACGCCAGCGAAGCCCCTCTGCGCATCTCCGAGCGCTGGCTGCAGGCGCGCGAGCGGCACCGCGAAGCCCTGGAGCGCATCGAGGGGGGCCGCACCTTTGCCGGCATCCAGGACTTCCTGCAGGTGGTGCACAGACTGGCCAGCGAACGCCGGCTTTCCCGCTACAGCTATCTGGCGGAAAAGCCAGCCCGGTGATTACGGTCGCACTTCAATGCTGACGATTTCTCCGCGGAACGGTTTCTCCTGCACCACCACGTAGGTGATTTTCGCCCTGCGGTCCTTCAGGTGCTGACAGGGCAGGAAATTGGCAGGCGGCTGCCACCGCGAGGCCAGATATTCGATGGCCTCATAGTCGGCGGCCTGCAGACGCAGAAACAGCCCTCCGAAATCCAGCCGCAGTTCCATCTGCCGGCCACGACAGGCGACTTCGGTGATGGTGCCTTCGGCTTGAACGCGCCGACCCGCCGGAGGCCCGGGTGGGTTTGCCGCGGGCGGTTTGGGCTCTGCACGTGCGAGTTTTTCTGCGCCGGCCTGCGACGGGAGCGGAGCGGCTGGCTGTCGAGCGAGCTGGTTTTGATAACTGACGATCGCAGCTTCCAGCTCGGCGAGTTGCTTCTGGTCCGCTTCACTGCGCACGCCGCTGCGCATCCGGTCGACGACGCGGCGTGCCGCATCCGGTTCACCCCGTGCAAGCAGAATCCGCGCCAGGGTAGCCTGGTAGGAAAACGTGCCGGGTTCGAGCGCGACGGCACGCTCGGCCAGTCGCTGGGCTTCTTCGAGTTGCCGGTAACTGTACAGCAGCAGCCTTGCCAGCACCGCGTAGGCCGGCGCAAAGGCAGGATTCAGGGCCATGGCGCGGCGCAGCGCCTGCTCGGCGCGTGCCAGGCGCTGTTCCCCGCGGCGGGGTGATTCGGCTTCGATCCATCCCAGGTAGTAATGGGCCAGATAGCTTTCCGAGTCCAGCTCCGCAGCGCGGGCAAACCAGTCGGCGGCTTCCTCCAGCTCGCCCTCTGCGTAATACAGGTAGCCCATGGCTTCGTGCGCCAGCGGCTGGCGGGGGTCGAGCGCCAGGGCTTGCTCGATCAGGGTGCGCGCCTCGACCGGGCGATTCGTGTGCGCATGAAAATTGGCTCGCCAGGCAAGGGCTTCGGCCGGAGGAAGCGCGCGGGTGGGATATTGCCAGCGGGCCGCTTCTTTCGGCGCAGTCACCACAAGCGCGTCGCGGAAGCGGGCTTGGCGATAGGCAGCCAGTTCCTGTTGCAACCGTTCCGGTTCGCGGAAGACCTGCCGGTGGGCTTCCGCCGGGGGCACGCCGGCACGCAGCAATTCCAGCAGACGATCCAGCCGGTGCCGGCCGGCCAGTTCGCCTTCGCCGAACATCAGGTAGTGCACCAACAGCCAGGACTGCGCGTAGAACAGCCCTGCTTTTTCTTCTTCGTTGTAGAGCGGAGAGGCATGATCGGCAGCGAACAGTTGCTCGAGCGGGAGCAGCGGCTGTTTCCGCAGCAGGGCCAGGTGCTCCGGACTGGGCTCGCCCAGCGTGATGCGATCACCCCGGATGGTGCCGTAGCTCCAGAACTCCGCCAGCCCTTCCGAAAGCCAGAGCGGGAGCACCGGGAAGTTCTGGCGCATCAGGAAGTGAAAATACTCGTGGTAGATGACGTGGTAGGGATGGCGACCGGGCGCATCCACGCGCAGGGCAACAAAGTTCCGTTCCGGGCCGCCGACGTAGACGGCGGAAGGTCGTGCGCGACGCCCTTCCCAGTATTCGGGCAGCAGCGACTGCAGTGTTTTTTCGTTGCGAGCGGCCAGCACGAGCAGGGGCAGCGCGGCGCGGTTTTCCAGACCCGGTGTGGCTTGGAGAAAGACTAACCGGACAAGTTCGAAGTCGCGGGCCAACTGCTGCACTTTTGCTTCCGGGGCATCGCTGACGATCTGGAAATTCGGGGTGCGGACCTCGATCCAGGTCGGCGGCTGTGGCGCACAGAAAGCCGGTGCGCCGGCCAAGAACAGCAGCGCCAGCAAAGCAGCCAGAACAGCTACCGAGTGGTTCGGCATGCTCGAATCCATCTTTGCGCCAAAGCCGCCGCGCGTCAACCGCGCCCCGGAGAACCTCTGAGCAGAAAGATGCCCGGGCGGGGAATTGCGTTGCAACACGTCGGCGGCTACACTGCGCCGGTGCAGAAGTTCGCTGAGTTCGAGGAGGAGCGATGCGCGCGTTGACTGCGTTTGTGCTGCTGCTGTTGCTTGGTGTGGCCGTGGCGGGTAACCCGAGTCCCGCCGTGAACCGGCGGGTTATCAATCTGCCGGGTCGCACGGATACATTGCCGTTCAGCAATGCCGTACTCGCCGGCGACACACTCTACCTTTCCGGCACGATCGGGATCGACCCGGCCACCGGCCGGCCGCCAGCCAACATCGAAGATGAGGCCCGGCTTGTGCTGGACAATCTGAAGCGGGTACTGGAAGCCGCCGGAATGAGCATGGAGGATCTGGTCAGCGTGACCGTCTACTGTCCGGACCTTTCCCTCTACGACCGCTTCAACGCTGTCTATCGCACCTACTTCGCCCGGGAGTTGCCGGCGCGAGCCTTCATCGGTTCGGGACCTCTGCTGCGGGGCGGCCATTTCGAAGTGCAGGGGATTGCCGTCCGGCGATGAGTCAACGGCTCAAAGCGGACCTGGCGCTGGCGTTCTGTTCGCTCATCTGGGGCGCCACGTTTGTCGTGGTAAAGAATGCGCTGGAAGACGCGAGCGTATTTGTCTTTTTAGCTGTCCGCTTCGGTCTGGCCACGCTCCTGATGGGCGCGTTCTACCTGTCGGCGCTGCGCCGGCTGAGTTGGAGTGCCGTGTGGGCGGGCGTGCAGATTGGCGTGTTCATGTTCGCCGGCTATGCGTTCCAGACGGTCGGCTTGCGGTTCACCACGCCTACTAAGGCCGGTTTCATCACCGGATTCGGCGTGGTGCTGGTGCCCGTGTTGCTCGCTGTGTTCTGGAAGCGGCGCATCCACCGGTGGGCCTGGGTCGGCGCCTTGCTGGCGCTGGTGGGGTTGTACTACTTGACGTTGCCCGGCAGCGCATCCGGCAGCGCGCGGGTCGCAGGAGACGGATTGAACCTCGGCGATGTGCTGGTGTTTTTCTGCGCCGTGTTGTTCGCCCTGCACATTATTTTTGTGGGTTTCTATTCGCCGCACCATTCGGTTCGAGCCTTGAGTTTTTTGCAGATTGCCACGACGTTTGTGCTGGCGATTGCCCTGTTGCCCGTGCTGACGTGGACGGGCTGGGAGCCGCCGCGCATCGCCTGGACACCGAATTTCATTTTCGCGGTGCTCGTCACCGCCGTCGGGGCAACCGCGATTGCGTTTTCGATTCAAGTCTGGGCGCAGCGGCACACTTCGCCGACTCACACAGCGATTCTGTTTGCGCTCGAACCGGTGTTCGCGGCGCTGACCTCGTTCGTGGTGCTGGGAGAACGACTCGGTGGGCGAGGCCTGCTCGGCGCGGGACTCATTCTGGCGGGCATCCTGTTGGCAGAGTTGAAAGGGCCGGCGCCAGCCGCACCGGAATCTTCCGCTCCTCCTGCCCCGGCCGCCTAGTCCGGGCGAACACGAAGGCCATCCGGGTGTGCTGCCCTTTCAGGTAATGTTCCTTGACAGACGGTTACTGCATGATAGACTAAGGTACCGTCCACTTCCTGCCCCTCGGACCAAGGAGAATTGCTGTGCGAAACCGAATGTTTTTTCTGAAAGCGATGGCAGCAGCGGCCGTCGCGCTGTGGGCCGTTGCCGTGCCGACGGCAGCTCGCACCCCGGCCGAGGAAGATGCCAACGCGATGTACGCGGCGTTGAAAGCCTTCACTCTGTCGGGCGGCGCGATGCGTGCGGAAAACGTTACGCTGAAGCGGGACCGCGCGGAAATGAATTTCACCGGGGTGTTCTACCTGGAAGCGCCGGTGGCCGGGCGAGTGCGCGGTGTCGTGTTCCTCGGCCGCGGACAGTTCCGGGCCGAGGTCCCCAACCTCCAGACCGAGCAGGAGTACGTTCGCCGGCTGTTGAAGGCGGAGGTGATCGAATCGGACTTTAAGACCGCCGTGCTGCGGTTCAACGACGACACCTTCGAAACGCTGCAGCCGCAACTCAGTCCGGCGAACGAAGCTGCCACGGAAGCCCAGCGGCTGGCGAGCGAGTTCCACGCGCGCATGCTGCGCGACACCGGCGCCAATCTGGCCAGTCGGCTGATGGTTTCGATTCTGAATCAGGAAACCGCCGGACTGTTTGTCGCCGAATTCGACGGGGGCAGGCGGGGACGGTTCACGTTCCTGTTCGATCCCCAGGCGCGCATCCCCGTGACCCACTTCAACATCAACGGCGGAGAGAAAGGACTGATCTACCAGTATGAAAAGGGCTGGGGCACGCAGGTGTGGATGGCGTTCTACAGCGTGCAGGATTACCAGCGTGGCGTTGTCGAGTACTCCGATCTGCACGACGCCGCCCATATCCGGCACTACGAAATGGAAGTGGATTTGCGCCAGCCGAACAAACGCCTGGCCGCACAGGTGCGCATGGATGTCGAGGCCAAAGCTCCGGCACTCCGTGTGCTGCCCCTGGCGATGAACGAATCGCTCCCCGACATAGAGAACCTGCGCCGGAATCGCGCCTTGCTCGTGCGCGCCGCGCAGACAAGCGACGGACAACCCCTCACCGTCTGGCAGGAGGAATGGGAAGGCGGTTTCACCGTCCTGCTGCCGAAAAGCTATCGTGCGGGGGAAACCGTTTCCATTTCAGTGCAGTACGATGGGGATTTCCTGTTCGAGGCAGATGGGCTGCGGGGTTGCTACTACCCGATTGTGACGAACGAGTGGTATCCACGCCACGGTTTCCTGCAATCGTCCACCTACAAGCTCCGTTTTCTGCACCGGAAATCGGATATCGTGGCCGCACAGGGTGTGCTGGAAGGCACACAACCCGCCGACGGCAACGCGAACGAACGGGTGACGAATTGGCGCATCGACGTGCCGGTGAAGATGTTCACGTTCGGCGTAGGCCGATTCGAACCTCATGCCGAAGACGTGCAGTTGCAGGACGGCAAAAAGTTCAAAGTGGAATTTTACTCGGTTCCCGGTCACACGCTGGCCATCAAGGAAGATTTCATTCTGGCCGAGCTGTACAATTCGCTGAACTTTTTCACGGTGCTGTTTGGTGAGTACCGCTATCCGGCGTTCCGGGCCGTCTTTCATCCTCGCGGCTTCGGGCAGGGATTTGCCACCGCATTGCTGATTCCCAACACGGACCGCGCCAGCCAGTATACGTTCCAGTTCATCGCACATGAGACGGCGCACCAGTGGTGGGGCAATCTGGTGGGTTGGCGGTCCTATCGCGACCAGTGGATCAGCGAGGGCTTTGCCGATTATTCCGGACTGCTCTACACGGCGCTGCGCGACCGGCGCAAGGCCGCCGCGGCCCGGGAAATGCTCGAAGAGATGCGCAGTTCGCTCCGGGATCCGCCGTTCACGCTGACCGGCGTAGGCAAGGGACGCCTGTCCGATGTGGGGCCCATCATCATGGGACACCGGCTGAGCACACGGGAAACGCTCGGCGCCTACCAGGCACTGATCTACAACAAAGGCGCACTGGTGCTGCGCATGCTCCATTTCTTGTTCACGAACCCCGCGAACGGGGACGGGCAGGCCTTCTTCGACATGATGCGTGACTTCGTGACCCGCCATCAAGGCCAGCTGGCCACCAGCGACACGTTCCGCGCCGTGGCCAACGAACACTTTGTCAAAACGCCGATCGCGAAGAAGTACAACCTCCAGAATCTGAACTGGTTCTTCGCTCAGTGGGTCTATCAGGATTACCTGCCGAGCTACCGGCTGGCCTATGCGGTGGAAGATCGGCCGGACGGGTCTGTGGTGCTGGACTGCACCATCTATCAGGACAATGCCGGCGAAAACTGGTTCATGCCGCTGCCGCTGGTCATCTATTTCAGCAAAGATCAGGTCGGGCGGGGCACCGTGCACGCCTACGGACGCGAAACTCGCCTGCAGATCCCGCTGCCACGTCGTCCGGAGAAAGTGGAACTGGATCCGGAGCTGTGGATTTTGTCCGAGAAGACGGAGACCCGGCCGATTCGCAAGTAAGATGCGCGCAGGTTGGGCTCACCGCATCGTGCCGGATTGAATTCGGAAGGCCGCCGCGTGCAGGGAAAACCAAGGCAGCGATCTGCTCCGAACCCAGGGCAAGCCTGCAGCGGGGGCGTCTAATCTGCGGCCCGTTCCGGAGACCACATATCCACTTCGTCGTACTGCACCGGCGTGACGGGGTGTTTTTCTTCGAACGCGCGGATTTTGTCTTCGTGTTGCAGGGTGAGTCCGATGTCGTCCAGGCCGTTGAGCAGGCAGTATTTTCGGAACGGGTCGATTTCGAAGGTGAGAACCAGGCCCTGCTCGTCGGCAATCGTCTGCTGCTCGAGGTCTACTGTGAGCCGGTAGCCTTCGTGCGCGTAAGTGCGGCGGAACAGTTCGTCCACCTGTTCATCGGGCAGGGTAATCGGCAGCAGGCCGTTTTTGAAGCAATTGTTATAGAAAATGTCGGCGAAGCTGGGCGCGATCAGCACACGAAATCCGTAGTCGGCCACGCCCCACGGCGCATGCTCGCGGCTGGAGCCGCAGCCGAAATTCGCACGCGTCAGCAGAATGGAAGCTCCCTGATAGCGTGGCTGGTTCAGCTCGAACTCGGGATTGGGCTTCTCGCCGGGCAGATAGCGCCAGTCGTAGAACAGGAATCTGCCGTAGCCTTCGCGCGTCAGCAGTTTGCAGAACTGCTTGGGAATCATCTGGTCGGTATCCACATTGACGCGATCGAGCGGCGCCACCAAGCCTGTGTGTCTGCGAAATGGCTGCATCCCGAAGCATACCTCCGCCGGGCGGTCGGCAAACAGGTTGCTACTCGACCTGACCGACGCCCCAGTCTCGAATATCCACGAAGTGGCCAGCGATGGCCGCAGCCGCGGCCATAATCGGGCTCACCAGATGGGTGCGGCCACCCTTGCCTTGACGTCCTTCGAAATTTCGGTTCGAAGTCGAAGCGCAGCGCTCGCCCGCGGGCAACACATCGTCGTTCATGCCGATGCACATCGAGCAGCCGGCATCCCGCCATTCAAATCCGGCGGCCTTGAAGATCCGGTCCAGGCCTTCTTTTTCGGCCTGGGCTTTCACCACCCGCGAGCCGGGCACCACCAGTGCCTGTTTCACCGTGCGGGCCACCTTGCGGCCTTCAACGACCCGCGCCGCCAGGCGCAAATCCTCCAGGCGGGAGTTGGTGCACGAACCGATGAACACGCGATCTATGGGGATATCGGTGATGCGCGTTCCGGGTTCCAGCGCCATGTACTGGAGTGCCCGTTCGGCGGCTTTGCGTTCGACTGGATCGGCGAACGAAGCCGGATCGGGCACCACTCCGGTGACATCGGCCACCATGCCCGGCGTGGTGCCCCAGGTCACCTGCGGCGCCAGTTGGCTGATCTCCAGCTCCACGACGGTGTCGTAGCGCGCCCCGGGATCGCTCGGCAGCGTCTTCCAGTAGTCCACGGCGAGCTGGAAATCTTTGCCCCGGGGAACAAACGGCCGGCCTTCCATCCAGGCATACGTGGTGTCGTCGGGAGCAATCATGCCGGCGCGGGCACCGGCTTCGATGCTCATGTTGCACACCGTCATGCGTCCTTCCATCGAGAGGGCCGTGATACCTTCTCCGGCGTATTCGATGACGTGGCCGGTGCCGCCGGCGACCCCGATTTTGCGAATAATCGCCAGGATGATGTCCTTGGCGGTGACCCCGGGAGGCCGCCGGCCGGTGACGCGAATGAGCATAGTTTTCGACTTGAACTGTGGCAGGGTTTGCGTGGCCAGCACGTGTTCGATTTCGCTGGTGCCGATGCCGAAAGCGAGTGCGCCGAAGGCCCCGTGGGTGGAGGTGTGGCTGTCGCCGCAAACGATGGTCAGGCCGGGCTGGGTCAGGCCGAGTTCCGGGCCGATGATGTGCACGATCCCTTGATTGCGGCTGTGCATGTCGAACAGGCGCACGCCGGTTTCCCGGCAGTTGCGCCAGAGGGCTTCGAACTGGGCCCGGGCGTTGTCGTCCAGCACGGGCAGGGTGCGGTCCTTGGTGGAAACGGAATGATCCATCACCGCAAAGGTCAGATCCGGTCGGCGCACCTTCCGTCCGGCGGCTCGCAAGCCGGCAAAGGCTTGAGGCGAGGTGCCCTCGTGAATCAGGTGTCGGTCGATGTAGATGAGCGCCGGCTGCCCGTCCTCCTGATGGACAAGGTGGGCATTCCAGATTTTTTCGTACATCGTCTGCGCAGACATGGCTCGCGGGATGATTCTAGCAATGGTTCGTAGTTCCGCCAACTGGGTTCGCGGCCGGGGAAACAATTCAGCAACACAGTGCGGCCGGTCTGCGTCGGATGCGTGCAGGGCGCCGTGCTCACAAAGGCATCCCGTGCGCGTCCAAACTGGTGGAATCCAGAGCTGTGGTGTAATATGAGATAGACGCGGCAGTAGAGGCAGGGAGTCGAACGATGGGCATACAGATTCGTGAATTGCTTCACTGGGCGCGCCATCGCAAACTGCTGGCCAGCTTGCTGGTGATGGCGACGCTGGGATTGGGGATCTTGATTGGTACGGTCATCTCCGACCGGGTGGTGGCCACCGGACAGCAGGGGAACGGCAACGGTCCGGCCCCGCTGGCGATGCCGAGCCCCGTGCAACTGTCTTCCACCTTTGCTGCCATCGCAAAGCGGCTGGAGCCCGCCGTCGTCAACATCAACACGACGCAGGTCATCGAGCAACGCTCGCGCCGCGGTCTGCCGGAAGGCTTCGAAGGCCTGCCATTCCCGTTTGACCGCTTCTTTGGGCTGCCGGATGACGGCCCGGCGGCCGAGCGCAGCCTGGGGTCGGGAGTAATTGTAGACCCGCAGGGGTACATCCTGACGAACAAGCACGTCGTCGATCAAGCTACCCGCATCCAGGTGCAGATTCCGGGCGACCCCAACCAGTACACGGCCAAGGTGGTCGGCGATGACTATGAAACCGACCTGGCGGTAATCAAGATTGAAGCCAAACGGGCGCTGCCCACCGCTCAGCTCGGCGATTCCGATGCCGTCCAGGTGGGCGACTGGGTTCTGGCCTTCGGCAGCCCGTTCGGCCTGGAAGCGACGGTCACCGCTGGCATTGTCAGCGCGAAGGATCGCAGCAGCGTGCCGGGCACGCAGCAGTTCCAACGCTTTATTCAGACGGACGCCGCCATCAACCCAGGCAATTCCGGTGGTCCGCTGGTCAACATGGCCGGCGAAGTCATCGGCATCAACACGGCCATCATGACGAGCCGCTTCGGCCGCGGATTCGAAGGCGTGGGCTTTGCGCTGCCCTCCAACACCGCCCGCTACGTCTACAACGAAATCATCAAGCACGGTCGGGTGATGCGCGGTTCGATTGGCGTGTCCTTCAACGAAACGAACAGCCGCAATCCGATCACGCTGAAGAAACTGGGTGCCGAGTACGGCATGATCGTCGAAGACGTCGTTCCGGGCAGCCCGGCCGACAAAGCCGGCCTGAAACCGGGCGACGTGATTACGCACGTCAACGGACAGCCGGTGCGCACCGGCTCAGACCTGGTGGATCCGATCACGCGCACACCGATCGGAGAAGAAGTCTCGATCACCTATGTCCGGGATGGCCGCACCCACTCGGTGAAGATGAAGGTCACCGACCGCAGCGAGATCTATCCGGAAACGACCGGTCGTGAGGAGTCACGGCCCGGACGGATGGGGCCGGCGAAGTTCGGGCTCCGGGTCGAAGAATTGACCCCGGAGCTGGCCGAGCGGCGCGGATTGAACGCGGCTGGCGGCGTGATCGTCACGCAGGTGGAGCCGGCCAGCTTTGCTGAGGACGTCGGCTTTTTCCGCGGTGATGTGATCGTTGAAGTGCAGAAACAGCCGATCCGGAACCTGGCGGATTTCCAGCGCAGCATAGCCGATATCCAGCCGGGTGACGAGGTACTGTTCAAGGTGCTCCGCAGGGCGCAGAACCGGGTGCTGACGGTTTACCTGTCGGGACGCGTGCCCACTTCCGACTGATGCGTGCAGCAGCACACAAAGCAATTCCTCGGGGCGCCCTGTGCGTTCGAGCCACGCGAGTCGCAGGGAGTGCCGTGCTCGCGGTAGCCGTGTGGCTGCTGGCGCTGCCGACTTCCTGGGTCGCCGCAACGGCCACGGTACCCGAACCGGTGCCGCGCTGGGAGCGACCGGCTCCGATATCGGCCGAAGCGCAGCGCCGGCGGCAACGCCCGCGCTACCGCGGACAAACGGCACCGACGCCGGAGCGCATCAAGGAAATCCAGGCGGCGCTCGCGCGTGCAGGCTTCTATCAGCGAGAACCGAACGGCAAGTGGGATGACTACAGCAAAGAAGCTATGCTGAAATTCCAGCAGGCGAACGGTCTGAAGCCCACCGGCAAGCTCGATGCGCTCAGCCTGCAGAAGCTCGGCCTCGGCTCGGAAATCGCGGGTGTCGCCCCACCGCGGCCCCCAGCGGAGGCCAGTTCATCAAACGAAAAGAAGAACGATACGCCCGAATAGCGCCGACCCCTGGAATTGTCGCGCGAAAACCTGCTACAGTGATTTGCCGCACCGAACCACTGACTGCCGCAACCGAAAGCCCGCGCCGGAAAGGATGAGGAGGAGCTATGGCCACTGCAGTTGTTCCGAAAGTGTTTAAAAATTTCATCAACGGAGAGTGGGTGGAATCGCGGAGCGGTCGGGCGTTCGAAAACCGCAATCCGGCCAACCGCGACGAGTTGATCGGCATGTTTCCGGCCGGCACGCCGGAAGATGTGGACCTGGCCGTCGAGGCCGCCCGCGAGGCGCTGAAGAGCTGGCGCAAAGTGCCGGCGCCGAAGCGCGCGGAAATCCTGTTTCGCGCTGCGGAACTGCTCGTGCGCCGGAAGGAAGAGCTGGCGCGGGACATGACCCGCGAGATGGGCAAGATTCTGGCCGAAACTCGCGGCGACGTTCAGGAAGCCATCGACATGACCTATTACATGGCTGGGGAAGGCCGCCGGCAGTTCGGCCAGACCACGCCTTCCGAGTTGCCCAACAAATTCTGCATGACGGTGCGCGAGCCGGTCGGCGTCTGCGGGTTGATTACGCCGTGGAATTTTCCGATGGCCATCCCCTCCTGGAAGATCATGCCGGCGCTGATTCTGGGCAACACCGTGGTGTTCAAGCCGGCCACCGACACCCCGCTTTCAGCCTACCACCTGGTGCAGATCCTGCAGGAAGCGGGCGTGCCCCGCGGCGTGGTCAACCTGGTCACCGGCTCGGGCAGTCAGGTGGGCACGCCGCTGATGACGCACAAGGACGTGAATCTGATCAGTTTCACCGGTTCGACCGAAGTCGGCCGCAAAGTCAGTGAAGCCTGCGCGCCGGATTTCAAACACTGCCATCTGGAAATGGGCGGCAAGAACATCATTCTGGTGATGGACGACGCAAACGTTGACCTGGCCGTCGACGGTGCCATCTGGGGCGGGTTCGGCACCACCGGACAGCGCTGCACGGCCGCCAGCCGCGTGGGCGTGCACAAGAAGGTGTACAAGGAGTTCCTGGAAAAATTCGTCGAACGCGCCAGGAAACTCAAGGTGGGTGACGGCCTGGATCCGACGACGGAGATGGGCCCGTGCGTGAATGAAGCGCAGCTTCGCACGGTGATGGAATACGTCGAAATCGGCAAGAACGAAGGCGCCAAACTCGTCGCCGGCGGACATCGCCTGGAACACGGCGCCTACGCCAAAGGATGGTTCCACGAGCCGACGATTTTCGCCGATTGCGATCCGAAGATGCGCATCTGCCAGGAAGAGATTTTCGGGCCGGTGGTCTCCGTGATTCCCGTGGATAGCTTCGACCACGCTATCGAGGTGGCTAACGGCGTGCAGTACGGGCTTTCCGCTTCGATCTACACGCGCGACCTGCAGAAGGCATTTCAGGCCATGCGCGCCCTGGAAACCGGCATTGTGTACGTGAATGCCCCGACCATCGGAGCGGAAACGCACCTGCCGTTCGGCGGGATCAAGCACACCGGCAACGGCCACCGCGAAGCCTCCGTCGCCGCGCTGGATTTCTACTCGGAATGGAAAACGATCTACGTGGACTATTCCAACCGGCTCCAGCGCGCGCAAATCGATACCGGCAGCTTCGGTGCGCTGAACGACTAGACCGCCTGCCTGCGCCGATGTGATTTGTCCGCCCCGCCGCCGTCCGCGCGATAAGCTGGTAACCCGGGGACGGTGGCTCGGTTGACGCTGCGGACAGTGCCGACTAGAATGAAACTAGCGTGGTGGCAGCACGGCCACGAAGAGTTCTTGTTTTTCTGAAGCTTTGCACGACAGGCGGCGCGGGGGAGGAAGGCGCCGCCGATGAGCCTGATGCGCATGCCGCGAGGGTCTGCTCTCGACGAACAGCGCAACCGCGAAATCCTGACGCACGTTGTGCGCGCCTACATCGAAACGGGCGAGCCGGTCAGCTCGCGCGCCGTTGCGCGCCGGCAGGCCGAGCCGCTCTCGCCGGCTACCGTGCGCAACGTGATGGCTGACCTGGAAGAGGAAGGCTACCTCTACCAGCCGCACACCTCGGCGGGTCGCGTGCCCACCGAGGCCGCTTATCGCTTTTTCGTGCAGCAGATCGCAGCCCAGGCCGAGCTTTCCGCAGCGGACCGCGAATGGATTCAGCGCGAGCTGGCCGCAGCTTCGACGCCCGAGGAAGTCATGGAGCGCGCCAGCCATGTGCTGGCCACAGTGTCGCGCGGGCTGGGGATTGTGATTTCTCCGCCGCTGGCGCGCAGCGTGCTCGAGCACATCCGGTTCCTGGCCCTGCCGGATCACCGCGTGCTGGTCGTGCTGATTACGCGCGGGGGCATGGCGCGCGATAAGCTGATCCGTGTCGAGCGGCCGTTCACGCAGGACGAACTGGACCGCACCGCCGATTACCTGAACCGGCACTACGCGGGATGGACCCTGGAAGCGATCCGTGCCGACCTCGAAGCCAAGCTGGGACACGACCGCGAGCGCTACGACCGACTTTATGCCAACGCACTGGTGCTCTGCGACCCGAAGCTGCTGGATGTGGACCCGGCGCGGCAGGTCTATGTGGAAGGCACGGCGCAGATCGTCACCGCGCCGGAATTCGCCGACCAGGAGCATCTGCGAGCTTTGCTGGCCGCCATCGAAGAGCGCAGGCGACTGGTGGAATTGCTGACCAGTTGCATTGAAAGTCCCGAGCCGGTTCACATCCAGATTGGCGTCAAGGAAATCAATCTGGCCGGCGAGCATCTTTCGCTGATCAGTGCTCCGTACGGGCAGGCCAACCAGTTCCAGGGCTCGCTGGGCGTGCTCGGGCCGCTGCGGATGGAGTATGAACGCGCCATTACCGCAGTGGCCTATGTGGCTCGCCTGTTCGGAGAGAGCTTGAAGACGTGATGGTGTCGGAATCCAAAAAGATACCGGTGGAATTTCCCGAGGCGTCTCCCGCACCGCAACCGGGTGCGACGGCCGACGGGCCAGAAGCGATCGCAGACAGGGCAGAGGCGGCTCCGGCGCCGGCCGTTCCGCCATCGCCGGCGGAGCCGGAAGCGACGCCTGCGGGCGAAACCGCCCTGCGCGAGCAACTGGCGCGGCTGAAGGCGGAACGCGACGACCTGTTCCAGACCCTGATCCGCCGGCAGGCCGATTTTGAAAACTACCGGAAGCGGATCGAACGCGAACGCAGCGAAGATGCCGAGCGCGTGGCGGCGCGCATCGTCACCGATCTGCTGCCGGTGCTGGATGCTGTCGAGCGTGCGCTCGCTTCGCTGCCCCGCGACGGCGAAGGGCCCGGCTTCGAATACCGGCGCGGGTTCGAGCTGATCCAGCAACAATTGCAGCACGTGCTGGAACGCTACCAGGTCGCGCGCATCCCGGCCGTGGGCCTGCCGTTCGATCCGCACGTCCACCAGGCGATTGAACGCGTGGAAACCGACCAGCACCCGGAAGGCACCGTGCTCGAAGAGCTGCAAGCTGGCTACACGCTGCGCGACCGCGTGCTCCGACCGAGCATCGTCCGCGTGGCGGCTCTGCCGCCGGCCGCGACGGAAACGGAAATTCAGTAGTCCTCCATGACCACCACCAAGCGCGATTACTACGAGATTCTCGGCGTGCCCCGCGACGCCACCCCGGAGCAAATCAAATCCGCGTATCGCAAGGCGGCGCTGCGCTGGCATCCCGACCGCAATCCGGACAACCACAAGGAAGCCGAGGAGCGCTTTCGGGAGGCCACCGAAGCCTACAGCGTGCTGAGCGATCCGCAGAAACGCGCTGCCTATGATGCCTACGGACACGCTGGGCTGCGCGGCCAGGTGGTCTTCGATGCCGATTTTGGCCGCTCGATTTTCGAAGAGTTCCAGGACATCTTCGGCGACCTGTTCGGCTTCGAACAAATCTTCGGTGGCGGCCGCGGCCGGCGCAGCAACCGGCCGCAGCGCGGCAGCGACCTGCGCTACGACCTGAAGCTGAGCTTTGAGGAGGCCGCGCGAGGCACGCGGACGAAAATCAAAGTGCCGCGGCTGGAAGTGTGCACGACCTGCCGCGGCAGCGGTGCCCGTCCGGGCACGCAACGGAGCAGTTGTCAGACCTGCGGCGGGCGAGGCCAGGTGGTCTACCAGCAGGGCTTTTTCACGCTGACGCGCACCTGCCCGGTCTGCCACGGCCAGGGGCAGGTGATCCGCGAGCTCTGCCCGAACTGTCGCGGAGAAGGCCGCGTGCAGGTCGAACGCACCGTCGAGGTGCGCATCCCGGCAGGCGTGGACTCCCACACGCGCCTGCGCATCGCTGGTGAAGGAGAGGCGGGACGCAACGGTGGCCCACCCGGCGATCTCTACGTGGTGCTCGAAGTAGAGGAACATCCGTTTTTCGAGCGGCGCAACTCCGACCTGTACTGCACCATCCCGATCAACATCGCTCAGGCCGCACTGGGCACGGAGATCAGCGTGCCCACTCTGAACGGCGAGGAAAAACTGAAGATTCCCCCCGGAACGCAATCGGGTTCCGTGTTTCGCCTGAAAGGGCACGGACTGCCTGACCCACATGGGGGTGCGCGCGGGGACCTGTTCGTCCACGTTCGGGTACTGACCCCGGAAAAACTCACCCGGGAACAGCGTCGCCTGTTCGAGCAACTCGCGGAAACGCTGGAAACGCAGAATCGTCCGGCCGAACGCAGCTCCCGATTTTTCGAAAAAGTCCGAGACATCTTCAGCTAAACTGTGCGTCACCGGCTGCGCAGAGGTGGCCTTGTTGTCTCGCGCTGCCGGGGGTATGCGGCGTCGTTTTTTTGTCGAACGATTTGAAGGACGCCAGGCGCGCCTGACCGGCGAGCAGGCGCACCATCTGGGGCGCGTGTTGCGGGCCCGGCCCGGCCAGCTCTATGAGTTGAGCGACGGTCGCGACGTCTGGCTCGGGCGTGTGACGCGGGTCAACCGCGAGGCCATCGAGTTCACTCTGCTCGAGCCGGTGGCCGCTGCGACGCCGGGGCTGCATGTTGTACTACTGCTCGCCATTGTGAAGTTTGACCGGTTCGAGTGGTGTCTGGAGAAAGCGACCGAGCTCGGCGCCAGTGAAATCGTGCCCCTGGCCGCCGCCCGCAGCGAACGGCACCTGGTCGCTGCAGCGGCGAAGCGTGCTGCGCGCTGGCAGAAGATTCTGCTCGAATCGGCGCAGCAGGCACGACGGGTGGCTCCTCCTGTGCTGCATGCCGTGGCTGAACCGAAAGCGGCGTTCGCACAGGCGCAGCACGATCGAGCTGCGCTTGCCGTGCTGCTTTCGGAACGGCGGGACACGCCGCCGCTGCGCACTGTGCTGGCCAGTCAGCAGGTCAGAACGGCGCTGCTGGCCATCGGCCCGGAGGGCGGCTGGACCGATGCTGAACTGGAACTGGCACGCCAAACCGGATTTGCCGAAGCCTCGCTCGGACCGCAGATCCTGCGGACCGAAACGGCCGTGATCGCCGCTCTCGCCATCCTGCACTACGCGCTCGGGGCGGAAGGGTGACAGGCAAGCGAACGGAAACCAGCCGGGAGAAAAACATGGAGAATGCGATGCGAGCACGCACCCGAAAGTGTCTGATGTTGGGATTGCTGTTTCTGTTCGGTGTGGTGCCAGCAGCGGCGCAGGAGCGTCCGTTGCGGACTCCCGACGCGACGATCCTTCCGACCGGTGTGACTCGCGTGCAGATCGGGTTCGACTTTTTGCAGGACGTCCGTTTTCCGCTCTCGGGCCTGCGTGGGGATCTGACTTCGGTGGGCGTGCTGCAGGTGCGCACCGGGCTCGGCCGGATCGTAGAAATTCAGCTCGAAGGCGAGATCCAGAATTTTCTCTCCGTGGCCCAGCAGACCCCTGCGGTCGTCACGCCCGAGCTGACCGGGCCGCGCTCGACACACGGGGTCAGCGACTTCCGCGGCTTCACCAAGGTGCGGCTGCTGGCAGAGAACACGCACCGGCCGGCGCTGGCCTTCCGCTTCGGCTTTCAGATGCCCACCGCCGATCAACGCCGCGGCATCGGCACGAACACGACCAATCTGTTTGCGGAGCTCATCCTGGAAAAACACTTCGGCAAACTGAAATTGTTCGGGGACGCAGGCTTGGGGATTCTGGAGGCTCCCGCCGCACAGTTCTCGCAGAACGATGTGCTGCTCTATGGACTGGCGCTCGCTTTTCCGGTTCACGCGCGCGTCCGGGTGGTGGGCGAGGTGGCGGGGTTCTGGTCGGCCCGGGATACAACCGGCGCGCTGGTTGGCACCGATTCGCGCGCCCAGGGCAGGTTCGGATTGCAGGTCGAGGCGGGCGGCTTCTCCTGGGATGTTGCGGGCGTGGCCGGCGTCTATCGAAACGACCCGCGCACAGGATTCACTTTCGGAGTGCGCAAAGACATCCGCCTGTTCGGTCACCGGACGAAACCCTAATGCAGGGGCTGAAGGCGATATTTCAGAATCGTGCCGATGATTTTCAAGCCTGCCCGAACGGTTCCCGAAACCGTGCCCGAAATCTTCGATCGGCCGGCACGTCGCCGGCGATAGCGAACCGGAATCTCCACCACGCGCAGACCGGTCCGGTGGGCGCGAATCTGCATCTCGACTGTCCAACCGAAGTCGGGATCGCGCAGGGCCAGCCGCTCCAGCGCCGAACGGCGGATGGCGCGAAACGGACCGAGGTCGGTGGCGCGGATGCCGAACAGCAGCCGGAGCAACACCGTGGCCAGTGCATTGCCGATCCGCTGTTGCGGGGTGAGCGCGCCGGCTTCGCGCTGGCCGAGCACTCGCGAGCCGATGACCAAGTCAGCTTGGCCGCGCTCAATCGGTTCGAGCAAGCGGGGCAGGTCGGCAGGGTCGTCGCTGCCGTCTGCATCCATGAAAACGACCACATCGACCTCGGGACGCAGCGCAGCAATGCCTGCCAGGCAGGCGGCGCCGTAGCCACGCCGCGGCTCCTGTACGACGCAGGCGCCCTGGCGGCGGGCCACTTCTGCGGTGCGGTCGCGGGAGCCATTGTCTGCGACAATCACCTGGGCAAGCGGATAGCGTGCCAGTTCCGCAAGGAGCGGGGCGAGCGATTCCTCTTCATCGAGAGCTGGAAGAATCAATGCAACGCGATTCGCCATTGCTGCTCATGGTACGACTGAGGTGTGCCGGCGACAATCTGTGTTGAAAATTTTTCCGCGCGGCCGGATTTCCGAGTTGGCAGCAGAACGCATCTATGTTATATATGCGGAAGAATCCACGACATATGGATGAACGGTTCAACCTGACACAGTCTTCCGCTGCGCCGGGTGGGGATTTTTCTGTGCCGCAGCAGGTACGCGGCTGGGCGCGCGATCTGGTCGTGGCGCTGGGGCTGGCCATGGTTTTCGTCATTTTCCTCTACCAGCCCGTAAAGGTAGAGGGCACCAGTATGGCGCCGCTGCTGCACGACCAGGAGCGAATTTTCATCAACAAGTTCGTCTATCACTTCGGTCCGGTGCGGCGCGGCGACATTGTCGTGTTCTGGTACCCGATGGACCGCACGAAATCGTTCATCAAACGCGTCGTCGGCTTGCCCGGTGAAGTGATCGAAGGCCGGCAGGGACGCATATATGTGGATGGCGTGCCGCTGCCCGAGCCGTACATTCGCCCGGAATTTGCAGACCGCAGTTCGTTCGGGCCTGTGCGGATTCCCCCCGGACATTACTTCCTGCTGGGCGACCATCGTTCCAGTTCGAATGATTCGCGGGTGTTCGGTCCGGTCGAGGGGCGCTACATCTACGGCAAAGCTGCATTTGCTTACTGGCCCGTATCGCGGTTTGGCGCGATTCCGGCATATGCGACCGATGGCGATCAATGACTGAAGGAGGAAACACTGACCGCACTGCGACACGCGCCGGCCACGCTGGCGCTCGAGGACGGACGCATATTTAGTGGTCGCGCGGCGGGCGCTCGCACCCGTCGCGGCGGCGAAGTTGTTTTCAATACCAGCCTCACCGGTTATCAGGAAGTTTTCACCGATCCCAGCTATGCCGGCCAGATTGTCTGCCTGACCTATCCCCACATCGGCAACGTGGGCACCAACCAGGACGATCAGGAAGCTGAGCGGCCATATATCGAGGCCCTGGTAGTCCGGGAATTCACTCCACTGGCCTCCAACTGGCGCTCTGAGCAAACGGCACAGGAATATCTGGAGCGGCACAACATCCCCGTCCTGTGGGATGTGGATACGCGGGCCCTGGTGCGACACATCCGCACGGTAGGCGCGCTCCGCGGCGTCGTGGCAACCGACGGCACTCCCGCCGAGCAATTGATTGCCGAGGCGCGTGCGCTGCCGTCGATGGCCGGGCTGGAACTGGCCAGCCGCGTCACCTGCACGGAACGCTACGTCTGGAAGCAGGGCTCCGTGGAACTGGCGCGTACTTCCGCGGCGGTGCCGGCAGACCGCTTCCATGTGGTGGCGTACGATTTCGGCATCAAACGCAACATTCTCCGGCTGCTGGTGGACCACGGCTGTCGGGTGACCGTGGTGCCGGCGAAGACCTCTGCCGAAGACGTGCTGGCGCTGCGACCCGATGGCGTGTTTCTTTCCAACGGCCCGGGTGACCCGGAACCGATCACCTACGCCGTGGAGAACATCCGCAAACTGCTGGGCCGCGTGCCGATCTTCGGGATCTGTCTCGGGCATCAGTTGTGCGGACTGGCGCTCGGCGGGCGCACCTTCAAGCTGAAATTCGGTCATCACGGCTCGAATCATCCGGTGAAGAATCTCCTGACGGGAAAGGTAGAGATCACAGCGCAGAATCACGGCTTTGCCGTGGACCCGGATTCGCTGCCGGCCAGCGCAGTCGAAATCACGCACGTCAACCTGAACGATCACACGAACGAAGGGATGCGGCACCGGTCGCTGCCCCTGTTCAGCGTGCAGTACCACCCGGAAGCCTCGCCCGGGCCTCATGACGCGCGGTATCTGTTTCAGCAGTTCGTGAACCTGATGCAGCAGGCCTTGGGATGAACGGAGAGATGGAGTGGCCACGCGATTCTACTCCGGCGCGAAAGGGGCAGAGCCGCTGGCGCGAGTACCGCTCGACAGATGACTGCGGAAACAGGAATGCAACCGCAGGGCTTTGATATGGGCAGCCTGGCCGCGCTGCTTGCGGCGTTGATTGTCCTGCTGGCCGTGCTGCTGGCCTGGCAAGCATCTCGGCGGGAAGCCGAACGGCAGCGGCAGCTCGACCGGGAGCTTGCGGCGCTCGAGCGCGGCCGGCAGAAAACGGCACTGGCGCGCGCGCTGCTGTTCGAAGTGGACAACTTCTACCGCCACTACCTGAACGAGGTGGCCGAAGCGCTGGCGGCCAGCGCCGGTCCCGAGGGATCGTATCCGATTGTGCGTTGGCCCGGCGAGCAGCCCTTTCCCGTCTATGCGGCCAACGCGGGCCGGATCGGCGAATTCGATGAGGAGACTCTGGAAGAGTTGATTGGCTACTATGCGACTGCGGCCGCTTATGTGGCGCTGCTGCGCGACTACCGGCTGGCGTTGGACCGCGTGCTCCGCAAAGAAGCAGCCGAAACGGCGATTCTGGAGGCACGGCTGCACCTGAGCCGCATCCACGAGGCGCTGCCGGAACTGATGGATTACACCAGCAGTCTGTGCCGGAAGCTGAGCGAAATTGCCGGCGTGCCCTACCAGTATCTGCAGGTGGCCAGGGCCGCCGAGCCGGTGCGCCGCCCGCCAGCGGCGCCGCAGTCGCCTGCAGCCAGCGAACCAGCGCAGCCGCGCCGCGCGGAGTCTGCCAAAGTGAAGCGATTCCCGTTTTCAGGCAAATCCCTGAATTGAGTGACGATGCCCAAACGCACTGACATCGAATCCATCCTGATCATCGGGTCCGGGCCGATTGTCATCGGCCAGGCCTGTGAATTCGACTATTCGGGTACGCAGGCGTGCAAGGCGCTGCGGGCCGAAGGCTACCGGGTGGTGCTGGTGAACTCGAATCCGGCCACCATCATGACCGACCCCGAGCTGGCCGACCGCACGTACGTCGAGCCGCTGACCCGCGAGTACCTGGAGCAGATCATCGCCCGGGAACGGCCCGATGCACTGCTGCCCACCGTGGGCGGCCAGACCGGCCTCAACCTGGCCGTGGAGCTGGCCGAAGCGGGCGTGCTCGATGCCTACAACGTGAAGCTGATCGGGGCTTCGCTGCGCGCCATCAAAGTGGCGGAAGACCGCCTCTGGTTCAAAGACGCCTGCCGCAAGGTCGGGCTGGAAGTGCCGAACTCGGCGCTGGTGAACAACGTGGACGATGCGGTGCGCCAGGCCGAAGCCATCGGCTATCCGCTGGTGATCCGGCCTTCGTTCACACTGGGCGGCACCGGCGGCTCGATTGTCTATAACGCAGAGGAGTTCGTCGAAGCCATTGCGCGCGCCCTGGATGCCAGTCCCGTGCACGAAGCGCTGATCGAGGAATCGGTGCTGGGCTGGAAGGAATACGAGCTGGAGGTCATGCGCGACCACCGCGACAACTTCGTGGTGGTCTGCTCGATCGAAAACTTGGACCCGATGGGCATCCACACCGGCGATTCGATCACCGTCGCTCCGGCCCAGACGCTGACCGACAAGGAATACCAGCGCATGCGCGACGCGGCCGCAGCCATCATCCGCGAAGTCGGCGTGGAGACGGGCGGCTCGAACATCCAGTTCGCGGTGCAGCCGGAGACCGGGCGCATGGTGGTGATCGAGATGAATCCCCGCGTTTCCCGCAGCTCGGCTTTGGCCAGCAAAGCCACCGGCTTTCCCATCGCCAAGATCGCCGCCAAGCTGGCCGTCGGCCTGACGCTGGACGAAATCCCGAACGACATCACCCGGAAAACTCCTTCCTGCTTCGAGCCGACGATCGACTACGTGGTCGTGAAGATTCCGAAATGGCAGTTCGAGAAATTCCCGGGTGCGGATCCGCTGCTCGGCACGCAAATGAAGTCGGTCGGCGAAGTGATGGCCATCGGCCGAACGTTCCAGGAGGCCTTGCAGAAAGGAATCCGGGCGCTGGAGCCCCATGCGCCGTGGCGCCCGCCGGCGGAAATCAGCGAAGCTCTGCTGCGGGAAAAGCTCAGTCAGCCGAAACCTGACCGCATTCACTGGTTGTTTGCAGCGCTGGAGCGCGGCATGTCGGTCAGCGAAATCCACGAGCTGACCCGGATCGATCCCTGGTTTCTGCGGCAGATGCAGGGCATCGTGGCACTCGGGCATCAGTTGGCTGGGCAGCCGCTCGAACAGATCAGCGCAGAACTGCTCCGCGAAGCCAAGCGCGCCGGCTTCAGCGATGAACAACTGGCGCAGCTCTGCCACACGCCGTCGGCATCCGCGCACAAAGTCACCGCCGACGACGTTCGGCGCCGGCGCCAGCAGCTCGGCATCCGGCCCGTGTTCAAGCGGGTGGACACCTGCGCCGCTGAATTTGAATCTTTTACCCCGTACCTGTACTCGACCTACGAGGAAGAAGACGAAGCCGAGCCGACCGGAAGACGGAAGATTCTGATTCTCGGGTCCGGGCCGAACCGCATCGGACAGGGCATCGAGTTTGACTATTGCTGCTGCCACGCGGCGTTTGCGCTGAAGGAAGACGGCTACGAGACGATCATGGTGAACTGCAATCCGGAAACCGTCTCCACCGACTACGACACCAGCGACCGTCTCTACTTCGAGCCGCTTACCCTGGAAGACGTGCTCGCGGTGGTCGAACACGAACAGCCCGACGGCGTCATTGTGCAGTTCGGCGGGCAGACTCCGTTGAATCTGGCCAACGACCTGAAGCGCCACGGCGTGCCCATCATCGGCACCGACCCGGATTCCATCGACCTGGCCGAAGACCGGCAGCGGTTCGGCCGGCTGCTCGCGGAGTTGGGCATTCCCCAGCCGCGCAACGCCACGGCACTGTCGCCCGACGAAGCCGCCCGTGCAGCCCAAACGATCGGCTTCCCGGTGCTCGTGCGTCCCAGTTACGTGCTCGGCGGACGCGCGATGGTGATTGCCTACGAGGAAGAAACCGTCCGCAACTACGTGGCCGAGGCCGTGCGCATGGGACCTTCTCGGCCGGTGCTGCTGGATCAGTTCCTGGAAGACGCCACCGAAGTGGATGTGGACGCGCTGGCCGACGGCACCGACGTCGTCATCGGTGGCATCATGGAGCACATCGAAGAAGCGGGTGTGCATTCCGGCGACTCTTCCTGCGTGCTGCCTCCGGTGACGCTGAAGCCGGCTGTCCTGGCACAGATTCGGAAGTACACAGCGCAACTGGCGCGCGCACTGCGGGTGGTCGGCCTGATGAACATCCAGTTTGCGATTCAGCGCGACACCGTTTATGTGCTCGAGGTGAATCCACGCGCTTCGCGCACGGTTCCCTACGTCAGCAAGGCAACCGGTGTACCACTGGCCAAAGTTGCCGCGCGGCTGATGGTGGGACGCAAACTTGCCGAACTGAATCTGCCCGTGGTGCCCGCCGACGGCGTGGCCGAAATTCCGGTGCGGGACTGCTACGCGGTGAAATCTCCCGTGTTCCCGTTCAACAAGTTCCGTGGTGTCGACACCATCCTCGGGCCGGAGATGCGTTCGACCGGCGAAGTGATGGGCCTTGCGGCCAGTTTTGGGGGTGCGTTTGCCAAGGCGCAACTGGCCGCGGGACAGCGCCTGCCCGTGCGAGGCACAGTGTTCCTCAGTGTCAACGAGCGCGACAAACGCCAGGTGGTGCCGATCGCCCGTGAGTTGAGTGCACTCGGGTTCAAGTTGCTGGCCACGCGAGGCACCGCCGCCGCCCTGCGCGCTGCCCAGCTCGAGGTGGAATCGGTCTACAAGGTGAACGAAGGACGCCCGAGCATCGTGGATCTGATTCGCAGCGGCAAGGTGGATTTGATCATCAACACGCCGCTCGGCCGCGAATCGTTCTATGACGAAAAATCCATCCGGCGCGCCGCGGTGCGCTACCGCATTCCCTGCATCACCACCTTGTCGGCCGCGCAAGCCGCCACGCAGGGCATCCGCGCCTTGCAGGAGCACTCCTACCAGGTGCTGGCTTTGCAGGATCTGCACCGCCAGACGGCCGCGCCGCGACCTGCACGCTCACCGCGTGCCACGTCGACAGCCAGCGCCGCCAAAAAGTCCTGACGCTGTGGCTGGCTGCTGCCGGCAGGAATTTGGGCTAGAATACGGCTATGAAGCTCCACGGCATTTTTCCGCCGCTGACCACGCCGTTCGATGCGGCAGGCGAACTGGCACTGGACCGCCTTCGCGCCAACATCGAACGCTACAATCGCACCCGGTTGACAGGCTATGTGGTCATCGGCTCGACGGGAGAATCCGTGTTGCTCAGCGCGAGCGAAACGGAGCGCGTGCTTGCCACTGCGCGCGAAGCCGCAGCGCCGGACAAATTGCTGATCGCCGGTACCGGCGCCGAGAGCACAGCAGAAACCATCGCCCGCACGCGGCGGGCCGCTGAGCTTGGCTACCAGGTCGCGCTGGTGAAAACCCCCTACTACTACAAGCCGGCAATGACTGACGCAGCCCTGGCCGAGCATTTCCTGCGCGTTGCGGAGGCGTCGCCGATTCCCGTGCTGATCTACTCGGTGCCCCAGTTCACCGGTTTAGCGGTGGAGGCGCCCCTGGTGGCACGGCTGGCCGAACATCCAAACATCATCGGAATTAAAGAAAGCTCGGGCAACGTCCAGCGCGTGACCCAGATCATCCATGCCACTCCGCCGACGTTTCAGACATTGGTAGGCTCGGCGCAGACCTTGCTGGCTTCGATCAGCGTGGGCGCGGTGGGCGGCATTCTGGCGCTGGCCTGTGTGCTGCCCGAATTGTGCGTAGAGCTATACGAAGCTGCCGTCGCCGGCGCACTGGAACGTGCCCGGCAACTGCAACATCGCCTGCTCGAACCGGCACTGACCCTCGTGGGTCGGCTGAGCATTCCCGGCATCAAATGCGCCATGGACCGTGTGGGTTACTACGGCGGCCCGCCACGCCGACCGCTGCTGCCGCTCGACCCGGCACAACAACTCGAGGTCGAGCGCGTGCTGGAAGCCGTCGGTGTTCCCGCCGCCAGGTAGCCGCGCCGACTCCTCACATGGAACCCCACTGTATCCCACTGCAGAAACTGCCCCATACCAGCAAGCTGCTGACCGCCTTCCTCGAACAGTTTGATCGGGTCGCCTCCTTCTACGCCTACCCGCCAACGCCGGAAGGCGTGCTCGCTTCAGCGAGAACGGCGACACTGGATGGGAACATCCGCCGCCGTGTGGTCGAGGTTCTGCTCGAGCAGAATCTCGCCTACGGCTGCGACAGCAGTGTGGTGCAGAATCTGCAGCGACTGGCCGCCGGCGCCGTGGCCGTGGTCACCGGCCAGCAGGTGGGCCTGTTTGGAGGGCCAGCCTACAGTTTCTATAAGGCCCTGAGCGCCATCGCGCTGGCCAGGCGATTGCGTGCGGCCGGCATCGATGCCGTGCCGGTGTTCTGGCTGGCCACCGAGGATCATGACCTGGCCGAAGTCAACCACTGCGAGCTGCCCGGGCGTGACGGACTCGTACGGCTCGAGCTGACTGCCTGCGAGGCCGACCGGGGCCGGCGCGTCGGCGAGATCGCACTGGGGCAGGGAATCGGGCCGTTGCTGGAGCGCGCCTGCGCGTTGCTGGAAGGCCCGGGTGCCGATCGCGTTGGCCAGTCGCTGCGGGAGAGCTACCGACCCGGGGAAACCTACGGCCGCGCATTTGCACGACTGTTTGCGCGGCTGTTGCAGGGCCGCGGTCTGGTGCTGTTCGATCCGCTCGAACCGCGGCTGCACGCACTGACGGTTTCGCTCTATCGCCAGGCGATCGAACGGAGCCGCGAGCTCCGCACCGCACTGCTCGCGCGCAGCCGCGCGTTGGAAGCTGCAGGATTCCACCCGCAGGTCAAAGTCAGCGAGACGGGTACCGTGCTGTTCCTGAACCTGGATGGACGGCGCATGCCGCTGCGACAGCGCGGTGAACAGTTCACCGCCAACGGTCAGAGCCTTCGTGCGTCGCAGTTGCTGGAACGGCTGGAAGTCGATCCGGCGGCCTTCACTCCCAATGTGCTGCTGCGGCCGGTGGTGCAGGACTGGCTGTTGCCGACCGCTGCGTACGTGGCCGGGCCGGCGGAGCTGGCCTATTTTGCCCAGGCAGAGGTTCTCTACCGGCAACTGGGTGTGCGGATGCCCGCGGTGGTGCCGCGAGCCGGCTTCACGCTCGTGCCGCCCCAGGTGCAGCGCCTGCTGCGCCGCTACGGGCTGCGGGCCGAAGAGGTGTTCGCTGGCCGGCAGGCCCTGCGCCGACGGCTCGAGCAGCAATTTTTGAGCCCTGCACTAACACGCCAGTTCGACTCCGGCGCGCGCACATTGACGCGCGTGCTGGCAAAATTGCGTGCGCCGCTGGCCAAACTGGATCCGACCCTGGTCGGCGCGCTCGAAACGGCACAGAAGAAAATCCTCTACCAGTACGAAAAGCTTCGCGCCAAGGCCGGACGCGCGAGGAATTTTCGCAGCGGCGTGCTCGACCGGCATGAGCAACTGTTGAGGATGTTCCTCTATCCACACCATCATTTGCAGGAACGCACCCTGAGTCTACTGTGGTTTGTGGCACTGCGCGGTACGGACCTGCTGGACGAGCTGGAGCAACGTGCCGAATCCGGCGACCAGCACCAGGTTCTGTTTCTGTAGTTGAATCAGTCGGCTTCGGATGGTAGCGGCGGCGTGGTAGAATGGCGCCCCGGGTGAGGGGGTGCCGGGCATCGCCAGGGGAGGGAGGAGCATGAAGATCACTCCGGGAAAGGCCAAAGGCATGGAAGCGGTATCGGATGCGCGCGGTGTGATTGGCGCAGCAGCCATGGATCAGCGCGGGTCTTTGAAAAAAGCGATCGCGCAGCACAAGGGTGTGGAAAAAAGTGCGGTGACCGCCGAAATGATGAGCGAGTTCAAAGAAGCGGTGACCCGCGTGCTCACCCCGCATGCCAGCGCCATTCTGCTGGATCCGGAATACGGGCTCTCTGCGGCCAAGCAGCGGGCCAAAAACGCCGGCCTGCTGCTGGCCTATGAGAAAAGCGGCTACGACAACACCCGGCCCGGTCGCCTGCCGGACCTGCTCGACCACTGGTCGGTGCGGCGGCTGGTCGAAGCCGGTGCGGACTGCATCAAAATCCTGCTCTACTACACGCCGTTCGACCCACCCGAGATCAATGAAACAAAACACGCCTGGGTGGAACGCATCGGTGCCGAGTGCGCGGCACTGGATGTGCCGTTCTTTCTGGAATTCGTCGGATACGAAGAAGGCCTGGATGAAAAGGGGCCGGAATTTGCCAGGAAGAAACCGGAGATTGTGGCCCGCAGCATGGAAGAGTTCTCCAAGGATCGCTACGGTGTGGATGTCATGAAGGTCGAAATCCCGGTGAACATGGCCTACGTGAAAGGCGCGCGTTCCTGCAAGGGCGAATGGGTGTACGAAAAACAGGAAGCGTTGGATCATTTCCGCCGTGCCGCTGCCGTGGCACGCCGACCCTTCATCTATCTTTCAGCGGGCGTGAGCAACGATACGTTCAACGAATCGCTGGAGTTTGCCGCGGAAGCCGGCGTGAACTGGTCGGGCGTGCTCTGCGGGCGCGCGACCTGGAAAGACGGCATCCCGATCTATGCGCAGAAAGGATTGAAAGCCTTCGAAGACTGGCTGGCGACCGAGGGCGTGCGGAACATTCAGAATGTCAACGAGCGGCTGAAGGCCGCCAAGCCGTGGTATCAGTTCTACGGTGCCAGTTCAGCGAAGGGGTTGGTAGCGGATTAACCGCAGGCACGTTCGGGTTAGCCGCGCCGAATCATGAGCGTTTCGAACCGCAATGCGACGAAAATCGTGCAGAGCACGCTGGTCGTGAAAACTGCACGGCGAACACAACTCGTGGATATCACGCACGAAGTGGCCCGCGCGGTGAGCGAATCAGGCATCCAAAGCGGCTTCTGCTACCTCTACGTGCCCCATACCACCGCGGGCCTGACCATCAACGAGGGTGACGACCCCGAAGTGGCGCGCGACATCGAAGCCACGCTGGACCGCCTGGCGCCGCGGGAGGCCAGCTACCGGCATGCGGAAGGCAATGCCGACGCGCACATCAAATCCACCCTGGTGGGGGTCTCCCAGACAGTTTGGATCGAAGGCGGCCGGTTGCAACTCGGCCGCTGGCAGGCAATTTTCTTCTGTGAATTCGACGGGCCGCGCCAGCGCGAAGTCCGCTTGAAAATCGTGCCGGATCTGCCCGCATGAGCCGGGAGCCGCTGCGGCAGTGACCACCCTTGCGCGCATTCTGAACCGGCGCGACCTCACCTTCCTGACGGTCGGCACCGTGATCGGGTCGGGCATTTTCCTGGTGCCGGCCAGTGTCCTGCGCAGCGTAGACGGCTCGGTGGGGCTGGCCCTGCTGGTGTGGGTGGCTGGCGGCATTCTCTCGCTGCTGGGCGCGCTGACCTACGCTGAACTGGGCGCGATGAACCCGGCCGCGGGCGGGCTGTATGTGTACATTCGGGATGCCTTCGGCCGCTTCGCTGCATTTCTGTTCGGCTGGACGTTATTCTTTGTCATCAGCACGGGCACGGTGGCTACGCTGGCGGTGGCGTTTGCCACCTACCTGCGGGAAATCGTGCCGCTGAGCGCGCCGGCCGGTCGGATCGTATCGGTTGGTATGATTGCGTTGCTCACCTGGGTGAACATCCGGGGTGCGCGCCAGAGCGCCGACCTGACGAACTGGACGACAGCAGTGAAGGCCGGCGCGATTGTGCTGATGAGTGCGGTGCTGCTCTGGCTGGGACGCGGCTGGAGCACCGCGGCACCGGAGGCCGACGGAAGCGGCTCGGCGGCATCGCTGCTTTCCGGGTTCGGCATCGGCATGATTGCGGTGCTGTGGGCCTACGAAGGCTGGCAATATCCCACCTACAGTGCCGGCGAAACCAGAAACCCGCAGCAGGATTTTCCGCGCGCGCTGTTTGCCGGCGTGATGATTTTGATTGCGCTCTACCTGCTGGCCAACGTGGCCTACCTGGCTGCGCTCGGACCGAACACCGCTGCACAGTCCGACAGCATTGCGGCCGCGGCCGTGGGTACGCTGGTCGGGCCGGCTGCTGCCAAGCTGGTCGCACTGGCCATCATGATTTCGATCTTCAGCGCGGCGAACAGCACGGCACTCACGGCCCCGCGCGTGTTCTACGCCATGGCGCGCGATCGCGTATTTTTCGCCAGACTGGCGGAGATTCATCCGCGCTTCCGCACCCCGGCGGTAGCCATCCTGGCCAGCGGCCTCTGGGCAGCAGTCCTGACTCTGGCCATCGGCACTTTCGAAAAGCTGCTCACCTACGTGGTATTCATCGGATGGATTTTCTACGGGCTGGCAGCCGCCAGTGTGTTTGTGTTTCGGCGCCGTCTGCCTGCGATCGAACGTCCCTATCGCGTGCCCGGCTACCCGCTGACGCCGACGCTGTTCATCGCTGCGGCCGTCGGCTTGGTGGCGAATCAAATCTGGGCACAACCGTGGGATTCGCTGAAGGGATTGGCCGTGGTGGCCGCCGGTCTGCCGGTGTACTGGCTGTGGCGTGGCAAAGGCTCCCAACCAGTGTGACCGTGTGACTGTACGTCCTCGGTTCAGAACAATCACCGGTCGCTTTGTCCCCCTGGCTGGCATATCCTCGCTCGCCGCCCCACTCTTCCTGTGGCAGAATGGCGTTGATGGAACTGGGCGTCTACATTCAGGTGCCTTTCTGTCAGTCGAAGTGCACCTACTGCAATTTCCGCACCGGGGTTTTTTCTCCGTCGCTGTACGCGCCGTATCTCGAGGCCGTCTGCAACGAAATCCGCAACCATCGCACCCTGTACCGCCAGGCCGGGGTCGATGTGCCCGCAGACAACTGGGTGGTGGACACGGTGTACATCGGCGGAGGCACCCCGAGCCTGCTGACGCCGGAAGACCTCGCGCGCCTGCTGGACGCCGTACGCGCACAGTTCCAGTGTTGCTGGCGAGAAGTGACACTCGAAGCAGACCCGGAAACCGTATCGCAGGAAAAGGCCGCCGCCTGGCGCGCAGCCGGAATCAATCGCATCAGCCTGGGTGTGCAGTCATTTGACGACCGCGAGCTGCGTGCGGCCGGACGCCAGCACCGTCGCGCAGACATCTTTGCCGCGGTCGGCTGGTTGCGGGAAGTAGGATTCGACAACCTGAGCTTCGACCTGATTGCCGGGCTGCCTCATCAAACAGCGGCGAGTTGGGAGGCTACGCTGGCCGAGCTGATCGGGCTGCGTCCCGAACACGTTTCGATCTACATGCTGGAGATCGACGAACACAGCCGGCTCGGTGCCGCCGTGCTAGCCGGGAGCCGCAAATACTCCGCCGACGCAGTTCCCGACGACGACACGATCGCCGAATTCTACCTGTGCGCTTGCCGACAACTGGAAGCCGCCGGCTACGAGCACTACGAGATCTCCAATTGGGCGCTGCGGGTGGGTGCATCGCGGGAACCGACCGCACCGAGTCGCTTCCGCTCGCAGCACAATCTGAAGTATTGGCGGCGGCGGCCTTACTTGGGATTCGGTGCCGGGGCGCATTCGTTCAACGGGCGACAGCGCTGGGCGAATCGGCACGACCCGAACGACTATGTAGCGGCGCTGGCGCAGAACCGGCTTCCTGTGGAACAGCTCGAAACAATCGGACGGCAGCAAGCGCTCGAAGAGGTCATCTTCCTCGGGCTGCGGCAGCGGGAAGGGATTGACTTGGCGGCCGTGGAGGCCGAGTACAATGTTTCGTTCACTGATGCGGTGAAACGGCTGGCCTCGGATGGTTTCGTGACTGTGGCCGAAGGCCGGTTGCGCCTGACTCCGGCGGCGCTGACCACGGCGAACGCGGTGCTGGTGGAGCTGCTCGACAGTATCCAGTCGGGTCGGTGCACTCAGGTGGCAGGGTAGGGAAGGAGAACGGCGATGACCAAACACTCAGCTACAGAGTTCGCGCGCGCCGCCGAGGCGGGTCCCCACACCGTCGCCACGGTGGACCTGCGCAGCGACACGGTCACCAAGCCCACCCCGGCGATGCGCCGGGCAATGGCGGAAGCAGAAGTCGGTGATGACGTCTATCTGGAAGACCCAACGGTGAATCGTCTGCAGGAGCGGGCCGCAGAAATTTTCGAGCGTGAAGCGGCGCTGTTTGTGCCCTCCGGCTCGATGGGCAACCTGATTGCGATCAAAATCTGGACGCGGCATGGTAACGAAGTCATCTGCGACGCTCGCGGCCACATCCAGCAGTACGAGATGGCTTCGATGAGTGCGATTGCGGGCTGCCTGCCGCGCACGGTTGCCGCGCCCGACGGCATCCTGAGCTGGGAGTTGATTGCGCCGCTGATTCGCCCGAAGACATACTACATTTCCCAGACGGCGCTCGTCTGCTTGGAAAACACACACAACATGGCGGGCGGCACGGTGTACTCCCCGGAGCAAACCGACGAGATCTGTGACCGCGCCCACGCCGCCGGACTCCGAGTGCATCTGGACGGGGCGCGCATCTTCAATGCCGCTGTAGCGCTGGGCTGCACCGTCGCGCAACTTTCGCGCAAGGCCGATTCGGTCATGTTCTGTCTGTCGAAAGGACTGGGCGCGCCGGTCGGTTCGATGCTGGTCGGCTCGCGGGAATTCATTGAACAGGCCCGCATCTACCGCAAGATGCTCGGCGGCGGCATGCGCCAGGTCGGAGTGCTGGCGGCGGCCGGCTTGGTGGCGCTCGAGCAGTCCCCGAAGCGACTGCATGTGGATCACGAAAATGCGCGGCGCCTGGCCGAAGGATTGGCCGAGTTGCCCGGCATCCGGCTGGATCCGCGCAAGGTGGTAACGAACATCGTGGTGTTCGATACCGAAGGTACCGGACGTACGGCGGCCGAGCTATCGGCCGCGTTGAGAGCACACGGCGTGCTGGCCAACGCCACCGGCCCCTACACGATGCGCATGGTCACACACTACGACGTCGACCGCGACGGGATTGAGCGTGCGCTCGAGGCCATGCGCCAGATTTGCCGACGCTGACCGCGCCGGTCGTTGACTTGCGATTCCCGGCGGCCTACCATTCCCCGCTTTGCCATTTTCCCTGCGAGGGTTTCGATGTCGCGACGAGTTTCTGTTGTTCTGGGCGTGCTGATCGGCACGTTGCTTCCTGCTTTCCTGCTGGCGCAGACGCAAAATTTCGAATTCTATCCTGGCGCCAGCTACGACCCGGCCGTTCCCACGCTGGAGCAGGTGGTGGGACACCGTTGGGGCGAAAACATCACTCTGCATCCGGAGGCCGAGCGTTACCTGAAGGCGCTGGCCGAAGCCTCACCGAAAGTCGAACTGGTGCGGTATGGCGAGAGCTGGGAAGGCCGCGCGCTCTACTACGTGGTGGTTTCCTCGGAAGCCAATCTGGCGCGCTTGGCCGAAGTCAAGGCGGGCATGCAGAAGCTGGCCGATCCCCGCAAAACGCCTCCGGCCGAAGCGAACCGTCTGATCGCCACGCTGCCGGCGGTGACCTGGCTGGCCTACGGCGTCCATGGCAACGAAATTTCCAGTCCGGACGCCGCGTTGCTGCTGGCCTATCATCTGGCAGCCTCCCGGAACGATGCGGTGGTGGCTGAAATTCTGGAAAAAACCGTTGTGGTGATCGACCCGATGCAAAATCCGGACGGTCGCGACCGTTTCATCCACTACTTCCGGCAGACACGTGGCCGCTGGCCCGATGCCGATCCACAAGCGGCCGAGCACAACGAGACGTGGCCCGCGGGCCGTACGAATCACTATTTGTTTGACCTGAATCGAGACTGGTTCGCCGGCACACAGCCCGAGACGCGTGCTCGTGTGGCCATCTACCAGGAGTGGTTCCCGGTGACGTTCGTCGACCTGCACGAGATGGGCAGCAACTCTACCTACTATTTCGCACCCCCGGCGCCGCCGCTGAATCCCAACGTGCCGGTGTTCCAGCGGGAGTGGTGGCGCGTTTTTGGGCAGAACAATGCACGCTGGTTTGACCGGTTCCGGTTCGATTACTTCACCCGCGAGGTCTACGACTCCTTCTACCCCGGCTATGGAGAGGGCTGGCCGCTGTTCCAGGGCTCGATCGGGATGACGTACGAGCAGGCTTCGGTGCGCGGCCTGGTGATCGACCGCGAGGACCGAACGACGCTGCACTTCCGGGATTCCGTGCGGCAACACTTCATCGCTTCGCTGGCTACGGCGCAGACCGCTGCGCAGAACCGCGAGAAGCTGCTACGTTACTTCTACGATTTCCGCCGCACGGCCATCGAAGAGGGGCAACAGGAAACCGTCAAGGAATACATTCTCCCGCCCGGGCGCGACGCAAAGCGCGTGGCCAAGCTGGCCGGCGTGCTGATGCGGCAGGGCATCGAGGTCAAACGTGCGGAAGCGCCGTTCGCAAATCCACGCGTGCGCGACTACGTAGAAGGCCAATTGCAATCGAAGCAATTCCCGGCGGGGACGTTTGTGATTTCTTTGGCCCAGCCGACCAAGCGACTGATCAAGACTCTGCTCGAGCGGCACACGCCGATGGAGGACTCATTCATTCAGGAGCAGATTCGGCGGCGGAATCGGCGCCTGGGGGATGAAATCTACGACGTCACCGCCTGGTCGCTCTGTCTACTCTATGACGTGGATTGTTATTCTGCCGAACAGGCCTCCACGGGACAGTTCACCACGCTGACGCAGGCACCCGAGCGCCGGGGGCAGGTACACGGCGGGCGGGCGCAGTTGGCCTACCTGGTGCCGTGGGATTCCAATTCCGCTGCGGAAGGTTTGGCGGCGCTGTTGCGGCATCGGATTCGCGTTTACATGACCGACCAGCCCATCGTGCTGAACGGCCGGCGCTATCCGATCGGCTCGCTGATCATCAAGGTGAAAGACAACCCCGAAGATCTCTACGAGCAGCTCCAGCACATCGCTGAACACCACGGCGCGGATTTCTATGCAACCGATTCCGGCTGGATCGAAGAAGGCGTGAACCTGGGCAGCCGGCACGTCCGCTATGTGGAACCGCCACGCGTGGCCATGCTGTGGAATCTGCCGACCAGTCCGAACTCGGCGGGGTGGACGCGCTACCTGCTCGAGCAGGTCTATCACGTGCCGGTTACGCTGATCCACGGCTTGCAACTGGCCGGGGCCGATCTGTCCCGATACAACGTGTTGATTCTGCCCGATGGTGGCTTCGGACCGGGCTACGACGCCATCCTGGGCGAACGCGGCGCCAGCCGGATCAAAGAATGGGTGCAGCAGGGCGGCACCCTGATCGCGTTCGGCGCTGCGACCCGCTGGCTCACGGGAGAAAAAGTAGGGTTGCTGGCCTCCCAGCGCGAACTGCGCAGCGGCAAACCGGAGCGCGCTGCACGTTCCGAAGGCACCCAGCCGGGCGGCGCAAAAGGGCAGGAGAGCGGCGGGGCATTCGACTACGAAACGCACATCCTGCCCGAGCGCGAGCCGCCGTTTCCCACGCCCGGGGCGATCCTGCGGGTGAAGCTCGATCCGGAGCACTGGCTGGCAGCCGGCTACGATGACGACACCTATGCGCTGGTGGAAAGCGACCACATCTTCACGCCGCTCAAGCTCGATCAGGGACGCAACGTGGGCATCTATTTTCCGTCCGAGCAAGTGCTGGCCAGCGGTTTCATCTACGAACCTTCGCGACAGCAGATCGGGCAGAAGGCATTTTTGATGCATCAACCGATGGGCCGCGGCCATGTGATCGCATTTGCCGAAGACCCGAACTATCGCGCCTTTCAGGATGGTCTGAACCTGCTGTTCTTGAACGGGGTCTTCTTCGGCCCGGCACACTGACAGGCTGCTGCCGAACTCGCTCCGGAAGATCCATACATGCTGAACCGGCTGGTGCGATTGCTGGTGGGTGTGGTCGAGCGGTGGGTGCCCGATCCGTTTCTGTTCTGCGCCCTGCTGACCGCGGTCTGTTTTCTGCTGGCCGCGTGGCTGACGCCCACGGCGCCACTGATGCTGGTTCGACAGTGGTACGACGGATTGTGGCAAATTCTCGCGTTTTCGATGCAGATGGTGCTGATCCTGCTGGCTGGCTACACGCTGGCCAGCTCAGCTCCGGCGCGTCGGGCTTTGACTCGCGTGGCGTCGCTGCCGCGCACGCAGGGCAGTGCGATTGTGGTCGTGACGCTGACGGCCATGCTGCTGGCCCTGGTGAACTGGGGCGTTGCGCTGGTGGCCGCCGCGTTGCTGGCGCGCGAGGTGGCCCGGCGAGTGCCGCAGTGCGATTACGGTTTTCTGGTGGCTGGAGCATACTCCGGATTTGTCATCTGGGAATCGGGACTTTCCAGCTCCATTGCACTGGTCAGTGCGACGCCGGGCAGTCCACTGAATTTCATCGCGCGGCACACGGGTGTGGAGTCCACGCCGCTGTCGGAAACGCTGTTCGCCCCGTTCAATCTGGCGCTTGTGGCCGGCATGCTGGTGGGAATGCCTCTGCTGTTTCTGTGGATGATGCCCCGCGGCAGCCAGATTCGACGGCTGTCCCCGGCCGCGCTGATCGCCACGGGAGAAGAATTCACCGCAGAAGAGGCGAAGTTCGACGCGACCCCGGCCACGCGGCTGGAACGCAGCCCCATCCTGCTGTGGTTGATCCTGGTGCCGGCGTGCATCTATCTGGTCTGGCATTTCGCTACGAACGGGTTCCGGCTGGATCTGAACATCGTCATTCTGCTGTTTCTGGCCGGCGGGATGGCCCTGCACGGGCGTCCCAGCACCTACATTCGTGCATTCAACGAATCGGCGCGGGTGGCCGGGCCGCTCGTGCTGCAGTATCCCCTCTACGGGGGCATCATGGGCATCATGCAGCAGAGCGGATTGGGCGAGGTGATCTCACAATGGTTCGTTTCCTTTTCTACGCCGGAAACCTTCCCCGTATACACCTTCTATTCAGCCCTGCTGGTGAACCTGTTTGTTCCCTCAGGGGGCGGCCAGTGGGCTGTACAGGGACCGGTGATGATTCCGGCGGGGATCGAGCTGGGAGTTTCTCCGGCGGTAACGGCTATGGCCGTTGCCTTCGGCGACCAGGGCAGCAACATGCTGCAGCCGTTCTGGGCCCTGCCTGCGCTGGCCGTGGCCGGATTGCGCATCCGCGACATCATGGGCTACTGTGTGATGACGTTCCTGCTTTCAACCCTGCTCACCACGCTCGTTCTGTTCGTGCTGGCTTGAATACATGCCGGAAAAAACGGAGCGCGGCCCAAGTGCTGGGTGCTGCCCGCGTGTGGTATAACTCTGTCTGGGAAGAGAGAATCGAAAAACGGGGGTGCGGGGAGTGGACTTCTCACTCAGCGAAGAACAGCAGCAACTGCGACGCACGGTGCGGGAATTCGCCGAGGGTGAAATCGCACCCAAAGTGATGGAGTGGGACGAAGCTTCGCGGTTCCCCGTGGAAATCCTTCCTCAGTTGGCCGAAATGGGCCTGTTGGGGATTATCTTTCCGGAGCGCTACGGCGGCGCCGGGCTGGGTTACATCGAGTATGTGATTGCGATCGAAGAGCTGTCGCGCGTGGATGGTTCGGTGGGCATTCTGGTGGCCGCGCACAATTCTCTCTGCGCGAACCATATCTACAAGTTCGGCACCGAAGAGCAGAAGCAGAAGTACCTGGTACCGCTTGCCCAGGGCAAGAAACTCGGGGCCTGGTCGCTGACCGAGCCAGAGGCGGGTTCCGATGCCGCCGGCACGAAAACGACGGCCGTGCGACAGGGTGATTGCTGGGTGCTGAACGGAGCCAAAACGTTCACCACCAACGGCCACTACGCCGACATCTGCGTGGCCATGGCCGTGACCGACCCCGGAAAAGGACACCACGGGATTTCCGCGTTCATCGTCGAAAAGGGCACTCCCGGCTTCCGCCCGGGCAAAAAAGAAAACAAATTGGGACTGCGCGCCAGCGACACTTCGGAGATCGTCTTCACCGATTGCCGGATTCCCGCCGCGAACTTGCTGGGCCGACAGGGCGAGGGGTTCAAAAACAGCCTGGCGATTCTCGATGGCGGGCGGATTTCGATTGCCGCCTTGGCGCTGGGCATGGCCCAGGGGGCCTATGAAGCTTCGCTGCGCTACGCCAGGCAACGGAAGCAGTTCGGCCGTCCGATTGCGGAGTTCCAGGCCATCCAGTTCAAACTGGCCGATATGGCGACGCAGATCGAAGCCGCGCGCCTGCTGACCTACCGCGCTGCCTGGCTGGCCGACCGCGGCGACGGGCGTTTCACAAAGGAAGCCAGCATGGCCAAACTCTACGCGGGAGAAGTGGCCGTGCGCGTGGCCAACGAAGCGGTGCAGATTCACGGCGGGTACGGATTCATCAAAGACTATCCGGCCGAAAAGTACTATCGCGACGTGAAACTGTGCACGATTGGCGAAGGCACCAGCGAAATCCAGCGTCTGGTGATTGCCCGCCAGTTGCTCGGAAAAGCGAACTCCTGACGATGCCCGTGGCCGTGGACCAGTGGGTCGAGCAGATTCGCCGAAGTGATGTGCGCGCGTTGTCCCGCGCGATTACCGCGATCGAAAACGGCGAGCCGGAAGCGGAAGCCATCCTGCAGCGGATCTTTCCCTACACGGGCCAGGCCTATTTGATTGGCGTCACCGGTGCGCCCGGCACCGGGAAAAGCTCGTTGGTGGATCGGCTCGCTGCGCATTACCGGCGACAGAAGCAATCGGTGGGCATCCTGGCTGTCGACCCCACCAGCCCGTTCACCGGCGGCGCCATCTTGGGCGACCGCATCCGCATGCAGGGTCATGCTTCCGACCCGGGGACGTTCATCCGCTCGATGGCCACACGCGGTTTTCTGGGCGGACTGGCTCGCGCCACCGCCGATGCGGCGCTCGTGCTCGATGCTGCCGGTAAACAGGTGATCCTGATCGAAACGGTCGGGGTGGGCCAGGACGAAGTCGAGATTGCGCGGCTGGCCGACTGTACGCTGGTCGTATTGGTGCCCGGCCTGGGCGACGACATCCAGAACATGAAGGCAGGCCTGATGGAAATCGGAGACATCTTCGTCCTCAACAAATCGGATCGCGAAGGGGCAGACCGCTTCGAGCAGCAGTTGCGTGCCATGCTGGAGCTGGCACCGGCACGCGACGGTTGGCGGCCCACGGTCGTGCGCACGGTGGCCACCGAAGATAGGGGCACCGCCGAGCTGGCCGAGGCCATCGCCCATTACCGCGCGCACGTCGAGCAAAGTGGCCGTCGCCGGGCCATGAAAATCGAACGCTGGAAGCAGCGGTTGCTCGACCTGCTCCAGGCTCGACTGCTCGAGCGCCTGGTCGGCGATCACCGGAGTGCACAGACGCTGGCGGCGCTGGCCGAACAGGTGGCCGAGCGCAAAAAAGATCCCTACACGGCTGTGGAGGAAATCCTGGCGCAGGCAGACCTGCGCTGAACGGCTCGAAGACAATGCTCGTCGGAGAAATCGAAGTCCTGGTTTTGACCGAAGGCTACGTGCGGCTGGATGGTGGCGCGATGTTCGGCGTCGTGCCGAAACCCCTGTGGGAGAAAAAAATCCCTGCCGACGCGCGCAATCGAATTCGCATTGCCATGAACTGCCTGCTCATCCGCAGCGGCGGAAAACAGATTGTGGTCGAAACCGGCGCCGGAGATAAATGGGACCACCGCATGCGAGACATCTACGGACTGGAGGGCGAAACCCGTCTGCCGGAGCTGCTCACCGCGCGCGGCACTCCGGTAACGGATGTAGACCTGGTAATCAACACGCATCTGCACTTTGACCACTGCGGCTGGAACACGCGGCGGGTGAACGGCCGTACCGTGCCCACCTTTCCCCGCGCGCGATACGTCGTGCAGCGAGGCGAACTGGAACACGCCAAACACCCGACTGAACGCGATCGCGCCAGTTATCTGGCAGAGAATTTTTTGCCGGTGGAAGAAGCCGGGCAGTTCTGGTTGCTCGAAGGGGATCGTGAAGTGGCGCCCGGGGTCGAGGTGCTGCGCGTGCCCGGACACACGCGCGACATGCAATGTGTACGGATCAGCAGCCGCGGGCAAACCGCATTTTTCTTCGCTGACCTGGTGCCCACCACGGCGCACCTGCCCTATCCCTGGATCATGGGCTACGACCTGTATCCGCTGACCACGCTGGAGCACAAAAAGCGGCTGCTGCCGCAGGCCGCACAAGAAAACTGGCTGTGCCTGTTCGCGCATGATCCGGAAGTGCCCGCCGCCCGATTGCGCGAGCAGGACGGCAGGCTGGTGGCGGAACCAGTTCCGCTGGACTGAACGTCTGCACGCGAACGACAACAACGGGAGTTTGTGCCGATGGCAAAAACACGGACGCGACAACGAGAAAACTCAACGGTGGTCCGCATCGGGATCATCGGCGGCAGCGGGCTCTACACGATGCCGGGTCTCGCCGAGACCCGCGAGCTTCGCATCCGAACACCGTTCGGCCAGCCCTCCGATGCACTGGTGGTCGGGACACTCGAAGGCAAACGGGTAGCGTTTCTGGCGCGGCACGGACGCGGGCACCGCCTGCTGCCCGGTGAAATCAACTACCGGGCGAACATCTATGCGCTGAAATCGCTGGGCGTGGAGCGAATCATTTCCGTCAGCGCGGTGGGTTCGCTGAAGGAAGAGCTGCGGCCCCTGCAATTCCTGATTCCCGACCAGTTCTTCGACCGGACGCGCGGGCGCGCGGCCACTTTCTTCGGCAGGGGGCTGGTGGCACATGTGAGTTTCGACCGTCCGACGTGTCCGCAGCTTTCCGGCTGGCTGGCGGAGGCGTGCCGGCAGGCTGGGGTCGATGTGCATGACCGCGGCACCTACGTCTGCATCGAGGGTCCGCAGTTTTCGACGCTGGCCGAGTCCAACACCTACCGCAGCATGGGCTTCGACGTGATCGGCATGACCAACCTGACCGAAGCCAAACTGGCGCGCGAGGCGGAGATCTGCTACGCCACCGTGGCCATGATCACCGACTACGACTGCTGGCATCCGCAGCACGACGCCGTCACCGCCAGCGAGATCATCGCCAACCTGAACCGGAACACCGAAAACGTGCAGAAAGTGATTCGCGCGGCCGTAGCTGCGCTGCCGGTCGAGCGCAACTGCCGCTGCGGGCAGGCCCTCGCGCACGCCCTCGTCACCGACCGGCGACTGGTGCCGGCGAGCACGCGCCGCGCGCTTCGTTTGCTGGTCGGCAAATACTGGAGCTCGCAGCCATCCCGTTAGGAGCGAACTCGCCGTGTCCGTTCTGGTCGTCGGCTCGATTGCGTTCGATGCGCTGGAGACCCCCTATGGCAAGGTGGATCGCACCCTGGGCGGTGCAGCGACCTATTTTGCTGTGGCCGCCAGCTTTTTCGCGCCGGTCAAGCTGGTCGGTGTGGTGGGCGAGGACTTCCGCGAACGCGATCGTGCCATTTTTCGCGGCCGGCGCATCGACCTGCAGGGACTCGTGTGCGCGCCGGGAAAGACCTTCTTCTGGGCCGGCCGCTACACCGATCATCTGAACGAACGCATCACGCTGCAGACCGAGCTGAACGTCTTCGCGAATTTCGATCCGAAGCTGCCCGCCAGCTACTGCGATTGTCCCTATGTGTTTCTGGCCAACATCCAGCCGACCCTTCAGCTTTCGGTGCTGCGACAGATGCGGCGCCGGCCGCGGCTGGTCGCGCTGGACACCATGAACTACTGGATCGAACGCACACCCGCGGAACTGCGACGCACACTGCGCGAGGTCGATGTGCTGGTGATCAACGACGGCGAAGCGCGCCAACTGGCCGGGGAACACAATCTGCTGCGCGCCGCAGCGCGCATCTTGCGAATGGGCCCGCGGACGCTGGTCGTAAAACGCGGCGAATACGGCGCGCTGCTGATGCGACCGGATTCGATGTTCGCGGTGCCGGCCTTCCCGCTCGAGCAGGTGTGCGACCCCACCGGAGCGGGCGACAGCTTCGCCGGCGGTTTCATCGGCTACCTGGCTTCGGTGAACCGCCTCAACGAGGCTACGTTGCGGCGGGCCATGGTGTACGGTTCGGTGCTGGGCAGTTTCGTGGTCGAGCGATTCGGACTGGAGCGGCTCCGCACGCTGACCCGCTCAGAAATCCATGCCCGTGCCCGGCAGTTCCTTCACCTGACGCGTTTTCGTCTGTAACGGGCCCAGCACCGCTCCTTCAGCCGGCCCGGCCGTTTGTAGTGTAGAATCGCGCGGCAGCCTTGGCAGCAGGGGAGGCCGAAAAATGGCCGGAGACCTGAGCGGTTCCATTTTGTTCAAGTTGCTCTACGCATTTTTGCTGGGCGGGGTGATCGGCCTCGAGCGCGAGCTGCGGGAGAAACCCGCCGGTTTGCGCACGAACATGTTCATCTGCATCGGCGCGACCCTGTACACGATTCTGTCCTTCGAAGTGGCGCACCGCTACGGCGGCGATCCGGTGCGGATTGCCGCACAGTTGATTCCGGGCATCGGTTTCATTGGGGCCGGTGCGATCCTGCGCGAACGCGGCGGCGTGGTGGGCATCACCACGGCGGCAACGATCTTCGTCAACGCCAGCGTCGGGATGGCGATCGGTGCCGGGCTGTACTACACCGCCGCAGCCACGGCGCTACTGGCGCTGTTTGTCCTCTGGGCAGTGGGCCGGCTGGAAAAATTCATCGGCAGGCAGCGAAAAAATGATGGATGAATTGCGACGACGGCGCGCCGCGCACCTGGTCTGGACCGCGCTGCTGGTACTGCTGTGCGCGACCACAGCACAGGGCACGATCCAGTATCAGGTGTCGCTGGCGCAGCGCCAGGAGCATCGGTTTGTGGTCACGATGACCGTTCCAGAAGTGACGGGAGAACTGGTCGTGCAGATGCCGGCCTGGAATGCGCTCTACCAGATTCGTGACTTTGCGCATCGGGTGCAGAACGTGCGCGCGCACCGGCTGCACGACCCGGAACCCCCTGTGCCGGTCCCCGTGCGCAAGCGCGACAAGCTCACCTGGGTGGTCGCTGCCAGCGGCACGATTCGTCTGGAGTACGCCGTGCTCTGGAATGAAGCCTCGCCGTTCAGCTCCCAGCTCAACACCGAGCACGCCTTCCTGAACCTGGCCAACGTGTTGCTCTATGTGCCCGAGCGGCGACACGAAGAGGTGCGGATTGCCTTCACCGACCTGCGGGAAGGCTGGCGGATCGCTATTGCGCTGCCTGCGGAGAACGAATTCACCTTCCGTGCCGCGAGCTACGACGCACTGGTGGATGCTCCGGTCGAGATCGGCTCGTTCAGCGAATTCCGCTTTGCAGTGAACGGAGCCCGTATCCGGGTGGTGGTGCACGGCAGCTTTCAGCGCGACCGACTGGAAGCGGAGCTGCGGCGCATCGTAGCCTACCAAACGGAACTGATGCGTGAAGCCCCGTTTGAGGAATTCCTGTTCCTCTACCATTTTGGCGAGGGTGGCGGCGGGATGGAACATGCTAACTCTACCGCCATCTTTGCCAGCTCCAGCGATTCCGTAGCCCGAATTTCTGCACATGAGTTTTTCCACCTGTGGAACGTAAAACGAATCCGGCCCCGGGGGCTCGAGCCGGTGGACTATACCCGCGAAAATTACACCCGCGCTCTCTGGTTCGCCGAAGGGGTCACGAGCACCTATACCGATTACACCCTGGTGCGCAGCGGGCTTTGGTCGACCCGGCAATTTTTCGACAGCCTGGCTGCAGAGCTGGACGAGTTGGAGGCGCGCCCGGCGCATCGTTGGAAAAGTGCCGAAGAAGCCAGCCTGGATGCCTGGCATGAAGGCTACCGGCTCTACCGTCGGCCGGACCTGAGCATTTCCTACTACAACAAAGGCTACCTGCTCGGCGTGCTGCTGGACCTGCTGATCCGCGACCTGAGCGACAATCGCGCCAGCCTGGACGACGTGCTGCGCTACCTGAACGAAACCTATGCGCACCAGGGGCGGTTCTACGAAGAATCCGAAGGGATTCAACGGGCGGTGGAAGCGGTGCTGCTGCGCACCGGCAGCGCGCCGGCCATCGTTGGGCCGCGCATCGCCGAGTTTTTCGCGAGCTATGTGGCCGGCACCGATCCGCTGCCCGTTGACGAGCTGCTCGAGCGGGCGGGACTTCGACGGGAGCGCGATGGCGGACGATCCTCGGTCACCGAAATCGTTCCTGCGACCGAGCGGCAGCGTCGCATTCGCGAAGGATGGCTGCGGGGCTCGACCGATCCGAACTAGCCCGCAAGGTGACGGGCCGATGCGCGTAGGACTATGCTGAGGACTCTGCTGGTCGGCATCTTCCTGCTGCTGTACCTGCTCTGCGTTGCGCCCTGGTTCCTGCTGCACGCGACTCTAACCAAAAACATCAATCCGTTGTACCGCGCCGGCGTGTTCGGTGCTCGGCTGGCATTGCGGTTGGCCGGCATCCGGGTGGAAGTCGAGGGGCGGGAACACATACCCGAATCGCCGTGTGTATTTCTGGCCAACCACGCCAGCAACGCCGATCCACCTGCCGTGGTCGCCGCGATTCCGAAACGGGTCGCGTTGCTGGCAAAGAAAGAGTTGTTCCGCATCCCTATTTTCAGCCGTGCCCTGCTCATCGGCGGATTCGTGCCGGTAGACCGCACCGACCCGGAAGCAGCCCGCGACAGTGTGGAGCAAGCCATCGTCCGAGTTCGCGATGGGCTGTCGTTTCTGATTTTTCCTGAAGGCACCCGCAGCCGCGATGGTCGCCTGCAACCGTTCAAAAAGGGCGCATTCGTGATTGCGATTGCGGCCGGCGTGCCGGTGGTGCCGGTTTCGGTGGTCGGATCACACCGCGTGATGCCGAAAGGAGCCATCGGGATTCGTCCGGGCACAATTCGCGTGCGGTTCCACCCGGCTCTGCACACCACTGGAATGACTCTGGAGGATCGCCACTGGTTAGCCAGCGAAGTTCACCGCGCGATCGCCTGTGGATTGCCCGAAGAGCAGCAGCCGCTGGGCTGAGCGACAAAGTTTGCGTAGCATCTACCGCTCCGCGAGCTTCTGCCGCAGTTGTACCAGCTCCTGCTGGAGGGCGCGAACGGTTTTGTGCAGCTCCGGCAGCCGGTTGAAAATCGCCACCGAGCGCAGCCACCGGGCATTTTCAATCGCCGGGTAGCCCGAGTACGTCGTGCGGGCAGGCACATCGCTGTGGATGCCGCTCTGGGCGGTGAGAATGGCACCGTCACCAATCTCCAAATGCCCGGCCGCACCGACCTGGCCGGCCAAAATGCAGTTGGCACCCACAACAGTGGAGCCGGCCAGGCCCACCTGAGCACAGAGCAGCGTATTGGCGCCCACTTCGCTGGCGTGGCCGACCTGCACCAGGTTGTCAATTTTCGTGCCCCGGCAGATGCGGGTTTCGCCCACGGTGGCGCGGTCCACGCAGGCATTGGCCTGCACTTCGACGTCGTCTTCGAGAACAGCCGGTCCGGCCTGTCGCATTTTGTACCAGGTGCCATCGGGTTGACGGGCAAAGCCAAAGCCGTCGCTGCCCACAATCGCGCCATTCTGTAAGACAACGCGGTCGCCCAGCCGACATCTTTCGCGCACGACAGCATGGGAGTGAGCGAAGAAATCATCGCCGATCCGCGCACCGCGATAGATCACGACAAAGCTGTGCAGGACGGCGTTGCGGCCAATCACCACGTCTTCATCCACAAAGCAGTAGGGGCCGATGTGCGCGCCCGGACCGATGCGTGCCGAGGGCGCGATGATGGCCGTAGGGTGCACGCCGGGCACATAGCGGTCGGGCGGGTGGAACAGCTCGATGGCGCGGGCAAACGCCAGGTAGGGGTCGGCGGCACGCAACAGCGCCGTGTGCAGGGGTGACTCCTCCCGCGAGACAATCACGGCTGCCGCACGCGTCCGGCGCGCGGCCGGACGATAGCGCGGGTTGGCGAGAAACGTGAGCTCGCCCGGCCCGGCTTCTTCGATTCCGGCGACGCCGGTGATCTCGATTTCCGGATTCCCCTCCAGCTCGCAATCCAGTTGCCTGGCAATTTCTCCGAGTCGCATTGCTGCCTCCATCGGCACGCCTGCCGCAACGCCAATGTACACCAAAACCCACGCGGCGCTGCGGCTCCTTCCGAACTCGCACAGCGTCGGAGCAGGGAAGCGGAAACCGTGGTGCAGCGGATTAATCGAACAGGCGTCGCTGCAAGGTCGGCGGAGCAACCGGCCGCGGCCGTCGCTGCGGCCGGGGGCTGACGCCGATCAGGCCGAGAACCGTTATCTCTTTCACTGACGTGCGCGGCAGGTAGATGCGGGTGCAAGGGCCGTTCAAATCGGGCGGAGTAAACTGGATGCCCCGATCCAGCAGTCCCAGCAAGTCGTTTTCGATTACGCCCTCAAAACATTCCCCACCATCTGCATGGCGGATGCGCACCCACAGGCCGGGGAGCTTAGGCCGGCTGAGAAATGTTTTTCGCTCTGGCTCGAATATTTCGCCAAACTCGCGGACAAAGTAGACCCCGTAGATTTCTGCCATAGGAACTGGCTTCTGCGCACCCTCGGTAGTCAGCAGCTCCACCGTGGCGTGGTGTTCCAGCAGAGCGGGGTTGAGGTAGCCCCGGAGGATCTCACCGTTGCGCAGGCGAATAACGGCCTTCTTCAGGGCAGAAGCTGGGCTGCGAGTTTTCACAAAGTAATGCCTGGCAGAGACTTATTGCCAAGCCGCAAAAACTATGCTATTCTTTTTGCCAAATTGGTGTCAAGTGCTTTTGTTTGTTTGATTTAGGCCGGGGGCTGCAGCCGATTGGTCGAAAAGAAGCAGATCCTGAAATCCGCCTCGATCATCACCCTCGTTACCATTGCCAGCCGTATCCTTGGCTACTGGCGCGACCAGCGCATCGCCCTGCTTCTGGGAACTGGCCCCCTGGCGGATTCGTTCTGGCTGGCTTATCGGCTCCCCAATATGCTCCGCCGCCTCGTGGGCGAGGGAGCGATGAGCGCGGCGTTCATTCCGGTGTTCACTGGCTATGTGGCCAAACGGTCTCCGGACGAGGTCTGGGAGTTCGCCAATCGGCTGTTCTGGACACTCGCGCTGCTGCTGGCGGTGGTGACCGTTTTGGGCATGATTTTCTCCCGCGAAGTGGTGCTGCTGTTCACTGCGCTGGACCGCGCGCCGGGCCACTGGGAAGACGCCATCGGATTGAACCGGGTGGTATTCCCCTATGTTTTTTTCATCGGGCTGGCGGCGCTGGCAATGGCGATTCTGAACTGCTTTCACATTTTCGGGCCGCCGGCGGCGACTCCAGTTCTGTTGAACATAGCCATCATTGTGTTTTCGTTTGGTGCGCTGCGGCGGCACTTTGCCGATCCGGCGCAGGCACTGGCAGTAGGGGTGCTTTTAGGCGGGTCGCTTCAGTTTCTGATGCTGCTCCCGCTGCTCGTTAAACAGGGGATGCGGTTCGAGTTCGGAGTGAGCTTTCGCCATCCGGGCATTCGCTCGGTGGCCCGGCTGATGGTGCCGGCGTTCCTCGGGTACGGGGTCTATCAGATCAACGTGGTGGTGAGCACTATTTTCGCCACCGCGGAGCGCATGCCGGAAGGCACGCTGACGGCCTTGCAGTACGGAGACCGCGTCATGGAGCTGGTGCTCGGCGGGTATGCCATCGCCGTGGCGACAGCCATTCTGCCCATGATGTCGCATCAGGCGGCGTCGCTGGAATACGAGAAGCTGAAGCAGACGTTCGCTTTTTCTTTGCGGATCGTCAGTTTCATCACCATCCCGGCCATGGTGGGGCTGGTGGTGATGCGGGAGCCGATCATCCGGGTACTGTTTCAGTACGGTGAGTTCGACACGGAATCCACCACGCTGACGGCACGAGCACTGCTCTACTACGCGGTAGGACTGCCAGCGCTGGCGGGAGTGAAGCTGATTGTGCCGGGCTTCTATTCTTCCCAGGACGTGCGCACACCGGTTCGTGTGGCCATTTATGCGTTGATTTTGAACTGCGTCGTCAATGTGCTGTGCCTGCACCTGTTCTTTCCTGTCTTCCAGAATGGCGGTCCCGCGCTGGCCACCTCGGTGGCCGCATACTTCAATTTCTTTGTGCTGTTCGTGATTTTCCGGCAACGCTACGGGCGGCTGGGAACCCTGGACATCTTGATTTCCCTGGGCAAGACCACGTTCTGCGCAGCGGTGATGGGCGCGGCATGCTATCTGGCGTTGCAGCTTTCTCCCTTTGAACGATTCCAGGGCGTGCTCGCCCATGCGGGGATCCTGGGCCTTTTGATTCTGGGCGCTACGGCGTTGTTCCTGGGGCTGGCGTGGTTGCTGCGGTGCCCGGAAGTGGAAGAGGTCTGGGGAATCGCCCGGCGGGCACAGCCGACGGGCAGGTCAGGAGCGGTTTAGCCATGCAGGCGGTGATGCAGAGTTTTCTGACGCACCAGCGCGTAGAAAAAGGCCTGGCGGAGAACAGCATCCAGGCCTACCGGCGCGACCTCAGCCGGTTTGCCCGCTGGGTCGAGCAGCAGGGCAAGGCCCTGGCGACACTGACTCGCGACGACATCGTGGATTTCCTCGGGAGTCTGTATCGCGCCCGGCTCGACAGCCGCTCGGTGGCCCGGTACCTGGCCACCCTGCGCGGTTTTTTCCGCTTTGCCCTGGCGGAAGGAGCGGTGCGCACCGACCCGACACAAAACCTGGAATCGCCCAAAGTCTGGAAGAAACTGCCTGGATTCTTGTCCCTCGAGGAGGTGGATCGGCTGCTCGCTGCGCCCGACGTGAACACGGTGCTCGGCTTGCGCGATAAAGCCATGCTGGAGCTGCTCTACAGCACCGGCCTGCGGGTATCAGAACTGATCAACCTGCGCGTGGCGGACATCGAGCGGAATGCCGGCTACCTGCGCTGTCTCGGAAAAGGGGACAAGGAACGGCTCGTGCCCATCGGACGGCCGGCGCTGGCGGCGCTGGAGGGATATCTGCGCGAGGGACGCCCGAAGCTGGTGCGCGCCGGCGGCCCGCTGCCTCCTTGGTTGTTTCTGAGCCGCTCGGGCAGAAAGCTGACCCGGGTGGCATTCTGGAAAACGCTGCGGCGCTATGGACGGCTGGCAGGAATCCGCAGCAAACTTTCGCCGCACACGCTGCGGCACAGCTTCGCGACCCACATGCTCGAGCGCGGTGCCGACCTGCGTTCGGTGCAGATGATGCTGGGCCACGCCGATATTTCCACGACGCAGATCTACACCCATGTCGTGCAGGCGCGGCTCCGGCACATCTACAAGGCACACCACCCGCGCGCCTGAGGGCAGACCATCGCGGTCGAGCCGAAGCTGCACGACGGAAGGAAAAGGAGCCTCATGCCTGACTACATGTTCATGCTGGAGAGCCGGCTTTCGGCCGAGCAGCGCGCGGCGGTGTTGCGCGTGCAGGAGCTGGCGCTCGAACAAGGACTCAACCTGTACCTGGCCGGAGGAGCGGTTCGTGATCTGATCACCGGCTTGCCGATTCGGGATCTCGACTTTGTGGTCGAAGGAAACCCGGCACGCATCGCGCGGGAGCTGGAAAAGGGCGGTGCGCAGATCCTCAGTGTGGACGAAAGGCTCCGCCACGTCGAACTGATCTTTCACGGCGATGTGGACGGGAGCCTGGCCGCGGCGCGCGAAGAGATCTACGAACGCCCGGGTGTGCTCCGCGAGATGCGCTGGGCAACGATCATGGAAGACCTGCGTCGGCGCGACTTCACCTGCAATGCCATCGGGCTGTCGCTGAATCCGGCGTCCCGCGGGCTGCTGCTCGATCCGACCAACGGTCTGGCGGACATCGAACAGCGCGAGATCCGCGTCATTTCGATGCACAGCTTTACGAATCATCCGGTACGGCTGCTGCGGCTGCTGCGCTACAAGGTGCGGCTCGGATTTTCGATCGAGAGCCGGACCGAAGAATGGTTCGAACTGGCGCTCGAGCGCGGCTTGGCGGATGCGATCGATCCGAAACAGGCAGGCGAGGAAATCCGCCAGCTCGGCCGCGAGGACAATCCCGCCGAAATCCTGAAAGAATGGCAGGACCAGGACCTGCTGCGCATCGTCCACCCGAAATTCAGTCGCCGCGAACCGGACTACAACGGTCTGCTGCGGCTGGCCAAAGTGCGGGAGCAGATGCTGGCCGCCGGCTACCGTGAGCTGGTGGGCAACCCGGTCGAACCCCGCCTGCTGGCGCCCGTGGTGTTCTTCCTCTATCGGCGATTCGGCGTGCGGGAGCGAAATGCGGCGCTGGCACGACTGGGTTTCCGAACCGCCGAAGTGGACCGCCTGACAGGCTTCGAAAGAGAAGCCGCCGCAGCCGTGAAAGTGCTGTCCAGCCGGAAAACGGCCAAGCCGCTCGATGCGTTTCGGTACCTGGAAACCGTGCCTCTGGCCACGCAGGCCTTTATCCTGGCCCATTTCAAAAAGCCTGCCGTCCACGCCAAAATTCGCAACTACCTCTACAAGTGGCGGCCACTGCGCGCCTTGCTCCCGATTGCGGAACTGGAAGCGCTGGGCGTGCCGCGCGGGCCGAATTTCGATCGCATCCTGGAGCGCTTTTTCGAAGCGCAATTGCGCGGCAAAGGACGCACTCCGGAAGAGCGGAGCCAGCTCCTGCGAAAACTGGCCGGGATCAAACCGGAACCAAAGAGAAAGAAAAAAGAAGAGAAGAAAAAAACTAGGGCTCGGGACAAGAAAGTGCCGCCGTCCCAGGAGTCCTCCGGCGCAGCGCCCGGCACGACGCCGGAACCGGCAGAAACACAACCCGCCGCGGCGAGCCCCAAGGCTGCTGCGACGGAACATCCGCCCAGACCGAAGCGTTCCGGTGCAAAAAACAAATCGTCGCGCACCGGCAAGCACGGTGCGCGCAAGCGTTGAGTCACGATGAACGAACGGGACGAGGCGCGGCCGCGGTTGTCAGCACAGCAGCCAGAAGCAGCCAAACGGGTGCAGGAATGGCTGCGGTTCGCGGCAATGCACCAGCCACAGGCTGAGCCGCGCACACTGCCGGAATTCGCAGAGCAAATTCGCCCGCAGTGCTCTCCGGAAGAATTCCATGCATTCGTGATGGATTATTTTGCATGCCAGCTTTCCGTGCGTGGTGATCCTGGCCACCTGCAGACCGTGGCGCAAAAGCTGGTCCGGACATTCTGGGCGCTGGCAGATCTCGAGCCCGCTCCGACAGAAACTCTGCTCGGACTGAAACAGGTGCTGGGCGCAGCGCTCCGTTCGGTGGACGACAGTGCGCGTGAGATCCTGGTCACGCACTGTTTGGAGCCGCTGTTCGAGAGTCGGCGGATCGCCGCGATGTTCACGGAATGGGAGGACGACGACCGGCTGCGCGACGTCTATCAACGTGCGCTCGCCTGGGGTGAAGGATTCTGGCCGCACACACGCGGTGGCTGAGGGTGGTTGGAGTGCCTTCGCTGCGGAAGCAAATCTGATACAATGAGCCGGCATGGGGGCTGCAGCGCGATTCGTTCATCTTCATCTGCACACCGACTACAGCCTGCTGGACGGAGCCTGCGACATTGTGGAGCTGGTCGAGGCAGCCGCACGCCAGCAGATGCCAGCGGTAGCGGTGACCGACCACGGCAATCTGTTCGCGGCCGCAAACTTCTACCATGAGGCGACCACGCGGGGCGTCAAGCCCATCATCGGCTGCGAAGTCTATGTGGCCAAGGGCAGCCGACACGACCGGGGCGGCGAAACGCCCGACGCGATGGGCACCGGCCGCTCGAATCATCTGCTGTTGCTGTGCGAAGACACGGAAGGCTATCGCAACCTGGTCCGGTTGGTCAGCGCAGGCTTTCTGGAGGGCTTCTACTACAAACCACGCATCGACTATGAACTGCTGGCCCGCCACAGCCGGGGCTTGATCGCGCTTTCCGCCTGTCTGCGCGGTGAAGTGGCCGAGCACCTGTGCGAGGATCGCTACGAGCAGGCCCGCGAAGCCGCCTATCGGTTGCGCGATATTTTCGGCAAAAACAACTTTTTCCTGGAAGTCCAGGACCAGGGCCTGGAAATCGAAAAGCGCGTCAACCGCGAAATGGTGCGGCTGTCGAAAGAAACCGGCATTCCGCTGGTGGCCACCAACGACTGCCACTATCTGACCCGCGAAGACGCTCGCGCCCAGGAAGTGCTCCTCTGCATCCAGACTGGCAAGACGCTCAGCGATCCGAACCGGATGAAATTCGCCACCGATGAGTTCTACTTCAAGACGGCCGAGGAGATGGCACGCGTCTTCGCGGAGCTGCCCGAGGCGCTGGAACGCACCCTCGCCATTGCCGAGCGATGCAATCCAAAAATCGAACGGCTGGCCAATCCGTTTCCAGAATTTCGTGTCCCCGAAGGGTACACGCTGGATTCGTACTTTGAAAAAGTCGTGCGCGAAGGATTCGCTCGGCGCATCCCGCATCTGGAGCGCATGGCCCGGCAGGGACAGTTGCGGCGTCCCCTGACCGAGTACGAGGCGCGTCTGTCCGCGGAAATCGCCATGATCCAGAAGATGCGCTTCGCCGGCTATTTCCTGATTGTCTGGGATTTCATCCAGTACGCGAAGGCGCAGGGAATTCCTGTTGGGCCCGGACGCGGATCCGCGGCCGGCAGTCTGGTCAGTTATGCTCTGGGGATCACCGATGTAGATCCGATGCAGTACGGACTGCTGTTCGAGCGTTTCCTGAATCCGGAGCGCGTTTCTCTGCCGGACATCGACATTGACTTCTGCATGCGGCGACGCGCAGAGGTGATCGACTACGTGACCCGGACCTACGGCCGCGAGAACGTCGCGCAGATCATCACCTTCGGCACGATGGCGGCCAAGGCGGCGATCAAGGACGTCGGCCGGGCCCTGGACATGCCGTACGGGGAAGTGGATCGGCTGGCGAAACTCGTGCCGCCGCAACTGAACATCACCCTGGAGGAAGCGCTGCAGCAGTCGCCCCAGCTCCGCGCCCAGGTCGAGCGCGACGAACGCGTGCGCGAGCTGATCGACATCGCGAAACGCCTGGAAGGTTTCGCCCGGCATGCTTCGACGCACGCGGCCGGTGTGGTCATCTCTCCGCAACCGCTCACGGAAATCGTTCCGCTCTACAAAACGAATCGGGATGAAATTGTCACCCAGTACGACATGAATGCGCTGGAGCGACTCGGCCTGCTGAAAATGGATTTCCTCGGGCTGACCACGCTGACCGTGCTGCACGACACCATCGCCTGGGTTGAGCAGAACCGTGGCGTTCGACTCGCGCTGGAAGAGCTGCCCCTAGATGATCCGGAGACGTACCGGCTGTTCAGCCGGGGCGATACGACGGGCATCTTCCAGTTCGAATCCTACGGCATGCGCGACCTGCTGCGGCGGTATCAACCTTCCCGGCTCGAAGACCTGACCGCCTTGAATGCGCTCTATCGCCCGGGCCCGCTGCAGGGCGGCATGGTGGACGACTTCATCGCGCGCAAGCACGGCCGCAAGAAGGTCACCTACGAACTGCCGGAACTGAAAGAGATCCTGGAAGAAACCTACGGCGTGATCCTCTACCAGGAACAGGTGATGCAGATCGCCAACCGCCTGGCCGGCTTTTCGATGGGAGAAGCCGACCTGCTGCGCCGCGCCATGGGCAAGAAGAAGCGTGCGGAGATGGCAGCACAGCGCGAAAAATTTCTGGCCGGCTGCCGGGCCAACAAGATTCCTCTGAAAAAGGCGGAGCGCATCTTCGACCTGATGGCAGAATTTGCCGGCTACGGGTTCAACAAATCGCACTCCTGCGCGTACGCCCTGCTGGCTTATCAGACAGCATATCTGAAAACGCACTATCCGGTGGAATTCATGGCCGCACTGCTCACCTCGGAGACCGGCAATGCCGACAAAGTGGTGAAGTACATCCACGAGGCGCGGAACATGGGCATCACGGTGCTGCCGCCGGATATCAATTCTTCGGATGTGGACTTTACGCCCGTCGGCGATGCGATTCGCTTCGGGCTGCGGGCCATCAAGAACGTGGGCGAGAACACCGTGCGCGGAATCCTGCAGGCACGGCAGAAGACGGGACGGTTCCGCTCCCTGGATCAGTTCTGCGAGGCAGTAGATGCGCGATTGCTGAACCGGCGCGTGCTGGAAAGCCTGATCAAATCCGGCGCCATGGACTCGCTCGGGGCGCGCCGGGCGCAACTGTTCGCGGCCATCGACCGCGCCATGGAACGCGGGCAGGCCCTGCAACGCACGCAGGCCAGTGGCCAGCACGGGCTGTTTGGCGGCACCCCGTCCGTGGCCAGTGAAGTGCCGCTGCCCGACGTCGAAGAGTGGAGCGAAGCCGAGCTGTTGCAGTACGAATATGCCACGGTGGGGTTCTACGTCTCCAGCCATCCGCTGGCGAAATTGGCGGGCCGACTGCGCGAGCTGAATGTGACCGAATTGACGGCGCTGGAAAGCCAATCCAATGGCAGCGAGGTCACGGTGGCCGGCATCGTCGTCAGCGTGCGCAGCATGCGATCGCGCAAGGGCGAGCGCTGGGCCATCGTCACGCTCCAGGATATGACCGGGAGCGTCGAAGTGCTGGTGTTCCCGGAAGCCTTTGCCCGCCTGGAGCATCATTTGAAGGGACAAACCCCGCTGCTGATCCGGGGACGGGTGAGTGTCGAAGATGCGGGCACGCGCGTGGTGGCCAGTGACGCAAAGCCGCTCGACGAGGCTGCGCGTCCGGGACCGACTGTGCTGCGTGTGCGGGTGGATCTGGCCTCGCTCGATGCCATGCTTCTGGACCAGTTGCAGAGCCTGCTCGAAAGCCGACCGGGGCCGTGTCCGGTGGCGTTCGAGCTGGTGCACCCGGACGGTTCCCAGGCAATTTTCGAGACCGAGCGTCGCGTGCAGGCCGACGAAGAGCTGATCCGCCGGATCGCGGAAATGTGCGGTCCCGGCGCGGTCGCGGCGACAGGGTAGTTGCGTCATGGATGCAAACGATCGCAAGCGCGAGATCGAACAGCTCGAGCGGGACGTGGAAACGCTCCGCCGTCTTGTGCACAAGGACGCTCAAACGGAAGCGGAGCTCGAACGGCTGCGCCGTGAAGTCGCCGAGCTGCGCCGGGAATTCTTCGAACACCTGGACGCCTGGCAACGCACGCAACTGGCCCGGCATCCGCAGCGTCCCTACACACTGGATTTTGCGCGTTTGCTGTTTGACCACTTCAGCGAGCTGCACGGTGACCGCGCCTTCGGCGACGACCCTTCCATCGTGACCGGCATGGCGCGGTTTGCCGGCCGCCCGGTTCTGGTGGTGGGGCATCAAAAGGGACGGGATACCAAGCAAAAACTGGCCCGCAATTTCGGCATGCCCAAACCGGAAGGCTATCGCAAGGCACTGCGCACGATGCAACTGGCGGCGAAATTCGGACGGCCGATTTTCTGCTTTGTGGATACACCGGGAGCCTATCCGGGGGTGGATGCCGAAGAGCGCGGCCAGGCCGAAGCCATTGCTCGCAATCTGCGCGAGATCATGCTGCTGCCGGTGCCGATTCTGGTCACCATCACCGGGGAGGGCGGCTCGGGCGGAGCGTTGGCGATTGCCGTCGGTGACCGCATCAATATGCTGGAAAATGCGATCTACTCGGTGATTTCGCCGGAAGGCTGTGCCTCGATTCTTTGGCGGGATGCAGCCAAGGCACCTCAAGCCGCAGCTGCCTTGAAGATCACAGCGAACGACATGCAACAGCTCGGCCTGGTGGACGAAGTCGTACCCGAACCGGAAGGCGGGGCCCACACCAATCACGAAGAAACCGCGCGGATTCTGCAGGAAGTGCTCAGCCGACAACTGGCCGAACTGGTTCGGCTGCCCCCCGCAGAGCTTCTGGAGCAACGCTACCGGAAGTTCCGCAGGATGGGGCAGGCCTTCCGCGAATCCTACGCGGTGCAGGCGCGCGGTTGATCGCTGCGGCGAGCCGGTTATGTCCGACCCGTTCCGTCCCTATGAACGACTGGTGGAGATCCACATCCTCGGGAAAAAGTTCCGGGTTCCGGAAAAAAACTCCCTGCTTCGTTGCTTCCAGTTCATCAGCCCGGAGACGATTCCGTATGGCCGCTTCTGCTGGAATCAAGAATGCCAGTACTGTCGCGTGGAGTGTCAGTTTCCCGGCGACGCCACCCCGGCCACGCTGCTCAGCTGCAAGTTTCTGGTCTGCGAGGGTCTTCGGATTACCGCACTGAGCGACGAGCTGCGCCGCTGCCTGAAAGACAAGCTGGCTCGCCGGTGAGCCGCCGCGCGCTTGTGTTACAATGGACGGCGCGCCCGAGGGGGAGGCAGTGAAACAGCGGAAAGGAAAATTCCTGCTCGCCGGCACCGTCATCCTGGGCACAACGGCCTGGCTCGGGTGGGTCGGTGTTACGGAAAGCAAGACGTACTACTACACCATCGCCGAATTGAAAACTCTCAGCGGTGCTCAGGCTCAGCGCCGTTTGCGTGTGGGTGGAGACGTTCAACCGGGCTCCATCGAAAGACTGCGCGGCCGCGTCGATTTTGTGCTCGAACAGGATGGGCACACGCTGCCGGTCAGCTACGTTGGCCAGAATCCACTGCCGGACACTTTCGTGGACCGCGCCCAGGCGCTGGTCGAAGGTCGGCTGGCCCCCGATGGACGGTTTCTTGCCGACCACGTTCAGGCGAAATGCGCTTCCAAATACGAGGCGGTGCCGAATCCGTCGACGACAACGAGTTCCAGCGTATCCTCACCAGCCGGCAGCTCTTCGTCCGGGCAGCCGGAATAATTCCGTGTGTACGGTGCAACGGTGGACCTGTTTGGATCATATGCTCTGATATTGGCTCTGGTCTGCGCTAGCTATGCCGTGGCCGCAGGCATTGCCGCCATCGCCGGGCGCAAGGTGTTACTGACTAGGAGCGCCTATCAGGCCAGTCTGGCCGCCTGCGTCCTGATTACTCTCGCCACCGCCAGTCTGGTGTTTCTCTTTCTGACCGACAATTTTTCCGTGGCTTACGTGGCCAATCACAGCAGCCGCGATCAGCATCTGTTCTACAAATTTGCGGCACTGTGGTCAGGCCAGGAAGGCTCGCTGTTGTTCTGGAGCTGGCTGCTGGCCGTGTACGTGTTTTTCGTGCTGTGGACCAACCGGAACAAGCATCCTGAGCTGATGCCTTATGTGGGGGTGGTGCTGGCCTGCGTGCAGTTGTTCTTCCTGATTCTGAATGTATTTGTAGCCAATCCGTTCCAAGTCCTGGGTACGGTGGCCGCCGACGGCAGCCGACAAGTGGTGACACAACCGGACGGTCGCGGGCTGAATCCGCTGCTGCAGTATCCGGAGATGGTGATCCATCCACCGGCACTGTACCTGGGATACGTGGGTTTTACGGTTCCGTTCGCCTTCGCGTTGGCGGCACTGCTGGGACGTTACCCGGGCGAGAAGTGGATCCACATCACGCGACGCTGGACCATGATCGCCTGGGGCTTTCAGAGTCTGGGAATTCTGCTCGGCGCGCACTGGGCCTACGCGGTGCTCGGCTGGGGCGGCTACTGGGGCTGGGACCCGGTCGAAAACGCTTCGCTGCTGCCCTGGCTGACCGGCACAGCCTTCCTGCATTCGGTGATGATGCAGGAAAAGCGCGGAATGATGAAGGTTTGGAATGTTTGGCTGGTGTTCATCACCTTCCTGCTGTGCATTCTGGGAACGATGCTGACGCGCAGCGGGGTGGTCAGCTCGGTGCACGCCTTTGCGCAATCGGACGTGGGCCACTGGTTTCTGGGATTCCTGCTGTTGACCCTGGTCCTCTGCACCTGGGCGTACCTGAAAAACCGGGACTATCTGAAGAGCGAAAATCAACTCGATTCATTGGTTTCGCGGGAATCAAGTTTTCTTTTCAACAACCTGGTGCTGCTGGCGGCCTGCTTTGCCGTGCTGTGGGGCACGCTGTTCCCGGTGATTTCTGAAGCGGTACAGGGAACAAAGATCAGCGTGGGGCCGCCGTTCTTCAACAAGGTGACGATTCCCATCGGGCTATTTCTGCTGTTTCTGACCGGCGTGGGGCCGCTGCTCGCCTGGCGGAAAACGTCGCTGGAAAGTCTGCGGCGCAATTTCGGCTGGCCGCTCGCCGTCGGCTTGCTGACCGGTGCGGTTGCCTATCCGCTGGGTCTGCGCGATTTCTACGCGCTGGTTTGCTTTGTGCTGTCGGTGTTCGTCGCCCTGACAATCGTTCTCGAATTCGTGCGCGGGGCCCGCGTGATTCGGGCGCGAACTGGGATGGGCTTTCTGCGCGCCGTCGAGCACCTGACTATGCGGAACACGCGCCGCTACGGCGGCTACATCGTTCATTTCGGTATCGTGCTGATTTTCATCGGGCTGGCCGGGGCAGCCTTCAATCAGGACAAACAGATGGAAATGACGCCGGGCACCAGCATGGAGCTGGGCCGGTACACGATCCTGCTGCAGACGTTCACGCAGCGGCCCGGACCGAACTATATCGCAGAACGGGCCACGATCGAAGTGCTGCGCGATGGCAAATCGGTGATGTTGCTCTACCCGGAACGTCGGCGCTACAACCCGAGCGGCATGACCGGCACGATGGTTTCCATCTACTCCACGCTGCGTGAAGACCTCTACGTGGTCTATGCCGGGCCGAGTCCGGAAACGGGCCAGCCGGTCATCCACGCGTATGTCAACCCGCTGGTGAAGTGGATCTGGTTGGGCGGGGTGGTGCTGGTGCTCGGCACCGGCATAGCTCTGCTGCCGAACCGGCAACCGGTGCTCGCTCTTCGTACCACAGCCGAGCCGGCCCGCCAGCCGGTCCTGCAACCGGTGCCGGCCGCGCGACCACAGGATGCACATGACTGACGTTTTCCGGTCCCGCGTTCTGTTTCGCAGGCTGTTTCGTCCGGCAGTCCTGCTTGGTGCTCTGCTGTTGCTGGCCGGCGTGGCGGTGGAGGCGCAGCGGTCCGAGCAGGCCAAGGCTCTGTCGAAAAAAATGATGTGTCTGTGCGGTTGCAACCAGATTTTGGGGGAATGCAACCACATCGGGTGCACCGTTTCGACGGAGATGCTGAACAAGCTGGATGAACGAGTGGCGCGGAACGAGCCCGACGACCTGATCCTGCAGTCGTTTGTGCAGGAGTATGGCCTGCGCGTTCTGGCGGAGCCGCCCACCACCGGGGTGAGCCGCTGGGCGTGGCTGATGCCGCCCCTGGCGTGGATGGCCGGCATCGGTGTGCTCATCGTAGTGCTTTGGCGCTGGCGCGCGGCACGAACTGCCCCGGTGGCCAGCAGGCCTGCGGTTTCGCCAGAAGCACTGGCGCGCGCACGTCAGCAGGCCGCGCAGGAAACAGAAGCGGATTTCTAGCACGAGCGCGCAGTCGAGGGAAAAACCGGTCATGGACGCTGCCAGCGTGGCAATTGCTCTGGCGTGTGTGGCGCTGACGGGCGCCGTGCTGGTCTTTGTGTTTCGCGTGGAGCACACGCCGGAAGACGCGCTGCCCCATCGGACTCGATTGGATCAGTTGCTGGAGCGACGCGACACGATCTATGAAAATCTGCGCGACCTGAAATTCGAGTACCGGGCCGGCAAATATTCAGATAGAGATTTCGAACAGATGAAAGAAGCGTTGGAAGCTGAAGCAGCGCAGGTCATTGCCGAGATCGAACTGCTGACCGGCGGGGTCGTTTCCCCGGCAGTTCGCCAGGCGGCTGCAAAAGCCAGGGTATCGGAGAGAACTTCTTCGCCGTGAGCATGAGCACACCACTGCGGGTTGCTATCTGTGTCTGGCTGTGTGGCTGGGGAGCGCTGGCCACCCAGGCCGGCACCCTGAGTGGCACCGTGCGAAATGCCACCCGGGGCACCGCCGTCGCGAATCAGGAGGTCGTGTTACTGGAACTGCAGGGCGGCATGCAGGCTGTTGCCACGACCCGCACCGATTCCCAGGGGCGGTTCCAGTTCTCGCACCCGGCGATTGGCACTACGCCGATGCTGGTGCGCGTCCAGCATCAGAACGTCAACTATCACGAAAACATTCCGCCCGGACGGGCAACGGCCGACATCGAAATCTACGATGCGACGGCGGATGCCCGGGCCTTTCGGGTGGCATCGCGATTCCTCGTCTTTCAGCCCAATGGGCCGACCCTGCTGATTGGCGAAGAGTTTATCCTGGAAAACACGACCCAGCCGCCGCTCACGTTTTACCGCCCGGACGGCACGTTTGAATTTGTGCTGCCGACCGGAGCCGAACTTTCCCAGGTTTCGGCCTGGGGGCCGGCCGGGATGCCGGTGGTGCAGGGCACGATGGAAAAGGGTGGAGGGCGGCACGCCGTTGCGTTCCCTATTCGTCCGGGCGAGAACGGAATTCGCATCTCCTATCAGCTCCCGTACCCGGAAGGACAAACCACGCTGAGACTTTCTTCAATTTACGAAACGACGCGCGTGCTGCTGGCTGCGCCGACGGCGGTACAGCTGGCAGGAACCGGACTGCAACCGGCCGGCAGCGAGCAGGGTTACAACCTGTATGCGCGCGAGGGTCTGGCGCGGGGCACTACTTTTGAAATCCATCTGCAGGGCACGGCTGCACTCCCCCAGGCCAGCGGCACTGAAGCGGCACCGGCCACGGCCGAGCAAACGCCAACGGGCATGGTGACAATGTTGCCTCCGCGGTTGGACAGCCTGAAATGGATTCTGATCGTTGGATTTGCGGCACTGTTCACGCTGGGGGCGTTTTACCTGTTGCGCAAGCCGACGGCGCACGCCGTGCGTGTCCAAGCCGAGGTCGAGGGACAGGTGCGCCAGAATCTCGAGGAGATCAAAGAAACGTTGTTTCGTCTCGAGCTGCGGCGACAGGCAGGGACCATCTCCGCCGAAGAGTTTGACCGCGAATACCGCCTCGCCCAGGAGCGGTTGCGCGGCTTTCTGAAAGGGTAGAGTTGCCCGTGTCCGCGGAGAGTATCACAGCCGCTACCGCCGGGCCCGCCCCTGCCGACACGACGAGCGTGGGTTTGCATCTGGAACGGGTCTCGAAGCGCTACGGCCTGCTCTACGCCCTGCGCGAGGTTTCTTTGCAGATTCGTGCCGGGGAATTTGTTCTCCTGCTCGGACCAAATGGGTGCGGAAAGACGACTCTGCTGCGGGTTGCCGCCCGGCTCTGCCAGCCCACCTCGGGCCAGGTCGTGTGGGAAGGAACGGCCCCGGGAGTCCCCGAGAGCGCGCGCACCATTGGCTATCTGGGACACCAGACATTGCTCTACGACGAGTTGACCGGCGCCGAGAATCTCCGGTTTTTTGCTCGTCTGTACGGCATCGAGTCAGAATCCTTGCTGAACGAATGGCTGCAGGCCACCGAGCTGTGGCCTCGGCGCAACGATCTGGTGCGCACCTATTCCCGCGGAATGCGGCAGCGGCTTTCGATCGCGCGTGCGCTGCTTCACAATCCAGCCCTGATTCTGCTCGATGAGCCCACCACCGGCCTCGACCAGAACGGGCTGGCCTGGCTGGGTCGAACCCTGGCGCGGCTGAAGCAGCAGGGCAAGACCATCGTCGTCAGCACGCACAGCCGGGAAGCTTTGGCGGAGCTGGCCACCCGGTGCGTGACCCTGGCGGCCGGCACCGTGGTGGACGATGCAGCGCCACATCCCTCTGCGCCGCAATGAAAGAGCCGGATGGTTCGATGGGGATCGGCACGGCAACTTATTGGATTTTTGCCAAGGAACTGCGCACCGAGCTGCGCACCCGCGAGCTGCTCCACACCACGCTGGTGTTCGTACTGCTGGTGGTGGTGCTGTTCAGCTTCACCTTCGAACCCACGCGCGAGGAATCTCGCCGCTACGGGCCCGGACTGCTCTGGCTGGCGTTGCTCTTTGCCGGATCGTTGATGCTGCAACCGTCGTTTGTGCGGGAACAGAATAACGATACCCTGTCCGCGTTGCGGCTGGCGCCCATCGCGCCATTTTCTATTTTTCTGGGGAAGGCCCTGGCCAGCTTTGTGTTTCTGACTGTGGCGGAGCTGCTGCTGTTGCCGGTTTTCGCTGCGCTGTACGATGTGACGATTCTGCCTGTGCTGGGAGAAATTCTCGTTGTGCTCGCGCTGGGCACGGCCGGGATGGTGACCACCGGCACCGTCTTTGCGGCCATCGGGGCGCAGGCGCGCATGCGTGAGTTGCTGCTGCCGCTGCTGCTGCTCCCGCTGCTCGTGCCTGTGCTGATTGCCAGCGTGACCGCTACCGCCAGCCTGCTCGTTCAGGAGCCGGCGATGGACTGGACGGCCATGAAATTTCTGATCGGCTTTGATGTGATCTATCTGGCAGCCAGTGCGCTGCTGTTCGAATACCTGCTGGAAGACTAGCATGCCCAGAAGCGGAACCTCTCGCTCCGGACTGGTTGGCACGCTGGCCGTCGCGGCGCTGATGGCCATAGCCGGCTACGCCATATTCTTTCTGGCGCCAACCGAACGCACCATGGGCGAAATCCAGCGCATTTTTTACTTCCACGTCGCCAGCGCCTGGACAGCATTCTTGGCGTTTTTCATTGTGTTCGTTGCCAACCTGAGCTATCTGGTGCGCCGCCGGCAAGTGTGGGATCAGCTGGCAGTCTCGGCCGCTGAGGTAGGCCTTGCGTTCTGCACAGTTGTGTTGCTCACTGGCCCTATCTGGGCCAAGCCGGTCTGGGGCATCTGGTGGACGTGGGATGCGCGACTGACGTCGACCTTTGTGCTCTGGCTGCTGTACGTCAGTTATCTGCTGCTGCGCAGCCTGGTAGAAGATCCCGCGCGAAGGGCGGTGACCTCGGCTGTGTTTGGCATCTTTGCGTTCCTGGATGTGCCCATCGTGTACATGTCGATCCGCTGGTGGCGCACACAGCATCCGGCGCCGGTGATTGCCGGCGGGGAAGGTTCCGGGCTGGACCCGACGATGTGGTGGGTGCTGCTGGTGAGTTTGACAGCGATGGTGGCGCTGCTTGTGCTCCTGCTGCGACAGCGGTTCCGGCTGGAGCAGTTGCGCAGCGAACTGGAAGAGCTGCGGCTGCGCCTCAGCACAAATCCGGGAAATCGTTTTTGAGGAGAATCCGCAGCGATGAAAAACTTCGAAAGCCTGTTGGCCGCGTACCTGGTGGCTTGGGCCGTGTTCTTCCTTTTTGAGATTCGCATCGCCCGCGGCATGGCACGCCTGCGGGAAGAGGTCGAACGGATCAGGGAGACGCTCGCAAAATAGCGCATCAGAGTGCCAGGCTCGACAACATCATGGACAACAAACGGAAACGCATCGGTGTGGTGCTGTTCCAACTGGGCGGCCCGGATCGCCTGGAGGCCGTCGAACCCTTTCTCTACAACCTGTTCTGCGACCCGGACATTCTGGACCTGCCGTTCGGTTGGCTGGCGCGGCGACCGCTGGCGAAGTGGATCTCCATGCGGCGCGCGAAAAAAGTCGCCAAGGCCTACGCCGAGATCGGTGGCGGGTCTCCCATCCGGGAGCTGACCGAGCGGCAGGCACAGGCGCTGGAACGCGAACTTTCCGCGCACATGGACGCCCGGGTGGTGGTGGCCATGCGGTACTGGAAACCCTTCACCGCAGATGCGGTGCGAGCACTGAATGAATACGGTCCAGAGGAAATTGTGCTTCTGCCGCTCTATCCACAGTTTTCGTTCTCGACCACAGGCAGCAGCCTGAAGGAGTGGCAGCGGCGGTTTTCCAATGCCGGCTGTCCGGTACACACGGTACGCTCGTTTCACGATCACCCCAAGCTGATCGAAGCTTTTGTCGAAAACATCCACACAAGCCTGGCGCAGTTTGCTGAACCGGAGAAGGTTCATTTTGTGTTCAGCGCGCACGGGCTGCCGGTCAGCTTCATCGAGCGCGGCGACCCGTACCAGCAGCAGGTGGAAGAAACGGTACAACGGGTGATGCAGCATGGCGGTTGGAACAATCCGCATGTGCTCTGCTACCAGAGCAAAGTTGGTCGCCAGCAATGGCTGGAACCTTCGCTGGACGATACGATTGCCCGTCTGGGCGCGGACGGGGTGACTTCGGTGCTGGTGATTCCAATTTCTTTTGTCTCGGAGCACATCGAAACCCTGCACGAGCTGAACATCGAAGCGCGGGAGGAGGCCGAAGCCGTGGGAATCCGGAACTTTGCGGTGATGCCCGCGCTGAACGATTCGCCGACCTTCATCGCCGCTTTGACGGAACTGGTACTCGGCGCGCTCGGACTGGCGCCTGTACCGACAGGTGCGACTGGCCGTGAACGTGCTGCGGATTCGGCTTGACAGTTCTGGCGGCCACGAATATAAACAACTGTTGGGCGTAGCCTGCTTCACCGGACGGGAAGCAGCAACAATTGATTCGCACTCCCTAGGATACATATGTCGGAGCAGACTGAGCAGAAGCCTGCGCCCCCGGCGCCAGGCGGAGCTGCTACAGCCGGCCAAAAGCCAACCGCCAAGCAAGGGGAAGCCGAGGACACCTCCCAGGTCCTGCTGACGCGGCGTCGCCTGGTGTGGGCCAGTGTGTGGGGGTATCTGGGAGTGAATTTTCTGATGTTCCTGCGTTTCTTCTTCCCCCGTGCCTTGTTCGAGCCCAAAGCGGTTTTCTCCATTGGCTACCCGTCCGACTTCACCATCGGTGTGGACACGCGTTTTCAACAGAGCCATCGCATCTGGGTCGTGCGGGACCCGGGTCGCCTGTTCGTGATTTTTGCGAAGTGCACGCACCTGGGCTGCACTCCGGATTGGAAAGAGAGCGAACGGAAATTCAAATGTCCGTGCCACGGCAGCGGGTTCGATTCCGAAGGCATCAACTTCGAGGGGCCGGCGCCGCGTCCCATGGACCGGGCCCACGTGGAACTGGATGCGACCGGACAAATCATTGTGGACACCAGCCGGCTGTACATCCGCGACCCCATCATGGGACGCGATGAATTCGACAATCCCGGGGCGTATGTGGTGGTCTAGCGGCTGGCCGCAGAGATAAGCGGCAATTCGCGGAGGGCAGGGGAATGGCAGAGGAAAACGGGCGCAAAGAAGGGCAGAGCGCCGGAGTTGGCCTGCTGGAATCGGTCCGCGAAAAGACAAAGCAGGCGACGCAAACCATCCTCGAGAAGGCCAAGGAAGACCTGCAGACGCTGAAGGAACCGGAAAAAACACAGCTCTGGCGTTCGATCTTCCGCGTCAAGCACGACGACACGCCGCGGAACCGTGCCCTGAGCGTGTTGACGAATGTCTTCTTTCACCTCCACCCCGCCAAGGTGAACCGCGATGCCGTTCGCTACAGCTTCACCTGGGGAATGGGTGGGATTACGTTCTACCTCTTCATTGTCCTGACCTTCACCGGCATTCTGCTGATGTTTTACTACCACCCGACGAAGGTGCAGGCCTTCCGGGACATCCTGTATCTCGAACACGACGTTCCGTTCGGCAAGCTGCTGCGCAACATGCACCGCTGGGCAGCCCACCTGATGATCATCGCGGTATGGCTGCACATGTTCCGGGTGTTTATGACCGGATCGTACAAGCGGCCGCGGGAATTCAACTGGTGTGTGGGCGTGGTTCTGATGGTGCTGACCATGCTGCTCTCGTTCACCGGTTACTTGCTGCCCGACGACCAGTTGGGGTTCTGGGCGGTGACGGTGGGCACGAACATGGCGCGCGCCACACCCCTGCTCGGACATGAGGGCCCGTTTGGTCCGCAGTTGGGCATGACCCCGTACAACGATGTGCGCTTTGCGCTACTCGGGGGCTCGATTGTGGATGCCAATGCGCTGCTGCGCGCCTACATCTGGCACTGCATTGCCATTCCGGTGCTCGCCGCGATTTTCATGGGCGTCCATTTTTGGCGCGTGCGCAAAGACGGCGGCATTTCCGGGCCCGCGCCGGTGATGCTGGAATCGGAAATCAAGGAAGAGAAAGGGCCTCGGCCGGTCATTATGCGACCTGCCGGCACGAAGGAGTGGGAAAAGACAAAATAGCCCCGTGAGGTCGCCAGGGGGAAGCGAGGAACGCAGAAACCATGTGGGGTGACTGGTACCAGCTCTGGGAGATTGTTTCGGCACCGGACAACGTGCCGATCGTGGCCCTGCTGTTTCTGGTGCCGTTCTACACGTGGTATGCGTTTCGACAGGCATTCGAAACCGACCGGCTGATTGAACAACTGGAAAAAGACCCGCAACTGGCCAAGACCCATCACCGCAAGGTGCATCCCTGGCAGCCCGGCTGGCCGCGCGAAGTGCACACCTGGCCTTATCTGATGCGCGTGGAGTTCCTCGCCGCGATTATCGTCACCGTGATTCTGACCGTGTGGTCCATCACGCTGAACGCCCCGCTCGAGGAACCGGCCAATCCGAATCTGACCATGAACCCGGCCAAAGCGCCGTGGTATTTCCTGGGCCTGCAGGAGATGCTGGTTTATTTCGATCCCTGGATCGCCGGGGTGGTGATGCCGACGCTGATCATCATCGGTTTGATGGTGATCCCGTACATTGACGAAAACCCGCTCGGCAACGGCTACTACACCTACAAGCAGCGTCGCTTTGCGATCTGGACGTTCCTGGTCGGCTTCATCGGGCTCTGGGTGATCATGATTGTGATCGGCACATTCATCCGCGGCCCGGGCTGGATGTGGTTCTGGCCGACGCAGACCTGGGATCACAACCGGCTCGTCTTTGAGGTGAACCGGAACCTGCACGAGTGGTGGATCTTCAAGTACATCGTGCCCCAGAACATCTGGGCCTGGACGGTGTTCGGCGCCATTGTGGTCGGGCTGTATTTTGCCGGCGCGGCGTACCTGATCCACCGCATCTGTATGGCCACCGAGTTCAGTCGCAAGATCTACCGCCGCATGAGCCTGCTGCAGATTGTCACGATGCAAATCCTGCTGATCCTGATGCTTGCGCTGCCGATCAAAATGCTGCTGCGGTTGGTCTTTCGCATCAAGTACGTCTGGGTTACGCCGTGGTTTAACGTCTGAAACGTTCTGGGACACGAAGGAGACTCAGGGGTGCCCGCACAACCCGCCCAAGACCCAATCACCAGCAAATCGCTGAGCTTTCACCTGCTGCTCTGGTCTTTCCTGCTGATTGTTTCGCTTGCGTGGGCTCTGTACGACGAAATGTACGGGCTGCGTCCCTGGCGTTCCTACCAGAAGCGCTTCATCGAGGCCTATTCCAGTTATCTGCAGCGGGAAATTCCCAAGCAACAGCAGGCCGAACAGTCCATCCGCAATTCTCCGGAATACCAGAAGCTGGAAGCCCAGTGGAAGGCGGCAGAAGCTGCCGTCGCTCCCCGGCTGAGCGAAATTGATACAGAAATTGCGCGCATCAACCGCCGGCTGGGCGTGCTGACCCCTGTCTTTCAGGAGGCCCGGGGTCGGGTCGCAGCCCTGGTCTACCAGCTGGAAATCGCCAGTGCGGATGACCGGCAGTCGCGGCTCCGTGAAGTCGAACAGGCTAAGCAGCAAACCTATTCGCTTTCCTTGCCCGGCCTGCATGGCGACGGCACAGAACAGGCTCAGCTCAGCTACACCGACTTGGAGCGGGAATTCAATCGCTTGAAAGACCGCAAAGCGGCCCTGGTCGCCGAGCGTGCCGCCGTGCTCGCCGAAGCCGATGCCCTGCGGCGGCAACTGGAGTCCTACTTTTCCGAGAAGCTGGCCGGCCTGACGGGCCAGCAGCTACAAGGCCTGCTCCGCGCCGTGAACAACCTGGACGTTCGTATCCGCCAGATCCACAACGAAAGTGCCGGCTTGGTGGATCGCTGCCAGTCCTGCCACATCGGCATGGACCTTGCCCTGGTGCCACCGAATCTGACCCTGACCAAGGCCGATTTGAACCTGGAAGGGAATCCCGATGCGCCGTTCAGCAGCCATCCGAATATCGAGTTGCTGCGGCTGCACGATCCCGACCGCGATCCGGCCAAAGCGCTCGAACGGATCGGCTGCTCGCCCTGCCATGGTGGCAACGGCCGGGCCACCTCCAGCGTGATCAAGGGCCATGGACGTCACAAGTACTGGCTCTGGCCGCTCTACTATCGCGAAAACTTCGAAGCGGGCTGCCAGATGTGCCATGCCCAGGACATGGTGCTGGACTATGCGCCGGTGCTGAACCGCGGCAAAGAGCTGTACCGCGAGCGCGGCTGTGTGGGGTGTCACCGCTTCGAAGGTTTCGACAATGAAGCCGAGCAGTTGCTGAGCGCACGGCAGCGGATCCGTCAGCTCGAGCAGCAGAAGCGCGAGTACGAACAGGAAATCGCCCGCCTGCAGCGGCGTGCCGACGATCCCGCCACGCCGCTCGAAGTCGCTCGGCAGTTGAACGAACGCGCCGCCAGCCTGCCCGTGGTGATGAGCCAGCTCGATGCAGAAATCGAACAGCTCCAGCAGCGCACGGTCAGCCTGATGCGGGAAGAGAAGAAAGTCGGGCCGAGCCTGAAAGAGGTGCGCGTCAAGCTGAAGAAAGAATGGATTCCGTACTGGCTGGCCAATACGCACGAATTCCGTCCCGACACGAAAATGCCGCAATTCCGCCTGGAAGAGAGCGAAATCCAGGCCATCTCCGCGTTCATCTGGCAGATGGGACTGCCCGGGCCGCTCGAAAAGCAGCCTCGGGGAGATCCGGCGCGCGGCAAGCGATTGTTCGAGACGCGGGGCTGTCTCGGCTGTCATTCGATCGGCGAAGGCGCGAACAAAATCGGCGGAGACTTCGCAGCCAACTTGAGCCGGGTGGGCGAAAAAGCAAACTACGACTACCTGGTCCGCTGGATCTACAACCCGCGCCAACGCACACGCCCCTACGACCCGATCGCCAAAAAGGACCTGGGCCCGGAGGACTACGCCAGGCACGGCAAACCGTTCGTGTTCGATCTGAAAAATTCCCGCTCGCCGGACGGCAAGCACGAACTGGTCGTGATGCTGCCCACGGTGATGCCCAGCCTGCGCTTGACCTGGCAGGAGGCGCGGGATATCGCCAGCTATCTGATCACGCTGCGGCGTTCCGACGCGAACTATCCGCCCGCACCGTACATAGACGATCCGAATCTGCGTGAACGGGGCAGGGAACTGGTGAAATTTTACGGCTGCGCGGGCTGCCATGAAATTGCCACGCTCGAAGAAGAGGGCCGCATCGGCACCGAGCTGACCAACGAGGGCAGCAAGCCGGTGGACCGGCTGGATTTCGCCCTGCTCACCCACAACGCCAAGCGCGGCATCCTGCCCGACGGATCACCTTCTCCGCGCGGGAAGTGGTATGACCACAAAGGTTTCTTCGAACAAAAGCTGGCCAACCCGGCCATCTTCGATCAAGGCAAATACAAACCGGATCCGCGCGACCGGCTGCGCATGCCCAAGCCGAACCTGACCCCGGCAGACATCAATGCCTTGACGACGTTCCTGCTCGGCAGCGTCGATCCGCAGGTGCCGAACGACATGCTCTATCGTCCCGAAGGCGCGCGCAAGGACATTCAGGATGGTTGGTGGATCATCACCAAGTACAACTGCATGGGTTGTCACCAGATTCGCGTTGGGCAGCGCTCGGCCCTGCAGGACCTGCCACAGTACCAGGGCCCCAACGCCGACAAACTTCCGCCCCCTCTGTTCGGGGCCGGTGCACGGCTGAATCCCCGCTGGCTGGCGCGCTTCCTGGAAAACCCGGCCCTCAGCGAAACGGATATTCACCGCAACGGCGTGCGCAATTACCTCGACATTCGCATGCCGACGTTCTATCTATCGGACAACGAAATTCGCAAACTGGTGCGCTTCTTCGAAGCGCTCTCCGCACAGGAGCGTCCTTTCATCCCGCCGGTGATCCAGCCGCTGACGGAAGCGGAACGCACGATGGCGCGGGACCTGTTCACGCATCCGGCCGCGCCGTGCCTGCGTTGCCACGCCACCGGCGATCCGGCGCACGACCGCAACGCGACGGCACCGAATTTCCTGCTCGCCGGCGAGCGACTGCGGCCGCCCTGGACACAGCGCTGGCTGCTCGACCCGGCCCGGATGATTCCGGGCACGGCCATGCCGTCCGGATTGTTCCGGCGCGAAGGGGATCGGTGGGTTTTTGCCGGCCCGCTGCCGGCGTCGCTGCGCAACTACCGTGGTGACCACGCCGAATTGCTGGTGCGGTACATGTTCCTGATGACACCAGCAGAACAGCGGCTGTTGATTTCCCGTTCGCCGCGCGCCACGGGAGCCAGCACCGGGGGGAGCGAATAGACGACCGGGGTGGGTTCTGTTAGTCTCGAAAGGCGTGGATTCTGGCGAAAAGCCAGAACCACACGTGGTGCAGAAATACAAGGAGGAATCTTCTGAAATGAAAGCTCACGTCCTGTTGATTCTGCTTTCGGCCATACTGGCTTTCGGCAGTCTTGGCTGCGGGAAGAAAGAAGAAACGCCGACGACGGCTCCGGAGACCCCCGCGGCCGGCAAAACCGTGGACCCGGCTACGGCCGGCACCATTTCCGGCATCGTGAAGTTCACGGGAACCCCGCCGCCTCCCGTGCGGCTGCGCATGGATGCCGATGCGGCATGTGCACGTTTGCATCGTGGGCCCGTGACAGTGCGCGAGGTGGAGACCGGAGCGAACGGAGGCCTGGCCCGCGTGGTGGTCTACGTGAAAGAAGGTTTGGAAGGCTACACGTTTCCGCCGGCCACGGAAGCGATCGAGCTTGACCAGGAAGGTTGCATGTACCAGCCGCGGGTGCTGGCTGTGCGCACCGGTCAGCCGATCGAAATCGTGAACAGTGACGACACAACGCACAACATCCACCCGATTCCAAAAGTCAATCGGGAATGGAACCGTTCCCAGCCACCCAGGGGTGAAAAAATCGTGGATTCGTTTGCGCGTCAGGAAGTAGCCATTCCGGTGAAGTGCAACATCCACCCTTGGATGCAAGCTTACATCGCCGTGATTGCGCATCCCTACTTCCAGGTGACCGGTGAAGCGGGCACCTTCGAGCTGAAAAACCTGCCCCCGGGCACCTATACACTGGAAGCCTGGCACGAAAAGCTGGGAACGACGACCCAGCAGGTCACCCTGGGACCGAACGAAACGAAGACGGTGGAGTTCGTCTTCCAGGGAAGCTGAAGGAATCAAGGCGCGGGGCGCAGAGGGGATCGCGCTCCGCGCAGCATTCTGACCGTTCATGCACACACAGTACCGTCCAGGACTGCATCGCTATGCGTTTGCGACCGCGGTAGCCACCCTGCTGTTGCTCGTCGCCGGTGGACTGGTGACCAGCAACGACGCAGGGCTGTCTGTGCCGGACTGGCCCCTCTCCTACGGCTCGCTCTTTCCACCCATGGTCGGCGGCATCGTGTATGAGCACAGTCATCGGATGATTGCCACCCTGGTCGGGCTGATGACGATCGGGCTGGTGGTGTGGGTCGGCCGCACCGAACACCGCGCCTGGGTCCGTCGCCTCGCCTACGCGGCGCTGGCTCTGGTGATCCTGCAGGGGGTTCTGGGTGGGCTGACGGTGCTGTTCTACCTGCCCCGTCCGATTTCGATTGCGCATGCGACGATGGCCCAGATCTTTTTCACCCTTGTGGCTGCTCTGGCGCTGTTCACCAGCCGATGGTGGCTGACGGCTGCACCGTTGCCAGCCACCGAAGCTTCCCGGCAGACGGAGAAGTTTGCTCTGTGGACCGCTCTGACGATTCTGGTCCAGCTCATCCTGGGCGCGGCCTACCGCCACGGTTGGCTGGGCATCACACCGCATCTGCTCGGCGCCGGTGCGGTTCTGGTGGCGACTTCCTGGACGGGCCGGCTGGTGCGCCAAGCTGCCCCTGCTGTGGCCATGGTCACCCGGCTACGCATTCTGCTCTCGAGCTTGGTGGGCACGCAGATTCTGCTCGGACTGGGAGCCTGGTGGGCCGTCGTGCGCAATCAGCAGGCCCTGCAACCGCTGCCCGAGATGGTCTGGCTGACGGTGGCGCATCTGGCCTGCGGTGCCCTGACGCTGGCCACGGCGACTCTGCTGTGGCTGGCCCTGCGTCGCGTGACGGCTTCCCGGGCCGTGGACGAAACAGGCCTCCGCACCGCGATCTATCCCTCCGCACTGCAGGAAGGAGGCCGGCAGTGAGCGTGCAGGTCTCTGCGCTGTCCTTCCGAGCAAAATCATCGGCCTACCTGGAGCTGACCAAACCCGACGTCAGCTTTCTGGTCGTGCTCACGACGCTGACCGGCTACTGGATGGCAGCGGATGCTCCCGTGGACTGGCTGCATATGGCGCACACACTGGCGGGCACGCTGCTGGTGGCCAGTGGGACTTCGGCGCTGAATCACTATCTGGAGCGCGACTCCGACGCCAGGATGCGGCGCACGGCGCGGCGCCCGCTCCCGATGGGAGTGCTGCGTCCTCGGCAGGCGCTGGCATTTGGCGTCCTGCTGGCGTTGCTGGGCACGGTACACCTGCTCGTGTTCGTGAACAGCCTGGCAGCGCTTCTGGGCTTCGCCACCTGTGCAAGCTATCTGGGTTTGTACACGCCGTTGAAGAAGCAGACCACGCTGGCCACGCTCGTCGGGGCGTTTCCCGGTGCCGTTCCGCCACTGATCGGTTGGGCTGCGGTTCGCGGCACACTCGAGTTGGACGCCTGGCTGCTCTATGCGCTGCTGTTCTGCTGGCAGTTCCCGCATTTCCTGGCGATTGCCTGGATGTACCGTGAAGACTATTCGCGGGCCGGAATCCGCATGTTGCCTGTGGTCGAACGCACCGGCCGGAGCACGTTTCGACAGATTCTGGGATTTTCAGTGGCGGTGTTCGTTCTCGGGCTGCTGCCGTTTCTGCGAGGTATGACCGGCAGTCTCTATCTGGTTGCAGCCGTCGTGCTGGGTGCGGGCTTGCTCCAGGCTGCCTGGAGCGCGGCACGGAACCGCACAAACAGCCGCGCCAAGTTTTTGATGCACGTGACCGTGGTGCACATCGCAGGGCTGTGCTTGCTGATGATGCTGGACAAACATGCACTCTAGGCAGTGGTCTGCGTGACAGGAATCGAAACAATGACACCCAAACAGGAAGAAGCGGTGCTCGCGCTGCTCTGTTTGTTGATCACCCTGCTCGCGCTGGGTGGACTGGTCTGGGCGTTCCAGGCAGCCTTGCTGGCGCCCCAGGTCACCATGGACGGTCTGTTGCTCGTGCTGGTTTGCCTGACCATGGCCGCCATCTTCGGGGCCATGTTTTACACGATCGCAAAGCGATTGGGCTGGCTGGCTGTGCTGCCCGCCTGGCGTAGAACGAAAGCGCAGCCGGAGCCCGCAGGCAGCGCCGCGGCAGCGAATCCCGGCCCGCAGGAAAAATCCAAGGACGTGCCATAACCCCGGCTCCGAAAGGCCCTCTGCTTTGCTCGCCCATGCCAGCTTGAATGCACTGCTGAACGGGGCAGCCACGGTGCTGCTGCTGACCGGTTATGTTCTGATTCGTCGCGGCCGGATCGGAGCGCATCGGACGTGCATGCTAAGCGCGTTCGGTTGCTCGGCGGCGTTCCTGCTCTCCTACGTCGTCTACCACATCCGTGTCGGCTCGGTCCCTTTTACGGCGAGCGGATGGATTCGTCCCGTGTACTTTGCGATTCTGATTTCACACATCGTGCTGGCGGCGGGAATTGTGCCGCTGGCGCTGGTCACTCTGCGGCGCGGCCTGCGCGGCGACTATCCACGGCATAAACGGCTGGCGCGGGTCACGCTGCCGCTCTGGCTCTACGTTTCGGTCACCGGGATTTTGATCTACATTCTGCTGTACCATATCTATCCCGCACAGCCAGCCCCTGGCTCGGCCGCCGGCTTGTTTTGTGCGTCTGCGGGTACAGCAGCGGGATGAACGAACCAGTGCCAGCACCGCAACCGAACTCCATGGGCCGAACCGGTGTGGCGCGCCGGTGGACCTATGCGGTGTTGCTCTTCGCGGTACTGCTGGTTCTGATGCCCTTCCTGTTCTGGCAGTCCACCTGGTTTGGACGACCGCTCGATGACCGGCAGATGGCCGAATACCTGGCCGCGGCAGACAAACCACGGAAGATACAGCACGCGCTGGCGCAAATCGGAGAACGCATCATCGGCGGTGATGCCAGCGTCCGGCGCTGGTATCCGGAAGTTGTGCGATTGGCCGAACATCCGCTGGCGGAGATCCGCATCACCGCTGCCTGGGTAATGGGCCAGCAGGCCGGCGTGCCCGAGTTTCACGCCAGACTGCTGGATTTGCTGGAAGACAGCAACCCGATGGTGCGACGCAATGCTGCACTGGCGCTGGTGCGGCACGGCGATGACTCCGGCCATGGCGAGCTGCGGGCCATGCTGCAACCCTATGCTGTCACGGCACCGTCGGCAGGCACTCTGCAGCAGCGGTTACGGCCAGGAGACACGGTCAACCCGGGCACTCTACTGGCACGACTGCAGCAGGGAGGGGAAGTGCTCGAGGTGCGTTCCCCTGTGCCGGGCACCGTGAAGCGCTGGGTCGCTGGGAACCTCCAGCCGGTGGCCACAGGCGACGCGCTGGTGGAAATTTCTCCCAGTCCGGAAATGGTCTGGGAAGCCTTACGGGCACTGGTGCTGGTGGGACAGCCGGAAGACCTGGACCTGATCAGCCGCTACGCCGATGGAGCGGCGGAAATGCCCGAACGCGTTGCCCTTCAGGCGGCAGAAACCCTCCGCGCCATTCGAGCACGCCAGCGCGAATGAAGCTACAGACAGCCACACGCGACCTGATTCGCGGGTGGTGAAAAGTTTTCTGAGATGCCGGCAAACCCGCGGGGGCAAAGCTCTCAGTAGGGAAGAGAGCCGTGGACAGCTTCCCACTCTTCGGTGGGCACCATGTCAATGGCATCCCACGGGCAACCTTCGAGGAAGGTGCCGTCTGGCCCCTTGCTGGTGCAGAGTTTGCAGCCGATGCAGAGCAGCGGGTCCACCTCGATACGGCCGAACGGAGGATGTTCCGGGTCCGGCACCCAGAACATGCACTGATCCACCGGGCAGTAGTCCACGCACGCCGGCGAGCCGGCACAGCCGGTACAGGATTCGTTGATGACCGCCAGGATGTGTGGCTTGCGCTTCCGTTTGGTGGTCATTCCTTTTGACATGGGATAGGACTTGACCACCTTGCCCTCGATGTACTCCTGCAGACGCTTGCTCGTCGGTGCAACAGCTGGATGTTCGGCCACAGCTTCCCCTTTTGCTGATGCAGAGTTCAACTTTCCGCAAAAACCGCAGCTTCTATTGTTTCGAAGCCGGGAAGGAAAGTCAACGCCGAGCAGTACGGCGGAGACCGATGTGCGTGCTTCGCTCCGGTGTGCCGCACCTGTTAAGACATCGCGGCAATGACAGCGCGCGCGAATTCCATGGTCGAAGCGGAACCACCGACATCCGGGGTCAGGCAGTGTCCTTGCCGATAGACGGTATGCAGAGCCTGCTCGATTCTGCGCGCAGCTTCGACTTCTCCCAAATGTTCGAGCATCATGATTCCACTGAGCAGCAGAGCGGTGGGGTTGGCGATGCCTTTTCCAGCGATATCGGGCGCGGTTCCGTGGACCGCTTCGAACACTGCCGCCTCGTCGCCCAGATTGGCACTGCCGACCACTCCGAGTCCGCCCACCAAACCAGCCGCCAGGTCGCTGACCACATCGCCGTACAGATTGGGCAGCAACAGCACGTCAAACTGGGTGGGGTCCAGTACGAGCTGCATGCAGGCATTGTCCACGATCAACTCGCGATACCGGATTTCCGGAAACTCGACGGCCACCTTGCGCACCGAAGTCAGAAACAAGCCGTCGGAAAGCTTCATGATGTTGGCTTTGTGGATGGCGGCGACCTGGCGGCGCCTGTGCTTGCGCGCATATTCGAACGCAAACCGAGCAATGCGGGTCGACGCCTTCTCGGTGATGATTTTCAAGCTTTCCACCACACCCGGAACGACCGTGTGCTCCAGGCCGGAATACAGGTCTTCGGTGTTCTCCCGGACGATGATCAGGTCCACGCCTTCGTAGCGACTCTTCACTCCGGGCAGGTTTTTCACCGGCCGCAGATTGGCATACAGCTCGAGCGCTTTGCGCAGACCTACGTTGATGCTGGGCGGGCCCGTAGCAATGGGCGTAGCGATCGGACCCTTCAGGGCGACTCGATTCCGCCGCACCGATTCCACCAGTTGGGCATGCAGGAACTCCCCGTGGCGGCGTTCGGCTTCGCTGGGAGCTTGTACCTCTTCCCACTGGATCGCGACGCCGGAAGCATCAATGACCGTGCGAGCTGCCTGCGCGACCTCGGGACCGATGCCGTCGCCCGGAATCAGCGTGACCGTGTGTTGCATCGTGACGAGCTATTGTAAGAGAAATGACCAACTTTGGGTATCACATGCAATCCATCAGAAAGCAAACCGCTGCGGCAAAGGTTCGAAACTGCATCATTGTCTGCCGTGAACAGCATCGACGCACCGGGCCAGCCCTCGTCTGGTACTCAGTGTCGGGATTCTGCTATAATGAAAACGCGATAACTTGCAGGAATGAGGTGAGAACGACCGTGATTCATATGACGCCGGTAGCCGTTGCCAAGGTAAAGGAAATCATGGACCAGCAGAATCCGCGCCCGGCCGCTCTGCGCGTGGCGGTGGTGGGTGGAGGCTGCTCGGGTTTCCAGTACCACATGGCCTTCGACAACAACCAGAACAGCACCGACAACGTGGTGGAAGTGGACGGCCTGAAGGTGCTGGTGGACCAGATGAGCCTGATGTACCTGAACGGCGTCGAAATTGACTACATCGAGACGCTGGAAGGTGCCGGGTTCAAGTTCAACAACCCGAATGTGAAGAGCACCTGCGGTTGCGGCAGCTCGTTCAGCGTGTAAGACCGACGGCCGAATCGACCCGACCAGGCCGAGGCCGGGTACCGCGTTTGCTCGTCGCAGCACCCGCACCAGACATCATTCTTCATCACCCCCCGGCAAAAGTTTCAGTGTATGCTACTGGGCTGCGATGAAAATTGCTCTAGCCCAGTTCAATCCTACGGTTGGCGATTTTGACGGCAACTCCGCCCGCATCGTAGCTCTCGCAGAACAAGCACGGCAGCGCGGCGCAGACCTGGCCGTTTTTTCCGAGCTCTGCCTGTGTGGCTATCCGCCGCAGGACCTGCTGGAGCGCCCCGCATTTCTCGAACAAAACCTGCGCGAGCTGAGGCGACTAGCGGAGAAGATTCCGCTTCGTTCCATTGTCGGGTACGTGGGAAAGCCGCGCGATGCCGCCGGCAAGCCGGCCGCGAACGCTGCCGCCCTGATCGAAGGCGGTCGCGTCGTGTTCGAGCAGCAGAAGATGCTGCTGCCCACCTACGATGTCTTCGACGAGCTCCGCTACTTTCAGCCAGCGCGCCGCCAGCAGGTTCTGGAGCTGTGTGGTACACGCATCGGGCTCACCATCTGTGAAGATATCTGGAATGACAAAACATTCTGGACCAAGCCGAGGTATGAACGCGACCCCGTCGCCGAGTTGGTCGAGCAGGGGATCGAGGTCATCCTCAACATCTCGGCCTCTCCCTACACCCTGAACAAGCGCACCCTGCGGCTGGAAATGCTCCAAGCCCTGGCCCGCCACCACGCCCGTCCGGTCGTCTATGTGAATCAAGTCGGCGGCAACGATCAACTCGTCTTCGATGGCTCGAGCGTCGTCGTGCTGGCCGATGGGCGCGTAGCGGCGCAAGCTCGGTCGTTCGAAGAAGACCTGGTGTTGTTCGATACCCGCACGGGCACCGGGGAGCTGCGCACACAGCCGGAAAACGAACTCGAAGCAGCGTACTGGGCGCTCGTGGTCGGTACGCGCGACTACCTGATCAAATGCGGTTTTCGAAAGGTCGTGATCGGCTTGAGCGGGGGAATCGACTCGGCTGTAGTAGCGGCCATTGCCGTGGCCGCAGTCGGCCGAGAGAATGTCCTGACCGTAGCAATGCCCGGCCCATATTCAAGTCCGCAGAGTTTGACCGACGCACGCGCTGTGGCAGAAAACCTGGGCGTGAAACTCGAGGTGATTCCGATCCAGGAGACATTCAAGAGTTACCTGCGCACGCTGGCTCCCGTGTTCCACGGTCGCGCAGCCGACGTCACCGAAGAAAACATCCAGGCTCGGATCCGCGGCAACATCCTGATGGCCATTTCGAACAAGTTCGGCTCACTGGTACTGAGCACCGGAAACAAATCGGAACTGGCCGTCGGCTACTGCACCCTCTATGGCGACATGGCCGGCGGGCTGGCCGTGCTTTCCGACGTCCCGAAAACCATGGTCTACGAGCTGGCCAAGTTCATCAACCAAAAGTCCCGCAACGAAACGGGGAAAGAAGTCATTCCCGCATCCATCCTGACCAAGCCGCCTTCTGCCGAACTCCGTCCCAACCAGACCGATCAAGATACTCTGCCGCCCTATGATGTCCTCGACCGGATTCTGCGCGCCTACATCGAAGACCTGCGCAGCCCCCACGAAATCGTCGAGCAGTACGGCTACGCACCGGAACTGGTCCAGCAAGTCATCGAACGCGTCAACCGAAACGAATACAAGCGCAAGCAAGCACCCCCGGGACTGAAAATCACCTCGAAGGCCTTTGGTCTGGGACGCCGTCTGCCCATCGCCCACAAGTTCTACGGCTAGCTCGGCACTGCGCGATCTCCCCCGAGTCTCTGGCAGGGAAAAGCAGGGTTGGCTGTGTATGGCGGCTGAGTTCGGTCAGTGTTTTCTAAGTAAACATAAGATACCTTAGCGGACGCAGTTAAAATAGCCCGGTTTTTACGTTCTATGACCCAGTCGGCTTCCGGCCCGCTGCCCAAGTGCCGCTCGCACGGTTGTGCTATTCTCTGCCTGCACGCGCCTGAACGACTGCGAGGAGGATTTCGGCGCATGAAAGTCAAAACTCGAACTGAAAAGGATTCCCTCGGCACGGTAGAGGTTCCCGCGGACCGTTATTACGGCGCGCAAACGCAACGTGCCGTTGAAAACTATCCGATCAGCGGCTATCGCGCGCATCCCCTGCTGATTCGGGCGATGGGCATGATCAAGAAGGCAGCGGCCCGCACCAATCGCGAACTGGGGCTTCTCGACGCGCGGCGGGCCGGCGCCATCATCAAGGCTGCCGAGGAAGTGATCCAGGGCAAGATGGATGGCGAGTTCGTGGTGGACGTCTATCAGGCCGGCGCTGGGGTCAGTTTCCACATGAACACGAACGAGGTCATAGCCAATCGAGCCATCGAGTTGCTCGGCGGCCGGCGCGGTGACTACACCGTGGTGCACCCGAACGACCACGTGAATTTCGGCCAGTCCACCAACGACGTGTTTCCGACGGCGATGCGGCTGGCCGCGTTGATGCTTTTCGACCAGCTCCTCGACACCCTGGCGGAACTGGAGCGGGCATTCGCGCGCAAGGGGAAAGAGTTCGACCATCTGCTGAAATCCGGGCGCACGCATCTGATGGATGCGGTACCCATCCGGCTGGGCCAGGAGTTTGCCGCGTATGCCACGGCGATGCGACGCGCTGCGGTGGTGCTTCGTCAGGCCCAGGAGATGCTGCGCGAGCTGGGACTGGGTGGATCGGCTGTCGGCACCGGCGTGAACACGCATCCCCAGTACCAGCGGCGTGTTGTTCGGCACCTGAGTCGCATCAGTGGCCAGCGGTTGATTCCGACCGACGATATGCGCTATGCGATGCAATCGAACCTGGCGATGTCGGTGGCTTCGGCGGCGCTGCGGAATCTCGCGCTGGAGCTGATTCGCATCACGAATGATCTCCGTCTGCTCGCCAGCGGCCCCAATACCGGCCTGGCCGAAATCACCCTCCCGGCCCTGCAGCCCGGGTCTTCCATCATGCCCGGAAAAATCAATCCGGTGATGGGCGAGCTGACGGCCATGGTCGGCTTCCAGGTTGTCGGTGGCGACGTAGCCACTGCGCTGGCCGTGCAGGCCGGCCAATTGGAGCTGAACGTCATGATGCCCACCATGGCCTGGAACGTGCTGCATTCGGCCGAGATTCTGAAAAACACGATTCGCGTGCTGACCCACAAATGCGTCCGCGGCATCACCGCTAACGAGAAGCGGCTGAAGTACTACGCCGAAGCGACCATTTCGCTCGCTGCTGCTCTGAATCCTTATATCGGGTATGCCGCAGCGGCCGAAATTGCCAAAGAAAGCGTGCGCACCGGTCGCACCGTGACCGAGATTGCGCTGGAGAAAAAACTGCTCGACGAGAAACTGCTCCGGAAAATCCTGGATCCATACCGCATGACCGAGCCTTCGCCGCCCGTCAAAGAAGCGCTGCAGAAAACGGGCCGAGGCTCCCGTTAGTCTGCGGATGGAAAAATATACCGCCGGGTGGCGAAGGCCGCCCTTGCGAAAATCCTGCGGAATGGATTTGCACCGATGAATCAGGCGAGCGGCGCCGGAGCGCTCGTTTTCTGTGGAGGCCAGGGTTCGAGCAGCTTTTCTTTGCGGTAGAGGAGTGCGGTGACGTCGTAGGTGGCCAGTTCGAAGCCATGGCCGTGGGTGATGGCGTCGGTCGGACAGGATTCGACGCAGTAGCCGCAGAAAATGCAGCGAGAATAGTCGATGTTATAGACGCGTGCGTAGCGCTCGCCGGCCGAGATGCGATTTTCGGCGGTATTTTCAGCCGCTTCGATGTAGATGCACTGTGCCGGGCAGGCCGCTGCGCAGAGGAAACAGGCTACACACTTCTCCAACCCGTTTTCGTCCCGCTGCAAGACATGGATGCCGCGGTAGCGTGGCATGAAGTTCACCGGCGCGTCCGGATAGTGTTCGGTGACAGGCTTGCGCCAGAGATTGCGGAAGGTCACGGCGAACCCTTTCAACAGCGCGCCCACCGCTGTTTTCAGTTCGTAGAGAGCCGCACTCATGCGTTCAGTCTAGCAAATCCTGTGCTTGCCGGCAAAAGCCCCGGACCTGCACAGTGCTGGCGTCAGTTCCCTGCGATCGCACGCACAATCTGTTGGCCGTGGAATCTTCCGTTTTCGATGAAGATTTCTCCGGTTTGATTCCCGCCCAGCACCACGCCGGCCAGATATATGCCGGGCACGTTGCTTTCCAGGGTTTCCGGGTTGTGCGCGGGCCGGTTGGTGTCCGGTTCGAGCGCAATCCCGAGTGCACGCAGAAACTCGAAGTCCGGATGGTAGCCGGTCAGAGCGAACACAAAATCGGCACGCACCGGTCGTTCTTCGGCAGAGGAATCCACCGGCCGCACCCAGACCGTGCCCGGTTCGATGCGGGTCACGACGGTTTCGAACCGCGCCTGCACTTCGCCGGCTTTGATCCGGTTTTCGATGTCCGGCCGCAGCCAGTACTTCACACTGCTCCCGAGCTGTGCCCGACGATGGATCAACGTAACGCGCGCACCTCCCCGGAACAGATCCAGAGCGGCCTCCACGGCTGAATTCTTGCCACCGATGACCACGACATCGCGATTCCAGCAGGGATGCGCTTCCCGGTAATAGTGCGAAACGTGGGGCAAATCCTCGCCGGGCACATTCAGCCGATTCGGCAGGTCGTAGTATCCGGTCGCAACGACGATTCTTTTCGCGCGGTATTCTTCGGCCAGACCGCTGGCAGACTCCGTGCGCACGGAGAAAGCCCCGTTGTGTGGTTCGACAGCGACCACCCGCTCGTACAAGCGCAGCTCGAGCTGTTCATGCTCGGCGCACTTCCGATAGTACTTGAGGGCCTCGGTGCGGGTGGGTTTTTCTCCAGCGCAGACCATCGGCAGGCCGCCAATCTCCAGCAATTCCGGCGTGGTGAAAAAAATCATATTGGTCGGGTAGTGGTAGATCGAATTGCAGAGACAGCCCTTGTCCACCACGAGCGTGCGGAGACCACGGCGCCGTGCTTCGATGGCGGTGGCCAGGCCTGTGGGGCCGGCGCCGATGCAGAGGAGATCGTAAAACATATTCGTTCGTACCTGGCGATGAAACAGGTGGCTGGGAGGGCCGGCAGCATCCGGGAGATATCCCAGCCGTTCGACAGGCGATTGTACCTCGCCCCGCGAGGGTTCGGCATCCGGCTCGACTGAGGGGGTACTGCTGGCCGACAGTCTTACCCGCTGGCCATCAGACGAGCGCGCAAGGCCGCACTGAGGCGCCGAACGTCGGGGGGCCAGTTGTGGAGCGCTTCGATTTGCGCCAGCGACGCTTCCAACTGCTGTGCCTCTTCGACCGACAACGTCACCGTACAGGAACTCTGCGGGGAATCTTCATCGAATGCACTGCGGAGCTTCAGCAACAGCAGCTCAGCCGGCGTGAGATTGGGTTTGCGCATCAGCGGTTCCAGTTCCAGCGTGACCCCATCCGGCCCGTGCTGGAGCAGAGTCGGGTCCACGACCCGAATCAAGCTGACCAGAGCCAGCACCAACTCATCCACAGTGAACTCGAACTGAGAGGGCTGGTTCAAGCGGAGCCCCCGAGCAGCATTTCGAGCTCCCGGCGGAAGCAGGTCAGTTCAGACAGTCGTTCCGAGGTGGCTTCGACCCGCTTCCCTTTCCAGACGAACCATTTCCGACCGCCCTGTTCGATGCAGGCGCTCAAGTGCCCATCCACCAAATAACAGGGAGCGTTGTAGAAGCGAAAACCACTGCCGGACACAGGCTCCAGAAGCACTGCGCAGTTCCCTTTTCGCACGCCGATGTAGCGCTCGAACATCAAAAACGCGACGATTTCAAAACCCTGCCCAGCCAGCCGCTGGAGAAGCTGCATCTGTTCCCGGGTGAGGTTCAACATCATATCCCGGCTCGGCGCGCCTCGCAGGGGCCAGCCGATCCGGCGAAGGCCATCCTTCAGGCCACCGCCGAGTCTGCCTGGGCGCCTTCTTGTTCCAGGGCCACCAGAACCGAGCGCAGGGCGGCAATCAGCTCATCTCGCGAAACGTGAGCCTTACGAAACTGCACGCGCAAACGGAAGGATTCGTCTTCGGGAACGAAACTGAACAGGAAGGGTTGCGGGCGAGGTCCGGAAGTTTTCTCCTCGCGTCGCTGCTGGCGCACTTCTTCCCGCGTCAGACGGCCCTGGACAATGCGTTGCACCATTTCCGCCATTTTCTTTTCGTTGGGCTGGCGGGCTATCTGCAGCAACAAAGATTTGCTGGTAATTCCCTTCTCCAGACACCGGCGGCGAATGGCGATGGGGATGTTCAGCAGCGAAAGCGTCTCCGTGATCGAGGAGCGGGCGCGCCCGATCTTTTTAGCGATGTCTTCGTGGGTGTAGGCGAACTGCTCGGCGAGTCGAGACAGTCCCTCGGCCTCCTCGAACGGGGTGAGATCCTTTCGCTGGAGGTTTTCGATCAGGGCCAGCTCGAGCGTCTCCGCGTCATCGGCGATTTTTTCGATACAGGGAAGCTCGCGCAATCCTACGGCGCGGGCGGCGTGATAACGCCGTTCGCCCGAGATGATGTAGTAGGTATCCTCGCGGGGCACATAGCGCACCAGCAACGGCTCGAGCACGCCTTTTTCGCGGATGGAGTTGGCCAGTTCGGTCAGGTCGCCCAGCGCTTTGCGCGGCTGATCGGGATTCGGACGAATCTTTTCGATCGGCAGCATGCGCCCGATCGCTGCCCCGCTGTAGCTGGTCAGCGATTCGACATAATGGGCGTCATGCCGCATCTTCAGTGTGACGGGCAATCCGATCTTCCTCGGCACGTTGAATGACCTCCTGCGCCAGCCGGCGGTATTCCTGCGCGCCGGGCGATTTGGGCGCAAATGTGAATATCGTCTCTTTGTACGCCGGACTTTCCTCCAGGCGCACGTTCTTGCTGATGCGGGTTTTGAAGAGCACCGGCCCGAAAACAGAACGAATCTGCTCGTGAGTATCCCGCGAGATATTGGTGCGCTTATCGAACAGGGTGATGACCACCCCCATCATTTTCAGGCTGGGGTTGGGACGCGCGCGGACCCGTTCGTACGTCTCCAGCAGGTCGTCGGTTCCCTCGATCGCGAAATAGGCAGCCTGGATGGGCACAATCAGATGGGTCGCGGCGACCAGGGCGTTCACGGTGAGTATCCCGAGTGCCGGCGGGGTGTCGAGAACAATGAAATCGTAGTTCTTCTGAATCGGCGCCAAGGCGTCTTTCAGTTTGTACGGCGCATCGAACTGGCCCGCCAACTGCTGTTCGAGCTTGGCGAGGGCCAGGCGCCCGGGCGCAACGAACAGGTACGGGTCTTTCGTCGGTCGGATGACGCTGGCCAAATCCACCCGGTGGTCACTCAGCACGTCGTAGACCGAGGCCTGGATTTCCGTGGGATCGAAAAAGGCAATGGTGGAATTGGCCTGTGGATCGAGGTCGATCAGCAAGGTGCGCTTTTTGCGGAGTGAGAGAGCGGCAGCCAAGTTGATGGCGGTAGTGGTTTTGCCGACGCCGCCCTTTTGATTGGCAATCGCCAGGATGGTCGTCATTGCAAGGCCCGTCCTCCACACTTGCCTGACGGGACTTCCCCCTCCTGTTCCGCCCTGTGGCCGAGGCGGAAACGGGGCACCACATCTGGCCCTGTCTCGAAAATGTGCCCCATTTGTGGTATAACTCTACCCGCGGCGCGCGGACAAACGCAAGCAAAAAATGCAGCAATTCAAGAAGTTACCCGCGTAGCAAAATCGAGGCAGGCCTACATCTTGTAGCGGCCCAAATCCTCATCGCTGAGGTTTTCCAGCCACTTGCGGAGCTCTTCGCTGGTGTTCTTCTCGGCCACCGCGCTGGCAATCCGCGAGTTTTTCAGGACTTCCTCTTCTACATAGATGGGGCAATCGACACGCAGCGCCAGCGCCAGTGCATCGGAGGGCCGCGAATCGATGGACATCACCCGCCCATCCCGCTCCATCCAGATCAGGGCGTAGAAGGTGTCATCTTTCAGGTCGTTGACGACCACTTTCTGCACGCGCACGTTCAGCCCGAGCAAGAGATTGCGCATCAGATCGTGGGTCATCGGCCGGGGAGTCTGCACCTTTTCGATTTCCAGTGCGATAGCGTTTGCTTCGTAGACTCCCACCCAGATGGGCAAGATTGCGTTGCCATGAACGTCCTTCAGCACAACGATGGGCATGTTGGTCACCGGATCCATCATCAAGCCGCGAATTTTCATTTCGATTTCCATCGTTGCCTCCTGCACTCAAATGACCTGCTCGCCGACCAGGCTGTGCGGCCCGGCGGCGAGGATGCACACCTGCAGATATTCTCCCAGATTTGGCACGCGCGGCGAAGTAAAATTCACGACCCGGTTGCTGGATGTGCGACCGGTCCACTGACCCGGACGACTGCGGCCTTCCACCAGCACTTCCACGGTGCTGCCCACCAACGCCTGATTGCGCCGGAGTTGAATCTGCCGCTGCTTCTCCTGCAACACGGCGAGTCGTCTTCCCTTCTCTTCCTCCGGGACGTCGTCCGGGAACGAGAGCGCGGCCGTGTTCGGTCGCGGCGAAAACTTGAACGAGAAGGCGCCGTCATAACCAACTTCTTCGAGCAGGGTGAGGGTTTGCTCGAAGTCCGCTTCGGTCTCGCCGGGGAAACCGACGATCAGATCCGTGGTGAGGCTGATGGGGCGCCGGGCCCGGCGGATGATTTCCACGCGCTCCAGGTACTGCTCGCGGGTGTATTCCCGATTCATCCGCTGCAGGATCCGCGTGGAGCCGGATTGAACGGGCAGATGCACGTGATCACACAGGACGGGGTTGGCGTCGATGGCCTGGACAATTTCGGGATGGAAGTCCCGCGGATGGGAGGTGGTAAACCGCACGCGGCGAAGCCCCGGGATTTGCGCGACAGCATCCAGCAGTTCGGCAAACGACATCCGTCGCGGAGAAGGATCGCGATAGGAATTTACGTTCTGGCCCAGCAACTGGACCTCCGTGTAGCCAAGCTCCACCAGGCTGCGCACCTCGGCGAGGATGGAGTCGGAGGTCCGGCTGCGCTCGGGCCCGCGGGTGAAGGGCACGACGCAATACGCGCAGGATTTATCGCAGCCCTCGATGATGGTGACATAGGCGCGGAACGGATTGTCGCGCCGCGTGAATTCGGTCTCGAACGTCTCGTCGGTATCCGTGTCCAGACCTACCACGCGGCGGCGCCCGGATTCGAGTTCAGCCAGCAGTTCGGGCAGGCGACGATAGCTCGCGGAACCGCAGACCAGGTTCACCCAGGGCGCCCGTTCGAAGATGCGCTCGCCCTCCTGCTGCGCCACACAACCGAGCACGCCAACGAGCTGGTGGCCTTCCCCGTGACGCAACTGCCCCAGGCGCGAGAAAACCTTCTGGGCCGCCTTTTCGCGGATCGAGCAGGTATTGTAGAGCACCAGATCGGCCTCAGCGGGCGAGTCCACCTGGCGGTATCCTCGACGCAAGAGCACGCCGGCCACCTTTTCCGAGTCGTGCACGTTCATCTGGCAGCCGAAGGTTTCCAGATAAAATGTGCGTCCGCTGGCTGGAGGGAGCTCTGTAGCGCCGACACCTCCCGCGGCCAACCGCGACGGCTGCAAGGGCCCGCCGGTGAGGGCCGTTAGCGGAATGTGAATCTGATTCCCCATGCGGTGAAAATATTCTAACACAGCCGGACACGAAATTAGCTCCACTGCACCACCGGCCCGTGAAGAGAACACAGTTGCTGTGTGCCGACGCTGTGTGTCGTAAGAAACAGCAAAGGAAACTTTCTGCTGCCGCTTTCGTTTGACCGACCTGTACCCCTATGCTAGCGTACCTTTGGGACGCAGAAATTCTGGGGGACGCCGTTGTGAATCTGTTTGCGCTGGCTGCCGTCGGGCAGCTCGGTGACCTGCTGCAGCAAACCGGCTGGGTCGCGCGCATTGTGCTGCTGATCCTGCTGGGCTTTTCGCTGTTTTCCTGGGCCATCATTTTTCAGAAGTACCGCCGTTTCCGCGCAATCGAGCAGCAGACCAGTCAGTTTTTGCAGCTCTTTCGCGCTGTTGAACGGCTGCCAGCTCCGAAGTCTCTGGAAACTGCGGCAGCGAACTCGCCGCTGGCCGTCATCTACACGGCTGGTTACCGGGAACTGGAATCGCAGTTAGCGTCGTCCAATCCGCACGGTGGCAAGCTGAAGAGCCTGAACGCGGTTGCCGTCTCCATGCAACTGGCCTCGGCCGAACAGGTTCGTCGGCTGGAGCGCTACATGCCCTGGCTGGCTACCACGGGCTCGGTGACGCCATTCATCGGACTGTTTGGCACGGTCTGGGGCGTCATGGATGCCTTCAGCGGTTTGGGCGAAGCGGGTGCGTCGAGCCTGCGCGCTGTCGCGCCGGGAATTGCGGAGGCTCTGGTCGCTACCGCCGCGGGCTTGTTTACCGCGATTCCGGCCGTCATTGCCTACAACCACTATCTGCACCATATCCGTGAGCTGGCCGCGCGGATGGACAACTTCACAGCAGAGTTCCTGGCCGCCATCGAGAAAAGCTACGGATAGCACGATATGCCGCAATTGCAACGCCCAACCGGTACTTCGCTTTCCGAAATCAACATTGTGCCGCTGGTGGACGTTGTCCTGGTGCTGTTGGTGATTTTCATGATCACGGCTCCGATCCTGCAGTCCGGTATCGAAGTGGATCTGCCCAAGACCCGCACCGTCCGGGAGATCACCGAAGAACGCCTGGTCATTACGATTGACCGCGCGCAGCGAGTCTATCTGGGCAACGAACCCGTGCGGCTGCGGGAGCTCGGCGAACAGATCCGGCAGCGGATGCAAGACCCGGCACGACAGGCCGTATTCATCCGCTGCGATGAAACAGTTCCTTTCGGAAGCTGGGCCACCGTAGTGGACGAACTGCGCCAAGCCGGCATCCAAAACATTAGCGTGGTGACCGAGCCGATCAGCGCGCGCCCACGCCGACAATAACCATGGCTGTGCTCGCCTCCTACAATCTGACTCAGGACAGCCTGAAACGGCCCCTGGTGTGGTCGTGCACGCTCCATCTGGCGCTGGGGGCCCTGCTGTTGATTTCGACGCTGCGTTCCCATCGGGGCGAAGTTTGGGGTGGAGCAGGGAGTGGTGCTGTCACGGTTGGTTTGGTGGGCAGCTTGCCGGGCGTTCCCCTTCCCCGCCCTGACGTGGTCACCACCAGCCGCGTCGTGGACCCGACCCGCGGCCTGCACAAAGAAGAACCCAAACGCGCAGACAATCAAACGGAAGCGACAGCGATTCCAGAATTTGCTAAGAACCAGCCGCAACGCTACGTCAGCCGGCCGTCGAAAGTGCTCGAAGACCCTACACCTCCTCCCGAAGGGGCTATCCCCTACGGCCAGGGCGGCGCGCCTGCGCTCCCGTACACGCAATTCAGCCTCGGGAGCGGCACGGAAGGTGCGCTGGGTTTCAGCGGGCCCGGCGGCGGAGCCTTCGGGGAACGCTATCCCTGGTATGTCGAGGCGGTACGCCGGAAAATCAGCAGCAACTGGCTGCAGTCCACGATTGACCCGCGAGTGCACTGGGCGCCTCGCGTTGTGGTGACGTTTCAGATTCTCCGCAACGGTTCCATTGTGAACACAGAAATCGTGCGCTCCAGCGGGAATGACTCTGTTGACCGTTCGGCATTGCGGGCGGTGCTCAACTCGAATCCACTGGAGCCGCTGCCCTCCGGCTATTCTGGCTCGTATGTGCAGGTAGAGTTCTGGTTCGATTTTCGCAGGCCCTGACGGCTGGAGCGAACAACGAACGAGGGCAGAGAGTATTCCAAAGATGAGTGAGGTGACCGAGGAAACGAGTCCATGTTCTCCAGGCATATCCATCGAGCGGTGCCACAAGGGCTGCGGTGCGCCCTCGCTGTGCTGGCTTGTGGCTGGGTCATCGCCCCAGCGCTGCGGAGCGGCCCGCCGGTGCCGCAGGACTGGTTCCGCACCGGGACCGGCCTGGGCGTGGAGAAAGCCCGGCTGGCTGCTGCCGATTTTGCGGCGCGAGGCGAGGCGGTGCATCCTGCGGCGCGACTGTTCAGCGACGTCCTGTTTGCGGACCTGGAATATTCCGGCATCATCGAGATGGTGAGCAAAAGTTTCTTTCCCCTGCGTCAGCCGAGCGTGCCCGCAGAATTGCAGCCGGCGGAGTGGTCCGCGCCGCCGACAAGCGCGCACTTCCTGGTTTTTGGCAACCTGTCGCTGGCTGGGACGCAGCTGGTGGTGGAGGCGTGGCTGTACGACGTGCGAAACCCGCAGTCGCCGCCGGCCCTGGCAAAACGTTACCGTGCCAGCGTGAATCCGGAAAACAGCGCGGAAGCTCAGGCGCGCCGGCTGGCGCACCAGCTTGCCGACGAAATCGTTTCCCTGCTGAGCGGCGGAATTCCCGGCATCGCCAGTACCCAGATCGCATTTATCAGCAATCGCACCGGCTCCAAAGAGGTGTGGGTGATGGACTACGACGGCGCCAATCAGCGACGCATCACGAACCTGCAGACCATTGCCCTGACGCCGCGGTGGTCACCGGATGGTTCCCGCATCGCATTCACCTGCTACCAGAAAAGCGGCGACACGATCAGTGCCCAGATCTGCATGCATTCGATGGAGACAGGGCGATCGGTAGCCTTCTATCGGTATCGGGGCACGAACTCGTCGCCGGCCTGGTCCCCGGATGGTTCGAAAATTGTCTTCATGTCCAGCATGCACGGCGATCCAGAGCTGTTTCTCATCGACGTGAGCGGGTCGAATCTCCGGCGGTTGACGTATTCGGCCGGAGCAGACACTTCGCCCGTTTGGAATCCCCGCACCGGTCAGCAGATTGCTTTCGTCAGCGATCGTGGGGGCACACCCCAGCTCTACATCATGGCGGCCGACGGTTCGAGTGTGGAAAAGATCACCCTGCCCGATATGGGGTACGTGGTGGATCCTGCCTGGTCGCCCAACGGTCAGTTGCTGGCTTTTAGCTGGCAGCGGCCTACCGGCAACTACGACATCTACGTGATGGACATCGCCACGCAGCAACTGGTCGAGCTGACGCGCGACGCTGGACGCAACGAACGACCCAGTTGGGCGCCCGACGGCCGGCACATCGTTTTCGAATCCACGCGCACCGGAACGCGGCAAATCTGGACGATGCTGGCCGATGGCACCCAGCCGCGCCAGTTGACCTTTGCGGGCCAGAATGAGTCGCCGAACTGGTCGCCGCGTTGAACACAGCGCGTGTCGGAACTTCTTGTTCACCGCAGGCAAGATGGTAGGATGAACCCGAAGTGAGACTCGTTCGCGATGTGGCTTGTACAGAGGAGGATGCAGCATGAACCAGAACTGGAATCGCAAGGCGGCACTGCTCCTTGTGGCGGCTGCCGTTGCACTCAGTGCGGCGGGCTGCCGGCGCAGCGAAGTGGTGCGCCCGCCCGAACCGCCTCCCGCTCCACCGGCACCGCCCGAGCGGCCAACGGTTTCCCTGCAGGCTTCCCAGACCTTCATCCAGAAGGGCGAATCGGTGACTCTGAACTGGACGAGCACCAACGCGACCGAGGTGACGCTGTCGCCCGGCATCGGACGCGTGGCCGCGCAGGGTTCCACGCGAGTCACGCCCGAAGCTTCCACCACCTATTCGATTGCGGCCACGGGTCCGGGCGGCACCGCCACCGACAGCGTGCGAATTACGGTGGGTGCCGGTGCCCCGGCAGTAGAGCGCACTGGCGAACCGAGCAAGTCGCTCGAGGAACTGTTCCGCGAAAATGTCTATGACGCCTTTTTCGACTACGACAAGGCCGACATTCGTCCGGACGCTCGTGAGGCGCTGGCCCGGACGGCGCAGTTCCTGCGGACTCATCCGGAGATTCGGGTGATCATCGAAGGGCACTGCGACGAACGCGGGTCCACCGAGTACAACCTGGCGCTGGGGGACCGCCGGGCGCAAGCAGCCAAACAGTTCCTGGTTTCCCTGGGCGTGGCGGCCGAGCGCATCGAAACGGTGAGCTACGGCAAGGAGCGGCCGTTCTGCTTCGTCAGCCACGAGGACTGCTGGCAGCAGAACCGTCGTGCGCATTTCGTTCTGGCCAAACCCTGAGCCGCGCGCAAGCCGAATGGGATGTCGGAATGCCGCGGAAGGAGGTCGTCATGATTCGTGTGTGGTGGAAGCCGGTGGCCGGCCTGCTGCTGAGCGGAGCGATTCTGTTGGTTCTGGTGGCTTCGCCGACCCCGGCACAGCGAAAAGAAATTCTGGAGATGCAGCGGGACATTGCCCTGCTCACACAGTCTCAGCGCGAGCTGCAGCGTTCACTCGACGAAAAGCATGCGGTGCTGAAAACTCTGCTCGAACAATCGCTCGACGCGGTCAACCGCCTGCAACTGACCATGGCGGGACTGGAAAAGAATGTCCAGGACGTGCAGGCCAATACCGGCGCTCGCATGGACACCCTGGCCACCCAGGTGCAGGCGTTGGCCGACAACCTGGAAGAGGTGAAAGTCCGCATGGGCCGCCTGCAGCAACAGATGGTGGAAACGCAAGGCGTGATGCAGACGCTCGATGCCCGGTTGGCCGGCGGCACCATGCCGACCGCACCGACAGGCACCGGCGAAACCAGTCCTGCCGTGCCCGCTCCGCGGCCGCCCTCCCCGGACGTGCTCTACTCGAACGCCCTGCGAGATCTGAACAGCGGAAAATACGACCTGGCCCGACAGGAATTCCTCGACTACCTGAAATACTATCCGGACACTGACCTGGCCTCGAACGCGCAGTTCTACCTGGGGGAAATTCTGTACGCAGAGAAGAAATATCAGGAGGCCATCGCCGAGTACGACAAGGTGCTGAACAACTATCCCAAAAGCTTCAAATTTGCTGCGGCGCGCCTGAAAAAAGCGCTCGCACTGCTCGAGCTGGGCCAGCGGGCCAGTGGTGTCCAGGAGCTTCGGGAAGTGGTGCGCCGCCACCCGGGCACCGAAGAGGAACGGCGTGCTCGCGCGAAACTGCGCGAACTCGGAGTCAATCTGTCGGGCTAGCCGATCTCCGCCCGGCTATTTACTCGCCGAGGCAGGCGTGTTACCTTCCTGCACTGCGGGCAGGACAACGTATGTCAGTGAACCGTGTCATCCTGGTGGGTCGGCTAGGCCGCGATCCCGAAACGCGCTATACCTCGAGCGGGCAAGCCGTCTGCAACTTCACGCTGGCGACCAACGAAGTCTACCGCAGCCGCACCGGAGAACGACAGGAACGCACCGAATGGCATCGGATTGTGCTCTGGGGCAAACTTGCCGAAACCGCTCAGCAACACCTGAAGAAAGGCTCGCTGGTCTACATCGAGGGAAGAATCCAGACCCGCCAGTGGGATGACCGGGATGGAAACAAACGCACGAGCATCGAAATCGTCGCGAACACCTTCCGGATGCTCGGTGGGCGCGGAGAAGGCGCGGCGGAGCTGGAACCCGCGGCCTCCGAGCCAGAAGCAGCCGAACCCGAAATCGGCGACGAAGATCTTCCCTTCTGACCGGAGTCCACGGCGACATACAGTCCGGCACAGTTTTTTTTATTCGTAGCGGAGCGCTTCGATCGGATCGAGCTGCGCGGCCTTCCACGCCGGATAGATGCCGAACAGGATGCCGATTCCGGCCGCCACCACCGTGGCGATCACGATGGCGGTGGCAGAGATCAGTGTGGGCCACCCGAGGAACTTGGCGATGGCCCACGAACCTACCAATCCCGAGGCGATGCCGATCACACCGCCCGCCATGCTCATCGTCACCGCTTCGACCAGAAACTGGCGCCGCACATCTGCTTCGGTGGCTCCTACGGCCATGCGAACGCCGATCTCCCGGGTGCGCTCGGTCACCGAGACGAGCATGATGTTCATGATGCCGATGCCACCCACGATCAACGAGACAGAGGCGATGGAACCGAGCAGCAGGTTCATGACCCGTTCGGTCTGCGTGGCCATTTCGGCCACATCGGACTGCGTGCTCACGAAGAAGTCATCGTCCTCGGGATTGCGAATCCGGTGACGCTCGCGCAGCAGGGCCTCGATCTGCGGAACCGCGGCCTGCGCCGCGTCCTTCGTGATGGCGGAGGCGTTGATGTAGTGGATCCAGGTGATCCCGGCAATCTTCCGCTGCACGGTGGTGTACGGCGCAATCAGACGATCGTCCTGGTCCTCGCCCATAGCGCTCTGGCCTTTGGCTTCCAGCACGCCCACGACCCGGAAGGGGATTTCGCCGATGCGAATCGTCTGTCCGATCGGGTCCTGATTGCCGAACAGCATCCGCGCAACCGTGACACCCAGCACGCACACATTGGCCGCTGAGCGTACTTCGTCTTCACTGAAGATGCCCCCGGCTTGTACGCCCCAGCGGCGAATCTGGAAATATTCGGGGGTGGTGCCCTCGATTCGCGGGCGCCAGTTCTGATTCTGGTAGACCACTTGGGCGCGCGTGAAGACGACCGGAGCCGCAGAACGAATCAGCGGCACTTCACGCAGGATGGCCTCCATGTCCTCCACGGTCAGCGTGCGGACGCCCCAGAACCCGGTGCGTGCGCCGGCGCGGTTGCTGCCCGCAGCAATGAACACTGCATTGGTGCCGAGGCTTTCAATGCCCTGCTGGATCAGGTACTCGGCTCCCTGGCCGATGCTGACCGTGGCGATCACGGCCCCGACGCCGATGATGATGCCGAGCATGGTCAGCGCCGAACGCAATTTGTTGCGCGACAGTGCGCGGAGCGCGATGCGCAGCGTGTTCATGAAGTCCATGGCTACCAAACCTCACTTGAACTTACGGGTCCCGGCGCAGGCGCGTCCTGGGCCCCCAGTTCGACTGTTTCCAGATCGTCCAGTACCGGAAGGGTGGGTAAGACCTCGCGTGCGACCCAGCGATCGGAGACCTGGTAATCCTTGCGGATTCGGCCGTCGCGAAACTCGAGCACACGCTTGGCGTACTGGGCGATATCGTGCTCGTGGGTGACCAGCACGACTGTCAAACCCTCTTCCTCGTTCAGGTGCTGGAGAATGTCCATGATTTCCACGCTGGTCCGCGAATCCAGGTTGCCAGTTGGCTCGTCCGCCAGAAGAATCGAGGGGCGGTTGACCAGCGCGCGGGCGATGGCCACCCGCTGTTGCTGTCCGCCGGAAAGCTGGCTCGGAAAGTGATGGGCGCGGTCGGCCAGGCCGACGCGCTCCAGAGCCGCCAGCGCGCGGGAGTGACGTTCCGCAGGAGAGAGGCCCGCATAGATGGTCGGCAGCTCGACGTTTTCGAGCGCCGAGGTTCGCGGCAGCAGGTTGAACTGCTGAAACACGAATCCGATCTTCTGATTCCGGATTCGCGCCAGCTCCACTTTGCTCAACTGCGAAACATCGGTGCCATCCAGAAAGTACGAGCCCCGCGTGGGCCGGTCCAGGCAGCCGAGAATGTTCATCAGCGTGGACTTGCCGGAACCGGACGCGCCCATCACGGCCACGAATTCACCGCGACCAATCTGCAACGACACGCCGCGCAGGGCGTGCACCTGCACTTCGCCCAGATGGTAAATCTTGTGGACGTTTTCTAGACGAATCAGTTCTGCGTGGCCGCCCGAAGCGGTGTTCGCGGTCGGCCCGGATTTTGCTTCGATGCTCATGACCTTCACATCCGGCGGATGAATCCCGGGGCCCTTGGCGGACCGCCGTCCGAGCCGCCGGTCTGCGGCGCACCCAGTGTGCTGCGGCTGATGACCAGCTCGTCGCCCGGCTGGATTTCGCCTTCCTTCAATTCGGTGAAGGTGTAATCGGTGATGCCCACCTTCACGCGAATTGGGCGGAGTTCATTGTTCGGAAGCAGCTTCCAGACAAACATCCATTGCTCCTGGCCGCCTTCCATCCCTGCCAGGAAGGCCATGCGGCGACGCATCATTTCTGCATTCGGACCCCCGCCACCGGGTTCGCCGCCCTGGGGGCGCTGGCCGCCCGAAAACTGTGGCCGTTGACGACCGCCAGCCAGCTCACGGTTCCCTGCACTGGGCACTTCGAAGCCGTATTTGCGCAAGAGCGCAGTTCGTTCGGCTTCCGGGATCTGTTGATGGAAACGCAGCGCGCCATTGGGAATCTTCACCACATCCAGCGCCTGGGCGATCGGGATGGTGACGTAGGCAGTCATGCCCGGAAACAGTTTCTGTTCGGGATTGTCGAATTCGATGATCGTGTCGTAGGTGACGACGTTCTGCACCACGGTAGCATTCATGCGCACCTGGGTCACCCGTCCGCGGAAAACCTCGCGCGGGAAGGAATCCACGCGGAAGGTAGCCATGGCACCGGGCTGAATCTTGCCCACGTCGGACTCATCGGTTTTGGCATAGACGAGCATCTTGGTCAGGTCCTGGGCAATGACGAACAAGGTCGGAGCCTGCAGGCTAGCCGCGACGGTCTGGCCGACGTCCACGTTGCGGGCAATGACGGTGCCGTCAATCGGGGCGCGGATGACGGTATGGCTCAGGTCCACTCGCGCCGATTCCACGTTAGCGCGCCGCTGGGCAACGCTGGCCCGGGCCTGCTCGAGCTGCGCTTCGGTTTGACGCAGGCGGGCCCGGGCCTGCTCGAGCTGCGCTTCGAGCACGCGGACATTCGCCGCTGCGGCGTCGTAGGTGGCCTGTACGGTGTCGTACTGGGAAGCCGCCACAATGCCCTGCTCGAACAGCTCTTTCGTGCGCTTCAGGTTCAGCTCCGCCTCGCGGAACTGCGCGCGGGCGCGGTCCAGGTTCGCCTGAGCCGCGCGCACATCCGCGCGCTGCGTTTCGATCGAAGCTTCGATGCCGCGCACGTTGGCGAGCGCATTCTGCAGGTCAGCTTCCGCCTGCAGCAGCCGGGTTTCGAACGAGGAAGGATCGATTTTGGCGATGACCTGGTCCTTTTTGACCTTGGAATTGAAGTCCACATAGATTTCGGCGATGCGTCCGCTGACCTGGGAGCCGACCTGCACGGTGGTGACGGCGTTGATCGTCCCGGTGGCCTGGACGACCTGGACGATGTCACCCCGCTCGACCTTGGCGGTGAAGTAGCGGACGTCTGCGCGACCATCGAATTTCCAGAAGCCCGCCAGCAACAGGGCGACGACAAACGGCGAAACCAGCATCGCCCGGTGCAACATCGAACGTTCCCACAGAGAAGTCACCCGTTCTTTGATCCACATATGTTTTCCCTCTCCAAAACCCTGCTGGGCCGCGCGGGTTCAGCGGTCATGGCATTCCCGCTTGCGGCGCTCTTCGTCGATTTTGTGCAGCCAGGCTTCGAACTTTTCCCGCTGCTCCGGCGTCAGGAATTCCCGAATCCGGTTGCGACCCTCTTCCCGGACCTGGCGCAGTCGCGGACGTATCTCTTCGTAGATGGCGTCGTAGCGCGCGGAAGTTTCTGCAAGAACCTGTTCGAGCTGCTGTTGCTGCTCGGCCGTCAGGGCCAGCTCGCGGGTCAACCGCTCGACCAGGCGCATCCGTTCGCTCTGCGGGTCGCGTCCGCGTTCGCGGTACTCTTTCTTGGCTCCGTAGCCCGGCCAGTATCGTTCGGCCGCCAAGTGCATGCTGAGTGCACCCAGGGCCAGCCCGAGCACGAAAACCGCAGCGACCAGAAATGTAGCTTTGCGATGCATGGACTACCTTCCTGCTCCGTTGCTGGTCAGGCTCAGCAGGACTTCTTCCGGATTGGCCGGACGCTGATACGGCTCAGGGAAAATCTCCTGCACTTCAGCAGTTTCCTGTGGGCCGACTTGCTGGTGCGTGGGGAGGTCCAAAGTCCACAGATAGCCACCCAGCACCAGCAGCAACACGGACGCGGTCCAGGAAACGCGCCGGGCAAAAACTTCGAGTGCATGCCAGAAGTCGGCGATCGCCTGCTGCTCGGCCTGCAGGCGTGCCGTCACCCGTTGTGCGAATCCGAGGCTGGGTTCAGGAGCGCGCAGCAGTCGGGCTTCACGCAGCACCTGCGTGGCGAGCTGCGCCGCGGCCAGTGCCTGCGCACAGCGCTCGCAGCGGCCCAGGTGTTCCGACAGCTGGGCCTGCTCCGAGGCCGGCAGCCGCCCTTCCAGGTAATCTTCCAGCAGATCGAGGCGCTCTCGATAGTCCCTGCAGACCGTGCTCACGGCCTCTCCTTCCGGTTCCGGCTGCCCGCAATCCGAGCCGCTCCCCGACGGCGGCGGTAGAATTCCGCCAGCCGTCCGCGGGCGCGAAACAGCCTCACCTTCACCGTATTCACGTTCATGCCCAGCGTTTCCGCGATCTCTTCCACCGAAAACCCCTCGACCTCTTTCAGAATCAGCATCAGTCGCTCTTCTTCGCCGAGCTCTGCGAGCAGGCGTTCGGCCAGTTGCCGGGCTTCAGCCCGTCGCACCAAGTCGCTCGGGCCGGCGGCGTCGCCCTGCAAAGTTTCCATCTGCCGCGTCTGTTCTTCACTGAGGTCGGCCTCGTACACCAGTCGCCGGGCTTTTTTCTTCCTCAGGTAATCCCAGCACTCGTTGACTGCAACCTTATAGAGCCAGGTCGAAAACGAGGAGCGCAGGTCAAAGCGCCGGAGCGAAAGATAGACCTTCAAGAAGACCTGCTGCGCGACGTCTTCGACATCCTCCCGGCGGCGCAGGATGCCACCCACGATGGCGAATACGCGCCGCTGGTGACGCTCCACCAGAGCTTCATAGGCAGCCGTGTCGCCCGCCTGTGCCCGGCGGACCAGCTCCCGCTCCTCGGCACCGGAGGTCGGCTCCGTGCTCCGGCGAGGGCTTTCTGGCCCCGTTTTTGGGACGTGTGTCATGAGGGACAGGTTACATCGAAGTGGAGAATCACTTCTCCACAGTCCACACCTGGAAAACCGGTTGCAGTGTCAGTAATCTCGTGCAATAATAAACGCATGATTATTGGTGAACGCTTGCGCGCTCTGCGCGAAGAGAAAAATCTGTCGCAAGGCGATATCGAAAAGCGGACCGGGTTGCTGCGTTGTTACATCTCCCGTGTGGAGAACGGTCATACGGTTCCCGCCATCGAAACCCTGGAAAAGCTGGCACGGGCCTTGGAAGTCCCCCTCTACCAGCTCTTCTATGACGGCGAGGAACCACCCGAGCTGCCGAATCTGCCGAAGCGAAAGACGGCAGACGATATTGCCTGGGGCAGCACTGGCAAGGAAGCGCGCTTGCTGAACAAGTTTCGTCGCCTGCTGGGCCGGATGGACGAATCCGATCGTCGGCTTCTGCTCTATATGGCCCAGAAGATGGCGAATCGCTGACTCCCTGCCCGGCGAATTCTGGGGCTCCCCCGCCCCCAGGGGAATTCTATTCCCATTCGATTGTACTCGGCGGCTTGGAACTGATGTCGTACACCACCCGGTTGATCCCGGGCACCTCGTTGACGATCCGCGTGGAGATGGCTTCGAGCACCTCAGCAGGCAGGCGCGCCCAGTCGGCTGTCATGGCATCGGTGGAGGTAACCGCTCGGACGGCAACCGCATAGCCGTAGGTGCGCTCATCCCCCATCACACCCACCGTGCGCACGGGCAGCAACACGGCAAATGCCTGCCAGAGCTTCTCATAGAGGCCCGCCTTCCGGATTTCTTCGACCACGATGGCATCCGCTTCCCGGAGCAGGGCGAGCCGTTCGGCAGTCACTTCGCCCAGCACCCGCACCGCCAGTCCCGGGCCCGGAAAGGGATGCTTCGAGAGCAGTTCCTCGGGCAAGCCGAGCTCACGCCCTATTGCACGCACCTCGTCCTTGAACAGGTCGCGCAGCGGCTCAATCAACTCGAAGGGCATCACCGCCGGCAATCCGCCGACGTTGTGGTGAGACTTGATGGTCGCTGCCGGCCCTTTCACGGAAACGGATTCGATCACATCGGGGTACAGGGTTCCCTGCACCAGAAAACGGACGGGGCCGATCCGACGGGCCTGTTCAGCAAACACGTCGATGAACGTGTGACCGATGCGCTTACGTTTTTCTTCCGGATCGGTGACTCCGCGCAGGCACTCGAGGAAACGACCCGAGGCATCCACACCGATGACGTTCAGCCCGAGCTTCCGCTGCAGCAGGTCAAGGGTCTGCGGGAATTCGTTCTTGCGGAGAAGTCCGGTGTCCACGAAAACGTTCACTAGCCGCTCGCCGATCGCGCGATGCACCAGCACCGCCGCCACCGCAGAGTCCACACCGCCGCTCAGGGCACAGATCGCAGATTCCGAACCCACCCGCTGCCGGATGGATTGCACTGCGTCGGCGATGATGGACGTGCGATTCCAGTTCGGCTTGGCCTGGCAGATTTCAAAGACGAAGCGGCGCAGAATCTCCGCACCACCTTCGGTATGCTGCACCTCCGGGTGGAACTGAACAGCGAAAAACCGTCGGGTTCGGTCTTCGATGGCCGCCACGGCATTTTCCGTCCGTGCGGTGAGCTGAAACCCTGCTGGAAGTTGTACGACGTGGTCGCCATGGCTGGCCCAGACGCGCAGGCGTTGCGGCATCGCCGAAAACAGGCAGGAGCCGTTTTGCACCTCCACCTGCGCAGGTCCATATTCCCGTCGATCAGCAGGTTGCACGACCCCGCCCAGTTGATGCGCCATCCATTGCAGGCCGTAGCAGATGCCGAGCACAGGCACACCGAGAGTCAGTACGCGCGGATCGCAGTAGGGAGCAGTCTGATCATAGACCGAGCTCGGACCACCGGAGAGAATAATACCAACCGGCGACAGGCGCTGGATGGCTTCCAATGGCGCCGTGCACGGCAGGATGACGGAGAAAACCTGCTGCTCGCGAATCCGACGCGCAATCAGTTGCGTGTACTGGGAACCAAAATCAAGAATGACGATTCCGCCCGGGATTTCCATGGCTTTCTCCACCCGGCTGATGGGCGGCGAAGCGTCGCAGCTTCCCGCCTGTGGAACAGAGCCTGTACAAAGGCACTTCTCTTCGAACCGGTGCGGTTCCGCACTCGCTAGCTTACAACCAGATTGACCAGCTTGTCGGGTATGACGATCGCCTTCCGCAACGTCTTTCCCGCGACGAGCTGGGCAATGCGCGGGTCGGCCAGGGCGCGCTCGCGCAGCTCGGATTCGCTCAATCCACTTTCCACCGAAACCCTGCCCCGCAGCTTCCCGTTCACCTGGACGACGATTTCCAGCCTTTCTTCTTCAGCCAGTTTCGGATGGTATTCGGGCCAGGGGTGGTTGGCCAGCAGTTCCTTGTGGCCCAGCATTTCCCAGAGTTCCTCCGCGATGTGCGGGGCCATCGGCGCCAACATCTGGAGCAGCAGCTCGAACACTTCCTTCAACACGGCGGGCTGCACGCCCTGCTCGAGAGGCTCTTGCTCCTGCAGCGTGTTGGTCAGCTCCATCAGCGCGGCGACGGAAGTGTTGAAATGCCAGCGCCGCTCGAAGTCCTGGGTCACACGACGCAGGGTCTGGTGCGCCCGGCGAAGCAGAAGCCGTTCCTTTTCACTCAGCGCGGTCACATCCACGGCGCGGCCTGCAGCGGGCACGCAGTCGAGCCGGCCCGCGTGACGCGCGACCAGCCGGAACAACCGCTGCAGGAACCGCGCGCAGCCTTCGATGCTCTGCTCACTCCATTCCAGATCCTTCTCGGGCGGAGCAGCGAACAGGGTGTAAAGCCGTCCGGTATCGGCACCGTACTTTTCGGCCATTTCTGCCGCGCCGACCACATTGCCGCGGGATTTCGACATAGCCACGCCGCCCTTGAGCACCATGCCCTGCGTGAACAGCCGCTGGATCGGCTCATCGTGTTCCACCAGGCCGATATCGCGCATCACTTTGCAGAAGAAGCGCGAATAGAGCAGGTGGAGGATGGCGTGCGTGATGCCGCCGATGTACTGGTCGATCGGAAACCAGTAGCGGACGATCTCGCGGGAAAAGGGCGCGGTGTGATTCTGCGGATCCGTGTAGCGGTAGAAATACCAGGAAGAATCCACAAACGTATCCATGGTGTCCGTCTCGCGTCGTGCGGCACCGCCGCAACGGTAGCAGCGAACCTGGACAAATTCCGGCACAAGCGCAAGCGGGGACTGGCCGCGTCCGGTCAGCGTGACCCGGGCAGGCAACAGCACGGGCAACTCCTCGTCGGGAACGGGCACGATGCCGCAACGCTCGCAGTGCACGACCGGAATCGGCGTGCCCCAGTAGCGCTGCCGGGAAATGCCCCAGTCGCGGAGCCGGTAGATGACTTCGCTACGGCCGATACCCTTCTGCTCGGCATCACGGGACATCTGCTCGATGGCGGCTTCGGAGCGGAGGCCGGAATAGGGGCCGGAGTTTACCAGGACGCCGTAGTCCACCATCGCCGCGCGCAGCGAACCGGCTTCGAGAGCTTCGCCCTGCGCAGGCTGCACCACAACCCGCACCGGCAGCCGATACTTGGCCGCAAATTCAAAATCGCGCTGATCGTGTGCAGGAACGCACATCACTGCTCCGGTGCCGTACTCGAGCAGGACAAAGTTGGCCACCCAGACCGGCAGCGTATCTCCGCTGAAGGGGTTGCGTACCTGGCAATCGAGCAGGATGCCCTGCTTTTCGGCGGTGGCCAGATCGGCTTCGCGAACCGCGTGGCGGCGCATGGCCTGCAACTGCTCTTCGAGCCCCGGCCGCTGCCGGCTCGCGGCAAGCAGCCTAGGAACCAGCGGATGCTCCGGGGCCAGCAGGACGGCGGAGGCACCATAGATCGTGTCGATCCGCGTGGTGAAGACTTCGATGACTTCTTCCCGTCCAATCAGGGGAAAACGAACGCGCACGCCTCGGGATTTTCCGATCCAGTTTTCCTGCATCACGAGCACGCGTTCCGGCCAGCCCTGTCGGAGCAGAGCGATATCGCGCAGCAGCTCCTCCGCGTAGGCCGTGATGCGCAGAAACCACTGTTCCAGCTCTTTCTGTTCGACAGGCGTATCTTCGTGACGCCAGCAGGCCCCTTCGACGACCTGTTCATTCGCCAGCACGGTTTCGCATTTCGGACACCAGTTCACGCGGCTGCGCTTACGGTAGGCCAGGTTGCGTTCGAGCATGCGCAGGAAGAACCACTGATTCCAGCGGTAATACTCCGGCTCGCAGGTGGAGATTTCCCGCCGCCAGTCATAGCTGAAGCCGAAGCGGGTGAGCACGCGTTTGAATTCGGCGATATTGTTCAGCGTCCAGGTGCGAGGTTCGATCCCGTGCTGGATAGCCGCGTTTTCAGCAGGCAGGCCGAAGGCATCCCATCCCATCGGATGGAGGACGTTGAAGCCACGCATCCGTTTGTAACGGGCGACGACATCGCCGATCGTATAGTTGCGCATGTGGCCCATGTGGAGCGTGCCCGAAGGATACGGCAACATTTCCAGCACGTAGTACTTCGGACGCGCCGGGTCAGCCTCGGCTTCGAACACGCGGGCCTCGGCCCAGCGCTGCTGCCATTTGCGCTCGATTGCATCCGGGATGTAGTCTGCCCCTGTAGCTTGTTTCACGGTCATGTGTTCCGCAATGCGGCTCGTTTTTGCGTGCGACGCTTTGCAGAGGATATCCGCCGCGCTGGGAATCCGTCCCGGGCGCCGGCTCGGACGGGCAGCGCCTGTCCGAACAGAGCCCAGACCGTACGGAGATTTCGTCGGTCATCCCCCGGCCGGTCTACCGGTGTTTCCAGAATGAACGCCCGGCCCGGCCAGTCCCGAATCCAAGGATGATTCAGGAATCGGCGGAAATTTTCCAGCCCGATTTTTCCACGGCCGATGTGCTCGTGACGGTCCACGCGCGAGCCGGCCGGCGCTTTGGAGTCGTTGACGTGGACCACATGCAAACGCTCGAAGCCAATCGTGGCCGCAAATTCGGACAGCGTCCGCTGCAGGCCGGTTTCGGAAGAGAGATCGTACCCTGCGGCGAAGGTGTGGGCCGTGTCCAGGCAGACGCCCAGCGGAAGCTCCGGACAGGCCCGCAGAATCGCCTCGAGATGCTCGAAACGCCATCCGAGGGCACTTCCCTGTCCGGCCGTATTTTCCAGCAGAATGTGCAGCTCTCCCAGGGAAAGCCCGCGGGTAGCCCGCCGCAGCCCCTCGACGATCGCTGCAATGGCGCTTTCGAGCGGCGCGTTGCCGGCATTTCCCGGATGCAGCACCAGGTAATCGGCGCCAATCCACAAGGCCCGGGCGAGCTCTTCGCTTAAAGCTTGAATCGAACGGGTGCGGGTGGCCCGGTCTGGAGAAGCCAGGTTGATCAGATAGTTGTCATGCACTACCAATGGCCCGAGTGCCAGCTCGGCCCGGCGGACGCGGAAGCGCTCTGCCTCGGCCGCAGTAAGCCATTTGTACACGCCACGGCGGGCGGGCCACATCCGGGGGCTGGTCGAAAAAATCTGCAGCGCCGTGCAACCGAGCGCATGTGCGCGCTCTAGCGATTGCCTGACTCCCCCGGCAATGGAAACGTGAACTCCAACACGCAGGGTCCCATCTTTCCAGTCAGCCGGCGCCGGCCGAACGTGTGATTTCGGGCGGGCTTGGTCTACTTCAGGTTCGAGCGTGACTTTGCGAGAGGCGTCGTCCATTCCCTCAACGAGGTGTGGCGGCAGTAAGATAAGCATTCATTTTAGCTGAGCCGCCGCACGTCTGCAATCGCAGCAGTGAGAGGGGAATTATGCGACGGGCCCGGGGGCCGTCCGGAGGACCGCGGAAGGTTTGCTTGCAAAAACCGCCTGCAGTACACTGAGTAACTCCATCCGTGTCCGGAAACGGCGTGGGTGTTGTTTCTTGAGGAGGTACGGGGATGCTGGTGGTCATGAAGGCGCACGCCACCGAAGAGGAGATTCGCAACGTCTGCGAGCGCATCGAGGCTCTGGGCTATCGCGCGCATCCCATTCCCGGCACCCAGCGCACCGCCATCGGAATCACGGGCAACACCGGCGAGGTGGACATCGGGTCGCTGGAATCTATGCCCGGGGTGGCCGAGTGCATTCCGGTCAGCAAACCTTACAAGCTGGTCAGCCGAGATGTGAAAGAGGAAGACACCATCATCCGGATCCCCGTGCGGCAACCCGATGGCTCCACCGCCGAAGTGGTCATCGGGGGGACCTCGGTGGCTTTGATTGCCGGGCCCTGTGCCATCGAATCTCACGAGCAGGCCATGACCGTCGCGGCCTGCTTGCAGAAAGCTGGAGTGCGTCTGTTCCGCGGCGGGGCATACAAGCCGCGCACGTCGCCGTACAGCTTCCAGGGACTGGGCGAAGCCGGTTTGAAGATTCTCGCTGAAGTCCGCGAGCGGTTCGGCATGGGCATCGTGACCGAAGCGGTGGACAACGAAAGCCTGGAGCTGGTCGAACAATATGCCGACGTGATCCAGATCGGCGCACGGAACATGCAGAATTTCTCATTGCTGAAACGGGCCGGGCGTGCGCGCAAGCCCGTGCTGCTCAAGCGCGGCATGTCGGCCACGCTCGATGAATTTCTCATGGCGGCCGAATACATCATGGCCGAGGGAAATTACCAGGTCATTCTCTGCGAGCGCGGAGTGCGCACGTTCAGCGACTTTACCCGGAACACGCTCGACCTGGCCGTGATTCCGGCTGTAAAACGGCGCAGCCATCTCCCGATCCTGGTGGATCCGAGCCATGGAACCGGTCGCCGGCACAAGGTGCTGCCGCTTTCGCGGGCGGCGGTGGCAGTCGGCGCCGACGGCCTGCTGGTCGAAGTACACCACGATCCCGACCGCGCCCTCTCCGACGGGATGCAATCTCTGCTCCCGGAGGAGTTCCTGCAACTGCAGCAGGAAGTGCGGATGATTGCAGCCGTGTTGCACCGAGCGGTAAACTGATCCTGCAGCGCTACGTATGCTCACCTGGAAACAACGGAATCTGCGATTTCTCCTGTCGCTTGCCATCCTGTTGTTGTTTGCCCTGCGCCAGGTGGCGCGCGAAGACCGCCCCTTCACCCTTCGGCCCGATGTGCGGCTGCTCGCCTACGTCGCCAACGCCGGCGACGGGACCATTTCGGTCGTGGATTTGATCCGGGCGTCGGTGGTGGCCACGGTTCCGGTCGGACCGGAGCCGATCGAACTCCGCATGCATCCGAAAGAAAAGCAGCTCTGGGGATTGAGCCGTCGCGGCGGGTACGTCTGGATTCTGGACACAAAAACAAATCGAATCCTTGCGCAGGTTCCGGTCGGCGCTGAACCCGCGGGCATGGAATTTTCCGCTGATGGAGCAGCGGTGTATGTCGTCAGTGCTGGAGAGGGGACACTGCTGCTCGTTGACGGCCACCGTCAGCAGATTCGCCGTCGCGTGTTTCTGGGAGGGCAGCCAGGCATGCCAAAGCGGACGCCGGATGGTCGCCGGCTGCTCGTGCCGGACCGGACCGGCAACCGCGTGTTCGTCGTAGAAGCAGATACCCTGCAGGTTGCCGCTACTGTGCCAGTTGTCGCGCAGCCGGAACGTGTGGTGCTGCTGCCGGACGGCCAGCGGGCGTTTGTCACCTCGTCGACAAAGCCAGAAGTTTCCGTCATCGACCTGAACCGCCCCACCCTGGTGGCCAACCTGCATCTGGGAACCGCCGAACATTCCGGGCCAGCCGGTGCGGCGTTGAAACCGGATGGAGGCGAACTCTATCTGCCACATCCAACGGCTCACGGTGTGACGATTTTGAACACGTGGACGCAGGAAGTGGCCGAGTTCGTGGTGGTGGGCGATGCCCCGGCCGAAGTGGTCATCACACAGGATGCTTCCTGGTTGTTCGTGGTGGACCGAGCCGCGGGCCGCGTCACGCCCGTAGACGTGCACACGCGCCGCCTGCACACCCCGATTCCCGTCGGCAAACGACCCGCCACAGCAGCCCTGACCCCTGGCGAGGAACTGCTGCTGGTGGTCAACGAAGGTTCGAATGACCTGGCCGTGATCCGCAAGCGCACGCTCAGCCTCCTGACGCTGGTACCCGTCGGGTCGGGCCCGCGCAGCCTTGCAGTGGCCATGCTCTGAAGTGCCTCGCTGCTGGCACGCAATCCCCCGCTTTGCCGTGCAGACTCCGACCTGGCTCGGCGCAGGAGAGCGGACTTGCCGGTGCCGTGCTAGACTTTGACCGTCGCGATGCGCATTCTGGATCGCTACATTTTCCGGGAAATCTCCAGTTACGCCATCCTGGGCCTGGTTCTGTTTACTTTCATTTTTTTTGTGCCCCAACTGGTCCAACTGATGGACCTTGTGGTGCGACACGGCGGCGGAATTGCTACGACAACACGGCTGGTGGCCACGGCGCTGCCCGGCATTCTGAGCTTCACGATTCCGATGGCGATTCTGGTGGGCATCTTGATCGGCCTCGGGCGCATGTCGGCCGACAGCGAACTGATTGCCATGCACGCCACCGGCCTGGGTCTGCGCCGCATTCTGTTGCCGGTTGGCGGGCTGGCTTTGCTGGCCACGGGAATGACCGCGACGCTCACCTTCTGGCTCGCGCCGCGCTCTGCACGCGCCTTCGCCTCGCTGGAAGAAGAACTGCGGCTATCCCCTGCCGCAATTCAGATCCAGCCGCGCGTGTTCGACGAACGCTTTGGACGCTGGCTCATCTACGTTGAAGACGTGGACCCGGGAGGCAGCCGCTGGCGAGGCATTCTGCTGGCGACTCTCGGCGACCCGCAAAGCTCGCAGGTGACTTTGGCGGAGGAAGCCGCTCTGGTGGCCGACCGCCCCCTGCGCCGCATCGCCCTGCACCTGAAAAACGGCAGCATCCACGAATACTCGCAGCGAGAACCCGATCGCTACTCGATCTCCACGTTCGGCGAAAACAGTTTGTCGCTCGAGCTAGGCAACGGAATTCCCGTGCGTGTACGTCGGCCGAAGATTGCCGAACTCCATACCGAGCATCTGCATGCCCGCGCACGCACGGGCGACCTGGAAGCCAGGATCGAGTGGCACCGGCGGCTGGCCTTTCCGGCTGCCTGCCTGGTGTTCGCGTTGCTGGCCGTACCCGTCGGGGTGCGCCCGGTGCGGGGCGGACGCGCTTCCGGGTTTGTCCTGACCCTCGGTTTGATTGCGGCTTACTATATCCTTTTGGTTGCCGGGATCGGGCTGGCCCGCCGCGGGACGCTTCCCCCCGCGCTGGGCGTGTGGGGAGCCAACCTGCTCACGGCTCTGTTCGGCTTGACCCTGTTGCCCGGCATGGAAGAAATCGGTCGCGAGAGCTGGCTCGGGAAACTGCTCGGGCAGTGGTCGCGGCGGGCCACGGTCGGAGAAACCGACTCTGCTGCGATGCCCCGCCCCGTCCCGCTGCCCGCAGGGGTCGTCGTTGCGAACGCACAGCCGAAACCCTTTCCGCGGCAGAGGCACGCACGCGCTCAACGCGTTTTCGGGTTTCCACTGCTGTTGGACCTCTACCTTGCCCGCCAGTTTTTCTTCTATTTTTTGATTCTTCTAAGTGGATCGCTTTTGCTGCTGGAAGCGTTTACGTTCTTCGAGCTGGTCGAAGACATCAGCCGGAATCAGATTCCCGTCGGTGTGGTCGCGCGCTACTTTTTCTTTCTGACGCCTCACCTGTTCTACCAACTGGCCCCGCTGGCTGCTTCAACCGCAACTCTGGTCGCCCTGGCGTTGATGACCAAGCACAATGAAATCACCGCCTCCAAGGCCAGCGGGATCAGCTTCTTCCGGCTCTCTCTTCCCCTGCTGGTTTGCGGAGTGGCTCTTGCAGCCGGGCTGTTTTTTCTGGATTCGAATGTCCTGCCCTACACCAACCAGACGCAAGACTTGCTGCGGAATCAAATCAAGGGGCGCCCGGCACAGACGTTCTTCCAGCCCCGACGCCAGTGGATTTTCGGCCGCGAAGGCCGGTTGTACAACTACGAATTGTTCGATCCGGATCGGAATCTGTTCGGCGGGCTGAATGTTTTCGAAATCGATCCGGCAAGTTTCCAATTGCGGCGACGCATCTATGCCCGGCGCGCCCTCTGGGACCCGGCCATCGCCAGTTGGCGACTCGAGGAGGGCTGGGTGCGCGTGCTCGAGCGGAACCGCGTGGCCGAATATCAGCCGTTCACCAGCCTGACGCTGGCCGAGCTCCGCGAGCCCCCGGACTATTTCCGGCGCGAAGTGCGACAGTACTACCAGATGAACTGGCGCGAGCTACGGCAGTACATCCGAGAGCTGCGGCAGGCTGGTTTTGACGCGACCCGACTGACCGTGCAGTGGCACCGCAAATTTGCTTTCCCGTTGATGCTGCCCATTCTGATGTTGTTGGCAGCTCCGTTTGCCCTGAAAGTAGGCAACCGGGGTGCGACGGGCGGACTGGCTGCTGGCCTGGGGGTGGCCATTGTGTTCTGGGCCACCGCCGCCCTGTTTGAAGCGTTCGGTGCCGTCGGACAGCTTCCGAGCTGGCTGGCTGGCTGGGCGCCAGCCGCGATCTTCACCTTCCTGGGTCTCCACTTTTACTTGAAGACGCCCACCTGAGACAAAAAACATTGGGAAACGTTCATCCCCTGCTGCCGGCGAACTAGTGCGGACGATGCGCGCCCCGCTTTGTTCCTTTTCGTCTTGGCTTGCTGGAACGGGTCTGTTGCTCTTCGAGCACCGCTTGGGCAGCAGCCAGCCGCGCTACCGGGACACGGTACGGCGACGCGCTCACATAGTCCATCCCCACTTGATGGCAGAAGCGAACACTGGCGGGATCGCCGCCGTGTTCTCCGCAAATGCCGACCTTGAGCGAAGGACGTGCCCGGCGGCCTCGCTCCACTGCCCAGCGAATCAACAGTCCCACGCCTGCGGTGTCGAGTGTCTGGAACGGGTCGTCAGAAAAAATCCCTGCCTTGTTCGGGTCGACATAATCGGCCAGAAAACGTCCGGCATCGTCACGGGAAAGTCCCATGACCGTCTGGGTCAGGTCATTGGTGCCGAAGCTGAAAAACTCAGCAACTTCAGCCATCTGGTCGGCCAGCAGGGCTGCGCGCGGCAGCTCGATCATCGTGCCGACGAGGTAGTTCAACTTTACCCCGGCTTCGCGGATCAACTGGTCGGCAACGCGGCGGGTTTCCCGGTTCAGAATTTCCAACTCACGCCGGTCAAGAGTAAGCGGATGCATAATCTCAGGTAAAACTTTAATTCCCTTTTTCTGACATTCGATTGCAGCTTCGATGATGGCTCGAACCTGCATTTCGAGTATTTCTGGATAGGTAATGCAGAGTCGGGCGCCGCGATGGCCCAGCATGGGATTGGCTTCGCGGAGCTGTTCGACTCGGCGGGCTACCGCTTCAGGGCTGACGCCGATCTCCCGTGCCAGCTCGGCCTGCCCTTCGGCGGTGTGCGGGACAAATTCGTGCAACGGAGGGTCGATCAGGCGGATGGTCACCGGGAAACCATCCATCGCTTCGAAGATGCCGATGAAATCCCGGCGCTGGAACGGGAGCAGTTTGTCGAGGGCCCGTTTTCGTTCTTCGACCGTTTCAGCCAGAATCATCTGCTGAATGGCGCGCTGGCGCACGACACTCTGGCTGGGGTCTTCGAAGTCCTTGAAGAACATGTGTTCGGTGCGACACAAACCGATTCCCTCTGCGCCCAGCTCCCGGGCCTTGCGGGCGTCGGTGGGGGTATCGGCGTTGGTGCGCACGCGGAGCCGGCGGATGGCGTCGCACCATTTCAGCAATGTGAAAAAGGCCGGCGGCGGTTCGGGGCGAATCAGCGGTGTCGCGCCCAGATAGACGTTGCCCGTGTTGCCGTCGAGCGTCAGCCATTCCCCTTCGCAGACCACACGGCCGTCGGCACGCAGTTGTTTCTGTTCGTAATCGATCTTCAAGGCTTCGGCGCCGACCACGCAGCACTTGCCCCAGCCGCGCGCCACGACCGCAGCGTGGCTGGTCTTGCCCCCGGTAGCGGTCAGGATGCCCTGCGCCACGAACATGCCGCCCACATCTTCCGGGCTGGTTTCGCGCCGCACCAGAATGACTTTTTCGCCCCGCTCGGCCCACAGTTCAGCGTCGCGGGCGGTGAAAACGGCGCGTCCGACGGCCGCGCCGGGCACGGCGTTGATGCCGGTGGCGAGTCTGCGGGTTTCCAGTTCTGCGGCAGGAATCTGCGGGTCGATGACCGGATAGAAAAGGCGCTCGATATCTTCCGGCTTGATGCGCATCACCGCCTCGCGGCGTGAAATCAGGCCTTCGTTGGCCATATCCACGGCGATGCGAAAGGCTGCGGCCGGTGTGCGCTTGCCGACTCGCGTCTGCAGCATGTAGAGCCGGCCTTCCTCGACGGTGAACTCGAGGTCCTGCATGTCCTTGTAGTGCCGTTCCAGGATGTCCCGCACGCGTTTCAGTTGTTGGTAAACCTTGGGCATGCGCCGCGCCATTTCATCCAAGTGCATCGGCGTGCGAATGCCGGCCACGACGTCTTCGCCCTGCGCGTTGATCAGGAAGTCGCCGTAGAGAACTTTTTCTCCGGTTGAGGGGTCTCGGGTGAAGCAGACACCGGTTCCGGAGTTTTCTCCTTTGTTCCCGAACACCATCTGCACCACATTGACCGCGGTGCCGAGCAGGCCGGTGATTTTTTCTACGCGACGGTAGGTCACGGCCTTCTCGGCCATCCAGGAACGAAAGACAGCTTCGATGGCACCCCAGAGTTGTTCGCGCGGGTCCTGCGGAAAAGGTCGTCCGGTTTTACTCTTAAAGTAGCGTTTGTACTCCTCGACCAGCTCGCGCCACCCCTCCGCGGAAACTTCGACGTCCGTTTTAACGCCCAAACGATCCTTCAGTTCGCGCAATTTTTCTTCAAGTTCTTCTTTAGACAGCCCGATGACCACGGTGGAATACATCTGCACGAAGCGCCGGTAGGCATCGAAAGCAAACCGTGGATTCTTCGTGCTCCGCGCCAGACCCTCCACGGAGCGGTCATTCAGCCCCAGGTTCAGGATGGTCTCCATCATCCCCGGCATCGAACGGGCCGATCCGGAACGCACCGAGACCAGCAGCGGGTCATGGGCATCGCCCAATTTTTTGCCTACAACCTTTTCCAGTCGCGCCAGGGCACGCTCCACCTGTTTGTGTAATCCCGGCGGATACTTGTGGCCGTGCGCGAAGTAATAGTGGCAGGCTTCGGTGGTGATGGTGAAGCCGGCGGGCACGGGCAGCCCGAGGCGCGTCATTTCGGCCAAGCCGGCGCCCTTGCCGCCCAGCAAGTCTTTCATTTCGCCGGTACCTTCCGCTTTCCCGGCGCCAAAAAAATAGACGTACTTTTTCACAGTCTTCCCCTTTTCTGCGACGACTTGCAGGCCGTTGTCGGCGTGCCGACAAAACGGGCCCGCTCCGCTCGCGCGAACGGATTATTTCTGCGCGGCAGCAATCTCGGAAAAATCGGCAATCCTCGAAAATTCCCGCAACAGCTTTGCCAGCAGTGTGAGCCGGTTCCGGCGCAGGTCCTCCTGCTCGGCCATGACCAGCACCTCGTCAAAAAAACGATCCACGAGCGGCCGCAGCTCGGCGATCAGCAACAGCGCTTCGCGATAGCGCCCGGCCAGACGATGACTCTCGGCTTGCTGCGCCACACGCTGCGCGGCCCGGTGCAGCGCTTGCTCTGCTTCCAGTGCCAGCAGGTCGGTGCGAACATCAGGCAGCCGCCAGTGCTCGTCCGGGCCCGCCTTCTCCACAATATTGCGAATCCGCTTGAACGAGGCCGCGAGGGGTTCGAAATTCTTTGTGCGACGAATGCTGTGTAGCGCCTCCAGACGTCGCAGCGCATCCGGCAAGTCGTCTGCACCGGCAGCCAGCACCGAGTTGACTTCGTCGTAAGGGAAGCCGTAGCGCTCCCGGAAGACGAACCGGGCCCGCTCGAGCAAGAATTCGAGAACCTGCTGCTGAATCGTTTCGGAAACCATCAGATTGGGCGGTTGAGACTGCAATGCACAGGATGCTGCTGTCACCAGCGAACCGAGAGTAAGGGGCAGGTTTTTCTCAAGTATTACTTTCACTATGCCAAGAGCGGCACGGCGCAATGCAAACGGGTCGCTCGAACCTGTCGGAACCAGCCCTATGGCAAAGCAGCCGACCAGGGTATCGAGCTTGTCGGCCAGACTGAGGATGCAGCCCGTCAGATTCCGTGGAATCCAATCCTCCAAGCCAGACGGACGATAGTGGTCGTAGATGGCCCAGGCGATTTCCGCTGGTTCACCCTGACGCGCGGCATAGAGTCCGCCGACGATGCCCTGCAGCTCAGGAAACTCACGGACCATTTCCGTAACCAGATCACACTTCGCCAGCTCTGCTGCACGGTCTGCGCTGGCTACGGAGGCTTCTTGGACTCCCGCGGCAGCCAGATGCTCGGCCATAGTGCGTGCGAGTGCGCGCAACCGCGCGGTTTTATCGGCATAGCTGCCCAAGCGGGATTCGTAGGTCACGGCAGTCAGCTTGGCCAGGTTGTTGCCGAGCGGAGTTTTCTGATCGACGTCCCAGAAGAAGCTTGCGTCGCTGAAACGGGCACGGAGCACGCGCTCGTGGCCTGCGCGGACGATGCCTCCGGCATCGCGATCGAGGTTGATTACAGCGAGGAAGTGCGGTGCCAGTTCACCGGAACTGCGTTCCAGGGCAAAGTATTTCTGGTGGTCGCGCATCACGGTGATCAGGATTTCTCTGGGCAGGCGTAAATACTCGGGGCTGAACTCGCCCCGGATGACAGTGGGAAACTCATTCAGATAGACGACCTGCTCGAGCAGTTCGGGGTCTTCGTGCACCCGGAGATGGGCTCGGGATGCGTGCTGGCGTAACTCGCGCAGGATTTTCTTGCGGCGCTCGTCTGGATCGACCAGCACATAGTTGCGGCGCAATTGGGAAATGTAATCGGCGAAACTGCGAACGACGATGCGTTCCCGGCCGAGCGCACGATGGCCGGCGGTCCAGTTCGCGGCCCGCACGCCGGCAAATTCGAACGGGACAACGCTCCCATCGAACAGGGCGAGAATCCAGCGCACGGGCCGCACAAAACGTTCTGCTGGCCTGCGCCAATACATGGTCCGTGGCCAGGGTATCGAGAAAAGGGCCGCCGGGAGCAGTGTGGGCAGAATCTCCCGGGTGAGCTTGCCGGGAGTCGTGCGCCGTGCCGCCACATATTCGCCACGTGGCGTCGTGACGGTGTACAGTTTTGCGACCGGAACACCCTGGCGCGCGGCGAAACTCTCGGCAGCTTTTGTCGGCCGGCCGACATTGTCATAAGCCACCGACCGGGGTGGTCCGGTGACCTCTTCGACCGAATCCGGCTGGCGAGTTCGAAGGGCTCGACAAACAGCCACCATACGGCGCGATGCGCCGTATGTGTGCACTTCAGCCGAATCGAGAATCCGCTCGGCGGAAAAGTGTTTTTCAAGGATTACCTTAAGTTCGCTGGAGGCGCGCGCAATCATCTGCGCAGGAATCTCCTCACAACCAACTTCGAGCAGGAATTCGGCAGTTTGCTTCATCGTGAGCCCAGCGTGATTGGAACTGCGGCGGCCTGCTGTTCGAGGTAACTGCTCGCCACCCGGCAGGCGAGGGTGCGCACGCGCCCGATCAGGGACGCACGTTCAGTGACCGAAATCACCCCGCGGGCATCGAGTGTGTTGAACAGATGCGAGCACTTCAGGCAGAAGTCGTAGGCGGCCAGGAGCGGGTAGCGCTGGCGGGCGGGTTCCGGAGCAGCGACCCAGCCATCGAGCAGACGGCGGGCTTCCGCCTCGCAAAGTTCGAACATCTGCCGCGTCAGTGCCGGATCCGCATGCTCGAAACTGTAGGCAGAAAACTGCTGCTCTTCGCTTGTGCGAATTGCGCCGTACGTCTGGTCTGTGGACCACTTCAGGTCGAACACATTGTCGATGCCCTGCAGGAAAGCGGCGATGCGTTCCATACCATAGGTCAGCTCGACGGAAACCGGGTCCAGGTCAATTCCGCCACACTGCTGAAAGTAGGTAAACTGAGTGATTTCCAATCCATCCAAAAGCACCTGCCAGCCGACTCCCCAGGCGCCCAGTGTGGGGGATTCCCAGTTGTCCTCCTCGAAGCGAATGTCGTGGCGGCGCAGGTTGACCCCGATGGCGCGCAAACTCTCCAGGTAGATGCTTTGAATATTGTCCGGAGAAGGTTTAAGTATTACTTGAAGTTGAGTATGTTTGTAGAGGCGGTTAGGATTTTCTGCATAGCGGCCATCGGCCGGGCGGCGGCTGGGTTGAATGTAGGCCACCCGATAGGGTTGGGGGCCGAGCACACGAAAAAAAGTTTCCGGGTGCATGGTGCCTGCACCAACCTCGAGATCGTACGGCTGTTGGAGGACGCAGCCACACCGATGCCAGTAGTTCAACAGGTCCAAGATCAGCTCCTGGAACAGAGGGCGAGCATTCCGGCTGCGTTTGTTTTGGCCTTTTCTCATTTCCCTGCTTCTACCATTGGGCGGCTGAGCAGTTTCCGCTCGATCTGATACTCAATCAAGTCCAGATAAAATCTGGACAGTTCCTGCAGCGGCTGGATGCGGTCTTGGAACCGGCGAAGGTTCTCCAGCCGCGCAGTGAGCATGCAGCGTGCCAGCTCGAGCGCTTCAGCACTGAGGGCCCGCATGCCTCCCTGCCGGCATCTGCTGCAATACAGGCCCGCGGCGCCGATTCGACTCCAGGCTGCTACTTCCCTCAGTGAGGCACCGCATCGGGCACAGCGCTCCAGATCGCCGAGCCAGCCTGCCAGCCGCACCATCCACAGCGCATAGAAGGCCAGCGGCAAAGCGACCGCGTGCGAGTCCCGGATTTCACGAGCCACATGCAGCAGGAGGCGGAAAGCGCCTTCGGCCGCTTCCCGTTCGGGCAGGACGGCCTCAGCCACTTCGGCCATCAGGGCGAGTGCGCAGCCGCACTGAAAGTCGCGCTGCGCATCCAGGAAAGACTCCAGCAGTTCGCACTGATGGATGCGCACCAATTCGCGCGTTTCCCGCTCATAGAACCAGATGCGAATATGCGAGAGGGGCTCCAAGCTCGCGCCAAAACGACTTTTCGGGCGACGGGCACCGCGAGCTACTCCGCGAATTCGTCCCGCAGAACGGGAAAGAAAGCTCACCAGGCGATCCGCCTCGCCCAGCGGATAACTGCGCAAGACGATCGCCTCCGATTCCTGCAGTGGCATTCGAGTCGGCATGCGACGGTGCGCCTGCACACCGTCGCATGCAGCGAAACGAAACTACTTACCACAGCCACCCGCGTTGCGCAATTGCGATTGCGATTTGCGGCCCGGCAATTCCAAACACATTTCCAGCGTTGCCAGGGTTATGTTTCCCGGCGAAAAGCACGGCTAAAATTATCGGACGCAATTCTCTGTGCAGGTCCACTTGAAAATTTTACTGCGTCCCGACATGCTGCAGCTCATGACTGCTGATCGGACCGAGATCGTGGATGTTGTCGGTGTTGGCCTGAACGCCACCGATACGATTATCCGGCTTCCTCACTTCCCTGCTTTCGATTCCAAACTCGAATACCTTTCTGCTGAGCTGCAGGCGGGTGGTCAGGTAGCCAGCGCCATGGTGGCCTGTCGGCGCTGGGGACTACGCGCGCGATACATCGGCAAAGTCGGCGACGACGCCGCAGCCGAATTTCAGCGAAAACAGTTTGCTGCAGAGGGTGTGGAAGCCGTTCTGCTGACTGTGCCGGGCTGCGCCAGCCAGAACGCATACATCCTAGTCGACGAGCACAGCGGCGAGCGGACGATCCTCTGGAAGCGTCCGGCAGCACTGGCACTGCGACCCGAAGAACTGCGGCGCGAATGGATCGTCAGCGGACGGGCCCTGCTGGTGGACGGGCACGACACCGCCGCGGCCGCAGCCGCTGCCGAGTGGGCACGGCAAGCCCAGCTACCTGTAGTGGCGGATGTGGACAACATCTACCCGGGGCTGGACGCGCTGCTGACTCGAGTAGATTTCCTCATCACCTCGCGTGAGTTCCCTTCCCGGTTCACCGGCGAGTCGAACCTGCTGCGGGCCCTGGTCGCATTGCGTGAGCAGTTTGGCTGTCGGGTGACGGGTGCCACTCTGGGCCGCGAGGGAGCGGTGCTCTGGGACGGGCAGCGGTTCTGTTATTGCCCCGGCTTCCAGGTCCGGTGTGTGGATACCACGGGCGCCGGCGACATCTTCCATGGCGCCTTCCTTTTCGCCCTGTTGCAGGGCTGGTCGCTGGCAGAAATCCTTGAGTTCAGCTGTGCGGCTGCTGCACTGAATTGCACGGCAGTGGGCGCACGCGGAGGCATCCGGCCGGTGCGGGAAATTCGAACACTGATGCAAACCGGACGCCGACACACCCCGGGAGAGTGGCTGCAGACCCTCCTCGCCGAGGCCGGCGCAAGCTGGAGCAACCGGCCATGATCCCGTTGCGCGACATCAACCCCAGCCGAAGCACGCCGGTCGTTACCCTGGCTCTGATCGTCGTGAACACAGTTGTCTTCCTCTATCAGCTCAGCCTGGAACGGACGGCGCAACTGGCTCTGCTGAACGGACTGGGATTCGTGCCGGCCCGGCTGCCACTGGCACTGCGTTCTCCTGAGATGAGCTTCGTGGATGCTCTGCTGCCGCTGTGGACCAGCATGTTTCTGCACGGCGGGTTCTTGCACCTGCTCGGGAATATGTGGTTTCTGTGGGTGTTCGGGGACAATGTAGAAGACCGGCTCGGGCACCTGCGGTTTCTGGTGTTCTATCTGCTCTGCGGGGCGGGCGCCGGGGTGACCCATGCGCTGGTCGAGCTCCAATCCACGGTGCCGACGGTGGGCGCCAGCGGGGCGGTTTCCGGTGTGCTGGGCGCGTACTTTGTGCTGTTTCCGCGTTCGCGCGTGATTACGCTGGTTCCGTTGGTGTTCGTATTCCTCACGGTGCGGTTGCCGGCCATGGTGGTGCTCGGCTACTGGTTTTTGATTCAGTTTTTCAGTGGCCTCGGAACGCTCGGCGGGGATCAAACGGCTGGCGTGGCCTGGTGGGCGCACATCGGAGGATTCGTTTTCGGCATGCTCCTGCTGCGGGGGGTGCGGCGGCCGACGGCTGGTTGAGGGACGAAGGCCAAAAGCAGGCTGCAGCTGTCAGGGTGTGACGGACCGGCTCGAGGCGTGGCGGGCAACATAGTCGGCCAGCCAATCGCCCACCTCGCGTGTCCCGAGCGAGCCTCCCAGGTCCTGAGTGGTTTTGCCCTGCAGGACCGCTTCGCAGACAGCGCGCTGGATCAGGGCTGCTTCAGCGGGCCAACCGATAGTCTCCAGCATCATTGCGGCGCTCAGCACCGCGGCCAGAGGGTTGGCCACGTTTTTGCCGGCGTACTTGGGTGCCGAGCCGTGCACCGGCTCGAACATGGAGATGCCCTCAGGGTTGATGTTGCCCGAAGGGGCCAGCCCCAACCCGCCGGCCAGGGCAGCGCCGAGGTCGCTGAGAATATCGCCGAACATGTTGCAGGTGACGATGACCTGGAAGCGTTCCGGGTGCAGGACGAGCTGCATGGCCAACGCATCCACGTACATGTGCGAGGCCTCGATTTCCGGATATTCGCGCTGCACTTCGGCAAAAACGCGCTGCCAGAGGTCGTGCCCGTAGGTGAGCACGTTCGATTTATCGCTCATGCAGACTCGGGTCAACCGGTGGCGCCGGGCATACTCGAATGCGTAGCGGATGATGCGTTCGACTCCCTTGCGCGTGTTTACGTCTTCCTGAATGGCCACTTCGTCCGGCGTGCCGCGCTTGAATTGACCGCCCATGCCGACGTAAAGCCCTTCGGTGTTTTCCCGGAACACGATGAAATTCACTTCGGCCGGGGTGCGATTCTTCAAGGGGCAGGTCTTCGGGTCGAACAGCCTGACCGGACGAGCGTTGACGTAGAGATCAAGTTGAAAACGCAGGCCCAGCAGGATATCCGCCGCGTGCTTCATCGAAGGCACGCGCGGGTCGCCCAGGGCACCGACCAGAATGGCATCGAATTCCCGGCGGAACATTTCCGGGGCTTCGGGCGGCAGCGTGGTGCCGTCGCGCAGATATCGTTCGGCACCATAGTCGAATTCGACCAGTTCGAGCGACTTGCCGGTCGCCGCCGCTACAGCGTGCAGCACCTTCGTGGCTTCGGCAGTGACGTCGACGCCGATGCCGTCGCCGGGAATCACCGCGATCCGCTTTTTCGCTGCTGTGTCAACCACCGTTGAAGCACTCCTGGGCTGTAGAGTCGCCTCTCCGCGGAATGGTTAAAGAGGCGGCAACCTATCACGGGCGCGGGAAGGTGTCAACTGGTATTTTACTTATAGCTATAGAACTCTAGGAAATGTTTTCTCGAATCGGTTCGTCGCGCGGACCCAGTTCTGCCAAGATCACGCCGGCCACAATCAATCCTCCGCCCAGCAGCAGGTGCGCGGTCACCGCTTCGCCCAGGAACAGTACCCCCAGCGTGGTGGCGAGCAGCGGCTGCAGATAACCAAACACCGCCAGCCGCGAAGCGGCCATCCGGCGCAGCGCCCAGTACCAGATCAAGTAGGCAGCTACCGAAGCCAGGCCGGCCATGTATGCCAGAGCGAACCAGCCGGTCCAGCTCACCGCCCGCCAGTCGAGCACCAGTCCCTGCTGAATGGCCAGCGGCAGAACGAGTACGGCACCAGTCAAGTGCGCAAAGGTGTTCACCGAGAGCGAGTCGTAACGGCTGGCCACACGCTTTCCGGCCACGGCGAATCCGGCGAAGGCCAGCGAGCCCGCAAGCGTAATCAGGTCACCCAACCAGGTGCTGCTGTGGCCTCCCGGGTGCTGGTTGGCAATCACTCCAGACTCAGAAACGAGCACCGCCAGTCCGGCAAACGACAACCCGACGCCCAGGGTTTTCTTCACCGTGAGCGTTTCCAGTCCCATCAACCAGGCCAGCAGGAGAATCGTGATCGGGCCGGTGCCGATAATCAGCGAAGAATGACCGACCGTGGTGTACCGCAAACCGACGGTGAACAGCACCTGATTCAGGGCCACTCCCAGCAGACCAAGCCGGGCAAACACCCACACGTCCTGTGCGGTGGGCCTGGGAAGTCGTGTGCGCTGGGGCAGATAGATGACCAGCATGATCAGTCCGGCCAGCACTACCCGGAACGCCGCCAGCGTCAGCGGAGGCAGATGGCGCAGGCCGACTTTGGCCACCAGGAAATTGAACGACCAAATCAGGATCATACAGGCAATCATGAACGCCAAATGCCAGCGGCTGGTTTGTGGCAAAGGAGTGCTTGCACCCGGTGGCACACCGGGCCGTGCAGCGGACGTCTGCATGGAGGGTTTCACCTGGATTAAGACAGCACCTCCTGACGGATGGTCAGTCGCTCGATCAGGTCGAGCCGGGGCTGGTAGCCCAGGCCGGGTTCCTGGCGGACCGGAATGGTACCGCGGGTAGTGACCTCGACTTCAGGTTCAATAATATCCTGCTTCCAGTACCGTCGGCTGGCGGAGACGTCTCCGGGCAGGGTGAAATTGGGTAAGGTGGACATGGCGATATTGTGCGCGCGACCGATGCCCGATTCCAGCATGCCGCCGCACCAAACCGGAACCCCATGGGCAGCGCAGTAGGCCTGCATGCGTCGCGCAGCGGCATGGCCGCCCACTCGTCCAAGCTTGATATTGATAATCCGGCAGGCGCCCATTCCGATTGCAGCGCGGGCATGCGCTTCCGAGTGCACGCTTTCATCCAAGCAGATGGGCGTATGCAGCTGCTTCTGCAGTGTGGCATGGTCGTAGATGTCGTCCCAGGCAAGCGGTTGCTCGATCATCATCAGGTGGAAGCGATCCAGTTCTTTCAGCAACGGGGTATCGTCGAGCGAGTAGGCAGAGTTGGCGTCCACCATCAGGCGCAGTTGCGGGTACCGTTCTCGCAGATAGCGTACCGGTTCGAGGTCCCAACCCGGTTTGATCTTGATCTTGATGCGCTGATAGCCCGCTTCCAGCTCTTTCTGTACGAGGGCCTGGAGCTGCTCGCAGGACGATTGGATGCCGATCGAGACGCCACAGGCAATCTCTTCGCGCGTACCCCCCAGCAGTTTCCAGAGCGGGAGCTGTTTGATGCGGGCTTCGGCATCCCAGACGGCCGTTTCGACGCCGGCCTTCGCCATGTTGTGTCCGCGGATGGGTTTGAGCCGCTCGCTGACCTGTTCGGCGGTTTCCAGCGGTTGGTCTTTCAAGAGCGGCCAGATGAAATCGCGGATCAGGTGCCAGGCCGTATCCACAGTTTCGGGGCTGTAGAACGGGTTACCGCCTGCGGTAACCTCGCCCCAGCCCGAGACGCCATCGACCTGGGCTTCGACCAGGAAGATGCGTCGGATGTCGGAGCGCCCGAAACTGGTTTCGAAGGGCGCAATCAATTGCATGCGGAGTTCACGCAGCTTGAGTGAGCGAATGCGCATACGGTTCGAGCAGATAGTCCGCTCCCTCCTCGTGGCGATGCAGACCGATCACTGCATAGCCGTTTTCAAACCAGTGCAGAAATTCCTCGCGGATCTTCTCCTGTGCGGCACCGGCCCGGGCGAGGTCCTGGGTGACGAGCTGGCTGAAATTGCCCGGCACACGAATCCGCACCAGCCGGCGGGCGCGCCGACCTTCCGGCAGGACGACACTACCTCGTGCCACCGCCTGTCGCACGCGCCGCGAATCGAGCCACCACTCGGCCACCAAACGGTCTGTGGGGAGCCCGCGATGCAGAGGGCTGGTAGTGACGCCGTAACAGTTCGGAATCAACCGGCGGACAATCGCGCCCAGCCGCACCAGGTTGAAGTATGCGTTGCGAATCTCGAGCGGGTCGAACGTCCATTCGACCAGCCGAATCCCGCGCTGCAGAGCGTCCTGGCGCTGAAACAGCTTCAACTGCCGGCCGACCCCGCGGTTCTGGTATTCGGGCAGGACCGCCGTCATATGGGAATGCAGGTAACGCTGGCGCCGGTGAAACGCAGGAAACGCCAGGGTGAATCCAATCATCTGTTCATTTGTCCGATCAAATGCGCCCAGCACCTGACCGCCGGTGTGGTGCGTGACCACGAAAATCGTGTTGGGAACTACTTCCAGGTCTTCCCCGCCCCAGACCAGCTTTTGCAGCTCCACGCAGCGGTCGAATTCCGGCAGGGTGTGCAAATGCCGGACCTCGATGTCCACGGCGGGTGATTCGGGTGCTGATCGCGTCGCCGTCGCGGAATTCACGCGGTTCTGCCGGAAACGACGAGTTTGGACTCTTCCCACAGCTTCTCCATCTCCTCGCGGGAGACTTCCGCCAGCCGGCGCCCCTGCTGGCGCATGCGAGTTTCCATCTCCTGGAACCGCGCGATAAACTTGCGGTTTGCTTTCTTCAGCACCACTTCCGGGTCCAAGCCCAGAAACCGCACCAGGTTGACCGTGACGAACAGCAAATCGCCGAGTTCTTCTTCGAGCTTTCCCGGCGCGGTCTTGTCATGCGCTGCAAGCACCTGACGCAGCTCGGTGCATTCTTCCTGCAACTTGGCCAGCAGGTCATCCACGCGGTCCCAGTCGAAGCCGATGCGTGCGGCACGCTGGCCGAGCTGATAGGCTTCCAGCAGGGCAGGCAGTGAACGCGGGATGCCCTCCAGCAGCGACGATACCGCAGCGGTGTCCCCACGGCGTTCGGCGGCCTTCAGCTCCTCCCAGTTGCGCAGCACTTCAGCACTGCTGGAGGCCCGTTGGCGACCAAAGACGTGCGGATGGCGCCGCACCATCTTGCTGTGAATGCTGTCCAGCACCTGGCCGATGTCAAACTGTCCAGCCCGGCGGGCCAGCTCGGCGTGGAAAACAATCTGCAAGAGCAGGTCGCCGAGCTCATCCCGAAGCCGGCCTGGGTCACCGCTGTCGATCGCCTCGAGCACCTCGTAGGCTTCTTCGAGCAGGTAGCTCCGCAGAGACTGATGCGACTGCTCCCGATCCCACGGACAGCCGTCCGGTTCGAGCAGTCTGGCCTGCAGCGCTACGAAGCGCTCGAATTTGCCACCATAGCTGGTACCTCGGTGTGGGCGGCGACGGCGGCGCTTTCGAGTCGGACGAGATGGGTTTCGCCGAACGGGCACTCTGCAAACCTCGGTCAAAAGGAAAGTACTCTACGGCAGCGGGCTGCGCTTGACAAGTGGCTGGGTTCGGCCGGGCCGGCTTGAGCCTTCTCGAGCTGGGTGTTACACTTTTACTTCGTTGTTCCTTCAGCCTTGCACCCCAGGGTGAATATGACCGACAAGATGCACGACGAGAAGCGCAACTCGAACGAGGATATCGGATTTCGAGTCGTCGACAGGCGTTTGTTCACCGCCGAGGGCGAGCTGCGACCCGAAGCGGTGCAGCAGAAACAGGCTGAACAGACCGCTACGGCACAACCCAGTCGCACCGAGCCGGAGTCCCGTCCGGCCACATCGCCGGCAGCACAGGAGCGCGAGCCGCCCCGGTCGTCGCCTTCCTTCCAGCTTCTGATCGATTTCCTGGCGCGGAACGCTGCCGTGCTGCTGGGCGGCTATGCGGACCCCCGCACCGGCCAGGCCATCGTGGACCTGGATGGTGCGCGGGAGCTGCTCGACATGCTGGACGCACTCCGCGAGAAAACGCGCGGCAACCTGACCGCGGAAGAAGAACGCCTGCTGACGGATGTGCTTGGCAGCCTGAAGCTTTCCTACGTGGAGGTTTCGCAGGCTGCGTCGAAGGCCATGAAACAGAAAGTACGGGGCCAGAGCTGAGCGAGATGGGCAAGCTGCAGTTGACCGTACTTGGCTCGGGCACCTCGATGGGCGTTCCCACGCTCGGCTGCGGCTGCCGGGTTTGCCGTTCGACCGATCCGCGCGACAACCGAACTCGCCCGTCGGTCTTGCTCGCTTTTGCAGGCCGGAACGTGGTGATCGATACGTCCCCGGACTTCCGCCTGCAGGCGCACCGCGCGAACCTGCAACGGCTCGATGCCGTGCTGCTGACCCACGGACACGCCGATCACATTCTCGGGCTGGACGACATTCGCCCGTTCAATCTCAAGCAGGGTGGCCCGATCCCGGTGTTCGCTTCGGCGGAAACGCTCGCGGTGATTCGACGCACCTTTGCCTACATCTTCGACGGCAGCGGGGCCCTGAGCACGGTCCCCGGGGTGGTTCTGCATGAGATTCGAGATGCGTTCGAGCTGTTCGGACTGCGGTTCACACCCGTTCCCGCGCAACACGGAGACATGCCGGTCCTGGGCTTCCGTTTCGGGCGGGCTGCTTACCTGACCGACTTCAGCGCCGTGCCGGAAAGTTCCAAGCTGCTGCTCCGCGACCTGGACGTGCTCATTCTGGATGCGCTGCGCGACACTCCCCACCCGATGCATTCCACCGTGGCGCAATCGCTGGCCCTGGTCGAAGAACTCGCACCCCGTCGTGCCTGGTTCACCCACATCTGCCACGACCTGCCCCATGAAGAAACCAACCGCCGGCTGCCCCCGCATGTGCGGCTGGCCTACGACGGCCTGCAACTGGAGATCGAAGCCGCCGAATTGGAGGCGTTGCGTTGACGACCGTGCGCGTCTTTCGCTCCTGCCCGGAGTGGGAACGAGAGTTCCCTGTCGCAGCCGGCGAACGTACCGCCGTCACGGTCGGAAACTTCGACGGAGTGCATCTGGGACACCAGCGCATCCTCCAATGTCTGGTCGAGCGGGCGCGCGGGCTGGCGGCAACGCCGGTGGCAGTCACCTTTGATCCGCATCCAGCACGTCTGCTGCGCCCTGCCGAAGCCCCGCCGCTGATCCTCACACTCGAGCAGCGCATCGCCCGGCTGGCGGAACTGGGTTGTGCTGCAGTAGTCGTGCTGCCGTTCACGCGCGAACTGGCCCAACTGGCTCCCGAAGCCTTCGTGCACACGATTCTGGCCGGCTGCCTGCGAGCACGCGCGGTGGTCGTCGGAGCGAACTTCCGCTTCGGCCACCAGCAGGCGGGCGACGTGCACCGGTTGCGTGTGCTGGGCCAGGAGCTGGGGCTGGAAGTGGAGGTCGTGCCACCGGTGAAGCTGCGCGGACAGACGGTTTCAAGCACGGCGATCCGCGCGGCGGTGCGTGCAGGCCGCGTCAGCTTGGCCGGCCGACTGCTCGGGCGTCCCTTTGCTCTGACGGGCACGATCCAGCCTGGCACCGGGCAGGGACGCCGGCTGGTGGTTCCAACCCTGAACCTGCAACCGGAACAGGAACTGCTGCCGGCCAGCGGCGTCTATGCCACGCAGACCCTGCTCGAAGGGCGCGCCTACTGGTCGGCCACCAACGTCGGCGTGCGGCCGACCTTCGACGGGCATCGGCTGACGGTGGAAAGTCACCTGCTGGATTTTACCGAAGAGCTGCGCGAGGGAAACCTGGAAGTCCGCTTCTACAGCCGACTGCGCGATGAGCAGAAATTTGCCAGTGCCGCCGAGCTGCGCGCTCAGGTACTCCGCGACATCGCCCGGGCGCGCAGGTTTTTCCTGCGGCTCGAGCGCGGCGCCGCACTCGCGCGCAAGTATGCGAGCTGAGCCGACGACTTACGTCCTGAGCAGATACCGCCGGCGCAGCCAGGCACTGGCCAGATCCATCCCCAGCACCAGCAGAAAAATCAGTGCAAGCAACGTGGCCAGGCGCTGATATTCGAGCGAATTCACGTAGACGTACATGTAGAACCCGATGCCCCCGGCGCCGACAAAGCCCAGAATGGAAGAGACGCGGATATTGTATTCGAACATGAACAGCAACTGGCTCAGTACGCTGTTGGCGCTTTCCGGCCAGAGGACGAATCGAGCCAGATGCAACCGGCTGGCACCGGCACCGCGGACGGCTTCGATGACTTCCGGGTCGACACCGTCAAAAAATTCTGCGTACAACTTGCCCAGATAGCCCACGGTGTAGGCGGCAAGCGCCAGCGTGCCGGCCAGCGGCCCCAGGCCCACGACGATCACCAGCAAAACGGCCCAGAGCAGCGAGGGGATGGTGCGAATTCCCGCCATCAGCAAACGGGCCGGCACCACCACCGTGCGCGGAAACAGGATCCGCGTGCCCAAAATCCCCAGCGGCAACGCCAGCAAAAATCCCAGGGTCGTGCCGACGAACGCCATCTGGAGCGTTTCCAGCAGCGCCCGCCCGGCCAGCGGCAGAATGCCCAGGTCCGGCGGCACCATCCCGCGCGAAAATTCCAGCAGATTGCGCGCCCCGCGCTCGAGCCGCGCAAGGTCGAAAAACCCCAGCTGGGCCAGAGAGGCCGCCAGCAGACCCAACAGGGTCAGCAAAACGAGCAGTTCTTTTCTCACCTGCGTATCCCGGCGGAAGACATCATTGCAGGATGGCGAGCAAATCTGCCGTGCTCAACTCCCGGGCCGGGCCCTGATGGACAAGACAACCGGCTTTCAGCACGAGTGCCTGGTCCGCCACCTGGTGGGTGACCTCGACCTCGTGCAGATTCATCACGAAGGTGAGGCGCTGGCGCTGGCCGAGCTCGCGCAGGGTAGTCAGGATTTGCGTGGCACGCGGCAGGTCGAGGTCCGAGACGAATTCATCGGCAAAGATGATGCGCGGGCCCTGCAGCAGTGTGCGCGCGATGGCCACGCGTTGGCGTTCTCCGCCGCTCAGCCGGTAGGCCTTTTCCCGGGCTTTTTGTCCGATACCGAGCAGCGCCAGATACTCGCGTGCCCGTTCGACCTCGTCTTTCGGAAATGCACCGAGAATGCTGCCCAGACCTCCGTTGCGCCCGAGCGAACCGAGCAGGACATTCTCCAGGGCAGTCAATCCGCGCACCAGGCCGAGTTGCTGCGGGATGTAGCCCACTTTCAGCCGCAGCCAGCCGGGCAATCCATTGCCGTTCACCGCGTGCCCGAGCAGTGCAATCTGGCCCCGTTGGGGTCTGAGCAATCCGGCCAGGCATTTCATCAGCGTGGTCTTTCCGGCACCAGAAGGGCCGAAGATGGCCCAGAATGCCCCTTCGGGCACCTGCAAAGAGATGCCGCGCAGCACCGGCGACTGGCCCGGATAGGAAAACCAGAGGTCTTCACAACGCACGGTGGCTGGATGGTCCATCGTTTTAGCGTCCGATCCGCTCGGTGAATTGCAGTCCGGTCAAATCCAGATAGCGCCGGAAAGCGGCCAGGTGCTTTTCGGCGCTGGATCTTTCAAAACCGACGAAGATGCCGGAGATGAACGTGCGCATCAACGGGCGGTGTTCTGGCGCGCCCAGCGCGGCAATCGCTTCCACCACACGCGAACGCAACGGCTCGCGCAGCTCCCGGCTGACGAGCACGGCATGCGAGGGCAGTGGGCCCTGTTGGTCCAGCACCCGAGAATTTTCCAGCACGGTGTGGTACAGCCGCGCCGGTACATCGCCCGCGATCACAGTGACGTCCACTTGGCCCGCCTGCAGGGCCTGCCAGCACTGTCCATAGCCGCCGGCAAACAGCACCTGGCCAAAGAACTGCTGTGGATTGGCTTCCTGGCCTTCCGTGTGGTTGAGCAGTTTGGTTTCCACCAGCCGGCCCAGCGGCCCTACATACCCGGAGCCGGAAACCGGGCTCGGGAAACAAGCGCGCTTGCCGCGCAGCTCGGCCAGCGTGTGGTAGGGACTCGACGGCAAAACAATCCAATAGGAGTAGTAGTAGGTGGCTTGCGCGGGTTTGCCGTCGATCAACACCTCGCGCACTTCGGCCAGCACCAGCTCGGCGCCGGCCATCTCCACGGCGAGTTGTGCCGCCCACGGCCCCATGAAGGCTGCGTGAGCATGGCCGAAGCGCAGGGCTTCGATCACACCGGCTTGGCTGAGCGGAACGTACACTTCCACATCCACATCGCCCAGCTTTTGCTCCAGAAACTGTTCCAGCGGCTTGGCCCGTTCGAGCATTTCGGCGACCGCAAAGGTGGGCTGGATCGCCACCACGAGCTTTTGTTTTTGTGGCGGACGAGCCGCCGTCACGCTAACGAGAAGCAGCAGACAGGCCACCATCCCCTGCGCCTGCCTGAGATACTTGCTCTGCCCGATCACGAGTTCCTTCCCTTCCCCGGCGGCGGTGTCTTTGCGCAATGGCACCGCCTGCAGGTCTAAAAGCGATATTTGATTCCCCCCTGGACCAGCCGCGGCGGTCCCGGCAACAGGCCCCGGGTGCGATCCGCAATGTAGAGCCGGTCGAACAGATTCTTCACCGAAACGAAGAACACCATCCGCAGCGGCTCCGAGGAATAGTTCACCGTGGCGTTCCACACCGTCCAACCCGGCAGCAGTCCGCGCTGGCCATCGGGTGTGCCAACGACGGTGTTCAGGTCGTCGCCGAACTGTGCCGAGCTATGCCCCGCCTCCAGGAAGGCATCCAGGCCGCGCGGATGCGCATAGCCTATCTGAAAGTTGAGCACGTGCTCCGGCGCATAGGGCAGACGATTGCCGCTGACGCTGACCGTGGTGAAACCGGGAATGCTGCTGAATCGAGTTCCCACGAACTTGGCTACCGGCAGGTAGGTGTAGGCCACGCGGGTGTAGACGTTGTGGCGCAGGCTGGCCAGCGCTCCCAGGTCGAGGCGGGCGCCCAGCTCGACCCCCTGATGCAGCGTTTCGCCGCCGTTGGTGAAGGTAGCGCCCAGCCCTCCGGCGACGCTGGCGGGCACAACCTGGTTTTCATAATCCATGCGGAAGAAGGTGGCTTCCAGGCGCACGCCGCGATAGGGCGCACTGCGGAAGCCCACCTCGTAGTTCCAGCTCAGTTCCGGGTCGAGGTCCACCGTGCCGCCCGTGTTCGTCACGATGTCTTCGGTGCGCGGCGGAGCGAAACCACGGTGCACACCGAAGAAAAAGGTGGCCCGCTCGGCGATGTGATAGGCCACCGCAATGCCCGGAATGAGCTGCGTGAGATGCGTGCGTCCCTGAGCGCCGGTCAGGCGGTTGGTGCGTTCGTAGCGGACATGCTCCAGGCGCAGCCCGGGCGTCAGCGCCCAGCGACGCGTGGCCATGCGCACTTGATAGAAGCCGGCCAACGCCACATTTTGCCGCTCGTTGTCTTCCACACGCACACCGGAGCGGGAGGTCGGCAGCGGACCGTTTTCTTGGATGCGGTCCTGCAGCTCATAGTGCACACGCACACCGAAGTCCGAATCGGCCGCCAGGGGGCCCCAGCGACGGTGGGCCTGGAACCGCGGCTCGATTCCCCAGGTGTAGTAGGTGCGCAGACGGCCTTCGTTGCCGCAGGTGGTGTTCAGATTCTCCATGCCGCCACAGTTCGGATCGGCAGCGTCGTTGGGCCGCTGGTTGGAATTGCTCGACTGGCGCCACCAGTGCCGGTCGAAAATGTTCGTATAGAGATTTGTACGCAGCAGCAGATCCGAACCGAAGACGTAGACATGCGTGGCCGAGGCGCCGAAGCGCTTGCCGCGGAAGAAATCGTTGCGGAAAGGATTCTGGCGCGGGTTGGCCGCGAATTCGTCTTCCCGCAGACCGGAATAGGTCACGTTGGAATCTTCGTCGTAATAGTTCGCGCGAAATACCCAGATTTGCTTGGGGGAAACATCGAGCTCGCCTTTGAAGTTGTAATCGGTCAGTCCGGAGCGCACGTTTTCCCGCGAGCCGCGCCCCTGCTTGCGCATCACATCCAGCAGCAGACCTCCCTCCGAGAAACGCCACCCGTGCCGCAGATGAGCGTTCAGGTAGTCCCGGTTGCCGCCCAGCAAGGTCAGCGAGCCGCTGCGCCGCTCAGGGATGGGCGGCGTCAGATAGTTGATCACGCCGCCGACGGTGGCCGGCCCATAGAGAATTTGGCCGGAACCTTTCAGCACCTCGACGCTGTCGAAACGGTCCAGCGGCGGGTGGTAGTAAGAGGCATTGTCCCCGTACGGAGCAAAGGCGAGCGGGATGCCGTCTTCGAGCAACAGCACTTTTGTGGAGCGCGTGGGATTCAGGCCGCGAATGCCGATATTCGGACGCAGGCCGAAGCCTTCTTCGTCGCGCACGTTCAGCCCGGGCACTTTGCGCAAGGCCTCGGTGGTGTCGAAGCTGCGACTGAGCTCCAGCACGGCCCCTTCCAGCACGTCGTAAGAGCCAGGCACCGGCCCCAGCGGATCCACCGGACTGACCAATCGCGGCGCTTCCACCACCACCTGCTCCAGCACCGGTTGGACCTGAAGCTTCCATTCCACCGTGAGCGTGCTGCCGGGCTGCAACTGCACCTGAACCAGCAGAGGCAGAAAACCTTCGGCGCGCACCGCAGCTCGATAGCTGCCCGGAACCAGGCCGGCGATGCGGAAGGCTCCACTGGCATCGGTGAAGCTGGTGTGCTGCACGGCGGTCGCGGGCTGCCAGAGGAGCACCTTGGCACCCACCACCACCGCCCCGCTGGGATCCAGCACGCGCCCCTCGATGCCGCTGGCCAACTCCTGGGGGTCGGCAGCGAGAGCGGGAACCAAAACGATGAGAAACACGGCGAGAAGGCAAATCGAGGCGGTCGGATTCATCTCCGTTCTCCTCGTGAATGAAAGGACAGGTGGTTCATCAGGATTCGGTTCCGAGGGTCGGGGCGGCGGTGCATCTACTTGCAACTAAGTTGCAACTACGAGAAATACAGTACGGCAGGTAGAGTTTTTTGTCAATGGGGTGGAAGAAAAAATTGTTGCAATTTAGTTGCAACAAGACCTGAAAACCGCAATCGCCTTTCCAACACTGGGGTTATTGCCGGCAGGACTTGCAGTAGCCGCCGATTTCCGTGCGGGTGATCGTGATCTTGATGCCGAGTTCGCGCTCGATTTCTTCCTTCAGCTCTTCGAAAAGGCGGCTTTCGAATTCGCGGACTTTACCGCAGCGCAGGCAGGCGATGTGGATGTGGTCGCGTGGGCCGTGGCTTTCGTAGTAGTGGCCATCACCGCGCAGGTGCAGCAGGTCGAGCTCATCGATCAACCCGTGGCGCTTGAGCAGGTCAATGGTGCGATAAACGGTCACACGATGCACGCCGGGGTCGAGCTTCTTTGCGCGGCGGAGGATGGTGGCTGCATCGAGATGGCGTTGGGCCGTTTCGATCACCTGCAGCACGACGCGTCGCTGACGGGTCAGGCGAATGCCGCGCTGCTCCAGCTCGGCCTGCAACCGGCCGGGTTTTTCGTTCACGTTGATGCGTTCGCCGGTCGAAACGCGACGTTCGGGCAAAGCAGTCATAACCGTTCCCTTCCCTGTGCGTTCAGTCATTGGATGCAGAAGACGACGGCGCGATGCCCACCAGCCCTTCGGCCGGCAGGGGTAGTTCCTGCTCCGGAGTCGTCGGGCGGCCGGCCTTACGATCCGCGATATAGGATTCGATTTCCTGGACCAGCTCGGCGACGATGCGGTCTTCGGGCACACGGCGGATGGCTTTGCCATCGCGGTAGATGACGCCGTTGCCACGGCCGCAGGCAACGCCGACGTGAGCCGAGCGCGCCTCTCCCGGTCCGTTGACGGCACAGCCCATCACCGCCAGATGCAGCGGCTCGTGGATGTGTGCCGTCTGCCGTTCGATTTCTTCGACAATCTTGAACATATCCACTTCCAGCCGGCCGCAGGTCGGGCAGGCGATGATCATCGGGCCGCGCGCACGGATTTCCAGCGCCTTCAGGATTTCGTAGGCCACCCGCACTTCTTCGACCGGGTCGGCTGCGAGCGAGACGCGCAGGGTATCGCCGATGCCTTCGGCCAGCAGGATGCCCAGCCCGATGGCACTTTTCACGGTGCCGCTGAATTGCGTGCCGGCCTCGGTAATGCCAAGGTGGAAGGGATAGTCCACCTGGCTGGCGAGCAGTCGGTAGGCCGCCACGGTCATGTTCACGCTGGAAGCTTTCAGCGAAATGATGATATCGCGGAAGTCGAGCTCTTCGAGGATGCGTACATGTTCGAGCGCCGATTCCACCATGGCTTCCGGCGTGGGGTAGCCGTACTTTTCCAGCAGATGGCGTTCGAGCGAGCCAGCATTCACCCCGATGCGAATTGGCACGCCGCAGGCCTGGGCCTTCTTCACGACCGCGCGGACCTTCTCGGCATCGCCGATGTTGCCCGGGTTGATGCGCAGCTTGTCGATGCCCGCGTCGAGCACGGCCAGGGCCAGCCGGTACTGGAAGTGGATGTCGGCGACCAGCACGGCCTGGGTGCGCTTGCGGATTTCCGCCACCGCACGGGCGGCTTCGGCGTCGGGCACGGCCATGCGGATGATTTCGCAGCCGGCGGCTTCCAGCTGCTCGATCTGGCGCAGGGTGGCATCCACGTCGCGGGTATCCGTCTTGGTCATGGACTGGACAACGATGGGTGCGTCGCCGCCGATCGTATAGCGGCCGACACGCACCGGGCGCGTCTTGCGGCGAGGATGCAACGCGGGATGTCGCATGCGACGATTCCTTCAGCGATTGAAAATCTTCAGCACGTCATTGTACATAACGATGACAAAGATAACCAACAGAAAGACCAGACCGGCTTGCACAAAGCGTTCCTTCACTTTCACGCTCAGGTCCCGCCGGAGCAAACCCTCGATGCTCAGCAACAGAATGTGGCCGCCGTCCAGGATGGGAATAGGCAGCAGATTGAGGATGCCCAAGTTCAGGCTGATAATGGCCATCAACTGCAGAAACGGGGTCGCGCCCTGCCGGGCGGCCTCGCCGGAATGCTGCGCAATCCGCAGCGGGCCTTCCAGTTGCTTCAGCGACATCTGGCCCTGAAGCAACTGGCCCACCACGACCAGGATCTGCTGCGTCAGTCGCACGTTCCACCAGAAGGCCCGCTGAACCGCCTGACCGGGGCCATAGCGACGCTCGACGGCGGCAGCACCGAACGAAATGCCGATTTGGTAGCGCGGCCCGCGGCCATCACCGCGATCGAGCAGCTGGGGTCGCAGCGCCAAGGTGAGGTCGCGCTCGCCACGCCGGACGAGCAGGTGCAACGGTTTGCCCTCGCTCTGTTCGATCGTCTGCGCAAACTGGCACGGACTCAGGACCGCTTCTCCGTTGACCAGCAGAATCACATCGCCCGGCTGCAGGCCGGCACGTCCAGCCGGTAGGTCACTCGCCACGCCCGCCACCAGGACCGGCTCGGCCGGATAGCCAGTCAACGCAAATTCGTCACAGGGACGCGCGATGGGCGGCACCGGAAGCTGGGCGGTGTGCGTTTCGCCCTCGAGCAGGAAGGTCACCGGAACCGTGTTTTCGGAGCCGAGCAGGAGTAGCTCCAGGCGAATCTCTTCCCAGGTGGGATGCTTCCGGCCCGCGAACTCCACAATGCGCGCTCCGGCGCGAATGCCGGCCTGTTCGGCCGGCGAGCCGGCGAGTACCCCGGCAACCTCGGCCGGGCTGTCCGAGTAAACCGGGACGCGCACACCGGTCATCAGCAAGCCCGCCATCAGGAGGACGGCGAGCGCTAGGTTCATGACCGGTCCGGCCAGCGCAATGATTGCCCGCTGCCAGCGCGGTTTGGAAAGAAACTCGTCGGGTGCGCCGGTGCGAGCTTCGGTGGGGTTGTCTCCGGCCATCTTCACGTAGCCGCCCAGCGGCAGGGCACTGATGCGGTAATCGGTTGGCCCGCGCCGGCGTCCCCAGAGCCGCGGGCCGAAGCCCAGCGAGAAAATCTCGACGCGCACGCCGAACAGTTTTGCGGCGAGGAAATGTCCCCACTCGTGAATGAAAATCAGCACACCGAGCAGGACGATCATTCCCGCGATGCTGGTAAAAAAATCAGACATGAGTGGCTTTCATCCTTTCTTTCGTTCGGGCGCTGTCCATCAGCGCCCCGCAGCAGATTCCGCCTGGGCCGTCGTGCGGCCCCCGCCCAGTTGCGCGATCGCCTGGCTGGCCAGCCGGCGGGCCTCGGCGTCAGCGGCGAGCACCGCTTCGAGCGAAGTTATCGCGAACGACGGCATCTGTTCCAGCACCCGCTCGATCACGCGCGGGATATCCGGAAAGGCAAGCCGTCGTTCGAGAAACGCCGTTACGGCCACTTCGTCGGCAGCGTTCAGTGCGCAGGGTGCAGTGCCGCCCGCCCGCAGTGCCGCTCGCGCCAGACGCAAACAAGGAAACTTCCGCGGCGAGGCCGGGGCGAATTCCAGCCTGCGCAGTGCGGCCCAGTCCAGCACCCAACCATTCGATGCCAGCCGCTGCGGATAGGTTAACGCATACTGGATGGGAACGCGCATATCGGTCGGACCGAGCTGTGCCAGAACCGAACCGTCGACGAACTCGACCATGGAATGAATCGTGGACTGGGGATGGATAACCACGTCGATCTGCTCGAGCGGAACACCGAACAGCCAGTGGGCTTCGATGACCTCGAAGCCTTTGTTCATCAGGGTGGCCGAGTCCACGGTGATGCGCGGTCCCATGCGCCAGTTTGGATGGGCCAGAGCCTGCTCCGGCGTTACATCCTGCAGGCGCGACGCGGGCAGTTTCCGGAAGGGCCCGCCGGAAGCGGTCAGCACCAGGCGCCGAATCTCGCGTGGATGCCCGGCGCGGAGACACTGGTGGATGGCGTTGTGTTCGCTGTCGACGGGCAGCAGTTCGACGCCCTTCCGGCTGGCCGCCGCCATGACCAGTTCGCCTGCCGCGACGAGAACTTCCTTGTTGGCCAGGGCCACGGTCTTGCGCTGCTCGATGGCCGCGTATGTGGCGGTCAATCCCACCACACCCACCGCTGCCGAAAGCAACAGGTCCGCCTCCGGATGCGTGGCCACGCGAAGCAGACCGTCGGCGCCAAAGACGATTTCCGGAAGTGGCTCGATGCGGCTGGCGCGCAGGCGCTCGGCCAGCTCCTGCGCGCGTTCGCGGTTGGCGACCGAGACCAGTGCAGGACGATGCTCGGCCACCTGCGTGGCGAGCGTTTCCACACGATTGCCGGCTCCGAGCGCGACGACTCGGAACCGGTCACGATGGCCGGCCACGACTTCCAGACACTGCCGACCAATCGAGCCTGTGGAACCGAGAATGGCAATCCGCTTCATACCCAACGGCTGCGGCAGACGCGCGGTTTGCCTCCCGCCGGTGTCGCCTGCCAAAAAGATTGCTTCCTGTCCATTCTAGCGCCACTCGAGTATCCACAGATAGCCCCAGACCACCGGGAGCGCAAATAACAAACTGTCCACTCGGTCGAGCATGCCCCCATGACCCGGGAGCAGCGCACCGGAGTCTTTTACGCCGGCCGCGCGCTTGTAGGCTGATTCCGCCAAATCGCCCAACTGGCCAGCCAGATTGGCCAGGGCAGCCACCAGGGCGAGCTGCACGACTTCCACTCCCACCCAGCGAGCCAGCAGCGCCGCTACGAACAATGCCGCCACGAGATTGGCCGCTGCACCTTCCCAGGTTTTCTTCGGGCTGAGCACGGGCGCGAGCGGCCTCCGCCCGATCAGCCGTCCGGTGAAGTACGCCAGCGTATCGCCAGCCCAGACCAGTACGAGCACGAACAACAGCAGCTTCCGACCCAGCGGGTCGGCACCGTGAAGGCGTACGGCGTAGCTCAGGGGCAAGGCAACCAGCAACATGGCCGCGGCACTGACGCCAAGCGCGCCCGGAGCTTCCCGCACAGGTCGCCGCGAGAGTACCGCGAGCACAGCCGCGCCAAAGACAAATACAAGGAGCAACAGTTCCACCGGAACAGCCAAGCGCGCCAGCAGAGAGCCGGGCTCGCGGACAATCAGCAGTTGCCCACCGAATGAACGCACAGCCACGCTGGCGCCGGCCCACTGCACCAGAACCAGCATCAGAGCACAGAACGTCGTCCAGCGGGGATAGCCGCGCAGCCCGGCCAGGGTTGCGAGATAGAAAAACTCGACCAGGCAGAGGAACAACACCACCATGGTCAGCAGGGTGACCAGGGCAGTCGGCGCCCAGAGCACGGCGGTCACCACCACAGGAATCAGCAGCACCGCGGTCAGAATGCGGGCGTGGGTTCCGCCGAAGCCGGGCCGAGAACTGGATGCACGGTTGTCAGCCACGCGTGCGCCTGCCGACCAAAGCCTGTTCAGAAAACTCCCGGGGTTCGGAAGGGCTCAGTCCGCCGTAGCGCCGCTCGCGCTTCTGGAAATCCACGAGCGCTTCGAGCAGGCGCGCGCGGTTAAAGTCCGGCCACAGGGTGTCGGTAACATAGATCTCCGCGTAGGCAATCTGCCAGAGCAGGAAATTGCTCACGCGCATCTCGCCGGAGGTGCGAATCAGCAGGTCGGGGTCGGGCAGGCCAGCCGTGTAGAGATGCTGCGCGATAGTTTGCTCGTCTACGCGGAAGGTGTCCATGCCGTTGTGGCGGACGTGGTCCAGGATGGCGTTGAAGGCATCCACCAGTTCGGTGCGACCGCCATAGTTGAGGGCCACGACGAGCTGCATCCCCGTATTCGCCGCGGTGGTGCGCATGGCCATGGCCACATCCTCGCGGACTTCCCGCGGCAACTGTTGGGGACGTCCAATCACCAGCAGCCGGATGTTGTTCCGGTGGATCACCGGCAATTCTTTGCGCAGGTATTCGCGCAGCAACCGCATCAGAAAATCCACTTCGGCTTTCGGCCGGCGCCAGTTTTCGACTGAAAAGGCGTACAGGGTCAATGCCGGAATTTTCAGCCGAGCGCAGGTTTCAATCACGGTGCGTGCGGCGTGGACGCCGGCCCGGTGCCCGGCGACCCGCGGCAGGTGCCGGCGCTGGGCCCAGCGACCGTTGCCGTCCATGATGATCGCGATGTGGCGCGGCAGCCGCGCAGGATCCAGTTCGTCGAGCAGACGGGCTTCTTCGCGAGTGGCAGGTTTCAACAGGTCGCGTGCGCTCAAGTCGGCAGCCCCGGTTATCTTTACGCCATAAAGCTAGCACACGCCCCGGCCCGGTGCAACGGCTGGCTAGGGGATGGGCGCCTGGGCTGCAACATCGGGCCGGAACAGGTTGATGTAGAGCAGGAGCACGGTCAGCACGATCATGGCCGCACTGGTCGTCCAGGCGACCGCATTGAACCCCCGGCTGTTGATCTGTTCGCCCATCAGATCGCGACGGTTGGCCAGCATCAGGATGAACACCAGAACGGCGGGCAACAGAAAGCCGTTCGCCACCTGAGACCACACCGCAATCCGGACCAGCGGGGCACCCGGAATCAGAATCACGGCGGCACCGAGCAGGATCAGTGCGGTGTAGAGAGAATAGAAAATCGGCGCATCCCGGAATTTGTGATCCAACCCGCTTTCAAACCCGAGCCCTTCGCAGATGACGTAGGCGGTCGAGAGCGGCAAAATGGAGGCCGCGAAGAGCGAAGCGTTCAGCAGGCCGATGGCGAACAGCACGCTGGCCCAGTGCCCGGCCAGCGGCTCCAGCGCCACGGCGGCATCGGCAGCGTTGTGGATTTCGCGGTGACCGCTCACATACAGCGTCGCCGCGGTACAGACCATGATGAAAAACACAATGACCACCGCACTGATCGAACCGACCAGCACATCGGTGCGCACGCGGGGATATTCGCGCGGACCAACGCGTTTTTCAACCACGGCAGATTGCAGGTAGAAGTGCTGCCAGGGGGCGATGGTGGCTCCCATCAGCGCAGCCAAGATCAGCAGGTAGCCCGACTCAAGCGGCGCCGGGGTCACCAGTGGACGCACCGGTGGTATGGCCTCCAACAATGGCGGGGGTAGCAAATGCAAAATTGCTGCCGGCCAGTCCGGGCCGGCCAGGAACGCCGAGAACACATAGGCAAAATAGACCAGGCAGATGGTCAGAAAAACTTTCTCCAGCCAGCGTGCTGTGCCCCGCACCACCAGTCCCCAGACCAGCACCGCCGCCAGCGGCACCGAGATGTATTTGCTGACGCCGAACAGCTCCAGCGCCGTGGCCACGCCGGCAAATTCGGCCAGCACGTTGCCGAAATTCACCACAAGAACCGCGAGCAGCACAAAGAACGTGATGCGAAAGCCGAACTCTTCGCGAATCAGGTCCGAGAGACCTTTGCCGGTGACCGTCCCCATGCGCGCGCACATCTCTTCGGTGACGAACAGGGCGATGCACATCGGCACCAGCATCCAAAGCACGGCATAGCCGTATTTGGCGCCGGCCAGCGAGTAGCTGTAGATGCCTCCGGCCTCATTGTTCACATTCGAGGTGATGACACCCGGGCCGATGATGGCCAGAAAAATGAGCACCCGACGGCGCAGGCGCCGGCCGCGATGTTCGAGCAGGATGCCGCGCGAACGCCACACCTCCAATCGCTCAATGAGCTTTGGCCAGTTCATGACTGCTTCCAGAGGCGGTGCACGATGTCATCTACCGTAATGGCTCCTATCGGACGACCCTGGGCGTCCACCACCGCCAGACTGCGCAAATTGTACTTGTCAAATAGCTCGAAGACAGTGGCCTCCACGGCATCCGGGGGCACAGAGAGCAGCGGCTCCATGCGCAATGCGAGCAGAGGTTGTTCGGGAGGAGCCAGCAGCAAGCGCCCGATGGGCACGACACCCGTCAGCACCCCCTGCGCGTTGATCAGAAAAATCGAATCCAGCTGGTCCAGATCCGGTTCTTCCCGCCGGATCCAGGCGAGGGCTTCCTCGCGCGTGGCGTTTTCATTCACCGAAACAAATTCGGTGTTCATCATGCCGCCGGCCGTGTTCTCCGGAAACTGGAGCAGCTCGCTGAACTCTTCGGCTTCGGCCCTGGGCAGCTCGCGCAGCACCTCCTGCGAGGTTTCCGGAGGCAACTCGGCCAGCAGATCGGCGACTTCGTCCGGCTCCATTTCTTCCAGGATTTCGGCGGCGCGTTCCGGCCCGAGTTTTTCGACCACCTGGGTTTTCAGGCGTTCATCGAGTTCGGCCAGGGCTTCCGCAGCGGTTTCCTCGTCGAGCGAGGCAATGATGGCCTGGCGCTCGACGGGCGAGAGCTGCTCCATGATGTCGGCCAGGTCGGCCGGGTGCATTTCGGCTAGCTTCTGCATGCTGATGCGCAGCTTCACCCGCCGCATCGGGTCGGGTTCGATCAGGTTGACGAATTCCCACTTGATCGTCTTCGGCGGCAGCTTTTCCTGGATGCGGCGAATCACGCCGGGCGAAACCACTCCTTGCAGCAACCGTCGCACTGCACCGGGCAGGCCCACGTCGACCTGGGTGACGCGCAGCTCCACGGTCCCGTTCAGGCGATTTTCGGCCAGATCGAGGTCATTCACCCGCACTACCTTCCGCCCGTTCGTGTCTATGATCTGCTGGTCGAGCAAATCCTTCCGTACGGCCAGCCAGGCTTCGTTTGGTCGGAAGGGTTCCAGCCGTTGCTCTTCCACGTTCAACCGGATGGTGCCGGGGGCAACGAACGCCACCTGATCGTAGCGCGCCACCAGCGGCCGATACTTTCCCCGGCCCAGCAGCAGGCGAGCGATTCGATTCGGCTGCTCGGCGGGCTCGATGAACATTTCTCGGACCCGGCCGACAAAGTGGCCCTGCACGTCGTAGACTTCCGCGCCCAGGATTTCCGTGGCATGCAGCATCGCTTTCTTCCATCGCCGCGCGAGCAGCGCTTTTCAGGTAGTTAAATGGCGGGCCACGCTTTGTCAAGCAAAGATGGCAGCCAGCGACCGGGACGGCACACCGCCCGGCACGGCGCTATCGGCGGCTACGACGGCGAGACGGGCGCCGGACAAACAGCATGTCCGAAGGCGCGCGCCGGCGCTGTCGGCAGTCTTCCAGATACAGCTCCAGATAGCTCTCCCGCAGATACTCGCTGCGGGAGTACCCCAGGCGCTCGGCTGCGCGGTCGATGGCTGCCGGTGTCCCTTCCAGCTCGATGAAATTGCCAATGGGCGTTTCGTCCACTTCGACGAGCACATCGGACAGGTTCGGCAGGCGAAACGTCGTGCGGAACTTTTCGTACTGGAAGAACGGCTGCAACCGGAGAGCGGCGAGCGCAGAGCGAAACAGTTCCGGGTCGACCACTTCTTGCTCGAATTCCTCGCGGACTTTGTATGGGCCGCGCGCCCCGCCGGGCCCTTTGAAGGTCAGCAGAGCCCGGCGGCGACGGCGGGAGTCGGTGGTGATGCGCAGGCGCACCAGTTCCCCGCGTCGGGCCAGCACGCGGTCAGGCGTATCGAACAGGGTGTTGAATTCATGTACGCGCCCTTCGGGCCGGGCACCCAGCGCGCGCAGCCGCCGGCGCAACGCAGGCAGACTGGCAATCCGCAGCTTGACTTCCGTTTCCCGGTGGTGTTCTGTGCGCACGGCTGGAGCAGTATACGCGGCTCCGCCGAGCCCTGCCACCGAAACGCGCAGGCCTCGCCGGCCCGGAACGGGTGACGCTCGACAGTTGCCGGCCACAGGGTTATAAACTCTGCTGAGTACGCGCGGAAACCTCCATGACCGAGCCGTCCACGCCGCTGCTGCGGCAGTATCACGCGATCAAAAAACAGTATCCGCATGCGTTGCTGCTGTTCCGCCTGGGGGACTTCTACGAGCTCTTCTATGAAGATGCCGTCGTAGCCGCGCGCGAACTGCAGATCACGCTCACCGCACGCCATCGCGAACGCGGCCAGCCCGTGCCCATGTGCGGCGTTCCCTACCATGCCGCGGAGAACTACATCGCTCGCTTGCTCCGCGCCGGGCACAAAGTGGCCGTCTGCGAACAACTGGAAGAACCTTCGAAGAGCAAGAAGCTGGTGCGGCGCGATGTCGTGCGGGTGATTACGCCAGGCACAGCGACGGAAACGCTCGTACTCGAAGCGCGCGAAAACAACTTTCTGGCTGCAGTGGCGGGCACGGCTAGCCCCTCCGCGCGTGCCGACGCGACGTTCGGGCTGGCCTACGTGGATGTTTCCACCGGCGAGTTCCGCGCCACGGAATTTTCCGGACCTCAGGCCCTGGTCAAACTCCGGGATGAACTGGGCGTGCTGGCTCCCCGGGAGCTGCTCCTGGCGCAGCCGACGCACCTGTTCGCGCACGCGCGCCTGGAACTCGATGGCCTCCACACCACGATTACGCGACTCGAGGAGTGGGTCTTCGCCCCGGACTACGCCAGCCGGCTGCTGCGAGAGCAGTTTGGCGTGGCCGTGCTTTCCGGCTTCGGCCTGGAGGGCCATCCGCAAGCCACCGCGGCCGCCGGCGCCTTGCTCCATTACCTGCGCGAAACCTCAGCAGTCAGCGCTGAGCACACCCCGGCCACATCGGCACTGGCGCACCTGGATCGCATCCGGTTCTACGAGCAGGCCGAAGCCCTTGTGCTCGACCAGACTACCGTGCGCAACCTGGAGCTGGTCGCCCCGATTTTCCCCGAAGAGCGCGACGCCACGCTGCTGGCCGCGCTGGACGAGACACGAACCAGTATGGGTGGACGGTTGCTGCGCGCCTGGATTCTGCGGCCCCTGGTAGACCGAGAGGAGATCGAAGCCCGGCTCGATGCCGTAGCGGCGCTCCACGGCAATGCCGTGCTGCGGGAAGAGCTGCGCCGAACACTCGATGGCGTGCTCGATCTGGAGCGACTTACCGGCCGCATCACGCTGGGCGTGGCTTCGCCGCGGGAACTCGCTGCGCTGGGCCATTCGCTGGCGCGACTCCCCGTGCTGCACGAACAGCTCCGCACCGCAGACAGCGCCCGCCTGCAGGCTCTGCGCGCGGCGCTCGATCCGCAAGTCGGTGGCCTGGCCGAAATCGGTGATCGCATCCGCCGGGCAATTGCCGACAACCCGCCCGCACTCAGCTCTGAGCCGGGGATCATCCGCGAGGGCTACGACGCCGAGCTCGATGCACTGCGCCAGCTCTCCCGCCAGAGCCACGCCACGATTGCCGCCATGGAGCAACGTGAACGCCAGCGCACCGGTATCGCCTCGCTCAAAGTGCGCTTCAACCAGGTGTTCGGGTACTACCTTGAGGTCTCCAAGCCGAACCTGCACCTGGTTCCTCCCGAGTACGAACGCAAACAAACACTGGCCAACGCCGAACGCTTCACCACACCCGAACTGAAAGAATACGAACGCAAAGTGCTGACCGCCGAGGAACGCATCCTGGAGATCGAACGCCGCCTGTTCGGCGAGCTCCGCGCCTGGGTGGCCCAGCAGGCACCGCGGCTGCGACAGGCGGCTGCGGCGGTGGCCGAGCTGGACGTACTGGCCTGCTTTGCGCATCTGGCTGCAGCGCGGGGATACGTGCGACCGCAGTGGACCGAAGCCGAGGAACTGCTGATTGTCGGCGGCCGCCACCCGGTGATGGAGCGCCTGGTGGAACAGCGCGGCGAACGGTTTGTCCCGAACGACCTGTACCTGAACAGTCAAACACACAGGATTCTGCTGGTCACCGGACCGAACATGGGGGGCAAGTCTACCTATCTGCGGCAGGCGGCGCTGATTGTCATTCTGGCGCAGATGGGCTCATTTGTGCCCGCACGAGAGGCGCGCCTGCCCATCGTGGACCGCATCTTCACGCGCATCGGCGCTTCAGACAATCTGGCGCGCGGCCGCTCCACATTCCTGGTGGAGATGAGCGAGGTCGCTGCCATCCTGAACCTAGCCACGCCGCACAGCCTGGTGCTGCTCGATGAAGTCGGGCGGGGCACCGCCACGTTCGACGGGCTTTCGCTTGCCTGGGCTGTGGTGGAGTTTCTGGCGACGCAAGCGCGGCCCTGGACCCTGTTCGCCACGCACTACCACGAACTGACCGAGCTGGAACAGTTGCTGCCCGGCGTGCGCAACGTGCACGTCTCCGTGCGCGAAGCGGGCAGTGACATCGTCTTCTTGCGACAGGTCGAGCCCGGGCCGGCCGACAAAAGCTACGGGATCGAAGTGGCACGGCTGGCGGGATTGCCGCGCAGTGTCATCGAACGTGCCCGCGAAATCCTGCGTCAGCACGAGCAGAGCGAACATCGGCTGAGCGAAACCCTCGCCCCGGCAGCCGTTCCGGCAACGCCTGCGCAGCCAGCGCTGTTCACGCCGCTCGACCGCGAAGTGCTGGATGCGCTCCGCACTGTTGACCTGGAAAACCTGACCCCGCTCGAGGCCCTGAACCTGCTGGCACGGCTGAAAAAACAGATCGAGCGCTGAACGGATTGATGGGTTCCCTCTTGGGCTACTCTGCAGTAGAGTGTGCCCGTGGCGATCCGCGAAAACCGGCCGATGCGTGTCCTCGGGTTGATTTCCGGCACGTCGGCCGATGGCATCGACGTCGCACTGGTGCGCATTGCCGGCCGACCACCCCGTCTCCGCACGCGGCTGGAACAGTTTCTGACTGTACCCTACCCGGCCGAAGTGCGCAGCGCCGTGCTGCGCCTGGCCAGCGGCGGCGCGACCACGACAGCTGAAGTCAGCCAGTTGAACTTTCTGCTCGGAGAACTGTTCGCGCGCGCGGCCCTGCGCGCACTGCGGCGCTTTCGCATCTCGCCCAAGCAAGTTCACCTGATCGGCTCGCACGGGCAGACCATCTACCACCAGGGCGCGCCAGCCCGTGTGCTGGGCACGCCGGTGCGCGCCACGCTGCAGATTGCCGAGCCGGCCGTGATTGCCGTCCGCACCGGCATCCCCGTGATTGCCGACTTCCGGCCGACGGACTTGGCAGCCGGCGGCCAGGGCGCACCGCTGGTGCCGTTTGTCGACTTTCTCTGCTACCGCCACCCGCGGCGGGCACGCGTAGTGCTGAACATCGGCGGCATCGCCAACTTCACCGTCCTCCGCGCCGGGGCACGGGCCGAGGATGTGCTTGCCTTCGATACCGGTCCCGGCAACATGGTGGTGGACACGCTGGTGCGCAGGCTTACGCGCGGCCGCCAAGCGTTCGACCGGAACGCACGGCTGGCGCAGCGCGGCAAGCTGCTGCCGGACCTGCTGGCGGAACTGCTGCGACACCCCTTCTTCCTCCAGCCGCCACCCAAAAGCGCTGGCCGGGAACAGTTCGGCACCGCGTTCGTAGAAAAAATTCTGGCCTGGGGGCGGCGGAATCGTGCGCGCAGCGAAGACCTGGTGCGCACGGCCACGCTGCTGACGCCAATTTCCATTCTGGATGCCTGGCGTCGCTGGGCCGAACCCCTGCTGGGACGGCACGAGCCGGTCGATTTCATCGTTTCCGGCGGCGGTGTCCACAACCCGCTCATTCTGGCGCAACTGGCGGCCGGACTGACCACGCGCCAGGGACGCACGGTACGACTGCTGCGTTCCGCCGAACTGGGAATGCCGGAGGACGCCAAGGAAGCGTTTGCCTTCGCAGTTCTGGCCTACGAAAGCTACCACGGTCGGGCGACCAACCTGCCCAGAGCTACCGGGGCGCGACGGGCCGTGGTGCTGGGCAAGCTGGTGCCGCCCGGACCCGGCTGAGTCGCTTGCGCCGCGCTCGGCGGTTGTGGTAGCTTGCCGCGAACGAATCCGGCTCGGGCCGGACGGTTCACCGTGAACGGGACACCGTGAGCGGTCGGCTCGTTCCCTGCCGCGTCGGGAGCGCGCACCAGTGAGGGTGCTTTGCCGGCTGAACTCCTGAAGGTTTCTTCTTCCGAACCCGAGGAGCAGGCTGTCCGCTACGCCGCCAATCTGATTTCCAGCGGGCAGGTGGTCGGCGTGCCCACCGACACGTTCTACGCGCTGGCGGCCGACCCGTTCAACCTCTCGGCCGTGCAGCAGGTCTACCGCATCAAAGGTCGAGAAGAGAAGAAAGCGCTGCCGATTCTGGTCAGCTCGATCGAGGAAGCGGCGGTGCTGGCGCGTGAGCTGCCCGACACGTTTTTCAAACTGGCGCGCCGGTTCTGGCCGGGTGCGCTCACCTTGGTGGTGGAGGCCTCCCACCGCATTCCGCTGAAGGTCACCGGCGGCACCGGTCGCGTGGCCTTGCGCTGGCCGAACTCGGCGATTGCCTGCGCAGTGATTCAGGCCTGCAACAATCCGATTACGGGCACCAGTGCCAACATTTCCGGTTTCCCTCCCTGTTCCAGCGCAGAGCAACTGGTCAAACAGCTTGGCGCTCAGCTTCCTTTGATCCTGGACGCCGGCGATACCGGGGCTTCGCTGGCGTCTACGATTGTCGAGCTGCGCGGCGAAACCTGGCGCATTTTGCGCGAAGGCGTCGTGAACGAAAGCGAGATCCGCGCGGCACTGGCCGAAGAATGACCCGTCGCATCCCGTGGACTTGCCCGAAGGCGGCTGGCCGGGTAGGCTGAGACTATGCAGGCCTCTGCGTCGCCATTGCCGATCCCCGCTGAGACCGTCACCAGTCGCGAGAATCGCTGGCTGAAGCAGTTTCGCATGGCTCTGGCGAAGGGGCGGATGACGCGAGAAGGATACATCGGCGTTGAAGGACCGCACCTGGTCGAAGAGGCCATTCGCGCCGGCCTGGAGATCGCTGCGGTGCTGGTGAGTCCGCGCGGAGAGCCGCTGCTGTGTCCCTGGCTGAGTCAGCTGGGCCCCGGCGTGCGCCTGCTGCGCACCACGGAAAAACTGTTCGCTACGGTGGCCGATACGAAGACACCGCAGGGCATTGCGGCACTGGTGCGCCCGCGCGCCTGGCAGTTCGAAGATCTGCTGCGCGGGCCGCAGCCGCTCGTGCTGGTGCTGGCCGGCGTGCAGGACCCGGGGAACGTAGGCACAATGATTCGCACGGCGGAAGCGCTGGGGGCCACCGGGGTGGTGGCCGCACGCCTGGGTGAGCAGAACTCGGCCCATCCGTTGGCACCGAAAGCGCTGCGGGCTTCGGCGGGCTCTGCGCTGCGGATGCCGCTGCTGGTCGGAACGTCCCTGCCCACGCTGCTGGCCCAGTTTCGTATCTCGCGGATTCAGATTGTGGCCGCTTCGGCTGTGCACGGCGTGGCACCGGCCGCGCTGAATTTTCGCGCACCGCTGGCCCTGCTGGTGGGAAACGAAGGCGCAGGTTTGCCGGCAGAGGTCGAACGCGCCGCCGATGCCCTGGTGCACATCCCCCTGACCGGCGGCCCGGTGGAGTCATTGAATGCTGCGGTGGCCGCGGCCATCCTCCTCTATGAAGCTGCCCGGCAACGGGCAGGAGAGCCGGCATGAGTCTGTTCCGCAACGCTGAGCCGTCCCTCGCAGCGCGAGGCACCCAGCCGCTGGCCGAGCGGATGCGTCCGCGGACGCTGGACGAGGTGCTGGGCCAGGAGCATCTGCTCGCCCCGGGCAAACCCCTGCGCACGCAAATCGAACAGGATCGCATCGGCTCGATGATTCTCTGGGGGCCGCCCGGCTGTGGCAAAACGACCCTGGCCCAGATCATCGCGCGTCTCACCCGCAGCGAGTTCATTCCGTTCAGCGCAGTGCTCAGTGGAATCCGGGAAATCAAACAGGTGATGGCCGATGCGGAGCGGTTGCGGCAGCGCGGTCGACGCACGATCCTGTTTGTGGACGAAGTCCACCGCTTCAACAAAGCACAGCAGGACGCCTTTCTGCCCCACGTCGAACGCGGCAGCATCATCCTGATTGGCGCGACCACCGAGAACCCCTCGTTTGAGGTGATTGGGCCACTGCTTTCGCGCACCCGCGTCTATGTGCTGAAACCGCTCGAACCCGAACAGATCGTGCTGCTGTTGCAGCGGGCGCTCGCCGACCCCGACCGTGGACTGGGCGGCATGGCCATCGAAGTCGATCCGGCGGTGCTCGAGCGGATTGCCCGGGTGGCCAACGGCGACGCGCGCGCCGCCCTGAACACGCTCGAAGCGATGGTGATGGGAACGACGCCGGATTCGACCGGCCGACACGTGCTCACCTTGGCGGTGCTCGAAGAGGTGCTCCAGCGCCGGCTGCTGCCCTACGACAAGGCCGGCGAAGAACACTACAATTTGATCTCCGCACTGCACAAATCCGTGCGCAACTCCGACCCCGACGCCGCGCTCTACTGGCTGGCACGCATGCTGGAATCCGGTGAAGACCTTCGCTACATTGCGCGGCGTCTGGTGCGCATCGCCAGCGAAGACGTTGGCCTGGCCGACCCGCAGGCGCTGCCGATTGCGGTCGCAGCCATGCAGGCAGCCGATTTCGTGGGGATGCCCGAGGGGAACCTGGCGCTGGCGGAAGCTGCCGTGTACCTGGCGCTGGCGCCGAAATCGAATGCGCTGTACACCGGCTATCAGCAGGTGCAACGGGACCTCCAGCAGACGATTGCCGAGCCCGTGCCGCTGCATCTGCGCAATCCGGTCACGCGTCTCATGCAGCAGCTCGGCTACGGACGGGGCTATCAGTACGCGCACGACACGGAGGAAAAGATCACCGACATGCCCTGTCTGCCCGAATCGCTGCGCGGGCGACAGTATTACCGGCCGACCGACCAGGGTTTCGAGGCGCGACTGCGCCAGCGTCTGGAGGAGATTCGTCGAATTCGCAGCCGGCAGTTCAAACCGGACTCGGGATAAACCCCGCCGCTGCCGCGTCCAGGGAAAGCGATGCAGAATCGAGAGCATTGCCGGCGCACAGGCTTCGCCGGGCTGCTGCTTGCCCTGCTGCTTGGTCTGTCCGGCCAGCACAGCCCGGCCCAGCGCACCGACGCCAATACGCCGACACAGCGCATCGAAGAGGAATGCGTGGCCCTGAGCTGGGCACCGGACAGCGTGCGGCTGGCCTTCGCCGTGCGCCGCGTGGTCCGCCAGCAGCGGCTGGAAATGCAACGGGACGATATCTGGCTGCTTTCGCTCGCCGAGGGCAAGCGCCGGCGCATCGTCAACGGCGAAAAGATCGTCAGCACCCGAATCCCGTTCAGCTACACCGTGCGAGGTCTGCGCTGGTCGCCCGACGGACACCGGCTGACCGCCGAGCTCGACACGCGGCAGATGGTGGACGAACGCGGCAACACGCGAGAAGAGTGGATGACCCTGCTGCTGGATGAAAACGGCAGGGAGATCAAAATACAAGGCGGCGACAGTGTAATTCCGCAGGCCCTCGGTGCCGCCTGGCTCGGCGACGGCGTCACCGTAGGCTATCTGACGGAGGTGGTTTCCCCGCGACTGCTTTTTTCGCTGCACACGGTGCGGCCGGTGGCCGGGCGCGGTCGGCAGCTATTCTCTCAGAGCACCTTTGCTGCGGTTGCTTGGATTGCGCGCCAGAATTTGGCCGTGGCCATTGAACGGGATGTGGAATTGCGCGAGCGGCCCCGGCTGGTGCGACTGGACCTGGAGCGGCAAACGCGTCAGGTGCTTGCCGAACTCGAAGGATTTTTCGGGCACTTGACCGTGTCCCCCAGCGGAGAAAAGGTGGCGTATTTCCGCGATGCGGATACCCTGGAAATCCGCCGGCTGGACGGGCCGATGGAAACGACTCGCCTGCGGATGGCCTACGGCCGCTACCAGTGGGCACCGGATGAGTCGCGCCTGCTGCTGCACCGTGCCGTGGAAAATCGTTCCGGGAGCCTGCACTGGGTGCGGTTGCCGGGCGGTGAGGTGGAACCCGTGCTGCACGGACTGAGCTTCCGCGACGCGGAACTCTCTCCGGACGGCCGCTGGCTGGCCGTGCTGCAGCCGGGCAGCCAGCACCTGCTGGTCTATGCGCTGCAGTGACCGGTTCAGTCGGCGGCGAGCCGGAAGCGCCGGACATGCTCCTTCAGGATACAGGCGTTCATGACCACGCGCAGGCCGGCCCGCCGGGCGATTTCCGCTGCTTCCGGATGCAGAATGCCTTCCTGCATCCAGACGGCGCGGGCGCCGATGCGGATGGCGCTGGCCACAATCTCCGGCACGAATTCGGAGCGGCGAAAGATATCCACGATGTCCACCGGGAACGGAATTTCTTCCAGCCGCGCGTAGGCGCGTTCGCCGAGCACTTCGGTTTCATTCGGGTTGACCGGAACGATGCGGTATCCGGCGGCCTGCAGGTACTGCGCCACACCGTAGCTGGGACGGAAGCGACGACTGGAAAGCCCCACCACAGCAATGACGCGCGCCTGACGGAGCAGCTCCGTGACGGCATCTTCCTGTCCCCGCACCGAGGTGGTCGGTGTCGGCGGAATATCGCGGCGATAACTCATGCGTTCCTCCCGGTTTCGCCGTCGCGGCTGAGCACGCGGTCCAGCGCGGCGAGCATTTTCCGATTTTCTTCCGCAGTGCCTACACTGACGCGAATGGCCTGCGGGAATCCCATCCAGCCCATGGGGCGAACGATCACGCCTTCGCGCAGCAGCGCGTCGGCCACCGGTGCGGCCGCGCGACCCAGTTCGACCAGGACGAAATTGGCCACTGAGGGTACCGGGCGCAGGCCCAGCTGACGAAATCCCTCTTCCAACTGCTGTAACCCCTGGCGATTGATTTCGACCGAGCGGCGCAGATGCTCTGCATCGTTGAGCGCGGCCCGGGCGGCGGCCTGAGCCACATTGGAAGTGTTGAAGGGCGAACGAACCTTGTTCATCTCCGCGAGCAGCGGCGCCGGACCGATGCCGTAGCCGATGCGCAGGCCAGCCAGTCCGTGCACTTTGGAAAATGTGCGCAGCACGAGCAGGTTGGCGCCGCTGCGCACCAGCTCGAGCGAGCGAGAGTAGTCTGGCACCTGCACGTACTCAAAATAGGCTTCGTCAAGCACGACTACGGCCGGAGAGAGTTTTTCGAGCTCCTGCAGAAAGTGTTCCAGCGCAGCGGCCGTGAACAGAGTTCCGGTGGGATTGTTCGGATTCGCCAAAAAAACCAGCTTGGTGCTGGCTGTGACCGCTTCGAGCAGAGCCGGTAAATCGAAGGTGTAGTCGCGCAACGGACGGGTGATCAGCTGCGCACCGATGCTGCGCACGGCAATGGAATACATGGGAAAGGAACCGGCGGAGGTGACGGCAGCATCTGCAGGACTGAGCAGGGTGCGGGCAACGATGTCAATTAAATCGGTCGAACCGGCACCCAGAATGACGTTGTCCATGGACACGCCCAGCCGCGCAGCCAACTCCTGCCGCAGATAGTAGCCTCCCCCGTCGGGATAGCGGTTGGCTTCGGCCAGTGCCGCACGGGCCGCTTCCACCGCCTTCGGCGAAGGGCCCAGGGGATTTTCATTGGAAGCCAGTTTGATGGCGCGAAGATTCAGCCGGCGTTCTACTTCTTCCACGGGAAGCCCCGGCTGATAGGGTTCGATCTGGCGGATACGCGGAGGAACAAGTTCGACGATGGAACGGTTCATCCGTTCTGTGTCCTCTGCGGCGACAGGTCGTGCCTTTGCGGCGGCTCCGGGTGCGGCGCGCAGGCGCGCTCGAGCGCCTCGAGCTCCTGCCGGGAAAGCGAACGATACCGGCCCGGCGGCAAAGACGCAAGCGCAATTCCATCCAGTTTCGTGCGCTTCACCTTTTCGACGGGGTGCCCGAGGCGGGCGAGCAGGCGGCGCAGGGTGTCGCGCCGCGGCTCAGTCATGGAAACTTCATACCACGGATTGGCCCCGCGCGCACTGCGGTCACCCTGACGGCGACGGAGCAGACGAAGCTGCACACCGCCGCGTCGGGCAATCTGCGCGAGCTCATCGGCACTCAGCGCGCCCTTCACCTTCAGCCAGTAGGTCTGCGGGAGCCGGTGAGAAGCTTTCAAGACGCGATTGGCCAGCTCTCCGTCGTTGGTCAGAAGGAGCAGTCCGGAGGCGTGATATTCCAATCTTCCGATCGGAAAGACGCGCCCGGCGACTCCGCGCAGCAGGTCGGCGATGGTGCGACGGCCCTGTGGGTCATGCAGGGTCGTCACACAACCGGCCGGCTTGTGCAGCACCAGGTACAGACGCCGGGTCTGCGGTCGGAGCAGTCGGCCCCCCACCCGGATGTGGTCCCGTTCGGGATCCGCTTTGGCGCCCAGTTCGTTCACCACGCGGCCATTCACCGTTACCTGGCCAGCGAGGATCAGTTGTTCGGCCTGGCGACGGGAGGCGATGCCGGCACGCGCAATGATTTTTTGCAGACGTTCCTGCATGGGGATCAGGCGGTTGCCCGGCGGCCCGGTTTCACCTCAGGAAGTTGTTTCGGAGTTCTGCTCTGCGGCCGCGCCGGCGGAGACACCTTCGCGGGATTCGGCGCCGAGTGCCACCGGCTGCGCAGGTTCGTCGGACACTGGTTCTACCGGTGCCACGCCCTCTTCGGTGCCCAGCGCTTCGCGGGCCAGTTGCTCGAACTCCTTCAGGCTGGGCAGGTCGTCCAGGTCGGACAGCCCGAAGCGAATCAAGAATTCCCGGGAAGTACGGTACAGGATCGGCCGTCCAAGCACTGGCTTGCGTCCAGCCGTGGTGATCAGCCGTTTTTCCAGCAGCGTCTGGACCACCCCGGCGCAGTTCACTCCGCGGATTTCGTTGATCTCGGGCAGCGTGATCGGCTGTTTGTACGCAATCACGGCCAGGGTTTCGAGCGCGGGCATCGTGAGCCGCACCGGCGGCTGAAGGCTCTTGATGAAGCGGCGCACGACCTCGTGGTGCTGCGGCTTCGTGTAGAGGCGATAACCGCCGGCCACTTTGCGAATTTCCACACCGCGGTCTTCTGCGGCTGTCGCCGCGATCAGTTCTTCGATCACGGCGCGCGCCTCGGCCTTTTCGACCTGACAGGCCTGCGCGATGGATTCCAGTGTCGCCGGCTCGTCGGCCGCGTAGATGATGGCTTCGATGGCCGCTTTCAGTTCAGTGCGTTCCATGGTCACTGGTATTGCTGATCCACTTGGGCCCAGGCGTCCTCCGCCGCAAATACAGTATCGAACATCTTGTGCTTCCGCAGCAGAATCCTGCCGAACAGTGCTTCCTGCACCACCAGCACCGCCTGCAGCCGCACCATCTCCAGAACAGCCAGAAAGGCGACGATCATGGCCTGACGCGAAGGGCAGCTTTCGAAAAATTCTTCGAGCGGCAATGCGTCGTCGGCCGCCAGAAGCCGCGCGCGCAGTTGCGCCATCATCTGGGCGACCGTGAACGGTTCGTGCTCCAGTTCGATGCGGGCCACCTGGCGACGCCGTTCCAGCACCTGTTGAAAGACTTTGACCAGGTCAACCAGCGAGACCACCAGCTCCCCTTCGGCGGCGTCGCCCTCGTACAGGGTGCGATCGGGTTTCGACCACACGTGCGCTTCCAGCTGCTGGCGCTCGCGCAGCATCTGTGCCGCAGTCTTGAATTTTTCGTGTTCGAGCAGACGATGCACCAGCTCCTGCCGCGGATCTTCCTGTTCTTCGGGTGGCGCGAGCGGGTCGGCCGGCAGCAGCATTTTCGACTTGATGTAGATCAGGGTGGCCGCCATGTAGATGAATTCGGCCGAAACGTCGATGTCGAGCTGTTCGAGCCTGTGCAGGTACTCCAGATACTGGCTGGTGATTTTCGAGATGGGAATGTTGTGGATATCCATCTCCTGCTTGCGGATCAGATCGAGCAGCAGGTCCAGCGGCCCTTCGTAAATCTCCAGTTGGACTTTGTACGGTTGCGGTTCAGCCATTGTCTTCGGGAGTCCCGTTTCCGCCCGTTAGTGTACTGCGAACTGCTGTCTGCCGTCAGCCTCCCGTGTGTAACGCCAATCGCTTCAGAGGTCACTCCGGCGCGGGCGGCGGAACGAGACGGGACCCCAATGCATCATCCCGAAGGCGTGGCGGCGCCGGACCGCGGAGCAATCGCGACTTTCTTGGCTTCGGTGCCGAACACAGCTTCCCGGACGCGCCGCATGGTTTTCCGCGCCACCTTTCGCGCTTTTCGGGAACCTTCTTCCAGAATCTCGAGGACTCGTTCCGGCTGCGCTTCGTACTGCTGTCGTCGCTCACGGATCGGGGCAATCCAGCGGATCAAGCCTTCGACCATGGTATTTTTGCAGTCCACGCAGCCGATGCCGGCAACGCGGCATTCGCGGTCCGCCCAGGCAATCGTTTCGGGTGAGGAGAACAGTTTGTGCCAGGCGAACACCGGACAGACCTCGGGACGTCCCGGGTCGCTGCGGCGGACGCGCTGCGGGTCGGTCATCATCCCGCGAACTTTTTCGCGGATGGAGCTGTCCGGCTCGCTCAGCCAGATCACATTGTTGTAGCTTTTCGACATCTTGCGCCCGTCGGTCCCCGGCAGCCGCGGCACTTCCGTGAGCAGGACATCCGGTTCCACCAGAACAGGCTGCACGGAGACATTCGCGTTGGCCAGGCGGGAGAGCCGTTCTTCGAGCGACAGGCTGCGCAGCCAGGCGTGCAGCTCCTCGGGGCTGCGGGGCGCGCTCGAGGAATCCCGCAGCGAACCGAACAGCGCTTCCCGCTTCCGGGCGGAGAGCTTCTGCCAGCGCACCCGTCCGTACGCGGCATTGAACCGGCGAACGATTTCGCGCGCCAGCTCCACGTGCGGCACCTGGTCTTCGCCGACGGGCACAAAGTCGGCATCGTAGATGACGATGTCGGCGGTTTGCAGCAGCGGGTAGCCGAGAAACCCGTAGGTGTGCAGGTCTTTGTCCTGGATCTGTTCGAGCTGTTCTTTGTAGGTCGGCACGCGTTCCAGCCAGCCCAGCGGCGTCACCATCGAAAGCAGCAGGTGCAGTTCGGCGTGTTCAGGCACCCAGGACTGCACGAACATCGTGCACTTTTCCGGGTCGAGTCCCGCAGCCAGCCAGTCGGTCGCGATTTCGATGCGATTCTGGGCAACCAGCGAAGTATCGGCATAGTCGGTGGTCAAGGCGTGCCAGTCGGCCACGAAGTAGTAACAGTCGTACTGCTCCTGCAACTTCAGCCAGTTCTCGAGTGCGCCGAAGTAATGGCCGATGTGCAGCCGACCGGTGGGCCGCATGCCGCTCAGCACCCGTTTGCGTTTGGAAGGCATGGTGCGGCTCACCTCAACCCGAGCAGGTCGCGGGCGATAACCAGCCGCTGGATTTCACTGGTGCCCTCATAGATGGAGAGCACGCGGGCGTCACGATACATGCGCTCGACATCGCTTTCGCGTGAATACCCCTGGCTGCCGTGAATCTGCACGGCCCGGTAGACGACACGATTCACCATTTCCCCGGCATACAGTTTGGCGCGCGAAGCGGCCGGCCCGTGCTTGCCGGCACCGGAATCCCGCAGCCAGGCAGCGTAGTAGGTCAGCGCCCGCGCGGCTTCGATTTCCGTCTGCATATCGGCCAACATCCACTGGATGGCCTGGAATTCGGCAATGGGCCTGCCGAACGCGCGCCGCTGCTTTGCGTAGGCAACCGCCGCTTCCAGCGCTCCCTGGGCAATGCCCACGGCCTGCGCTGCAATGCCCACGCGTCCGCCATCGAGGGCCTCCAGCGCGATTTTCAAGCCCTGCCCTTCTTCTCCCAGGCGGTTTTCCGCGGGCACGCGACAATCCTGCAGCACGACCTCTGCCGAGTGGGAAGCGCGCAGGCCCATTTTATCTTCGTAGCGACTGATGCGAAACCCGGGGAAGGTCGGCTCGACCAGAAAGGCGGAGACGCCGCGGGCACCGGCTTGCGGGTCCGTTTTGGCGAACACGAGATAAAGCCCGGCATGTCCGGCGTTGGTGACCCAGGTTTTTGTGCCCGTCAGCAGGTATTCGTCGCCTCGACGCTCGGCGCGACTCTGGATGCCGGCGGCGTCGGAGCCGGCCGCCGGTTCCGTCAGGCAGAATGCGCCCAGGATTTCGCCGCGGGCCAGCCGGGGCAGATATTTGAGACGCTGGGCTTCGGTGCCGTGGCGATACAGCGGCACCGCCACAACGGAATTCGTCACGCTGAGCGTGACGGCCGTGGCGGCGCAGACCCGGGCGACTTCTTCGAGCATGATCGCATAGCTGACCGTATCGGCTCCGGAGCCGCCCCACTGCTCCGGCACCAGCATGCCGCAGAAGCCCATTTCTCCGAGCTTGCGCACCTGGGCTTCGGGGAAACGCGCCTCGCGGTCGTTTTCCCGCACCAGCGGGCGCAGCTCCGTTTCCATGAAATTGCGCACTGTGTCGCGGATCAGGCGCTGATCGTCGGTGAGTGAAAAATCCATCGCTCGCGCAACGCGGCAGTGTAGCACAACCCGAGCCGGCACAAAGCCTGCAGCCACGACCCGGCTCGGCCAGAGGAAAAAGTGTCTCCGGAAGGAGAACCGGTCCGTCTCCGGTCAGAGTTTGAGCAGTTCCCGCAAGCGCCGGGTCTGTGCGCGCGAGACGGGCACTTCGCTCTGCTTCCGGTCCGCCATGCGCAGCAGGAACGTGGACTTAAACCAGGGCACGACTTCTTTGATCTGGTTGATGTTCACCAGGTAGGAGCGGTGCGCGCGCCAGAATATTTCCGGGTCGAGTTGGGATTGCAGTTCCTCCAGCGTGCGGTAGTTCGAGGTGCCCTCGAATTCCGGCGTGAAGATGGTGATGACGCCATCTTCGATCCGGGCAAAGACCATCTGATGCGCATCCAGCAGCAGCATGCGATTTTGTGTGCGCACCACCAGTTTAACTGGCGGGGCTGCCGGCCGGGCCTGTGCACTGAGCTGGTGGATGACGTTTTCCAGCCGCTCGATCGGAGAGGCGTCGGCTTCGATCAGCTTCTTGGCGCGCTGGATGGCACGGGCCACGCGGGCCTTGTCGAACGGCTTCAGCACATAGTCCACGGCGTGGACTTCGAAAGCCTGCACTGCGTAGTTGTCGTAGGCGGTGGCAAAGACAATCTGGGGCACCTTCAGTTTGCGTTCCACGAGCTTTTTGATCACGCCGAAGCCGTTCAACCCGGGCATCTGCACATCCAGAAAAACCAGGTCAGGCTGGTGTTCTTTGATCAGGGCGACGGCTTCCAGCCCGTTTCTGCCCTGCCCCACCAGGTTGATTTCCGGGAAGGATTTCAACAGGAACGCCAACTCGTCGCGGGCTGGTTTTTCGTCGTCCACAATCAGAGTATTGATCGGCATGCTCGTAGCCGGCTCCGGCACGCGGCCACCGCCGAGTATAGGAAACTGCCCGTGGGACAATCAACCCGCAGGCGCCCGTCCGGACCGGGCCTTCTTCGGGTAGAATGGCGCGACGCATCCGGTGCGGACCTTGACCAAAGCGCGGCTGCTCAGCTCGCGGATTCTGTACCGCGGACCGGTGTTCGGCGTGCGACGCGACCGCGTGATCGAACCGGGCGGGATCGAAGTCACCCGGGACGTCGTTACGCACAGCGGTTCGGTCGTGCTGCTGCCCCTCTTCCCGGATGGTCGCATTCTGCTGGTGCGCCAGTACCGGCATGCTGTGGGCCGATTTCTTTGGGAGCTGGTGGCCGGACGCATCGACCCGGGCGAGCCGCCGTTGCGGGCGGCGCGCCGGGAGCTGCTCGAAGAGACCGGTTATTCGGCCCGGCGTCTGCGCAAGCTGCTCGACCTGTTCCCAACCCCGGGCTTCGTCTCTGAGCGGATGCTGGTGTATCTGGCCACCGGACTGCAGCCAGGCCGTGCCCGTCCCGAAGCCGACGAGCGCATCCAGACACGGAAGTTCACCCTGGTGGCACTCGAACGGATGATCCACCGCGGCACGCTCCGGGACGCGAAATCCGTCGCCGCCCTGCTCTTCTATGCGCGGTACCTGGCCCGCTCGAACCCTCACCCACGGATGTATATCATCAGCTAATTCATTCAATTGGACGGGGTTACCAGCGGGTGATGCTCTCTTGACATGGCGGGCAGGCGTGAATAGACTCCGGCCGGTTGTCAGCGCCTGGGCCTCCGTCGCTCGGCAGAGTGCTACGGGCAGCCTGCAACACGATACCGCTTGCGCAAGGAGGAGTGAAGTTGAAAGTCACAGGTCAAGTCAAGTGGTTCAACAACGCGAAGGGGTACGGCTTCATCGGTCGTGAGGGAGGAGCCGACGTCTTCGTGCATTACTCGGCCATCGTCGGGGATGGCTACAAGTCCCTCCAGGAAGGCGACACCGTGGAGTTCGAAATCGTGCAAGGGCAGAAGGGTCCGCAGGCTGCCAACGTGGTCAAGATCGGTTAACTCCCCGCACATTCCTCGCTTCTCACGAAGCCGCCCGCACTGCCCGGGTGGCTTCGTGTTTTCTGCCGGCGTGCACCCGGACGCCGGCTACCCGCCGCGACCCCGCCGCACTATAATCGCAGCATGGAAAACCGCGAAGTCGCCCGCATCCTGCGCCAGACCGCCGAGTTGCTGGAAATCGACGGCGCTCAGATTGGCCGTTACCGCAGCTACGAACGCGCTGCTGAGCTGATCGATGCCCTCCCCGAACCCATCGAAGAGCTGGCCAAAGATGAACAGAAACTGCTGGCCCTGCCGGGGATCGGCGAGCGCATGGCCGAGCACATCCGCGAAATTCTGCGCACCGGCGACTACAGCCTGCGCAAAAAGCTGCTGGAAAAATATCCCCCCACGATTCTCGACCTGCTGAAGCTGCAATCGCTCGGCCCGAAGCGGGTGGCGCTGCTGTGGAAGAAGTTCCGGGCCGGCACCGTGGAACAGGTCGCCGAGCTGGCCCGGGCCGGCAAGCTGCGGGAGCTGCCCGGATTCGGCGAAAAAAGCGAACAGAACATCCTGAAAGCCGTGGAAACGTTTCAGAAGGCTTCCGGCCGTTTCCACATCCACGTGGCGGAAGCCGCGGCCGAGGCCATCCTGGCGCACATCCGCCGGCTGGGCAAGCAGATTGCCGCGGCCGAAGCAGCCGGCTCGCTGCGCCGCGGCAAGGAAACCATCGGCGACCTGGACATCCTGGTCACGCTGCCCCGCGGGAAAGACAACCCGCAGCAGGTGCAGGCGGTGGCCGAGCACATCCTGAAATTCGAGGGGCTGGAGCGCATCCTGGCGCGCGGGGAAAACAAGGTCAGCTTCCAGCTGACCAGCGGGATGCAGGTCGATGTGCGCATCCTGGAGCAGAAAAGTTTCGGAGCCGCGCTGCTCTACTTCACCGGCTCGAAGGAGCACAACGTGCTGCTCCGCCGCCGCGCCAACGAAATGGGCTACACGTTGAGCGAATACGCGCTGGCCACGCTGAAGGGTGAGCGGCGGGTGGCCGGCGCCACCGAAGCGGAAATCTACCGCAAGCTGAAACTGGACTACATCGAACCGGAGCTGCGCGAAGCCAGCGGCGAAATCGAAGCGGCCGCCGCCGGCCGCCTGCCGAAGCTGATTGCGCTCGAAGACATCCGCGGCGACCTGCAGATGCACACCACGGCCAGCGATGGCAAAAACTCGATTGAAGAGATGGCCGAAGCTGCGCGCCGGCTCGGCTACCAGTACATTGCCCTGACCGACCATTCCAAAGCCGTCACCGTGGCCAACGGACTGGACGAAAAGCGCGTGCTCGAGCAGATCCGCAAAATCCGCGAGGCACAGAAACGGTTCGACGATATCCGGCTGCTGGCCGGCATCGAAGTGGACATCCTGAAAGACGGCCGGCTCGACCTGGACAGCGAAGTGCTGGCGCAACTCGACGTGGTGGTCTGCTCGGTGCACTCCTACATGAACCTGGACCGCGCGGCGATGACCGACCGGCTGCTGGCCGCCATCGAAAATCCCTACACGCAAATTCTCGCGCACCCCACCGGCCGGCTGCTGCTCCGGCGCGACCCGTTCGAATTCGACATGGAAAAATTGCTCGAGGCCGCCCGCCGGCACGGCGTGGCCCTTGAATGCAATTCCTACCCGGACCGGCTCGACCTGAAAGACACCTACCTGCGCATGGCCCGCGAGCGCGGCGTGAAAATCGTCATCTCCACCGATGCGCACACCACCGCGCACCTGCCCTTCATGAAGTACGGTGTGAAGATGGCCCGGCGCGGCTGGCTCGAAAAGAAAGACGTGCTGAACACCCTGCCCGCCGAAAAGCTGCTGGCCGCACTGCGGCCGAAGCCGGGGGCGGTCCGCACCGCTTCCGCTCGCACCAGCACGGCCCGCTAGCCTGCACTTGCGGCCCCGGCAGAGCGCAGTCCGTGCGGTGGTTTCCCGTTTACTGTTCGGCAGTGACTAGATTGGTATAATTCACTCATGGCTTCTACTGCCCCGACGTCAGGGCCGCCAACGTGCCAATACCCGATGTCAGACAGCAAACCCTGCGGAAGTCCTATTTATACTGCCACGACTGGTGTGGATCCACAGCCTGTCTGCCTGATGCATTCCAAGGACCCAAACAAACCGTGGGACCAATTCTGGCAAGTGATACGGGCCATCCTGGCTGGAACCTCACTCCATCACCGCCTGAAAGAACGCCTGGATTTTCGAGGCTTCGTGTTCAGCCAAAATGCCGACTTTTCCTGGGCCACGTTCCAGCGAGACGCCATCTTTTCCTGGGCCACGTTCCTAGGAGACGCCAACTTCTCCATAGCCACGTTCCAGCGAGACGCCTACTTCTTCGGGACCACGTTCCAGCGAGACGCCTACTTCTCCGGGGCCACATTCCATGGAGCCGCCTACTTCTTGGGGGCCGGGTTCCAGGGAGACGCCAACTTCGGCGAGGCTACGTTCCGGGGAGACGCCGACTTCGGCCGTGCCGAGTTCTCCGGAAGGGTTGGGTTCTTTAGAACAACCGTGGGCAAAGTGCTTAGCCTACACGGGATTTCTGTTGCTGCCGATGGCGAAGTCATCCTGCATCGAGTCAACCAACCGTCAGATACTGAAGCAAGTTCATCTAGCGAAGTGATTCTGCATCGAGTCAACCAGGAATCGCCAGGCGGCGCTCAGCAGGGTTCAGCGGGTCAAGCAAGTTCACTGTCCGGACTTCGACTCCGGTTACGACTAACGCTGCTGGATCGCTTGCGGTTCGAGGATGTTCGCTGGCATCAGCAGGGCGGCCGGCTGGTGCTCCAGGATGAACTTGACCTGAAAAACCCGGAACAGGACGTCACGCACGAGCTGGTGGCCGATGCCTACCGCCGGCTGGTGAACAATTTCGAGCGGGGGCGGCAGTACGAGCTGGCCGAGCAGGCCGTTGTCGGCGAAATGGAGATGCGCCGGTGCAATCCACAAACTAGCCTGCTGACGCGCCTATTCCTGGGAATGTACAAGCTGCTCAGCGTGTACGGCAGCAGCTTCGGCCGGGCGCTTTTCTGGCTCAGTGTCTTCGTGCTTGTCCTGTTCCCTTTGCTTTTCCCGGCAGCGGGCTTACAGAAGCGGGAGCCATCTTCGGCGCAGACGCGAGTGAGCTGGTGGGAGCCGTGGGGCGAGCACACCGGCTGGCGGCGCTACTGGTACACATTCCAGGCCGGGCTGGTGGCTACACTGGAGACAGCCACGCTGCAGCGCGAGCCCGGCTACCGGCCGGCAAACGACCGGGCCCGATTGGTGGGGGTGGCGGAACTGGTGGTGATTCCGGGTCAGCTTACCCTGTTTCTGCTGGCACTGCGGCGCAGGTTCCGGCGGTGAACGGACTTAGCGGAAAGGCGCGAAGCCGGTCTGCCGGAAGCAAGAGGAAAGCTCGGGGCAGAAGGGCCGGTTGCAAACAGGGGCGGGTTTGCGCATGATACTGCGGCTCGCAGAGGGAGGCGCCAATGCGCAGGCCAAAGAAGATTGCACCGCCGAAGGGCAAACTCGGGGTGCTGTTGCCGGGTATGGGCGCGGTGGCCACGACGTTCGTGGCGGGCACGGAGCTGGTGCGGCGTGGCGAGGCGCAGCCGATCGGCTCGCTCACCCAGATGGCCACGATTCGGCTGGGGCCGCGCACGCGGCCCCGTTCGCCGCGGATTCGCGAGTTTGTGCCGCTCGACCGGCTGGAGAATCTGGTGTTCGGCGGCTGGGACATCTTCCCGGACAACGCCTACGAGGCGGCGCGGAAGGCCGGCGTGCTCGAACGGGAACATCTGGAAAAAGTGCGCGGCTTTCTGGAAACCATCCGGCCGATGCCGGCCGCGTTCGACCGCAACTACGTGCGCAAGCTGGACGGGCCGAACGTCAAGCGGGGCAAGACGAAATACGAGCTGGCGCTGCAGATTCGCGAGGACATCGAACGGTTCCGCAAGGCGACCGGCGCCAGCCGGCTGGTGATGGTCTGGTGCGGCTCGACCGAGGTGTTTCTGAAGCCCCAGAAGGTACACGAAAGCGTCGCCGCGTTCGAGCGCGCCATGAAGGAAAATCACGAAGCGATTGCGCCTTCGATGCTCTACGCCTGGGCGGCAATCACGAGCGGAGTGCCCTTTGCCAACGGCGCACCGAACCTGACCGTGGACATTCCGGCGATGATCGAGCTGGCGCGCAAACACAACGTGCCCATCGCCGGCAAGGACTTCAAGACCGGACAGACGCTGCTGAAGACCGTGCTCGCCCCCGGATTCAAGGCGCGCATGCTCGGGCTGGCCGGCTGGTATTCGACCAACATCCTGGGCAACCGCGACGGCGAAGTGCTGGACGACCCGGAATCGTTCAAGACGAAAGAGGAATCCAAGCTCGGCGTGCTGGAATACATTCTCCAGCCGAAGCTCTATCCGGACCTGTACGGAAACATCTACCACAAGGTGCGCATCAACTACTATCCGCCGCGCGGCGACAACAAGGAAGGCTGGGACAACATCGACATCTTCGGCTGGCTCGGCTACCCGATGCAGATCAAGGTGGACTTTCTGTGCCGCGATTCGATTCTGGCCGCGCCGATCGTGCTCGACCTGGTGCTGTTTCTCGATCTGGCGCAGCGCGCCGGCCTGCGCGGGATTCAGGAATGGTTGAGCTTCTATTTCAAGTCACCGATGTGCGCCCCGGAAATTTATCCCGAGCATGACCTGTTCATTCAGTTGATGAAACTGAAGAACACCCTGCGCTGGATGATGGGCGAAGAGCTGATTACCCACCTCGGGACCGAGTATTACGACTGAACCGCCGGGGCGGCGTCCGGTGAGCCGGTTCCGCTGCCGTCGAACGCGGACAAGGTGACGCGGTGGCGGAAGGCGAACAGGCGCTCGAGCTGACGGCGAACGTACCAGCCCGCCAGCCAGTCCCCCAACCGTCCCAGCGGCAACGCGTAGCGAACTTCGTCTTCCAGGATGCACTCGTCGCGCCCGTAAGGGAGGAAGCGGTGGGTGTGGTGCCAGCAGGCAAACGGGCCGGCGAGCTGCACGTCGGTGAATTCGCGACCGGGTATCCAGTCGCGATGTTCGGCCAGCCAGCGAAGCCGCAGTGGGCCGAAGGAGATCTCCAGCAGCACGCGCGCGCCCGGCTCGATGCCGCCGCTGCGTGTCACCACGCGGACACGCGTCCAGGGAGGCGTGAGCCGTTGCAGCGCATCGGGTGCGGCGTGCCAGGCAAAGACCGCTTCCGCCGAGGCAGGAATCCGCGTGCGTTTCAGAAAGGTACGCAGCCTCACGGGTTCATCCGCCAGATGGCAAAATTCAGCGCGGCCGCATAGCTGACCCAAACAAAATAGGGCACAAGCAGTCCGGCCGCCACCGCGGAATGCCGGGCAAAGGCCACCAGCGTGGCAGCAATGACCATCCACAGCAACAGGATGTCCACCAGGCCAGCAGCCGGGCTGCGCAGCCCGAAGAACAACCCGGACCAGGCGGCGTTCAGCGCAAGCTGCACGAAGTAAAGAACCAGTGCGAGCCGAGCGCCAGCAAAACCCGCCTTGCGCCAGACCAGCCAGGCGGCGACAGCCATCAGAATGTAGAGCAGGGTCCACACCGGGCCGAAAACCCAGTCCGGCGGGGTCCAGGCAGGTTTGGTGAGCGTGGGATACCAGTCCGCACGGAAGCAAACGTGAGCCAGAAGGCAACTCCCTGTACGATCCAGGAAGCGGCCAGAAAACCGGCCAGACCCCAGCTCTGGCGAGAGTCTACGGGCATGGTTACCTCGTTCTGCGGCGGCGGTGCCGCGAACCCTGCGTTTCAGCGCGCAAAGCGACGAAGGCGGCCAGTGCCCGCGCACGCGCTGCTTCGTGCTCCACGAGGGGATAAGGATACGTCCTGCCCAGCGCGATGCCGGCACGCCGCAGCTCTTCTGCCGGGGCCGCCCACGGCTGGTGAATCCAGCGCGCGGGCAGCCGGGCAAGTTCCGGCACCCTGCGCCGGATATAGCTTCCTTCGGGATCAAACCGACGCCCCTGGAGCACCGGGTTGAAGATGCGGAAATACGGGGCCGCGTCGGCGCCGCGCTCAGCGCGCGCCAGAACGGCGTAAACCTGAGGTAGGGCCGCCCGGCTGCGGTGGCCAGTTGGTCGGGCTTGAACAACAGCGCAGAGTGGAAGGCGGACACGCGAATGCCCGCGGCTTCCATCGCGGCAGCGAGCCGAACCTCTAGGGCGCGTGCAGCAGGCTCGTAGCGGTGGTTGAAGAACAGGGCGCCCGCACTGCATTGTTTGGTCAGGCGGAGCAACGCTGGCACGGTGGGCCCTCTGGTGAGAATCAGCCGCGAGCCGAGATGCCGCAGCGCCGCATCCAGGGCGCGCAGCGACTGCCGCTGCCACCAGCGGGAAGTCGCTCCCGGCGCCCACTTCCCTTCCTCCTCCGGCGACCAGACAAACACCGACACGACGGCGCCGGCACGGGCTGCGGCGGCCAGTACTGGATTGTCCGAAAGGCGCAGGTCGGCGCGAAACCAGACTAACGAGACAGTCTTTGACATGGGCCGGCGTTCCGATTCCGGAAGTCCTCAGGCGGGAAATTACCAGCATAGCAGAGAATCAGCAAAACAGATAGAGCCGATTGCGGGCGTCTACAAGAGCGGATTGGCTCTCGATGTGGCGCTTGACAGGTTTTGACCGGCGCACTATTGTCCGGCGTTACCAGATTCCCACCGAATCGTCAGACCGGAGGAGGAATGGACGCAAAAGGTGTACTGGAGTTCGCCAAACAGAACAACGCCAAAATCGTAGATATTCGGTTCACCGACCTGCCCGGCCTGTGGCACCACGTCAGTTTCCCGATTCATCAGCTCAAGGAGTCTTCTTTCGAGGACGGCTTTGGGATCGACGGCAGCTCGATCCGCGGCTGGGCCGCGATTCATGAGTCGGATATGCTGCTGGTGCCCGACCCGAACACGGCGTTCATGGATCCGTTTCGCGACGTGCCGACGCTGTGCATGATCGGCGACATCATCGATCCCATCACCAAGCAGGCCTACCCGCGCGACCCGCGCCATATCGCGCGCAAAGCGGAAGCTTATCTCGGATACAGCAAGCTGGCCGACCAGGCCTTTTTCGGCGCGGAAGCGGAATTTTTCATCTTCGATAACGTTCGCTTCGACCAGCGCGAGCAGCACGGATTCTACTTCATTGATGCCGAGGAGGGCCGCTGGAATTCCGGGCGGGAGACGCACAACCTGGGTTACCGGCCACGGTACAAAGAAGGCTACTTCCCGGTGCCGCCCACCGACCACTATCTCGACCTGCGCACCGAGATGGCTTTGCGCATGGAAGAGTGCGGGCTGAAAGTGGAATGCCACCACCACGAGGTCGCGACCGGCGGACAGACGGAAATCGACATCCAGTTTGACCAGTTGCTGCGTTCGGCCGACAACATGATGCTGTTCAAGTACATCGTGCGCAACGTGGCCTATCAATACGGCAAGACGGTCACTTTCATGCCCAAACCAATCTTCGGGGACAACGGCTCGGGCATGCACACCCACCAGTCGCTGTGGAGCCAGGGCAAGCCGCTGTTTGCCGGCGATGGCTACGCCGGCCTGTCGCAGACGGCGATGTGGTACATCGGAGGGCTGCTGAAGCATGCGCCGGCAGTGGTGGCGTTCGCCGCGCCGACAACGAACTCCTACAAGCGGCTGGTTCCGGGCTTCGAAGCGCCGGTCAATCTGGCCTATTCGCGGAGGAACCGCTCGGCCGCCATCCGGATTCCCATGTACTCGGCCAGCCCAAAGGCCAAACGAATCGAATTCCGCCCGCCGGATCCCTCCTGCAACCCGTACCTGGCCTTTGCGGCGATGCTGATGGCCGGTCTGGACGGAATCGCCAACAAAATTGACCCGGGGCCGCCGCTCGACAAGGACATCTACGATCTGTCGCCGGAAGAGCTGAAGGGCGTGCCTTCGCTGCCCGCTTCGCTCGAAGAGGCGTTGCGTGCACTCGAAGCCGACCACGAGTTTCTGCTCAAGGGGGATGTGTTCACCGAAGAGGTCATCCAGCTCTGGATCGACTACAAGATGAAAAACGAAGTGCAGGCTGTCCGCCAGCGCCCGCACCCCTACGAATTCCAGTTGTACTACGACATCTGATGAGGTGTCCGAAGCGAGAGCAGTTTTGAGCGCAAGCGTGCCGGTGCGCCTCGAGCCCGTCGAATCCAACCTCAGGCGTTGCCCCGAAGGCGAAAAAGCTGTCCATGCGACCAGCAGCCGGATGCAGGCACCGCGCAGGCCCGCCCGGCACCCTGATCGGCGCAGCGACATCGCCTGCTACCGGCTTCTTCTCTGCGGCAGTGATTCCGTCTTCCGCGGTCCTGCGTAAACCTGCTTGCATTGCGTTGGCACGACGCGACGCGCCAAAGAATCGGTTCCATTGCCCGTAGGGTTGTCTGGACGGCTCCGAGCGACTCGCTCCGTTCCCAATCCGCATTCACGTGATATAAACAGTCCAGAATGGATGCGGCATTCACCAGCATTGCGTTTGCCGAGCCGACTGCCGCTGAGGCCAATCTCGAGCGCATCGAGCAGAGGCTGCCGGCCCGGCTGTGGGCCGCGCTGCCGTCGCTGCTCGCGCAGGTGCCCGACCCAGACGGCGCGCTGAACTATCTGGAACGCTATCTGCGCGCGGCGTCGCCGCACATCCTGCGCGAGCTCGAACGTGCGCCGGCGGCGCTGCATTATCTCCTGGTGATTTTCAGCTACAGCCGGTACCTGTCGGAAACGTTGATTCAGCAGCCGGAACTGATTGGCTGGCTGTACCGTCCGCCCACTCCGACGGGCCGCAGCGCACTCGAACGGCTGAAATCCCCGGACGACCTGCACGAAGAATTCGCCCGCTTCTCCGCCACCGCTTTCGACCTGCCCACGCCGGTCGTGCTGGCCCGTTTCAAGCGTCGCGAGTATCTCCGCATCATGCTGCGCGACGTGCTCGGCCTGGCCACGCTGGCGGAGACGACGCTGGAACTTTCTCATCTGGCCGATGTGCTGCTCGAGCGCGCCTTGCGCATCTGCACCCAGAAGCTGCAGAACGCCTATGGCACTCCGCAGTACACCGACACGGAAGGTCACCGGCAAACGGCCAGCTTGAGCGTGCTTTCGCTGGGCAAGCTGGGCGGGCAAGAGTTGAATTATGCCTCCGATGTGGATCTGATGTTCCTCTACAGCCACGACGGCGAAACCTCGGGCGGCCCGGCGGGTGTGGTGAGCAACAGCGAGTTTTTTGTGCGGCTGGCCCAAGCGATCCTGCGCCTGGTGACCGAGATGACGGCGGAAGGCGCGGTCTTCCGCGTGGATTTGCGGCTGCGGCCCCAGGGCGGAGAAGGCGACCTGGCGATCAGCCTGCCCGCCGCCCTTCACTACTACCGCAACCGCGCACGGGAGTGGGAACTGCAGATGCTGATCAAAGCGCGCTGCTCGGCCGGCGACCCCGCCCCAGCGCGGACGTTTCTGCGCGAGGTGCAACCGCTCATCTTCCGGCACGAGTTTCACCTGGCGGCCGTGGAAGCCGTGCTGAACGCGCGCGAAGAAATGACACGCGCGCTGCGGCGCAAATCCGGCCGGACGGCTCTGCCGTGGAACGTCAAACTCTCGCCCGGGGGCATCCGCGACATCGAGTTCCTGACCCAGTGTTTGCAGCGGCTCTACGGAGGGCGCGACCCGTGGCTGGTCGGCCCGGCGGCCGCTTCGACCCTGCGCGCGCTCGGTCGGCTGCACGACAAAGGATACCTGTCCGGTCGCGACTTTTTCCGACTCAACACCGCCTACGAATTCTTGCGCAAGGTCGAGCACCGGCTGCAACTGCTCGACGGCCTGCAACAGCACACCCTGCCCGAAGACGCTGTCGAACTGGAAAAGCTGGCGCGGCGGTGCGGACTCGAGCCGGCCGAAGGGCGCAGCGCAGCCCAACAGTTGCTGCATCGGCTCCAGCAGCACTTCACCGAAGTCCGCGAAATCTACCAGCGGCTGCTGGCCAAACCGGCCGATTCGTTGATGGCCGAATCCGAGCCGGAAGCGGTGCGCGCAACTACCCCGGGCAGCGCGCTTCTCCGACGGCTGCGCCGGGAATATCCGGTCGTGGCCGAATCTGTCCAGCGGCTGGGCGAATCGGGCGCGGACCCTCATCTGCGCCGCGGGCTCGATCGCTTCCTGAGTGCCGCCGTGCTGAATCCGGAGCTGATGCAACAGCTCGCGGTGCACCCTGACTGGCTGGCCCGCGCGGCAGAGCTGTTCGCGCGAAGCGACCTGCTGGCCGAAATGTTTTCGCGCCATGCCGGGGAGATTGCCCTGCTGGCTGACTCCGAAGCTGCGCCGGCAGACTCGCCCTTCGACGTCCCTGCCACGGCTCCACTCGAAGAAGGCATGCACCGTCTGCGCGTGGAGTACCGCCGGCGCTGGCTCCGCGTCGTGGCCCGGGCCGTGAGCGGTCGCACAGGGCCATTTGAGACCTTTGCTGTGTTGACCGGATTGGCCGAGCAGGCCTTGCATGCTTCGCTAGCGCTGGCTGCTGCTGAGATGGGTCGGGAATTGGAAGGTGGGAAGCTCGAGCAGGCGCCCTTTGTCGTGCTCGCGCTGGGCCGGCTGGGCAGCGGCGAATTCGATGTCGCCAGCGATGCCGATCTGGTGTTCGTCGCCGAGGAAACGCTGACCGCCCAGCAGCGGGAACCGTGGCGACGACTGGCGGAACGATTTGTCCATGTGGTCAGCAGCCACACCCGCGAAGGGTTGCTCTTCCCCGTGGACACGCGATTGCGTCCGCGGGGCACCGAAGGCGACCTGGTGCAGTCGCTGGCGTACGTGCGCGAGTACTTCGCCCACCAGGCGCAGGGCTGGGAAGCAGCCACGTACCTCAAAGCGCGTCCTGTGGCGGGCAACCCCGAGCTGGGTGCCACGGTTGTCCAACAGATTCTGGAGCGGGTGCGCGAGCGGTTCAGAAACCGCGCCCGACTGGCCGCAGAACTCCACCACACCCGGGAGCGCCTGGAGCGGGAGGGCACCGGCCTGCACGCAAAGGGCGAGTTCAAGAAACTCAGCGGCGGATTCTACGACATCGACTATTTGCTGGCCTTTCTGTTCCTCACCGAGCGAGCAGAGCCCGTGGGAGGAAACGTACTGCGGCAACTGGCCACGCTCGAGGCGGCCGGGCTGCTCTCAGCCGAACCGGCGCAGACCCTGCGCAGTGCGGCGCTTCTGTACCGGAGCATAGACCACGCCGTCCGTCTATTGACCGGTCATGCAGCGTCCCGGCTGCCGGAGCCCGCTCAGGCCGCACGGGTCATGCGCTTGCTGGATTCCTGGGGCTTGCCGCTGGCACCGGTCGAGTCGGTCGAAGCGCCCTCGGCCGCGGAGATGCTAGAGAACAATGTGGAGAGGGCGCGACAGCAGGTTCGCGCGCTCTATGCGCGAATCGTTCTCGCCGCAGCGAGCTGACAAGCGCGCCGGCAGAACAGTATCACGACATACTTCATACTACCCGCCGCTGCCAGTTGTGGTATTGTAGTAGTTTAAAGGGCTCCTGCCGCCCCGAAGCAAGTTCGCTGCGTCCGAAATTCAAGCAGCCGGGGCCCGTCCGCCTGCGGCGGCCGCGGCAACTCCCGGCTGAGGAGCAGAGCACTATGAAATCCTCCTATAACGGTATTCCTGTGCCGACCGATGGCGAACCGATTGTGTACCGCGACGGCGCACTGCAGGTTCCCGACCGTCCCATCATCCCGTTCATCGAAGGTGATGGCACCGGGCGGGATATCTGGAAAGCATCGCGGCGCGTCTTCGACGCCGCCGTCGAACGCGCCTATGGCGGCCGCCGGCGAGTGGTCTGGTACGAGGTATTTGCCGGCGAAAAGGCCTACAACACCTTTCAGGAATGGCTGCCCCAGGACACCGTAGAAGCGATTCGCGACTTCCGCATCGCCATCAAAGGGCCGCTGACCACGCCGATCGGCGGCGGCATCCGCTCGCTGAACGTGACCCTCCGTCAGGTACTCGATCTGTATGCTTGCGTCCGCCCAGTTCGCTATTTTCCGGGAGTGCCCTCTCCGGTGCGCCATCCAGAAAAAATGAACGTGGTCATCTTCCGGGAGAACACCGAGGACGTCTATGCCGGCATCGAGTGGAAATCCGGCACGGCGGAAGCCCGGAAGCTGCTGGAATTTCTGAATCACGAGATGCTGCAGGGCACGGGAAAACAGATCCGCTGGGACTCCGGCGTGGGCATCAAACCGATCTCTCCCACCGGCACGAAGCGGCTGGTGCGGCGGGCGATCCGCTACGCACTCGAGCAGAACCGGCGCGTGGTCACGCTGGTGCACAAAGGCAACATCCAGAAATTCACCGAAGGGGCCTTCCGCGACTGGGGCTACGAACTGGCGCGCGAGGAATTCCGGGATCAGATCGTCACCGAACGGGAAAGCTGGATTCTGGACAACAAAGACCGCAACCCGGATCTTTCCATCGAAGCCAACGCGGCGATGATCGAGCCCGGTCTGGAGCATGCTCCGAAAGCGTTTCGCGACGAGGTCTGCAACGAGGTCAAAACCGTGCTGGAATCGCTCTACACAACCCACGGCCGCGGACAATGGAAAACCAAGGTGCTGATCAACGACCGCATTGCTGATTCGATCTTCCAGCAGGTGCTCACCCGCGCCGACGAGTATTCCATCCTGGCCACGCCCAACCTGAACGGCGACTACCTCTCCGATGCCTGCGCCGCGCAGGTCGGCGGGTTGGGAATGGCCCCCGGGGCCAACATCGGCGATGGCTATGGCGTGTTTGAAGCCACGCATGGCACAGCACCGAAATATGCCGATAAGGACATGGTCAACCCGAGCTCGGTCATGCTGAGCGGTGCGATGATGTTCGAGCATCTGGGCTGGAAGGAAGCCGCCGCGCTCATCGAAGAAGGCATCGCGCGCACGATTCAGCAGAAACGGGTAACGTACGATCTGGAACGGCTGATGGAAGGCGCCACCAAGCTGCGCACCAGCGAATTTGCCAGCGCCATCATCGAGAATATGACCGAAGCCGTTGCCGCGTAAGGCAGGCGATGCGGGAAGACCCGTGTCGCAGCGCCGCACCCGAGGAGTGAACGCATGCGGAAAAAAGTGACCGTCGTGGGGGGTGGATTCGTCGGCTCCACCACCGCACAGCGCATTGTGGATGCGGAACTGGCCGACGTGGTGCTGACCGATATCCTCGAGGGGGTACCGGCCGGCAAAGCCCTCGACATGCTGGAATCGACACCGATCAGTGGCTCGGACGTCCGGGCAGTGGGCATCACCACAGCGAGCGCAGACGACTACCGCGCCACCGCCAACAGCGACATCATCGTGATCACAGCCGGCTTCCCGCGCAAACCCGGCATGAGCCGCGATGACCTGCTCCGGACCAACTACGACGTCATCCGCGCAGTGGTCGAAGCGGTGGTGAAATATTCCCCGAACGCCATTCTGATCATGGTGACGAATCCGCTGGACGCGATGGCGCAGGCGGCGCTGAAGCTGAGCGGGTTCTCCCGGAACCGCGTGCTGGGGATGGCCGGCGTGCTCGATTCGGCGCGGATGAGTACATTTGTGGCGATGGAGCTTGGCGTCTCGGTCGAAAATGTGCATTCGTTCGTGCTCGGCGGCCACGGCGACGATATGGTGCCGCTGCCGCGCTACTCCACCGTGGCCGGCATCCCGCTGCCCGATCTGCTCCCTCCGGAAAAGATCGCCGCGATTGTCGAGCGCACCCGCAAAGGCGGCGCGGAAATCGTCAACCTGCTGAAGACCGGCTCGGCCTACTACGCGCCTTCGGCAGCCGTGGTGGAGATGGTCGAGGCAATTCTGAAAGACAAGAAGAAAATCCTTCCCTGCTCGGTCTATCTGGACGGGGAATACGGGATCAAGGGACTGTTCGTGGGTGTGCCGGTGAAGCTCGGCGCACGCGGAGTCGAACAGATCCTGGAAATCCGGTTGACCCCGGAAGAAAAAGCGGCGCTGGAAAAATCCGCTGCTTCGGTGCGCGAACTGGTCCAGGTGTTGGGGCTTTAGTCTGCCTGATCGGCACCACCTGCCGGACAGCGTTCCGCCCGCGCGGCAAAGGCGCGGAGAAACTTCCTGCCGGACCGGTTCAGCTCTCCCCCAGCAGCAGGCGACGGATGAGGGCTTCGTCCTGCAGCTTGACGAGCACGAGCACCTTGTCGCCGGCCTCGAAGCGGGTCTCGCCACGCGGAACGAGCGCGTCACTGTCGCGGAAAATCGTGACGATGTTGCAGGCTGCGGGAAACACGACATCGCGCAGCGCCTGGCCGACCACCGGCGAAGCCGCATCCAGGCGGTACTCCATCAACTCGAGCTGGCCGGCGCGAAGGTCCAGAAGCTGGCGGATGCGGATGGCGGGAACTTCGGACTGAATCGTGCTCGTGATGATCGCCGTGGAGCTGACCGTTACATCCACGCCGAGCTGCTGCATGATAGGCTCGTTTTTCGGATTCTTCACGCGGGCAATCGTCTTCGGCACACCGAACTGCTGCTTGGCGAGCTGACAGCCGATCAGATTGTCGTGATCGTGATTCGTCACGGCGACAAACACACTGGCCCGGGCCGCGCCGGCTTTTTCCAACACCGCGGTCGAGCTGCCGTCGCCGTAAATCACAGGACAATCCACCTGCGTGGAGACCAGCTCGAAGATTTCCCGGTTCCGCTCGATGATGGTCACTTCGATGTTGTTTTCCAGCAGTGCACGCGTCAGGTAGTAGCCGACGCGGCCACCGCCCATGACGATCACGTACATCTGGCCCGGGGATTCCGCACGCACGGGCGGGGCCGGCAGAGGTGCTTCCGCCGCATGCCCGTGGGTGCGCTCCCAGACTTCGGAAAAATCGCGTGGCGGCGCTTTGGAAAGTTGCCCGACCAGGAATTCCGCACCCGCTACGGTCAGCGCCATCGTTTCGATGCCGGCGGCGCGGTAGCTGGGCTCGCGGGCAGGATCGTAGACCACGGCCATGATCTTCGGAATCCGGAAGACGAGCTTGGCCACCTGCGCCACCATCAGGTTGGTGTTTTCATCGCGTGTCAGAGCAAATAGTGCGTCGGCCCCTTCGGCGCCGGCTTCCCGCAGCAGGTCGGGATCGATGGCATTGCCGGCCACCAGGCGGACATTCGGGTCGTGGTCGGACCGCTCGAACAGATCGCGCTGCTTATCGATGACGATCACTTCGTGCTGGTGGGTGTCCAGCTTGCGTACGACCTGCGTGCCGAGCCGTCCGTAGCCCACAATGATGATTCGCATCGGAATCTCTCCTGCACTGCGAACAGGTGCCTAGAGCCGGTGGGTCAGCTCGACCAGCGTGCGCAAGCCGACTCCGGTGGCGCCTTTGGCCGACCAGGGCTTGGCTTCGTCGAGCCAGGCCGTGCCGGCGATGTCGAGGTGAATCCACGGCTCCGATTCGACGAATTCGCGCAGGAACATGGCTGCCGTGATGGCTCCGCCGCCCTTGCCGCTGCCGACGTTCTGGATATCGGCGATGGTCGAGCGAATCATTTCCGCGTATTCGTCACCCAGCGGCATGCGCCACATTTTCTCGCCAGCCACTTTGGCACAGTCCAGCAACTGTTGCGTGAAGGCGTCGTCGGTGCCAAACACTCCCACGTTGACATTGGCCAGGGCCACGACGATGGCGCCCGTCAGCGTGGCGGCATCCACCAGGTGCGTTGCGCCGAGCTGGCGTGCATAGGTCAGCCCGTCGGCCAGAATCAGCCGGCCCTCGGCGTCGGTATTGATCACCTCGACCGATTTTCCGGACATGGCGATGTAGACGTCTCCGGGCTTCTGAGCGCGACCGCCGGGCATGTTTTCCGTGGCCGGCACGACGCAGAGCACTTCGATGGGCGGTTTCAGCCGCGCCACGGCGCGCATCACGGCAATGACGGTGGCCCCGCCGGCCATGTCGTATTTCATCTTCTCCATGCCCTCGCTGGGCTTGATGGAAATGCCGCCGGTGTCGAACGTCACTGCTTTGCCGACCAGTCCGAGTACCGGTGCGCCCGGACGCGGGTTGGCCGGTCGGTACCGCAGCACGATCAGGCGAGGTGGCTCCGCGCTACCCTGCGAAACGGCGAGCAGCCCTCCCATGCGCAGCGAGGCAATTTTCTTCTCATCCAGGATGTCGCATTCTAGGCCTTCTTCGGCAGCCAGTGCGGCGGCGCGCTCGGCGAGGATGCGCGGCGTCAACCGATTCGACGGCTCGTTGATCAGCTCCCGCGCGAAATTCTGCGATTCCGCGATGACGCGGCCGCGCACCACCGCGGCGTGCACGGCTTCGGGCCAGCCGACCAGCGCTACCGATTCGACGGCTTTGCTGCCGTCTTTCTTCTCGGTTTTGTACTTGTCCATTTCGAAATCGCCGAGCAGCAGACCCTCCGTGACTGCCTGAGCCGCCGCCGCATCGCGCTGTTCTTCCCGCGCCAGAAAAGCGAGTCGGGACAGCGCGCGGCCCTTCAGATAGCGCACGGCGGCGGCTGCCAGCCGTCGCAGCTCTGCGCCCGTAAACTTTTCAGTTTTCCCGGCCCCGACTACCAGCAGCCGTCGGGCGGCCAGCCCGGGCGGTTCATGCAGCAGGGTCATTTCGTAGAGCTTGCCGCGCAACTCCCCGACTTCGACCATGCGCTGCAGGCGTCCGCCGAGCAGGCTGTCCAGTTCGGCCAGAACCCCGCGAATAGGCTGGTCCTGCTCGAACACATAGGTAATCAGGGCTTCGGCTTCGACAGTCGCAAAGGGTTCCGAACGCAGTACGATGTCCATGGACGATTATCCACGCCTCCGGTGATGGTAGATGGCTTCTTCGGCTTCGCGCCGCGCCTGCCGTTCCCGTTCGGCCTGGCGGCGGTCCCAGACCTTTTTGCCCCGCGCCAGGGCAAGTTCGACCTTGGCCAATCCGTTGCGGAAATAGATGCGCAGCGGTACCAGGGTGAGGCCCTTTTGCTGGATGCGTCCGGCGAGCCGGTCGATCTCGCTGCGGTGCAGCAACAGCTTGCGCGGACGCAGCGGGTCGTGATTGAAGACGCCGCCAGGCCGGTACTCTGGAATATGGCAGTTCAGTAACCACACTTCGCCGTTGCGCACCGTCGCGTAGGATTCTCTGAGACTGGCCTTGCCTTCACGGAGGGATTTCACTTCCGTGCCGGTCAACACCAGGCCGGCTTCCAGCGTTTCGAGCAGGTCGTAGTAGAACGACGCGGGCCGGTTGGTCGCGACGACCTGTTCGGCCTGTTTCCCCGCGGATTTCCCACGCCTGGCCACAAACGGATACTATAGCTGCGCGCAAAGACTCCAGCAAGCCGGCCGCGGCGTCAGTACGGAGCCGACCAGCGCGAGGCGACGATGAGCTGGCGTTTTTCCAGGTCGGCGCGCACAACATAGACGTCGCCGGCGCCGATGCGCTGATTGGGGCCGAAACTAACCGGCGGGAGCAGGCCGGTTTCGTACTTGTAGAAACTCTCCAGGGTGTCCACCAGCTTTTCCCGGCTCAGTTCGCGACCGGCGCGGCGCACGGCCTCGACGAAGATTTTCGCCGCGGCCAGCGCAGAAAGCTGAAAAGCCAGGTGTTTGCTGGTCAGCTGGTGACGCTGCACGAGTTCGCGGAACTGCTGGAGTGCGGCCTGCGTTTGTTCCTGCGGGGCCATCGGATAGGACAGAAAGATTCGGTCGTGGAAGCGTGCGGGTGCTTCCCAGAGCTCCTTGCCGAGCAGCGAACCGGAGAAAAACAGATAGGGAAGCCAGCCGATGCGGTCGGCTTCAGCCAGCAGAGCGGCCGTCTCCGGGCCCGTGCCGAAGAAGAAGCAGAGCTGGCCCTCGGTGTTCGGGAAGCGTGCCAGCACCTGTCGTGGACTCAGGGCACCGGCGCGGTAGCCGAGGCGATGAAGCATGCGGCAGTTCCGCTTCTGACACTGCTGCTCCAGCGCGGCGCCGATGGTCTCGAGCGCTTCGCCTTCTGGCGCGATGAGCACGACTTCAAGACCGGCACCCGCCAGATGAGTGGCTGCATAGTCGAGCAGCGCGCGGGCCTGATCTGGCAGGCCAGCCATCAAGTAGAACGAATAGCGCGCGACGGGAATCTTCACCTGCGGATACAGAGTCAGCGCGCCGATGGTGGGTACCTGCCGCTCTTCGAGAACAGCCATGATTGCTCGATCCATGCCGGCTGTAAACGGCGCAATCAGAGCGAAGACCTGCTCGCGTGTCAGAAAATCCCGTACGGCCTGCTCGGCTCCCGGTCCCGGAAGAAGCGGCAGGGTGCGCAGCTCCAGTTTGCGTTCGTACAGCCCGCCTGCGGCATTCAGCTCATCGAAATAAGCCTGCAGGATGCCGCGCACCTCCGCACCCAGTTCGCCGAGCGGGCCGGCGTCGGGCAGAACGGTACCGATGCGAATCGTGTGGTCACTGAGTCCGGGATCGAGATCGGCGCTGAGACGCTTCAGGTAGGCGATCAGATCGGCCATGTCTTCCCGCGAAAAACCGTAGCGGGGCATGGCCGGATTCAAAGCGTTCCCCGCAGGGTCCAGCCCGAGGGCGATGGCAGCGCGCAAGCTGACTTCGTCATACGGAGGACGCCGCCGACCGCCGGGTAAGGCGACCTGGTAAGGTTTGGTCAAAGCCTCCCAGGTGATGGCCGAAGGCACCACGCCACCCTCGGCCCTGCCTCGGCCGTCGTAACCATGACAGCCCGCACAAGGGAGCGTGGAAGCCGGCACCTCGACCGATTCTTCGCCGAGCCGCGCAACGATGGGTTTGCCGGAGGGGCTGGTACCGGTCAGGAAAATCTGCTTGCCTCGTTTCTCCTGTGGCGTGAGCTCCACCTGCGCGCCGAGGCTCATCGCAACTGCCAGCAACACCAGCAGAACGCAGAGCCACGGCGCTCTGCTCGAGCGGGCAAGAACAACGTCTGCCAACCCTGCATGCCCGGAATGCTGCATCCACCCCTCCCACAAACGAGGTGGCACCGTTTACTCTTTTTCCGTCGGAGCAGCCGGGCCTTTGTCGTTGACGACGGAAAGCACGGTATCCAGGATTTGACCGATGTCCGCCAGTGCCAGAACCTTTTTCCACAGGCCGGTGGGTTCGTTGCCGACAATCATAAGCGTCAGGTGGTCTTCGCGCGCAGCCACATATTGGCCCAGCTTGCGCAGCGCCAGTTCGACGTTTTCGCGTTTGCCGGTCAGGAAATGCCAGCCGGGCCGCGCACCGTAGGAGGCCGCATAGTCGCGCAGTCGCGCTGGGGTATCGTTTTCTGGATCCACGGTGATGGAGAGAAGAAAAACGTCACGGCCGACGCGGTCACCGAGTGTTTCCTGAATCTGCGCCATCTTGCGGTTCATCACCGGACAGACTCCGGTACAGGTGGCAAAGAAGGAATTGATGACGACAATCTTCCCCTTCAGGAGATCACTGTAGAGTCGAAGCGGTTCGCCGAACTGATTCACGAGAATGACGTCGGTGAAGTACTTGTGGGCTGGCGAAAGTTCCTGTGTTGCGGGGCTGGCTGACTGCGCCGCCGCCGGTGCGACCCACGCCAGCAACGCCAGCGCGAGCCCAATCCTGCAGCGGACCGCGATCTGACGTAACTGCACGGCGAGCGGAATTTGTCTCCAGACCATTTTCTTCCTCCGTCCGCACAAAACGCAGAAAGTTTCGGGCACTCAGTGGTGGTTGCTGTGGAGCATGGCCGAACGGTGCGGTGCAGCGGCCGCCGTATCGATCAGCTCCAGCAGTCGGTTGGCAGAACTGAAACCGAAGGCGCGAGTCCAGTGGCCGGCCGCTTCGTTGCCGATCAGCACGAGCGGCGGATGCTCTTCCTTCGGCCCCACGGGCAGGCCGAGCGCGCGGAGCAATTGATCGATGTTCGCCTTTGTTCCGGTGACGAACGTCCACCCGTCTCCGGCACCGAACCGGGCCCCCCAGGCTTTCAGGCGCGGTGGCGTGTCCACGACCGGATCCACGCTGATCGAGAGCAGATGGACGTCGCGACCGACTCGATCCCCCAGCAACTGTTGCAGTCGCGCAAACGTTGCGCCCAGCGGCGGGCAAATCGTGGTGCAGGTGGTGAAGATGAAATTCACTGCCACCACGCGTCCTTGGACCAGCTCGGAGTAGAACCGACGCTCGCGACCATCTTGATCGATCACGACCAGATCAGGAATTTTCATTTCGGACATGGATTCGACACCGCCTTCGGCCGATGGCCTTATCGCTTGGCGATGGTGGGCGTGGGGGTCGGCAGGCTGCTGGGCGGAAGTCGTGTGAGCAAGGGTCAGCAGGAAAACCGTCCACGCAAACGGCCAGAAGCTGCGAGCAAGCATCGTGTTCCTCCTCGTGCGAGTGGTGGCTGGTTCAGGGTCCCGGGGACGGAGCGGCTGATGCCGCAACGGGCGAAGTCTCGGTGCTGGCCTGCAACACGGCATGCGGCAATTTGCCCAGTCGAAGTCCGAGCGACGGCACCTCAAAAAACAGGTAGTAGAAACCGGCCTGCGGTACTCGCACAGTGAGTTCGTACATTCCACCGCCCAGCGCGCGCGCGTAGAAACGCTTGCGCCAGCCGGAGCTGTTGTAGACCATTGCGCCCAGGTCCGCCAGGTCACTGCGCGGAGCCGACGTCAGCGAATCGCGCACACGCACTTGGAAGCGGAATTCCTGATTCACCGGCAGCCGGACATTTTCCAGCAAAGGCTCGATCTGAATGGCTACGCGCTCGCGCTGGATGTGCGGGTCCACTACCACGCGCAGATCGAAACAGTGCAGCACGCGGGGCGAGTTCAAATAGAAGACCACGTCGTAGACGCCTGCCCCGGTCAGCCGGAACGAGGTGGAATAGACACCCGGCTCGGTCTCGCGCAGGTTTTGCTCGGCAACCAGCACGGCGCGTGCGCGACGGCTGTAGTTGGAAAAGCTGACGTTCGGCGCGGCCATGCCTTCGTGGTAGTAGTAGATGCGACGGTCGGCCGGATTGGCGATCATGGCTGCGTTCCCTTCCGGGGCCGCGACAATGGCATCGGCCACGATGGGCGCACCGGCGCGCGAAGGAGGAGTCTGGCCCGCAGGAAAATCCAGGACCTCGGGCAACTTGGACTCGGTCAAGTCGGCCAGCTCGATAATCTGCACCTGCTGGGCATCGCGCAGCCGGACGTAGGCAAACGAATCGGTGAACGCCACCTGATCCGGCCAGCGGCCCACCCCGAGCTTGAAACGCAACTGGTGCGTGGAAGCATCCAGAATGTAAAGCAGATTTCGAGCGCCGTTGGTGAGAAAAGCAAACCGGCCGCGCGGCTCGAAACGCACGAAATTCAGTCCGGGATCAAGCTGCAGGCGGCGGAGCAGCGTGTGTCGCTCGGCATCGATCACGGCGACGCTGCCCGTGTTCGCATCGGCAACGTAGACCGCGCCCGCCAGTGGTGTGTAGGCCAGCGCGACCGGCTGTTTGCCCGTCTGGATCGTCTGGCGCACGGCGAGTTGCCGGACGTCAATGACGGCAACGGTTCCGTCGGCGCTGTTCGTGACGAACGCAAAACGATCGTCGGCCGTGACTGCAATCTGGTGATGGCCGCGACCGGTCCTGAGTTCGGCGACCTTTTTCATCTCGGCAGCGTCGATCACGGTGACACCGCTCGGCTGATCTGCCGGAGCGTCGTTGGCCACCCAGAGGTACTTGCGATCCGGCTGGAGCACCACCCGGGTTGGATTCGGGCCGGAGGGCACGTAGGCCAGCGTGCGCCAACGCTGGGTGTCGATCACGGCTACCTCGTTGGCCTGGGGTACACTCACGTACAGCCGCTTGTGATCGTTGTCGATCACCCAGTCCGCGCCCGGCCCTTTCAGGCTGATCATCGTGAACAGCTTGCTGTCGGAAAAACCGATCTGCGGATCGATGACGAGGATGGTGCCGTCGTCGTTCAACGACATCACGAAATAGGAATTCAGGTCCACCGCCGGCCGCGTGCGCAAATTACCCTGGAAGAAAGCCTGCACCTTGCGGCGGCAATCGTCAGAACTGGGTGTATCCGGTGCCGTGCGCGGGTCGATCCAGGCCACCGGAAACAGCCCGGGGAGCGGAGCGCCGCTGCTGTCTGCGATCTTGAAACGGATAACGGCCTCGCGCTCTTCGATCAGCGGATCGGGAGGGTCGTCGACTCGGGTGCCGGCACCGGTGGGTTCCACGACCAGTTCCACGGCGATGCCCTCCTGCTCGAAATGCTGCCGATAGATTTTTGGCGGCACGCGAGCGGCAGCCGCCGTGGCCGGCGAGGAAGATTCGGCCGGTTTGGAGGCGTCGCCGGTGCTGCCCGGTGTCGTCTGTAGTGGCTGGGTCGGCGCCTGCGGTTCCGGGGGATTCTGCGGATGCGCCAGGCCAGCGAACAATGCTGCGGCCAGGGCGCCTGCGGCGAACCATCGCATGGTCATCACCATTCCCTCTCCCTGAGGTGAGAAAGAAATGCAGCGGGTCGCGCCGCTGCCAGAAAACTTTCCTTCGTTGCTTGCGAACACACGCTCAGCGGTTGCCTGCCCCTTTGCTCCGTCCGCAGATAACCGGAGCTGGCCCTGGGGTGGATGCAAGCGCACCCACCCCAAGAGCCACAGTCACCATTACTCAATTACTGTCGGGTCCGAGGTCGTCTCTGACGTCGTCTTCACATTGCTACGGGTCACCCGGAACAGACCCCAGATGCCGCCGTCAAAGGTGAAGGAGGCGAAATCCCGCCAGAGGTAGTCGCCCACGATACCGAAACGGCCTCCGGCGCCGTTCTTCAACAGGACGTCGAAGTGGTTCGTGGGGCCATGGCCCATCTGGGCACCTTTCCATTCCGACAGCGGATTGCTGCCGAGCAGGAGCGAACCGTTGATGTACGGCAGCTCCTCCCAGATGTGGCCATGGAGCATGAAGACGTGGTTCCGCGCGTGTCCGGCCGGCTTCAACACGCGGAAACGCACACTCTCGCCGACTTGTGCGGTGAACACCGGGGTGACCGGATCGCCACCGACTTTGCCGTTCGAGAGCACGTTGGTGAAATCAAAAGTACGTGTGGTTTCGAGCGGCGTGTCGGGCGCGAAGCCCATCCGGAACCACATCGGCTCGGTTCGGTAGTTGACCGCCTTCTGCCCGGAGTCCTCCGGGTCTTCGGCTTCGGCCGTATTGGGAATCGGTCGTCCGTCGCCGAAGCGCATGTTGATGTCGTCCTGGAACAGAAGGACGAATTCGCGGAACCGCGTCCGGTCTGCCTTGGTGACCAGCGCGGTGGCGCGAGACTTGCTGGACTCCGACCAGGTGGATCCGGGCGGCTCGATGATCAGACCACCGATGGCGCCTTTGTTCGAGTGTTTGATCGGGTCGGAGGAGATCAGGTTGGTGGCTCCGAACTCGATCGGGGTGGCCTGGATGCTGCCATCAAGATTCACCTGGATATCGCCCGTGTAGAACACGTAGGGGCGGCTGTACCCAGGCCGAACCGTCTGCACGGGGTTGAAGCCCGCGTTCACGCCGGCGCTCAGCGCGACGTCGGTGAAGACCAGTTGCGTGCGCAGGCCGACGAAGGGCGAAGGTTTCACCTGATTTGCGTTGAACTTGCGCACGATCATGGGCAGGGTGTTGAAGCCATCCAGATCGGGCAGCGTCGTGGGCAGTCGGTTGCGCAGACGGAGCTTGACACATTCGCCCGCGTTGGCGCGCACGATCAGCGGTTCGATGGGCACACCGGCCTTCAGCTTGCCGGTGCTGTCCAGATCGCTCGTGCGGACATACAGGATGGCTGTCGGGTCGTTCAACGGACCACCGTTTACGGTCCGCGGATTGTAGATCAGTTTGCCTCCGGGCAATGCCTGCTGCGCGGTGACTGCCGTGACGTCCAGCACGCGCACCGTGCAGTTCAGCAGGCCCCAGCCACCGAAGTTCGTCAGCGAAGTGGTTTCGGTTGTGGTCAGCGAGCTCTCCCCCGAGGTGGCCAGAATCGTGCTCTGGGCGTTGAGCTCCTGGGTGCTCAGCGTTTGCTCGGTGGTGGAAAGCGTCGTGGTGTCGCCGGAAGTCATGCTGGAGTCCGTCGTCGACTCGGTCGTGGACATCGTCGTGGTGCCGGAGCTGCTGGTGGTGGCGGTCACCAACTCGCGCAGCTTGGTCACTTTCAGATCGCCCTGCCAACCGGGCAGCGGGTAGAGGTCTGGCCGAAGGTTGTTATAGACCCGGAGCAGGCCCCACAAACCGTTCCAGAGGTCATCGGTGGCCGCGCCGGGCATGTAGAGATAGTCCACGAAGGGCACGAACGGGTTCTGGAAGGGCAACGGCGTGACGAATTCGAAGTGCTCGCTGATGCCCATCATCTGGCTGTTCCGCCAGCCCGAGTTCGGGTCGGCGGCTTCGAACGGCCACTTCAAACCGACGACGGTGAAGTTGTGTCCTTCTTCGTGCGCGCCTACCAGGATGCGAATCTGGATCTTATCCTGCGCGTAGGCGCGGAGCAGCGGTGTGAAAGGATCGCCGGGCCGCACATCGGCGGTGAGCGGCGGATAGAAGTTCGGCTGCTGGTTGAACGCCGGATCCGCACGCAGCACGTTCGAGCGGAACACGTGCGAGAGGTCGCCGGCAATGCCCGCGGCCTGCGTGTTCGTTTGCGGGTCGCGCACGCGCAACGGGATCGGTTCGTTGCGGTAGTTCACCACGAACGTACCGGGATCATCGGCAGAAATGGCTTCCGGACACGGTGGCGGCACTCCGCCCGGGCAAACATCAGGCGGCGCCAGCAGGAACGGCAGGCCCACCTCGACGCGCCCCGGCGGATTGATCGCTTTGTCCGGATCAGGGATACCGACGTTGCCCGCCTCGTAGGCAAGCTGGAAGTCAGCAAACTCGATCATGAACTCGCGGAAGCTGTCGGCCGGATTGACGGTCAGGATGTCGGCCCGCCAGGAAGTCGGGCCACCGTCGAAGCGCCCGCCAAAGATTTCTCCGGTTTCCGGATGCCGCCAGGTGGATCCGACAGGTTCAATCACCAGACCCGCATACATGCCCACCTGCTGATGCGTGGACGGGCCATAGTGGTCGTGGGTGAACACGGTGGTCAGCGTGCGGTCCACCCCCTGAGCATTCAACAGGGGATCGGCGTACCACCGTTGAATGGTTGTCTGCGCACCCAGCTCGCCAAAAAAGGGATGGGCTTCGGGATGCAGTTGCACGCGCGTTCCGCCTTCAAACGGCAGCAGCCCCCCGAATGCATTGATCGCCTCGATGCGTTCGAGCACTTCACCCGGGCTGAAGGTGCCGTCTTCGTAGTTGAAGCCATTGGCGGCGCCATCGGAAGCCAGCACGTCGAACTTCACCAGGTGGATGTGCTGACCCATGATGTCGGTCGGCGTGCGCACTTGGAAGTCGTCGAGCTGATATTCGTGCGGCACGAGGTTGGTGTGGTAATAGGTGATGCAATCGCCGGAATGCGCACGGAAGAACAGCGGCTCCGGCGGCCGCTGTCCGGTGCGCGTCGCTTCCACATCGCCCCACAGCGCCAGGATGCGCTGCTGCGGGAAATGCCAGCCCGCCTTGTTCAACTTGGCATCGATTTGAATGTTGGCAGCCTTGTAGATTCGGGGGACACCCGCAGGATTGCCGAAGTCATCGATGCAAGGATCGGCGAACGGGGCACCGGGCGCCGGGGGCAGGCCGTTGACAATAAAGTTCGCCGGCGTGCCGTCGGGTTTGTAGCTCGGGTGCTCCCGTTGTGCGTGGAAGTTCATAGCAGCAATTTCAATCGGTGTACCTGTCTCCGGCAGTTCGATGGCGTCCGCGGTGAGCAGCGTCTTGTGAAAATCCAGCCGCGTGTGCGCTTCCTCGAAGGTGCCATTGACGATGACGTGGCGCGGCAGGCCACCATCGTCCACCGTGTCGAGCGGCGGATGCGGGGGTCGGTGGCCGGCCACGCCCGGCACGAAGAACGGGAACCCCGGGTTGCCGTCGCCGGTAATCACCGCCTGTCCGTGGACAATCGCCACCTGCGCACCGGGCAGGGGTGGCATGGCAATGGTCGGAAGCGGGACGACAGCAGGAATAGGCGTGCCGGCGGCGATTTCTCCATCCGGGAGCGCCCGGGTACCCGGCACGGGACGGCCTTCGGCATCTAGCACGCTGCCAGTCTCCAGCACATCGTGGACACGCCAAAGCGCCCACATCCCCTGGGCGAAGTGCGGATAGAAGTGACAGTGGAAGATTGAATCGCCGACAGCCTGATTCCGGTTGCCGCCGCCGTTGTAGAGCATCTCCAACGTGAATGCACTGCCCGGGCCAATGGCCTGACTGTCGAGGTAGTTGGAGTTGTCACTGTCGGGCGTGTGCAGCCACTGGTGCGTGTGTTGGTGGTGGATGTGGTGTTCTTTTGAACCTGCATGGACAATCCGGAACTTCACGTGATCGCGCAGATAGCTGTGATACACGTTCGAGGGATCGTCCGGATACAGCGCTTTGGTGGCCTTGGGTCCAATGATCAGATTTCCCTGTGAATCCCGAGCATTGGCGGGGATATCCACAACCATTGCCGGGTCGCCGACTGCCCAGGAGGTCAGGAAGAACTCCTCGTATTTGCACTCGGCGCAGTTGTGCATCGGGCCGACGAGCAAACGATTGGCCAGGATTTCGGCGCCGATGCCTCCGGTGCCGTAGTTGAACGCAAACGCATCCCGCACGCTGTGCAGCGTGTGACTCAGCACGGGATCTTCGAAAAACTCCGGGAACGCCTGTTCCGCAATGATTTCGTCGTGGTAGATGATGGTGAACTCTCGGAAGGGCTGTTCCCGATCCACAGCCGGTGTGACCGGCGGAAACGTTCCCGGCGGGAAACGGCCTGCATTCGGTCCGGTAATGATGGCTCTCAGATCCGAGTGCACAATTTCATTGCCCTTCAGCATGTTCAGGATGGGCAGGCCTGCGAACGGATGTCCGGGTGGATACACTGCCTGGTAATTGATGATGGGCTGGCCTGCCGGTGTCGTACCCACGGTGGCCAGCTCCAGGTCGGCCCGCGTCACCTGGCTGCGATACCATTCGGCACCTTTTGGCTCCACGTTGACCGCGCCGAACAGGCCGGTGTTCAACTGACCGCCGTTGCCCTCACCGCCGGTATTGGCCGCCGTGCTGTAGAGCAGGTGTGCGCCTTCACGCTCCGCATAGAAGGTGTACGTTGCGGATTGCCCCGGTCCTACCAGACTGCTCGCGTTCTTGCCTACAAACGAGCCGTCCGAGGCGATGCTGCCGACCAGTTGCAAACCTTCCACATGGATGCCCGCATTGCGCGTGGCCGGCTGATCATTGGCGGGAACAGGGTCGAGCAGGTTCGTAAAATAAATCTGCAGGCAATCTCCCACGTTCATGCGCAAGACCAGCGGGCGTGGGCGCTTGCCGTCGCGCAGGCGCACATTGCCGGGCCCGATCGTGGTCCCCTGCTCGGGCACGACGTCGCGCTCGAGCGCAAAGATCATGCCAGCAGGATTCGTGGCGCCCAGCCGGTTCCAGAAGAACGGCTGGTCGATGGCAACCACGCGAGCGGTGATGGTGCGCGCGCACTGCGCTGCCGTCGGAGTCGGAAGCAGTGCGCTGCACAGCGCACCCAGGAAAATTACAAACAGCCAGTAGGCTACACGGTATCGGCCGCGGGGGCTGGGCATGGATCCTCCCGTGTCGTAAATTAATTTTTGCGAACCGGCAAACGCCAGAGTCCGGAACGCTGTCCTGGGCACTGTGCTGCGCAGTATTCCTGATGTCAATTCAACGGTGGAGTTAGTCCGAAGGGCTACTCCGAAAGGGTGAAGGCATTCCCCTGGCGCGATCGCTGCAGAAATGCGGGGAAAGCGATGACAGCGGTGGCGAAGTCAGCACAGTGTGAAGAAGATGTCGGGCGCGAGGGCTAGCCGACGAGAATCTGGATCGTCTTGCGAATCAGACCGACGCGAGAACTGACCCCCATCTTGCCCATGATCAGCCGCAGGAAGGTTTTTACGGTGTTGGGACTGACACCCATATGCGCAGCGATTTCTTTGTTGCTCAGGCCCTGCACGGCCAGCGCCAGCGTCTGGCGCTCACGGGGGCTCAACCGGTAGCGTTCGGCAGCCGCGCGCACATCCAGAACCGGACGGCAAGCGCGCTCGAATTGCAAAGCCACCGGAAGCGGTCCGCTGCGCCCGCGGCTCGATTCCAGGCGATACCCCCGGCACAGATACCGTCGGCGGCCCGAAAGCATCTCGGCGAGAAAATTCGCCTCACCGGCGAGCTCCTCGACAACAAATCCCAGTTTGTCCTCCACCAGTTTGTCGAACGAAGTCACCACGGTCGGATCGTGCGGATACGCCAAGATCCGCATGGCTTCGGCGTTCGCATACAGCACCGTGCTCGGAGGCTTCAACAAGACGAATCCTATGTCCGAGCTGGGCTGTACAGCCACTGCATCGGACCTGAGGGCGCGGCTGGCAGAATTCGCAGCAGCTCGAGCCGGACTCTCCGTTGCCTCGTTACTCTGTTCTTTGTGGGGAGTCGAAGGGGAAAAATAAGGCGAGACCGCTTCGGCTCGCTGGTGCCGGTTTCCGCTTGGGTGCCAATCGGTTACTGGCGAGGCAATCGGTTCCCCGGCCAGTGTAGCCGACGAGGGAGATTGTTCACCCGATAACGGTGTGAACCGCGGTCTGCGGGGCGACCTGGTTGTCACCGTAGAACTCCAAAAAACCTGGCGCGTACCTATTATTTCCTGTGCAGTTTCCTTTTAAACAAACAAGGCCCATGCGCGACAGCGCAATCTTAACTCTCGGAGCTGAATTGTCAAGACCAGACTCGTTTTTGCCGCAATTTTCTATCTTGCTGCAATTTACTGCACATGCTTTCGGAACTCGAAAATTTTCTCCCGTTCGTACGGGCAGTCCCTCGAACAGGGAGCACAGCTGTCCCGGAAGCGTTCCGGTGGCGGCTTGCTGGCTGGCCGATGCAGTGCTACACTGCCGGCGATGCATCCGAAAATGCCGTGCCAACGCATGTTCGCGTCTGCGACACTGGCGCTGCTGGCGCTGGTTGCAGCCGGCTGCGGTCGCGGTGCCAGCGAGTTCAAGGCGGGCAAACGCGCCGAACTGATTCAGGACTACGACACGGCGCTGGTGCACTACGAACGGGCTCTGCAGGCGGACCCCAAAAACATCGAATATCGTCTGAAGGCCACGCGGATGCGTTTCGAAGCCGGGCAATATCACGTACGCCTGGGCCACCAGGCACGCGAGCGGGGCGATCTGCGCCTGGCACTGGCCGAGTATCAAAAGGCACTGGCGATCGATCCTTCGAGCGCCATCGCGCGGCAGGAGGTGGCTCGCACTCTGGAACTGCTTGCGGAAAAGGAAGCCGTGCCTTCGGCGCAACCCGCCGGGCCGTCGGCACCGCCAAAAACCGAATTGCTCGACCGGCCGCCACAACTGAAGCCCATCTCGCGCGAACCGATTCACATCAAGCTCACGCAGGATGCCCGCCAGGTGTACGAAGCCATCGGCAAGCTGGCCGGCATTACCGTCATTTTCGACTCCGAGTACCGCCCGCAGCGGATCGCCACTGAGCTAACCAATGTGACGCTGGAGCAGGCGCTCGACGTGGTGGCACTGCAGAGCAAGACCTTCTGGAAGCCCGTAGCGCCGAACATCATCTTTGTCGCGCCGGATACTCCGCAGAAGCGGAAAGATTACGAAGAATACGTGGTGCGCACCTTCTATCTGTCCAACACGGTGACCCCGCAGGACCTGACGGAAATCGCCACCATGCTCCGGCAGGTGCTGGAGATGCGCCGCATCCAGCAGGTGAACGCTCTGAATGCGCTGGTCGTGCGCGAGACGCCGGACAAGATGGCGGTGGTCGAGAAAATCCTGGCGGATGTGGACAAGGCTAAGCCGGAAGTCGTTGTCCAGGTTGCCGTGTTGCAGGCTCGGCGCGATCGCGCGCGCGAGCTGGGCATTCTGCCCGGTTCCAGCACGGTGCTTTCCCCTACCCCGCGGCCCGACATCGCCAATCAACAGGGCCAGGTGCGGCTCGATGAGTTGCGGCGGCTCTCCTCCGCCGATTACAGCCTGACGCTGCCGGGCGCCGTTGCCACCGCGTTGATCACCGACAGTACGACCAAAGTGCTGCAGAACCCGGAAATTCGCATCGTGGACGGGCAGGCGGCAAAGCTGAACATTGGCGACCGGGTACCGATCGCCACGGGCAGTTTCCAGGCCGGCGTCGGTGTGGGAGGAACACAGGGCAGCATCGTCAGCCCGCTGGTGAACACGCAGTTCCAGTATCAGGACGTCGGCGTAAATATTGATATCACTCCCCGCGTGCACGAAAACCGCGAAGTCAGCCTGAAGGTCACGATCGAGGTTTCCTCCGTCACGGGTCAGGTGAACATCGGCGGGATCAATCAGCCGGTGATCAGTCAGCGGAAAATCACGCAGGACATCCGGCTGCGCGAGGGCGAAGTGAGCATCCTGGGCGGATTGATCGACCGCACAGAAACCAGATCCCTTTCCGGTTGGCCCGGCCTTTCCAGGATTCCCTTCCTCCGCTACTTCTTCTCGGACGAAAAAGTGGAAGCCGCGGAAAGCGAAGTGCTGATCGTGCTGACGCCGCACATTGTGCGCGCGCCGGAGATCACGGCTGAAAATCTGCGGAGCCTGGCTACCGGAACCGATCAGGTGTTCAAGGTGCTGCCGGCGGACGCCTACAGCGGACCCGCCCAGACGCCAGCGCCCTCCGCGACAGCCCCTTCAGCACCGACACCGCCTGTCCCAGCCGAGGCCGCAACGGGAGCAGCCGTGGCTCCAACCGTTGCGGCAGCGCGGCTGCGGTTCGAGCCCGCCACCCTGACCCTGCAGCCGGGGCAGACCGGCATCGTGGGCCTTGTGGTGGAAAATGCCCGCGACCTGTTCTCGATTCCGATGTTGCTGCAGTACGACCCGAAGGTGATCGCGATCGAAGAAGTCCGCCACGGAGGCTTTCTCAGCGGCGGGACGCAGGAAATCGCCATTGTGCAGCGCGTGGACGCCGAGCGCGGCCAGGCGATTATCTCCGCCACCCGTCAGCCGAACACGAGCGGGGTGAGCGGTTCGGGCACGCTGGTCGGAATTGTGGTGCGCGGGGTGGCGGCAGGCAGCTCCGCGATTCGCATCGTCCAGGTGAATGCGCGAAACTCGCAGGGCATCACGTTGCCGCTGGTGACCGGCGAGGCCAGCGTGCAGGTGCAGTAAGCCATGCGTTGGATTCGCACCACGCGAATTCGAAACACCACCCAAGCCGGGCTCACGCTAATCGAGCTGGTCGTGGCCTCGGCGATTCTGATCGTGCTGGCTACGGCCGCGCTGCCGCTGGCCCGGGTGACCGTAAAGCGACAGCAGGAGCGTGAACTGCGCCGGGCCCTGCGCGAAATCCGCGACGCGATCGACCGTTACAAAGACGCCGCCGACCGCAACCTGATTCAGGTCGAAGTGGGCACAGAAGGCTATCCGCCCGATCTGCGCACGTTGGTGGAAGGCGTGCAACTGGCCGGCGCACCCGACCGTCGCGTACGCTTCTTGCGGCGCATTCCGATCGATCCCATGACCGGCAACGACGACTGGGGCCTGCGTTGTGTGCAGGATCGGCCGGATGCGACGAGCTGGTGCGGGGAAAATGTTTTCGACGTTTATTCCCGTTCGATGGGCACCGCGCTGGACGGGACGCGCTACTCGGACTGGTGAACTCGTCATGTGCTTCCCTGCTCCATGGCGAGTCTCCGCAAGCGGGGCGAACATCCGGCCTGCCGGCCACCGAGGATTCACCCTGCTCGAGCTGATGGTGGTCATCAGCGTGATTCTGGTTCTGCTCGGACTGGCCGCGGGCAATTATCAGCGATCGATTCTGCGTTCCAAGGAAGCCGCGCTGAAGCAAAATCTGTTCACGATGCGGCAGGCCATCCAGCAGTACACGCTCGACAAGTTGCAGGCGCCGCAATCGCTCGAAGATCTGGTCGCGGCGGGCTATTTGCGGGAAATCCCGAAAGACCCGATCACCGGCCAGCGAGACTGGCGCGTGGAATACGACGACGCCTTCCTCAGCCCGGATCAACTGGCGACGGGGATCAGCGACGTGCACTCGAACTCCGACAAGATATCCCCCTTCGAAGGCACTCCGTACAGCTCCTGGTAGAGGAGCCTTCACTGCTTCCGGCAAAAATCTGGAGCACGAAATCAGATTTGCAAGTTGTGCTGCGGGGAGCATTGAGCAAAATCTCGCAAAACGCAGCCTCGCAAGCCAACCCCCTGTACCTCCCTGATGCAATCTTCCGTGGAAATAACCAGTTACAGGCACGGGCTGTATCGAAATGCGGCACAGCGCGTGCAACAGGGACAAGCGGGGCACGTGCATGATGAGTTTGGCTTCCCTCGCCTTTCTCCTGGTGTTGCAGGTTTCCGAGGTGCAGCACCCGGTTCCGCTGCCCGCGGACTTCGATCCGGCAGGCTGCGTTGACTGCCATGCGGCAAAAAAAGAAGGCAAGCAGGTGCACGCTGCCGTAGAGACCGGGTGCACGAGCTGCCACACGGTTCGCAGCGACGATACGGCGACGTTTGTTGCCCTGCAGGCTCCGCCTGCCGAGATGTGCGGCACATGCCATGCGCCGCAGACGGACGAAGTGGTGCACGAACCCTACCGTCAGGGTGACTGTATTCTCTGCCACGACCCGCACGCGAGCGAGCACCCCGCGCTCGTGCGCACAAGCCCACAAGCGCTCTGCACTGCATGTCACCTCGCCCGGCGGACGGAAGGCGCCACCGTGCCGTTGTTCGGTGGTCGAGAAATCCCGGTGGAGACCTTCCGCAAGTTCCCGAAAATTGCACTCGACCGCGCGCAGCGCACCGGTCATCCCTATCTCGGTCATCCGGTCAGCAACGGAGAGGATCCTTTTCGCAAGGGCCAGCCGTACTCCTGCCTGAGCTGCCATGCGCCGCATGCTGCACCGGTGGCAAAGCTGCTTCGGGAAGAATGGAAAAGCCTCGACGTTTGCGACCGCTGCCATACAGAGATGCGCAACCGGAGGGCACAACCATGAGTTGGTACCGGCACGGGCTGGCGGCCGCAACCGTCCTCGGATTGGGATGGATGACCTGCTTCGGACTGTCTTCGGTGCTTTGGGCACAGAGCAAACGATCTGCCACCCCGACCGCATCTGCCCCGCTGGTCTGGCCGCTGCCGCCCGATAAGCCGCGTATCCGCTTCTTGGAGAGCTTTTCCAACAATTTCGATATCGAACCGCGCAAGAAACTCTCCTGGGTGGATCGGCTGGTGGGCAAACCGGATCCGAATGTGCCGGAATATTTCCTCCGTCCGAGCGGTGTGGCCGCTGATTCCCGCGAACGCGTGTTGATCGCCGCGGCTCAGGTGGCCACGGTCTTTATCCTCGACCGGCAGCGCCAGACCGTGCTCCGGCTGCGCGGGGATCGTGGCCTGTTCTTCAAAAACCCGCTGGGCATCGCGGTGGATGCCCAGGACAACTTTTACGTGGCAGACCCGGTGTTGCGGATGGTGCTGAAGTTCTCTCCGGAGGGTCAATTGCTCGCAACCGTCGGACCGCAGGCCGGGCTGCGCAACCCGACTTTCCTGGCGCTGGATGAGCCGCGCCGCCGGCTTTTCGTCGTGGACTCCCACCTGCACCAGGTGCTCGTGTTCGATCTGGATACGCTGAATCTGGTGCGCCGCGTGGGCCGACGCGGCGAAGGCGAGGGAGAGTTCAACTACCCGGTGGGCATCGGGGTGGCGCGGGATGGCACCTTTGCCGTCAGCGATACCGGCAGTTGCTCGGTGCAGGTTTTTTCGCCGACGTTCGTTCTGTTGCGTCGCTTCGGCAAACAGGGCACGCGCCCGGGAGATTTTGTGCGGCCGAAAGGTGTGGCGTTTGACAGCGAAGGACACATCTACGTTGTGGATGCCGCTTTCAACAACTTTCAGATTTTCAATCAGCAGGGGCAGGTGCTGCTGTTCGTCGGCAGTTACGGACAGCAACCCGGTATGTTCAACCTGCCCCTGGGCATCTACATTGACCGCCGCGACCGCATCTACGTCAGCGACCAGTTAAACCATCGCGTGCAGGTCTTCCAGTTTCTCGGAGGAAATTGAATCTGCTGTCCCAGCAGAGAAGGAGGTGCGTCTTCACAAACCGAGCCAACCCACACGATGCATTCCCATTTCACGTTCGGAGGTTCTGATGCGCAAGTGGACCTTGTTCCTGTACATCGTGCTGGCGGTGAGTCTGGCAGCCAGCGGAGTGCAGGCGCAGCAGCGTGTCCCGAAAACTGCCATCGTGAACTCCAGTCACGACCTGCGCAGCACGTTCAACGCTGCCAGCTTCACGCTCTGCACCTTCTGCCACGTTGCCCACAAGCCCGGCGATGCTCCGGAAGGGCCCGGGCCGTTGCTGTGGAACCACACGCTGTCGAGCGTCGCCAGCTATGGAATCTACAGCAGCGACTCGTTTGATGCCCTGAACACCGACATCACCGACCTCGGCGGGCAGACCACTGTCAGCAACCTTTGCCTGAGCTGCCATGATGGTACGGTGGCCGTGAATTCGTTCTATGAGCCGGTCCTCGGAGCGAACTTCCAGCCCATCCCGGAAGGGACCACCTTCATGCCCAGCTCAGCCCGGATTCGGGACCTCAGCAAATCCCATCCGGTCAACTTCACCTACGACAGCAACCTGGCCAACGCCGCAGCCCTGCGCGTACCCGCCAGTACCAGCTCGGTGGACGGCAACGGTCTGGTGCCGCTGTTCAACGGCAAGATGCAGTGCGCGACGTGCCACGACCCACACAACGGGAACTCGGGCATCTTCGCCCGTCCATTCCCGACGCAGACGTCGGGCACGTTCTGCACCTATTGCCATATCTGACGGCAACGGGGGCGCGGCCCACCGGCCGTGCCCCCGTTCCACACGGCGCATGGGGCCAGAGCTGGAGAGCGGGTTGAGTCGAGTAGCAAAACGGATGTGCGCTGCAAAAGCCATCGTGGGTGGAGTGGCGATTCTCTGCGCGGGTGCTCTGACCGCGTCGGCGCAACAGCCAGCGGCTGAACGCTGGCGCATGCATGGGGCGCTTGGATTGCAACTGGTGCAGAGTCGCAATACGCCCCGCGCGGCGCCGGCCTCGCGATCCTCCTACCACGCGCTCGCGGGCGATTATCGCCTCCACCTCTCCGGCTTTCTCAGCGACCCCGCGTTTCTGCCGTTCACAGCCCATTTCAGCAACAGCTACGGCGCCCACGAAGTGGATGCGAATGGCTATCTACGCACACTGTTCAACTGGGGAATTTCGACTACGTTGCTTCCGTCCCGTCCCTTCCCGCTGCGTTTTTTCTACAATCGTACCAGCTACGACAGCAGCGGAACTGTCTTCGGACAGAATAGCGATTCCAGCATTCTGGGAGTGGAATGGACGGTTCGCCAGTCCAGCCTTCCCTATCTCCAGGCGGGTTATCTTCGCTCCAGCAATCATGTGCGGCTGGCCACCAGCCTGACCGACAGCGATTATCTGCAGGAGCACCGCTTTGTGAGTCTGCGGGACGACAGGCGCGGCTGGCAATGGGAATTCGGGTTCGACGACTATGAAACTCGCTCCGACTTCTTTGCCGGCATTGATCTTCCCGCAAACTTTCACGAAACCCTGCGCGTGCTCAGCGGCGGCGTGCGCCGGTTGTTCTGGGATACGAAAGCCGACTTCCGCGCCGATCATCGCTCGCAGTGGCGCCGGAACCGGTTTCTGAACGGTGCGGTGTCGACTGCCAGCGAAACCTACACCAGTGTCATCCTGGTTTTGCAGCCGACGGAGCAGTTCCGTGCAAGCGCGGGCTACAACATCGTGCGCACCGAGCTCCAGGAACGCTTTCGCGTCGAAGTGCCGTTCGGGTTACTTCGGACGCCGACGTTCACAGCCCATCTGGTCAGTGCCCGGCTCGAGTACCGGTGGACCCGGCAGTTCACTCTGTTCCAGGACCTGCGCTACTTTTACACCCGTCCGCCGGAAACGGAACTCGAGGTACGCAAGACGCTGACCGAATCGCTCAGCGGAGTGAACTATCGCACCCACTGGCGCGGCATCGAGCTTTCTGCCAGCTACATCGGACGGCTGCAAGCGATTCGCACCACGCGCGGCGCCCGGGCCCACACGTTCTCCAATGACATCGAAGGCCGGATCAACTGGGGGCAGTTGCGTTCGGTACGGCTGTCCGGGTCGGTTCGATACGGGAAACTGAATCTCGTCGAACAGTTGAATGGGTTTTCGGAAGACCGGCGACTACGCCTGGAAGCGCAGAGCGACTGGCTGCAGCCATTTCGCCTGCAAGCCTGGGCCGAGAACACCAAGATTGTACTGCTGAACCTGAGCGGACGCACAGAAACCGAGCAGACCCATCTGGGTCTCCAGGTGCACCATCGCCGACTCTCCTTTTCTGCCGGTCGAACCTTCGGCGAAGGAGCGGGAGCACTGTTTCCTGCCGGTGTGGTGCCGCGACTGCGCCTGACGCAGCCGCTGCCTGTCGAGCAACTGCTTGCTTCACCGCTGCTCGAGCGCACCACCCGCAGCACCGTCCTGCAGTGGGTGCTGCGCCCGCGGCAACAGCTCGATTTCAACGCACAATGGCGTACCGAGCACAACCTGTTTGCGCATTCAGACCAACGGTTCCAAATTCTCGAACTGTGGGCACGCTACCGATTGGCAAAAGTCACCCTGGAAAGTGGCTGGGCACAGTATCGAACCACCATCACTCTGCCGAATGCAAGCAGCGGGCTGCGGATTCGTCGTTTCCACCTGCGCCTGATGCGCGAGTTCACAGTGTTCTGATGCGCCCTGACAGCAAACAACGGACATCGAAGCATCGCCGGCGCCAGAGGCTCGGTTGCCGAATGGCACTGGTGTTTCTGTTGCCGGCAGCCCTCCTGGCCCAGACCGATTCGGCAACGGGTCCCGCGAGTGTTTCCGTCGAATGGGTCGCCGAACTGCGCACCCCGCGCGATGTGATGGGAGAGGCGCCGTGGTGGAAGCGCCTGCTGCGCACGCTGGTGGGCGCTGAGTCTCAGCGACCCGCGATGCTCCAGCCGCACGGCGTTTGTGTGGACTCCCGGGGCCGCATCTGGGTAGCCGACACGAGGCTCCGCGCCGTCCATCGGTTCGATCCGGTGCGCAAGTCCTACAGCCTGTTCCATGCGCCCGACCGCGAACCCATGCTGGCTCCGATTGCCATAGCCTGCGATGCCGAAGGCCGCGTCTACGTCTCCGATGCGCTCCGGGCGCGAATCTTCGTGTTCACCAGCGAAGGGAAATTCCTACGCACCCTGGGCGGTCTGAACCGGCAAGAAAGTGTGTTTCACCGCCCGACCGGCCTGGCCATCGATGCCGAGCGCCGTCGCCTTTACGTCGTGGACACGCAGGCCATGCGCATCGTCGTGCTGAGTCTGCACGGCGAGCCGCTCGCCCGCTTCGGCCGACGCGGCACGGGTCCGGCCGAATTCAACTATCCCACGCATATCGCCGTGGATCGCGATGGAACTCTCTGGATTGCTGATTCGCTGAATTTCCGCGTGCAACACCTGGATAGTCAGGGCCGTTTCCTGGGCGCGTTCGGCCAGCTCGGCACCGGCCGGACCGACCTGGACAAAGTGAAAGGTGTCGCGGTCGATCGCGCTGGCCGCGTCTATGTGGTCGAAGCGCGCCACGACCGCGTGCTCGTCTTTTCGGCCCGCGGCGAGCCGCAGCTTGTGTTCGGAAACACGGGTACCGGCCCGGGAGAATTCTTCCTGCCGGCAGGCATCGCGACGACCAACGATGAACGGGTGCTGGTCGCCGACAGCTTCAATCGTCGCGTGCAAATATTCCGCATACGCGCGCCGTCGGTCGGTGGAGTGGAATGAGATGCGCGCCCGCTTCCTTTTCGTCTTCCTCCTGCTCGTGGCACCGGTCGCGACTGCCCAGCCAGCGGATCGAAAGTCGCAACTGCTGAACTCCCGGCATGATTTTCGCGCCACGTCCCGGGCACCCACTCGCGCAGTGGACACTGCGGATGCCTGTGTGTTCTGCCATACGCCGCACAATGCCAATCCAGCCGAAAGGCTCTGGAATCGCCCGCTCCCCGCGCAGCCGTTCCCCGTTTATTCGAGTAGCACGCTGGCGGCGTCCATCGGACCGATGACCGCGGAGGACGCCTCAAAACTTTGCCTGAGCTGCCACGACGGGACGATTGCGCTCGGCGAAACGATCAGCAGCGGTATGCTGGAGTTTGTCCAAGGTCGCGGGTACACCCTGCCGCCCGAATCGGCGGCCAATCTGGCTGCCGGACAGGGATTTTCTGACGATCATCCGTATGCGTTTGTGCCTGTGCCCGGCCCGGAAATCCAGATGCCGCCGCCCGGTGACGCAGTGCGGCTGGATGCACGCGGTCGATTGCAATGCACCTCCTGCCACGAACCGCACGAGGAGTGGCGCGACCCGGCGGTGGGCAAATTTTTGGTCAAGCCGAATCCGGCTTCTGCGCTTTGCCTGAGCTGCCACAGGACGGCGGGCTGGCTGCACTCCTCGCACCGGACGCCACCCGATCCGGTCGCCAACCTGCGCTACACCGAGGCGCAGGGCGCGCACACCGGCTATTTGGGCGTCAGCAACAACGGCTGCGAAAGTTGTCATCGGCCCCACGCCCCGCAGGTCGGGCAAAGACTGTTGAAATTCCCAGAAGAGCAGGTCTGTTACACCTGCCATGACGGTTCGGTCGCCACAACCGCACGCAACATACGCGCAGAATTTCAGAGCAAGCTGTACACCCATCCCGTCAGCGTGACTCCTTCCGTGCACGACGCTGCGGAAGCTCCCGCTTCGGCGCGGCACCCGTTGCCCGAGACCAGCCTCGCCACACCGCGGCACGTCGAATGCGCCGATTGTCACAATCCCCACGCTGCCACCGCCACAGAAGCCCAACCGCCCAATGTCTCCGGTTCGCTCACCGGCGTACGCGGCTATTCTTCCTCCGGAGATCATCTGTCCCGGAGCGCGAACGAGTTCGAAATCTGCTTCAAATGTCATGCGGACAGCGTCAACAAACCCCAGCGAAACGATGCGACCGGCAGCGGTATCGGATACGGACGCAACCCGCTGCGGCAACACGACCTCGGCAATCCCGAAGCGTTCAACACACGGATCGAATTCCACATGTTGCTTTCCTATCATCCGGTGACGCGGCCCCGGAACCTGTCCATCGGCCCGGGCGGCGAGGTCCCGAGCCTGCGCAGCGCACCGGTCACGCCCGCCGGTGCACCCTTGCCCCGTCGCACGCTTTCGCCCACCAGCTACATCTACTGCACGGATTGTCACAACAACGACACCGGACGAAACCTGGGCACGCTGAGCGGCCCCACCGGCCCGCACGGCTCGAACCAGCCCCACCTGCTCGAACGGGCCAACGCTCTCGAACCTCCCCCCGCGTACCCGGGTGAGTTCACACCAGGGGTCAGCTACGCACTGGAAGAATATGCTCTATGCAACAAATGCCACGACGTCGAAGGCAGTGTGCTCCGAGACCAGAGTTTTCCCGAACACCGAAAACACATTCGCGACCAGAATGCGGCTTGTTCTACCTGCCACGATCCGCACGCTTCGAGCACACCCATGCTCATCAACTTCGACCTCAGCGTCGTGGGGCCGAACAGCCTGGGCGCACTCGAATACCGACGCACCGGCTTTCGCCAGGGCACGTGTTCGTTGCGCTGCCACGGCAAAGACCACATCCGCACGCCCTATTGAGCCCGCAGCCGGCGTGCAGGCATCTTGGTGTCGTGTTGCCTTCGGTATGAGACCGATGGATTCAGTGGAAGGCTGGAAGCATAAGCCCCGGCGACGCCATCACTGCACGGTGCACATGCCCGGAACAGTACAAATGGAAAGGGCGTTCCAACGCTTCACGATGGAACGCCCATGGTTGCGGGGGCTGGATTTGAACCAGCGACCTCCGGGTTATGAGCCCGACGAGCTACCAGACTGCTCCACCCCGCGAATTCATAGTAACGGATGGCGCCGGAATCGTCAAACTGGAGAAACCGAAGCGGGACACGGCAAAAGCTCACGGACGGAGCTCGGAAACCGAGGATGAAGTGGAGAACACGCCTGAGAAGCGATGAGCGAAGCCGGCGTAGCTCAGCAGGTATGCCGCGGCAAATGCCAGTGTGATGCCGATCTCGACCCAGCCGAGCGGCAGCGGCAGAGGATGGGACACGACTGCCTCGCGAGCAGCATCGGCCAGATGGAACGCCGGAACGGCCTCAGAAGCAGATGTGGCAACAGAATTCCCTGCCCCACCGGCGGCGTCCAGCATGTGCGTGCCGCCGCCCCACAGCGAAGGCACCACCAGCAAATAGCGTTCCAGCCACATGCCTAGCAAAATCAGAACTCCGAGAAACGCCATCGCTCTTGGTTTTTTCTTCACCTCCGCGCTGATCAGCACGGCAAACGGCACCAGCAGCACCAGAAACAACATGGCATAAGACAGCGGCTTCCAGGGAAAAGCATTCTGCCGCAGGATGACATACGGAATTTCTTCGGGCAGATTGCCGTACCAGAAAACCAGATACTGCGACCAGAACACCAACCCGTAGAGCATGGCGAAGCCGAAGGTCAGCTTGCCGAGCGAATGCCGCACTTCGGCGGTGAACCGATCCTGCAGTGCGGGCACGCAGGCTAGCCACCACGCCAGCAGCACGCTCAACAGGGCGATGCCTGCATAAAGCGCGGTCACGAAAAAGTATCCACCGAACAGAGTCGAATAGAAATGCGGGTCCAGCGGCATCACCAGATCAAACGCCACCAGCGAGAAAACCAGACAGAAGGCAACCAGCAACAGCGGCGTCAGTCGCCGCAAAATGTACTCAGCGCGGGCGTGTTCAGCTTCGCGGCCGGCGAAATCACGCACCAGCCAGGCGCGCAAGCGGGAGCGGCCGGCTCCCGCTTCGCCGGCTGCAGGCCGCAGCAGAAAGTACACATAGACACCGCTCAACACCAGCAGCGCGGCGTATGCCAATCCGTTGCGAGCGAGCACAAAGCCGGGCTCCAGCCAACCCGCGCGGTGCGGCACGGGATGCTCCATCCACGGGAAGATGTGCACGCCCGCAGCAGCCAGCGGGAGAAAGGTCAACAGGGCTACGGGGGCAAATCCGAAGGTAGCCAGAGCCACATCGAGCAGCCGCGCTCCCCACTGGGAGTTTGTCGCACGCCAGATGGCGGCCAGCACGACTCCGGTCACTGCCAGGCCTGACCAGAACAGCCAGTTGACCAGGTAGACCTGCCAGACACGCTGCGACTCACCGCGTGCCAGCGCGAGCGCCACCGACAGCACGCCCAGAGCGACCAGCGCCCAGCAAACCATCCGTGCTCGCGGACGCAGCAGTGGGGTCACGGTCGCAACCGTTGCCGAGTTGGTGTGCGGATGGCTCATGGGACCGGTGCGGGCGCTTCGCGTTGCCGTTCTGCGGCGCGGGCCTGTGCAGCGAGTTCGCGCAGATGCAGCACAATCAGCCAGCGTTCGCGAGCGTCGGTCATTTCATGATACTGAGCCATGGCACGCACGCCGTTGCGCATCACGGCGTAGAAATACCCATCGCCGCGTCGCTGGAGCACGGCACTGGTCAGGTCAGCAGGTGCCAGCGCGCCCCCCGCTACCGGGCCATCGCCCCGCCCGGTAGCTCCGTGACAGACGAAGCAGTAGCGGCGATAGAGCCGCGCTCCCTCGGCGCGGTGTTCGGCGGTGGCCGGATACGGGTTGCGCAGGATGCGTTCAGCCGCTTCATGGCTGACGGGCGGCGGCGCGCCCAAAGGAACGCTGCTTTCGGCGGGTCGAAGCATCAGCGTCAGCGGACGAAGGAACGCCTGCTCGACCATGTCGCGCGACCACGGCCAGGCCGCCAGCGCCGCCGCAGTGCCGAGCCAGACCGCGAGCCCCCATACCATTGACGAGCCAACGAACCTGCGCATCGCCTCGCTAGTCCTCCTCATAGACTTCCTCGAAGCGCACCTGCTCGGCGCCAGCCTCACGCAGCAGGGCCATGACCGGTTCTGCCTGGCTGGCCTCGCAGGGGATAAACACACCAAAGCGATCTTCCGAAAACTCGGGCCCGTAGCCAGCCACGTTTTCGCCCCGGGGCAGCTTCGAGAAGAGAATGAAGCCCGCCAGCGTGGCCAGCGCGCCGAGCAGCACCGTCAGCTCGAACGCAATGATGATGTAGGCGGGCACCGACACCGGCGGTTTGCCCCCGACCAGCAGCCCCTGGTAGGTGTGCATCTTGATGCCGACAAACGAAGCCAGTGCAAAGCCCAGCACCGTACCCGCCACCCCTCCCCACAGGGCGAAGAACCGCACCGGACTTTTTTCCGGAGGAGCGACTTCGGCCAGGATCGTGTGACTGGGTACCGGCTGATAGACGCGCAGGGCCGTCCAACCCTGCTCGCGCGCGCGGCGAACGGCTTCGACCACGGCGTCCACATACCGGAAGACACCGACGACGCCGGCTTCTTCTACCGTCTTGTAGGCCGTGCGGCTCATGCGTGTCCCTCCGCGGCGGCGGTGCGCCGGGGCTCCGGCAGCGCTTCTTTTACTTCCGTGATCGAGACCGTCGGGAAAATTTTCGCAAACAGGAAGAACAACAACAGGAACCAGCACAAACTGCCGAACAGGATGCCCGCTTCGACCCAGGTAAAATGGAAAGTCTTGCGCCAGATGGCGGGCAGGTAGTCGTTCGTCAGCGAAACGGCGATGATCACGAAACGCTCCAGCCACATGCCCACGTTCACCAGCACCGAGACCGCGAGCAAAACTGCATAGTTCCGGCGCAGCCGGGGCGCGAAAAACAGCAGCGGCAGACCGCAGTTGAACACCACCATCGCCCAGAACAGATCACCGTGCGGACCAAAGGCGCGGTCGAGAAACGTGGAAAGCTCGAATGGATTACCGCTGTACCAGGCCACAAAGAATTCCACGCCGTACGCGTAGCCGACGATCAGTCCGGTGACGATCATCAGCCGGGCCAGTTGCTCGAAGTGCAGCGTGTCCAGGAACTGTTCGAGACGGAACAGCCGCCGCAGCGGGATCAGCAGCGTGATCACCATGGCCAGGCCAGAGTGAATTGCGCCGGCTACGAAATACGGCGCAAAAATCGTGCTGTGCCAGCCGGGCACGATGGACATGGTGAAGTCCCAGGAGACCACGCTGTGCACAGAGACCACCAACGGCGTGGCAAACGCCGCAAAAAACATGTAGGCCGAGGAATAATGTGTCCACTCTGTGTCGGTGCCGCGCCAGCCGAGCGAGGCCAGCCGGTAGAGGCGCCGGCGCCAGCCAGTGGCTCGGTCGCGGGCGGCGGCGATATCCGGAATCAGGCCCAGGTAGAGAAACATGGCGCTGACGGTGAAATAGGTAGTCACCGCAAAAACGTCCCATAGCAGAGGCGAACGAAAATTCGGCCAGAGCTGGCGTTCGTTGGGATACGGAAGCAGCCAGTAGAACTGCCAGGCGCGGCCAAGATGAATCAGCGGAAACAGCCCCGCCGTCATCACCGCAAAAACCGTCATCGCTTCCGCCGAACGATAGACGGGCGTGCGCCAGCGGGCTCGAAACAGAAACAGAATCGCTGAAATCAGCGTGCCGGAATGCGCGATGCCTACCCAGAAGACAAAGGTCGTGATGTAGGCGAACCAGGCCGTGGGGATGAACTTGCCCGAGACGCCCATGCCCGTCTGAATCTGCGTCCACCAGCAGTAACCACCCAGGACGACGCCAGCGGCGAGCAGGGCCACAGCGATCCAGTAGGCGCGCCCGGGGGTCTCCAGCGTGCGCAGAATGTCGCGGTTCACGCGGCTGTAGGTCAGCTCGGGCACGCTAGCCATCCTCCCCTGTGGGTCGGTCGAGACCGGACCGGCGAACCTTCTTCAGGTAGGTGATCGCTGGCCGGGTGTTCAGCTCGCCGAGCACGTGATAACCGCGCGCTGAATCGGCCAACTGTCGAACGCGGCTGTTTGGATCGTTCAGATCGCCGAAGACGATGGCCTCGGCCGGGCAGGTCTGCGCGCACGCCGGGATAATCTCGCCATCGCGGACCGTGCGGTTTTCGTCTTTGGCCTGGTCTTTGGCGGTGCGGATGCGCTGCACGCAGAAGGTGCACTTGCCCATCACTCCCTTGGTGCGCGCGGTAACGTCGGGATTCAGACCGAGCGCGAGTGGCCAGGGCCACTGGTCGTCGAACCAGTGGAAGCGGCGCACCTTGTACGGGCAGTTGTTCGAGCAGTAGCGCGTGCCGACGCAGCGGTTGTACACCTGCACGTTCAACCCTTCGTGATTGTGGTAGGTGGCATAGACCGGACAGACCGATTCGCAGGGTGCGTGGTCGCAGTGCTGGCAGAGCATGGGCAGGAAATGCGTCTCGAGCGGGGCGACACCGCCGACCGGCTGCGCCTCGGGCACTGGTTCCCAGTAGCGATCAATGCGCATCCAGGCCATGTGGCGGCCGCGGTCCACTTGCAGTGCGCCTACCCAGGGAACGTTGTTTTCGATCGAGCAAGCCACCACGCAGGCGTTGCAGCCGATGCAGGCGTCCAAATCGATCGCCATGCCCCAGCGGTGGCCATCGTGGGTGTGTTCGGGGTAGATGCTCAGCCGGGGCTCCGGGTCACGACGGACGCTGCCCGCCACCAGTTCCGCCAGCGGGACCACCCGCGCGATCTCGCGGTCGTGCTGGGAAGTTTCCTGTTGCGTACGCGCCAACAATCGTCGGACGGGCAACCGTTCGATGCGCACTCGCGTGCCGCCGTAGAGCAGCCCGCCGGAAGTCACCTCCACTTCCGCCGACAACAACGCCAGCGGCGTGGGGCCGCAGTCGGCGGCCCAACGTCCGAAGCTGGTGTGTCCTTGCCCGAGCGGGATGGCCACGGTATCGGGCCGCACGGTGGGCGTGAGGTGAGCCGGAAGCTGGATCGTGCCGTGGGGCGAGCTCACTTTCAGAAGATCTCCCTCGCGGACGCCGTAGCGGCGCGCGGTCTCCGGGTGCAGCTCGGCCCACGCCGACCAGACGATTTTGGTCATTGCGTCCGGAGTTTCCTGCAACCAGGGACGGTTCGCGCCACGGCCATCGAACCGCTCGGCGGTGGGGAAAACGAGCAGGGCGAGCGATTCATCGCGTTCTGTGTGCACGGTCAGGGCCGGGGAAAAGTCGAACCGGAAGACGGCCTCGCTCAGCCGGACGGGCCGCAGCGGCACCTCGCGCCAGATGCCGCCGGCTTCGACAGCGCTGCGCCAGAACTCAGCGAACGGCTGCTCGGGCGCGACTGCACGATGCACGGCACGCCATTCGTTTTCCAGATAGGCGCGAAAGTCCGCAAAAGGAAACTGACGCGACAGCGTGGCATCGGCACGGCTGACAACATACAGCAGCATGTCGGCAGCCTGGCGCGACTGGAAGTGAAACCCGCCCGCCATGGCGGGTTGCACGAGCGCTCGGATGCCGGCCCGAGGCTGGTATTCCTCCCAGCGTTCGAGCGGGGTGTGATCGGGCAGGATCAGGTCGCACTGGGCCGTCGTCTCGTCCAGGAACGGAGAGAAGCTGACTTTCAGGCGCACACGCTGCAGCGCCCGGGCAAAACCCGTCGCCGGTGGCAGCGTGTAGACGGGATTGGTGTGATGGAAGAAAAGGACGTCCACGCGGCCCGTGCGCATGCGCTCGATGAACTCGAGCATTTCAGCGTGAGTTGCGACGCGGTCCCAACTGCTGCCCCGCCCGAACTGCACCGTGCGGTTCACATTCCCGCAGACGTAGTTCAGCAGATTGACCGCTACCTGCAGAGCGGTGGCTGCCGGGCCGCTCGCAGCTACGCCCGGGCCGAGCGCCAGACCCGGGTCGGCAGCGGCGAATTCCCGGGCCAGCGCGCGGATGCGAGGGGCGGGAACGTCGGTGAGCCGTTCGGCCGTTTCCGCGTCTAAGGTTGCAACGAGCTGGCCGATTCGTGCGGCCTCTGTGGAAGAAATTCGCGCGCGGCCACTGCGGAGAATTTCGTGCACGAGTGCCAGTGCCAGCGCGGCTTCACTGCCCGGGCGGGCCGGCAGCCAGACGTCGGCATTCGCGGCGGTCAGGGACAGGCGCGGCTCCACGGCCACAAACCGCATGGCGTCCCGTTCATGGCGCCGGCGCGCGGCAGCGAACGCACGGGCGCATTCGACGTTCGACAGCCAGGTCTCCAGAAAATCGGCGCCGAAACTCACCAGCATGCGTGCTGCCGCGATGTCGTAATGCGGAATTTCCGAAGTGCCGAACGCCACGCGATTCCCTGCGCGGAGAGCTTCGTAGGCGAACGGCTCGTATTGAATCACCTGCCCGGCAGGAAACACCGCGAACAGATCGCGGAAGAACTTTTCGGTCGCGCCGCTGATCCGTTCGGTGAGCAGTGCAACGGTTGCGGTGCGCCGCTGCTCGCGCAGGAAGCGGAACAGCGCCACCAGTGCCTCCTCGGCCTGTTCCCACGTGATCGGCTCGAGCCGACCTTCCGGAGTGCGGCGCAGCGGTCCAGCGAGGCGATCCGGGTTGTAGAGGCCCTGCAGAGCGGCCTGGCCGCGCACACAGAGCGCTCCCCGGTTGATGGGATGTTCGGGATTTCCTTCGAGCTTGACCACCCGCCCTTCGCGGGTGCGCGCCATCATTCCACAACCCGCCGGACATTCCCGACAGGTGGTCTTGAACCAGTAGGAGAGGCCCGGCACGACCTCTTCGGGCGGAATCACGTACGGAATCACCTTCTGGGGTGGTGCCGGAGAACAGGCGGCCAGTGTGCCGGTCGAAGCGATGGTGACCAGCTTGAGAAATTCGCGGCGGTTGAATGCGTCACTCATTTGTGGCACGTCACGCAATCCAGCGGGGCGCGCGAAGCGCCGCGCGCCATTTCGGCCGGGCTGGCCGTCCGGCTGGTAAGTACATTGACCGGTGTGGCGGCCGGCTGCTGATGGCATTGCAGACACCAGCCCATCGTCAACGGAGCGTACTGATAGACCACCTCCATCTGCTGCACCGGGCCGTGGCAGGTCTGGCATTCTACGCCGGCCCGAACGTGGCGCTTGTGCGAGAAGTAGACGTAGTCGGGCAGCCGGTGCACGCGCACCCAGGGAATCGGCTGCTGCTTTTCCCAGAAGTCCGCCAACTTGCGGATTTCGGGCCGGCGCACCGCGATGTACTGGTGACAGGCCATGCAGCGCTCGACCGAAGGCAGTCCGGCGGACGTGCTCCGCTCCGCAGCGGTGTGGCAGAACAGGCAATCGATCTGATTCACGCCCGCATGCACGCGATGGCTGAAGGCGATCGGTTGCTCCGGGCCGGGGGGAGGCGCAAATTCCGTCAACAGGCCGATCGTGGTGGTGGCGGCCAGTGCCAGCGCCACTGCTCCCAGGAACAGTTTGGCGCGGAGCGTGAGTTTGCGGCGGCGGCGTGGGACGGGCTGCGTCATCGGGACTGTCTGCACACCAGATTTTGCCGGCTGTAGAGCCGGAAGGAATTCAATCCTGCGTCTGCGCGCGAAGCTGCTGACGCACGGCGCGGACTCGCTCCGGGTTCACTGCCGGCGCCGTGTTGCCCCAACTGTTGCGAACGTAGTTCACCACCGCGGCCACCTGGTCGTCGCTGAGCAGGTCGGCGAACGCGGGCATCTGGGAGCGCAAATCCACGCCACGCGGCGCACCGGTCAGCACGGCGTAGATGACGTCTTCCGCATCCGGCGCACGAACTCGCGGACTCTCCCGCAGCGAGGCCACGAAACCGGGCACGCCCTCGCCGTTTTCGCCGTGGCAGGCAAGACAATTGCGCTGATAGGTCTCTGCACCGAGCTCGCGCCAGGCCATGCTGGCAGTCTCCGCCGGCGGTGTGGGCGATATGGGTCGCACCCCGGCTGCTTCGGCGATTCGCTCCGGCGGAGCGAACGTGGGCGTGGCGGCCAGTTCTGCTTCCGGACGCAGGTTGTCGGCCCAGTAGAACATCGCCCAGGCGGCCACGGCCAGAAACAGCACCCAGGCCCAGGTGGGTACCGGCGCCGGTGTTTCGGCTCGCTTGGGCTCCCACTGTTCTTCGGTGGTGCCGGCATACGCGTTCACCAGAATCGGCACGCGGCCTTCAACCACGTCACCCGGGTTCAGGCCGACGACAGCGATGCCGGGGCCGTTGTGCACCTCGAAATCAATCACGCGCACACTGGTCACACCGGCGCGGTCGGTGGCGCGCACGATGAGTTTGTGCGGCCCGTCGGGCAGCTTTGTGGTATCCAGCTCAAAGCTGGCCGGCGGCGAATATACGCCAATCGGCTCCGGGTTGTCGTCGAGCCAGATGGCTACTTTGACCGGGTCTTCCGCCATAGGCGACCCCGCCTCTATGGGAGATTTGTGCTGCGGCCGGAGCCATCGTTGAGCTTGGCCGGCGGCGCATCTTCGAGAATCGTGCGTTTGATGTGGTCGGGGTTTTGCTCCCCCGGACGCACTGTCCACTGCACGGCACGCACCAGAGCATAGGCACAGACCACACAGGCGAAGGCGACCACCACATACTCAATCAGCAGCGGTTTCTCGGCCGGGCTGTGCGCATGCTGCCAGAGCAGGCTCAGCAAAACGGTTACCTCAGTCATCATTGCCCCCGAACGCGGCGCACATCTTCGACCGTTACCTTCGGGGCGTTGTTGCCCCACGAGGAACGCTCATGGTTGATCACCGCGGCGATTTCGGCATCGGTGAGCACATCGGCAAAGGCGGGCATGCGGCCTGGATACTCCTGTCCCCCGATGCGCCGGCCGGACAGACCCTCCAGCACGATGCGGATGTGCTCGGTGGGATCGGCAGCGGTGACGACCGGATCACCGACCAGCGAGGGGGCAATACCGGCAAGGCCCTGTCCGTTGGCCTGATGGCAGCGCGCACAGTTGTTCGCATAGACCTGTGCACCGAGCGCGGCTTCATCGGTAGCACTCGAAGCGGCTTCCGCTGCCGGCGAGCCGGACGGAGTCGCTTCGGCCATACCCAAAGCCTTCAGGTCCAGCTTCGGCTGGCGCAGCGCTTGCATGTAAGCCACCAGACTGAGCACATCACGCGTGGCGACCACGACTTTACCGGCCGGTTTATACGGTTCCGGTACAGGCACAACGATGTCGCCGGGTTCTTCGCGGTCCTTGACGTGGAACAGCCAGGGAAAGGCCGGCATAACCGATTCGGGCACCACGATGCGCGGGTTATAGAAATGGAGCAGGTGCCAGGTTTCATCGGGCTGGCGGTTGCCGATATTGGCCAGGTCGGGGCCGGTGCGCTGGGTGCCGAGCAGTTGCGGTGTGGCATAGACGAAGTCCCCGGCCGCTGAAGGCCGCCCGTAGGGCAGGTCCATTTCGAGCGGGCGCACCTGCTGGCTGTGGCAGTAGCTGCAGCCTTCGCGCACGTACACATCGCGACCGCGCTGCTCCTCCGGCGTGAGCTCCACCAGGCCCGGCGTGGGCGGAGTCTGCATGGCGCGAAACGCCGGACCCACCGCGATGATGAGCGACAACACCAGAAAACCCCAGAAGGCGGTGTTGTAGAGCAGGAAGTGATTGCGGTGGAAGTCGAACTTCACGCCGCCACCTCCGCGGTCACGCGTGCGGCGGCGTCTCGCGGAACGCCCACCGGCCGCATCCGCCATACGTTGTAGGCAAAAACGAAGTGGCTGGCCACCATGAGCAACCCGCCAACACTGCGCCACAGCCAGTAGGGTGCCATCTTCACCACCGAGTCAATGAACGGCTGTTTGGCAATCCAGCTGAGGCCCTGCACCGTACCACCCACACTGAGCGCGAACAGCATGATGAGCAGGCCGAGCAGCGCAAACCAGAAGTGCACGCCAACGGCCCAGATGGAAGGCTCGCGATGGGTCAGCCGCGGGAGCAGTCCGTAGATGCCACCCCACACGAGAAAGGCTACAAAACCATACATGGCCGCGTGGGCATGACCTACGGTGAAATTCGTGAAATGCCAGAGCACATTGGCTGAACGAAACGATTCGATGGTGCCCTGCGTGGACGCCAGGCCATAGAAAATCACGCCCACCACAATAAAGGGCAAGGAGTAGCTGCGGCGGATGGTGTCCCACTTGCCGGACATGGTCAGCAGAAAATTCCCCGTGCCGGCCCACACCGGCACCAGCATGCCCACGCTGAACACAATCGCGGTGGTCTGCAGCCACCAGGCCACCGGGCTGTAGATGTAGTGGTGCGTGCCGATCAGCGAATAGAAAATCATCTGTGTCCAGAAGCCGAGCACGCCCAGGGCATAGGAATAGATCGGCCGGTTGAGAAATTTCGGCAGGAAGTAGTAGGTCAGGCCGACCACGAAAGGCGTAAACCACATCCCTACGCCCATGTGCATGAAGTAGCCCTGGATGACCGTCTGGCCCAGGTTGTACTGCCACCAGGGCAGGTAACCGATGGTGTAGAGCACCGCGGTCCAGAGTGCTGCGGCCAGAATGTACCAGTTCGAGATGTAGATCTCGCGAATCCGCCGCGCCGCGATGGTCTGATAGAAATTGTAGACGTGCAGCAGCAGACCGCTGGCAAAGGGGATGGCCAGCGGCCAGATGTATTCACGGAACTCCTGATTGCCGTTCGAATATCCGAGCGCCAGTGTCACCGCGCCGGCAGCCACAACAAAGTTCCACAGCCAGAGCGCGATTCGCGCCAGGGTAAAACTGTGCAGGCGGGCCCGCGAGGTGCGCGGCACCACATAGAGCGCCAGCGCCACCATCGCCGGCGAGAGGAATCCCCAGAAGACCGTGTTCGTGTGAATCTGGCGCAACCGGCCGAAGGAAAGCCACTCGTAGGGGAGAAAATCGGGGACGCTCAGTTTGATGGAGACCAGCAGGCCGACCAGTGTGCCGAAAATCAGCCACACGGTGGCCCAGACGAGATATTCGTAAATCAGGCGCGTGAGCGCAGGATCTTCTTCGAGGAATTCCTGCAGACGCACCTTGGGCAGGATCGAGGCAGAACCCACCGGTGTCCCTTCCCTCAGCGCGGCCGGTCAGTGTAGCAGAAACACGGGCACAGCTCAACTTTTGCGCAGGAGGCAGGCAAAAACAGAACGCGGGACGCCGCGGCAACGAGCGTCCCGCGTCTGCCTCGGTGGTTGCGGGCAAACTGGTTCAGAGAATCACATCGCGGATGATGTCGTAGATGACCGCGGTCTTCTCTTCCATCAGGATAATGTTGCCGCCGAGGATGACCCGCTTGTAGCCGGTGGGCAGTCGGTGCAGTTGGCGTTCGAGCTCGATCGGCAGCGGATGCAGTTTCTTTTGCAACCCGGGCGGCAGCGTGCCGCGTTCGCGGAGCTGCTTTTCCAGCCCGGGCGGCAACCGGTCGCGCTTGGCCAAACCGGGCGGCAAACCCTTACGACCGTGCACCCGGAACCAGTCTTTGATCAGCACGCGCTCGTGTTCGGTGAATACCGGCTCGGATTTCGGCAATGCCTCTTTGATGCGACCCCCGATTCCCTTCTCTTCGGTCTGCTGTGTTGTTGTTGTGCTGGTCTGCGGCTTGGACTTCTGGGCAATCATCACTCCACCTGCAGCCAGGCCGGCCGCCAAGGCCACGACTTTCATCCAGTGAATCGACATCGTTCTTACCTCCCTGCTTGCCGTGCTGAAGCCCAGCATCCAACGGAGTTTTGTTCGGGACAATAGTACTGTTCGTCCGTTGCAACAGTGCCGGTGCGTGTTGACCCCATCGGCGTTCCGTCCAGTCGAAGTCGGCTTTGAACACCGGGCCACAGGGAGCACGGAGGTGAGGCAGTGGGAGCAGAGTGAGGGCTCCGTGCCCCCTGAGGCTCCGGCGTACCGTGGTGGGGTGGAGGAAACTCATGCCCAATCCAGCCACTGCAGCAGCCGGTGTCGCAGCCGCCCGAGCATCCGGTTCACCACGTTGGCTCGCGGAAGAAACGGCAGGATCGGCGGGCGCCGCGTGCTGACGCGCTCCAACGTCCGCAGCAGACTCGGGTGCCGGTTCGTATACTGCAGACCGAGCACGAGGGCTTCGATGGCCTCCTGGCGCCGGCCGGCGGCCAGATAAACGTCCGCCAGGTTCAGGTACAGTTGCGGATGGGTGCGCTTGATCCGGAGCGCGGTGGTGCACAGGCGCTCGGCGTCCGCCCAGCGTTTCCGGGTCAGGGCCAGCAGCAGACCCAGATACGAGAGGTAGAACGGATTTTGCTGCTCGAGTTGTGCGGCTCGCTGGATGTGCTGCAACGCCTGTGCTGGGAAGCCGTCGCGGAGCCGCGTGAGTCCGAGTTTGAATTCTTCGAATGCGACTGTATGTTCCATGGGGTCAACAGGCCAGGGCGCGGCGTCTTGCCCGCCACGTCCGTTGCCAGTTGCCTGACGCGACCCGGATGGAGTGTGTCCCTCCCCAGCGCGCCCTGGCGTGTTCGAGGCCAGCATAGAAGGAATCGGCAGCGCGGACGACTGCCGAAGAGTGCATTTTTTGTTCAGGTGCTGGACTGACCCGTGGGACAGGTGCGCGAGAGCGACACTGCATCCCTGCGGGCAGCTTCGCTGCGACCGAGGTAGGTTTCCACGTCGCGCACCGCCGCATGTGCAGCGGCCAGCGCATTTTCAATCGCCGGTGCACCGAAGATGTCCGTGTGGGAAAAAAACAGCCCGGGCTGGCCGCGGCGGCACAGCTCCATCAGGCCACCGGCGAGTTGTCCGGGACGGGGGATGATCATCGGATGTCCCCAGCGCGCCAGGCGAATTTCGTGGATGTGTTCGGGTTTCAGTCCGTGTGCGCCGTAGGCTTCCAGCACCGCTTTGCGAATTTCGGCTTCGACGTACTCATAGGTCAGATAGCGCAGCAACTCGCGGCCCGCGGCGTAGGGATAGGGGCGGTAGACGGTCAGGATGGTATGCGGCTGGCGTTCGCTGCAGACGGCAAAGGTCGCGTTGACGACATCAGAAAAAACATTTCGCTGCGAAAGCACATCCGGAGGATGGTGGCGCGGGTCGGTGCCCTGGGCTCGCTGCATTTCGTAGCTGTGCAGGATCGTGCTTTCGCCGAAGATCTCCCGCATCGGAGGCGTCAGCAGCACATTGGCGACGACGAAGCTGCGGTAATCGAGCTGCTCCAGTGCTTGCATCTGCTCCAGCGGGAGCGAAGGCAGCATGCGCTTGGCCAGAAATATCGGTGAGGCGAACACGACCGCGCGCGTGCGGTACAGATAGCCGCGACTGCCGCCCTGACGGCGCTCCACCTTGACCTGCCAGTAGCGTTGCCCCTGCTCGCCGGCGGCGGGCTCGGCCAGCAGCACGTAGCTGCCCGTCGAAATCAGCCGCTCGTCTATACTGCGGATGCGTTCGGTGAGCCGCTTGGCAATGAAGGCATTGCCTCCCGGAAACACCAGCAGGCGGGTGAACTCTGCCGCGTAGAAGTTCAAGCCATGATAGGCGGAAGTTTCCCAGGTGTTCGTACCGAACGCGCCCCAGAAATAGTATTCGATGGACTCCCAGCCCGCAGGAGGAATCTCGCCCACGGCGAGGCCGTAGAGTTCCCGCTGGAGGTCAGAGTTGCGGAGGAATTCCTGGAAGCTGATGGTGTCCAGCTTCTGCACGAGCCACGGGTCTTCGGGCGGGATCGAAGGAAAGCGGTCGCTTTCTGCGACGGTTTCAAAAAAACGAACATTCTCGGCGGTCAGCACTTCTTCGTCGTTGAGTACCCGCTGGCGCGTGAAAACCACATGGTTGTGGTGGGTGGCCCAGCGGCGCTGCTTGTCGTTGCACGCTTCCAGTTCTTCCTCTTCTTCGCGCAGGCCGAGCTCGATCAGCAGGTCGAGGTTGAGCCGCTCCTGCGAGGGATGCTCGGGGTCGTCGTCTTCGGGTGGCTCCGGGTTGACCATGTAGGCGGCGCCAATCGAGTATTCGATACCGTTCCAGTTTTCGCTTTTCGAGACGCCGCCGGTTTCTTTTTCGCGCTCGAGCAGCAGCAGGCGCAGATGGGGATTCCGCCGGGCGAGCCGGTAGGCAACGGTCAGGCCGCTGATCCCGCCACCGATGATGATGACATCGAAAAGACCTTCGACATTCTGCGTGCGTCCCTGTGCGGCGAGCTGCTCCCACCAGGCGCGCGGATTGCGCAGCCGGTCGTGGCCTTCATCGAAATGATCGCCCGACCAGCGGTTGTGGTGCACCTGGGGCAGAGCCTCCAGCCGGCCGGCCAGCGGCGCAGCGCCCAGCACGGCCAGCCCGCCCAGGAACCGCCGGCGCGAGGGATTGTGGGTACGGTCAACCATGCAGACTCCTCATCTTTTCCGGACCTCGGCTCTCTTCATCGGCGCGGAGTGATTCCCGGTTCAGTCGGCCGGGAAGGTGTTGCAGCGCCGCCGTGCGTGGCGACCGAACGCGACTGCTGAGCGGGGCTGCCGGGCAGCGCAAGGCGCTTGCCGGTGGAGACATGTTCGTGGCGCAGTTCGACCGGGAACTCGTCGCGCACGCGCAGCGGGCTGCCGTCCGGGTAGTAGAGCATGCGACGCATCTCGTCGCGGTTCAGCGGACGCGAACCGATCCGGTTGGTGACGGCAATCTGATGGCCCGATTCGTCCACATAGCGGTCGCGAATCTGTCCGCGCGAAACACCAACAGCAACACCCTTCATGGGCCGCGTCGCAATCAGTTTCGGCATTGGGGCAGGGGCGAAGCCGGCATAGCCCGGCGTATCGGGCGGCTCGAGCAAGCGCACCACGGCCAGGCCGTTGCGGCCGTCGGCGACATAGGCGAAGTAGCTCACGTTCGTCGTCGCGACAGCGACGTCGTAGGCATCGCTGAGCGGCACCTGCGATTTGTCGTACTCGAACAGGCGCGGGGCTTCGGGCCGCTCGATGTCCACGATGACCAGTCCGTCGCGTCCGCCGGCGATGTAAAGATAAGTGCGCGAAATCGTCAGTCCCCGGGCATCCGCCAGCGGAATCATTGCGCCCGGCACCGGCTCGAGCAGCAAATCCTGCTGGAATTCGCGCAGGCGGAACACCTTCAGGCCTTCGGAATCGATCACGAACGCGTAGAACAGTTGCAGTTCCAGTCCGCGTGCGCCCTTCAGTGCGGCAGCCACCTCGGGCGGCTGGCGCACCAGCCGGGGCGCCGTGGGGATGCGCAAATCCACCACCTGCAATCCGGTCTGTTCGCTGGCGACGAGTGCGTAGTGGCCCCAGTTTTTCACCATCCGGGCGCCCCGCAGTGCGCCTCCGCCGTCGAACACCACATCCGCACGGAGCCTGTTATTTTCGGGGTCGGCATCGGTCAGCGTGTCGATATCCACCAGCACCAGTCCAAGCTGGCGGTCGGCGACCAGCGCGTAGCGGTACAGCTCATGGAATTCCTGCTCGCCGTTCAGGCGGCGGATTTCGGGCACGGAGAGCTGCCGGTTCAACGCGCGGCGGTCTTCGCGCCCGACGTGCACGGGCAATGAAACCGGCAGATGGACGAAGGTCGCATCCGGCAACGGAACACGGGTAGCCTCCCCCAGCGGTGAATTCACGGCCTGCACGATACGCTGCGCGACCGATTTGTTGTTGATGTTCGCCACGTCGTAGAGCTTCAGCCCGTCGGAACCTTCCGCGGCGAGCAGGTATTCGCCGCGGGTAGCCACCGAAACCACCCGGGGTGCGCGGCGCGTGTAGGCGGTGCGGAGCTTTCGTCCGCCACGCACGAATTGGTCGTAGCTCTGCGGATGCAGAACGCGGTGGAAATTCGAGCCGATGACTGGCATGGGCTCGCGGCCTTCGGTGACCTCGACCGCCGTCACGCCCCGGCCCTGCTCGGCCACATAGACGTAGGTGCCCATGAAGGTGAGCGCGTTCACACCGTAGCCGAGCGCGGCCGCGATGCGCGCGTTGTTGCTGCCCGCCTCGTTCAGGTGGCAGTCGGAGCAGGTGCGCGTTTCGGTCTTGCGTACCGTGTGCGGCGGGTGCGGCGTCATCGCTTCGTTGGCGAAGCCCGGCGAGCTGACCAGCGGCTGCTGATGCACGATGTTGTTCCGGTTGCGGTCCCAGGCGGAGACGATCACGGCACTGGCCGGACGGAATGGGGTGATCTTGTTGCCGTGGTTCGTCGTGCCGATACCGAAGAAATGCAGGTCGGTGCGAATGACCTGCCGGTAATACGGCGCATAGCCACGCGAAAAGCGATCTTCGTAATGTTTGTCCTTCGACTTCACGTTCAGATCAAGCGGCAGATGACAGCCGGAGCAGGTGGTCTGCCAGGAAGAATGACAGGTGGTACATTCCATCCGCTCGTAGCTGTGCGCCAGATTTTCTCCGGCGGCCCCCAGGTGCACGCTGCCGTCGCGCTGGACCAGCTTGGCATACGCAGCCTTCGGGGAGTAGTCGCGCGAGGACGGATTGACCACGTCCACCAGTTGGGTCACTTCCCACTCCAGCCCCGGATGGAGCCGCGAGCGCTGGTAGATGCGGCCAGTGGCCGGGTCCACATAGAACTGTTTCAGCTTCTCACCCGTTCTGGGGTCGCGCCAGGGTGTGTTGTACTGGGTCAGGTCGTTGCGGCGCCAGGGATGGCCGCTGGTTTTCAGGTCCGAGCGGCGATTGACGGTCCCGTGACAATCCACGCAGCGAATTTCGATGTAGTCGGTCATCTGCGGGTAGATGTTGCCGTCGCCGTGGGTGTCCTGCGTGGTGTGGCAGTCGATGCAGGACATGCCTTTTTCCAGATGGATGTCGCGCAGGTGCACGCCCTTGAGCCACTTCAGCGGGTCGTCGGGAGCGATTGGCTGGCCGGCGGCGTCCAGCATGCGGCCGCGCTCATCCTGCAGATAGACTCGCGTGAAGTTCCAGCCGTGCGCATGGAAATCGCTGAACTGGACAAGTTGAAATTCCTTGTTGAATTCCGCCAGGCGCTCCTGCACGTAGCGCCGGGTGGCCGGGTCGATCCGACCGTATTCGGGCTCCGCGCCGATCTGCTTGACTTTTTCAGCGTCGCTTTCCCGGTCCCACCAGATCCGGCCGAGATAGCTGCCGATGGCTCCGTCCCCTTGATGGTAATGGCAGGTCAGGCACTGCGAGGCCGGGATGCGCAGCTCGAGGGTGTGTCGGATGGGATGACCGGGTTCGTCGGCACGATCCCCGACCAGCACGCGGCGGAGCGCAGCGTCGTTGGACTGCGAGGTGCCGCGGTTGCCGTAGACGGCAAACATCGCGGAGCTGTCGGGTTCGCCATCGTTCGCGTAGATGACGTGGCAGGCAGCACAGCCCGAACTGCGGTAGTCGCCGGCAATGCGATTGGAGCCGAGAAGCCACAGCGTCGGGTCGTTCAGCCGCGTCTTCAGCACGTTCAGGAAGACGCCGGCGATCCGGCCGTCGGTGCCCGGCCCGCGAACCCCGAGCGCCGGGTTGTTCACCTCGGCAACGCGCAGCGGGTCCTTGACGCGCGTGATGGGGAAGCTGGGATGCGGCACCAACCGCTCGATGGCGCCGTGGCGACGGGCCCCTTCGCTGATTTCGCTGTCCACGAGTTCTGCCGGATTGCCCTGCTCATCGTACGCTTCGCCGTAGAGTGCCTGCTTCCGCTCGAACGCTCCGTTGTTGTAGAACACGGCGCCGTGGGCCATGGCGTTGTGCGACATCACCGACATCCGCATGGCCGAGAGGATTTCCCGATGGCACTGGCCACAGGTGCGGTCGGCGATGCGGAAGTCGGAAGGATTCAGAAAACGGACGAATTCCGGCGATTCCCGGTTCAGCGCGGCGTAGCTATCCGGTGGATTGGCGGAATTCCGAAACAGCTTCCGGTTGCGCGGAAGCACGTGCGCGGCTTCTAGATAAGCGCGGTATTCTCGCTCGCCTGCCTGACTGCCCGTGGCGGTACCGTTGCCGCCATGACAATCCACGCAGGTTAGCCCGACGCGATCCATGCCCCGGTCGTATTTCGCCCGGTCTTCCGCAGACATTTTTTCCGGAAAGGCGTGCATCCGCTCGATGCCGATATGGCAGTCCAGACAGGCGCGCGAATCGGCGCCCGTGGTCAGCTGCTGCTGCGGCCCTGCGAGCCCCGGGCGGGCAGCCGGCCACAGCAGCATACCCGTGAGCAGCGTTGTTAGAATCTGCAGTGGTCGCCGCATGATCTTTTCCCGTTGCCTCAGTACACCAGCCGCAGGGCCAGGAAACTGGAATAGACCGTACCCTGGGTGGTCTGGAACGCACTCTGCAAGCCCTGCTGCGCGTGCAGCACGCTGAAGCCGACGTCCAACAGCACATTCTGGTTCGCCTCACGCAGAAAGGGCTTGATGCGCAAAAAGAAATTTTCTTCAAATCCAGCAGAACGATTGCTGATGACGACGCGGTTTGTGTAAGCCCCGAGTTTGACAAACCGCAGGTAGTTGAAATTGCCGCTGAACTCCAGCCGCGGCGAGAGGACAACGTCAGCGCCCACGTTCAGAATCTGGATACCCGGGTTGATGTAATTGGCCGGATCGTTCGCACCGCGCAGCGAGGGGAACACGCTGTTGGCGCGCACGAAGTCACCGCGGCCGAAACGGATGTTTTCGCCCGTCCAGTAACTGAGCGGCCCGCCGAACAGCACCACGCCGTCGCTGATGGCATCGAAGCCGGTGTCGCGCAGATCCGCGGGATCGCCGTCGCCCGATGCGAACAGATAGCCCGCGCGGAATTTCCAGTAGTCCAGCGGGTACCGCACATCGAGCAGAAACAGAAGCGCGGCGACGGAGTGCTCCACGGGCGCGCCGCCGACGACCTGGTCCGCACTGCCGTGCACCGCATAGAGCGCGGGATTGAATTCCACCCGCCCGAGCCGACCGTTGAACGTAGCGCCCCAGTAGAACGTGTCGTGCTGTTGCTCGAGCGGCCCGCCCCCGATTTTTCTCCGCTCGCGGTTGTAGTGGAACGACCATTCGCTGTTCCAGCCGAGCACCAGGAAATCCTCCCAGGTGAGTCGGCCGATCGCGACATTGTGTGCACTCGGTCGCGAAAATGAGATGAAGCCCGTGGCGGGGTCTTTCTGAAACAGCTTCAGCCAGAGGAAATCGTACCGCAGCCGGTTGCGTTGCAGCTCGCCGAACAGTCGGCCGCCCAAACCCACGTCGTTGAAAATGAGGCCGTGGAAATCGGATCGAAAGCCCTGAACGCCGCCGCGCAGGAACAGCAGATCGAAATTGTCGCGGCCATCTTCGTCGCCGCCGAAATCATGCAGTTTCACATCCACGAAGGCATCGAACAGAAATGGTTCCGTATTCGAGTTGCGCAGGAATGCATTCAGGTCGGCGCGGTAGTCGAACACACCGTTCAACCGGATGCGGAAGTCGGAGGGGAAGAAGGTGTCGTCGAAGCGACGCAACTCTAGGCCAAAAATCAGGTTTTCATTGCGAAAGTGATTGTGGGGATGAAACTCCAGGTTGCCGAGGTTGATCTGATCGGCAAAAACGTTGCTGAAGTCCAGATTGCGGCGCGATTTGTAGACAAAGGTGTTCAGGGCGTTCAGTTCCAGAAACCAGTTCCCGACCAGAGGGAAATCCGCTTTCAAAATATTTTGATGGTACGGGTCGTAGATGCGGAAGGTGTACTCCGGCTGTTGTCCGGAGGGATCGAACGAACGCCAGCGGCTGGGAACGGTGCGGATTTCATTTTGCGTCGGTGCGGCCGGGGGCGCACTGGCCGTCTGCTCGACAGCCGTCTCCTCCGACGGACGCGGAGCCTGCCCCGGGTTTTGCTCTTCTGCGGCTGAGGTGGACTGATCCGCCCGTGCCACGGGGACCCGGCCGGGAGAAGCTGTCTGGCTCTGCTGCTGTGGAGGTTGGGGAATGGAAGTCACGCGGTGGTCAGTTCCGGCGAACGTGGACAGGGTCAGCAGCAGGAGCGCGAACTGATTCATGCAGGCTATCTCACCTTACCTTCAATCCCTTTATTAAAACGCCCGCGTTTCGCGCGTAGGCTAACGGTGCTGGAAAGTCGCGTCAACAGGCATGAGGAATGATTTTTCGCAAAAAGAAACAGATCGAAGATGGCTGCTTTGGCAGACAACCCTCGCGGCATCAGCTACGCACCCGGGCAACCTGCGGCAGAGTCTGCCACAGCTTGCGCATTTGTCAAGAAGAAGTAACTGCTCAGGTCAGGCCAGCTTCCGCGGCCAGCCGGCCGAGCTGCTCGTTCGCCTCGCGCAGTCGCAGGCTGAGGACCTTGCATATCTCCAGAGCGATTTCGGGTCGCTGGGCCGTCAAGCTCAAGAAGCGGCTTCGCTCCAGGGTCAATAGCGTCACCTCGGAAACCGCTACCGCAGTGGCTGAACGCGGCGCATCGTCGAACAGGGCCATCTCGCCAAAGCACTCCCCCGGGCCCAGCTCGGCCAGTACGCGCTCATGCTGCTGCACGCGCTTGCGGATCGCCACGCGGCCCGCAGTGATGATGCACAGGTCGCTGCCGGGCTGGCCTTCCCGGAAGATCAGTTCGCCGGCCAGGTATTCTTTCTGGACGAGGGCCTGATCCACAATGAGCAGGTCGTCCAGCGAAAGGAATTTGAACAGGGGAACATTTTTCAGGAAGAGCACGCGGTTCATGAAAAGACTCCGATCCCAAAAGGTAGCACCCTTGACATGAGGCTCGGTACTGGCTTCCGTGCCTGGGCCGGAGCGCAGAGCACCTTTGCGCATCAGGGTGTGCAGCAGTGCGTCGCGCACGAGCGGGTCGGCGGGTTCGCGAAGCAGCGCACCGGGCATCGGCTCTGGCAGGGCCGCCAGCGCCAGGATGCCTCCCACACGCACCCAGCGATCCGCCGATGTCGCCGCCTGTTCAGCGATCTGGCGCAGCTCCGACGCCGCAACTGGTTGCTGCAGCACCGGCGTGTGCTGGTGGTCGTTTCGCTGGGGCTGTGCCATGGCCTGGGCTTCGAGCAGCGGCAGAATGGGCTCGACGAAGCGACGATGGCTGAGCGAGGCCACCGCTTCCACTGCATCGGCGCGCACCCGCTCGTCGGTCGAGAAGAGAATGCGTCGGACGCAGTTCAGTGTGCGCCGATGGCCCAGTGCGCCCAGTACGTGCAACACTCGCTGCGTAATTCGCAAATTGGAATCTTCGAGCGCCGTGCGCAGCGGTAGCCAGGCTCCATCGGCAGGGAGTCGCGGCAACCAGGACAGGTTGTTGCGCACCTGGCGGAAGTCGGCCTGCAGAAAACGGAACAGCATCTCTTCGGCCCGAGGGCTGCGTACGGCTCCGATGGCAGTGATGGCGGCTTCGACAACTTCCGCGCGCTGTGAGGCCAGGTACGGTTCGGCCACCGTCAGAGCCACCTCTCCGCAGGCCGCCAGAGCCATAGCGGCCTGCTCGCGCACACTCTGGCTGGTATCTTCGAGCCGCGGCCCCAGCCGTTCGGCAGCCGTTGCGGTGCGGATCCGACCGAGCAGCTTGGCTGCGGCCGCACGCACGGGCGCTTCGGGATGGTCCAGGAAGTCCGCGGCGATGGCTTCCAGTCCTTCGGTAGGCGCGCCACGATCCAGCAGACTGGCCAGAGCATCCAGCGCATCGTCCTGCACAGTGGGTTCGGCATGCTCGAGAATGCGGCGCAGCAGCGGGAGCAGCGTCGGATCCGCGGCACTCCGCACGGCCTGGATCATGGCCAGGTGCGCCGCCGGGCCGAGCGGCTGCTCGAGCACCGCCGCACAGGCTGCTTCGAGTTCCTCGTCCCGCACTCCAGTCAGATGCGCGGCCACGCAGCTCAATCCGCGCACCACCGGACTGGGGTCGTGGAGCAACGCAGCCAGCCGCTCGCGGTCGAGCCATTGCTGGCGCAACGCGGGCACCGCCACGGCGAGCTCGAGCGCCAGCTCGCGCGAGGCGTCCTCGTGGCTATCCAGCAAGCTGTGCCACTGCCCGGCGAGGCCTTCGGGGCGAAAGGCGGCATAGAGCTTGACCAGCGCGCGGCGCAGGCGCACATCCGCGGAAGGAAGCAGCGCCTGCAACTCGCTCAAAAACTCTGCGGGATTCAGGCGCGCGGCCAGCTCCACGCCCAGAATCTGTGCATTGCGGTCGTCACTTTTCAACAGGCGCCGCACTTCCTCGGCATATTGCGGTGGAAGTTTCGCCAGCCCCTCGCCCACCTCATCCAGATTCACCGAGCGCGAACGGAGCATTTCCACCAGCGAGGTCAGATAGTGGCGGCCCACTCCGTGGCCGAGCGCCAGCAGCCCGACAGTCAACACCAACGCGCCGAGCGTGATTTCCAGCGAATCCAGCACGGTCTGGCCAACCCAAAGCAATGCACCCGCAAGGGCGATCCCCAGCGGATAGCAAAGCCCGTCGGTGATGCCACGCACGCGGCCGAGGAACCGCCGCGGGACGGCGTTGTAGTTCAGTGTGTCGACTGGAGCGGCGATGCTGTTGCCCAGGGTCTCGTAGTTGATGTTCGCTGCGATGGCAGCGGGGAGCTGATGGCTGACGGCCAGTCCGGCGAAGCTGCCCAGGGTCGTGACGGGATAGATCAGGTTCATGCGATGGACGCCCAGCTTCTGGATGAGCGGGCGGGTGAAAAACAGCAGCACCGCAAACTCGAGCACACTGAGCGTTCCGCTCAACAGCCCCAGGAAGCCAGCCAGTTCCTGTTCGTCCGGAAAGCGCCGCTCGTAGATGGAAAACACCTGGAACTCGGCTACGCAGCGCAGAAAAGGGGCCAGCAATGCGCTGAGCGCCAGCATCCAGACGATCGGGTGGCGGCGGACGAGCAGCGGAAAGCTTTTCAGGCTTTCCAGCATGCCTGTTTGTTCCTCTTCGGTGTCAGCAGCTTCCGGCGGTCGCTGCGCACGGCCGAGCAGAGCGAGCTGTGCCATCGCCAGCAGGTAGAATGGCGGGACCAGCCACAGCAGGGTCGCCGGGGTGAACGTTTCCACCAGCAGGCTGGCCGCTGCACCGCCGAGCAGCCCGCCGCCCGACATCGCGGCCACCAGCAGCGTCGCTGCGCGCTTCAGCTCGAGGGAGGTGAAATAGTCCGAGACTAACACCCAAAACTGAATCTCCAGCAGCAGTTCGAGGACGCTGAAACCGGTGTACAGGGCGAAATAGCCGGTCAACGTCGATCGCACTGCCATTCCCCGCAGCAGTACCGCCAGGCCGAGTGAACCAAGCAGCAGCCCATGGAACAGACGGAGACGCGGGACCCGGTCCACCAGGTGGGAAAAGCCGCTGGCCACGGGAATCGAAACAGCAGCCAGCAACAGATAGAACAACGGCAGACGGTTGGCACCGACGTTGGCCAGAAACAAGGACTCGGCCAGCGTCATCGCCAGCACGTCCGCGCAAAGCAGCGTAGCGGCGAGAAACACAAAGTGGGAAAGGCGGCGGAGTCTTTCCTGCGGCAAACCGAGTTGGCGTTCCAGGAATCCGGCCATGGGCGCGGCGCCGCTGTGTATCTGCCGGCTGGTGCCCTGTAGCACGCCACCAGCCCGGGGCATCAGCAACGTCGGTCAGATGGACATGGAAGCGCGAGCCAGGGAAAAACTACTGCCCGCCGCAAAGGTTGTCAATGCACCGGGCGGTGCGATGTGCGAGAAGTATCCCTGGCTCAGGGAAGGAAACGAATCCGGTAGGAAAACGTCACGTTGATACCCGGGGCATCGACGCCGGAGCCGTGTCGGCGATAGTTCGCATCGGTGAGATTCAGCAGCGCAAAGGACAGCTCGTTGGATTCTCCCAGGCGTACACCGCCGCGGAAGTTCAGCGTGGCAAAGCCTTCCGTGCGCGTGAACAGCGGTGCGGGCTCGCGGGCCGGACCCAGGACGCGATCGAGCACCTGCGCGAGAGTTTCTCCGGTCACCGTCAGCAGGCCGTTGCGGATCAGACCCAGCCGCTGCGCGCCGTTGTTGAAGAAATCGGTGATCTGCGCTGCGGTGCGGCGGGCCCCGATGCGCGGGTCATCCAGCTCTGCCGGATTCAGGCGTGTCTGCGGCCCGGAAACTTCCGTGAAGGTTTCCAGCCACAGCCGGCCCCGCGCGTCAGTCCAGCGCAGACTGGCAAAGAAAAAGTCCGGGGCGATGCGACGGGCAAAATTGCCGGTGTCCAGCTCGCGGCCGCGGTGGGCCGAGTGGCGCAACGTCGAGCTCCACTGCCGCGTCCAGTTCAGGCGCAGCGTGGACTCCACACCCCAGATGCGCACGCGACCGATGTTCGCGCGGCTGACTACGGGACGGAAATCCGCGGCCACGAAGATGCGTCCGACGTCATCCTGCGCGATGATCGGTTCGTCGCCCACTGTCTGTCCAACTACGTTGACCGGTACGATCAACACGCGTCGCTGAATGGCATCGAAGAATTCCGAGTCGAACCAGGTGACGTCGCCGCTGACGCGCTCCCAGCGCCAGCGCAAGCCGCCTTCAAAACTCCACAGCACTTCCGGCTCGAGCGGCTGCCAGGGAAGGCCGGTGCTGCGCGCATCTCGGCTGGCCGAATCGCCGACTTCGGCGCCCAGGCGCACCGCTTCGCTCGGCGAGACCTCGAAGCCGCCGCCGGTAATGCCCTGCTCACCGAGGTCAAACACCGTGGGGGCACGAAAACCTCGGGCGGTGCGTCCAAACAGCACCAGCTCCGGCCGCAAGAAATAGCTCGCGCCGGCGTTGAACGTGAGATCGGTGAATGTTTCGGTGGCATCAGGCACGGTGGGGCGGCCATCGACAAACACATTTTTCCCGGCAAAGCTGCGATACCGGAAATAACTGAAGCGCGTACCCGCTTCGAAGAACAGCTTCTGCGGCAGCGCTTCCCAGTCGTCGGACACATAGAGGCCGAGCGACTGATAGCGCGTACCGTTGGGGAAACGGGGACGAATTGGCTCCGGCACGCCGCCCGGCTCCAGAGCGAACGCACGGCCGAAGACAAATTCGTCGTAGAACTCGCCGCCGGCTGTGAGCGCGTGGCGCGCGACCGGTGCCCAGGCGGTGGCGAGCCGGTAACCCAAAGCGGTCACGCGGCTGATTTCGTTTTCGCGTGGCGAGGTGGGCCGCGTCTGCGTGGTCTGGCCGTCGGTCTGCCGGTTGATGGAGAAGGTCGCCTCCAGGCTGCGCAGCGCACCGGCGTCCAGCCGCTGGTAGCGCACGTAGCCGAAGCCTAGGCGCTGGGGACCGAAGTTGTGCAACAGCCGTCCTTCGCCACCCAGCAGCCGGTCGTAGCGCCGGATGCCGAACTGCTCCGACTGGATCCAGGCGAAGGTGAGGAACTGCTGCGCATCCAACTGCACCCCGAACTTGCTGCTCCAGGAAGACTGCGCGAAATCGGTGTCGATCATCCGGCTGCCCAGAATCTGGCGCACCTGCACCGGTGAAAGCTCGAAGAAACGGCGCAGCACATTGTGCGAATCTTCCCCGCCGCCGGCACGCAGCCCCTGATGGCGGCGGAATGAGCCGATCAGCGAAGCGCTCCAGCGTGTGCCGGCGCCCCCTGCACGCAGGGAGGTGCCACCGGCCAGATCGGCTGAGGTGAACAGGGTTTCTAGTTCCGTCGACCAGCGCACGCCCCGGGCGGTCCAGGGCGGCAGGGCCGCTGTCATCACGTTGATGGCACCGCCCAGAGCATCGCTGCCGTACTGCGCGCTGGCCGGTCCCAGGAAGACTTCGACCGCATCGGTGCTGGAAGCAGGCACCCAGCCGAGATACTGCGTGTTGCCCGAACGATAGATAGAGTTGTTGTAGCGAAGCCCATCGATCAGATAGAGCACCGTCTGCGCGCCCTGTCCACGCAGAATCGGCGAACCCTGCCCCGGCGTGGTTTCCTGCTGCAGGATACCCGCTTCTTCGGAAAACATGCGAGGCAGATGAGCGGGCTCGCGGATGGCCAGCTGCCGAAGATCCCGGATGCGCACGGTCGCCGGCTCCACCAGCACTTCTTCCGGAGCGCCGTGGCGACCGGTGACGGTCACTTCCAGCTCCACCGGCGTGAGCTGCAGCGGAACGGCCAGCTCACGCTCCGTGTCGCGCGGCACATCCAGCACGCGCTGGAACACGGAGAAGCCGCTGGCTTCGATGCGCAGCTCGTACCGACCCGCCGTGACGCCTTCCAGCGAAAAGCGACCCGATTCGTCGGTCAGAACTTCCCGCAGCAGTACGCGGTTGGCACCGAGCAGCCGCACCGTAGCTCCGGGTACGGCGAACCCTTGCGGGTCAAAGACCGTTCCGGAGATGAGGTGCACGGCCGACTGCGCCAACAGAGGTGTGGCCACCAAGAAACTGAGCAGCCAACAACCGACCAGGCTGAACCTAGGAGCGAACATCTTCCAAAAAAGACGCAGCATAGCAGAACTCGGTTCCAGCAAAAAACTGGCGCGCGTGCTCTTCCAACGAACGAGGCGAGTGCTTCGGAGCGTTCCGTGCAGGGCAGGACAGAGACGGTTTTTTTCCGTGCGGAGAATGGCCGCGGGGTTCAAACGAAGCACCTGGCGAGCAGGAGCGAAAGCAGCAAGCACTGCGATCAGGGAAATGACCGAAGGCGCGACCAGATAGGTCATCGGATCCAGCGGGCCCACTTCGAACAACATTCCCTGGACCAGCCGGCTCAGGGCCAGAGCGCACGCGAGCCCGATGCCGCTACCCAGCAAACTCAGCTTGAAGGAATCCGCCACCAGGCTGCCCAGAATCTGGCGCGGAGTTGCTCCCAGAGCGAGGCAAACGCCAAACTCACGGGTGCGCTGAGCCACCAAAAAAGACATTACGCCATAGACACCGGTGATGGCCACCAGAACTCCCAGCACTGCAAAGGCTCCGACCAGCAACAGCAGGATTTGCGGACTCGAGAAGGATTCCAGCCACAGAGCATCCAAGGTTGCGATCCGGAGCAGAAGAACACCATCGGCGACAGACCGGATGGCGTGCTGAAGACTTGCAACAAGTGCGGCCGTGGGCAGCTGCATCGCACGGACGAGCAAAACCATGCCCGCCGGATGTCCGTCGGTGGCCACGAAATAAACCTCTGGCTCCGGCTCCCGCCGGAAACCGAACTTTTGCACGTCTCCGATAACCCCGATAACCGTGTAGGGACGACTCTCGAATGGAACCGAATCTCTTTGCCGATCGGGTCTTCGGGGGGGGGGGCGGCGGGGGGGGGGGGGGGGGGGGGGGGGGGGGGGGGGGGGGGGGGGGTGGGGGGGGGGGGGGGGGTCCCGGGGGGGGGGGGGGGGGGGTATGGCCTCCTGCAGGCGGGGGTGGTTTCTGGT
>JAIMAG010000035.1 GCA_023512135.1 Terriglobia bacterium | reverse complement strand
GCCCGCCGTGACGCCGCTGGGTGGCCGCCGCTGGGTCAGCCCCGGACTGCCTGGACGCCGCTAGGTGCCCGCCGTGACGCCGCTGGGTGGCCGCCGCTGGGTGCGTCCCCGGTTACCCCTCTGACGCCGTAGCTCCCCCCCCTCGCTCTGCCCAAAAAGGAAGCGGACGGAATCCCGACCCCGCCAGACAGGACCCGTCCGCTTACCTCTTCCCCGTTCCAGACCGCAGAGGGAACCCTAGAGCACCCTCTTGCAATCCTTCCCTTCGGAGTATACACTATAGGCCGCAGGGATGCAACAACAGTCTCACTCTGCAGGAGGGGGGAACCCGGACGGTTCCCCCCCCCGCACCCCCCCCTTCCCTCAGAAGACCCACCACCCAAACTCCCAAAATCCCGACCTACGCTCAGCCCTACCCCAATCCTACCACCCCCCACCCACCCACCCTTAAAACGAAACAGCATAGCCGGCATGGCAGTAAATCGCCGAACCAGAACGAATACCATAGAAAATCGTATTGGTGCCGGCGATGAAGGATGATAAGATGAAACAATAACTATCTCCGTTGCGGGACTAGTTAGTTGCCGGAAATCTTCCGAGGGGCGTCCGGGCCGCGTCCCTCTATGTAGGAGCGACAGAGGGGTACCATGAAGTTCACGTCTCAGGTTGTCTCCGCAGCCAGCGGAAGCGTCGGCGGCCAGACCTTCAGCCGGAACCGAAGCGGCCAGTACGTACGCCGCCGCAGCGTCCCCGTAAACCCGAATACACCGAACCAACAGGCCGCCAGAAGCGCATTCACCACCGCCGTAGTCTCATGGAATACCGTATCCGCAAGCATCCGCGAAGGATGGAAAACATACGCCGACAACGTCTCACGGCGTGACGCTCTCGGCCAAGTAATCTATGCCACCGCCCAGAATTGGTACATTGCGGTGATGAGTATCAGAGCCAAATTCGCTCCCTCAACACTAAACCTAAACACCGCCCCCACCATCTTCGACCGCTCTAACCTCTCACCGCCCACCATCACAGTGAACGCCACCACTGACGAATTCACCATCAACGCATCAACCAGCGATGAATGGGCAGTAAACGCAGGCGGGGTCCTCATAATCAAGGTATCCAGACCACAGCCGAAAACCATAAACTACTTCACCGGCCCATTCACCACTGGCGGAGCTATCATCCGCGGCGACACCGCCCCCACCATGCCCCAAACGCTGCCGCTGCCCTTCCCCGTCTCCACTGGCCAGCGGTTATTCTTCGCCGTCTCCGCCCTCACTGCGGACAACAGATTAACCGAGGAACAAATCCTCCGTGTGGACACTTGAACACTACGAAATGCGAAATCCCTAGAAAACACTGAAGAAACTCAAGACAAGCCCACGGGCCTTGCCTATACATGACAAATGCTAGTCATCCTATCATCCCCAATACCAAACCTAAGACTTCGTACAATAGCTTCCCGTACAATCGCCTTCGCACCTGCCCCGCCCGCCCCACCCTCACCGCGTCTCATAGCCATCCGCAAATGCCTAGCCACCGCATCCCGACTCTACTCAGCCTTAGCCGCCCCCTGGAAATTCGCCTGGAACGCCTACGCCGCCAACGTCCCCCAGTGCTGCCGTTACGGCCCCCCCCACTTCAGCTCCGGCCAACGATGGTACGTCGGAGCCATCACTCTGCGCTGCCAAGCTAACGACGCCAGTAGCGTCCTAGAAGTCCCGACCGTCGCATCCCGTACCGACGAAGAAATCCTAGAAGTGCAAGCCTACGCATCATCGCAAACAATAGCCCTCTTCCACTGGGGCTTCGCGGAATGGTCCGGCGACCCCAACGGCCGTATCTGGATTTACGCGACCCCCTCCCAGAATCAATTCCCGCCGCGTAAGTGGCTAAGATTCAGACTCGCCTACACCGCCACCAGCATCCAGTTCCCACCCTGGACCTATCACATAGTACAATCCCCTCACCCCCTCATCGCAGGTCAAGACATAATCGTTGCCTACCGAACCCAGACCTCCGACAACCGCTACTCCCTACGCAGTAGCATTACCGTCACGGTGCAACCTTAACGGCACCTCGCGCTTGACAGACCCGTAAACCTGCGCCCACGCGCTCTCCAAAGCATCCCGTACCGCTCGCAGAGAAGGTCCATAAACCCTCGCCATCCTCGCCGGCGCCTCCGTCGAACTCACGACCGTAACCATCTCCCCCGATCCAGTCATCACCGGGGCCCCCGAATCCCCCGGTGACACCGACATGTACATGACACAATCGCGAGCAACAACCCCCAAAAACTGCCCCGTCTCCACATTGCCAGGCCGATCAATTCCCATCCCACAATGCCAGACCTTCGCCCTCAGCGCAGGAAGACTCTCCGCTACCCGAAGAGGAACCAAACCCTCAAATCTCCCCTCCACCATCCCCACCGCGACATCCGCCTCCCTATCGACCGCCAAGAATTGAACTTTACGCCAGTCCGATAACAACACCGGCGTAACCCAAACCTGCGTATCCACACAATGCGCCGCCGTAACAATGAACTGCGCTCCCTTCCACTCCACCAAACCCGCCGTACAACGAAACCCTCCCCCGGCCAACTGGAGATAACCCGGACAGGCCACCCCCTTCCGATCCGCCCCCATCCCCTTGCCTTCCACGGGCGGTACGGGGATGCCCCGCTTCCTAAGCCATGAGACAAGCGCAGCAAGGCCTAGTCCCACCAACAGACCCAAAATACTTTCCCACCCCATCTCAGCGTCTCCCATCGCTTGCTATGCGCTCCGCGGCCCCCTTCCGTCTCGGCCGCTTCGCGGACTCGCCTCCAGGGGCCGCTCCGCTCCGTCTCCGCCCCCTAGCTAGTGTCAGAATACCCGACACCCGACCCCAAAAAAAACCGGAAAAATCCCAAACTGCCCTTGCGTCCCCGCGCCTTATGTCTTAAGATAACCCTTGCCGACGCCTTAAGACTTCAAGCTTGTTGCTTGATGCCGGAAGCCTTGCAGTTAATCGCAGTAGGTGCTTCCTAAGCTAAGGCACGGCAAAACCCCAACCCCCGTTCCGGAGACCGTGACATGTTCGAACCACAGACCCTGCACTCCGACTCCGCCGTCCAATTCTCAATCATCGACGTAGCCATATGGCTGTACAAACGCCAAGAGCACGTCGGCCCCTTCGAAGTCGGTAACCCCACGCAGTCCCTCATCGCCCAATACGTCCAAGAAACATTCAGTTCCATAGCGGATACCTACCCAGACCGCATATTCATCGGCGAGACAAGCTTCCAAGCCCCCCACTGGCTACAGCGCTTCAGCCGCCTCGAACAAATCATCGGCCGCCCCGGTACCCAGTACGACGTCACCACCGCAGGTGCGTTACTCCGCATAGCCATCGACATGCTCATGCTCTCTCCCCACACACTGTAAACCGAGGACATGCCATGAAAATGTGGCCGAATCTGCCAGACCGGCGAGAAGCCATCGAACACTGGACAACAGTATCCGTCCGGGCCGCCCACGATCTAATCGGCCTACTCGCCGGACCCCCAGTAGCCGCCCCTCTACACTGGCTAGGACAATCAAAACCCTGCCGCCGCCTACTGACTGGCGGATCCCTTCCCTGCCGCGGCTGCGAAGCGTCCCTAAAACTGCGATGGGGCGGCTACATCCCCATCATCGGCACCCAAGGCGACCGCCTAGTTGTACTATGTGGCGAATCCCTAGTCCGCGAATGCTCCGAAGTACCCGTCGGTGCCTTGCTGAAGTTCAACTACTCAGAACGTAGAAGGAAACTGGGATTCACCGTCACCAGTACCATCATCAACCAAAGTATCGCTCAGCGTCCCCGCGACATCCGGAACTGGCTACTCCACCTCTGGGGCGACGAAGAACTAAGAGCCTACCTTATCTCCGAGTGACTTCGTATTGTCACTGTGCGTAGCCTCTAACTGCCGCAGCACCTCCGGAAGCGCCAGCATCCGGAGGAGCGAATATTTTTGTTCGGGCAACTCGCCCCAAACTAACCGTATCGCATCCAGAACTTGCTTCCCCGCCCCACTCCGCGCCACCGCTTCCCACATCGGCATCGCCGTAGCGACTTGCTGCCCCGCGACTCCCACATGCAATGGAAGCGCCCAGCGTACCACAGGCCGCACCCCTAGCCCCGAGGACGTCTCAAACCCCATCGGTAGAAAACCGCACGCGTGCCAAAACAGCGTAGCGGGAAGATCGATGCGACACCGCAATGTCACTAAACGCGATGTAAGTGGCCGCGAACTTAGAAACGCGCCCAACAACGTACGAACACCATGCAATTTTCGCCGAGCATCCTGCCGTATGCAGAGATGGAAAATACGCGAATGCGTCAAAGACCCCCCCCAAAACAAATAACCAAGTACATCCCCATCCCGTTCATAGACAAACACTCGCCGTGTAGCCACTGCCCCCTCAAACGCCCCCCGCGGAAGATAACCCAACGCCCGCCGGTTATCTCTGTATATCTCCGCGATAACCGGTAAATCACTCGGCTCAGCAAAGCGCACTTCCCCACTCTTATCCCGCTCATCCAACCGCGCCGCATAAATCGCATAAACGTCCGTCATCTTCGTACCCCCCCAGTGTCGCTAGGGTATCGCTAGGGAACCGCTACGGCTCCACCTCTTCAACCTCAGTGTACGCACTAAGTAGCGCCGCCGCCAGCCGTGCCGCCCTCCCAAGCCCCCACCCACCCACCCTAGCCAGCCGCCGTCGGGTTGCCGCTGGGCCGCCCGCCGCTCCCCATACGCCCGCCGTGACGCCGCTGGGTGGCCGCCGCTGGGTCAGCCCCGGACTGCCTGGACGCCGCTAGGTGCCCGCCGTGA
>JAIMAG010000023.1 GCA_023512135.1 Terriglobia bacterium | reverse complement strand
CAGGCGCTTGCGGATGAACATGCCGTTCGTGCAGAGGTAGATGTAGCGGCCCCGGTCGAGCAGCTCGCGAACCAGCCGGCCGATCTCCGGGTAGATCAGCGGCTCGCCGCCGCAGATCGAAACCACCGGTGCGCCGCACTCCTCGGCCGCAGCCACGCACTGCTCGACGGTCAGCATTTCGTCGATCGTCTGTTTGTACTCGCGGATCCGGCCGCAACCGGTGCAGGTCAGATTGCAGGCGTGCAGCGGCTCGAGCATCAGCACGAGCGGGAATTTCTCTTCGCCCCGCAGGCGCTTGCCGGCAATGTAGCCGGTCATCCGTGCGGTCATGCGCAGCGGGAATCTCACTGTCCGGCCTCCCTTGGCCCACCCGGAGTCCGGGCATCCGGCCCCAGCTTCACGGCACAGAACGGCTCTGCGCCGCTAAGCAGATTGCGATAGCGCGCCAGCGCATACAGCGGGAAGTAATTCCGATAGAGGTGATATTTCAGATAGAACACGCGGGGGAATCCTGTGCCCGTGAATTCGGCCTCCTCCCAGGAGCCATCCGGCTTCTGCGTGGCCAACAAATATTCGATGGCGCGAACGACCGCCGGGTCGCTGCAACGCGCATTCGGCTCCGGCGCGGCGGCCGCCAGCAGACCGATCAAGGCCCAAGCAGTTTGCGACGGAGTGCTGGTGCCCTGCCCTTTGCGCGACGGATCGTCGTAGGAGGCAATCGATTCACCGAAGCCGCCGTCTGGATTCTGGACGCCGCGCAACCATTCCACTGCCCGGCGGGCGAAATCGCGCGCGGCCAGTCCCAGGGGCTCGAGTGCGCGCAGCACACCGCCGGTGCCGTAGAGGTAATTGACGCCCCAGCGCCCGTACCAGGAGCCATCCGAGTTCTGGTCGCGGCGCAGGAAGGAAACCGCGCGCTGGATCACCGGATGCTCCGCCGGCCAGCCATAACGGCCCAGACACTCAAGGGCCCGCGCCGTGACATCAGCGGTTGAAGGATCGATCATGGCGTTGTGGTCAGCAAAGGGCACCTGGGTGAGCACCCAGCGATCGTTATTTTTGTCGAACGCAGCCCAGCCGCCGTCGCGGTTCTGCATGCTGAGCAGCCACTCAATGCCGCGGCGGATGGCCTGCTCGAACCGGCTGCGGTCGGGGTAGTCCACCCGTTGCAGAGCCATGAGGACGAATGCGGTGTCGTCCACGTCGGGGTAGAAATCGTTGCGGAACTCGAACGCCCACCCGCCCGGTCGCCCGTCGCACTTCTTCTGCCAGTCACCCGGGCCGAGAATCTGCCGGTCGAGCAGCCAGCCAGCAGCCCGGACCAGCGCGGGGTGGTCTGGCGGCAGCCCGGCTTCTTCGAGAGCCACCATGGCGATGCAGGTATCCCAGACCGGCGACAGGCAGGGCTGCACGCGAATCGTATCGTCCTCTTCGATTTCAAACCGGGCCAGTTGCCGCACTTCGCGGGCCGTGAGCGGGTCATCGGCACCGTAGCCCAGCGCGAGCAGTGCGAAGATGGAATTCATCATGGCCGGATAGATCGCACCCAATCCGTCGCTGCGTTCCAGATGCTCGAACATCCAGCGCTCGGCAGCACGCAGGGCACGGCGACGCAACGGCTTCCAGGGCAGGCGTTCATAGAGCTTGAAGACGCGGTCGGCCGCCAGGAACAGGTTCCGCCAGGTGAACAGCTCGCGATCCCAGGCAAACGACGGGATCTGCCGCGCTGGATCGCGATACAGCTCGTCCACACGAACGCCGGCCGGCAGCCTCCAGGAGGGCTTCTGCGCATACAGAATCATCATCGGCACGACGATGGCCCGCGTCCAGGAAGACATCTCGTAGATGTTCAAGAAGAACCAGTCCGGTGCCAGCATCAGCTCGGGGGGAATGGCCGGAACCTTTTCCCACTCAATGGCTCCGGCCATGGCCAGATAGAAGCGGGTGAAAGAATTCGTGCGCTCCAACCCACCCAGGGCGCGGACTCGTTCGGCGGCGCGTTGCATGTGCGGCGCTTCGGCTGCATCGCCGGCCAGCCGCAACGCGACATAGGCTTTGACGGTGGCGTTCACCTCGGCCGGCCCGCCGTAGTAGATGTTCCAGCCCCCGTCGGGCAACTGGCGCCGGCGGACGTAATTGGCCAGCTTGGCCACGCGCTCCGGGTCGGCCTTGCCCAACAGATGGAGATAAAAAATGTAGTCCGATTCCAGTGTGGTGTCCGCTTCCAGTTCGGCGTGCCAGTATCCTTCCGGAGTTTGCAAGGCGAGCAGGTGCTCGACACCCCGTTCGATCGCCGCTTTCAGTCGAGCCTCGAACTGTGCCGGCTCGGTTGGAAGCTCGAATCCGATCTGGGTTCCGTGTGCCATTGGCTGCTTTCTGTCTCCTTCACCGCGCGCAACTCACCGCACAGCAAAACGCTGCACGAAGCATTCTGTGACGGGGGAATTTGCAGGCAGGCGCGCCGGACTGGTGAGCGTTCGTCAACCTGTCCATCTGCCCCCAGGTTCAGAAGGATAAGCCCTGCAAAGCGATTATTCTAGTCCATTGGCCGCCGGTCAACTGTGAAAATGTTATCAAACGGTCAAACAGGCGGCTGAGCGGCCGCTAACCGGGGCCGAATGAATTCGATCATGGCCCCGGGCAAAGGTGCCCCCAGAGGCTGCAGGAATCGCGGGCGGGCTTCCAGTTGCCGCAGAGAGACGCCGCGCCACGCGGTTGGTCCCAGGGGCGCGCGCAACACCAGCGCATCGGCGCGGTCCAGTACGTGCCGCAGCGAGGGTTTAAAATCCTCGACACGCGGGTCGAGCACAACCAGATAGAGGTCAGGCCGCAGAAACCCCAGCACGCTGTTGCTTTCCAGAATGGCGTTCGCGGCACCTGCCAGCACCTGCCGGAGCACGGGCAGGGCTGCGGCCAGTTGTCCCTGTCGGGCACGCAGCCACAAGGCGCGCTCGGCACCGGCGGCCAGAAACCGCGAAGTGTCCGTACGGCCATTGCGGTCGAATTCTTCATCGAGGGCCACAGCGTGTTCCGTCGGCGCGCAGCCGCAGGCTCTGCCATGGACAGAGCAGACTCCATGGCCGTACTGTGTGATTTTGACAGCAGTCCAGCGCGCCTGCGGGAAGGCACCGATCAGGTCCACGACCAGCGCTGTTTTCCCGATGTTTCGCGTATGCCCGCCGATGACGACCAGCGCCACAAGCGTATTCTACCGCTGTTGCTCGAGCCGGCGAATCCGCTCGGCCAGCTCGGGCAGCCGGGCGAACCAGGCATACTGCTGCTTGAATTTTTCCATCGGACGTGCCGGCGTGCCCCAGACAAACTGGCCGCTGCGGATGGTTTTGCCGGTGGGGATGCCGGCCTGGGCTCCGACCACACAGCCATCTTCCAGCGTGCAGTGGTCGGCGATACCCACCTGTCCGCCGAGCACCACGCCGGAACCCACCTGGCTGCTGCCGGAGATGCCCGTCTGCGCGGCGATGATGGTGTGGGCACCGATGCGCACGTTGTGGGCTATGTGCACCAGGTTGTCCAGCTTGGTGCCCGGTCCGATGGTGGTGGCGTCGAGCGCACCGCGGTCAATGGTCGTGTTCGCACCGATTTCGACGTCGTCGCCGATGTCCACGGTGCCGAGCTGCGGGAATTTTTCGTAGTGGCTGTCGGTGCGCACATAGCCAAAGCCATCGCTGCCAATCACCGCACCGGCATGCACCGTGACGCGCGCGCCCAGCCGCACGCCTGGATAGAGCGTCACGCGCGGATACAGCCGGCAGCCCGGCCCCAGGCGTGCTCCGCGTCCGACAAAACAAAACGCGGCAATCTGCACCTGGTCGTCGATTTCGGCGCCGTCTTCCACCACCACGTAGGGGCCGAGGGCAACCGTGGGAGCCAGCCGCGCTGTTGCGGCCACAATGGCGGTCGGGTGTACGCCGACGGCCAGCGGCGGCGCCGGGACCAGCCAGGCTGCCGCACGCGCGAACGCCAAGCGCGGCTGGCCGACCCGGACCACGGCGGGCACGCCGGGCAAATCGAGTCCGTCGGGAGCCAGCACACATCGCGCTGCCGAGCGCAACGCCCGCGCGCGGTGCCGCTCTGACTCCACATAGATCAGGTCTTCGGGACGTGCCCGCTCCGGGCTGGCCACGCCCGCGAGGGTCACCGTGCCATCCCCTTCCAGCCTGGCCTGCAGGAATTCGGCCAGTTCACGAGCCGTGTGCGTCATAGTTGCCTCACCCTCCGGCAGCTGCGCCGGTTCATTCGGGATAGATGGGGGGTGCGCCGGGCGGCCGCGTTTTCCAGCGTTTGTGCACCCAGAGCCACTGTTCGGGCCGCCGGCGAATCACTTCCTCCAGGATGCGGGCGAAGCGCTGCGTGTTGGCGATGACGTCGTGCTCTTCGTCGCCGCTGCGCACCAGTTCGACTTCCGGCTCGAACCGCAAACGGTAGTGGCCTTGCGCTTCGTCCCAGTAGATGTATCCGGGCACAACCGGCGCCCCGCTGCGCAGCGCAATCCGGGCCACAGCGTCGGTCATGCATGCCGGGACGCCGAAGAAATCCACAAAGACACCGTCGGTGGCCGGTGTGTTCAGGTCGGCCAGGATGCCTACGGTGCCGCCGTGGCGCAAGACCTGAAAAATCTGCCGCGCCGCGTTCGTCTTCTCCACCGCCACATTGCCGGCGGCACAGCGGTAGCGGTGCACGAGTGACTCCACGCGACGGTTCGGGATCGGACGCACCAGGAAGTGCATCGGGTAGCCGAAGACGGCGTGGGCGAACGAAGAAAGCTCCCAGGCGCCGATGTGACCGGTCAGAACCAGCACGCCGCGGCCCTGAGCCTGCGCCCGAAGGAAGTTGTCCAAGCCGTCGTAGACGACGATGCGCTGCAGCACCTGTGGCGTGTAGCGGGGAAAACGGGCAAACTCTGCGGCCATCCAGCCCAGGTGACGTACCATCTGGCGGAACACACGGCGCCGCTGCGCTTCGCTCCATTCCGGGAACGCCAGCCGCAGATTGATTTCCCCGGCACGACGCAGTGGAGGTCGCAAAAGAAGGGCGAGCCGGGCCACGCCGGCGCCACACGCTCGTGCCCACCGACGCGGCAGCACACCGAGCAGCTTCAGAATCCCCCACGCTGCCGCATACTCCAACGCTTCGCGCATCCGCCGCATACTCTAACACCGGCGCGGACAGCCTGCACAACGGGGGCAGGGCTCTGCTAGACTCGCTGCACTGTGTTTGCCGATTCCAAAATGCGCACGGTGGCGGCGACGCTGGTGGTCCTCGCGGTTCTCTATTTTTGTCTGTTCAGCCGTCTGGATGCGATCGGGCTGGTCGGACCCGATGAACCGCGCTACGCCTGGGTGGCGCGTGCCATGCAGGAGTCGGGGGACTGGGTCACTCCCCGGCTTTACGACCGACCGTGGCTGGAAAAGCCACCCCTGTACTACTGGGGCGCTGCTGCGGCGTTTGCACTGTTTGGCGAAAACGAGGTATCGGCGCGACTGCCCTCGGCCGTGGCTGCGCTGCTGGCTGTGCTCGCACTGGCCTGGACAGCACGACGCCAGTACGGCGCTGCCGCGGCATTCGTTGTGTTGCTGATCTTCCCCAGCTCGATCGGGGTGCTGGGTTTTGCCCGCGGCGCTTCAACGGACATGGTTTTCAGCAGCGCACTCGCCCTAGCCATGTGCGCTGCGGCCGAGCTCGTGTTGCGCCCGACATCCAGTCCATCACCGGCACGATGGGCGCAGGCGATGCTCGGAATCTTTCTGGGGGCTGCGGTACTGGCCAAAGGCCCCGCCGGAGTGATCCTGGCAGGTGGCAGTGTGGTGTGCTGGGCGCTGCTCACCGGACAATGGCGCCGTGCCATCCGTCCGCTGCATCCGCATGTGCTCGTCTGGTTCGCGCTGACCGCAATGCCCTGGTACGTGCTCTGCGCACAGCGGAACCCGGAATTTGTCAACGTCTTTCTGCTGGCGCACAACCTCCAGCGCTACCTGACACCCGTGTTCCGCCACGAACAGCCCTGGTGGTTTTTCGGTCCGGTGCTGCTGCTGGGGCTGCTGCCCTGGACTGCATTGCTGGCCGGGGCCGTCCGTGAAGCCTGGCGAGGCTGGCAGCAGTGGAGGCAGTCCGCTTCGGCATTTTTTCTTTGCTGGGCCGCATTTCCACTGCTGTTTTTCAGCGCCTCGCAGTCGAAATTGCCGGGCTACATTCTGCCGGCGGTAGCACCGCTGGCGCTGGTCATGGCCGCCAGTGTGAGCCGGTCTATTGAAAACGACAGGCGGACCGCTCGCTGGCTGCTGGCGAGCGCAGGCGGCACGATGGTGGTGCTGGTGCTGACCGCGGGTGGCTGGCTCGAGCGGCTGCCACCGGAATCCGGACTGACAGAAGCGCGCGAGCTGCTGCCCTGGCTGGGCATCGCTGCCGGAGCTGGTGTGGCGAGCCTGCTGCTGGCCCTCGCGTATCGGGGGAGGGCGGCTCTGGTGGTGCTGGCGTTGAGTCTGGCCGGACTGGTCGAAGTGGCCAATCGTGTGGTGCTCCCGCGGCTGGACCCGTACCTGTCTGCGCGTGCCACGGCTCGGATGCTTGCGGACGACGCAGCGCTGCGCGCCAGCTTGCACGCCTATCGCCTGCACCGCGCCTGGCACTATGGCCTGAACTTCTACCTCGAACGCGAATTGCCTCAGTGGAACCCCACGGAGCCAGGGCCGGCCTGGGTGGTGACTTCGCAGGAAGGGTTGGAAGAAATGCGCCGCCAGGGTCGGAGCATCTTTGCCCTGCCGGCGCACTCACCGCGCGCTGTTCTCGTGCGCGCGGAATGAGGCCTCAGCGGGAGACGGTCACGGGCAGGTATTGCAGGAAGAAACTGACGATTCGGGCCTCATAGCTGCGCTTTTCCGTATCCAACATGTTGACGTAGCCGCCCTTCTGCACGACTTCCTGCTGTTTCGGCTCTGGAGCGCGCAGGAACAGTTGCAAAGTGACTTCACCCAAGAGGGGGTCATCCAGCGGCCGGATGAACAGTTTGGCGCTGCCGCCCAGACGGTCGATGGTTGCGCTGAGCGGCAGTGTCGTGCGGTCTGACCAGTGCACCAGGCGGAACCCCCAGCGCGTGCAGGCATGCACCAGCGGCAGTGTGCCGAGCCCGATGCGGTCGACCTGCGCGCGGAGCAGCATTTCCGGGTGATCGTACACCGAGCCCACTGCCAATGCGCGGATGCGGGGTTCGTGTGCAGCGGCAGCCAGGGCCGCATAGGCGCCGAGGTTGGTGCCCCAGACACCGAATCGTTCCGGGTCCAGGTCGGGCTGCTGGGCCAGTGTGGCAATCACGCCCAGCAGCTCTCGCGTTTCGGCAAAACCCAGAGTCGTGCGGCCGGGGCTGTTGCCATGGCCGGAGAAGTCGAACAGGAACACATTGAAGCGATTCTCCTGCAGACTGGCGGCCAGCGGGAGCAGGTCGGCCCGGCTGGACTGGTAGCCGTGCGCCAGCACGATGGTCGGCGCGCCGCGGCGACCGGGAAACAGCCAGCCATCCCGCGTGGTGCCGTCCGGCGCCAGATATTCGATCCTGGCCGGGTCACCCAGCAGAGATTCTGGCGCAATCCGGATGGGCGTGGTTTCGGGAGCGAGGGCACGATAGAGCAGATAGGCGGAAATCGAGAGCAGCGTCAGGGCACAGAACGCCAGCAGCGTCAGCACCGCGGCCAGCAGTTTGCCGCCCGTACCGCTGCGTTGCGGGAGTTGCAGAGGAGCTGTCACCCTCAGCCACCGGACGCCTCGGACGTCCGAGCGGCATCTTAACACGAGAAGACAGGTGAGCAGGTTTTACCGGGGTGCACGTTTCAATGGAAGCACTCCGCCCCGGACGCTATAATGCACCTGTGGTTCCACGGCCCACGCTCGCGGGCCGAACCTGATGCATCTGCAGCAAAGATTCCGCCTGATCGATCTCCGGCAATTACCTGTCCGGGCACTCGAACCTCTGTTTGAAGAGGAGCAACGCTGCTGGCTCGAGGTCCTGCTCTGGGATTATCGGCCCTCGCTCGACATTCTGCGAAGATTTCTGGAGACGCGCGCGCTGTCGGGCTACGCCGTCTTCGACGGCGACGTTCCAGCCGGATACGGCTTCTATGTGGTGGAAGAACACAAGGGGCTGCTCGGCGACCTGTTCGTCTCAGCGCGGTATCCGCACGACGAGGTGGCTGCGCCGTTGCTGCGCGAGCTGGTGCATGCGCTTCGAAGTCTCCACGGCGTGGTGCGGATCGAAGCCCAGTTGATTCCCTTCGGCGGCTCGCATGAAGAGACCTTGTCTGCACTCGGCTTTCGACTTTTTCCCCGTCAGTTCATGCTGTTGCAATTGGCGGAGACGGTGCCGCAGCCGGATTGCGGAGCCGTGCGCATCGAACCGTGGAACGAGCGCTGGTTTCTTCCCTGCGCACGGCTGATTCAATCCGCCTATACCGCCCACATCGACAGCGAAATCAACGACCAGTATCGCACGACAGCGGGCGCGCTCAAATTTTTGCGCAACATCATTCTGCTGCCGGGTTGCGGGCGCTTTTTGCCCGACGTTTCGTTCGTGGTGCCGGAGCCGGGCAACGAAGCACTGCTGGCCGCGGTGCTGAATTCGGAGGTTTCTCCCCGGGTGGCGCACACCACCCAGATCGCCGTGCGCGCGGACTACCAGCACCGCGGGCTCGGGCGACGGCTGATGCAGGCGACCATCGCTGCCCTGCAGGCCCGCAGCTTTCGCGCGCACACGCTGACCGTTTCGGCCGGCAATCGGCCTGCCGCCGAACTCTATCAGCGATTGGGATTTCGTACGGTGAAAACTTTTTTGGCCGCGGTCTGGCCGGCCCGGGAAAAAGCCGAAGGCGCCTGCGCAGGCCGTGACTAGCGGCGCGCGCGCTCCCGCAGCAGGCCTTTCAACTCGTCCATGAATTCGCGGACGTCCTTGAAGTCCAGATAGACGGAAGCGAAACGCACGTAGGCCACCTTGTCGAGCTTGCGCAGCCGGCTCATGAGCAGTTCGCCGACCTCTTTTGTGGTGCGCTCGCGGTCGGGCGCTTCGCTGACGAAGCGTTCGGCTTCCTCCACCAGCGCTTCCAGCTTCGCCGGGGGCACGGGCCGCTTCTCGCAGGCTTTCAGCAACCCCTGCAAAATTTTCTGACGGTCGAATTTTTCGCGGCGACCGTCCTTTTTAATGACCATATAGGGAATTTCGTCGATGCGCTCGTAGGTGGTGAAGCGACGGCCGCAGTGCAGGCATTCGCGCCGGCGTCGAATCAGCTCACCGCTGCGCGCCTGGCGGGAATCGATCACCCGGTCTTTGACCTTCTGGCAATAGGGACATTTCATGGGTTGGCCTTTTCCGCGCGGGTGCCCGATTCCGAACGCCGGGCGGTTTCTCCATCTCCCGCGGAGGCGGCCTGGGCACGCACCAGCCGACGCAACTCCGCCAGCGACCAGCCTTCCCGAATCAGCAACGGAACGCCGGCCAGCGAACACGCCGCAAACGTGACCAGCCAGATCAGAATCGCGGCTGCCGCGGCGGGCCCTTTTTCTACTCCAAAGACTACGGTGTAGGCAATAAAGGTAGCCACCTGGGCACCCCCGCCGACTCCGGGCAACTGCACCATCGAGCCCACCATGCTGAAGACCAGCACGAGCACCGCGGCCGGCAGACCCAGTTCCGCCAGCCGTCCTCCGAAGCTGCTCGCCAGTACGTCGTAAATCACCACGATGAAAAACCAGTGCACGGCTGAGTAAGCTACCGCTGCGAGCAGGTCGGATGGAGAACGAATGGCCTTCAGACCTTCGCCGAAGCCCCTCAGCAAATCCGCCAGCCGCGCACGCCACCCGCCTGCGTGCTGCCAGACGGCCAGTCTGCGCCCGGTCCACTCCGCCCCATGAAGATGAAAATAGACCAGGAAGGCGATCAGGACGAGCAGCGTGACCAGCAGAAAACCGCCGACCGAACGCGTCGCCGCCAGCAGGGCACCGCCCGGCTCGTCGGGCAGCAGCAGTCGCGGAAACAGCAGCAGGGCCACACCCAGCAACACCACGGTGCTGGCCATATCGAAGATGCGCTCGAGGACGTAGATGCCGAACATGCTGGCGAACGGCTGACGCAGTTTCCTTGCAATTAGAATCGGTCGGACAGGTTCCCCGGCGCGGCCCAGCAGGAACAGCGCGGTGAAACCGGCGAGCGTGGCACTGTAGACAGCCAGCAGCGGCGCGGGACCCAGATGCCGGCAGAACCGCGCCCAACGCAGCGAGCGCACCGCATAAGTCAGGTAGATGCCGAGGATGCCGACCAGCACCGGCCCGAACCGAATCTGGCGCAGCACATCGCTCAGCCGGCTCCAACTGAATCCTTCCAGGCCGATGCTGTCCCGCATGCGGTAGAGCAAGGCTCCAAGAACCACAAGAGCCAGAATCACCAGCAGCGTCGAGCGGATGGCGCGAGACATGCTTCGCGAAGCTAACAACATCTTCAGGGGGTGTCAAGAAATGTAACCCGCGGGCTTTTCGGTCCCGCGCAGCGATTCGCAGCATAGCCAAGCTGCCGCTCCCGACGACATTGTCTTGCTCAGGGCCAGGGCGAAACGTGGTGTGGTGCGCGGCACGGCTGAACTGAATCCCAGGGTGCTCTCGAAACACGTTCAGGCCTCGGAGCAAACTCTCCGTGCTTGGCAAGGTCAGGCGGGGCGAGTAAGATGCGCACGACGGCCGGTTGTGGTGCTCCTGACGAGGCCCGGGGTGTGGTACAGGAGGAAGCCTCAGCCGCCCGAGGAACTTTTTGGCCCGCCGCATCGTTTCTTTCAGTGAGGCCAGAAGGGCCAAAGGCTGAGAGGCAGATGCGAAGTTGGAACCGGATGTTCAACTGGTCCAGCGGTGCCTCCGGGGCGATGGCTCGGCCTGGGAGGAGCTGGTGCGACGCCACACACGGCGCATCTACAACCTCTGCTATCGGTTCACCGGCAATGCCCACGAGGCTGAGGATTTGACGCAGGAAGTTTTTCTTCGCGTCTATCGCACGCTGGGCAGTTACCGCGCCGTGCATGGCGGTTTCACCACCTGGATCGCCAGCGTGACCCGCAATCTGCTGATCGACCACTACCGCCGCAGCCGTCGGGACCGGCTGACCGATTCGCTGGAAGAGGTTTTGCCCGTGATCGAGCAGAAGGAATCGTCAGCGCCGCGTCCCGACCAATCTGCCGCGCGGGGCGAACTCAGCCAGCAGGTGCAGCGCGCTCTGCTGCAGCTTTCGCCCGAGCTGCGCGAAGCTGTCGTACTGCGCGACCTGCAGGGGCTGGATTACAAAGAGATCCAAGAGGTGCTGCAAGTGCCCGAGGGCACGGTGAAGTCGCGCATCAATCGTGGCCGGATCGAACTGGCCCGGCTGCTGGAACAGATGGGCGTGCGGCCGTCGCCGGCCTGAGTGGAGTTCGGGTTATGTCGTGGACCTGCGAACACGTCGAACAGCGGCTCAGCGAGTATCTCGACCGATTGCTGACCCCGGCTGAGCGCGCGGAATTTGCTGCGCATGTGCAGGCGTGTCCGCGCTGCCGGCCCCGGGTCGAACATCTGGGCGGTGTCGTGAGCGCATTGCATCGGCTGGCGCCGCTCGAGCCTCCGCCCCGGCTGGTGCAGCGCATTCTGGAACAAACCAGCGGCGCCGAAGCAGCCCGCGGCTGGCGCCGCCGTCTGCCCGGCTGGCTGCTGCCGGTCTTCACGCCCCGATTTGCCATGGGAGCGGTGACCGTGATGATCGCGTTTCTGGTTCTCTCCCAGGCGCTGGGCATTTCCTGGTCCCAGGTGAGTCTGGCCGACCTGCATCCCAGCCATCTCTACCGCGCCGCCGACCGCCGCTTGAATCTGCTCTACGCGCGCGGTGTGAAATTCGTGAACGATTTGCGCGTGATTCAGGAGCTGCAATCGCGCCTGCAGCCAGCCACCCCGCCCGAGGGCAGCGAGCCGCAGGAGCTGCCGCCAGCGAATAAGCAATCGGAACAGCCGGAACAACGACGGCAAAACCACGCGGATGAAATTCTGCACCATCGAATGCTGTTGGCCTATTTCGGGCTCACCCTGCAGAACGGAACCGGACTGCCGCCGGGGAGGATCCGACCATGAAGTGCGCCGTGCACACCGAAGTGGATGCCACCGGCTTTTGCCGGAATTGCGGCAAGGCGCTGTGCGCTGCCTGCACGCGGGATGTCCGCGGCATCCTCTATTGCGAAGATTGCCTGGCCGCGCAGCTCGCGCAGCCGCAGCCGGTGGCCGGCGCGCCCAATCCCTCGCTGGCTGCGCTGCTCGGGTTGATTCCGGGCCTGGGCGCGGTCTACAACGGCCAGTACATGAAGGCCCTGATTCACCTGATCATTTTTGCCGGATTGATCACCCTGGCCGGCCATGTGAACGTGTTCAGCCTGTTCGTCGTCGCCTTCTACGTCTACATGCCCATCGAAGCCTACCAGACGGCGCGGGCCCGATTGCTCGGCGAGCCGGTGAAAGACCCCTTTGCGGAACTGGGCGGCAATCAGCCCATCGGCGCATTCCTGCTGATTGCGCTCGGCGTTCTGCTGCTGCTCGAGAATCTGGCCGGCCTGCGAATCTGGCGCTGGGTGGAGAATTTCTGGCCGATTGTGCTGATCCTGATCGGGGTCTGGCTGCTGCGCAAGCGCACACAACCGACTTCGGGAGGCCAGCCGCAACCATGAGCGCTCCTGTGCATCCACGACCTGCGCAAACGGCTCCGCCGACGGCACCCCGCGAAGATGGAATCACCGGCCCGCTGGTGCTCATCGCGCTGGGCGTCCTGCTCCTGGGTACGCAGCTCGGCTGGGCCTACTCGTTCTGGGATCTGTGGCCGGTGCTGCTGATCGTGATGGGCATCGGCAAGGTGATCAGCGCCATTCGCTGGAACCGGAACCTCGGCGGGTGAAACGGACATGCAGCCTGCACCGGCAAGACGACGTTCGATCTTCGGCGGCCTGCTGCTGACGCTGCTGGGCACCTACTTTCTGTTGGCCAACTTGCTGCCGGAGCTGAATCTCTGGAGTGCGTTCTGGCGCTACTGGCCAGCGCTGCTGATTCTGTGGGGCGTGGCCCGGCTGGTGGATTACCGCAGCGCGCGCCGCGCGGGTCAGGCACCGCCACGCACCTTGACCGCCGGCGAATTCGTTCTGGTGCTGCTGCTGATCGGTGTGGTCGGTGTGATCAGTCTGGTGCGGCAGATCCGCACCGATCCGGATCGGCAGATCGACCTGGTGCTTCCCTGGGATCGGGCCTTTTCCTTTCCCGAAGAAGTGACCTCCGAAGTGGTGGCGACCGACGCCGCGCTCGACATCTTGATCCCGCGCGGGAATATCGAAATCGTGGCCGAAGAGGCCAGCCAGATCCGCGCCGTCGTCTCCAAGCGTGCGTATGCCTTCAGCGAACGCGATGCCCGTCGCGCCGCCGACCAGGCCAGCCTGCGCATCGTGAAGACCGACTCGGGCTACGCATTGCAGCCGGAATGGCGCGAAGGCCGCCGGCTCGGCAACATCTATTTCGACCTCACCGTGCATGTCCCGCGTTCGATGCCCCTGCGCATTCAATCGGTGCGCGGCAATTTGCGCGCTGCGGGACTGACCGGCCGGCTGGATGTGGAACTGCGCCGCGGTGACGTGGAAATCCGCAACGCAGGCAGCGCCGTGCGGGTCAAGCTGCGTCAGGGCGACGTTCGCATCCACGCGGTGCGGGGCGATGTGATCGTCGAAGGCCCCGGCGACCTGGTCGAAGTCAGCGAGGTGGCCGGCGCGCTGACCATCCAGGGCAACTTCAGCGGTCCCATCCAGATCAGCCGGGTGCAGGGCGAGACCACGTTTCGCTCCTCGCGCACGAATCTGAGTGTGGGCCGGATTGCCGGCCAGCTGGAACTCAGCGGAGGCCAGCTCACCCTGACGGATTCTTCCGGCCCCGTCAGCCTGATCACGCGCAGCTACGACATCACCATGGAAAACATCGAGGGGGAACTCCGAATCGAAAACCGCTCTTCGGGCGATATCCGGCTCCAGTTCCGGCGGCCGCCGCAGCAGCCCGTACAGGTGCGCAACGAAAAAGGCGATATCGAACTCACGCTGCCGGCCGAAGCAACGTTTGCGCTGCAGGCGATCGCCCAGCGCGGGGAGATCGAATCGGATTTCACCGGAGCGGGACTGGAAAAGACCGACCGCGAGGAAGCAGTCGAGCTGCGCGGCCGCGTGGGGGCTCGCGGACCGAATATTCGACTGGAGACCACCTACGGGACCATCCGCCTGCGCCGAGGCCCTTGAAATCTTTCCGGAAAAAATAATTGCTTTTTAGTAACTGAACTGGTAACTTTCCTGCGCGGCAACTGCCGTTCCAGCAAAACCGGTGAACAGGCCAAAAACTGCGAATTGGACTCGCCGCCGACGTATGCGTCGCCGCGTTCGCACCCGCCAGCGCCACCGCGCCGGCGGGCTACCGCAACTGCGGCGGGCAAACCGCGCCACGGAGATGATCGAACTCCGGGCTGCAGCCGCAGCACGTTCGCTGGTGCTGGAAGCCTCGGTCGGGCGCGGAGGAGCCAACCGGCCAGCGGATGTTCGCGCCGTCAAACAGAGGCTGCGGGAGCTGGGTTTTGCCTGGCTGGACGACACAACCACCATGGATGAATCCACCATGGCCACCATTCGCCTGTTCCAGGCCATCCAAAACGGCCTGCACCGTGTGGACCATCCGCGCAACAACGGTCGCATTGACCCGGACGGCCGCACGCATCGCTGGCTGCAGGCCTGGAACGCGCCGCGCTGGCAGGTGATGCCACGCGGGGGACGCGAGGCCGGTTTTCTGAACTTCGAGCTGCTCGACGAGGCGGACCAGCACGACTACGGCACCAGTTGGATGGCGGAGACCATCATCGCCGCCGGCGCCTCCTACCGCGACGCCTATCTCGCCACACATCCCCGAGCAGCCCTGCTCGCCACCAACGACGTCAGTCTGCCTCGCGGAGGAAACACGCCCGATCACACCACGCATGAAACAGGCCTGGACTGCGACTGCCGGCTGCCGCGCACCGACGGCACCAGCGGGGGCATCACCTGGAATCGGCCGGGTACCCACCAGAAGCACCCGCTCTATGACCGCGAAGCCGCGCGGGCCATGTTGCTCGCTCTTCGGCGCCAACCTCTGTGGCGCCGCACATTGTTCAATGATCCCGTGTTGATCGCCGAGGGCCTTTGCCAGGCCGCTCCGGGCCACGACGATCACATCCACTTCGAGATTCGGCCACCGGCACCCGTGTTCGGCTGACAGACTGTGGGACTGGCCACCTGCTTGTGCCAAACCGAGGAATCAGCGGGTGGTGAGCTGGTCGAGCAGCTCGAAGAAATTCGGGAAGGAGACGGCCACGCAACCGGGGTCACGCAGGCGCGATTCACCCTCGGCACCGAGGGCGGCCACGGCGCAGGCCATGGCCATACGGTGGTCGCCGGCCGGGTCGAGTTCAGCACCGTGCAACCGGGTGCGGCCGTCCACCCGCAACCCGTCCGGGAATTCCTCCACACGAGCGCCCATGCGGCGCAAATTTTCTGCCAGCACGGCGATGCGGTCGCTTTCCTTGACTCGCAGCTCGCGCGCGTCGCGAATCTCGATGCCCTGTTCCGTGTAGGGTCCCAGGGCGGCGAGCACAGGCAATTCGTCAATCATCTGGGCCACGTGCGGCCCGGCGATTTTCCCTCCGGAGAGGCCGGCCGATTCGATGGAGATATCTCCGGCCAGTTCACCGTGCTGGACGGTCAGGCCGGAGATGCGCATCGGCGCGCCCATGCCCGCCAGAACATCCAGCACGGCGGTGCGCGTGGGATTCAAGCCCACGCCGTGCAGGGTGAGAGAAGAGCCGGGGAGCACGAGCGCGGCCGCCAGGAGGAAAACGGCCGAGGAAAGGTCCCCGGGCACGCTGAGCTGCCGAGCCTGCAAACGCTGCCGGCCCAGCAGGCGAATCGTGCGCTCCCCGCGCTCCAGCTCGGCACCAAACTCCGCCAGCGCCAATTCGGTGTGATCGCGGGTGCGAACGGTTTCGGTGACGGTCGTGATACCGTCGGCCAGCAGTCCGGCCAGCAGCACGGCCGATTTGACCTGCGCGCTGGGCACCGGCAGCTCGTAGTCAATGCCGCGCAGCGGCGCACCGGCGATCTCCATGGGCAAAAAATCGCCCTCCCGCGCCGTTATCCGCGCGCCCATCCGTTCCAGTGGTTCGATCACCCGGCGCATCGGCCGGCGGCGAAGCGAGCGGTCCCCATCCACGACGGAGACGAACGAGTGGGCGGCCAGCACGCCGGCCAGCAGCCGTGCTGTCGTGCCCGAGTTGCCGGCATCCAGCCGACGCCAGGAAGGACGCAAACCGGCTGGACCGGCACCGACTATGTTCACGGTGGCGTCCTGCTGGACGATGCGCACACCAAGCCGCTGCAAACAAGCCAGCGTGCGCCGGCAATCTTCGGCAGGAGAAAAATTGCGAATCTGGCTGGTGCCTTCGGCCAACGCGGCCAGCAAAGCATAGCGATGGGAGATGGATTTATCCCCGGGAACCGATGCTGCTCCCGAAATTGTCCGCGCCGGATAGAGAATTCGTCTGGCCACAGTTCGATTCTAGCATGCACTCCGCGCCGTGCCGGCCGAGTGGTCCACCTGCCACATTGCGCACAGCCTCCGCGTCGGATTGAACTCATCCACGAGCGCAGGTATCATGGGACGGGATGCTTCCCAGCCCAGCAAGAGTCCGCGCCTACTGCCTGGCTGCAGCGCTGGCCAGTGGGAGTCTGCTCGCATCCATCCTCGGTCCGCTGCAAGCCCAGTCTCCGCCGGTGCGGAGCGAGCCGCCAGCAATTTTCCCGCTCGAAAAAATTCAGCCCGGGATGACCGGCTACGCGCAAACCATTTTCGAGGGTGACCGGATCGAGCGCATCGAACTGGAAGTCGTCGGCGTGCTGCCGAATCTGCTGGGCCCGAAGCAAGACATCATCCTGGTGCGGTTGCGGGGTCCGCGGGTGGAGCACACCGGAGTAGCCGGTGGCATGAGCGGGAGCCCGGTGTACCTCGAAGGCAAACTGGCCGGCGCGCTGTCCCTGCGCTTCGGTGTGTTCGCCAAAGAACCGCTGGCAGGGGTAACGCCCATTGAAAACATGCTGAAATTGCCGGTCAGCGGCGCAGACCGGAACCGCCTGGCGGGACTGAATGAAGCTTTTCGCGCCGCCGGTTATCCGATTCCGGGAGAATTTGCACAACAGCTCGGGCTGGGGGAAGGCGCGTTTCTGGCTCCGATCGAAACTCCACTGGTTTTTTCCGGCTTTCATCCTGCGGTGCTGTCCCGGTTTGCCAGCGAATTTGCGGCTTTTGGATGGGTTGCGGTTCCCGGAGGCACAGCGGCGGCACGAGCGGACGACGCCCTGCTGCAGCCGGGCGATATGGCCAGCCTGGTGCTGATGCAGGGCGATCTTTCCGTACAGGCCAGTTGCACGGTGAGCGCGATTTTCGGCGATCGCCTGCTGCTCTGCGGACACCCAGTGCTGGGCTACGGTGAGCTGGTCGCTCCGATGGCGCGCGGGCGCGTGGTCACGACGCTGGCTTCGGCGATGTCTTCCACGAAGATCGTCAATGCCGGTGGTGTGATCGGCTCGATTACCGATGACCGTCTGACCGGCGTGATCGGTCGGCTGGGCCCGCCACCGCGCCTGATCCCGATGGAGCTCGAAAGCGTAACGCCTGCCGGACGGCAGCAGTACCGCTTCGAACTGGTCGAACACGCCAAGCTGACGCCGCTGCTGGTCGGCCTGGCCACTCTGAACGGGTTGCTCGGCAACCCGCTCTACGGGGAGGGGCAAACGTTTCGCCTGACCGGCGAGATTGCCGTGGATGGACACACGCCCGTCAACCTGGAAAACATGTTCGCCCCCACGGATCTGCCGCTGCCCGATGCGCTGTTCATTGTGAACAGCGTGCAGACGATTTTTACGCGCATCTTCACCAACTCCTACGAAGCGGCACGCATCAACAGCATCCGGTTGCGTGTGGAAGCCGTTCCGGAGCGGCGCTGGGCGGTGATCGACAGTGCCTGGAGCGAAAAGAGCGAAGTCAGCCCGGGCGAAGAGATTCGCGTAAAAGTCCTGCTGAAGCCCTACCGCGGCGCTCCCTTCATCCGCGAAATTCCCATCACCATTCCGCCGCAGGCTCCCAAGGGTCAGCTCCGCATCCTGGTGAGCGATTCGGAAACGTTGAATCGGATGAGCCGTTTCTTTTCGCTCGGGCCGCAGAGCCGGCTGGGCGGGCTGGAACAGTTGATTGCGTTGCTGAACCGGGAGCGGCGCAACCACCGGCTCTACGTGACCCTGCTGCAGCCGAACCCCACCTTGCTGCTGGAAGACAAAGAGCTGCCGAATGCTCCGCTCTCACAAATCCGCATCCTCGACCAGCGACGCACTCCGGGCAGCTCGCTGCTGCTGCGCGAGTCGGTGGCTGGGGAATGGTCTGCACAGTTGAACCAGGTGATCACCGGCCAGTACGTGATTCCTGTCACGGTGAAGTAGCAGCACGGGACTTGGCTGTGACGCGGAGGCAAGGTGCGCCAGCAAGACAGGGGGAAACCATGAGGTTGGGATGGCGGCTTATCCGTTCAGCCCGGCTGCGGACGGCAGCGGGCGCCAGTATCTGTGCGCTGCTGGTCTTTGCGCTGGTGCCGGCCGCACAGGCCGAGCGGACGAGAATCTGGCGGCAATCGAGCTTCGCCGAATTTGAACGCGGAGAAGCCCGGGGGGTAGCGCTGCGCAGCGACGGGACGCTGGTGCTGGCACCGCGCTTTACCCAGTTTGCCGATCCCAATCTGGCCTACCTGTGGGCGCTGGCCGTGGACTCGCGCGGAAGGCTGTATGCCGCGGGCGGCTCGAACGCGCGCGTGCTGCGCTACGACGCATCCGGGGCCGCGACCACTGTGTTCGAATCGCAGGAAATGGCTGCCCAGGCCCTGGCGATCGACAGCCGCGATCACCTCTACGTGGCCACCTCGCCCGATGGCCGGGTCTACCGCATCGCCCCGGACGGCACCAGCCGCGTGTTCTTCGAGCCGGGCACGAAATACATCTGGGCACTGGCCCTGGATCGGGACGGCACGCTGTTCGTCGCGACGGGCGACCGGGGCGAAGTTTTCGCCGTCGCGCCCGACGGCACCGGCCGCGTCTACTACAAAACCGACGAAACCCATGTGCGCTCGCTGGCCTTTGACCGCGAAGGCCGGCTGCTGATCGGCACCGAGCCGAACGGATTGATTCTCCGCATCGAAAAGCCGGCGGCAGGCAAAACGGAGGCCGAGCGTGCCTTCGTCATCTATGAAACTGACCGGAAAGAAGTCACCGCGCTGGTGACGGATCGCAGCGGCAATCTGTTCGCTGCCTCGATCGGACGCAAGGACCCGCGCACACCCCGACCCACCCTGCCGACACCTGCACCGACCGCGCCCGCTGTCACCGATCCGGCCGTCACGGCCACCCTGCAGCAGCCCGGCAACGTGGTGCAAATCGGTCAGCAACAAATCGTGGCTCAGGCGGGGCCTGCCACGCCGTTCCCGGCGATTCCGGGTGGCAGTCAGGTCTACCGGATCGCACCCGATGGCGCACCCGAAGTCATCTGGAGTTCGGAAACCGAACTTGTCTATGCGCTGGGGATCGGTGCAGACGGCCGTCTGCTGCTCGGCACCGGCGATCGCGGAGTGGTACTGCGGATTGAACACGACGAAGTTTTCTCCCATCTGGCAAAAACGGCTTCGGCTCAGGTCACCGGCCTGGCCCGCGCCGCCAACGGGGCCACGTTCGTGGCCACCGCCAACCCGGGGAAAATCTTCCTGCTCGGACCCGACTACGAAGTGGAAGGCAGCTTCACGTCGCAGGTTTTCGATGCCCAGATTTTCTCCCACTGGGGACAGCTTTCCTGGTGGGGAGAAAATGGCAGCACGAACGGCGCCGTGGAGTTCTATGTCCGCTCCGGCAACACCTCGAATCCGGAGAAAAACTGGAGTCCGTGGGCCGGGCCCTATCGGAGGGCAGCCGGTGAAACGGTGCAGGTGCCGCCGGCGCGCTTCGTCCAGTGGAGGGCCGTGTTCCGCGCTCATCGCCACCAGCCCGCCGACCAGGCCGGAGAAACACCCAGCCTGGTCTGGGTGAATCTGGCCTATCTACCCAAAAACATGGCTCCGCGGATCGAAGCCATTGCGCTGCAGGACCCGGGGGTGCGCGTGCAGGGGTTCACGCCGCCTCAACAGACAACGAACCTGCAGCCGGTGCAACTGCGCCAGCCGTCGCGTTCCAGCCGCGCTCGCGCCAGCGTCGCGACGCAGCCGCTGATTTCGACACAGTCCCCGGCGAACCCGCAACCCGCCACCCGCCGGGCCGAAGCTCCGCCACAAGGGTTCATCCAGAGAGGCTTTCAGTCTGTGCTCTGGGCGGCCGAAGATGACAACGACGACGAACTGGTCTTCACCCTCTACTACCGCGGCGAGGGCGAACAGAACTGGAAACTGCTGAAGGACAAAGTCGAGCAGCGATACTTCACCTGGGATACGACCACGATGCCTGACGGAGCCTACTATCTGAAGATTGTCGCTTCGGACGCTCCTTCGAATCCCCCGGACGAAGCCCTGACTGCCGAGCGCATCAGCGAGCGATTCGAGGTGGACAATTCTCCGCCCGAAATCCTCGATCTGAGTGCAGCACCGCAAAGCCCCGAGGTGCTGGTCCGTTTCCTCGCCCGGGATTCCGCCAGCGCGGTGGCACGCGCCGAATACAGCCTGAATGCCGGCGAATGGACGCTGCTGTTCCCTGCCGACCGCGTGACCGACTCCGCACAGGAGAGCTACTCGCTCACGTTGAAGAATCTGCCGCCCGGTGAGCACACCGTGGCCGTGCGCGTCTACGATCGTTTCGAGAATGCGACCAGCGCAAAGGTCACCTTCACCGTGCCGGCGCGGCCGCGGTAGCGTAGGCAACCACTGCCGATTTGCAGCAAAGCAGGTGCGTTCCTGAAGCAAAACCAACGGAAAACGAAGCAAGAAAGGACGAATGGCCGGCTAGCCGCACCGCGCTGGGCAGCGATGCGCTCAGCCTTCGGCGACAATCGTATCGTAGCGCTCGATCAGGGCCGCGTTCGCCGGCAGCCCGCGCACGTGACGCGGCTCGACGCGCACCACCCGCGCCGTGCAACTGACCCGCATCGGCACCCCGCCCGTTACCGAACCGGGCATCACCAGCGACATCTCGAAGGGCGTGCCTTCGGCCATCGGCGGGTCGAGCACGAACAGCAGACCGCGTTCCGAAAGGTTCACAACCTCGGCGTCTCGCACTGGTTCCCCGGGCCGGTCGATACGACGGAGCTTCAGAGGCAGCAGGAGGGATACCCGCGGCGAAGCCCGCCGTTCTTCAATGGGCATGCAAAACTCCTGTTCCAGTAATGGTTCACCCCTCCCCTCCCCGAACTTCAGCAACGTGAGCATATCCCATTCTGCATGAAACACGCAAAGTCCGCCCAAAAACAGATTTTCTGATTAAGAAACAGGGCTACAGCCCTGCGGGGCGCGAATCCTGTGGCGACAGTGTGCCATAATGAGCCGCTGGTGCATCTGGGGAGAGCTGCATGCTTGCTGGACCCGACCTGGCAACGATCCGCGCCGCGCACGAACGCATCCGCCCGTATATTCACCGCACGCCTGTGATGACCTCGCGGTCGCTCGACGAGTTGGCCGGCGTGCGGCTGTTTTTCAAGTGTGAAAATCTGCAAAAGACGGGCTCGTTCAAAATCCGCGGCGCAATGAACACCGTTCTTTCGCTCAGCGAAGCGGAAGCCCGCCGTGGCGTGGTCACGCATTCGTCCGGCAATCATGCCACAGCGGTGGCCTATGCCGCGCGGCTGCGGGGGATACCTGCCCATGTCGTGATGCCCTCGAATGCCCCGCTGGTCAAGCGGCAGGCGGTGGAAGCCTTTGGGGGAAAAATCACGCTGTGCGAGCCGACCCTGGCCGCGCGCGAGGCCGCCGCGCAGAGCATCATCGAGCAGACGGGTGCGGTGCTGGTGCATCCCTACAACGATGAACGCATTATCGCCGGGCAGGCCACGGCCGCTCTGGAGCTGCTTGAACAGGTTCCTGAACTGGACGCGGTCATCGCACCGGTCAGCGGCGGTGGGCTGCTCAGCGGAACCGCGATTGCCGTGAAATCGCTCCGGCCCCAAGCAGAGGTGATTGGTGCTGAACCTGCCGGCGCCGACGATGCCTTCCGGTCGCTGGCGGCAGGCCGCCTCGTCCCGGCGGAAAACCCACAGACGATTGCCGATGGACTGCGCGCTTCGCTCTGCCCGCTCACCTTTCAGATTTTGCGCGAGCGCAACTGCCGAATTGTGCTCGTCCGCGAAGAAGAAATCGTGGCAGCGATGCGACTGCTGTGGGAACGGCTGAAGCTGGTCGTGGAGCCTTCCGGAGCGGTGTCGGCGGCTCCGCTGCTGTGCCACACGCTGACCACCAAAGTCCACAGCGTGGGTGTCATTCTCTCCGGCGGGAACGTGGACCTGGCCCGGCTGCCCTTTGCTTGAATGCAACCCCGGCAACGGCGCGGCGAGAAACGCGCGCCCGTTTCACTGCACGCGCAGGATGATGTTGACTGATTGCTGGATGGTGCCGGAGGTGCCGTTCACCGATACGGTGAAGGTTCCTGCCGGAGTACCCTGTGAGGGCGGGTTACTGCCCCCGCCGCCGCCACCGCCGCAACCTGTCTGCAGTGCAGCCAACGTCACCAGCAACGTCACAGCAGGCAGCGCCCAGGCCAGCCGACGCCGGCCCGCTCGCCGCAACATCAGACCCGCGAAGCAGACTGCCGCACCGAGTAAACCCGCTGCATTCCACAGCCAACCGCTCCAGGCCGAGCCGGTCGTGACAGCACTGCGCGCCCTCGTACTGAGGGTCAGTGAGACGTTGGTATTGTTCGTGCCGGGAGTGACCGATGCAGGCTGGAAGGCACAGCTTGCGCCCGTGGGCAGTGCCGAGCAGCTCAAACTGACTGCGCTGCTGAAACCGGCTGGCGCAGGCGCCACGATAATCGTATAGCTGGCCGAGCCACCGGCGGTGACGGTCTGCTGCACCGGATTCGGCACCAGCTGGAAAGGTGGCGCAGCAAAACCGAAGCTCGCATTCAGCGCCAGATTGCCGCCGTCCCCTTCGAACGCGCTCACCATCAGGGAGTAGGCGGTGTTGGCCACAGCATTGAAGCTGAGTTGCGAGTGGCGAATGACGCCCGGATCGACGTCGTCGTTGCAGGCGACCTCCGAAAAATTCCCGGGGGAACCGGTAAACACGGCCAGAATCGTGTCGTAGTTGCTGCCCTGCGTATTCAAGTTCACCGTGCCGTTGGCTGCGGCCGTGAACCGGTACCAGACACTCCGGGCCCGGCCGTTCTCTGCCAGTCCACCCAGACCCGCCACACAGGAGGGCGCCGGATCGTCGGTGGCCGATGCGGCTCCGGTCGTGGCCACCGAGTGGCTAAAGGGAGTGGTGTTCACAATGACGGCATTCGAAAAATTGTCGTTCGATGGCGCCGTAGCCTGCACGATCAGCGTTTGCAAATTCGAAGAGCCGGCACCCGGAGCCGGGTCGAACACGCGGATGGTAGCGACGCCGGCAACGGTCAGGTCGCTAGAGGGAATCTGAGCGGTCAACTGGCTTGTGCTGACGAAGGTGGTCGGGCGGTTCTGCCCGTTCCAGCGCACCACCGAGCTGGTCGTGAAATTCGAGCCGTTTACGGTCAGTGTAAACGCCGGACCGTTCAGCGGCGCCGTGATCGGAGAAATCGAGCTGATGGCCGGCGAGCTGCTGGTCAGCACGGTGAAGGTCAAGGCATTGGAGACCGCACTGCCGCCGTTCTGGCGCACGGTGACGGAAGCTGCCCGCGCGGTGCTGAGCAGGCTCGAGGGGATGCTGGTTTCCAGTTCATTGCTGGTTGCCGGGGTCGGCGGTGGCAGCTCGGTACCGTCGAAGACGACGCGCGCATCAGCAGCAAAGCCGTGGCCGCGCACGCGCAGGGTCAGCGGCCCAGAGCCAGCGTTGGCCGTGGCTGGATCGAGCGTGTGGATGTTGAACGACGGGGTGAAATTGTCGAGCTTCAAATCCCAGGCACTGCGCCCATGCGTCCACGCGCGCAGGATGCGCGAATTGCGATGCAGTTTCAGGGCCAGAACGGCCACGTTGGGCAACCCGGGTGCCAGCGGCGCCCAGGTGATGCCGCCGTTGGTCGTGCCCAGAACGCCCAGGTCGGTCGCGATGTAGAGGGTATTGCCGGTCGGGTCGGCGTCGGTATCGATCACGATGTCATTGACAGGGATATTCGGCAAATTGCCGCTAATGTCCGTCCAGACCGTGCCGCAGCCGATGGCGCGGAAGACGTGGCCCCGGTTGTCCACAAAACCGGAAAAACCGGAGTAGGTGGCGAAGAGGATGCTCGGGTCCAACGGATGAGCCGCCACCTGGGTGACGAACCGCGGCGGAAGGTCTGCCGTGGTGCAGTTTGTCCATGTCGCTCCCCCGTCCGCGGAGCGGAAAATTAGCCCGGTACTGCTGCCGGTCAGAATGACGCTGCTGTCCGGAGCGGCCACGGCAATCGTGGAAATCGTGCCATTGCCGCCGGTCAGGTCCGGGGAGATAGCCTGCCAGCCGTCCCCGTGGCTGTCGCTGCGCCACACGCGGAAGGTGCCGAAATAGAGTCGGCCAGAAATCCTCGGGTCGTGAATGAACGGCGGGATAAACGCCACGCGATCGCCGAGGTTGATGCCGTCCTCGGCAGAAGCGAACGTGCCGTCCAGGCCGTTGCGGAAAGAACGGCGCACATCGATCCGCTGGCAGTTGGTGTACACGGTACTGGGCACCTGAGGGTCAAATGCTGTCCAGGCACCATCGCCGCAGGTGACGATGTCCCAAACTGCGCCGCCCGTGTACCGTTGCGTGCTGTTGTCCTGCGAACCTCCGAAAGCAATGTCCGGCGTCGAGGGATGGATGGAGCCGCCCGGATAGAACTGTACCAGGCCCAGGCTGTTGGCCGGGTTGCCTGCTTGCCCGTTCAAGTTCGTCCAGATGAGGCTACTTACCGGCGACTCTATGTTCGTGGTGCTCCAGACCCCGCCATCGTTGCCCACATACAGCTTCGTAGGAGGATTGGCGAACTCGATCGCGTGCGTATCCACGTGGATGAATGGCCCGCTGGACCCGCTGCGTCCCACTCCTTCCCAGGTGTTGCCGCCGTCCAGCGTTCGCACCGGGAAGGTGGGCCGACCACGGGAATCGAACTGCGCCGCGCCACCGGCAAAGACGATGTTCGGATTGGAAGGATGTACCCGCACGACATGGTCGTACCAGCACTGCGGTCGGCAGTAGTCTGGCGTGGTGGTGAGCCGTGTCCAGGTGACTCCGGCCGGGTCCGGGTTGCGCGCGTTCGTGGTCTTGAAAAAGCCCAGCAGCGCGCCAAAATTCGAGCTGCTGGAATCCTGAATTCCCGCATAGAGGATGTCGGGGTTGCTGCGCGCGACGGCAATTTCAATGCGGCCGACATTGGTCGTCGGGAATCCGGTCACGCTGATTCGGGTCCAACTGACGCCACCGTCGGTCGAACGGTAGACCCCGTTGGATGAGCTGCCGTTCGGTGAACCCAGGGCGGCAAAGGCAAGCTGTCCGTCCGGTGTCGCGAAAACCACTTCCGTGCCCGGTGCGCCCGACAGCCGCACCGACCAGGTCACCCCGCCATCGGTGGACCGCAGGATGCCGGAATTGGCGCTCGAACCGGGCTGGAACACACCGGCAAGGACGATGTCAGGGTTAGTGGGATCCACGGCGAGCGAACCGATAAAGGCACCACCGCCCAGACGTCCTGAAGTGAACGGGCCAACAAACGGCCCGGGCAGATGCTGCCAGGTTGCGCCGGCGTCGGTGGACTTCAGAATGCCCGCACCGTAGTAGCTGCTGACTGAAAAGGTCTGCTCGCCCGTGCCGACGTAGATGATGTCGGGATTGGAAGGTGCCAGCGCAATCGAGCCGATGGCCAGGGAAGGCTGATCATCGGTCAAGGCAGTCCAGGTCTGTCCGCCGTCGGTGGATTTCCACACGCCGCCCTGCGCCCCGCCGACATAAATCACGTTCTGGTCCCGCGGGTCCACCGCGAGGCCGCCGATGCGTCCCGAAGTGAACGGAGGAAAATCACCACTCGAACTCGGCTGCGGGCCGATGGGAACCCAGAGGCCGGGCACAGCGGTGGCGAAGGACTCGCGAGCAAGGGCTGCGGAGCGCGCAGCCGAAAAGAGATACCCGGGGCCACGTTGAAGAACTTCGCGGTACTGTTCAAAAGCACGCAGCCGCACTCCGGGAGGAATTTCCTTCAGGGGGAAGGCGCGCTGGCGATAGAACCATTCCGCGCGCGCAGTGGGATTATCCGGTTCAATCTGTCCGGCAACAGGTTTGCTCGAAGATTCAATCTGTGTGGACAGTTCCTGCAACAGAGCCGGTGCGGCAGCCCACAGCAACGCGACGAGCAGGCCAGCCGCGGGCCATAGCCGCGCTGAGGCAATTCGCCTGCTCGCCGTCACGTGCCGGAACCAGCCCGAGCGGAATCTGCCCATCCCCCACCTCTTTCACTGATGTTACATCATAACGATTTTGTTGAAAGTAAGCTCGTTCACAGTGGATGTCAACGAAGAAACTCTGCGTTCTGCTGGTCGGACGCGCTTTCGTACAGCTTCTGCCGGTTTTTCAAAAATCAGGAAGAAGAAATGGCGCGCGTTGCGGCCGGGCCGGTCAAAACCCGGTCGTTCCTCGCGAAAGCGAAAGCCGTTGCGTTCCGCATCTTCGCGAACCAGTTTGCGCGAGATGCGGTGGCGGCGCATCAGCGCGCTGCGATCTTGATGCTCCTCGCCGGCACCGTCAATGATCGCCAGCCGACCACCGGGCTTCAGGGAGCGGAACACGCCCTGCAGCATGGCATCGTGTTTGCGCATTTCGTGATAGGCATTCACGATCAGCACTGCATCCAATTCGCCTTCGGGCAGCCGCGGATCGTCTTCGCGGCCCAGGATCAGGCGCACCTGCGAGAAGCCGGCGCGTTCCACCTTGCGGCGCGCAATCGCCAGCGCCTTCGGGTCGATATCCACGGCATAGACGGCACCGGAAGTCCCCACCCGTTGCGCCAGATGCAATACGAAATAGCCTTCGCCACAACCGACATCGGCCACGCGGCTGCCGGCCGTGATGCCCAGCGCATCGATGACTTCGGCCGGCCGCTGCCAGCGGTCGCGATCCTGTTGTGAGCGCGCGACCCGCGCCGGAAAAACCGCCAGCGCACAAAGCAGAAGGGCAACCGGTACAGCCCGACGCAGCCCTTGAAATGGACGAGATCCGTGCAAAACCGTTCGCTCTGCTAGAGGCCAACTCCCGATAATTTGACGTGCGGAATCCGAGAGGGGTTTTGCGAAATTCCAACCGGCAGCCAGCCGATTCGTTACATCAGTTCCAGACCCCAGAAATCCATCCGCGGATTCTGCAACTCGATGCCGAGCTCCCAGCCTTCCGGGCGACGATTCCCTTTCCAGACAACGACCGCGGCAACTTTGTTTTGATTGACCAGATTGGTGATCTGGATCCGCTGCTCCAGGGCGAGGTCCTGCGGAAGCACGACGAGGCAACCATATGGACCGACGACGCGTGTGTGCGCTTCCTGGCGTTGCGTGGTGCTGTCTGGCAGTGTCCACTCGATAGCCACCGGCACGCGCGAATTCACGCGCACGCCGCGGCGCCGTTGACGATACTTGCCATTCTGAATCTCCGTAGTCTGCTGCGGCATTCCCTTCCCCCAGAAAGAATCCGATCCGGCAGCCCAAGAGGGACATACAGGAGGGCGTTGGCAAGCTGGCAACGGCAAAGCCCATGGTAGGCAGCGACACCGGATGCCGTCAATAGAACTCTGTGCCGTAAGCGTTAGTCCGCAGCTCGCCCCCAGCCGCGTGCGTGGAGCACACAACCCAGCAAAAGTCCGGCCCGGGCTAGATACCTTTTCCGGTTTGTGTTACCATGCGCACAGATTTCGTCACAGACTGAAGGATTGCCAATCATGTTGTCTCCGCTGTGCAAGGTTGCCTTTTTGGGCAGTTTTTCGCTGTGCCTAGCAGTTACGACTTCAGCCCAGGTCTTCGGCGGGGGTGGGGCCACCCGCACGGTCAGCGGACAAGTCGTTCTCACAGGCGGAGCCGCCACGAACGTCGTCGTAACCCTGGAATCAACCAACCGTTCGTTTCATCGCGTGGTGATGACGGACGCCGGCGGCAACTTCGTCTTCACCGGCGTGCCCGTGGGTCAGCATTACATCTCCATCGAAGCCCATGGATACATGCCGGTGCGGGAGCTGCTGGATGTGCCGCCCGGCACCGGTGCACTGGCGGTGCAGTATCTGCTGCGTCCCCTGGCAGGGGAACGCAATGTTTCCACCGACCCCAGCGTCTCGGTGGCTGCGCTCCGCATCCCGCCCAAGGCACGGGATGAATTTCGCAAAGGTGTCCAGCAACTCCGAGCCGGCGATCGAACACTCGCCCGCAAACATCTGGAAAATGCTCTAAAAATCTATCCCCAGTTTCCTCAGGCATTGCTGGCGCTGGCCACGTTGGAGCTGCAGGAAGAAAAACCGAACCTGGCTCTGGAACATCTACAACAGGCTGTACGGATTGATAACAACTACGGGGACGGTTATCTGCTGCTCAGCCGGGTGCTGAATCATCTAGGCCGCTATTCCGAGGCCATCGAAGCCGCTGAAAAAACCAACGCGTTGCTACCCAATGCCTGGCAGGCTCAATTTGAACGAGGCATTGCCGCTCTCGCACTGGGCAATCTGGCCATGGCCACGGCTGCGCTGGAACAGATCGAACGGGGGGCCAGTCCTGATACCCCAGAAGCCCAGTTGTTACGCGCCGGCATATACTTGAAAACAGAACGTGTACTGGAGGCAAAGGCCGAGCTGCAAAAATTTCTGCTCAGCCACCCGAACCATAACTTAGCAAGTTTGGCTAGAAAAACTTTGGAGCAAATTGAAGCCAATCTACCCCGCTAAGCCTCGAGGCGAACTCGATTCGGCAAGCTATTCCCCCCAAGCTCAAAAGAATTCCGATAGGCATTTAGGGACTATGTTTTCCCTGGAACTGCATTTTCCAGGTTGGTGAGTGCTTTAAGCAATTCCTGAAACTACCTATTTTTATTTATATGAATCTACAAAATTTCGTATTTTTAACGAAGGCGATATTTTTTTTCATTCACAACTCAATGAAAAGAAAGAAGTTCGAATATGAAAGTCTTGGCAAAAAAATTGCTGTGCGGCGGGTAGACCCGTGGTGGGAGTTCTAAAAGAAAAAGGAAATTCTCTATCTTCCTTCTCCCATTCGGGTAGGGAGCAAATTCACATTTGGAGGAGGGAGCTGCATGCACCTGAATCCTAGGATTCAGTTCCGAGGCTTTTGGTGCATCGGCATGGTTCTGGTTGCCCTGTTGACGGTCACTCCGATTGCGGCGCAGGTACTGACCGGAGTGTTGACCGGAACTGTAAAAGACCAGACCGATGCCGTGATACCCGAAGCCAAGGTCACCGCGACTGACTTGGCAACAGGTCGGTCATTTACGGCCACAACGGACAGTTCAGGCAACTTCTTCATCTCGAACTTACCACAGGGATTCTATCAGGTAACGATCGAGGCGGAGGGGTTTGCCAAGTTCGTTGTGGAACGGGTGCAAGTCTTCGTGGGGCAAACTTCCCGCGTCGATGCCAAGATGGAAGTCGCCCGGGTGGGCACGGAGGTAGTGGTCACGGGCGAGCAGGCGCTGGTAGACACCCAATCCGCGGAAGTGAAGGCCAGCGTAGACCGGCAGCAAATCATGAACCTGGCGTTGCCGACTCGAAATCCGCTGGACCTGGTGCGGACGCTGCCGGGCATTGTGACCCCTACCAGCTCGGGTATCGCTGATTCCTTTGTGCACGGCCTGCGCGGCAATTCGACGAACATCACGCAGGACGGCATCAACGTGGCAGACAATTTCGTCAAGACCAGCTCATTCTTTGCTATCAGCGCTCCGACGGTGGATGCGGTGGGTGAGTTTGCCGTGTCCACAGCGGGCGTAGGCGTGGATGGTGGCTTCGGCGCAGCCCAGGTTTCCATCCGTACGCAGCGTGGTTCGGACGAATTTCACGGTTCGCTGTTCTGGTACCAGCGCACCAACGCGTTGAATGCCAACACCTGGTTCAACAACGCACAGGGCATTCCGCGACCGTTCCAGTTGCAGAACCGGATCGGTGCCAATGCGGGCGGTCCTGTGTTTATTCCCAAGCTTTACGACGGCCGGGAGCGCACCTGGGTGTTCGGGAACATTGAATTGTTCCGCGAACCGCTTTCCCGCAGCCGTACCCGCAGCGTGTTGAGCCCTGCTGCGCGCCAGGGGCTCTTCACCTGGACGCCGCCGGGTGGCTCTCCGCAAACGATCAACCTGCTCACCTTGGGACAGATCAACACCCCGACAGGTTCGCGTCCCAGCACCCCGGCAGACCTGAACGCCGCCGTGATGGACTTCTATAACAGCCTGGTTCCCGAACCAAACGGCGACCTGGGCTGCGGTGGTGACGGCGTCAACGTGCGGTGCTTCACGTTTAACCTGCCGGGCAAGAGCAAGCAGGAGCGCTACACGATCCGTGTGGACCACCAGCTCACCAAAAACCATGCGATCGAATTCGTCTACAACCAAGCTGACTTCGACTCCACTCCGGACCTGCTGAACGGGATTGAACCGCTGTTCCCCAAATCCACCGGAGGAGCCCAAGTGTCGCGCCGGCAGGTAGTCGTCTGGGCCTGGCTGGCGAACTTCGGCCCAACGAAGACGAACGAGGTCCGCGTGGGTTTCCAGCGGGCACCGGTTGAATTTGCGCTGTTTGAGACCTATCAGGCAACCGGCGGAGTGCAGCTTGACCTGCCGCTCGTCACCGACCCGACTCTGACCCAGGGCAACCTGCCCCAGGGCCGGAACACCCCGGTGCGCCAGGTGATGGATCACTTCACCTGGTTCCGTGGGTCGCACGGGATCCGGTTTGGGGGCGAGTACAAGCAGGTTGTAGCGAACTCGTTCTTCTTTAACACTGTCGTTCCCCGTGTTTTCATCGGAACGAACTCAGCCAACCCGAACGGGATTACGGCCTCGGACTTCCCGGGCGGCATCAGCTCCGGAGACCTTACCCGTGCCAGCAACATCTACAACATCCTGGTTGGTCAACTGAGCCAGATTCAGCAGGGATTCAACCACACCTCGCCCACGTCGGGCTTTGTGCCGGGCGTGCCGCGCGAAATCGACCCGATCCAGCACAACTTGGCGTTCTACTTCCAGGATCAGTGGAAGATGTTCCGCAACTTCACCCTGACGGCGGGGGTGCGGTATGAATTCCAAGGCGTGTTCGACCTGCGGAACGGGTTGGTTCTGCTGCCCGTGGACGGCATCAGTGGCCTGTGGGGCCCTGCCGGAGTGGGCAACCTTTTCACCCCGCGGACCACACCGGTGATGAATGATGTTCTGCTGGACTTTGCTGGCGCACGGAACGGGAAGCCTGTCTACGCGCGCGACATCAACAACTTCGCGCCGTACTTGGGATTCGCCTGGGATCCCTGGGCGGACGGCAAAACCTCGATCCGTGGCGGCGCCAGCATCCACTATCCGCAGGATGGTTTCACGCTGTTCCAGCTGGTCGGGACGGGCAACACCGGTCTGTTCAGCGTGGTAGCCAACACAACACCGGTGGGCGTCTTCAACCCCGCTTCGGTTCCCCTGCCGCCGGCACCGGTGGCCAGCTTCCCGGTCTCCCAGCGACAGAACTTCATCAACAACACGGCGACGAACCTCTGGGTCTTCGATCCCAAACTGCGCACGCCGGTGGTTGTGGAGTGGTCGCTTTCGGTCGGACGGGAGCTGTGGAACCGGTGGGCGTTTGAAGCCCGCTACGTGGGCAACCACGCTTCGGCGATGTATCGTTCCACGGATTACAACGAAATTAACCTGCTGAACAATCCGTTTTCGTTCGGTGGGAATCAGGTGGCGAACCTGCTGACAGAGTTCCGCAACGCGCAGAACAACCTGACCATCTGTGCGGCCAACCGGACTGCCTGCACCGGCTCCCCCACCGGCGCCCTGCGGTTTGACAACCGCGGCCTGCCGGGTCAGGTTCCGCTGCCGATTTTCGAGGCTCTGTTCCAAGGGCTCGCACTCTCCAGCGGATTCACCAACAGCACGTTCATTACCCTGCTGAGCGAAGGGCAAATCGGGTCCATGATGGACACGATTCGGCGGTCGAACACGTATCGCGCGAACCGCGAGCAGTTCTTCCCGCTGAACTTCTTCGTGCCCAACCCCTTTGCCAACTCTGCGATTCTGGTGGACAACTCGAGCTGGTCCATCTACCACGGTGGCGAGTTCGAGTTGCGCCGTCGTTTCGCCGGCGGCTTAACTTTCCAGGCAAACTACACTTTCAGCAAAGTGCTGACCGATACCACGTTCCTGACCAGCCAGCAGGAGTTCCAGACGTATCGGTCGTTGCTGAATCGTTCGCGTGACCGCTTCCGGGCCGCGTTCGATGTGCGCCACTCGTTCTCGATGAACTTCCTGTATCCGCTGCCGTTCGGCCGGGGCAAGTGGCTCGGTGCGAACGTGCATCCCATCGTGGACAAGTTCATCGGCGGGTGGATCGTCACCGGCTTCACGCGGTGGAGCAGCGGAGCGCCCTTCACGGTGTTCTCCGGGCGCATCACCACCGGTGCCTTCATCGGTGAACCGGCGGTGCTGCGGAACATGACGATGGAAGAGTTCAAGAAGCAGATCGGCGTGTTCCGCACCGAAAACGGCGTGTTCTGGCTAAACCCCAACTCCGGATTG
>JAIMAG010000034.1 GCA_023512135.1 Terriglobia bacterium | reverse complement strand
GGCCGTGATGGCCGGGCGCGAGCGGCGGGGCGAGGCCGGCGAGCAGATCGTGGCCACCGCCTTGCGCCTGCTACCCGCCTCCATGGTTGAGCAGGGCTATCGGGTGAACGGCAAGACCGTGGAGTTCGCCCTGATCCTCCCGGACGGCCGCCGCCTGCCCGTCGACTCCAAGTGGACCGCCGGGGACCTGCTGCAGCGGCTGGCGGAGATCCCGTCCGGCCCTGAATCCGACGCGCTGGCCGAGGAAATTGAAGTAGAGTAAGAGATCGGCGCGCCGCGCGATGCGGTGGATGTGACAATTCGGCCTCCTCCACCTCCGTCGATGGCTACAGGCCCATGTTGCCCTACTGCATCGCCCACGTTTCCGTTCTCTTCTCATCGAACCGGACGTGCGGCGCTACCGCATCCGGCTCTCGGACTGAGTTCACGCCAGGCCCACGAAGTCACCACGCGCTCGATGGGGCCAATTGGCGCAGCCCATACTCCCGATACAGCCGCAGGTTCGAAAACTGCCGCGTGCCCAGACTCTCTATCTTGTGCCGCCGCACGAGAAACCGCCGGAGCCGGTCCGCCACGTAGCGATCGATCTGCCGATACGTCTTGGTGACCGTACCGTAGCTGAAGAAGTTCCCCCAGCCCACAAGCAGTCGATTGAGGTGTGCAACCACCTCGTCTACCGGACTCTGGTTGTGCGGACTGAGATAGCTGTGCACCGCCTCACGCAGTCGTCGAACGCGGGCTTTGGACGGTGCTGCCCCCAGATAGCAGGCCCCAGTCTTCGGGCTATGCATCGGCCCAAACGTGTACCCCAGGAAGTCGAACGACCCCTCGCGCGCATTGACGATCCTGGTCTTCGCCTCGTTCAGCTCCAGCTTGATCCGCCTCATCAGATCCCGGGTCACGGTCAGGGCCTGCGTAGCCGTGCCACGACACAGGATCACGAAATCATCGGCGTACGCACACACATAGGCCTGGAGCCGGTGCTCCCATCGTTGCCAGGCCAGCAGAAACCGGCGCATGTACAGCAGGGCGAGGAGCGGACTGATCACGCCCCCTTGGGGTGTCCCTCGGTGGTGACGCTTTCCTCCCCTCCGACGCGTCCGCCCACGGCTATCCACCTCCACAATCGGCGCCTGCAGCCATGCCTTGATCAGCGCCAACACCTTGCCGTCGCTGATCCGCCGGGCCACACAGCGCATGAGTTCCGCGTGCGGGATCGTCTCGAAGTACTGCCGGAGGTCCGCATCCACCACATCGGTGTACCCTGCCTGAAGGTACGCATGCACCCGCTTCACCGCTCCCACTGCCGACCGCTTGGGGCGATAGCCCCAGGCAGTGTCCGGCAGATCGGCTTCGAAGATCGGGAACAGCACGAGGAGCGTAGCTTCCTGGATCACCCGTGTGCGGATCGTGGGAATCCCTAACGGGCGCGTGCTCTTGCCGTCCGGCTTCGGGATCTCCACCCGCCGTACGGGATCTGCGCGATACGTCCCTTCCTGAAGCTCCCGCTGGATCCCCTGCAAGAACGCCTCTACTCCTGTTGCCTCGATCTGCTCGAAGGTCACCCCATCCACCCCAGGGGCTCCAGCATTCGTTCGAACCCGCCGATAGGCATGGTGCAGGATGTCCCAGCGGTAGATCTTGTCATACAGGGTGTAGAAGCGATACTGTGGCTCCTTCTTCGCCTTGACGTACAGCCGCCGCTGGAGGGTCCGAATCCGCTCCGGGGTTGCTAGACTCATCGCCAATCCCCCATCATCTCGCCTCCGTTAGCAGCGCCTCAGAACTGAGGCCCCTTCCCTCCGCCGGCTTTCACCGGACTCATCGGTACTACAAGCCTCTCCGCCACCTCCGCCCACCTGGAGCCCGAAGCCCCAGGACCGCTTGGGCGGAGGCTTCCCGTGTTGCGCGCTCCTCCCTCTCCCTACGTGCCGCCTCCATTACCCCGGCGAGACGCTCAGGGCACCGTCGGGTCCGTCTCCTGAGCGCAACGGCCTTCCCCGATTCAGGGGCGGGTCGGCTCTCGCATCACGCATTTCGGGGCCTGCTCAGAGTTCGCTGCACGCTGCAGCCCGCAGGGTCGCCAAGCCTGGCGTTCCCAGACTCCTTTCCAGAGGGCTTCACGACAGGCCGTCACCAGCCTCCCGTGCCCCCGTAGCTACCGAGGCGTCCCGACGATTCCTCGGGTGGGATCTTCCCCCACTGGAGAACACGCGCCTTTTTTCACGGCGCTCCCTGAATCCGGCGTGAAAATCATCAGATTCTGAAGCGATCGATGCACTTCAGGGCGTGCCTGATGGCTTCCTGTTCGTCGGAGAAGGCAGGCAGTCGCAGGGTCGGCATCCGGGTGGCTCCAACGAAGTGGCCTGGAATCATGAGAAGTCGACGACGCAACGTCCCCAGGGTCATTGAGTGAAACGCGGTCGGCAGACACAGACGTTTGAACCAATTGACCAAGTTGTAAGCGAAGAGCAGCAGATGGAAGTACGCTTCGTTGGCGGCGAACTGCCCGGTGGGAATCTTCGTCAGGGGGTAGTCGGCTTTCAGTTCCTTGATGATCAGCTCCACCGCGGCGCGGTCGTTGTAGAAGCGGTAGACGGCGATGGGCCAGATGCGGAGGTTGGTCACGAACGCACGGTAACTGTACCGGCCGACGGTGAACAGGGTAGTCTGCGAGCTCTCTTCCTCGGGCAGGGCCTTGCGTACGACCACAAAGCGATAGGGGTGAGGCCAGCGATGGGGCTGATACTGACATTCGGCAATCGCCAGCCCCCGCTGCACCTCGACATATGCCAAGCCGGGGATCTGTCTCTTGAGGGGAACGGTCAACCGGGCGGCGATGACAAACTTTCCCCGGCGGGCCTCGATGGCCTCGATCACCTTGTGGTCGAAGAAGCCAGGATCGGCGCGAACCCTGATCTGGCGCACCGTTTCGGGGATCTTCGCAAAGCACGCCTGGAGCAGCTCAACAGTTCCCTTGGCGGTATGGACATCGCCAGGCCGCAGTTCCCCATGCCAGAAATCCTTGGTCTGCCCCTCGAAGCAGACGAGGGGATGGTAGGAGGGCCGACCCCGTTTGTGGGGATTGTACCCTACCCGCGCCTGCTCTTGACGCCCGTACAACGTCAAGACGGTGGAGTCCAAGTCGAAGATCACCCGAGTCAGTGGTTGCGGGCACTGAGACATCTGCGCGAGCAGCCGATCGTGGAGACGGCGGAGCTTGGGCAAGCCGCGGAGGGCGAACCGGTAGAGGAAGCGGCGTACCGCAGTAGGGTCGGGATAAGCGGGCAAGCCGGTGAGGGCTTGGAAGACCCCATTCTGGCGCAGCAGTTCCGTCGTCTCGATCCGGCCGAGCCCCAAGATGATCGGGTACAGCACAGCCAACAACATCTCGGGGATGCTGTAGGCATTGTTGCGCTGCGGGAATGCGACACTGTCACGAAACCGCCGGCGCAGGCCCAGCCGCCGGAAGAAGCCATGCAGCAGAAAGACACCGCCAAATCGGGTCAAATGCTGACCGGCGAACGAAACGCGGATGCGTCTTGGGCCCCTTCGGTGCTGCATACCGTGCTCGGCGAGGAGGACCTCTGGGCTGCCACGATAACTTCCAAAAATCCGCAGTTATCGAGGAACCACAAGATCTCCTGCTCGCCCTGCCGGAACCCAGGTGACGCGGCGCTTACCGAAGGTGAAGGATCACGAGATCAGCTCAAATGGCGCCGGATTCAGGTTCAACAGTTACCAGATCGACCAACCCAAGCGCCAGGTGGGCGGTCACACGTCTCCCCGGCCGGGCGTCTGTACCGTCGAAACCGACCAGAGGAGGCGGACGACATGGCGACCAATCCCAAGCAGGTGGTGCGTGCGTACCTGGAGCGGGCCATCAGCGGGGGCGAGCCCGAGGCCTACGAGGAGCTCTGCGACCCCGAGATCGTGTTCACCAGCCCGTATTCGCCCGACCCCCTGCGGGGCCTGGCGGCATTCCGGGAGACCTTCCTGGCGATGAAGCGGGCGTTTCCCGACCTTCGCATCGTGGAGGACATGGCGATCGCCGAGGGTGACCTGGTGGCCACCCACTGGACGGCCTCGGGAGTTCACACGGGCCCGGCCTTCGCGGGCCTCCCTGCGGCCTCCGGCCGGCGCTTCGAGATCACCGGCATGAGCTTCTACCGCGTGCGGCACGGGCGGATCGTGGAGGGCTGGGCGAACGATGATACCCTCGCGATGGCGGCCCAGCTCGGGCTGGTCCTCGCCCCCACACGGGTGTAAGGTCGCCGCAGGCATGGCCGAGCAGGATCTGGAGGATCTCGCCCAACGGGCGACCAGGGGCGACCCGGCGGCCCTGGAGGAGCTGGTGCGGGCGATCGCCGACGACGTCTACCGGCTGGCCATCCGGATGCTGGGCCATCCCGCCGACGCGGAGGATGCCTGCCAGGAGATCCTGGTCAAGGTGGTGACCCACCTGGGAAGCTTCCGTGGGGAGAGCGGCTTCCGGACCTGGGTGTGGAAGGTGGCCGCCAACCACCTGGCCTCGGTTCGCCGCTCCCGCCGGGAGCTTCCCGGCCTCTCCTTCGAGGCCTTCAAAGGGATGCTGGAGGCGGGACTCGCGGCCGAAGCCCCCGAGGACCCCGAAGACCCGGTGCTCGAGGAGGAGGTGAAGCTCGGCTGCACCCACACCATGCTCATGTGCCTGGACCGGGAGCACCGCGCGGCCTTCGTGCTCTCCGAGGTGATGGACCTCTCCGGCGAGGAGGGCGCCGAGGTGCTGGGGATCAGCCCGGCCGCCTTCCGCAAGCGGGTTTCCCGGGCCCGGCGCCGGCTGCGGGAGTTCATGGAGGCCAACTGCGGCCTGGTCTCCGAGGCCGCGGCCTGCCGGTGCCGACGCCAGGTCGGCCCCAGCGTCGCCGTGGGGCTACTGGATCCCCACCACCTGCTCTACGCCCTCCACCCCGAGCGGGCCCGCACCGACCCGGGCGCGCGCCGGGCCTACGATGCCATCGGGCGCGCGCAGCGCTACCTCGCGGTGCTCCGCAGCCACCCGGACTACGCCGCTCCGGAGTCGGTCCGCGAGCGGATCCGGGAAGCCCTCGCCGGCGCGTGAGAGCTCACCCGACAACCTCTGCGGCGCAGCAGGCCACCTGGGCCGTCCAGCAGGGCCTCAAGCC
>JAIMAG010000022.1 GCA_023512135.1 Terriglobia bacterium | reverse complement strand
CGGACCGATCTGTCTCTGGTCCGGCTGCAGCATTTCGGTGCTGCGGGCCGGCGGCTGGCCGATATCCGCTATGCCGAGTGGCGCGCGGTGGCGGGGGTGCGGTTTCCTCACTGGATTCGGCTCGAGCGGCCCCGGGAAGACTACCAGCTGACTCTTCGACTGAATCGGCTGCGATTGAACGAAGCGATCGCGGCCGAGCGCTTCCGGCTCGAGCAGCCGCCGGGCACCGAGCTGGTGCGCGTGGGAGATTCCGGGGATGGAGCGGGACGATGATCGCGCAGCTGATTGTCCGCAATCTGTTTCACCGCAAACTGCGCACGCTGATCAGTGTGCTGGCGGTGGGGGTGGAGGTGGCGCTGGTGGTGGTCATGGTCGGGCTGACCACCGGCATGCTCCAGGAAACCGCCAAGCGCATCGAGGGCATCGGCGCCGACATCATGCTGCAGCCACCGTCGTCCTCTGTGTTTCTTGCCTTCAGCAGCGCCCCCATGCCCGTCCGCATTCGCGACCGGCTGATGACCATCGAGGGCGTTCGGGCGGTGGCGCCGGTGCTGCTGCAGTCGAGCACCTCGGGCGGACTGGATGTGGTGTACGGCATCGAGCCGGAGAGTTTTCGCGCGGTTTCCGGGGGATTCGTGCTGCACGAGGGACGCGAGCTGCGGGAGGGCTACGAAGTGCTGGTGGACGATTGGTATGCGGCGGCCCGCAAGCTCCGCGCCGGCGACACCCTGCGGCTGTTCGACCACGACTTCACCGTGGTCGGCGTGGTCGAGCACGGCAAGGGCGCCCGACTGTTCGTTCCCATCCGGACGCTGCAGCAAATGTTCGGCGCCGCGGACAAAGCCTCCCTGTTCTTCATCAAGTGCGCTCGCGCGGAGCAGACCCCGCGGGTGATCGAGCAGCTCCGTGCGCTGTTCCCCCGATATGAAATCCGGCCGCTGAAAGACCTGCTGTCGATGATGACCACCTCGAGCCTGCCCGGTCTGGACGCCTTCCATCGCTCGATGATTGCGCTTGCAATCGTGATCGGTTTCCTGGTGATCCTGCTCTCCATGTACACGACCACACTCGAGCGCACGCGCGAAATTGGCGTGCTGAAATCTCTGGGGGCCTCGAAAGCCTACATTGCGAGGATCTTTCTGGCGGAAAGTGCGCTGCTGTGCGCTGCGGGAATTCTGGTCGGAGTCGGGTTCAGCTATCTGGCCAGGGCAGTGCTCACCGGCCTGTTTCCCACTCTGTCGGTCCAGATTACACACGAGTGGTTGCTGCGAGCCGCGGCGATCGCTTTGGGAGCAGGTCTTGCGGGCGCCGCCTATCCGACCTGGCTGGCCAGCCGTCGCGACCCGATCCGGGCTCTGGCCTATGAGTAGCCGGCCGTTGCGCTGGCAGGCTGTGGAGTTCGGCGATAGAATACGGCGGCTTCCTGTGGCGGGGCTCCCTCTGGAGGAAGTGGTTGGAACCAATTTTGAAAACAGAGAACCTGTGGAAGGTCTACCGCTCGAGCAAGGTCGAGGTGCCTGCCCTGCGGGGCGTCAATTTCGAGGTCTATCCGGGCGAGTTCGTGACGGTGATGGGCCCGTCCGGATGCGGCAAATCGACGCTGCTTTATGTGATGGGCGGACTCACGCAGCCCACGCGCGGGCGCGTGCTGGTGGACGGCAACGACCTGGCCACCCTGAGTGATGCCGAACGCACGCGCCTGCGGCGACACAAGATCGGTTTCGTCTTCCAGCGATTCAATCTGCTTCCCACGCTGACTGCCCGGGGCAACATCGCCATCGCCCAGCACATCCACGGCAACGGATTCGATCCGCATCGCTTTGCGACGATCACCCGCATGCTGGGCCTCACCGAGCGCCTGCATCACCGGCCCGCAGAGCTTTCCGGCGGGGAGCAGCAGCGAGTGGCGCTGGCGCGCGCCGTCATCCACGAACCGAAGCTCCTGCTGGCCGATGAACCGACCGGCAATCTGGATACGCGCAACTCGGAGATCGTCCTGGGCATGCTGCGTCAGTTGAACCGCGAATTGGGTCAGACCATCGTGATGATCACGCACAACCCGGAAGCCGCCGCCTACGCCAGCCGGGTCGTTCATATGCGCGACGGCGTGATGGTAGACGGTATCCCGGCCGATTAACGATGCGCCGCGCCTGGAGCATTCTGAAGAACACTCTGTTCTGGTCCTACGAGCGCGGCTCGTGGCCCTACGACTTGATGGTTCTGGTCATCGTGCTGTTCGTGCTGCTGGTGCCACGCGGCTGCTTTCACGACCGGCCCCGCACCGGTATCCTGCCCGGCGCCTCGGGCCCCGAACTGGTCGCCGAAGGTGCCGACGGAACTCTCACCTACCGCATCCCGGCCACCGCGCTGGCCGTGGCAGTCCGCACGCCGGAGCTGGAGCGGGACATCCGCGAGCTGCTCCGCCGCCACGCGCAGGAGCTGGCTCACCGCCCCTTTGCTCTGGAGGAAATCCAGGCCATCCGCGACGGCGAGGGCCAGGTGGTGTATTACGAAGTCCGGATCCGTCCGTAGGCCGGGTGGACGGCAGGCGACTGAATTGGAAACTCTCGGCCAGCAACCAACGGCAATGTTCCCTCGCACATCCTAACCGTGTGATAGCATGCGACGCGCTCACTGTGCCTCGGAGGGGCTGAGTTGCGTTCTTCGGGCAGGCAGGACGGCACCAAACTGTTCGCTCGGTGCGGCACCCGCATGGCCCTGCTGTGCGGCTTGCTCGGCCTGTTCTGTTCGCTGCCCGCCGGGGCCGATGGGCCACAACGCAGCCAATGGACCCTGGACGAAATTCTGCAGCAGCTCGACCGCGAAGCCGAGCGGTTTGAGAGTCTGGTGGCCCAAATCGAGCGCACGAAGGTCACCACGGTGGTGGACGATCGTTCCACCGAGTCCGGACAGATCTACGTCCGCCGCGACGCCAGGATGCTGATCGAAATCACGCATCCAGCCGCGCGTACCGTTCTGCGCCGGGGCGACCAGTTGTTCGTTTTCCATCCGCGCACGAACCGCGTGGATGAATACGACCTCAGCAAGCACCGCGCCCTGGTGGATCAGTTCCTGCTGCTCGGGTTCGGCACCGGCGGCAACGAGCTGAAAAAAGGCTATCGGATCACGCTGCTCGGCGAGCAAACGATGGATGGCAAGCGCGTTGTCTGGCTCGAGCTGACTCCCAGGGCCGAAGCGATTCGCAACCAGATTGCAAAAATTCACCTGTGGATTGATCAGGCCACCTGGCTGCCCGTGCAGCAGAAGTTTTTCGAAACCGGCTCCGGAGATTATTTCGAGATCCGGTACAGCAGTGTGGTGCGCAACGCACGCATTCCGGACAGTCAGTTTCGCCCGCGCTGGCCCCGCAACGCCACCCGCGTCCCGCATTGACCGCACGTCGGTTTTACCGCTGCGCAAACCGTTTGCTCAGGGAACTGCTCGGGGACCGGCTCCGGTGGCCAGTTCGGCGAGCTCGGCTAGGGAGCGCACTTCCAGGTCCGGTGACACAGAGCGGTCGGGCGGTCGGGTTGCGCCCCAGCCGGATTTGCCGGCGCGACGATTCACCCACACCGTGGCCAGCCCCAGGGCTTTGGCGGGGACGATGTCGTGGTACAGGCTCTGGGCCACGTGCAGCACCTGGTCGGCCGTCGCGCCGAGTGCGGCGGCAGATTCCAGCGCCCGCTCGAACATGCGCCGGTCCGGCTTGTAGGCGCGGACCGCTTCCGCAGTGACCACGGCGTCGAACACGATGCCGAGCTGCTGCTGCGTGCGGGAAAACGAAGCACGATCCACATTGGAGACGACCATCAGCCGGTAGCGGCGCTGCAGGCGTCGCAGGGCCTCTGTGGTATCGGCAAACGGCGGCCATTCGCCCACCGATTCGGCCAGGGCGTCGGCGTCTTCCCTGAGGACCGGCCGGCCGAACCGCTGGCCGATTTCGTGATGCACGGCGCGGAGCACGTCCGGGTAGAGACGAAACTCCGCCTGTTGCTCCTGCCGTGCTTCGCTGGCGGCGAAGGCTTCCAGCAGCTCGTCGTCTTCCAGCGCGAGCCCGTGGCGCCGCGCCCAGCGCTGCAGCACTCGCGCGATGCCCCGCTCCCAGTCAACCAGGGTGCCGTAGCAATCGAACGTCAGGACGCGGAATTGTGAAAAATCCAGCGTGGCCATCCGAGCCCCCTGCCCTCGCCTGCTATTTTGCCGGAGAATGCCCAGCTTGCCGAGCACCCAGTTGGCCGACTCGCGGCGGCGTTGCGGTACAATCGCTGCGCGCCCCGGCATATGGAACAAAGCGGCATCCTTCGCGACTTGATCGTGCTCTATGGCATGGCCATGGCCATCGCCTTCCTGCTGCGGAAGGCGAAACAGCCCACGATGATCGGCTACCTGATCACTGGCGTGCTGGCCGGGCCGTACGCTCTGCGACTGATTTCCGATACCCAGGCCGTCGAGCTGCTGGCTCAGGTCGGCGTGGCTTTGCTGCTGTTCACCATCGGGCTGGAGCTTTCGCTGAAGAAGCTGGCTCGCATGCAGCAACTGGCCCTGGCGGCCGGCAGCGTGCAGTTGATCGCGGCCGTGCTGGCGACGGCCGGACTGCTGTTGTGGCTGGGATTCGCCATCCGGGAAGCGTTCTTCTGGGGGTTTCTGGTTGCCATCAGCAGCACCGCCGTCGTGCTGAAGGTTCTGCACGATCGCGGTGAGCTCGACACGCTGCACGGCCGTGCCGTGCTGGGTATCCAGTTGTTTCAGGATCTGTGCGTGGTGCCGATGATGGCTCTGCTGCCCACGCTGGCGGCTCCGGAGGGTGGCCAGGCGCTGAGGGTTCTGGCGGCGCTGGGGAAGTCGCTGCTGATCGTGAGCGCGATCCTGTTGCTGGCGCGATATCTGTTTCCGCCGCTGCTGCGGGCGATCGTTCTGGTGCGTAGTCGCGAACTGTTTGTCATTGCGTCCATCTTTTTTGCGCTGGGCACCGCCTGGGGAGCGACGCAGTTCGGGTTGTCGCTGGCGCTGGGCGCGTTTCTGGCGGGGATCGTCCTGTCGGAATCGGAGTACGGCCATCAGATCATGGCCGAAATCCTGCCTTTTCGGGATGGCTTGACCAGCCTGTTTTTCATCTCCGTCGGGATGCTGATTGATCTGCGGTTCGTTGTCGCGCACGCTGGAGTGTTGGCCGCGGTCGTTGCGGCGATTCTGCTGGGCAAGTTGCTGCTGGGCGGGGCCTCAATTGCGGTGCTGGGATTCCCGCTGCGCATGGCGGCGCTGGTGAGCCTGGCGCTGGCGCAGGTGGGTGAGTTCAGCTTCGTTCTGTTGAGCGAAGGGTTTCGGCTGGGTCTGATCTCTACCGAACGCTATCAGATCTTTCTGGCGGCCGCGGTGCTGACCATGATGGTTACGCCGGGATTCATCGCGGCCGGCCCGCGGGTGGCGCAATGGCTCGGGCAGAAGGGCGAGCGCCGCCGCAGCCGTCTGGCCCCCGACGAGACGACGGAACGGTTGCGCGATCATGTGATCCTCTGCGGCTACGGGTTGAACGGCCGGCGCATGGCCCGGCTGCTGCGCGAATACCATCTTCCGTACGTGATCATCGAAATGAATCCCCGCCTGGTGCGGCAGGCCCGCGCCGAAGGCGAGCCGATCTACTTCGGCGATGCCAGCAACCCGCAAATTCTGAAAGCAGCCGGCGCCGATCACGCGCGCGCCATTGTCTTTGCGATCAGCGATCCTTCGGTGCTGGCCCGTGCCATTTCCCACGCGCGACTGCGCAATCCCGACCTGCACATCATCGCTCGCATCAAGCGGATCGAAGACGCCCGCGAGCTGCGCCAGGCCGGCGCCACCGATGTGATTGCCGAAGAGCTGGAAGCGTGGATGGAAATCGCGGTGCGGGTGTTGCGGCTCTACGGCATGCCGCGCGAAGCGGTGGCCGAGCTGATCGGCCGCCTCCGCGCGGAAGACTACGACATGGTGCGCATCCTGCCGATTCCGGGCCAGCCGCTGCGTCACCTGGCCCATTTGCTCCCGGAGGTGGACATCGAGCTGTTCATCGTGCTGCCCGGTTCGCCCCTGGTCGGCACCGAGCTGCGGCAATTGGAGCTGCGGCAGCGCACCGGTGTGAATGTCCTCGCCGTGATCCGCGACCCGCAGGTGGTTCACAATCCGCCCGGGGAGTTTCGCATTCAGGAGGGTGACCAGCTCATCCTGATCGGTTCCCGTCGGCAGCTCCAGGCTGCCTACGACATCTTGTCGGCGCCGCCTGCCGGCACGGTGGCAGAACGTACGGACGCTGCCCGTGGAGAGTGAACCGCAGCACGGTCCGCGAGGTTCCGATGACAGCCGAGCCCCAGTTCGTTTTCTATGACGGGAACTGCGGCGTGTGTCACAGTTTCGTAGAGTTTGTCGTCCGGCGGGATCGTCGGGAATGCTTTCACTTTGCTCCGCTCGGGGGACAGCGGTTTGCCGAGTTGATCCCGCCCGAGCTCCGTTCCCGGTTGCCGGAAAGCCTGGTGCTGCGCACTCCCAGCGGAGAGCTGTTCTATCGTTCGGCGGCGGTAGTGGCTGTGCTGCGCGAGCTGGGCGGCGGATGGCGTCTGCTGGCGCGGGTGCTCGAGAGGGTGCCGGTGCGACTTCGAGACGCCATCTACGATCAAATAGCGCGGATCCGCAACCGGCTGTTCCGCAGGCCGGCAGATGTATGTCCCCCGCTGCCGCCCCAGTTCCGCTCGCGTCTGCATCTCTGATTCTGAGGGCACATTCTGGTCGCCACTGGGCCAGCCCGGATTGTGCAACCCGTTGCAAGAGGGCGCTATACTTGAAGACCTGCAGCCGGAACGAAGCCTTGGACTGATCCCGTACTGCCACGCCGGGCTCTTCGCTCTGCAACACATCGTCGCCCCGGCCATCTACCGGGACCTTGGCCAAGATGCCGAGGCATTTGTACCGAGAGGACGCCGCGTTCGCAATTCCGGGTTTACTCCAGATATAATTAATATACCCAGCACTGAGCACATGGGAATCGGGGCGTCCCTCGATGAGCCGGATCGCCATAACAAGCCTCGCGATACTCAAAGTTAATTGGGACACCTTTGGCAAGGACTACGTCGAGAATTTTGCGCCTCTGGTTGCTGAAGTAATCCGCGCGTCCGGTCAGCCGGTCATATCGCTGAGCGAGGTCCAAGGAGGAGTCCTCAGAGAGTTTGGATTGAGAGTGCCAGTAAACTCTCTCAAAGTCATCCTGACTCGGTTGACACGGAAGAGGTTCATCCGAGTGGAACACAAAGCGTATGTTCCCAACCCTACGGCCCTTGAAAAGCTGAATGTGCAGGCAACACGAAACCGTGTTTTGCAAGAGCACAATGCGACTGTCCAGAGCTTGATAGAGTTCTGTAGAACAAAGTACGGCGTCGAATGGACTGAACAGGAGGCCGAGGACGCTTTGCTTCTCTATCTCAAGGAACATGATCTTGAGATTCTGGCCGCTGCCGCAGAAGGCACGCCCATTCCTCCAATTGGGCGGTCCGTGCGGAACGCAGTTTTCCTAGTAAATGCCTTTGCTCGGCATCTCCACCATTCAAACCCGAGCAGGTTCAAGTATCTGGAAACAATTGTGAAAGGCCATCTCTTAGCAAACACGCTCGTGTTCCCTGACCTCTCTGAGGTTAAGCGCAACTTCCGGCGAACGATGATATTCTTCGACACCAAATTCATTCTGAATGCTCTAGGCCTTTGCGGGACTCACTACCAGGCTCCGTGCAAAGATCTATTGGATCTTCTGCACGAAGCAGGCGCGAACCTATATTGCTTCCGTCACACAATTGAGGAAGTATACGGCATTCTCGACGCATGTAGCAGGGCACTCCGTCGCGCTGATTCAGGCGACCTGTACGGCGATGTGGGCCGATTTCTGCTTTCACACGGGTGGACGTCAAGCGATGTTGCGTTGGCTATGGCCAAACTCGAAAAGCAAATAGGTGAACTGCGCATAAAGGTGCGCGAGAAGCCCGCCTACGACTCAGCCCACCAGATAGATGAGGCTTTACTGGACGAGCTGTTAGAAAAACACATTACCTACCATAATGAGGCGGCCCGAAAACGCGACGTTGACTCACTTTCTGCGATCTACAGGCTGCGCCAGGGGCGCGAGTACTGGCGACTTGAGGAATGTGCTGCCTTATTCGTAACGCCAAACGGCGCTTTGGTCTCAGCGGCAGCTGAGTTTTTCAAGGATTACCAATTGCAGTCCACGGTCCCGATAGCCATAACTGATCATCATTTAACGAACATCATGTGGCTGAAGAAGCCCATGACAGCCCCCGATCTCCCTCGCAAGCACATTATTGCTAACGCGTATGCTGCGATGGAACCGCCCGAGGAATTGTGGAAGAAATATCTGGCCGAAGTCGCAAAGTTGCAGGCGCAAGGTACCATTACAGCAGACGACTACTACTTGCTCCGAAGCACTTTAGATTCTCAGTCGATTTTGATGGAGCTCACTTTTGGCGATCCCGATGCCTTTGCGGAGGGGACCGTTCATGAGATCTTGGAAAGGGTCAAGGCGCGAATAAAGGCTGAGGAAGCAGCCAAAATACAGCATGAAAAAGACGAAAGGAAAAAGGTGGAGGAGGAGTTGCGAACGAGAGACTTGAAGATTAGTGGTACTGCGCGGCAACTCGCGGCTGCGGTCGTCAAGGTCTTTTATGTGAGTCTGATGATCTTGCTGGTACTCGGAACTTACAGCACTTTGCCCGGCGTTTCCGACTTTTTCGCCACACGGTGTTCTTGGGGTACTTTAGTCTTGTTCTTCTCGCAGCTAGTCCTTCTGACGATTGGCCTCGTCGGACTCTTTGACGGGACAACGGTTAATGCTATGGCCCGACGCACAGAAACTCGGCTGGCCAGGTACACAGAAGTAAAACTACGCAAGCTGTTCACATAGGCCAATAGGGTCTTTTTGTGTGATTCGCTCCTTTCCGCATCATGGCCAACACGAAGGTACCAACCCACAACTCAGCACTGCCAGCTAGCAGTTTAACCGTCAACGGGCCAAGAACCATTTTGTGACTCGCTGCTCGCCTGTCCTGTTTACCAAGACAATTGACGCACACCTGGAGGTGTCTGCATACTCCGGCCTGCCCGCTGAAGGCGGGCGCGTATGGCCGGACTCGCGCTGGCGCAAGTGGAGCAACACCTGAATAAGTGGCTGTTCGCCGACCCGCCGGAGCCGAAGGGCAATCGTTCCGGGCAGTCCCTGCCGGTGCCAATATACTCGTTGCCGCCAGTGCCGAATACCACGTGCCGCTGCCGCGCTGGAACCGAAGCAGCAGCGTCGTTGCGTTTTTTCGATGTCGGCTCGAGCTGACTGCTGCCCGGCTGGTTGGGCGGGCGGGCACCGGAGCTGTTGCGAGGGAAAAAACGGGACGCTGCGCGCCTCCAGCGGAGTCAAGCTGCGGGCCCCGCTGCCGGTGGTCCGGCAGCCGTTGCGCTTCTACTACGCCATCAACCCACTGCGGCTGGCCGAGCGTTTCCTGCTTTCAGACGGGTCGGTGTTTCGTCCGAGTGAGCGTTGGAGAAGGTTCGGCTGGGCAACGGGTGCGCGGTTCTGACTGCGCTGCACCGGCGCCTGGCGGCAGCTCTGTTCGTTGCGGGCCGGGCTAGTCTTCGACCACGTGTGCTTCGAACCTGCGGCGATGCGCGCGCCATGCGGTGTGGTCCAGCTCGCCCCGCTCGCTGACGCACTCCGCGGCGGCGTAGGCCATGATGAGCGCGTGGTGGGTGTTGTCGTGCACGAACAGTCCCTGGCGTCCGAACGTGAGCAGGTTTTCCATCTGAGCGAGCCAGTGGTCGAGGACCGCGAAATGTTCCTCATAGCCGCGGCGATAGACCGGATAGGCGCAGCGCAATCGCCGGGTGACGACGCCGAGCACGGGCGCCGCCACGGGCAAGCCGACACCCGCAACCCAGGCGCAGACGGCATGGCCGAGCTCCGCATCGCTCATCTGCCAGTAGGGTTGCCCGGGGTCGGCGGGCAGCTCGGCGCAGAGCACGGTCCGCCCGCGCGGCTCGCTCGCGCCACTGTAATTTTTCGGCTCCGACAGTCGCGAAAGAGGCATCGCCGGTTCCGGGAAATAGTGCGCGTCGAATTCGCTGAAGCGATCCTGAGCCAGCACCAGGTAGATGAGAAGCAGGCCGCGGAACTGCAGTTGTGCGGCGGCACCGCGCACGTTCTCCGGTGCTGGCGGCTCGATGCGCTCGACCAGCCGCTGGACGGGCAGCGTGGAAAGCACTGCGTCCGCCGGCACGCGGTGTGTGCTGCCATGCCGGCGGAACTGCACGGCACGCACGCGCGGCCCGGCGCAGAGCAGGGCGGTGACCTCTGCGCCCAGGCAAATTTCCGCCCTGGCAGCGCGCGCCGCCTCTGCCAGTGCTTCGCTGATCTGTCCGTAGCCCCGGCGGGGATAGTAGAAGGATCGGCCCTGCCCGTTTCGCGTGAAGGCCGCCTGCAGTTTGCGAGCGAGCTTTCCCAGAGAATCGCCGGAGATGCGCCGCCGCGCCTGGGTCGCGGCCAGCTCGGTGGGCGGAAACCCCCAGAGCTTTTCCGCATAGGGAAAATAAAACTCCCGGCAGATTGTGCGTCCCAGGCCACGTTCCAGCACGCCGGCGAAGCTGTGGGAGTCGGTCGAAGTGCGGAAGGGCTTGCACACGGCGTCGGCGGCAACACCCAGCAGGAACTGCGGCGGCAGATGGGTCAGCAGGTCGAGCGGCTGCAGCGGGAAATGAATCCAGCGTCCCTGCAGACGAATGCGCCCATGCCGCGGCCTGCGGAGCAGGTCGGCGCCCAGCAGGGAACGGAGATCCTCGAGGATTTCTCGCGGGGTCGCGGGATGCAGACGATGGCTGCCATAATCGACGCGGCAGCCTTCCAGGGTGAAGCTGCCGGCATAGCCGCCGACCTCTTCCCGCTGCTCCAGCACGGTGACACGCAGCGTGCCGCGCCGCGCCAATCGCCAGGCCGCAGCAAGCCCGGCCGGACCCGCGCCCAGAATCACCACGTGCGGAAAAGCAAGTCCCGCTTGGGCTGTGCACTCGTTCACGAGGACCTGGACAGCACGCCGAGGCGCGCGATCTGGTCGGCCAGCAGTCCGACCGCCCAGATGACGATCGCCGCCAGAATGCTCAGCGCCGCTACTTCGGAAGAACTCTGCCAGTACAGATCGGCCAAAAGTTTCGCAACCCCGGCGAAAAACAGAATCCCACCCAGCGGCACGAACACGCGCAGGGGACGGAAAAACACAACCGTGCGCAGGATGAGCAGGAGAAAATCCCAGAGGTGGCCGGGGCGGATCTTCGATCGTCCGGTGCGCCGGTAGTAGTCCACCGGGTGGTAGTGCACGGAGTAGTTGTTGCAAAGCATGGCGAGGGTGATCGTGGTCGTGAAGGAGAAGCCCGACGGGAGCAAGTGCCAGAATTCCCGCACGATGGATTTGCGCAACACGCGGAGACCGGAATTCAAGTCCGGAATGTTCTGTCCGGTCAGAAGACCCGCTACCCGCCGGAGCAGCCACCGCGCCGGCTGGCGCCAGCGGGATGGGTGCACCCTGCTGCCGGTGCGGGCGCCGACCACCATGTCATACTCACCGGCCCGGGTGAGCATCTCCGGAATCGCCTCGGCAGGATAGGTGCCATCGGCATCGATCATGACCAGCAGTTCGTTCTCGGCGATGGCGATGCCCGTTTTCAGCGCGGCCCCGTAGCCACGGTTCTCGGAAAGGCGCAAGCAGCGTACATCCAGGCGGCGAATTTCTTCCCAGGTGCGATCGGTGGAGCCATCGTCCACCACGATCAGCTCGTACGGCCAGCCGTGTTTTTCCATCACGTGCTGGATACGGCGCACCTGGGCGGCCACAGCGGCTTCTTCGTTATAGGCGGGGAGGATGATCGAAACCGGTGTTCGCTTCTGAACCGCGCCCTGTTGACTGATCGTGAGTTCTGGCATAGCCATCGGGGCCATCGTTCGCACTCCTCGAAGCGCCCGCTTGCGGTTGCCGCGGCCGACAGGTTGGGTTGCGACACGATCAAACAGCAGCAAGTCGGGAGATCACTTACTCTGTGAAGTTAACTTTTTTTTGGAAAATAACGGCGCTGTAAATATACGACCGGTAAAGAAAAATCAAGCGAAAAGCACGTCTTCGCTTTCCTTTTGCCGCTCATTTCTCCATGAAGAGCTAGGGGGCGTTACGAGGAGCAGCGGCTGCCGGGTCTTTGGGCTCCGCCCACCAGAGGTAGAAACAGGCCGACCACGCCGCAACCAGTACGTAGCCGAGCGTGTGTTCGAACACGTGGGCCGCCACGAGGCGGTGGAGCTCGTGCGTCTGGGTCTGCTGCGACGCGCCAGTCAGCAGCGCGCCGAGGCTCACATACGTCCCCAGCAAGCCCGTTGCGGTGCAGGCCAGCCAGATGGATCGCATCGTCCCTGTTCTTCTGCCCGCGGAGGAAGCCGGAACACCCCTGGCCAGAGTTAGGCAGGCTCCGACAGCCAGCGGGAAAGTGACGAGTCCATGGGTAAACAGTTCGCGGGCCTGGTGGCCCAGGTATCGGCTGTCCGCGAAAGGCTCCCGGGTCAGCCCAAACGAAAACGTCAGCAGGACAAATCCAGCCAGACTGCCGAGATACAACGCGAGCGCTTTCCTGCTGCTCCGCTGTCTGCCGTTTGCGAGCAGGCCCAGCAGTGCGAAGGACGCCAGCAGCAGCGCCAGCCGTTCCAGAATGTGGTAGCGCCAGTGCGCTCCCCAGGCCAGCGCTGCGCCCGGGCGCGTAGGCATCTGCGCCAGATTTTGCGCTACGGCGTTTGCGCCGGCCGTCACCCAGGTGCCGGCCACGATCCCGGCGAGCAGCAGAGCCGAGACGACAGCGGACAGCCGCAACCACGCGCTTCGTGCGCTTGTGTCGAGGCGGATCTGCGGATAGAAGTAGGCAGCGGCAGCAGCCACTGCCCAGGCGAGCATTGCGTCGAGGGGCAACTCGCGCAGAGCGTGTTCGAAGTAGAAGACGGTGTTCAGCAGCGTGCGCTGGCCGTCTTCGTGCACACCGCGCTGCCAGGGCCAGGCATCGCCGGTGGCCCATCCAATCCAGGCATACGCACCGGCCAGCGTGCCGAGCGGCACGAGAAAGAGCAGGCTTCGCAGCCGGGGCCAGCAGCTCATCGTACGGGGAGCGCCGGCGAAATTATCCCGCGGGCGCAAAACATCGGCAACCGTCGCCGCTCCGGCTCCGAAGTAGTTGAAGCACGCCCGGCTTTGTGGTATTCGCAGCACTTCGTGCAGATGTACCGGCGGGCGCGCCCGCAGGGAAGCGAGGTGCAGAACAGTGCGGAAGAAGATTCGAGTTGTGCAGTACGGCGTGGGACCCATCGGTGCGGGAATTGTCCGGCTGATGCGGGAAAAGCAGGCCCTGGAGATCATCGGGGCTATTGACCGCGATCCCGAAAAGGCCGGCCGCGACCTGGGCGAACTCGTGGGCGCGCCGGATGCCCCGTGGGGCATTCCGGTTTCTGCCGAAGCCGGGCCGGTGCTCGGTCGCAATGCCGATGTGGTGATTCATTCGACGTCATCGATTCTGAAAGATGTCGCTGGCCAGTTGCTGGAGTGCATCGAAGCCGGCTCGTGTGTAATCTCGACCTGCGAGGAGCTGGCCTACCCATTCCGCAAATACCCCGAGCTCAGCAAGCGATTGGATGCAGAAGCGAAGGAGTGGGGGGTGGCGCTGGTCGGCACCGGCGTGAACCCGGGTTTTGTGATGGACAAGCTCGTGCTGACCCTGGCCACCGTCTCCCAGCGCGTGGACGCAGCGCGGGCGCTGCGCATCGTGGATGCTTCCCGGCGCCGACTGCCCTTGCAGAAAAAAATCGGCGCGGGGCTTTCGCTGGAGGAGTTTCGCGAAAAAGTTGCCGCTGGCGTCATCAAGCATCAGGGCCTGCCGGAATCGGTCGCTATGGTGGCGGACGGGCTGGGGTTGCCCGTCGAAGACATCACGGAGAGCATCGAGCCGGTGGTGGCGGAAGAACGCGTCACCACAGAATTTCTCACCGTCGAGCCCGGGCAGGCCGCCGGCGTGCATCAGATCGCCCGCGGTCTGGGCAACGGCAAAGAACTGGTGCACCTGGAATTGAAAATGTATGTGGGCGCGAAAGAGTCCTGCGATGCGATTGAGCTGCGCGGCGAGCCCGACATCCGCTTGACCATCCCGGGCGGCACCCACGGGGACGTGGCGACGGCCGCGGTCGTGGTGAACTGCATCCCGGCCATCCTGGCTGCTCCCGCGGGTCTGCGGACCGCACGGGAGCTGCCGATGTGTTTCTTCCCACCCGGCGCCCTCCCGTGAGGTTCGCTTCGGCGGCCGGGGCCGCTTGCCCGGGGGGCAGTAGCTGGGGCGCCCGGAACGAGTTCCGGCGGGCGACTGTGGTATCGTAGCAGCCGCCATGGTGGCACGCCGAGGCTCCAACGCACCCTCGCGACGAAGCGGCGCTGCTCCGCACGCGTCCTGGCGTGACGAAGAGCGTCCCGGGCCTGCCGCACCGGCGGACCGCTCAGAGCCCGCTTTGGTGCCGCCCCGGGTGCTCGCTGCCGACGAAGAGGGCCGCGACTGTGTTCCGGCCATCAAGCATCCGCGCAGCGCGGTTCCGACCCTGCGTGACATTTTCGGTCCGGGTGGCCTGCTCGAGCGCGCACATCCCGCCTATGAATTCCGCCCGTCGCAACTGGAGATGGCGGAGCTGGTTGAGCGCGCCTTCCGCGAAAAGCGCCATGTGATTGTGGAAGCCGGCACTGGAACGGGCAAAACTCTCAGTTACCTGATTCCGGCAATCCGCAGCGGACGTCGGGTGGTGGTGTCCACGGCGACCAAATCGCTGCAGGAGCAACTGTTCACGAAAGACATTCCGTTTCTGCAGAAACATTTCGCCCCGGATTTGAAAGTTGCCGTCATGAAGGGGCGCGGAAATTTCCTCTGTCGTCAGAAGGTGCGGTGGATGGAAGGGCAGCCGGTGCTGAAAGGCCTCGACGAGGTGGATTGGTTCCGCCAGATTTGCGCGTGGGAGAAGCTGACGGAAACCGGCGATCGCGCCGAGTTGACGTTTCTGCCCGATGACAGCGAGCTCTGGTCCCGGCTGGACGCACGCCGCGACACCTGCACCGGCCAGAAATGCCCGGAGTTTCAGCGCTGCTTCATCACCTGGATGCACCAGCGCGCCCACGAAGCCGACCTTGTCATCGTGAACCACCATCTGTTTTTCGCCGACCTGGCGATTCGGGCCGATGAGTTCGGCTCCATTCTGCCCGACTATGCCGCAGTGGTGTTCGACGAAGCGCACGAAATCGAAGATGTAGCCAGCGAGTACTTCGGCCGGCAGATTTCCAACTACCGCTTCGAGGAGCTGGCCCGCGACGCCGACCACGCCCTGCGGCTGACCGGCAGCGGCACGCCGGCGCTGCTCCGGCGGGTGCAGCAACTGCGCGAACGCGCGCGCAGCTTTTTCGAGCTGTTTCCGACGCGCGAGGGCCGCTTTCCGTTCGAGCCGGCTGAACGCGAGGCGTTTCTGGAGCGCAATGCCGAGACCTACGAGGAATTCGTGCAGGCCATCCGCGCCTTGGAAACGGAAATCGCCGCCCTGACAAACAAGCCGGAGGAGGTTCTCCGGATCGCGCGGCGGGCGATGGAGCTGCGCCAGGAGCTGGCTTTCCTGCTGGAAAGTCAGGAGAAAAACTATGTCTACTGGTTCGAGCGCCGCAACCGGGGCGTGTTTCTGGCTGCGACGCCGATCGACGTGAGCGGCATTCTGCGCGAGCGGTTGTTCGCCGCCTTTGACACCGTAGTGCTCACGTCGGCTACGCTGGCTGTTGGCGGCCGTTTTGACTACCTGAAGCAGCGGCTGGGAATCGACGCCGCGATCGAGTGCGTGCTCCCGCACGAGTTCGATTACAACCGCCAGGCGCTGCTCTACATCCCGCCCGAAATGCCCGACGTGCGCGAGCCGGCGTTTGTCCCGCACGCCGCACGGGAAATTGCCCGGCTGCTGGAGATCACGCGCGGCCGCGCCTTTTGCCTGTTCACGTCCTACAGCCAGATGCGGGAAGTGTACGAGCAGGTAAAAACCCTGGTTCCCTTTCCGCTGCTGTTGCAGGGCACGGCGCCGCGCTCCGTGCTGCTCGAGCGCTTCAAGAACACCGCCGGGGCCGTGCTGTTTGCCACGGCCACGTTCTGGCAGGGCGTGGACGTGCCCGGAGCAGCGCTGAGCTGCGTCTGTGTGGACCGGCTGCCGTTTGCCGTGCCCACCGATCCGGTCGTCGCGGCACGGGTGCGCGCGCTGAGCGAAGAGGGACGCAATGCGTTTGCCGAATACCAGGTCCCGGAAGCGGTGATTGCGCTCAAACAGGGGTTTGGCCGGTTGATCCGCTCGCGCAGCGACCGGGGCGTGCTGGCTCTGCTCGATACGCGCATCGTGCGCATGCCCTACGGCCGGCTGTTTTTCGAGTCCCTGCCCGAATACGCACGGACGCAGAGCCTGGACGAGGTCGCCCGCTTCATGCGCGGCGCGGAGCAACGCACAGAACGCCAGCCGGCTGCCCGGAAACGTGCATCGCGGAAAGCCCGCACGCCCCGTTGTGATACAATGCAGTGAAGCGGCGCCAGCAGCGCAGCGGCTGGGAAAACCGTCGGAACATCCTATGTTCGAGATTTTTGTCGAAGAAAGCTTTGCTGCCGGTCATGCCCTGCGCGGATACAAGGGCAAGTGCGAGAACGTGCACGGACACAACTACCGTGTCCGCGTGACCCTGGAGGGGGAAACCCTCGATGGCGTGGGCCTGCTCTATGATTTTGTTCATCTGAAGCGCGTGATCCAGCAGGTGATCCGGGCCCTCGACCACCGCTTCCTGAACGAATTCCCGCCCTTCGACTCGGTGAATCCTTCGGCAGAAAATCTCGCCAAGTATTTCTACGAACAGGCCGCCGCGCAGCTGCCCGGGGTTGAAAACGGCGTGCGCATCGCCAGTGTCACCGTCTGGGAAACAGACACCACGGCAGCCACGTATCGTCCTTCCCCGCCGGCCCGGTAGGGAGTCGGTATGCTCCGCGCCCTGCTGATGATTTTCGTGCCCGCAGCCGCCGTGGGCAGTGTGTATTACGCGTTCGGGCTGCGGCCGCCACTGGAACGGCTGGCCGGCGTGCTGGCCATCGGTGCAGCGGTAGCCCTCTTGGTCTGGCGCAAACAGCGCCGGGCCACCGCAAATCGTCCCAGGTAAGCTGGGCACATTGGCAACGATGCAGGTTACGGAGATTTTCAAATCCATCCAGGGCGAAGGCACGCGCGCCGGGCTGCCGTGCATTTTTGTCCGGCTGACCGGCTGCAATCTGCGGTGTGTCTGGTGCGACACGGCCTACGCCTTCTACGGTGGCTCGAAGCTGACCGTCGAGGAAGTTTTCGAGCGCGTGGAATCGCTGGCGCGGCCGGCCGGTGCGTGCGAACCGATCCGGCTGGTGGAGCTGACCGGCGGGGAACCCCTGCTGCAACAGGAAATCTATCCGCTGATCGAACGGCTGCTTGCTGCCGGCTACACGGTGCTGGTCGAAACCAGCGGCGAGCGGGACATCGCTCGCCTGCCTCCCGCGGTGATCAAAATCGTGGACGTCAAATGTCCCGACTCGGGCGAGGGGGACACATTCCGGATGAGCAACCTGGAAGCGCTCACCCGCAACGACGAGGTGAAATTTGTCATCGCCAGCCGCCGCGACTACGAATTTGCACGCGAGTTCACCCGGACACATCGGTTGGCTGAGCGCGTCGCGCAGGTGATTTTCTCGCCGGTGTTCGCCGATCCCGAGGGGCAGTGGCCGGGTCTGGAGCCGCGCCTGCTGGCGGAATGGATCCTGGCCGATGCGCTTCCCGTCCGCCTGGGCTTGCAGCTCCACAAGTTCATCTGGCACCCGGCCACGAAAGGCGTGTAGCCATCGAGCGCCGTCATGCCGATTGCTCCAGTAGAACTCGCAGGTCGGTACAACGTTACGAGCCGGAAGAACGACACGCGTGGACGCGGCCTCGAGCGGCCCCCCGCACTGGTTTGATGGCCAAACGCCGACAACCCGCCGCAGAAGACATACTCGCTGAGTTGGCGCGCAGCGATCAGCCGCGCAGCCTTCGCGAGCTGGCGGTGGCGCTGGACCTGCCTCCCCGGAGCCGTCAAGAGCTGAAAAAAGCGCTGAAGCGGCTGCTGCGCGACGGTGCCATCGTCGAACGGCACGGGCGTTACTCTCTTGTGGGCTCCCGCGCCGTTGCCGCGTCCGGTGCGGGGAAATCTTCCGATACCCGGAGATCGCGCAGCCCAGCCGCCCGTGCTTCCCATCCCTCGCCTCGTGAGCGCGAACACCCTGCACAGGCACACGCGGTCGTGACCGGGCGGCTGGTGGCGCATCGCGATGGATACGGCTTTGTCGTTCCGGACCGTCCCGTTGCCGGCGTGGATGGAGATCTGTTCATTCCGCCACCGGCGATGGGCGATGCCATGCACGGAGACCGCGTCGAAGCGCGCGTCACGCGCCGTGCCCCCGACGGTCGTGCCGAAGGCAGCATCCTGCGTGTGCTCAGTCGCGCGCATCCGACGATCGTCGGCGAGTTCCGCTACGGGCCGCGCGGCAACTACGTCATTCCGTTCGACACGCGCATCCGGCAGGAGATCCTCATTCCTCCCGGCGCGGAACTGACCGAAGCCCTGCGCCGCCGGTTCGGGTGGAAACCGGGGGAACCACCGCCGCGGCTGCGGCTGCCGGAGCTGGAAAACAAAGTAGTCAACGTCGAGCTTACCCGCTATCCGCGCGGCGGTGTGCCGGCCGCCGGACGCGTCGTGGAAATTCTGGGTGATCGCGACGCCTTCGGCGTGGACGTCGAAATCATCATCCGCAAGCACCACCTGCCCTTCGTATTCCCTGAGGAAGTCCGGGAGGCCGCGCGCCGGGTTCCGCAGCAGGTGCGCCCGCAGGATCTGGAGAGCCGCGAAGATTTCCGCCATCTGCCGATCGTCACCATCGACGGGGAAACCGCCAAGGATTTCGACGACGCGGTATACGTCGAACGGCGTCCCGCTGGGGGCTATCAATTGCAGGTGCACATCGCCGACGTCGCTCACTACGTCGCCCGCGGCTCGGCGCTCGACCGCGAAGCCCGCCTGCGCGGCACGTCGGTCTATTTCCCGGACCGCGCTGTGCCGATGCTGCCGGAAGAGCTTTCCAGCGGCATCTGTTCGCTTCTTCCGCAGGTGGACCGTCTGGTGATGAGCGTGCTGATGGAGATCGATGGGCAGGGCCGGGTGATGCGCGCGCGATTCGTTCCCGGCGTGATCCGCTCCGCCGAGCGCATGACCTACACGAACGTGAATCGCGTGCTGGAAGGCGACCCGGAGATGCGCAGGCGGTATGCACCGCTGGTCGAGCAGTTCGCGCTGATGCGCGAACTGGCCTTGTGTCTGTACCGGCGGCGTGCGGCGCTGGGTTCGATCGATTTCGATCTGCCCGAGCCCGTGATCGAATTCGACGAGCTGGGTCGCATGGTGCGGATTGTGCGCAGCGAGCGAAACATCGCCCACCGGATCATCGAGGAGTTCATGCTGGCCGCGAACGAAACAGTGGCGCGATACCTGCACGACCGCGGCATTGCCTCGCTCCATCGCGTACACGAAAAGCCCGAGCCGCAGAAGCTGCTCGAGTTCGAAGAGCTGGCGGCAGCCTTCGGCTACTCGCTGGGCGTGGCAGACCTGGTCGAGCGCCGCCGGACGGTGCGTCACGGCACCGTGCGCGGTCCGCAACGCGGCAGCCGCGCGCGCCCCATGACCGTGGCCATCGCCTCCCCGGACGAAGTGAAGATCAGCCCTCGCCACTATCAGCGACTGGTAGAAAAAATTGCCGGGAAGCCAGAAGAACGGATTCTCTCCTACCTCATGCTTCGCTCACTGAAGCAGGCGCGCTACGCGGCCGAGCCGCTCGGGCATTTCGCACTGGCGTTCGACCATTACACGCACTTCACCTCGCCGATTCGTCGCTATCCGGATCTGATCGTGCATCGCATCCTGAAGTGGGCACTGGCCCATCCCGGGGCCCGCGGCGGAGAAACGCCGCTCGGTCCGTATCGACCGGTCGAGCTCGAAGAAATTGCGGCAGAATCTTCGGAAGCCGAGCGCCGCGCCGATGCCGCCGAACGCGAGCTGATGGAATGGAAAGCGGCGCGCTACATGGAGCAGCGGCTGGGGGAAGAGTTCGATGCCCTGGTGATCGCCGTGCAGCGCTTCGGCATGTTCGTCGAGCTGCTGGACGTTTTTGTCGAAGGCCTGGTGCCCATGCCGGCCATCGAAGAGGCCGTGGGAGAACGGTGTTTCTACCGGGAGCGCGACCACGCCATCGTCACCCAGCGACGCCAGGCTGTGTTCCGGCTGGGTGACCGTGTGCGCGTTCGTGCTGACCGCATCGACTATTTCCAGATGCGCACGGAGTTCTCTCTGGTGACCGCCGCGGGGAGGCGGCCCAAGACGCGGCCACGTCGCGACCCCGGCCGCTGAATGCACACCGACTTTTCTGTCGGGAGGAATTCGTTTATCTTTACCCGTCCGTGCGCGTGTCTCGGTGAGGTGTGACGATGGCCGCAAGACAATGTCCGCAATGCGGGACCAAAATTCCGGCCGGCTGGCTGGCCGCCTTCAGTGATGGCCTGCACTGTCCGGGGTGCAACGCCTACTTGGAGCTTTCCCTCGCCAATCGCTATCTGGCCACCACCGTCGGATTGGCCGCCGGCGCGCTGGCTGGATGGCTTGCCGCACCCGCGGCACAGGATGAATTTCCCGGCTGGGTTCTTCCCCTGCTGTTATCGTTTCTGGTGTTCAGTCTGGTGAGCCCGCTCGTGACCATCCTGGTCGGCGACCTGGTGTTGAAGGCGGAAGAAGCACCGGCGCCTGCGGTTGCCGAGGCGGCCCACAGCCACGACCACCATTCCTGAACGGTTGTTTCGGACCTTTCGTTTCTGCTTCGACCTCCTCCGAGGACTGGGCCATCGGTACTATTGCCCGCCGGCGGCTGCGAAGCCCACACTTTGACTAATGGCTCGCTACGCCGCGCTGGTGGGCAAACGTGTGCAGGTGCAGTACCGCGCCGGCGATATCTATTTGCCAGCTACGGGGATTCTGGCCGCCGATTCGGGAAAATCTATTTTTCTCGAAGAGCATTTCGAAAGTCGCGGCCGCGTGCAGAGTTTTCGCTGGGAGATTCCCTATCCCTACATCGTCGAAATCGGAGAAGTGCCGCCGCAGGCGTCGGCACCGGCAGCCGATTCAGCCCGGGAACAACGTTCCACGCTGGCAGATTCCGGTCTTCTCGACCGGAAGAGCCTGAGAAGGCGTCCTCAGGAAACGTAAGCCCGGTTTTCCCTCGTTTTGACAGAACAGGGTAAGATGCAGCGTGCTGCACGTGCGGGAGGAGTGGCATGAAAATGCCCGTGGGACTGATTGGACTCGGACTGATGGGCAAGCCGATGGCGCTGAATCTGCTGCGGGCGGGCTTTGCGGTCACGGTCTGGAACCGCACCCGCACACGAGCCGATGAAGTGCTGCGCGCCGGCGCGCGCTGGGCGGACTCGCCCCGAGAGGTCGCCGCAGGATCCGACGTGGTGATCACCATCGTCAGCGATCCGCCGGCACTCGAACAGGTGCTTTGGGGAGAGATGGGCGCCGTGACCGGCCTGCGTCCGGGCAGCGTGCTGGTGGATTCGAGCACGGTGTCCCCGGCACTGGCTCGCCGTGCTGCGGAGGCCTGCGCCGCCCGCGGCGCCGATTTTCTGGACGCTCCAGTTACCGGGGGCACCTGGGGAGCCGAAAAAGGCGAGCTGGTCTTCATGGTGGGCGGCAAGGCGGAAGTCCTGCGACGCGTCGAGCCGGTGCTGGCAGCGATGGGCAAGCGCTGGTTTCTGCTCGGCCCGCACGGCGCCGGACAAACCGTGAAGCTGGCGATGAACGCAATTCTGGCTTTGCAGGTGCAGGCGCTGGCCGAAGCGCTCGCGCTGGTGTCTGCCGCTGGCGTGTCTGCAGAGCGCTTGCTGGAAGTGCTGGCCGCGAGCATGGCGCGGGCGCCGGTCCTGGACATCAAAGGGCCGCTGATGCTCCAGCGCAACTTTGCCCCCAGCTTTCCGCTGCGCCTGATGCACAAAGACCTCAGCCTGGCGCTCGAGCTGGCCGGCCAGCTGGGGCTGCCGTTGCCTGCAACGGCCGCAGCGCGAGAAACCTACTCGGCGGCCAAAGGGCTGGTCCGCGAAGACGTGGACTACTGCGCCGTGGCTCGCTTCTGGGAAAGGACGGCAACGGCGGGCGAGCGCCCGACCGGCTCGGTCGGCGATACCTAGTGCGCTGTGTCGTGCAGCGAACGCACGCACCTCTGCTTGCCCAAGCTGAAGCACTGGCTTTTAGCACGGACAGGGTGCCTGCCGCAGCAGCAGAATCTCAAACCTAGTCGGCTGGAAAGAGCAGCCAGCCGGTGACTGGCGACGTGTTTGCTGGTAGCGTAGAATAGCAGTTTCGCGCATATGGGCTCGCCGTTTCACATCCTGAACAATCCTCCGGCGGCGCCGCCGACGTGTGCACCATTCGACGGGCCTGCACTGGAAACCAGGCTCCCTGCCCCGAAGCCGCCGTGGCTGAAAGTGCGTATCGGCTCGGGCCCGAACTATCAGGAACTGAAGCGCATCATGCGCACCTACAACCTGCACACGGTGTGCGAATCGGCGCGCTGTCCGAATCAGGGCGAGTGCTGGGAACATCGCACGGCCACCTTCATGATTCTGGGCAACATCTGCACGCGTGCCTGCGGATTCTGCGCGGTACCTTCCGGCCGTCCGCTCGGTCCCCCGGACCCGGATGAGCCGCGGCGCGTCGCCGAAGCGGCTGCGCGCATGGGATTGCGCTACGTGGTGGTCACGTCGGTGAATCGCGATGACCAGCCCGATGGCGGTGCGGAAATTTTTGCCCGGACGATTCAGGAAATCCGCCGGCGCATCGCCGGTTGCAAGGTGGAAGTGCTTATTCCCGATTTTCGCGGTGTCTGGTCGGCGCTGGAAACTGTGGTGCGCGCGCGGCCGGATGTGCTCAACCACAACACCGAGACGGTGCCGCGACTCTACCGCCGGGTGCGCAAAGGCGCTCACTACCAGCGCTCGCTGGAGCTGCTGCAACGGGCCAAGCAGATGGCTCCGACCATGCCCACGAAATCCGGCCTGATGCTGGGGCTGGGAGAGACACCGGACGAAGTGCGGGCGACCATGGAGGACCTGCGCGCCTGCGGCGTGGACATCCTGACCCTCGGACAGTATCTGCAGCCCACCCGCGAGCACCTGCCCGTGGTGCGCTTCGTTCCGCCGGAAGAATTTGCTGAGTACAAGCGGATGGGCCTGGCCATGGGTTTCCGCCACGTCGAGTCCGGGCCGCTGGTGCGCTCCTCTTATCATGCCCACGAACAGGAAGCCGCCGCGCAGGCCTCGCTGGCTTAGCCGGCCGCAACCCTCCGTCAACGGGCTGGATTTCGGGATTGACTCAGCAGATTGACGAACAACCGCCATGCGCCCGGGACACCTTCGGGCAACTGTCGGAAAAACGCCAGGCCCGTGTAGATATACATGCCCCGGCCGTAGCGGCCGCACACCAGGCTGCCGGTGGTTTCGGCTTCGCCCGGGTCGTGCAGGGCCAGGGGCGCTTCGTAGCGCGCATCGAAACGTCCCCAGAAGTACAGTCCGCGTTCCTGCACCCAACCTTCGAAGTCCATGGCCGTGATTCGGTTGGGGAACGTGAGCACCGGATGGTCGGGCAGGAGAAAGCGCACAGGAGAGGTCTCGTCGGTCACCCGCGCGCGCACGGTACCCTCGCTCGAGCCGACCTCGGCCGGATAGGGCGCCGGCTGGAGCTGGTTCCAGGTGGAATCGCGCTGGTACTGCACCACCAGGGTGCCCCCGGCGCGGACGTAGTCAAGCAGGCGTTCGTTAGCCCGGGCCAGGTCAGCCCGCAGCTCGTAGGCGCGGATGCCCACGCTGATCGCGTCGAACCGGCTCAGGTCGCCGAAAGCCAGGGCGACCTCGTCGAGCAGAGTCACTTCTGCACCGACCTGCCGCAGCGCATCCGGGAGCGGGTCATTCGCCGCGGCGACGTAGCCGATGCGCAGCCCGGCAGGAATCGCAAGGTCGAACACGCGCACCGACACATGGCTGGGTTCGCTCCACAGATAGGTGGGGAACGAAGGCAGCGGCTCCAGCGAGCTAGCGAAGCGTTTGCCGGCGCGTTCCGCAACGGCCTGCAACGTGTAGCTGCCCGGAGCCAGTTGTGCCGGTGGCTCGATCGTGAATTGCACCAGGTGGTCTCCGGGTTCTTCCGAGCGCAGCCGGACCGGAGCCGACACCGTCCACCCTGCAGGCGCGGCCAGCGAGACAACCGTTTCCGCCGGTGCAGTAGCGTACTGCCGAACCCGGGCAAGAATGCGAAGCTGCGGTGGAGCTTCCGACCGGGGTACGACAAATTGTTTGGGCTCGAGCGAAAGCACAACGGCCGGCACCAGCCGCAGTGGAACCTCCTCCGCACGTGTTGAGCTGAGCCGGTTGTAGACCACAGGCACTTCGGCAGCCGATTCGTATCCATCCACTTCCAGGACCACGCGTGCCTGCACCAGCGGCTCCGGCCAGGGATGCATCCACGCATCGGGCAGCTCCTGCGGCATCGCGCCATCGGGTACGGCCACGGTGAAGCGCACGCTGTTTCCCTGTGTTTCCCGGCCGGCAATCTGCCAACCCGCAGGCAAATGCAGCGTTGCAGACCGCACCGATCCGGTGTCGGCACGGTGCTGCCAGCTCAACTCGACGCGAAACGATTCGCCGGCCACGATGTCGCTCCGGTCCGCCGCGGCATAGATTTGCAGCGCCGTCGCCTGCACCAGTGCCTGCTGAATCTTCGCCTGGACTCGGTGAATTTCGTCGCGCGTGCTGCGGGAGGACGCGTCGTGCTGCCCGTCGAGTTGGCTGGCGAGCCCGGCGCAGATCCGGCCGGCTTCGGCAAGATGCCGCGTCGCTGCCGTCCAGTCCAGCCGCAGCGCGGCAGTCTGTGCTGAGGCCAGCGCCTGCTCCACTTGCTGCAGACCGGAAGTCAGAGAAGGCAGCCCCGCGCCCAGATCGGCCAGGGACATGACGAAGTCTGCGACGGTCAGCGTGCGTCCTGGTTCCGGCACCAGCAGGCGTGTGCCGCGGAGGAACGGCGCACCGCGAAAGCCGACGATCCCCTGCGTGCGATGCTGGACGAAACCATCCAGTCCGATTTCGTTGTAAGACCTGCCTCGCAGCGGCGAAATCGTGTCCGAGGGGACGCGCACGCCCTCTCCCCCACCACGGGCAACATCGAGCAGCACCGTTCGCTGCCAGAACGGGTCTTCTTCGCGGCGCAGCGCTTCGAGCACGCGTGGCACGAGCAGTCCGGCGGCCACATGGTGGCCGTGGCCGGTGCGCACTCCAGCCCAGTTGTTGATCACATAGTGGGGTCGGAAGGTGCGGAAGACCTGCTTCATGTCTTCCACCACCGGCTCGCCCCAGACGCGCAGGGTCTCTTCCGCGGATTTCGAAAAGCCGAAGTCTGCTGCCCGGGTGAAAAACAGGCGCGTGCCATAGAAGCGGGTTGCCGATTCCAGTTCCGCGGTGCGCAGCACGGCCAGCCGCGCGCCGTGTTCCGGGCCGATGGCATTCTGCCCGCCTTCGCCCCGGGTGATGGACAGCAGAGCCACCTCTGCGCCCAGGTGGCGGGAGAGATAAGCCAGCAGACCCACCGAGCCGCCTTCGTCGTCCGGATGGGCAATCACATACAGGACGCGTGCAGGATTTCGCGCACGCTGGATCGCTTCCACCACATCGGCGACACTGAAGCCGTTCGCTGGCACATCGGCGCTTTCCGTCCGGGCCGGGAAGGGCCCCGCAGCCAGCCAGGCGGCCAGCAACACTCCGGCCGGCAAACGCCACAGATGTTTTCTCGTGGTGGGCTTTTTCTGGTTCGCGGAAACCGGGTGGAAAAATCTGTTCATAGGCGAATGAGCGGTCGGCTAGGTTTTGCCGGCCGCGGTTTTGTCAAAGGGCCATTCTCCCGCGTTTCGTGCACGCAGCAGAAATACGATTGTGCCGAGCACCATTATACCGAATCCGGCCAGGGCCAGGTGCACGCGGATGCCGAATACTTCGAGAGAACCCGTCGAGAGCAGAATGGCCAGCCACGCGACCACCACGACGATCACCGGCAGGGGATACAGCGGCATGCGGTACGGGAAACGCTCCGCTGGCCAGCGCCGCCGGAGCACGACCAGCCCCAGGGCTCCACCGACAAACTGCACCAGGATGCGCATGGCCAGAATCGCACTGATGACCTCGCTCAGGCGAAACAGCAGGCTGAAGACGAAGGCCACGGCGCCCAGCCACAGCAACGAGACGTGCGGGAAGTGCTTGGTCGGGTGGACACGGCCGAAGACGGAAAAGAACTGTCCGTCCACCGCGGCGGCATAGGGGATGCGCGAGTACCCCAGGGTGAGCGAGAACAGCGAACCAAAGGCGATCCAGAGGATCATGGCGGTGGCGACCTTGGCGGCCGTGGAGCCGTAGATGCGTTCGACGAACAGGCTGACGATGAACTCCGACTGCATGCCCTCTTGCCAGGGCACCACGCCCAGAATCGCCGTCTGCATCGCCAGGTAGAGTACCGCGATGCCCAGGATGGAGATGAAAATGGCCCGCGGGATGTTCCGTTCCGGATCGCGAATTTCTGCGCCCAGGTGGCAGACGTTGTAGTAGCCCAGATAGGTGTACATGGTTTTTACGGTGGCAGCCCCCAGACCAACCCAGAATGCCCAGTTCAGCTCCCAGGCCCCTTCCGGATAGGTGAACGCCAGCGCGGGGTCGAAGTGGGTCACGCCGCCGACGATCAGCCACAGAATCGTGGCCACCACGCCGACCCACAGCACCAGGCTGATGCGTCCGATGGTGGTAATTCGCCGGTACAGCAGAAAAATCAGGAAAAGGATGAGCGCACCGGAGACGGCCTTTTTCTCGTAGACGCCGAGCGGCACCAGGTAGGTGAGATACTGCGCAAAGCCGATCGCTGCTGAAGCCATCACCAGAGGCGCTTGGATCAGCGTCTGCCAGATGAACAGGAACGACATCAGCCGTCCCCAGCGCGCCGGGCCGTAGGATTCGCGCAGAAAAACGTAGCTGCCCCCGGCCTGCGGCATCGCCGCACCCAGCTCCGCCCAAATCAAGCCATCCACCAGCGACAGCGCGGCCCCGGCCACCCACGCCAGCAGCGATTGCGGCCCGCCCATGTAGCCGATCACCAGGGGAATGGTGATGAACGGGCCGATGCCGACCATGTCGATCATGTTCAGCGCGGTGGCTTCTTTCAGCCCCAGGCCGCGCTCGAGTTGCTGGTTGGCCGGTGCGCTCATGGTTTGCCGCCGTCGGCTGGCTGTGCTCGCAAGGAAGCCGAAGCATAGCAAATACCCCACGCTTCCCGCAGAAAAATCCTGCTAACATCACCGGCTATGGTGAAGCTGGGGGTAGCCATCACCGCCGCCACCGTAACGATTGTGGTTGCCGAATGGCTCCGCAAGCGGCGATTCTCATTGCCGCTGTACGGGTGGCTGGGGCTGGTGGCGCTGGGTTGCGCCGAGCTGCTGAAGTTCCGTGGCATCGAGCCGGTGGCCACGTATTTCACTCCGCTGGCCTGGTCCTGCTATCTGCTGGTTGTGGACGCGGCCCTCTTCGCCGTGCAGGGTCGCTCGTGGCTCACGGTACGGGCGGGAGAATTCGCCCGCGTGGCCGCACTTTCGCTGCCGCTGTGGCTGATCTTCGAAGCGTACAATCTGCGGCTGGAAAACTGGCGCTACGTCGGGCTGCCCGAAAATCTGGCCGCGCGATGGTTCGGGTATGCGTGGTCGTTCGCCACGATTTTCCCGGCCATCTTTCTCACCGCGGATCTGTTTCGTGCGCTGGGCTGGTTTGCCCGGCCCGCAAAGCCAATCCACTTTTCGCCGGGAGCGCGGCGCGGGATGGTTGCGGCCGGCGCTGCGTGTCTGCTGATTCCGTTGCTGGTGCCCAAATCCGTCAGCGCGTATCTGTTTGCTCTGGTCTGGATCGGGTTTGTTCTGCTGCTCGACCCGATCAATTTTCATCGCGGCTGGCCTTCGCTGCTGGGCGAGCTGGCCGCCGGCCGCCGCGATCAGCTCTACGCCCTGCTGGCGGCAGGCTGGCTGTGCGGCTGGTTGTGGGAATTCTGGAACTGGTGGGCGGCGGCGCGTTGGGAATACATCTTCCCGATGTTCCAGCAGTGGAAGATTTTTGCCATGCCCGCTCCCGGATATCTGGGATTTCTGCCGTTTGCGCTGGAATGTTACGTCCTGTACGGGTTCGTAGCCGGCTGCTTCGGCTGGCATCGGAGTCGCTGAAGATGCTCCGCAGGTGTTTCTGGTTCGCCCTGCTGTTCGGTCTGGCCTTTCCGGCAGCGGACCGTGCAGACAACCTGAATCTGCCCGCGGACGCTCTCTTCGGACAGGAGCAGCTCTACAGCGGCAGAACGGATCGCGCGGTGGCGTTTTTCCGCCGGCTGCAGAGCCGGGAGCCGGAAAGTCCGCTCGGCTACCTGCTGGAAGCGAACGCGCTGTGGTGGAAGACCTACTGTGCGAGTTGTGAGTTTCGATGGGGCACCGTAGACGCCTGGCAGCGGCCCGCACAGCCGGAAGACCGAATCTATTTCGCACTCGTGGACCGGGCAGTGGAGCTGGCAGAGGCCGAACTGCGCCGTGCCGACTCTGCAGAAATGCATCTGTACGCCGGGATGGGCTGGGCGCTGCGCGCGCGCCTGCTGGGCCTGCACGGCGAACGGCTCGAGACGGCCCGGGCCGGGGTTCGCGCCCGCGAGCATTTCCGTCGCGCCCTGCAGCTTGACCCGCAGCTCGCCGACGCGCAGATGGGCCTGGGGCTGTACAACTATTTCGTGGATACGCTTTCGCCCATCGTCAAAGTGCTCCGGTTTCTTCTCGGCATCCCCGGGGGCAACAAGCAGGAAGGCATCCGGCAACTGGAGATTGCCGCCTCGGAAGGGAAGCTGACCGCGACGGAAGCGCGATTCTACCTGGCCAAGAATCTGCGGAACTATGACCAGCAGTACGCCCGGGCCATCGAGCTGATGGAACCGCTCGTGCGGCAGTACGCGCAGAACGCCCTGTTTCGGCTGATGCTGGCTGACCTGTACGCGCACGCCGGTCGTCAGCAGGAGGCCCGCAGCGAGCTGCTCCGCGCGCGGGCGCTGGCGGATTCGCTGCGCGAAGCCGACCCGAACTGCGCGCAGCGGATGGTGACCTTGGCTGAGACTCTGCTCGCCCAGTGGTCAGCAGGCGCGCCGTCGCCTGCCGCCGCGGTGCGCCGTGGAGGCAGCATACCGACTGCGCTCCCGGGGTTCCATGCGTGGGGCGAGCAGAACAGGCGGTGAGCGATGCCAGAGCTGCGCTACAACTTCGTGACCGGTGAGTGGGTGATCATCGCCACCGAGCGCGCCAAGCGTCCCGAGGACTTCGCGCCCCACACCGCCCGTGCGCAGCTTCCCGCCCACGTGGCCACCTGTCCATTCTGTCCGGGCAACGAGCAGCAGACCCCGCCCGAGCTGTTTCGCATCCCGCGTCGCGCCGCGCCAAGACCGGGCGTGCCCGCAAGCGACTGGCAGGTGCGCGTGGTGCCGAACAAGTTCCCCGCACTCGACGCGCAGGCGGAGCTGTTTCGCAGCACCGAGGGGCTGAAACGCCGCGTCAGCGGTGCGGGCCTCCACGAGGTCATCATCGAAACGCCGGAGCACAACCGCACCCTGGCACTGCTCAGCGAGTCAGAAATCGAGCTGGTCGCGCAGGCCTACTACCAGCGCTATGATGCCATCACCCGCGACCCGCGCATCGCGCATGCCACGCTGTTCCGCAACCACGGCGAGCGCGCCGGCACCTCGCTCGAACACCCGCACGCCCAGATTGTGGGCACGCCGATTATGCCGCCTCAGGTGCGGGGCCGGATGGAAAATGCCTTGCGCTTTTATGACGAAACCGGGGAATGCCTGAATTGCAGTGTCATGCGCCAGGAGCTGCAGGACCGGGAACGCCTGGTGGCGCAGTCCGAACATTTCGTGGCGTTCGTGCCCTACGCCGCGCTCACGCCGTTCCATCTCTGGATTTTTCCGCGGCGACACATCGCCAGCTTCCTCGAAACCAGACCTGAGGAATTAGCCGATTTTGCGCGCCTGCTCCGGCTGGTGCTGCGGAAGCTCTATTTCGGGCTCGACGACCCGGACTACAACCTCACCCTGCGCGCGCCGCCCCGGGAAGCCAGCGGACTGAAGTATTTTCACTGGTATGCGGGGATCATTCCCCGGATGACGCGCATGGCCGGGTTCGAGCTGGGTTCCGGCATGTTTATCAATACGACCTTGCCCGAGCAGTGCGCCGCATTTCTGCGCGACACTCCGGCGGATCCCCCGTCGTAGAGAGTGGCAAGAGAGTACGACCCTGGCCTTGTGGACTGGCGCGAGGCGGGAAGATGATATGCTGCGCTGCGGATGCGGCTGCAGGCTGCGCAGAGAAGGAGGCAGGATGCAAATACATCGCAGGATAATCCTCATCGTTGTCCTGGTGCTGCTGGTGAGTGCCGCCGTCGGAGCGCAACGTCCACGGCGCGGGAACCAGCCCGAACCCCTTCCACTGCCCGTCGAGCAGCAGGTGGATCTGGCGATCAGTGAGATGCTGGCGGGCTGGCAGATTGGCGACCAGCAATTGCTGCGAAAATACTATGCCGACGACGTCACCGTCGTCAGCGGGGCGTACGAACCTCCTTTGCTGGGTTGGGAGAATTATTGGAAGGCCTACCAGGCCCAGCGGCAGCGCATGCAGAGCGTGCGGCTCGACCGTCGGAACACCGTGCTGCGCATCAAAGGAGACCTGGCCTGGGCCACCTACCAGTGGGAGTTTCAGGGCCTGGTGGACCAGCAGCCCGCCTCTTCGCGGGGACACACGACCTTGATTCTGGAGCGGCAAAAAGATGGCTGGCGCATCGTGCACAATCACACCTCCCTGGTGGTGAATCCTGCTGCCGATGCGCAGCCGGCAGAACCGAACTAACCGGCCTGGGTCAGGCCTTCATACACCCACAGACCGGCCATGACCAGCAACAGCGCCCCGGACAGAATACCCAGCACCGCAATCGGGCGCCCCAGCTTTTCGATGCGCGCGACGAGTTCCCGTTGTTCGCGCGCAATGTGTTCTTCAGCGCGGTCCAGGAAGAGCTGATCCTCCTCTCGATTTTCCAGGATGCTGCGGTACATCCAGAGGGCAATCAGACCGGCCGTCACCACTCCCCAGACGATCGAGAGTATGGTCAGCGGTGTCCATTCGATGTGCATGTCGGCTTACCCCCGTCGGGCGGCGTGTTCTCTCCGGCAACGGTTCGCCTTCGAGCCAGCTTGAACCGATTATAACATGCGGCCGCCGCGGTGGATGCGCAGCCGGTTCGACGAGCGGCCCTCGCCGGCGGCTAGCTGCGGTTGTGTTCTTTGGCAGGGAACCGGATGCCCCAGAAATCGCTTTCCGGGTTCAGGATTTCCACTCCTAGGTCATAGCGGCCGTCGCGCGCGGTTTCCCCGGACCAGACCACGCGGAATTTTTCCACACGGTTGCTGAAGCGGTTTTTGATCTCCAGCGGTGTGCCCGGCGGCAGGCGGCGAGAGAATTTCAGCAGGGCACCGTACTGGCTGACCACGACCGTTTCGGTGTCTTCCATGGGGATCTCGCTCGATCCCTGGACTCGTACCGTCACCGGGATGCGGATCAAGACGCGTTCACCGCGCCTTCTTTCGTTCAGTGGCCCCTGGGAGCCCATTCCGCTTGCACCTCGGAGCGAGAGCGAAGCCGCACTCCAATTTGCGGCTTGACCTGCAGGCAAGTCAATCCGTCCTGACGGCGGATGTGGTGAATCTGCTATGATGTGCGCTCGATTTTCGACAGGGAGAACCTTCGATGCGTGCAACCAGTTTGCGGCTTTTGATCCTGCTGGCGCTGGCGTCGGGTGCGCTGGCCCAGGAGTCTCCGTTTGTGCCCCGGGAGGTGTTCGAACTGTGGAATGCCGAACTTTCCGGTGACCGCAGCTTCGAGCACCTGCGTCACCTGACGCTCTACCACAGCCCGAACGGCGGCTCGCGCGGTTTTCAGGAAAAGATGCGCTGGATTCTGCAGAAGGCGCGCGAGGCCGGCCTGGAGGATGTGCGCCTGATTGACCATCTGCCCTATCGCGGCACGGCCTGGACGGTGAAGTCGGCGGAGTTGTGGATGCTCCAGCCGGAGCGGCGCCGGCTGACCAGTCATGCCGATGTGCCGGTGGCCATTGCCAACTACAGTCGCAGCGGCACCTGGGAAGGAGAACTGGTCGACGTCGGCGCCGGCACCAGCGACGCCGACTATGCAGGCAAAGATGTCCGGGGCAAGATCGTGCTGGTGTCCGGTTCCGCTTCCGCGGCGATGCGCGAAGCCGTTTGGGAACGCGGCGCGCTGGGTGTGGTCTACTACAATGCCCAGCGCGGGTTGGATTACCCCGACCAGGTCGCCTATATTGGCATCAGCCCGAACCCGCCGGCCGGCAAGCAGAACACGTTTGCCTTTTCCATCAGTTACCGGATGGGCCTGGAGCTGAAACAGCGGCTGGCGCGCCGGACCGCTCCGGCAGCGATTCCGGGTGCGGCCGGGGAAGGCACCCTGGAGGGCGAGAAAATTGTTCTGCGCGCCGAGGTGGATGCGGAATTCCATCCGGAGCCGAAGAACTGGATCGTCGAAGGCTGGATCCGCGGGACGAAATACCGCAATCAGCAGATTGTGCTCACAGCGCACGCCCAGGAAGAAAAATACTCCGCCAACGACGACAACAGCGGCTGTGCCAATCTGCTGGAAATTGCCCGTGCCTGGACCCGGTTGATTCGCGAGGGTCGCCTGCCGCGCCCGGTGCGCGATGTGCGTTTCTGGTGGGTAAACGAGTTCGCCTCGCAGTACGCCTATTTCGCTACCTATCCCGAACAGCGTCGCGCCCTGCTCGTGAACATCAACCAGGACATGGTGGGTGCAAAGCAATCCATCGGCTCGCGCATCCAGCACATCACCCGGCTGCCCCATTCCCGCGCCAGCTTTCTGGAAACCGTGGTGAGCAGCGTCGCCGAGCTGGTCATGCGCGGCAACACTGCATATCTTTCCGCCGGACAGGCCGGCACGCCGCAGCCCTTCAGCCGGCCGATCCTGGCGCTGAACGGCACGCGCGAACGCTACGGGGCAGAGTTCGTTCCGTACTTTGGCAACACCGACCACCATGCTTTCAACGATGTCATCATCGGCATCCCGGGCGTCACACTGACGAACTGGCCCGACGAGCTGATTCACTCCAACTACGACGACCTCTGGCAGATGGATGCCACGCAGCTCGAGCGCAACGCCTTCATCGTGGCGGCCAGCGCCAACTACCTGGCCACGCTTGACACCGAGGGTGCCCCGGTGCTGGCCGCGCAGGTACGCGCTTCTGCACTGCGCGTGCTGAGCGAGGCCTTTGCCCGTGCCAGCGAGTTGCTGACCACCGCAGCCCCCGCAGCGCGGCCGCAGGCCTATCAGGACGGGGACAACCTGATCGAGCAGGCCGGTCTGCGGGCCGCCCGTCT
>JAIMAG010000033.1 GCA_023512135.1 Terriglobia bacterium | reverse complement strand
ATAGACAAACCTATATTGCCATTGAAAGAGAAGAAATTAGGAAAATTAAAAGGATTGGTTTTGGGCGGAATTATTGGCGGATTAATTTGTTGCTTCTTTTTCTTTTTAAGAAAGACTTATTATGAAATTATGATAAATGAGTAATGGCATTGAAATGTACATAATCTACACTTGTTTAATAATGTTGAGTAGATGTTCTATAATGCACTTGTTTGCTAATAAGGTATATTGTTTATTTGCGTAAATAATTAGAAAATCTCGAACTAATAGGCATGCGAGGATTCTCGGTAATAAAAAAGGTTATACAAAAAAATTTTTAATTGTGCCAAATAGGTTTTTTTAATTGTGCCAAATAGGTTCTTGTTAATCAAGGATAGTATAAACAAATAGATGATTAGGGCATTAATTCTTACGTTTACAAATACAGAAGATAAAAGAAGGCTAATATCAAACTTCTTTTCCTTATCTGTATTACAAGTTGCAAATTATATACTCCCTTTAATAACCTTACCGTACTTGGTCAGGGTACTTGGGCCAGAAAAGTTTGGGCTTATTGCTTTCGCTCAAGCATTTATAACCTATTTTAATATTTTGACTGATTATGGGTTTAACCTCTCAGCAACAAGGGAGATATCTATAAACAGAGAAGATAAGAATAAAATATCAGAGATATTTAGCTCTGTGATGATTATAAAATTTGGCTTATTGTTATTCTCATTTATTTTAATGTCGGCTATCGTATTTAGCTTTAAAAAATTTAGGCAAGACTGGCTTATTTATTATTTAACTTTTGGTATAGTAGTGGGTCAAGTTTTATTTCCAGTATGGTTTTTTCAGGGCATGGAGAAGATGAAATATATTACAATATTAAATATTGTCGCAAAGATTATATTTACTATAGCAATATTTGTTTTTGTAAAAAGTGTTTCTGATTATGTATATGTGCCATTATTAAATTCTATTGGTTTTATAATAGCTGGATCTTTAGCTTTTTTAATTGTGTTTAAAGACTTTCACATAAAGTTTATATTTCCTAGTATAAATGAAATAAAGAATCAGTTAAATGAAGGATGGCATATTTTTTTGTCGATAGCTTCCATACCATTATTTAATGATACTAATATAATAATACTTGGGATTTTTACAAATAATTATGCAGTAGCTATGTACACCTTATCTGCAAGGATAATAGGTACTCTAATTGCAACTCAAGTTCCAATTGTAAATACAATGTTTCCGTTTGTTTCAAAAGAGTTTAAAAATAAAAACTATATTTTTATTTTAGATAAGTTGAAAAGAATAAGGAACATTGGAGTTTTATTTTACTTTATCGTCTTATCTCTTATTGGGTTGTCGAGTAGGTGGATTGTGCCAATTATTTTTGGAGAACAATTTAATAACTCTATCTCTCTCGTTCTTATTATGCTTTATGTTCCGTTAGTTTGTTATTTAGCTAATATTTATGGTAATCAAATCTTAATAAATATAGGTAGAAGTGATTTATTTTCAAAGGTACTAATTTATGCAGGCATAATTAATCTAATTATTATTATTCCATTAAGTATATTCTTGAAAGAGAATGGTGCAGCAATTTCAAGACTTATAATTGAAATATTTATAGCGATTTTGATGTATATATTTGCCAAAAAAGAGCTTGAAAGAATTGGAGTCGTTAGATAGATATAGCCACAAAAGTGCAGGATATTTAAAAGGCGTAAATAACTTAGTATTTTACCTTTTCTTAATTTCTTTCATTATAATTGTTAATATATTTGGTTATTCCTTTATTAATATAAGAGAAATTAAATATTTATTTATAGTTAATATTTTACTTGTTTTTGTTTTTTATTTTAAACTTTTTGGTAAATACTGGCATCCTATATTTATCTTTTTAGGTACTCTTACACTTTTTCAAGGTGGATTGATAATTTTTGGAGATTACGACGATTATTCTTACGTGTGGTTAATGGGTGCAAATTTTTCCTTAACTGAGACAGCTATAAGATTGACGTTTTTATTAATTTCTTTAAGTTACTGGTTCACGCTTATTGGTGGTTATTTTGGAAAAAAATCTATAGTAAAGGATAAAAACTTTAGCATCTATTCTAATCATTTCCTTAACAGAATTAAGTTTTTTTTTCTGATAATATATTTTCTTACTTTACCTTTCTATGTTTATAAACAATTAAATTATTTTAGTTTCTTTCTAAAGTATGGTTATATTGCTTTCTATCAAACATCTGATTACTTAGAACAAGTTGGATATATACCAAGAGCTATTAGTTTTATTACTCCTTTAGCATTTTTATGCTTTTTCTTATTAGAAAGAAAGAAAAAAAATATTTTATTTATTTCCTTGCCTTTCTTTATAATTACACTTTCTCTCTTATTTTCAGGATTTAGAGGAAGTTTTTTCACCTTTTGGTTAACTTTTCTTTTATTTTATAAACAAAAATTTAATAATCATATTTCTTATAAGTCATTATTTGTCCTTATATCTATAATTTCTATTTTTGGATTGATGATTTCGTTATTTAGAGAAGGTATCCAAATAAATTTAATAGATATTTTTAATAATAATCCTATTTTTTTATTCTTTAAACAACAAGGAGTATCTTATTATGTAACAGCAATGGCTATTGAATTTAGACATGAGTTTGCACCAAGAATATTTCACTATTTAGTGATTGAACCTTTTCTTGCTATTTTTACAAAATTAGGAGGTACACCAGGGAATTCTTTTGCAACAGATTTAATGATAAAAATTAATTATGATGGGTTTTTACATGGTTATGGAGTAGGGTCAACTTATTTAGCTGAAGCCTACTTATTAGGTGGCATTCCATTTGCATGTTTTTTTTCTTTTGTACTCGGATTTTTAATAAGTAGATTATTTAGTTATTTTGAATATACTACTATTTTCAATAAATTAATTATTTTTACTTTTATGCAATATATTGCCTTTTTACCTAGAGATTTGTTATTTATGCCATTGGCTCAAACTGTAAAAGTAGCTTTTTATTTACCTTTTTTATATGTTATTTTATCTTTGGTAGCTGAATTATTCAAGGGAGTGAATGAATGAAAATAACGTTAATATCAAATAATACATTCTCTATTTATGGTGGTTATGAACGGGTACTTGAAATAGTACTTAATGTATTAACAAAAAAATTTGATTGTAATTTTTCTTTAATTTCTGCTCCTCACTATCAATGTTTACTTGATGGACCTATTTATGATGATTTTAAGACTTATAATATATCTAGAGAATCTGATTATAAAGATAAAACTCAATATTGTTTTTATATTGTTAAGAAAAAATTATTTGGTAAGAAATTGCTGATTAATTATTTTACATTAGAGAAACATATATATTCCATTACTAATTCGGATATTATTATTGTAACAGATCCTTTGTTGATTTCAACTGTTTATTTCCTATTAAAAAATAGGAATGTGAATAAAAAAATTATTTATTGGGATCATGGTAGTCTTATGGGATATTTAAATAATTATTTTACACGAATTATTTACAAAAATGAAATTCTTGAATCCTTAGTTTTACCAGATGCGCACCTCACAATTTCTTCTGATATATCTAATTTTATTAAGTATATAAATCCAGAAGCAAAAATTTTTATGGTTTATAATCCATTACAAAATTATGAAGGACAGCTAATTATGAGATCTAAATCGAATATTTTTTTATATATTGGTAGATTAAGCGATAATCAAAAAAATATTTCTTTTTTATTAAAAGGATTAGCATTAATAAAAAATAAACAATGGAAATTAATTATAGTTGGTACTGGAAAAGATGAAAAAATGTTACAAAAATTAGCTCATAAGCTAGATATATCAGACAGGATAGAATGGTTAGGATTTAGAAAAGATCCATATAAAAACATTAATGAAGTGACAGCATTAATGTTAACATCAAGATGGGAAGGTTTTCCTATGGTTCTTGTTGAAGCAAACCAGAGGGGAGTACCCGTTATATCATCAGACTGTAAATCTGGACCAAAAGATATTGTGATTCCAGGTGTGAACGGGTATTTATTTAAGGAAGGTGATATTAATGATTTTATAAAAGTTGTAAATGATATCATAGAAGGCAAATTGCAATTTAGTAGTCCAGAGGAAATATCTAAATCTTCAAAAAGATTTGATAGTGATTTAGTAATCTCAAACATATATAATTCATTAAAAAAAATTCTTGAGGAGGATTTTTAATGGAACAATTTGTAAAGCCTATATTATTTATTGTATTTAAAAGGTTTGATGCTACAAGAAAGGTTTTTGAACAAATTAAACGGATAAAGCCTTTAAAGTTATATATTGCTTCCGACGGCCCAAACAATAATACGGATAAAGAAAAAGTTCTACAGGTAAGAAATTTTATAATAAATAATATAAATTGGGATTGTGATATAAAAACAAAATTTAGAGAGAATAATATGGGCCTTGGCCTAGGAGTTCACGATGCTATAAGTTGGTTCTTTTCAGAAGAAGATTGTGGTATTATATTAGAAGATGATTGCTTACCATCTATTAGTTTTTTTAACTTTTGTAACGACTTACTAGATTATTATAGAGATAATAAAAGAATTGGAGTCATACAAGGTTTTAATCCTTTCCGGAAAGACAAAAATTATCCCTATAGCTATTTTTTTTCTAAATATGATTTAAAATGGGGTTGGGCAACATGGAGGGATCGCTGGCAATATCAAGATATCTACACAAAAGATTGGCCCCAATTAAAAAGAACTGATTTTTTACTTGATGTTTTTAAAGAGGATAAATTAGTAAGACATTATTGGGAAAATATTTTTGATTTTATTCATAATAACCCACATGTAACATGGGACATTCAATTTACATTTAAAATGATGCAAAGAGGAATGTTGGCAGTTGTTCCTACTAGGAATCTAATTCTTAACATTGGATATACTTCTGATGCTACTACTACTAAGTGGGGTGTTCCTAAACACATCAAAGAGCTTGAGCTACATGAATTAGAATTTCCATTATTTCACACATTAGAAATATCTACAGATAATGAATATGATAAAGCTATAGAAAAAATTCATTTTGAGATTAATCTTTTTACTGTCCTTAGGTTAGAAATTAGAAATATCTTAGAATCAAATATTATTTTAAATAAAACAATTTTACCTTTCTTAGTCAATTTCTATAGGCTATATAAGAAAATAAAATCCATCGGATAAGATATGTTGGGTTAAAGGAGGATTTATATCCATATGAAGAAAGATATCTATATTGCTTCAAGGTTTTTGACCCAGGATATTACTGGGGTCCAACGATATGGTATTGAACTTAGTAAGGCAATTAAAAAATTAAATACAGAATATAACATTAAATTTATTTCTCCACAAAATATTGTTCATCATGAGGCTTCAACCTTTTTACAAGTTAAAAAGATAGGAATATTTAAAGGTCAGTTGTGGGATCAGATATCTTTATTAAAATTTTTAAAATCAAAAGGGAATCCATTAGTATTAGGTTTTTCTAATAGTTTACCCGTCTTTTATGAGAATAAAATTGTAACAATACACGATATTATACATTTAAAGTATCCTGTAAGCTATAATTATAATTATAAAAGGTATTATGAGTTCATTTTTCCGTTAATGGTAAAGCACTCAAAACATATTATAACCGTAAGCGAATTTTCAAAAAGAGAAATAGCTCATTATTATGGTATTAATGAAAATAAGATATCGGTAATTTACAATGGCATAAGTGAAAAATTTTCATCAAGAAAGCTTAATACTAAAGAAAGGTATATTCTTGGCGTTTCGTCTATAGCCTATCATAAAAACTTTATTCGCCTCATAAAAGCTTTTCAATTACTAAATTATGATAATATTAAATTATACATCGTCGGAGGAATAAATGATAAAATATTTGGAAAAGATAGCAAAAAAATATTAACTGATGTAAAAAATTCCGGTAAAATAAAATTTATGGGTAGGGTAGATGATGATAAACTCATTGAACTCTATTCAAATGCAATCTGC